>NZ_JABJWH010000009.1 GCF_015265435.1 Alloalcanivorax profundimaris | reverse complement strand
TGATGCCGAGCAACCAGCGCAGGGTCCCGGATTCTTGCTTAGCAGAAGCTGCCGAAAACTCGGCGGCCTTGATGGTCTCCGGATCGGCAGCGACGCTTTCCTGAAGCGAGGCGCCTAGCTCCAAGGTCTTCAGTTTCGAGGTGACGGGCTCGACCTCACCGTCATGCACGACCTTCACCCGGCGGTTCGACAAGTCGAAGGACAGTGCCCGAATCCCCTCAACGCCGTTCAGGGCCAGGCGAATCATGCGCTCTTCTGATGGACAGTCCATCTTCGGCACGGCATAAACACTGACCCATTCCCCCGACGCATCGGAGGAGGCCTGCATATCGGTATCCGCCGCAGGCCTTGCATCGTCGCCACAGGGGCCTCCGCAGTTTTTACTCATGATATGACTCCACTTGAATGTGATCGGGCTTTCATTTAAAACTATATAGTAGCTATAAGGTCAATAGCGTAGAGAATCCGTTGCGGAGGAACCCGATGCGTATTGGTCAGTTGGCACAGTCAGTAGGGGTAGATACACAGACGATCCGCTTCTACGAACGGCAGGGCTTGTTGCCGCCGCCTGATCGGCAGGAGAACGGTTACCGTGTCTATACCGAGAAACACGTTGAGCGGCTGGCCTTTATTCGTCGCTGCCGCATCCTGGATCTGTCACTGGCAGAAATTCACGAACTACAGCGCTATCAGGACGACCCTCATCAGTCCTGTACCGCCGTCAATGCTTTGCTCGATGATCACATCTCTCATGTGCGCTCGCAGATAACCGCTCTGCAAGCGCTTGAGAAACAACTCGTTTCACTGAGAGCGAGTTGCAACGATGACCGGGAAGTTGAGGCGTGTGGGGTTCTTGCTGGAATTAGCGAGGGAAGCATGCATCAGCAGTAGGTTGGAGTACCAACCAGATAATCCGATGAGATGTCGGTTTGCCTCACTCTCATGCAAAGGTAAGATCAACCATTTAATCCGCTTACCCATTAATATCTGCCCAAAACCTGAGTATTTCATTAACTCTCAAGAACTATATCAAGCCGCAAACTCATTCAAGCGACCTCCATGCGGTCAAAAGAGTCTGTAAACCAAATTGTGTAACTGCCTACGACTGAGTAATCTTTTCAAAAGGATACCATCGTGGATACGCAATTGGACCAAGAAAAACTCAGAGCCATGGCCGCCGAGTTGGCCAAGGACATCAAATCCGAAAAAGATCTCGGAGCCCTCACTCAACAACTGGTCAAGCTCACCGTCGAGACCGCCCTCAATGCCGAACTGGACGAACACCTCGGGTACGAGAAGCACTCTCCTGAAGGCCGGGGCACCGGTAACAGCCGTAACGGCTATTCTGCCAAGCGCCTGAAGGGCCAGCACGGTGAAGTGCCAATACAGGCTCCCCGTGACCGGGAGGGCTCTTTTGAACCTCAGTTCGTCCGGAAAGGCCAAACCCGTCTGACCCAGATGGATGACCAGATCCTGGCGCTTTACGCCAAGGGTCTGAGCACCCGGGATATCGTGGACGCCTTCAAGGAGATGTACGACGCGGACATCTCGGCCACGCTGGTGTCCAAGGTGACCGAACGTGTGATCGATCAGGTTCACGAGTGGCAGAATCGCCCGCTTGATCCGATCTACCCCATCGTCTATCTGGACTGCATCGTTGTGAAAATTCGTCAGGACAAGAGGGTTATCAACAAGTCCCTATACCTGGCCCTGGGCATTAACATGGAGGGCCGGAAGGAGCTGCTGGGCCTCTGGCTGGCCGAGACCGAAGGCGCGAAGTTCTGGCTGTCGGTACTGACAGAACTGAAGAACCGTGGTCTGGAGGACATCCTGATCGCCTGTGTGGACGGCCTCAAAGGCTTTCCGGATGCCATTGCCGCTGAGTATCCCCAGACCAAGGTGCAGCTGTGTATGGTGCACATGGTCCGCAACTCGCTGCGCTATGTCTCCTGGAAGGACTACAGGGCAGTCACTGCGGATCTGAAGCAGATCTACCGGTCTGCCTCGGAACACGAAGCCCGGCAGGCACTGGAGGCCTTCGGAGAACGATGGAACCGTCAGTACCCACAGATCTCTCGATCCTGGCACAACCATTGGGACAATCTGATCACGCTCTTCGAGTACCCTCCGGCGATCCGGAAGGTGATCTACACCACCAATGCCATTGAGTCACTGAACAGCGTCATCCGAAAAGCCACCAAGCGTCGCAAGCTGTTCCCCACCGATGACTCCGCACTGAAAGTGGCCTTCCTGGCGATCGAGCAGGCCTCAAAGAAATGGACTATGCCGATCCGTGATTGGAAGCCGGCATTGAATCGCTTTATTATCGAATTCGGTGACCGCCTGGACGGCCACCTGTAATGGGATGGGCAGTTACACAGATTTATTTACAGGCTCGGTCAAAATGCATATTGTAACCTCGCACGCACTTCATCTCCGCTAGCGCCATTGGCTTCTTCGCCATCCATGTAGCTCATTCCAAGTCGAACATTCTTGTTGGCGTAATAGTTAACGCCCAGTGTTGTTTGCTCACCGTCGGTCGTGGCCAGCCCCACATCACTGTATTTTCCGTCACCATCCTCAAAGCGGGCAACAACTTCCCAGGCCCCTTTGGGTGATGCCGGTTTTACCCGCTTGAATGCTCCGGCTTTGTAAGGACGGCTTTCGCCGGTGATGATCCAGCCAAGCTGTACGTAATAGCCATCAACATCCACCTGGCCTTCCTCGGAATCGAAATATTCGGCCTGGGCATGGAAGGGCCCGAAAGCGCCGGCGAGCTCCAGATTAAACGTATCGACCTCATCGGCCTGAGTGTCGGCATCACGCGTGGTATAACCCGCACCAAGATGAACAACCATATTGTTCGTTTGAATCGGTGCAACCGTGCCCCGTGCGGTTACTGCCGTGTTATTGAAGTCGTCGCTGCCATTGCCGTCTGCCTCGAAGTAGCCGATACCGTAGGTCCAGTTGCCGCCTTTGCCACTGAGCTGGATGCCGCTGCTGCGACCGGGGGTATAACGCTCGGTCATGGCGGATCGCTCAAGGGCCGAGATGTCTTTTGAACTCGTTAATTGTTCCAGGCCGAATGGCTCTTTCTGCTTACCAATAGTCACGGTTGCCGTCGAGCCAAATCCCAGGTAGCGAATGTACAGGTCCTCAGCGGTCCCGCCGTCGGCGCCATCACTCTCAGCCACGTTGAACTGGGTTTTGTACGCCCAGTCGCCAAAGTGGCCCTTGGCGTAGAGGCGTGCCCGGCGCACGTCGAAATCGGTAGTGTCAACACCGTTGTCGTCAGACTGCGTGGCGTCGTAATCCCACTGAATGCGCCCGCCGAGCTGAAAAGACGCAGAGTTATCCGACACTTTCACTTTGATACCGCTGTCGGTATCGATCACAAGGTCTTCGCCGCTGGTCGTAACGTTTCCGGCCTGTGCAGCAGAAGCGGCAGAAATCGCCAAAGCCAAGCCCAAATATTTCTTGCTCATGATCTGTCTCACCTTTTTCGGTTTGCTTGTGTGTGTTGAAGCGCGATTAAAGTCTATTTGGCAAAGATTACAGAATGGTTACAAGGTGTACGCTTACTTCAACGAACTCACCTACGAAGACGGCACCACCGGTGACGAAGAAGAAGAGCGCACCCTGGGCGTGGGCATGGAACACAAGTTCTAAGAAAAACCGTATCGGGGCGGCATCGGACGCCGCCCACATTTCCTCGACGCAAGTGACAGTTGCCCGCCTTTACGGCGGGCTTTTTTTTGGTGTGCGCCAGGCATGGCGCGAAGCGCCATAGATTGGCGCTGTCCCGGCCCGCCGTGGTGGCCGCCCGGGACGACTTGGAGGTGTAAGTCCTCTGTGGGCCCGGCAAGGGGAACCACTAGCTGAACGGCAAGGGTGTCCACCGCGAGGTGGAATCTGAAGGAAGCCGAAGGCAAAGCACTGGCCTGACGAACAGAAATCGCATATGAGGCGGTCGTCACGGGTGAGAAGGCACCTATCTTCAAAGCCCGGTACTTGCACGGAAGTGGCGGACGTAAATGCGGCGGGCATAAGTGTGAAGGTCGCGCGTCTTACCCTGGGAGGTCTGCCGTCCTGCCACTGGGCTACCGACACCGTGAGGGGTCGGGATGGGGCGGCAGAAGTCAGCCGAGGCCGTAGTAGGCTGCCTGACCAGCAGTTGAAGGGCTGAACAAGGTCTGCCGTTAGTAGGCGGCGGGCACTCACCGAAGGTTATTGAAGGCAGGAGTGAACCGGATGGTTCAGGCGGACGAACGAGGAGCGGGACAGTATCCCGGGGTGCGTGCGACCGGTGCCGAGACGACGGTGGCGTCCCGCTCGCGGACGAACGCGGAGCCGAGCGCGCTGATGGAGGCCGTGCTGGAGCGCGGCAACCTGATGCGAGCGTATCAACGGGTGGTCCGTAACCAGGGAGCTGCGGGCGTGGACGCCATGACCGTGGGTGACCTGAAGGGCCACCTGCAACGACACTGGCCGGCGATCCGGGAACGGATACACGCCGGTTACTACCAACCGAGCGCGGTGCGCCGGGTGCGCATCCCGAAGCCGCAAGGCGGCGAACGGTCGCTGGGCATCCCGACGGTCCAGGATCGCCTGATCCAACAGGCACTGCATCAGGTACTGAGCCCGCTGCTGGAGCCGACGTTCTCGGCGTCGAGTTACGGGTTCCGGCCAGGACGCAGTGCGCATCAGGCGGTGAGCGCGATGCGGGGTCACATCGAGGAAGGCCACCGGTGGGTGGTGGACATCGACCTGGAAGCCTTCTTCGACCGGGTAAACCACGACGTGCTGATGGGTCTGATGGCGCGCCACGTTGCCGACCCGCGTGTTCTGAAGCTGGTTCGAGCCTACCTGGAAGCAGGTGTAATGGACGGCGGGCTGGTCAGCCCGAGGCGGGAAGGGGCGCCACAAGGCGGCCCTCTATCGCCGTTGCTGTCCAACCTGCTGCTGACGGAGCTGGATCGGGAACTGGAGCGCCGGGGTCACCGGTTCTGCCGTTACGCGGACGACTGCAATATCTACGTTCGCAGTCAGCAGGCGGGAGAGCGGGTGATGGTGAGCGTCACGCGGTTCCTGGAGGAGAGGCTGAAGCTGCGGGTGAACGCCGCGAAAAGCGCGGTGGATCGCCCGTGGCGCCGGCGCTTCCTGGGCTACAGCGTGACGTGGCACCGCCAGACGCGGCTACGGGTGTCGCCGGAGAGCGTGCAACGGCTGCGGTCGACACTGCGCGATGTGCTCCGGCGAGGGCGAGGTCGCTCCCTGTCGCACACCCTCAATGTACTGGCCCCGATCCTGCGGGGTTGGGCGGCGTACTACCAGCTCACCGCGTCCAAGCGTGCCTTGGAGACGGTGGACGGCTGGTTGCGCCGCAAGCTGCGAGGGATCCTGTGGCGGCAGTGGAAGCGACCGGCGACGAGAGCGCGTGCGCTGATGAGGCTGGGGTTACCGGAAGCGCGAGCGTGTCACAGCGCGAGCAATGGTCGAGGGCCGTGGTGGAATAGCGGCGCCTCGCACCTGAAGGTAGCCTTGCCGAATCGGTACTTCGCAACGCTGGGACTGGTGTCGTTGGTGGATACGATAGCGAGGCTTCAGAGCCGACCTTGAACCGCCGTATACGGAACCGTACGTACGGTGGTGTGAGAGGACGGGGGCGGTGACGCCCCCTCCTACTCGATTCATCGCGGATTACCGGGAAAAGCGGCTTTGATCTTCAGGAAGAAGTAGTCGCTGTCCCGGTAGCCATAGGCCATGCGCTTGATGACCTTGATCCTGTTGTTCATACCCTCCAGCACGCTGGTGTTGAGACGATAGGTGGCGCTTGAAATGATGCCCTCGGCATAGGGCTTCAGACGCCGAGCGAAGCGGATCAACGGCGCAAGGCCACTCGCCTGAGCCATGTTGAACCATCGTGTCCAACGCCACCGGGCGGCCCGCTCGGTGCGGGCGTACCAGAGCTCCTTGAGCTGGCTCTTCATCAGATACACCACCATCAACGGCTGATTCAGATCCAGTAACGTCTTCAGCTCGTCCGCCTGATCGGCCTTCAGGTTCTCCGGATTACGCAGCAACAGCCAGCGTGATCGCTTCACGGCCCGTCGTGCGGGCTTGTCCTGGCGCAGTTGGTTGGCCTGATCCACCCGAACCCGGTCGATCACCTCACGGCCGAACTTGGCGATCACATGGAACAGGTCGTAGACCACCCGGGCCTTGGGGCACCAGGCCTGCACCTCCAGGTCCATGGCGGTGTTCATGTCCATGGCCACCGCCTCGATGTGCTCGCAATGAGGCCCCAACCACTCGAAGCAGGGCCGAACCGCCTCGCGGGATCGACCTTCACCCACCCACAGCACCTGCCGGGTCTCGGCATCGATCACCACACTGGCGTAGCGGTGGCCCTTGAACAGGGCGAACTCGTCCATCACCAGATAGCGGACCAGACTGAGGTCCGGCTCGGGCAGGTCCCGGGCCAGCCGGGCCTTGTCGATGGTCTTCAGGGTGTGCCAGTGCAGACCGGTCAGGCCGGCGATTTGCTTGAGCGGCAGGAGGCTTAACAGGACCTCGACGTGCTGGCGCAGCCGGTGAGTCAGCCGGGCTCGTGGGGCCAACCAGGACAGCGCCTCACGCCCGACACCGCAGCGGGGGCAGCGCACCCGTCGCACCGGCACCTCCAACCAGACCCGGTACTCGAACAGATCCCGGTCTCGGACTCGCCGCGTCGTCGTGTCATGGATCAAGGAGCAGGATCGCCGGCAGCCTGGGCAGCAAGGCGGCACTTGAGGGTCAGCAACAAGGTAAATCAGGCACTCGAAATCAGAGATCGGAACGAACCGGGTCGCTATAAAACCTTCCCAGCCCGAGCCGGGGAACGTAGCATCGCCCATGGCGGCAGTGTCCTTGTGTGGTTGCTTGCTCGCACAAACAACTTAACGCGGTTCACTGTCCGCCCCTACCTCTTAGTTCCCCTGTTTACTGATCTCTGAAGTGGCCCGTGGCGCTGCGGCTCACCAGATGGAGGGGAAGCGTTCCCGCTAAAGCGCGATGAACCTTACTTCTTCGGCCAGCGCCGTAACAGCAACACCGTTAACTGGAAGAGCCCCCGTTGGGGCGACGTGATCGTGCGCGCGCAAATCGCTCCTGGCGAGGACGACCAGATCGGTGACGAAGAGAAAGACGGGTTGGCCGACACCTATGGTGTGTCCGCGACCTGGGACGGGGATGCCCTGTTCGCTGCTCTTGCGTATCAGCGCAGCTACCTGGAAGTGGACAGCCCGGTCCCGCCGCCGGTGACCGTGGCCGCCGACCTGGATCTGCTGCGTGGCACCCTGGGTATGGCGCTTGGTGACCTGGAGCTGGGCGCGATGGTCGAGCAGGTGCGCATTGATCCGGACGTGTCCGGCGCCGACCGCGCCGACGGCACCTCGTATATGGTCAGTGCCGGCTGGCAGTTGCTGCCGCGGGTTAAACTGAAGGCCCAGGCCGGTCGTTTCGACAGCAGTGATCTCGACTACGAGAGCGACATCCTGGCCGCGGGCGCCGACTACAAACTCGGCAAGCAGACCACGCTCTACGGGCTGGTATCCGGCTCCGACGTGGACTACACCTACGCCAACGGCACCGGCGATGACGACAGCGGCAGCCTGTTCTCAGTGGGGATGGAACACAAGTTCTGAAGAGAGCTTCAAGCTGCAAGCCTCAAGCTGCAAGCAGTCTTGAATCCGCTTGTAGCTTGTAGCTTGTAGCTTGTAGCTTGTAGCTTGCAGCTGGCCGGGCGGAGCCCGGCCTATGCCCAGCGCTTCAGTGCCAGCGAGGCGTTGGTGCCGCCGAAGCCGAAGCTGTTGCTGAGCACCAGCTCGGGGCGCTGGTCGTTGCTCTTGGTGAGAATCGGCAGGCCTTCAGCGTCCGCGTCCAGCTCGGTGATGTTGGCGGAGCCGGCGGTGAAACCGTCGCGCATCATCAGCAGGCAGTAGATCGCCTCCTGAACGCCGGCGGCGCCCAGGCTGTGGCCGGACAGGCTCTTGGTGGAGCTGATCGCCGGCACCTGGTCGCCGAACACTTCGCGGATCGCTTTCAGTTCGGCCACGTCGCCCACCGGGGTGCTGGTGCCGTGGGCGTTGATGTAATCCACGGTGCCGTCCACGTTGGCCAGCGCCTGGCGCATGCAGCGCACCGCGCCTTCGCCGTTGGGCGCCACCATGTCGTGGCCGTCGCTGGTGGCGCCATAGCCCACCACCTCGGCGAGAATGTTGGCGCCGCGCGCCTTGGCGTGCTCCAGCTCCTCGACCACCACCATGCCGCCGCCGCCGGCGATCACGAAGCCGTCGCGGCTGGCGTCATAGGCCCGGGACGCGGTCTCAGGGGCGTCGTTGTACTTAGTGGACAGGGCGCCCATGCCGTCGAACAGGCAGCTCAGGGTCCAGTGCTCCTCCTCGCCGCCGCCGGCGAAGATCAGGTCCTGCTTGCCCAACTGGATCTGTTCCACGGCGTTGCCGATGCAATGGGCGCTGGTGGCGCAGGCGCTGGCGATGGAGTAGTTCACGCCCTTGATCTTGAACGGCGTGGCCAGGCAGGCGGACACCGTGCTCGCCATCACCCGCGGCACCATGTAGGGGCCGACGCGCTTGACGCCGCGTTCGCGGGCGATGTCGGCGGCGGCCACCTGGTTTTCCGAGGAATGGCCGCCGGAACCGGCGATCAGGCCGGTGCGTTCGTTGCTGATGTCGTCGGCCTCCAGGCCGGCGTCGGCGATGGCGTTCCGCATCGCCACATAGGCGTAGGCGGCCGCGTCGCCCATGAAGCGGCGCGGCTTGCGGTCGATGTGTTCTTCCAGGTCGATGTCCGGCGTCCCTGCCACCTGGCTGCGCATGCCTATTTCCTTATAGGCTTCCTTGAAGCGAATGCCCGGACGGCTTTCGCGCAGGGCCCGGGACACCGCCCCGGCCTCGTTGCCGAGGCAGGAGACGATGCCCATGCCGGTGATCACGACGCGACGCATATGGTGCTCCATCAAGGTGATATTGTCGTACTAGCGGGCACTAAAACCCTTCCGTCGAGGTAAACAGGCCGACCCGCAGGTCTTTGGCCTCATAAATGTCCTCGCCGTCCACCGAAACCACGGCGTCGGCGATGCCCAGAGTGAGTTTGCGGGCGATCACCCGTTTCACGTTAATCCGGTAGGTCAATTTCTTGGCGGTGGGCAGCACCTGGCCGGAAAATTTCACCTGGCCCACGCCCAGGGCACGGCCACGGCCGGGGTTGCCCAGCCAGCCGAGGAAGAAGCCCAGCAGTTGCCAGGTGGCGTCCAGACCCAGACAACCCGGCATCACCGGGTCGGTCTCGAAGTGGCAGTCGAAGAACCAAAGCTCGGGGTGGATATCCAACTCCGCGATGATCTCGCCTTTTCCATACTCGCCGCCATGGTCGGCGATGTGGCTGATGCGGTCGAGCATCAGCATGCCGGGCAGGGGCAGACGGGCGTTGCCGGGGCCGAACAGCTGACCGCGGGCACAGGCCAGCAGGTCGTCGTAGGAATAGGCGGATTTTTGATCCGGATTCGCGGTGTTCACGTTATTTGTGCTCAAACTGGTTACTCCACACAGGCCGGGCTGGTGCCGAACATCCATTGTTTTCACTCAGTATGGAACGGATCGAGCCCGATTCGTTCCAACCCGCCGGTGATAGTGTATGGATGCAAGATGACCTTTTGACTGCAAAATGGCGACGCTTTAAACACAGTGTCGACCCTGATGATAGCCACATAGTAGCAGAGCGGCGTCGTCGGGCACGACCGCTAAGCGTCTCAAAATATGTCCATGCCCGCGGGGCGCCAGGGGCGGCGCGCCGGTGGGCTTGCAAAGCGGGCCGCATCTGCCGATGATGCCCGCGCACACTCAGCCGGAGGAATAAGGTGGCGGCGGAACTCGGACATCTCTCCCTGTGGGTGGCCATGGCGACGGCCCTGGTCCTGGCGATCTTCCCTCTGGTCGGCGTTTACCGCCGGGTGGAGGCCTGGCAGCATTATGCCCGCCCGCTGGCCTGGTTGCAGTGGCTGGCCCTGACGGTGGCCATCCTGGCCCTGGGCTACTGCTTCTATATCAACGACTTCTCGATCACCTACGTGGCCAACCACAGTAACTCCGAGCTGCCCCTGGGCTACCGCCTGTCGGCGATCTGGGGCGGGCACGAAGGGTCGCTGCTGCTGTGGGCCTGGATGCTGGGCGGCTGGACCGCCCTGGTGGGCCTGTTCAGCCGCCGCATTCCCCTGGACATGGTGGTCCGGGTGCTGTCCGTGATGGGCATGATCGCGGTGGGCTTCCTGGCCTTCATGTTGCTCACCTCCAACCCCTTCGACCGCTCGCTGCCCTGGTTCCCCATCGACGGCGCCGACCTCAATCCGCTGCTCCAGGATCCGGGGCTGATCGTCCACCCGCCCATGCTGTACATGGGCTACGTGGGCTTCTCGGTGGCCTTCGCCTTCGCCGTGGCCGGCCTGATGGCCGGTAACCTGGACCCGGCCTGGGCGCGCTGGGCGCGGCCCTGGACCACGGTGGCCTGGAGCTTCCTCACCGTGGGCATCGCCCTGGGCTCCTGGTGGGCCTATTACGAGCTGGGTTGGGGCGGCTGGTGGTTCTGGGATCCGGTGGAAAACGCCTCCCTGATGCCGTGGCTGGCGGGCACCGCCCTGATTCACTCCCTGGCGGTGAGCGAGAAGCGCAATCTGTTCCGCGCCTGGACCGTGCTGCTGGCCATCGTCGCCTTCTCGCTGAGTCTGCTGGGCACCTTCCTGGTCCGCTCCGGGGTACTCACCTCGGTGCACGCCTTCGCCAACGATCCCAGCCGGGGCGCCTTCATCCTGGCGTTCCTGGCGGTGGTGGCCGGCGGCGCCCTGACCCTGTTCGCGATGCGCGCCGGCCAGCTGGAAGGGAAGGGCGGCTTCCGGCTGATGTCCCGGGAAACCTTCCTGCTGGGCAACAACCTGGTGCTGCTGGTGGCCGCCTCGGCGGTGCTGCTGGGCACTCTTTATCCGCTGCTTGGCGAGGCCCTGGACATCAAGGTCTCGATCCGCAGCCCCTACTTCAACGGCTTTTTCGTGCCCCTGGCGTTGCTGCTCATGGTGCTGCTGGTGCCCGGCGTGATGAGCAACTGGAAACGCCAGGACGGCGGCGCCGTGGTGCGCCGCCTGCTGTGGCTGGTGCCGGCGGCCCTGGTGGCCGGGTTCCTGGCCGCCCGCTTGCCCGGCGATACGCCCTGGGTGGGCACCCTGGCGATCATGCTGGCGCTGTTCGTGGTGCTGGCGCATCTGGATGACGTGGCGCGCCGGGCGCTGGCCTATGGCCAGGGCCTGGGCGGCGGGCTGCGGAAGCTGGGCCGTGGCTATTACGGCATGGTGTTGGCGCACTGCGGCCTGGCGGTGCTGGTGGCCGGCATCACCGTGGTCAGTTACCACGAGGTGGAGCGCGATGTGCGCATGGCCCCCGGTGACGCCGCCGAGGTGGGTGGCTACCGGTTCGAGTTCGACGAGCTGAGCGCCTACCGGGGCCCCAACTTCGATTCCCGCAAGGGCCATTTCCTGGTCAGCCGCGACGGCGAGGCGGTCACCGAGATGAATCCGGAGAAGCGCACCTACCGGGCCAGCGGCCAGGTGATGACCGAGGCGGCCATCGACGGCCGGGTGATGCGCGATCTTTACGTGGCCCTCGGCGAGCCCCTGGAAGGCGACGCCTGGGCGGTGCGCATCTACTACAAGCCCATGGTTCGGTGGATCTGGCTGGGCGCCCTGATCATGGCCCTGGGCGGCGCCCTGGCGCTCACCGACGCGCGCTACCGCAAGAAGATCGGCCGCCGCGACGAGGAGCCGGCCTATGAGTAAGAAGAGCACCAGCCTGTGGGTGTTCGTGCCCCTGGTCGGTTTCGTGGCCCTGGCGATCCTGCTGGCCAGTGGCCTGGGCCGCAATCCCGAGGAACTGCCCTCGGCGCTGGCGGGCAAGCCGGTACCGGAGTTTTCCAAGCCGTCCTTGCTGTCCGGCGACACCCTCACCGAGGAACGGCTGCACGGCCAGTGGCAGCTGCTCAACGTCTGGGGCACCTGGTGCCCGACCTGCTACGTGGAGCACCCTTATCTGCTGGAGCTGGCGGAACGGGGCGTGCCCATCGTCGGCATGGACTACAAGGACGAGGACGACAAGGCCCGCGATTACCTGGCCCGCTACGGCAACCCCTTCACCGAGGTGATCGTCGACGCCGACGGCCAGCTGGGTCTGGATCTGGGCGTCTACGGCGCGCCGGAAACCTTCCTCATCAACCCGCGCGGCGAGATCGTGCTGCGCCACGTGGGCGAGATGAACCCGCGTGCCTGGGACGAGAAGTTCGCGCCGGTGCTGCGCCAGGCGGGCAACCCCCTGGGAGGCCCGCGATGATCCGAGCCCTGATGCTGCTGACCCTGCTGCTGGCGGCGCCGCTGCAGGCCGCCATCGACCTCTATCAGTTCGACGACAACGCCCAGCAGGACCGTTTTCACCGGCTCACCGAGGAGCTGCGCTGCCCCAAATGCCAGAACCAGAGCATCGCCGACTCCGACGCGGAAATCGCCCGGGACATGCGTGAGCGGGTGGCGCGCATGATCCGCGAGGGCCGCAGCAACGAGGAGATCGTTCAGTTCTTCGTGGCCCGCTACGGCGACTTCGTCAGCTATCGGCCACCGGTGAACGAACGCACCGCCATTCTCTGGGTGGGCCCGGTGGCCCTGCTGATCCTGGGCGGCCTGGGCATCCTGCTGCTGGCCCGCCGCGCCAGCCGCCGCGTGGAGGAGGACGACGCCGAATGACCTTATTCGTGATTCTGCCGCTGGTGGTGGTGCTGGCGGCCCTGGTGTGCTTTGTTCTGTGGCGCCGCGAGCGGCGTCGCGACGGCCAGCCGGTGGGCTGGTCGGGGCTGGCCTTGCCGCTGCTGGTGGCGGTGCTGGCCGGCCTGGGTTACCTGACCCTGGGGCTGCACCCGGAAACCGCCGGCTGGCTCGCCGAGCAGCGCCGCTACGACGACGTGGCTCAGCGTGTGATTCGCGGCGAGGGTCCCAATGAGGACGACCATGACATTTCCGCCCAGGCGCTCACCCGGGTGCTGCAATCCCGGCTCGCCCGGGACCCCAGCCAGCCGGGCTGGTACACCCTGGGGCTGCTCTACGATCAGCTCGGCGCTCCGGCCCAGGCCCAGGAGGCGGCCCGCCGCGCCCTGGCCCTGGCCCCGGACGACGCCGGCGCCCGCCTGCTGCTGGCGCGCGGCATGATCGCCCAGAACCAGGGCCGCCTCACCGACGAGGCGGACGCGCAGATCCAGCGAGTGCTGGAGGAACAGCCGCAACACGACGGCGCCCTGATGCTGCGCGCCATGGCCGCCACCGAGGCGCGCCGCTTCGATCTGGCGGCGCAATCCTGGCGCGCGCTGCTGGTCCGGCACGGGGACGGCGAAGCCGGCCGGCTGATCCGCCAGGGGCTGGCCCGCGCCGAGGAGCAGCGCGAGCGCGGCGACAAGCTCGACAACCTCACCGTCACCGTGGATGCCCCGGACCTGCCGGACGGAGGCACCCTGTTCGTGTTCCTGCGCCGCGACGGCGAGGGCGGCCAGCCGCTGGCGGCGCGCCGGGTGCTGGTGGAATCCTTCCCCATCACCGTGACCCTGACACCCTCGGACTGGCTGCAGGGCTATCCGGAAAATCTGGATGTGCTGCGAATAGCGGCGCGCTACACACCGGCGCCGGGCTCCAACGTGGAGCAGGCCCGGCTGGGCAGCGAGCCGGTTCCCCTGGCCCTGGACGACAGCCCGGCGGCGCGCTTGACCCTGACCCCGTGACCGACTCCGCCGGTGGGAGGGGGACCAAGGTCGCCCTTGTGCCGGCTGGACCCGCACGGTAAAGTCGTCCCCCTTCGGGACAGGGGGAACCTTCCCATTCGCGGCAATTCGGAGAATCCTATGCGTGTCATCCTGCTTGGCGCGCCCGGTGCGGGTAAGGGCACCCAGGCGCAGTTCATCAAGGACGAATTTTCCATTCCCCAGATTTCCACCGGCGACATGCTCCGTGCCGCGGTGAAGGCGGGCACGCCGCTGGGCCTGGAAGCGAAGAAGGTCATGGACGCCGGTGGCCTGGTTTCCGACGACATCATCCTCGGCCTGGTCAAGGAACGCATCGCCCAGGACGACTGCGAGAACGGTTTCCTGTTCGACGGTTTTCCGCGCACCATTCCCCAGGCCCAGGCGCTGGTGGACGAGGGCATCAACATCGATTTCGTGGTCGAGATCGACGTCGACGACGAAGAGATCATCGAGCGGCTCAGCGGCCGCCGCGTGCACCCGGCCTCCGGCCGCGTGTACCACGTCAAGCACAATCCGCCCCAGGAAGAGGGCAAGGACGACGCCACCGGCGAGGAGCTGGTGCAGCGTGACGACGACAAGGAAGCCACCGTGCGCAAGCGCCTGGAAGTGTACCAGGAGCAGACCCGCCCGCTGGTGGACTTCTACCAGAAGATCGCCGAGAGCGGCGAACCCAACGCCCCCACCTACGTGCGAGTGGCCGGCGTTGGCGGCGTCGACGACATCCGCCAGCGGATCATGGCCAAGCTCAAGGGCTGAGCCCTTCGCTGGTCACCGCGATGGAAAAAGGGGAAGCTTCGGCTTCCCCTTTTTTTGCGGCGTCGCTCACCTATCCTTGACCCCGTGTTCGCTTTGATGCCGGTCGCTAACGGAGGCTTACTTATATGTCATCGGAAAAAACCGCCGTCGTGCTGGTCAATCTCGGTACCCCGGACGCGCCCACGCCGGGCGCGGTGCGCCGCTATCTCAAACAGTTCCTGTCCGACCCGCGGGTGGTGGAAGCGCCCCGTTTCGTCTGGTTCTGGGTACTGCGGCTGTTCATTCTGCCGTTCCGTCCCAAGCGCGTGGCCCGTCTGTATGCCTCGATCTGGGGCGACGACTCGCCGATCCGCGAAGTGTCGGAGCAGCAAACCCGGGCGCTCGATGAGCGCCTCGACGTCACCGTCCGCTACGCCATGACCTACGGCTATCCCGGCCTGCCGACGGTGCTCGACGAACTGGCCGACGCCGGCCACGACCATTTGCTGATCCTGCCGCTGTACCCGCAATACTCCGGTTCCACCACCGGCGCCGTGGTGGACGTACTCGCCGACTGGAGCCGTGGACGCCGCGAGGTGCCGGGCCTCACCCTGATCAAGGATTACTGGCAACACGACGCCTGGCTCGACGCCATGGCCGACAGCATCCGTGAATTTCGCGGCCAGCACGGCGCCGCGGAAAAACTGTTGTTCTCGTTCCACGGCATTCCGCAACGCTATCAGGAACTCGGTGACCGCTACGGCGAGCGTTGCCTGCGTTCCGCCGGGTTGATCGCCGAACGCCTGGGGCTCGAGGAAGACGCCTGGGCGGTGACGTTCCAATCCCGTTTCGGTCCGCAGGAATGGCTCAACCCCTATACCGACAAGACGCTGGAAGAATGGGGCGGCGCCGGCGTGCGCTCGGTGCAGGTGGTGTGCCCCGGCTTCGCCGCCGATTGTCTGGAAACACTGGAAGAGATCGATTCGGAAAACCGCGAGATCTTTCTGCGCGCGGGTGGCGAATCGTTCGCTTACATTCCCGCGCTCAACGCGCGACCCGCGCACATCGATGCATTGGCGAGGATGGTCGCCGAGCGCTTGCCCTGAAGGCGCAAATCACAACGGCGGTCGGGCATCGCATCGTTGATCCCGTCCATCATCCCATCAACCCAAAAGGGCGCTTCATGAAGCGCCCTTTTTTGTTTTTTGCCGACAAAAAAGTCCTTCTTTTTTATTTTTTACTTATTCGTCCGGGATGCTGGTCAAATAATGTACCAACGTAATTTTTTTTGTGCTACTTTCCGACTGTCGCAGAAAAACGACGTCATAGATTAGGAGATCGATCATGGCCCGAGTAGCAAAGAAAGCAGCGAGCAAACGCGCCACGCAAAAGAAAACCACCGCTCGCAAGACCACCGCCGCCAAGACCGCGGCACGCAAACAAACCGCCAGCAAACAGACCGCCAATAAAGCACCGGCGGTTCCCAAGTCGGTGAGCAACGCGGAATCCAAGTTCAAGCTTCAGGAAAAGGCGGTGACCCAGGCGGAGAAAAAAGTCGCCCAGGCGGAAGGCCGTCTCGACCGCCACAAGAAGAAGATCGATACCGAAAACGGCAAGCTCGGCAAGTTGCGCACCGACCTCGCCAGCAAACGTGACAAAGCCAAGAGCAACGCCACCGCCGCCGCCAAGCGCGCCGTGGAAACCGCTCGCGGCCGCATGAACACCCAGCGTCTCAAGCTTCAGGACCTGCGCGGTGAAAGCAAACTGATTCGCGCCGAGATTCAGGCGGCGAAGAAAGTGGTCACCCGCGAGAAGAAGAAGCTGCGCACCGCCCAGCGCAACCTGTCCGCCAAGATGCGCGAATACGAGCGCAAGCTGGCCAAGAAAGCCAAGGCCGCTCAGAAGAAGGCGGAACAGAAAGCCAAGAGCGCCGCCCGCAAGGCCGCTGCCAAGACCAAGAGCAGCGCCAAGAAGAGCGCGGCGAAGAAATCCACCACCCGCAAGAGCGCGGCCAAGAAGAGCACGGCCAGGAAGTCCACCGCCGGCAAGAGCGCCGCGAAGAAGACCGCCGCTCGCAAGACCCCGGCCCGCAAGACCGCCGCTAAAAAGACCGCCGCCAAGAAAACCGCGGCGCGCAAGAGTGCCGCCCGGAAGACCCCGGCGAAGAAGAGCGCGGCTCGCAAGTCCACGGCCGCCAAGACGCCGTCCAAGCAGAGCTGATCGGTCCCCAAGACCGGACCCGCCGCCGCCCCCATTCCGGGGGCGGCGCCGTTTCCTGCCCGCCAGAATCCCCCTTATCGAAAGGTGTTGATAATAATTCGCATTAGGTTTAACCTGCTTCTCGAGATTGAGGAGTAGGCGTAGCCATGTACGTATGTCTCTGCAACGGCATCACTGACAGCCAAATACGGGAAGCGGCCGAAAACGGTTGCGACAGCCTGCGTGATCTTCGTCGGGAACTTGGGGTTGGCAGTCAGTGCGCCAAATGTGCACGGCACGCCCGCCAGGTATTGCGTGATACCCGTAGCGCCTTACCAGCGGCCTCTTCTCTCTCCACCGGTCTGGGTGAAGTGGTGCGGTTCTGGCCAAGGACAGCCTGAAGAACCGCGCCGGCTTCGGAACCACCCGGGCCACGGCGACCGCCCAGCCAGGCACGATACCGTGAAAGGTAGAGGGCCAAGCCAGGGACGGACCCGTCGGACATCAGTGAAGACTGATTCTCATTTATATAACTAGTTGTATTTACTGGTTTTTTTGTCGCGGGCCCTTGCCGGGGCCGACCTGTTGCACAACAATGGGCGCGTTTCCCCATTCCCCGGCACCGGAGAGGCACCATGAAAGGCGACAAGAAGGTCCTGGAGCACCTCAATCGGGCGCTGAGCAACGAGCTCATCGCCATCAATCAGTATTTCCTGCACGCCAAGATGTACAAGGACTGGGGTCTGCACGCCTTGTACGAAAAGGAATACCACGAATCCATCGACGAAATGAAACACGCCGACTGGCTGTGCGAGCGGATTCTGTTCCTGGAAGGCGTCCCCAACCTGCAGGACCTGGGCAAGCTGATGATCGGCGAGAACACCCGGGAAATGCTCGAATGCGACCTCAAACTCGAACAGATGGCGGTGCCCGACCTGCGCGACGGCATTGAGTACTGCGAATCCGTGCGCGACTACATCTCCCGGGACCTGCTGCGCCGCATCCTGGACTCCGAGGAAGAGCACATCGACTGGCTGGAAACCCAGCTCGAGCTCATGGACAAGGTCGGCCAGGAAAATTATCTGCAAAAACAAATGGAAACCGACGACGACTGAATCGCGTTTTCCGTGTCGTTTGCGCAAGATTTCACCGCCCTTGGCTTGACTGGGCCCGGGCGATTGGGAATAATGCGCGCCTCTTGACGGCAACGCCGACAAGCCCGCACCGGTAGCTCAGTTGGATAGAGCATCTGGCTACGAACCAGGAGGTCGGGGGTTCGAATCCTCCCCGGTGCGCCATCTCAAACGAAAAGGCCCCGCTCCCAAAAGGAGCGGGGCCTTTTCGTTTGAGATGCCATACCGAGGAAGTATTTAGAGAACCCCCCAGGGTTCGACAAGCCGGCCCAAAGGGCCGGCGCAGGACGCCGCCGCAAAGCGGCGGCGCCCCGAAGGGGTGAGCCCGGGCCCAAAGGCCCGGGCGAATCAATCCTCCCCTCTACGTCGAATAGCACCACGCCCATCCCAAAAGCCCGGCAAGCGAAGCAAAGCCCAACGCCCCCACCCCAATTTTTACAAGCCACCCGGGAAACCATCCGGTAGCCTGACCCTCGAACACGCATCACCACCCACGCACCAGACCCAGGACGCCACACCACCATGCAAGCCCGCTGGCTGGAAAGCCTCAACACGCTCCTCTACCGCCTGCGCCACCTCTGGGCGGTGGGCAGCTTTTCCCTGGGCCTGGCCAGTTACTTCCTGGTGGAACGCAAACCCTGGCTGGCGGCGGTGCTCACCGCCGTTCTGGTGGGCACCTGGCTGGTGCTGCTCACCGAGAACTTCTGGCTGCGCCGCTTTCGCGGCGGGGCCATGGAGCCCCTGGCCCAGGGCGCCTTGAAGTTGATGCTGCAGGGCGTGCACCAGGAGGCGTTCTTCTTCAGCTTGCCGTTCGTGATCCTCCAGTGGTCCGGCGGCGCCGAGTACTTCCTGTTCACCGGCCTGGTGATCGCCGGCGCCCTGGTGAGCATCATCGACCCCTTGTATTTCCGGCTCGCCGGCCACCGGGCGCTGTATTTCGGCTTCCATGCCTGGGCGCTGTTCGTGGCGTTGCTGGTGCTGCTGCCGCTGATCTTCAAATGGCCCACCAACTACGCGCTGGACGGTGCCGCGGTGCTCACCGCCCTGTTCGCGCTGCCCAGTTTCTGGCGCGTGGGCGGGCCCAGGCCGGCCTACCGCTGGGCGTTGCTGGTGGTGTTTTCCGGCGCCATCGCCACGGTGCCGTTCTGGGGCGCGGCCCTGGTGCCGCCACTGACCCTGTCCCTGGAGGAGCGGGCCATGGCGGCGAGCATCAACCGGGCCAGCCGTGAGCCGCTGGTCACCGGCCGGCGGTTCGCCGCCTCGGAGCTGGATGACGGGCTCTACGCCTACACCGCGATCCGCGCCCCCCTGGGCCTGGGGCAGCCGGTGAGTCACTATTGGTACCATGACGGCGAGCTGGTGGATCGCATCGGCCTGCATCTCACCGGCGGGCGCCGGGAGGGCTACCGCACCTGGTCGCACAAGGCGCACCTGCCGGCGCCGGCGGCGGGCGACTGGCGGGTGGAGGTGCGCACCGACAAGAATCAGATCATCGGCGTGCTGCGCTTCACCATCACGCCGTAGCGCGTTATCGGGGTTGGCACAGGCATTGCTAATCACACTACTGCCGAGGTGGGTACGGGAAATACGGCCATGACGCCGAACATCATGCTGGTGGACGATCAGCCGCCCCGGGCGGCGTTGCTGGAGCGGGCCCTGGAAGACCTGGGGCACGGCGTGCAGGCGCGTCTGACCAGCGCCGCCGGCCTGGCCGGCAAGGTGCGCGCCGGGGCGCCGGCCCTGGTGCTGGTGGACATGGACGCCCCGGACCGGGACGCCCTGGAAAGCCTGGCCCTGGACGGCGATGACGCCTTGCCCCGGCCCTTGCCCCTGTTCTGTGACGACGAGGCGCTGGTGGTGGCGGCTCTGCGCGCCGGCGTCAGCGCCTATGTGGCCGGAGGTTCGGACCCGGCCTGGGTGCGCGAGGTGGTGGCGGTGGCCACCGCCCGCTATCGGGAATACCGGGCGTTGCGCGAGGAATTGGAGGGCGGCGTCGCGGATCCCGCCGCCCAGGCGCAGATCGACGCCGCCCGGCGCCTGCTGATGCGGCGCCGCCGCTTCAACGAACCCGCCGCCGACGCCGCCCTGCGGCGCCAGGCGCTGAACACCGGCCAGCCCCTGATCCAGGTGGCCCGGTCGTTGCTCGCCTTCGCGGATTTGCTCAAGGCCCGGGGGGGACCATGACCGACACCGCCGTGCGCATCGGCTATATGCCGCTCACCGACAGCCTGCCCCTGGTGGTGGCCCGGGAAGCCGGGTACTTCGCCGAGGAGGGCCTGGACGTGACCCTGCGGCCGGAATGGAGCTGGGCCAGCCTGCGCGACCGGCTGCTGGTGGGCGAGGTGGAGGCGGCGCCCATGCTGGCCCCCTTGCTGCTGGCCACCTCCCTGGGGCGGGGCGGTCTGCGCCGGTCCCTGGCCACCGGGTTTTCCATGGGGCTTAACGGCAATGGCATCACGGTGTCGCCGCTGCTGTTCCATGGCCTGCGTGCCCTGGCGGAGGGCCCCACGCCCCAGGACATGGCGCTGGCCCTGAACCGGCTGGTGGCGGCGCGGGCCGCCGCCGGCGACGCGCCGTTGGTGCTGGCGGTGGTGTTTCCCTATTCCTGTCACGCCTACCAGCTGCGTCACTGGCTGGCGGTGGCCGGCCTGGACCCGGACCGGGACGTGCGTCTGGTGGTGCTGCCGCCCTCGCAGATGGTGGACCACCTGCGTTTGGGGCACATCGACGGGTTCTGCGTGGGCGAGCCCTGGAACAGCCTGGCGGCGCACACCGGCGCCGGCCACTGCCTGCTGTCCGGTTACCAGGTGTGGGAGAACGCCCCGGAGAAGGTGCTGGCGGTGACCCGGGACTGGGCGGAGGCGCATCCGGAGACCCACCGGGCTCTGCTGCGCGCCCTGCACCGCGCCGCCGAGCACGCCGACCGGCACCTGCTGGACTGCCTGGACCTGCTCGCCCATCCGGCCTGGCTGGATCTGCCCGCCGAGGTGCTGCGCGCGCCTTTCACCCAGCGCCTGCCCGGGGGCTTGGTGGGGCAGCCGTTCCCGGCCCATCACTTCCATGTGTTCGCCGGCTTCCAGGCCAACTTTCCCTGGCGTTCCGACGCCGCCTTCCTGCTTGGCGAGATGGCCCGCTGGGGGCAGGGCCCGGCCGGCGACCGGGCGGCCCTGGCCGCCCAGTGCTACCGGCCGGACTGGTTCCGCGCCGCCCTGGACGGGCTCACCAGCCTGCCGGCGGTGGACGCCAAGCCGGAGCAGGGCCACGCCGCTCCCTGGCAGTTGCCGGGCTCCGCCGGGCCGGTGGAGTTGGGTCCGGACCGCTGCCTGTCCTACCCGGATACGGAACAGCTGGTGCCCGGCTAGGGCGGCGCCGGGCCGGCGCGGCGAAACGCCGCACCGCCCACCTTGACGCGGGCCGGGCGGCGACGCACCCTTGGCACCGCGATCCGGGCCGGCGCGGCCGGCCCTTCCCGGTGAAGGCCCGTTCCTGTTCATGTTGCACACCCTGCTGGGCGCGCTGACGCCCTATATCCTGTCTCCGGTCACCGTGCTGCTGTTCGCCGTCACGGTGTTCGCCTACCTGCTCGGCTGGCGGCGGTTGGCGGCCCGGGGCCGGCGGCCCTCGGCGTGGCGTGCCCTGTCGTTCTTCCTGGGCGTGCTGCTGTGCTACGGGGTGATGCACACCCAGTTCGATTACTACGCGCGCTACATGTTCTTCGTGCACCGGGGCCAGCATCTGGTCCTGCACCACCTGGGCGCTTTCCTGATCGCCCTGGCCAATCCGCTGCCGGTGTTCGCCGCCTGCGCCGGGGGGCGCCGCTTCCCGCGCCTGGCGGCGGCGTTCCGGCCGGTGCGCCGGGTGCTGTTCGATCCGGTGGTGGCCACGGTGCTGTTCGTGGGCCTGATCTTTTTCTGGCTGACGCCGTCGATTCACTTCGACGCCATGCTCAACCTGCGACTCTACGAGCTGATGAACTGGTCCATGCTGGTGGACGGCGTGATCTTCTGGCTGGTGATCCTGGACCCGCGCGATCCGGACCGGGCCGGCACCTCGTGCTTCGGGGTGCGCTTTCTGATGCTGGTGGCGGCCCTGTTTCCGCAGATTCTGCTGGGCGCTTACATCACCTTCGCCGACGCCGGGCTCTACGACGTCTACGCGGTGTGCGGCCGCGCTTTCGCCATGGACCCGGCCACGGATCAGGTGCTGGGCGGTATCCTGACCTGGATTCCCGCCGCCATGATGACGATTCTCGGCGCCCTGGTGGTGCTGCGTTTATACCTGCGTTACGACACTGAAAAAGGAGGCTGACATGGTCCGTTCCATTCTTGCCGCGCTGCTCGCCATGGCGATGCTGCTGAGCGCGGGATGCGATTCCTCGGGCGTGGAATTCAACGGCAAGGACATCAGCGGGCTGATGCCGGACCTGAAATTCTCGCTCACCGGAGAAAACGGCGAGACCGTCACCGAGGCCCGCTACCAGGGCGAGGCGGTGGTGCTGTTCTTCGGCTATACCCACTGCCCGGATTACTGCCCGACCACGCTCACCGCCCTGGCCCAGGCCCTGGGGAAGCTGTCGCCGGAGGAGCGCGAGCAACTGCGCGTGCTGTTCGTGAGCGTGGACCCCGAGCGTGACACGCCGGAGCTGCTGGCCAAATACACCGGCTACTTCAGCCCGCGGGTGGACGGCCTCACCGGCGACAAGGAGGCGCTGGACGCGCTCACCAAGCGCTACCGCACCGCCTACAGCTACGGCGAGCCGGACGCCAACGGCAACTATCTGGTCAACCACGGCCTGGCCATGTACGGCTTCGATCGCGATGGCAAGGTGCGGGTGTTCATGCGCAACGATCAGCCGGTGGAGCGGATCGCCGAGGACCTGCGCGCGCTGATCCGCATTCAATAAAAAAACGGACCCCGAAGGGTCCGTAGCGCGGGAAAAAAGGGGAGGGCGGTGCGTCCTCCCCTTTTCGCGGTACCCGGTCAGCCGGCGCGCAGCTGCTTGGCGGCGCTCACCATATTGGCCAGGGCGCCCTCGGTTTCCTCCCATTTTCGGGTCTTGAGCCCGCAATCCGGGTTCACCCAGAGCCGTTCCTTGGGCAGCCGGTCGGCGGCCTTGTGCATCAGGTCCACCATCCAGTCCACCGCCGGTTCATTGGGCGAATGGATGTCGTAGACCCCGGGGCCGATGTCGTTGGGATACTCGAAGTTCTGGAACGCCTCCAGCAGCTCCATGTTGGAGCGGGACGTTTCGATGGTGATCACGTCCGCGTCCATGGCGGCGATCGCTTCGATGATGTCGTTGAATTCCGAGTAGCACATGTGGGTGTGGATCTGGGTTTGGTCCGCCACGCCCACGGTGGCCAGGCGGAAGCATTCCACCGCCCAGTCCAGATAGGCCCGCCAGTCGTCCTGGCGCAGGGGCAGCCCCTCGCGGAACGCCGGCTCGTCGATCTGGATCACGCCGATGCCGGCTTTCTCCAGGTCCTGGACCTCGTCGCGCAGGGCCAGGGCGATCTGCCGGCAGGTGGCCTGGCGGGGCTGGTCGTCACGCACGAAGGACCACTGCAGGATGGTCACCGGCCCGGTGAGCATGCCCTTCACCGGCTTGTCGGTGAGCGACTGGGCGAAGCGCAGCCACTCCACGGTCATCGGGTGCGGGCGGCTCACGTCACCGAAAATCACCGGCGGTTTCACGCAACGGGAGCCGTAGCTCTGCACCCAGCCGAATCGGGTGAAGGCGAAGCCCTCCAGCAGCTCGCCGAAGTATTCCACCATGTCGTTGCGCTCCGGCTCGCCGTGCACCAGCACATCCAGGTCCACCTGTTCCTGGTAGCGGATCACCCGGGTGATTTCCTGCTTCATGCGCTCGTGGTAGTCGGCGTCGCCGAGCTTGCCGGCCTTCCAGTCCCGGCGCGCGGCGCGGATTTCCGGAGTCTGCGGGAAGGAGCCGATGGTGGTGGTGGGGTAGGCGGGCAGCTTGAGCGCCGCCTGCTGTTTGCCGATGCGCTCGGCGAACGGGCTCAGCCGGTCCCGGGACAGCCGGTCGGCGCCGGCCAGGCGGTCCGCCACCGCCGGGTTGTGGATGCGCGGTGAGGTGGCGCGGGCGGCCACGGCGGCCCGTTGCGCTTCCAGGGCCGGATGCACGCTGTCGTCGCCGTCCAGGGCGCCGCGCAGCACCGCCAGTTCCTGGAGCTTCTGCTTGGCGAAGCTGAGCCAGCCTTTCAGCTCGTCGTCGAGCTTGTCTTCCTGGTCCAGATCCACCGGCACGTGCAGCAGGGAGCAGGACGGCGCCAGCCACAGCCGGTCGTCCAGTTGATCGCGCAGCGGTGCCAGGGTTTTAAGCAGCGCGTCCAGATCGGCGCGCCAGATATTGCGGCCGTTGATCACGCCCAGGGACAGCACCTTGTCGCCCAGGCGCGGCAGCACCTGTTGCAGGTCGTCGTCACCGCGTACCCGGTCCAGGTGCAGGCCGGCCACCGGCAGTTGCAGGGCGGTGAACAGGTTGTCGCGCAGCCCCTCGAAGTAAGTGGCCACCAGCAGTTTCAAGTCGGCCGCGCCGGCCAGGCTGTCGTAAACACGCAGGTAGGCGCGCTGCCAGTCGTCGGGCAGATCCAGGGCGAGAATCGGCTCGTCGATCTGCACCCAGGCCACGCCCTGGTCGGCGAAGCGCCTCAGGATGTCGCGGTACACCGGCAGCAGGCGCTCCAGCAGGGCCAGCTTGGCGGTGTCGGTGGCGCCCTCGAAGGCGTCGCCCTTGGAGAGGTAGAGGTAGGTGAGCGGGCCCGGTATCACCGGTTTGGGGTCATGGCCCAGGGCCTTGGCTTCTTCCACCTGCTCGAACAGGCTTTCCCGGGCGATGCGGAAGCTCTGGTCCGCCGCCAGTTCCGGGACGATGTAGTGGTAGTTGGTGTCGAACCACTTGGTCATCTCGCAGGCCGCCGCCGGGCTGCCGCTGGGCGCCCGGCCCCGGGCCATGCGGAACAGGGTGTCCAGGTCCACGGGCTGGTCGTCGCCGTGGCCGAAGCGCGCCGGCACCACGCCGAGCAGGCAAGAGAACTCCAGGATCTGGTCGTACCAGGCGAAATCGCCCACCGGCAGCGGCGACACGCCGGCTTCCGCCTGCAGGGCCCAGTGGCGCTCGCGCAGGCTGCGGCCCACGTGTTCCAGTTCGCTTTGCTGCAGGGTGCCGGCCCAGTAGGCCTCCACGGCCTGCTTCAGTTCCCGGCGCGCGCCGATCCGGGGAAAGCCGAGATTGTGTAAACGGGTCATGGTTGCGTCCTTACGTTTCGAATGGCGCTATTGTGGCGGTGGCTCCACTTGAGGCAAAATCAAATTTCTAATTCTTGTTATGAGGGTTTCTCATGTTGGAGCTGCGCCATCTGAACACCCTGCTGGCGATCCGGGAGGCGGGCAGCCTGGTGGAGGCGGCGGAGCGGCTGCATGTCACCCAGTCGGCGTTGTCTCACCAGCTCAAGGATCTGGAGCACCGCCTCGGGGTGGCGTTGATCGTGCGCCGCACCCGTCCGATCCGTTTCACGCCGGCGGGCCAGCGCGTTCTGGAGCTGGCCCACCAGGTGTTGCCCCGGGTGCGGCGCACCGAGACCGAGCTGCGCCGGCTGGCGGCCGGGCGCAGCGGCCGGCTGCACATCGCCATCGAGTGTCACTCCTGCTTTCAATGGTTGATGCCGGCCCTGGACCGGTTCCGGGAAGGATGGCCGGAGGTGGAGCTGGATCTGTCCGCGGCGTTCAGCTTCACCCCGCAGAGCGCCCTGGTACGCGGTGATCTGGACATGGTGATCACCTCGGACCCGGTGGACGACGAGGCGGTGCGTTATCTGCCGTTGTTTCGTTACGAGCTGGTGCTGGCGGTGGCGCGGGGTTCGGCCCTGGCGCGGCCTGGCTTCGTCAGCGCCGGGGATCTGGCCGAGCAGGTGCTGATCGCCTACCCGGTGGAGCACGAGCGCCTGGATGTGTTCACCGCCTTCCTGGATCCGGCCGGGGTGGCGCCGGCCTCGGTGCGCACCGCCGAGCTGACGCCGATGATGGTGCAACTGGTGGCCGCCGGCCGGGGCGTGGCGGCGCTGCCCAACTGGGCGCTCACGGAATACCTGGATCTGAAACTGGTGGAGGCGGCGCGGCTTGGCGAGGCGGGGGTGTGGCGCACCCTGTACGCGGCGGTGCGCGACGGCGACGAATCGGTGCCGTTCATTCAGGAATTCATGGAGACCGCTCGGGAACTGTGTTTCCAGAACCTTAGCGGAATCAAGCGCGCCGGTTGAGCGCCGGCTTCAGGAAGGCGGGCCTTGGGGAGCCAGGGGTTTGACCCAGTAGAGCTGCTTGTGGCCGCGCTTGCGGTAACGCTCGCAGACCCGGTTCGCCTGGTCCCGGGAGTGAAAGCGGCACACCACGAAGACGTTGCCGTTGTCGTCCTGTCGCCACAGGATGTACTGCACGCTACCAACGGCCATAGGGGGTGCGGCTCAGGGCGCTGTTGTAGTAGCGCGGGTCCCCGGTGACCTCCTCGCCAAGCCAGGGCGGCCGGGTGAAGGGCTGATCCTCGTCGTCCAGCTCGATCTCCGCCACCACCAGGCCGTCGTTGTCGCCATGGAACACGTCCACTTCCCAAACGTGGCCGTCCAGGGGCAGGCGATAACGGGTCTTGTCGATCACCCCTTCCGGGCACATTTCCTCGAGCATGGCGCGGGCGTCGTCCGCCGGTATCGGGTATTCGAACTCGCTGCGCCGGGCGCCACGGGTTTCGCCCTTGATGGTCAGCCAGGCCTGGTCGTCGCGGACCCGCACCCGTACCGTCGCTTGACGGGCGTGGCTCAGGTAACCCTGGATCAGGCGTTCGCCGTCCACGCCGTCGAGAAAGTCGGTGCGGTTAACGCGGAATTTGCGTTCGATTTCCACCGCCATGGGAACCTCCCGGGCCGGATCAACCTTCCACCGGCGCCGGCGACGCCGGCACCAGATCGCGGTTGCGCTTGAGTTCGTCCACCGGGAAACCTTTCTCCCGGGCACCCTCCACCAGAGCCTGATACTGGTCCTCGGGCAGGCGCGGGTCGCGGGCCAGGATCCACAGATAGTCGCGGCCCGGCTCGCCGATCACCACGGTCCGGTAATCCTTGTCCAGGGCGATGATCCAGTAGTTGCCCTCGGCCACCTTGGGCAGCAGTCGGGAGAACCAGTTGTCGAAGCGCACCTTGAGTTTGGCGTTGCCGGAATCAGGCACCACCCGCGCTTCGCCCTCGGCGACGCTGGGGCCGTCCTCCCGCTGGCAGCGGTTGATCACCCGCAGGCCGCCGTCGTCCATGGGTTCGTAGGTGGCGGTGGAGTTGTAGCAGCCGCGCTGGAACCATTGCGGCAGCCGGGCGATTTCGTACCAGGTGCCGGCGTAGCGCTGCAGGTCCACCCGGTCGACGGTGGCCAGGGGCCGGTCGCCGCCGCCGCAGGCGCTCAGCAGCAGGGCGAGTACGGCGCCGCCGGCGGCGGCGCGCGGAATCGGAAAACGCATGGCCGGAATCCTTTCGACGCGAAACAAGGCGCCCTAGTCTAGCCTACTTCGGCCGCCCTCGTCCGGGACGCGCCGGATCCGACCTGGATCAAGGTCACGGGGCATCCGGGGCGCTATCGCCATGCTATACTGCCGCGCCGATTCAGGGAGGTTCTGACTATCACTGCGCCACGCCTCACAGTGCGCCGTCTAAGCTGCGAGCGGGATGACCGGATGCTGTTCCGGAACCTGGATTTCTCCGCCGACGACGGCCAGATCTGGCAAATCACCGGCGCCAACGGCGCCGGCAAGACCACCCTGCTGCGCATCCTGGTGGGCCTGCACGGTTTCTACGAGGGCGAGGTGCGTTGGGCCGGGCCCCTGGCGCCGTCGCTGCTCTACCTGGGCCACCAGCCCGGCGTGCGTGAGGAACTCACCGCCCGGGAAAACCTCCGATACAGTCAGGCCCTGGCGGGCCAGAGCGGCGACCCGGACGCCGCCCTGGATGCCCTCGGCCTGTACGGCTTCGAGGACGTGCCCGCCGGGCGCCTGTCCGCCGGCCAGAAGCGGCGCATCGCCCTGGCCCGGCTGTGGCTGGGCGGCAAGCGCGTCTGGGTGCTGGACGAGCCCTTCACCGCCATCGACCAGGATGGCGTGGCGCGGCTGGACGCACGCCTGCGCGAGGCCGCCGCCGGGGGCACCCTGGTGCTGTACACCTCCCACCACCGGGTGGGCGAGGGCGTGCATCGCCTGCACCTGAGCGGCGACGGCGCCGAGGTGCTGGCATGAGCGGCATCTGGTGGGCGTCGCTGCGCCGCGAACTGACCCTGATCTGGCGGGCGCCGGCGGACATGGTGCAGCCGCTGTTCTTCTTCGTGGTGGTGGTGAGCCTGTTCCCGCTGGGGCTGTCGCCGAAGCCGGAGCTGCTGGCCCTGGTGGCGCCCGGGGCGGTCTGGGTGGCGGCCCTGCTGGCGGTGATGCTGTCCCTGGATGGCCTGTTCCGCCGTGACCAGGAAAGCGGCGCCCTGGACCAGATGCTCACGGCCCCCGTGGTAACGGTGGTGCCGGTGAGCGCCAAACTGCTGGCGCACTGGCTGCTCACCGGCCTGCCGCTGGCGCTGATCGCGCCGCTGCTGGGCTACATGATGCAGCTGCCGGTGGCGGTGCTGGATACGCTCATGGTGAGCGTGCTGCTGGGCACGCCGACCCTGACCGTGGTGGGCGCCATCGGCGCCGCGCTCACGGTGGGGCTCAACCGCGGCGGTATTCTGCTGGCGGTGCTGGTGCTGCCGCTGTACATCCCGGTGCTGGTGTTCGGCGCCGGCGTGGTGCGCACCGCCCAGGACGGGTTGCCCACCGACGGGCTGCTGGCGGTGCTGGGCGCGATCCTGGCGCTGGCGTTGAGCCTGGGGCCGGTGGCCGTGGCGCTGGGTCTGCGCATCAGCGCCGGAGACTAACGCCCTGCATGCTGAATCGAACGAAGTGATGATCGTTTATGTGGAAAACAATTAAACGCTGGTACCACCAGCTTGGTTCACCGCGCTACTTCTACGGCTTCTGCAACGCCGTGCTGCCCTGGCTGGTGCCCATCGCCCTGGTGGTGCTGGCGGTGGGGCTGGCCTGGGGCCTGGCCTGGGCGCCGGTGGAGCGCTACCAGGGCGACAGCTACCGCATCATCTACATTCACGTGCCGGCCTCCAGCGGCGCTCTGATGGGCTACATCGCCATGGGCGTGGCGGGCCTGGTGGCGCTGGTCTGGCGCATGAAGATGGCCGAGGTGATGCTCAAGGCCCTGGCGCCGTTCGGCGCCGTGCTGGCGGCGGTGTCCCTGCTTACCGGCGCGCTCTGGGGCAAGCCTACCTGGGGCACCTACTGGCAGTGGGACGCGCGCATGACCTCCATGCTGATCCTGCTGTTCCTGTATCTGGGCATCATCGCCCTGCAAAGCGCCATCCGCGATCCGCGCCAGGCGGCCCGGGCCGCCTCCCTGCTGGCGGTGGTGGGGGTGATCAACGTGGTGATCGTGAAGTATTCCGTGGAATGGCTGCAGACTCTGCATCAGGGCGCCACGCTGAAGATGGTGGGCGAATCGTCCATCAACGACGCCATGAAGTATCCGCTGCTGATCAGCATGCTGGGCCTGTGGCTGCTGTACGCCGCCAATGTGCTGATTCGGGCCCGCGCCGAGGTGCTCAGCCGCGAGCGGCGTAGCGGCTGGGTGCGCAAGCTGGTGGCCCCGGCCGGCGGCAAGGGCGGGAGGTAAGCATGTATTTCGACAGCTTCGCCGACTTCGTGGCGATGGGAAACCACGGCTTCTACGTTTGGACCGCCTACGGATTGAGCGCGCTCCTGATCATCGGCAATATGCTGTTCGCGCTGCGCCAGCAGGGACGGGTGCGCGCCGAGCTGGCGCGCCGGGCGCGCCGCGATGCCCGCGACAACGCAACCTCTTCGGAGCACCTTGATGAATCCGGTTCGTAAACAACGTCTGATGGTGGTGCTGGCCATTCTGGTCGGCCTGGCCATCGCCGTGGGGCTGGCGGTCTACGCCCTGCGCCAGAACATCAATCTGTTCTACACCCCGCAGCAGGTGGTCAACGGCGAAGCGCCGGTGGGCACTAAAATGCGTGTCGGTGGTTTGGTGGAGGAGGGGTCGGTGCGCCGCGATCCGGAATCCCTGAACGTGACCTTCGCCGTCACCGACGGCAAGGGCACCTTCGAGATCCATTACCAGGGGATTCTTCCCGATCTGTTCCGCGAAGGGCAGGGCGTGGTGGCCAACGGTACCCTGGTGAGCCGCGACCGCTTCGAGGCGGACGAGGTGCTCGCCAAGCACGACGAAACCTACATGCCACCGGAGGTGCAGGATGCGCTCGAAAAAGCCGGACACCCGGGTAACGCCGGGAAAACCGACCAGAACGCCAGGGACGGCGGCGGCTACGGCGGCCAGTACGGCGATCAGTAAGGCCGGCGGCCCGCTGGCCCTGCTGGTGGTGGCGGAGGGCGCGCCGGGCCCGGCGCGAAAGTGATTGTCGCCCCGCCGGGCCTGGCATACAGTGCGCCGGACTACCTTTTACGCGAGGCCATCCGGGCACATGAGTCAGGTCATCATCCTGGTCGACGATCCCGCCGACTGGGCCGCCTATTACCCCACCCGCCACCTGCTGTCCGCCCGCGATTACCTGCAGGCGGCCACGCCGGTGTGCACCGACAAGAAAGTGCAGGTGATCAACCTGTGCCGGGGCTATAAATACCTGTCGCCCGGTTACTACTGCTCGCTGCTGGCGGAGGCGCGCGGCCAGCGGGTCATGCCCTCGGTGCGCACGGTCAACGACCTCAGCCGCAAGGCGCTGTACGGCCTGCATTTCGGCCACTTCGAAAGCGCCCTGGACCGGGTGATCAAGAAGCGCGCCCCGGGCAAGCACGGCGAGGCCGCCGAGCGGCTCACCCTGACCCTGTACTTCGGCCACACCGAACAGCAGGACCTGGCGGAGCTGGGCCGGCAGATTTTCGATCAGTTGCCGTGCCCGATTCTGCGCGTGGCGTTCCGGCGCCGCGACGACCAGTGGACCCTGGAATCGATCCGCACCGCCAGCCTCAAGCAGCTCAAGGGCGACGAGGAAGACGCTTTCGCCCGCGCCCTGGAGCGTTTCGACGCCCGCGTCTGGCGCAACCCGCGCCGGCGTCGCGGCGACCGCTATGAACTGGCCATGCTGGTGGACGAGCACGAAGCCCTGCCGCCCAGTAACAAAACCGCTTTGAAGCGGTTCATCAAGGCCGGCCGCGAGCTGGGCATCAAGGTGGAGCCGGTGGGCCGCGACGACTACGCCCGCCTGGGCGAGTACGACGGCCTGTTCATCCGCGAGACCACCGGCATCGACCACCACACCTATCAGTTCGCCCGCAAGGCGGAGCAGGAAGGCATGGTGGTGATCGACGACCCGGGCTCGATCCTGCGCTGCACCAACAAGATCTACCTGGCGGAGCTGATGCAGGCCAACAAGGTGCCGGTGCCGCCCACCGCCTTCGTGTTCGACGATTCCGATGCCCAGGTGGATCGCCTGATCGGCGAGCTGGGGCTGCCCATGGTGCTCAAGATCCCGGACGGCAGTTTCTCCCGGGGCATCAGCAAGGTGGCCGACCGCGACGGCCTGCGCGACGCCCTGCGCCAGTACCTCAAGCAGTCCGCGGTGGTGCTGGCCCAGGCCTTCATGTACACCGACTACGACTGGCGCATCGGCGTGCTCAACAACCGGCCGCTGTTCGCCTGCCAGTACTTCATGAGCAAGGGCCACTGGCAGATCTACCACCACAAGGACGGCGGCAGGACCAGCTCCGGCGGCTTCCGCGGCCTGGCGGTGCGCGACGTGCCGCCCAGGGTGCTGCGCACCGCGCTCAAGGCGGCGCGCCTGATGGGCAACGGCCTGTATGGCGTGGACCTGAAGCAGTCCGGCGACGAGGTGGTAGTGATCGAGGTCAACGACAACCCCAACGTGGACGCCGGCGTGGAAGACCTGTGGCTGGGCGAGGACCTGTACCGGCAGATCATGCTGGAATTCCTGCGCCGGCTGGAGGCCAAGCGTCTGGGCCTGCCGCTGTAGCGGCCGCGCCCTCAGGGAACGAGAGAGCGAGCATGCGACGATATCTGATCCGCCGGGCGATCCGGAGCTGGTACGCCGACGGCGACATCGACGAGGCCACCGCCCGGCGTCTGCTGGGCCGCTACGGCGCCGGCCTGGATGATCCGGAGCCCTCCGCCGCCGGGCCGATTCTGGCGGTGGCCGGCTTGTTCCTGGGGCTGGCCCTGCTGCTGGTGGTGTCCGCCAACTGGGAGCAGCTGCCCCGGGCCCTGCGTCTGGCCGGCCTGATGTTGCTCACCGCGGTGCTCAACGGCGTCGGCGTGGCGCGCTACCTGCGCCGCAGCGCCGGCGCCTTCTGGCTGCTGCTGGGCGGCTTCGCCTACGGCGCCTCGGTGATGCTGATCGGCCAGATGTATCACCTCGGCGAGCATTTCCCCAACGGCCTGCTGCTGTGGGCCCTGGGCGTGCTGCCCCTGGCCGCGCTCACCCGGGGCCGGCTGCTGGCCTTGCTGACCCTGGCGGTGGCGAGCGCCTGGATGGTGCTGGAAAACCGCTACGCCATGCCCTGGGCCATGCCGCTGTTCCTGGCCGTCGCCGCCGGGGTGGCCCGCTATCGGGACAGCGCCGTGCTGACCCTGGCGACCCTGGCGGCCACCGCCGGCTGGCTCAACCTGATGCTCACCTGGGCCTACGCCACCGACTTCGGACCGGACGCCCCGGAGGGCATGATCAGCTTCAACCTGGCGCTGCTGGTGCTGGCGGCGGCCCTGTCCCGGCGCCCGCGCTGGTTCGGCGCCGCCGGCCCGGCCCTGGTGGTGGGCGTACCGCGCCTGATCCTGCTGGCGCTGCTGCCGTTCACCTTCGTGGACATCTGGCGGGACTATCTGGCGCTGGCCTGGACCTGGCTGGACCCGGGCCTGTGGGCGGCCCTGGCGGTGCTGGTGGTGGCGGCCCTGGCCGGCCAGCCGCTGCTGGCCACGGTAACCGCCGGCCTGCTGGCCCTGGTGCACACCGGTGGCCTGCCGGACCAGGCCCTGGTCTGGGCGGTGGCCGGCAACCTGCTGGTGCTGGGCCTGGCCCTGCGCTGGCTGCACCGGGGGCTCACCGAAGGCCGGGCGGGGCTGTTCTTCACCGGCCTGGTGGCCATGCTGATCCTGGCCCTGCTGCGCTATCTGGATCTGATCGGCGGCTACCTGGGCGGCGCCGGCCTGTTCGCCGGCATGGCGGTGGTGCTGTTGCTGGCGGCCTTCTACTGGCGCCGCCGGGAGGTCCGGCCATGACCCGCCCCCTGAACCGAACCCTGATGAAAGCCGGGCTGGTCACGGCGGTGCTGGTGCAACTGCTGGTGCTGGGCGGCCTGGCCGGCTACAGCCAGTACCCGCTGTGGGTGGGCGAGGAAGTGCGGGTGGCGACGCTGCCGGTGGACCCCCGGGACTGGTTCCGGGGCCAGTACGTGCGTCTCGATTATCCGTTCAGCCGCCTGCCGATTCCGGATATGGAGCTGCCCCGGGGCGGCGACCCGGTGTTCGTGCCGCTGCACCGGGAAGACGGCCTGTGGCGTCCCGGCCGGGCCCGCCTGCGCGAGCCGGACGACGGGCCCTATCTGCGTGGCCGGATCACCGCCGTGCGCGGCGGGCGCATGCACGTGCGCTACGGCATTGAAGCCTGGTTCGCGCCGCCGGAGGAGGCGCGCCGGCTGGAAGCGGAGCTGCGCGACGGCGGCGTGGCCCGGCTGCGGGTGGCGCCCGGCGGCCGCGCCGCGCTGGAGGCGGTGGAGCGGGGCGCCGATCCGGCGCCCTGAGTTCAGCCCAGCACTTTTTTCAGGAAGCCGCTTTCCTTGGCGATGGTCTCCGCGAACGGCGCCAGTTCGTGGATGCGCCGGGTATGGGCGGCCAGGTTGGGGTGGCGGCCGTCGTCCGGGCGCTCGCCGCCATGGGCGAAGTTGACCATCTGGCTGGCCACGGCGATGTCGGCCACGGTGAGCCGGTCGCCGACCAGATACTCCTTGCCCTCCAGCTCTTGCTCCAGGTAATCCAGCAGCGGCGGAATGCGCTGGGTGAGCGCTTCCCGGGCCTGCTCCTCGTTGCACTCCTGGCCGATCAGCCGTTTCACCACCCGGTTGCGGAACACCATGAAGGTGCACTGCGGCGCCAGCTCGTAATCCGCGTACTTCTCGAACCACAGGGTGCGGGCGTACTCATAGGGATCGGCGGGGTAGAGCGCCGGTTCCGGCTGGATACGCTCCAGATAGGCGCAGATCACCGCCGAATCCGCCAGGTAGCGGCCGTCCACTTCCAACGCGGGAATGCGGCCCAGCGGGCTGATCGCTTCATAGCCCTCCGGTTTGTTGTTCGGGTCCACCATCACCGACTCGTACTCCAGGCCCTTGAGGGCCAGCACCACGCGGGTCTTGCGGACGAAAGGCGACAGAATGGCGCCGTAGAGTTTCATGGACATGCGTCTCTCCCGGTCGGGGCCCCGGGCGGGCGCGGGGCCGTTTTTTGAAGCCTCAGGGATATAGCAGCGGACCGGGACGGTCAATGACCCTTTATGCCGCCCGCCGCGCCGCCGGGCGGCGGATTGGCGAAAGATTCAGCGGACGCGCGCCAAGGGCGAATTTCCCCTTGACGATAGCGGCGCCGATTTCTATTCTACGCGCCGCTTGAGAGCACGGGTCCCCTTCGTCTAGTGGCCCAGGACACCGCCCTTTCACGGCGGTAACAGGGGTTCGACTCCCCTAGGGGACGCCACTCAATCTGGCCGATCACACAGCAGCTTGCCGTGGCAGGCAGCGGTTGAAGGCCAGAAGTCGAACTGCCTTAATGGGGTTCGACAAGGAGCCGGCATGGCCGGCGACGAAGAATGGCCTCGCGTGCGAGGGCAGCCCCGGAGGGGTGAGGCGCGAAGCGCCGAATACTCCCCTAGGGGACGCCACTCAACCCGTTCACAAGCGCTCAGCGGGAATAGCTCAGTTGGTAGAGCACAACCTTGCCAAGGTTGGGGTCGCGAGTTCGAATCTCGTTTCCCGCTCCAATTCGAAAAGGGAGCCCATCCGGGCTCCCTTTTTTTTGTTCCTGTCTCCCCCTTGTTTCACCCTCTGAACCCCCGCGTGGAAAGCCTGTTGCAAAGCCCCATTGATTCGTTTAGCGTTGATTATAGTCAGTGTACTGATAAATAAATCATGGTACGCGGCTTGGGACAGATAAAAAAACAACAGTAATAACAACAGGTTGATCGATATGACCGAGGATCCAAGGCACCGCCTATCCAAAAAAATAGGTGCTACCCATCCTAATTTGGCGTTCCAGCGCGCCGCTTTCCCCCGCCGCCCACGGCCGCGGGCAACCCAGGGACTTGAACACGATCGTGGAGCCGTCCGGCGATGCCGGTGACATCGGCGCGATCCGGTAAAGGCGATGGGCAGGAGACAAGCGGTATGGAGAGGTTGGCGAATCTCATTGATCGCCTCAACGAGTGCATCGGCGAAGTCCTCAAGTGGGGGATGCCGGTCATCGCGGTGATCTGCGCGGTGGTGGCGGTGCTCCGTTATGGTTTCGAACTCGGGTTTCCCTGGCTGTCGGAAGCCTATATCTGGCTCAACGGCGCCCTGTTCACCCTGGGTTCCGCCTATGTTCTGCGCACCGAAGGTCATGTGCGCGTGGATCTCTTCTACAACCAGCTTTCCGCCCGCGGGCGGGCCTGGATCGATCTGCTCGGCACCCTGGTGTTCCTCTACCCGATGCTCTACTTCATCGCCATCAAGGCGTGGCCGGGCATCCAGCGTTCCTGGGCGCGGCTGGAAACCTCGCCCACCATCGGCGGCCTGCCGTTCATGTATCTGCTCAAGTCCTGCCTGCTCGGCTTCTGCCTGCTGCTCGCTTTGCAGGGGCTGAGCCTGATGCTCCGTTCCATTCTCGTGATTCGCGATCCGTCCGCTGGAGAGAAAGGCCGTGGCTGAGCTGTTCCTTCTGATCCTGCTTGTTGTTCTGATCCTCGCGCTGCTCAGTGGTTTTCCGGTGGCGTTCGCCATTGGTGGGGCTTCCATCCTGGTGGCGTCGGTGGCTGCCTGTTTCGGCGCTTTCGATATGCTGATGCTGGGGGCGTTGCCGGGGCGCATCTTCTCCATCATGGCCAATGAAACCCTGCTGGCGGTGCCGTTGTTCGTGTTCATGGGGGCGATCCTGGAACGCTCGCGCATCGCCGAGAACCTGCTCACCACCATGGGCCAGCTGTTCGGCCGGGTGCCCGGCGGGCTGGGCGTGGCGGTGATCATCGTTGGCGCGCTGCTGGCCGCGTCCACCGGCGTGGTGGGCGCCACCGTGGTGGCGATGGGGCTGATCAGTCTGCCCGCCATGCGCCGCGCCGGCTATGACGAGCCCCTGGCCAGCGGCCTGATCTGCGCCGCCGGCTCCACCGCGCAGATCATTCCTCCGTCCACGGTGCTGATTCTGCTGGGCATCATGCTGCAGGACGCCAATACCCAGGCGATGCTCAGCCAGGGCGGTTTCAACAGTACCCAGATCGGTGTCACCGACCTGTTCACCGCGGCCCTGGTGCCGGGGTTGTTGCTGGTGTTCTTCTATCTGGTGGTGATGGGACTGCGCGCCGTGTTCGACAGTGACGCCTGCCCGCCGCTGACCATGAGCGACGAAGAGCGCCGCACCCTGCCCAAACGGGTGCTGTGCACCATGCTGCCGCCGTTGGCGCTGATCGTGCTGGTGCTGGGGTCGATTCTGTCCGGTATCGCCACCGCCACGGAATCCGCCGCGCTGGGCGGGATGGGCGCCTGCATCCTGGCGGTCCTGGGCCGGCAGTTCTCGCTCCGGGTGCTCAAGGACGCCAGCCGCTCGGCGCTCTCCATGAGCCTGATGATCTACGCCATTCTGATCGGCGCCACCATTCTGTCCTTGGTGTTCCGGGCCCTGGGCGGCGAGGACGTGATCGCCGAATTGCTGGCCTCGGTGCCCGGCGGCGTCACCGGCGCCATTTTGTTCGTGTTGCTGGTGATGTTCGTGCTCGGCTTCATCCTCGACACCTTCGAGATCATCTTCATCGTGGTGCCGATCTTCGCGCCGCCGTTGATCATGATGGGCGCCGACCCGCTGTGGCTGGGCGTGGCGTCCGCCATCGTTCTGCAGACCAGCTATCTCACCCCGCCGTTCGGCTACGCCATCTTTTTCCTGAAAGGGGCGGTGACCGATCTCAAGCTGACCACCGTGTACCGGGGCGTGATCCCCTTCGTGATCCTGCAATTGCTGGCCGTGGTGGCGATCTGGGTCTGGCCGGATCTGGTGCTGTGGTTGCCGGGGCTGTTGGCCAACTGATTACCGTCACTCCGCCGGCGGTGACCGCGTCGCCGGTGGAGGTTTTGCGCATTTCATCGCGGAGATTGAGGAGCAAGACTCATGAAGAGACGTGATTTTCTGTTCAAGGCCGGCGTCGCCGGCACGGTCGGCGCCGCCGCCGCCGGTGTGGGCTTCCCGGCCATCGCCAAGGGCGCCGTGGAATGGCGCATGCAAAGCACCTGGCGCCGTAACTCACCACTGCTGTCCACCGGCCCGGATCTGGTGGCGGACTATGTGAACAAGGCCTCCGGCGGCCGCATGAAGCTCAAGGTCTACACCGCCGGTGAAGTGGTCGGCCCGCTGGAAGTGTTCGACGCGGTGGCCGACGGCACCCTGCACATGGGCCACGGTTACCCGGCGTTCTGGTCCGGCAAGCACCCCGGCTTTCAGTTCCTGGCGCCGCTGCCTTACGGCATGACCTCCCAGGAACAGAATGCCTGGTTCGCCTACGGCGGCGGGCAGGCACTGATCGATCAGTTGTATGGCGAGTTCGGTCTCAAGTTCTTCCCCAGCGGCAACACCTCGGTGCAGGGCATCTGGCTGAACAAGGACATTAATGCCGCCGCCGACTTCAAGGGCATGAAAATCCGCACCGGCGCCCTGGCCGGCAGCGTGCTTCAGGCGTTCGGCGCGGTGCCGGTGCAACTGCCCCTGGGGGAAGTCACCCAGGCGCTGCAGAACGGCACCATCGACGGCGCCGACTACGTGGGCCCGTTCAACGACATGGCGTTCGGTCTGCCGCAGGTGGCGCGCAACTATTACTGGCCCGGCTGGATGGAACCCAACGGCGTGCTCGACTGCTTCGTCAATCAATCCGCCTGGGACAAGCTCGACAGCGACCTGAAGGAAGTGCTGGTGGGTGCCAACGCCTTCGCCAACCAGATGGTGCTCAGCGAATTCGTGGCCAAGAACGCCAAGGCGCTGCAACAAATCAAGCAGGACTATCCCAAGGTTAACGTCACCACCTTCAACGCGGACACCCTCAAGTCGCTCAAGGAAGTGTCGCGGAAAGTGGTCGCCAACGTGGCCAAGGAAGACGCCCTGGCTGGCAAGATTCACCGGTCCATGACCGATTTCATGGAGGTGGTGCGGCCGTACTCCGAAATCACCGAAATGGAATACATGACCGCGCGGGCGAACTGATCCAGCGCGCGGGCGGAGGCGGGAGTCCCGGTGGGGCTCCCGCCTCCGCCGTTCGTTCTTTGAAGATTGAAAGGGTGCGAGGTAAAGGATGAATCAGACCGGTATTGGTGCCCGTGTACGTCGGTTGGAAGACGACCGTCTTGTTCATGGCCGAAGCCGTTACGTGGGCGACATCAAGATGCCTGGCATGTGCGACGTGGCGTTCTTGCGCAGCCCGCTGGCCCATGCCCGGATCAAGGCGGTCAACAAACCGGAGGGTCTGGAGAGTCGGATTCTGTGCGCCGCCGACCTGGACGGCGTGCGGCCCATCGTCGCCGAGTCCACCCTGCCCAGCTATCGCAACTCCGAGCACTGGCCGCTGGCCCGCGACAAGGTGCGTTTCGTCGGTGAACCGGTGGCCATGGCCATCGGCCGCAACCGCGCCGAAGCCGAGGATCTGCTGGAGGAGATCGACCTGCGACTGGAGGCGCTGCCGCCGGTGATCAACGGCGCGGCGTCGATGGCCGGCGACGCGCCCCGCCTGCACGAGGAATGGGATGACAACATGTTCCTCAAGCTGGCGGTGGGCCAGGACCCGGCGAATGCCCGGGAGAAGGCGGATGTGGTGGTCACCCGCCAGTTTCGTACCGCCCGCCAGGTGATGAACCCCATGGAGGGCAAGGGCGTGGTGGCCTGGTGGGATTACCGCGATGGCCAACTGGTGGTGACCACCTCTACCCAGGTGCCCCATGTGATCCGTAACGGCCTGTCCCGTTGCCTGGGCATCGACGAATCGCTGATCCGCGTGATCGCCCCGGAAGTGGGCGGCGGCTTCGGCTACAAGTGCATTCTGCAGCCCGAGGAGATCGCCGTGGCCTGGCTGGCCTGGACCCGGCGCAAACCGTTCCGCTGGCTGGAGGATCGCCGCGAACATCTGACCGCGGGCGCCAACACCCGCGAGCACAACTATTCGGTCACCGCCTATGCCGACCAGCGCGGCCGGCTGCTGGGCATGGACGCGGAAGTCACCGTGGACGTGGGCGCCTACTCGGTGTGGCCGTTCACCGCCGGGCTGGAAGCGGCCCAGGCCGGTGGCAACCTGCCCGGCCCCTACGATTTCCGCGAGTACCGCTGCCAGGTCAACGCGCCGGCCACCAACAAGCCGCCGTTCACCCCTTACCGGGGCGTGGCCCGGCCCGGCGTGTGCTTCGCCATGGAACTGACCATCGACGCCATCGCCCGGGAAGTCGGTCGCGAGCCCTGGGAAGTGCGCGCCGAGAACCTGGTGCCGGCGGACGCCATGCCCTATGTGAACGTGACCAACAAGCATTACGACACCGGCGATTACCCCGGCTCGCTGATGCGCGCCAAGGACGCGATCGGCTTCGACCAGGTACGGGAGCGGCAGAAGACCCCGGAAGCGGACGGCCGGCTGATCGGCGTTGGCTTCGCCACCTACACCGAGCAGTCCGCCCACGGCAGCAAGGTCTTCGCCCAGTGGGGCCTGGCGCTGGTGCCCGGCTACGACGAAGCGCGCATCAAACTGACCCCGGACGGCGGCGTGGAAGTGCGGGTGGGCATCCAGAGCATCGGCCAGGGCCTGCAGACCACCCTGGCCCAGGTGGCCTCCGAGATCCTGTCCATCCCGGCGGACCGCATCCGCGTGCTGATGGGCGACACCGGCACCACGCCGTATTCCTACGGCGCCTTCGCCTCGCGGGGCATCGTCATGGCCGGCGGCGCCGTGTCGCGGGCCGCGGAAGCCCTGGCGGAACGCATCCGCGTGATGGCGGCCCGGGCGCTCGACTGCACACCCGAGCAGGTGCGCCTGGAGGACGATCGGGTGCACGGCCCCAACGGCAGCCTGAGCTTCGCCGAGGTGGGCCACATCTGGTACCTGCGCCCGGACGAACTGCCCGAGGGCGACCGTCACGGCGGCCTGGAAGTCACCGAAGCCTATCGACCGAAAACCGACCACGGCGTGTTTTCCTACGCTTCCCACGCGGTGGTGGTGGCGGTGGACCCGCGGACCGGCAAGGTGGAACTGCTCGATTACGTGATCGTGGAAGACGCCGGCAAGGTGGTGAACCCGATGATCGTGGAAGGCCAGACCATCGGCGGTGCGGTGCAGGGCATCGGCACCGCCCTGTTCGAGGAGGTGACCTACGACGACCAGGGTCAGCCGCTCAGCTCCACCCTGGCGGACTACCACCTGCCCGGCGCGGCGGAAGCGCCGCACATTCGCATCCAGCACACCGAGAGCCCGTCGCCGCACACCGCCCATGGCATCAAGGGCGTGGGCGAGGGCGGCGCCATCGCCCCCGGCGGCGCCATCGTCAACGCCATCAACGATGCGCTGGCCGGCCACGGCGTGGAAATCAACCGGATTCCCGCCACCCCGGAACGCATCCTGGAGGCGTTGCTCGGCGCCGAGGCCGGCAAGGAGAACGCATCATGAAACCCGTTAAGTTTGATTATCTGCCGGCCCGGGACGGCGCCGAGGCGGTACGCCTGCTGACCGAGCACGGCGACGAGGCCAAGTGCATCGCCGGCGGCCAGTCCCTGGGGCCGATGCTCAACCTGCGCCTGGCGCGGCCGGCGGTGCTGGTGGACCTGCACCGCGCCGAGGACCTGGCCGGCGTGGAGGAAAGCCGCGACGCCATCGTCTACGGCGGCGCCGTGCGCCATGCGGATTTCGAGGACGGCCGGGTGCCCGACGCCGCCCGGGGCATGTTGCCGCTGGTGGCCTCGCGCATCGCCTACCGGGCGGTGCGCAACCGGGGCACGTTGGGCGGCAGCCTGTCCCACGCCGACCCCGCCGCAGACTGGGTGTGCGTGATGACCGGTCTGGGCGCCACCTACTTGCTGCGCGGCAAGAAGGGCGTGCGTGAAGTGGCGGCGGAAAACTTTATCCAGGCGGCCTTCATGACCGAACTGGCCCCCAACGAGATTCTGGCCGGCGTACGCGTACCGAAACTCAGCGACAGCGCTCGCTGGGGCTACTACAAGTTCTGCAAGAAAGTGGGCGAATTCTCCCAGGCCACCGGCGTGGTGGTGGTGGACCCGGAACGGGGTTACTGCCGGGTGCTGGTGGGTGCCCTGGACAGCCCGCCGGTGCCGTTGGAACCGGTGGCCGAAGCGCTCGCCGCCGACGGCCCGGACGGCGCCGTGGCGGTGCTGGACGCGGCGGTGGACACCGCCCTGGGCGATTACCCTCGGGTCAACCGTCAGCTGTACAAGGTCGCGGTGCGACGCGCGCTGGCACAGATTGGAGCGACTCAATGACCACCAAACTGTCTCTTTCGGAAGTGACGCTGGACGTGAACGGGGAGACCGTCAGCGGGCACGTGGAAGCGCGCACCAGCCTGGCGGATTTCCTGCGCGACGACCTGGATCTTACCGGCACTCACCTGGGCTGCGAGCACGGCGTGTGCGGCGCCTGCACGGTGGAAATGGACGGCCAGCCGGTGCGTGCCTGCATCACCCTGGCGCGGGCCTGTGAAGGGCGCAGCGTGCGCACCATCGAAGGCGGTGACGATGACCCGCTGATGGCTGCCCTGCAGGACGCCTTCATGGAGTTCCACGGCCTGCAGTGCGGTTTCTGCACGCCCGGCATGCTGGTGGCCTGCCGCGACATCATCCTGCGTCACCGCGCGCTGACCGACGAACAGATCCGCATCGCCCTGGGCGGCAATATCTGCCGCTGCACCGGCTACGTGGGCATCGTCAACGCGGTGCGCTCGGTGTTCGAGCGCCGGCATGAACTGCTGGCCGGCGACCAGACCCTGGTGGCACCGCCGGTGCAGCCGGACTGGGGTGACGCGAAACTGGCCACCTTCAAGCGCACCGCCGGCCAGATGGAGGCGGTGGAAGCGGCGCCCTCGGACGGCGCCGGCGGTGACGACCAGACCCTGCGCGAAGCCATCACCGTGAACAAGCCCGTGGACGAGGTGTGGGCCTTCCTCAGCGACGTGGAACGGGTGGTGCCCTGCGTGCCCGGCGCCCGCCTGCTGTCGGTGAACGGCAACGAGCTGGACGTGGAGATGGAAATTTCCCTGGGCGCGATCCGCGCGCGCTTCCGGGGCACCGGCCGCTATCACTTCGACGACGACACCCGCAAGGGCCGCATGGAAGGCGAAGGCCGCGACGCGCGCAGTGGTTCCAGCGCCGGCGGTGGCCTGGATTTCGCGGTGATCGGCGACGAATCCGGCAAGCGCTGCCGCATTGAGTTCGTGGCGTCCTACAGCGTCACCGGGCCGTTGTCGCAGTTCAGCCGGGGCGGCCTGGTGAAAAGCTTCGTCGGTGCTTTGGCCGGGATGTTCGCCGACAACGTGCAGAGCGTGTTGTCCGGTGGCCAGGTTTCCCGGGGCGGGGGCAGTGGATTGAGTGTGGTACGCCTGACGCTGAATGTGATCAAATCCTGGTTCCAATCCCTGTTCCGGCGAGAATGAATGCAACACCTTGATCTTCAGGTCGTCTCCCAGGCCCGGGCCTGGTTGAGTGAAGGCGAGGCGCTGTGGTTTTGCACGGTCCTTTCCACTTTCGGTTCTTCCCCCCGGGAGCCCGGCTCCCTGTTCGTGGCGCGCGCCGACGGCGCCCATGCCGGCTCCCTGTCCGGCGGCTGCGTGGAGGAGGACTTCCTGGCGCGCATCGGCGCCGGGGAATTCCAGGCGCCGGCCACGGTAGTGCGCTACGGCGGCGACAGCGTGGACGCGCCGGGGGTGACGCTGCCCTGCGGCGGCTCCCTGGACGTGCTGGTGGAACACTGGGTGCCGGAGCCGGCCCGGCGGGCGCATCTGGCCGCGTTGCACGAGGTGATGGCCGGGCGTACCCCGCGCCGCCGCCGGGTGTCGTTGCGCGACGGCGCCGCCTCGCTGGAGGACGCGCCGCCCCAGGGGGCGGCGGTGGAGCGGCGGGATGAGGAGGCGCTGATCCGCGTGGGCCCCACCCGGCGTTTGATCATCGCCGGCATTTCGCCGGTGTCCCGTTTCTGCGCGGAGTTCGCCACCGCCATGGGGTTCGAGGTGATCGTGTGCGATCCGGACCCGGATGCCTGCGCGGACTTCGCGGTGGCCGGGGTGACGGTGCGCGAGGTGTTGCCGTCGCTGTTCATCGAGGCGGAGGGCTGCCACGCGGCCACCGCGGTGGTGGCCTTGACCCATGATCCGCGCATCGACGATCTGGCGATGATGGAGGCGGTGCGCACGCCGGCCTTCTACATCGGCGTGATGGGGTCCCGGGCCACGTCGGCGAAGCGGGCGGAGCGGTTGCGCCGTTCCGGCCATTTGAGCGAGTCGGAGATCGAGCGGTTGCACATGCCGATCGGGTTGGCGCTGGGCAGCAAGACGCCGGCGGAGATCGCCTTGGCGGTGATGGCGGATATTTTGCGGGTCTACCGGGGTAAGGAGCGTTCTTCGCTCTAGCTCCAGCGGGGGGCGGGTCCGTAGCGGAGGCGGGTTCTCCAGCCGGGCCGCGTCCGGGCCGGGAGTGCGTCGTTAGGGTTTCAGAATTCCAGGTTCAGGGTCAGGTTGGCGCCTTGTTGTCGGGTGTCGCTGGCGAAGCGGCCCTGGTAGGCGAGGCCGAGGCGGGTGCGCGGCGTGGGCGCCAGGCTCAGGCCGGCTTCCAGCAGGGCCGCTTCGTCGGCCACCGGCAGGCCGGTGACGGTGAAGCGTTGCCCGCCGGCAAAGCCGTGCTCGGTGCGCGGGGTCACGTCGCCGGTGGTGCGTTGCCAGCCCAGGGTGCCGTGGGCGCGGGCGTCCAGGCCGGCGAGGCCGAGGCCGGTGTCCAGGCGCAGGCCCAGGGTGGCGACGTTGAGGTCGGCGTCCTCGCCGCCGCCGCTGAGGGCGGCCGGGTCGCCGGTTTCCCGGTGGCGGTCTTCCTGGTAGCGCACCCGGGCCAGGCCGGCGAAGGGTTCCAGGGCCACCGGGCCGGCGTCGAAGCGGTAGCCGGCTTCGGTGAACAGCTGGGTGGTGGTCGCGTCGTAGCGGTCGCCGGCGCGGCCCTGGTAGCCGTCGAAGGCGATCCCGCGTTCGGTATCCACCTGGTGGCGGCTGTGGCCCAGGCCCAGGCTGAGCCGCAGGCGGTCCAGGCGGGTGCCGGCGAACAGGCCCAGGTGGTAGTCGTCGCTTTCCGCCCGGTTGTCGCCGCCGTCCACGTCCAGCCGGGTCTGGCCGTAGCCGGCCAGCGCGCCCAGGCGCCAGCCCGGCGCCGGGCGGGCGTCGGCGCCCAGGAACAGGCCGCCGGCGCGGTGTTCGGTGCCGGCCACGCCGCCGTCCGCGTCGCGGTCCGCCCAGGCGCCGTAGGCGCGGGTCCAGACGGTGGCGCCGCTGTCCGCGTCGCGGGCCAGCAGGGTGGCGCCGGGGGCGCCGGGGCGCTGGGTGGCGCGCAGGCGGTCGCCGGCGGCCTGGCGCAGGAAGCGGCTGTCCTCGATCAGCGCCGCCCGGGTGGAGGCGTACACCGCTCCGGCCAGTTGGTCGAAGGCGGCTCGCACGGCGGCGCCGTCGGCGGCCTGCAGCAGCAGGGCGTCGTGCACCGGGTCGCCGATGCCGCGTTGCTCGGCGGCGTTGGCGGCGGCGCTCTGGTTGGCGGTGCGCGCCATGCCGGCGAAGGTGGCGTCGTTGCGCACCAGGCGCAGGCTCACGGTGTTGCTGTCGTAGTCCAGCAGCGGCTGCAGGAACGCCAGGTTGGTGCTGACCTGGTCGAAGCGGCCGGTGACGCCCTGGTCGGCGTCGATCAGGGTGTAGCGGGTGAACGGCTGGTAGTCGCCGCCGGCGTCGATGTGCGCCACGCTGCCGCCGTTCAGGGTGGCGCCGCCGGTGACCCGCACCCGGTCCGCCGAGCCGTCCCCGGCGCCTTCCACCTGGAACACCGAGCCGGACTCGAACACCAGATCGCCGTCCACGGTGAGGGTGCCGATGGAATTGCCCGGCGCCAGGGTGGCGCCGTCGGTGAGGCGGGCGCCGCCCAGGGTGCCGGTGCCGCCCAGCAGGGCGCCGTCGGCCACGGTCACCGTGGAGCCGGCCACTGCGCCGTTGACGATCAGCGCGCCGCCGTCCACCCGGGAGGCGCCGCGGAACAGGTTGTTCCCGTTCAGCACCAGGGTGCCGGCGCCCGCGTCCCGATCCACCCAGGGGGCTTCCAGGGTGCCGCCTTCGCCCAGCGTCAGCGAGCCGGTGCCCGAAGCGTTCACCCCGACCACCACGCCGTTGGCGCGCACCGTGCCGCCATCGGCGATGGTAAGCTCGCCGTTGCCGTTGTTGCCCAAAAGAATGGCGCCCCGGTTGTTCCACAGCGCGCCGTTACCGAGCACCGTCACACTCCCCGACGAGCCCGCCTCGCTGCCCACGAAGGCGAGCCCGTTGGACAGAGTGGCGCCGGCGTTGACGGTGATCTCGCCGCTGCCGTAGCTGCCCACCACCAGGTTCGAGACCATTTCCCAGCCGGCGTCCGCGCCGCCCAGGGTGACCCGGCCCTGGCCGCCGGCGCCGCTGCCGACGAAGCCGTTGTCGCTGATCACGGTGCCGCCGGCGCCGATGCTTACCTGGCCGTCGCCGTCGCCGCCGACCACCAGATCAGCGCGGTTCTCCCAGCGGCCGCCTTGTACCTGGACCAGGCCTTCGCCGTCCGCGAAGGAGCCCACGTAGCCGAGGTCGTTGGTGACCGTGGTGCCGGCGCCCAGGGTCAGGGTGCCCGGGCCGATCTCGCCCACCGACAGGGTGTTGCCGGCGTCCAGGCGGCTGCCGTCGCCGCTGAGCACCACCTGGCCGTCGCCCAGGTCGCTACCGATGTAGGTTTGCAGGGCGGTGACCCGGCCGCCGTCCTCGATGTCGAGGACGCCGTCGCTGAGGTCGCCGACGTAGAGAACGTCGCTGTTGACCCAGTGCGCGTCGGTGCCGGTGACGGTGACGGAGCCGGTGGCGCCATTGGTGAAGTCGCTGCCGATGTAACCCTGGCCGTTCTCCACGGTGCCACCGGCGCCGACGATCAGCTCGCCGCCGATCTGCAAAAAGGAACCGGCCTGCCAGGGGCTGGGGCGGGTGCCGCCGGCGGCGGCCACGGTTTCCCGGTCCCCCACATCGATGCTTTCAGCGCCCACCGGCGTGGCGATCGGCGCCAGCAGCCCGATCCCCACCAGCAGCCGTGACGCCAGGGAAGTTGTTGTCATGTCGTTCGCTCCTGTTCAAGGAACGAATCGCACCACAGGGAGCGCCGGCGCAGCAGTCCCCTAAACAGGGGAGGGCGTCAGGCCGGAGCCACCGCGATCAGGGTCAGGTGCAGGGTCTTGCCCTTGCTGGGCCATTCGATGGTGTCGCCCACGCCCAGGCCGAGCAGGGCGGCGCCCACCGGGCTGAGAATCGACAGGCGGTCTTCGCCGGCGCCCACTTCGGTGGGCAGGCACAGCACCAGTTCGTGGGTCTTGCCGCTGTCCTCGTGGAGGAAGCGGGCGCGGCTGTTGAGCCGTACCACGGTATCGGGCATGGCGTCCGGGGCCAGGTAGCGGGCCCGGTCCAGTTCATCGTAGAGGTGGTCCACCACCTCCTCGTCGCCGCGGTGTTTTTCCAGCAGGGCGTACAGGCGGTCCCGGTCCAGGGTGGAAACGGTAATCGGGGGCAGGGCGGTCATGGCGCGCTCCGTTCAGTGTTCGCTTGGAATGAGAGTTGTATCGGGGCCCCGGGGCGCCGGACCCCCGGGGCGATACTGAACCGGGTCCGGCGTTAGGGGAGGAAGACGCGCAGGCGCGCGCCGGCGCGGGACGCGCGGGCGGAAACAATGGGAGTGGGGCGGGCGCCGGGTCGGCGTTGCGTGAAAATCATGACGCCCACCATAGCAGGGCGGCGCGGTTTTGCCAGCGCCGCGTGCGCGGTTGGCATCGCCGCCTCCCGCCCGTAAGATGACCGGGCACAGAGAGAAGACATGGCCCGATTACATCCCCGCCTTCACGACGCCTTGCAAATGCTGCCGGACGACCGGCCGGCCCACCTGTTGACCCGCCATTCGGTGCGCGAACTGGCCAAGAACGGTTTCGCCGATTACCGGCTGCCGTTGACCCCGGAAGGGGTGACCATGGCCCGGGAATGGGGCGCGCGCCTGGAGCGACCGGTATCCGGCTTTTACTCCAGCCCGGTGGGGCGCTGCGTGGACACCGCCACGGCCATGGCCGAGGGCGCCCGCGAGGCCGGCCTGATCGACACCCTGCCGGAGGTGATCACCGACGGCACCCTGGTGGAGCCGGGCTGTTACGTGGAGGATCTCAACCGGGTCGGGCCCACCTTTCTGAAGATGGGCGCGCTGCGTTTTCTCAATGCCCATCTGCGTCGCCCGTTCGAGGGCATGCTGACGCCGGCGGCGGGCCGCGCCAAGCTGGCGGGCTATCTGCGTGAGCGGGAGCCGGCGCCGGGGGCGCTGGCGGTGCACGTGACCCACGACACCATCCTGGCGGTGCTGGTGGCGGAGCTGGAAGGCCGCGACGCCATCGACGAAGCGCACTGGCCCTGGATGATGGAAGGGCTCTGGCTGTGGTTCGAAGGGCGCCACCTGCACTGGGTGTGGCGCGGCGAGCACGGTCACCGTTCCCTGGACGAGGCTTGAAAGCCGCGTTCTCGTCCCCATCTTGGGCTTTTTCTTGACCTTTTATCCGACGGCGAGGTGATTCTTGTCCGCCCTGACCATACGCAATCTCAGAAAAACCTACGCCAACGGCGTGGAGGCCCTCAAGGGCATCGACCTGACGGTGGAGAAAGGCGATTTCTTCGCGCTGCTGGGGCCCAACGGCGCCGGTAAATCCACCACCATCGGCATCGTCAGTTCCCTGGTGAACAAAACCAGCGGCGACGTGAGCATTCTGGGCTACGATCTGGATCGCGAACGCGCCCTGGCCAAGCAGAGAATCGGCGTGGTGCCCCAGGAATTCAACTTCGGCCAGTTCGAGAAGGTGTTCGACATCGTCGTCACCCAGGCCGGTTTCTACGGCATCCCGGCGCGTATCGCCCGGGAGCGCGCCGAGAAATACCTGCGCCAGCTGGGCCTGTGGGACAAGCGCAAGAACCAGGCGCGTACCCTCTCCGGCGGCATGAAGCGCCGGCTGATGATCGCCCGCGCCCTGGTTCACGAGCCGGACCTGCTGATCCTGGATGAGCCCACCGCCGGCGTCGACATCGAGCTGCGCCGCTCCATGTGGGATTTTCTGATCGGCCTCAACGAAGAGGGCCGCACCATCATTCTCACCACCCATTACCTGGAGGAAGCGGAATCCCTGTGCCGGCACATCGCGATCATCGACCACGGTCAGATCGTCGAGAACACCGACATGAAATCCCTGCTCGAAAAGCTCCAGGTGGAAACCTTCATTCTCGACCTGGCCAGGCCGGTCACCGAGGCGCCGCGTTTGCCGGGCTTCCAGGTGCGCCTGCGTGACGCCGCCACCCTGGAGGTGGAGGTGCCCAAGACCGAGAACCTCAACCAGCTGTTCGTGGAGCTGGCGGAACGGGACCTGCGCGTGATGAGCATGCGCAACAAGGCCAACCGGCTGGAGGAACTGTTCGTGCGCCTGGTGGAGCAGAACCTGCCCGGCCAGGCGGCGCCGACCGAGGAGGTGGCCTCATGAGCGCGTATCAGCAATGGGTCGCCTTCTGCACCATCGTGGTCAAGGAAATCCGCCGCTTCACCCGCATCTGGCCGCAGACCCTGCTGCCGCCGGCGATCACCATGACCCTGTATTTCGTGATCTTCGGCAACCTGGTGGGCCGGCGCATCGGCGACATGGGCGGCTTCGATTACATGCAGTACATCGTGCCCGGCCTGATCATGATGAGCGTGATCCAGAACAGCTACGGCAACGTGGTCAGTTCGTTCTTCTCCACCAAGTTCCAGCATTCCATCGAGGAGATGCTGGTCTCGCCGATGCCCAACTACGTGATCCTGACCGGCTTCGTGGTCGGCGGCATGGCCCGTGGCATGGCGGTGGGGCTGATCGTCAGCCTGCTCAGCCTGTTCTTCACCGATCTCACCATGCAGCACGCCTGGATCACCGTGTCGGTGGTGGTGATGACCTCGGCGCTGTTCTCCCTGGGCGGTTTCCTGAACGCCACCTTCGCGCGCAATTTCGACGACATCAGCATTATTCCGAACTTCGTGCTGACGCCGTTGACCTACCTGGGCGGGGTGTTCTATTCGTTGGATCTGCTGCCGGACTTCTGGCGCGCGGTGACGCTGATCAATCCGATCGTCTACATGGTGAACGCATTCCGCTATGGCGTTCTGGGTGTGAGCGACGTCAACGTCTACGCGGCCTTGGGCGCTATCCTGGTGTTCGTGGTGGTGTTTTACACCCTGGCGCTGTGGTTGCTGAATCGCGGCACCGGTATAAGGGGATGAGAAGGGAAAACAACAAGGACAAGGAGAGCTGGCCATGAGCTACCTCAAGGACACGCCGCTGGGACGCAGCAGCGACTTCATCGATGAGTACACCCCCTCGCTGCTGTGCCCGGTGCCGCGCTGGGACGCCCGCGAATCGCTGGAGCTGGAGGACACCACGCTGCCGTTCCACGGCATGGACATCTGGAACGCCTACGAGCTGTCCTGGCTCAACGAAAAGGGTAAGCCCCAGGTGGCCCTGGCGGAACTGATCGTACCCTGCACCTCGCCGAACATCATCGAGTCCAAGTCCCTGAAGCTGTACCTCAACAGCTTCGCCAACAGCCGCTTCGACAGCCGCGACCGGGTGGTGGCGGTGATCGCCAAGGACCTGGCCGAGGTGGCCGGCGCGCCGGTGGACGTGCGTGTGATGACCCTGCGCGAAGCGGAGCGGGAACCGGCCTGGGAGGAGCACGGCCAGCTGGTGGACACCCTGGACGTGACCTTCGATCACTTCGAGTATCGTCCGGAGCTGCTGCTCACCGACCAGGGCCCGGAACAGACCGGCGTGCTGGTATCGCACCTGCTGCGCAGCCATTGCCCGGTGACCAACCAGCCCGACTGGGGCACCGTGCAGGTGCGCTATACCGGACGCCCGATCAGCCCGGCCAGCTTCCTGCGCTACGTGGTGTCGCTGCGCAACCATCAGGGCTTTCATGAGCAGATTATCGAGCAGGTGTTCGTGGATCTGCAGCACCAGTGCGCGCCGCGTCAGCTATCCGTTTACGGTCGCTTCACCCGACGCGGCGGGCTGGACATCAACCCGTTCCGGTCCAATTATGAAGACACCCCGGCCAACCGACGTACCATCCGCCAATAAACCCACTGCATAGGATCTTTTTCATGAGCGACAACGAAACACCGGACAATACGCCGAAACCCGAGGGCACGCCGAAACCCGAGGGCGAACCCAAGGCCGATAACACCGCCGTGACGGGCACCACGCCCCAATCCACGTCCGCGCCTGGCGAGGACAATGCCGCCGCCGACGGCGCGCCGCCCAAGGAGGAACGCAACCTGGGCATGGCCTGCCACCTGCTGGCGCTGGCCGGGCTGGTGCTGCCGCTGGGCAACATCATCGGGCCGCTGATCATGTGGCTGGTGAAACGCGAGGAGAGTGCCTTCGTCGAAGAGCAGGGCAAGGAGGCGTTGAACTTCAATATCACCATCGCCATCGCCGGCTTCGTGTCCTTCCTGCTCACTTTCGTGGTGATCGGCGCGCTGCTGCTGCCCGCCGTGTTCATCTTCTGGATCGTGATGACCATCATCGCCGCGGTGAAATCCAGCGGCGGCGATCACTACCGGTACCCCCTCACCCTGCGTCTGATCAACTAGCACCGCCGTCGCGCGGGATGCCGTATAACCCGGCGCCCGCGCGATAACGCCGCCCGCCGCTCCTGCGGCAGGGTTTCCCTACGCCCCCAGGGGCCAGCCGAAGCCGATCCACACCGCCAGTAGAACCGACCAGCCCAAAAAAAGCGCCAGGCTGTAGGGCAGCATCAGCGCGATCAGCGTGCCGATGCCGGTGTCCGCCCGGTAACGCCGGGCAAACCCCAGCACCAGGGCGAAGTAGGGCATCAGCGGCGTGATGATGTTGGTGCTGGAATCGCCCACCCGATAGGCCGCCTGGGTGGCTTCCGGATCAATCCCCACCAGCATCAGCATGGGCACGAACACCGGCGCCAGGATCGACCACTTCGCCGAGGCGCTGCCGATCATCAGATTGATCAACGCCGCCAGACCCACGAACAGCAACAGCAGCAACACCGTGGGCAGCTCCAGCCCGCCCAGCCAGGCCGCGCCCTTCACCGCCAGAACCAGCCCCAACTGACTGTAGCCAAACCAGGCCACGAACTGGGCGGCGAAGAACATCAGCACCAGATAGCCGGACATGGACGCCATGGTGGTTTCCATCGCCTGGATCACTCCGGCGGCGGAACGGAAGTGGCCGCTGACACGGCCGTAGACGGTGCCGCAGGCCGCCGCCACCAGGGCGATCAGCACCACCAGCGACGACATGAACGGCGACTGCAGAATGGCGCCGTCCTCGCCGCGCAGGGGCGCGCCGGGCGGCACCACCAGGGCGGCCACGGCGGCCAGACCCGCTATCAGGGTGAACAGGGTCCAGCGTGCCGCGCGGCGGTCGAAGCGGGGCGCCTGGTCCTCGCTGTCGGCGTCCTCGTCGGTGGCCGCCACCCGCTTCTCGGTGATGCGCAGGGTGATCAGCGATACCAGGCTGGTGACCAGCACCGTGGAGACCATGATGAACCAGTAGTTGCCCGCCGCCGACACGGTGCGCTCGCCGTCCACCAGGTGCGCCGCCTCCGTGGACAGGCCGGCCAGCACCGCGTCCACCGGGCCGAGCAGCAGGTTGGCGCTGTAGCCGCCGGACACCGCCGCGAACGCGGTGGCGATGCCGGCCAGCGGCGAGCGACCGGCGAGCTGGAACAGAAAGCCGGCCAGAGGAATCAGCACCACGTAGCCGGCGTCGAAGGCGATGCTCGACATCACCCCGGCGAACGCCACCGCCACCACCAGGGTGCGGTGGGAAGCGCGCCGTACCAGGGCCGCCAGGCCGGCGCCGAGCAGCCCGGAATGCTCGGCGATGCCCAGCCCCAGCATCGCCACCAGCACCACGCCCAGGGGCGCGAAGCCGGTGAAGTTGCCCACCAGGTGGGTGAACACATAGCGCAGGCCGTCGCCGTCCAGCAGCGAGCGCACCACGATGGTCCGGTCCTCCAGGGGATGCTCGGCGGTGACGCCGAACAGCGCCAGCGCCGCGCTCAGCGGCAGCATCAGCAGACACAGCCAGACGAACAGCAGGGTGGGGTGGGGCAGGCGGTTGCCGATCCGTTCCAGCCGGCCCAGCCAGCCCGATGAGGTGGAGGTCATGGTCTACATCCTTACCCGGTCCTGAATGCGCTGGGCCGCCTGGCCCAGCATCTGGATCACCTTCTCCTGATCCCGTTCGCGCAGCCGCTTGGCGTCCACGTACAGGGCGAAGCCCTCGGTTTCGTATTCCAGGTTCACCGGCTTGTCGTTCTTCAGGTCCGTGGCGCAGCCGGCCAGGGTCTTGAGGATCGCCGTCTTGTCGAAGTTGTGGATGCGCTCCAGGTCCACGTGCAGGCCCAGGCCGGCGCTGTCCACGGTGACGAAACGGCGCTTGCTGCCGGCGTTGCGCTTGAGTTCGTGGGCCTCGTACACGGTTATCGGCCGGTGGAACCCCTTCACCTGGATCTCGCCCACGCTGCGGCAGCGCACCCGGTCCTTGACCAGCCGGTGGGTGCCCTCGGAGATCAGCACCTGGCCCGGGCGGCAGGCGGATTCCAGGCGGCTGGCCAGGTTCACGTCGGTGCCCAGGATGGTGTAATCCATGCGGCTGTCGGTGCCGAAGTTGCCCACGGTGACGAAGCCGGTGTTGATGCCGATGCGGATCTCCAGCTTCTGGTCGATGCCCTGGCGGCGCCACTTCATGCGCAAAAAGCGCATGTACTCCTGCATCTCCACCGCCATGGCCACGCAGCGAAAGGCGTCTTCCTGGGCGCCGGCGCTTTTCGGGTCGCCGAAGAACACCATCACCGCGTCACCGATGAACTTGTCGATGGTGCCGCCGTAGCGCAGGGCGATGCGGGTCATCTCGCTCAGGTAGGTGTTGAGCATCCGCGTCAGCGTGTCCAGGGGCAGCTCCTCGGAGATGGTACTGAAACCGCGGATGTCGGAGAAGAAGATGGTCAAACGCTTGCGGCGAGTCTCCAGCTTGGCGTCGCGTTTGCCCGAGAACAGCGAGCCCCACACCTGGGGCGGCAGATACTTGGCCAGCTTGCGCGACAGATCCACCGCCTGCTGCTGCTGCTCGCGCACCCGGTCCTGGGCCTGACGCAGGAAGCGGGTCTGGTGGTTGGCGTAGAAGGAGCTGGCGCCCACGTGCAGGCCCAGGCCCACCAGCGACAGCACCGACAGCATCTGCGGCACCGGCGTTGGCTGCAGCGGCACGCCCAGCGCCAGCACGCCCACGGCGGCCCCGGCGGCGGTCATCAGCAGATTCAGCAGCCACGCCTGGAGGCCGCCGCTGCTCACCGAGTTGGCGTGCACGATGATCAGCAGCACCAGGCTCGGCACCACCGAGAATTGCAGCAGCGCGCAGGCCACGCCGATCACGGCGGCGTCGAGTTGCATCAGCACCCGCGACACCCGCTCGGCGCGCACGTCCTTGCGCTGGGCCACGAACACCGCGGTCTGCGCCAGCAGCGGCCAGGCCAGCAGGCCGGCCACGCCGAGCAAAAAGCCGGACGGATAGAGCCCCAGGCTGATGCCCGCGAACAGGATGGTGGCCGCCACCACGAAGGCCAGCAGACGAATGTAATTGCTCAGCCGTTGCGCGCGCTGCTTGGGGTCCAAGTAGGGGCGCCGGGGGCGATGCTTGGGTGTGCTCATGAACGGCAATCTGGACGCAATGTTCGAGGGAGCTTACCCAGTTGTGCGTTCAGAAAAAAGACTGATCGGAATTTGGCCACCGGCCCGGCGCCGGGGTTCGTCGGCCCCGGGGGAACCGGTTACACTACGGCTCCCCGAATCAGGAGTCGCCATGGACACCCTCACCGCCCTGACGCAACGCGTTTCCGTGCCCCGCCTCACCGATCCCGGCCCCAGCGACGACCAGCTGCGCCGGCTGCTGGAGGCGGCCATCCGCGCCCCGGATCACGGCATGCTGCGCCCCTGGCGGTTCATCGTGCTGCGCGGCGAGGAGCGCCAGCGCCTGGCCGACATCATGGAATGGCGCCTGCTCAAGCGCCAGCCGGACGCCGACCAGGGTGCCCGGGACAACATTCGTGGCAAGGCCCTGCGCGCGCCGGTGATCATCGTCGCCGTGGCCGAGGTCACCGAGAACCACAAGGTGCCGGTCTGGGAGCAGGTGCTGGCGGTGGGCGCGGCGGTGCAGAACATCATGATCGCCGCCCACGCCATGGACCTGGGCGCCATGTGGCGCACCGGCGACCTGGCCAACGACGAAAGCGTCAAGGCCCGGCTGGGGTTCGCCGACAAGGACCAGGTGGTGGGCTTCGTCTATCTGGGCACCCCGGCGGCGCCCTCCAAGAGCCTGCCCGACGAAACTCCGGATGTGTTTCTGCGCGAGCTGCCCCGTGGCTGACCTGGAGGCCCTGGCCGAGCGGGTGCGCGCCGCCATCCCGCTGACCCGGCACCTGGCGTTCCGGTACACCGGCTTCGACGGCGATAGCCTGACGCTGACCGCGCCCCTGGCCCCCAATCACAACGACAAGGGCACCTTTTTCGCCGGCAGCCAGGTGGCCCTGCTGACCCTGGCCGGCTGGTCCTGCACCACCCTGATCGCCGAGGCGGTGATCGCCGGCACGGACCAGCCGGACCGGGCCGTGGACGTGGTGGCGGTGGACGGCGGCCAGCAGTACCGGTTGCCCCTGGAGGCGGACATCACCGTCACCGCCAGCCCGGCGCCGGATCAGCGCGACCGCTTCGCCGAGCGTCTGTCGCGGCGCGGCAAGGCCACCCTCAAGGTCCATGCCCGCGCCACCAACCCGGCCGGCGACACCGTGTGCGAGTACCAGGGGCTCTATCTGGCCCGGCTCGCCGATTGAAGGTTGTACAAACCCTCGCCAACCGAACCGCGCGGCCTTGCCAGCCCCGCCACCCTCGGGTACCCTACGCGCCCTCTGCATTGGTCACAGCCGACCGGCAAGGTGCGGAGCACAATCAGTTTTGGTGAGGTGTCCGAGTGGCTGACGCCTTGCCGAAGGCAAGCGAACGTTGCTGCGTAGCAGCGACGGCCCCGAAGGGGTGAGGGCGAAAGGCCCGAATAACGAGCACGCTTGCGTGCGACTGCCAGAGCAGACGCGACTGGAAGTGACAATCAGTTTTGGTGAGGTGTCCGAGTGGCTGAAGGAGCACGCCTGGAAAGTGTGTATACGGCAACGTATCGAGGGTTCGAATCCCTCCCTCACCGCCAAATAAAGAACCCCGCGCAAGCGGGGTTTTTTATTTGGCGGTCAGGGCGGCTCTGATAAGAACCCTCCGGTTCGACAAGCCGGCCGCAGGCCGGCGCAGGACGCCGCCGCAAGGTGGCGCCCCGAAGGGGTGAGCCGGCGAAGCCGGCGAATCAATCCCTCCCTCTCCAGCCCTTTGTAGACGCAGCCAAGTTCCGGGTTTTTTATTTGGCGGTCAGGGCGGCTCTGATAAGAACCCTCCGGTTCGACAAGCCGGCCAAAGGCCGGCGCAGGACGCCGCCCGGCCGTTCCTACAGCCATGGCTGGGTCGGTTACTCGGTGAGTTGCGCCACCTCGCACTCCAACGCCCGGGCCCAGGCGCGCAGGGTTTCCACATGGGGCCGGTTGCCCGCTTTCTCGGCCTGGGCCACGGCGCCCTGGGTGACGCCCAGTTTCTCCGCCAGGCGCGCCTGGGACAGACCCCGGTGCTTGCGCCAGGCGGCCATGGGGCTGAGATCCTTGGCGACCATCAGCGTCACCACCTCATGGGGCAGAGTGACGCGGTTGTCGGCGTCCAGCAGCTTCTGGTATTCATCGAACGGCACCACCGCGTACAGCGGGTTGCCGCTGTCATCCCGAATGATCTGCGCATTGCCGTGCTCAGTTTTGGTAGGTTCGCTCATCCCGCTTTTTCACCTCCTGCACCGTGATAATCCGTACGCCGTCGTCCAGATCGAACAACACCCGGTAGCGGCCGACGCGAAGCCGGTAGCCCGCCCGGCGCCTTTTCAGTGCCTTGACGTTGGCGGCGTTGGTGGGACAGTTCGCCAGCCCCTGGACCGCGTCGAGAATCGCCATCCGCTGTTTCGGGGGCTGAATCCCGCGCAGCTGTTTCACCGCCGTTTTCGTCCATTCGATACCGTACATCCGCCATCCATGGTCTTTTCTTATATTAAGATCAAGAAAATTAGATTTTTACGGTTTTTGCTAATGAAAGTCAAGGATCCGCCGTCCCCGGGTTGGGGACGGCGGTGGTGATGCCGGAGGCGGATGGACGATTGGAAGGGGCTCAGAAGTCGACGCTGTAGCCCAGGCTGTAGACCCGGCCACGGCCGGTGAAGTAGAAGTCCGGGCTGACCCGGCCGGCCTGGGAGTAGTAGGTCACGTAGTCCTTGTCGAACAGGTTCTCCACGCCCAGCTTGACGCGGCCCACCGGCAGGGCGCGCACCAGGGAGGCGTCCACCAGGGTGTAGCCGTCGAAGTCCAGGTCGTCCTGATCGAAGCTGCGGTCGCGGTAATGGTTGACCTGCACGAAGGAGCGCAGGGCGCCATTCCAGCGCGCGTTCCAGGTGGCGCCGACGCGGTCCGGGGCCACGCTCAGGCCGTTGAGGGTGGTGTCCACGTCGCCATCGCCGTCGGTGTCGGATTCGCCTTCCTGGTGGGTGTAGGTGAGGCCCAGTTCATGGGCGTCGGTGACGCGCCAGTCCAGGGTCGCTTCCACGCCCTGGATTTCCACCTTCTCGCGGTTGACCACGAACACGCCGTTTTCCTCGGTGAGGCGCTCGCCGTAGTCGGAATCCGATTCAAAGTAGCTCACCTCGAAGCGGGTGCGTTCGCCGTTGAAGCGCAGGCCCACTTCCCGGTTGTCGGTGACGATGGGTTCCAGGGCCAGCAGGTTGTCCACGTCCTGGCCGCTCTGGTCGATGCCGCGCAGCACCCGGCCCACGTCCGGCATGCCGAAGCCTTCGGAGTAGTTGGCGAACAGCTGCACCCGGTCGGTGAACTGGTAGGTGGCGCCGATGTTGTAGAGCATCTCGTCGAAGTCCGGGTCGCCGCCGCGCACCAGGACACCGTTGTTGGCTTCCACGGTGCGGTAGTCGTCCACGTTCAGCTTGGCGTACTCATAGCGGGCGCCGCCGGAGAAGGCGAGTTTGTCCAGCGGCCGCAGGTCCAGTTGCAGGAAGCCGGCGTAGTTGCGGTATTCGGTTTCCGGCACATAGACCCGGTCGGTGAGTACCAGGCTCTGGCGGGTTTCATCGTTGAGCACGTCGAAGCCGGTGGCCAGGTCCAGGCGATCGCGGAACAGGCCGCGCCGTTTCAGGGTGAACTGGCTGCCCAGCTTTTCGGATTCGTTGCGGGTCTGGTCGAGCTGATCCACGCCGGGGGTGATTTCGAAGGAGCCGGAGCGCAGGGCGCCGAACTGGCCTTCGAAGTCCTGGTAGTAAACCTGGGCGTCCAGCTCGTTGCCCAGCCAGTTGCCGTGGCTGTAGCTGAGCCGCGTGGTGGTGACCTTGTTGAACATGGGGTCGCCTTCGGCGCCGCCTTTCTCGGCGCTGGTGGGCACGCCGTTGGCCGGGTCGCCGGGCACCGCCCGGTAGTCGTGGTTGCCTTCCAGCTCGTAGCGGTTGGCGCTGAAGGTCAGGTTCTGGTCGTTGTCCAGCCAGTAGCCCACCTTGAGGAACAGATCGTGGCTGGTGGAATCCTGGATTTCGCCGGGGTAGGCGAAGCCGATGGCGCGGTCGCGGCCGTCATAGAACAGGCCGCGCTCCTGGCGGCTGGCGGCGGCGACGATGTCCCAGGATTCGGTCTGGCCGGTGAAGCGGTAGTCCAGCTTGTGGCCCAGGCCGTCACTCTGGAAGTCGTCGTCGCTGGTCAGGCTGACGCCCACGTGCTGCTGGAAGCCGGGCTTCTCCGGGCGGCGGGTGACGAAGTTGATGATGCCGCCGGTGGCGCCCAGGCCGTATTCGGCGCTGGCGCCGTGGATCACCTCGATGCGTTCCACCATGCTCAGGTCGATGGTATGGCTGGCGCGGCCGCCGTTGCGCAGCGGGTTGGACTGGGGCACGCCGTCGATCAGGAACTGCGGCGTGCGGCCACGAAAGGTCTCGCCGGTGTTGGAGAGTTTCTGGCGGCTCGGCGAGTAGGAGGGGATCAGGTTGGCGAGCACCGCGCCCGGGTCGTCGCTGATGGCCATCTGCTCCTCGATCTGCTGCCGCGAGATCATGGTGATCTTGCGCGGCGATTTGCCGGCCACGGTGTGGCCGCGGGCGGCGGAGACCACCACGTCCTCCAGCTGGTGGGCGGCGCTTTGCGCCGGCGGCGCCGGAATCAGGTGCACGGTGACCCGGCCGCTCTCGGCCTGCTGGTCGGTGCGGTAGCCCAGGCCGGTGCCGGCGAGCAGGGTGTCGAGGGCGCCGTCGACGCTGTAGCGGCCCTTCAGGGGGCGGCTGCGCTGGCCGTCCAGGTCGGCGGCGCCGACGATCAGGTCCACGCCGGCCTGCTCGGCGAAGCGCCGCAGGGCGGCGCGCAGGGGCTGGGCGGGCAGGTCGTAGGCCCGTTCCGCCGGCGCGGTGAGCGGCGCGTCGGGGGTGCTGCTCTGGGCGTGCAGAACGGGGGAAAGCAGCATCAGGGCAAGCCCGGCGCCGCCCAGGCGGCGTGAAAACGTCAAAGCCATAACCGGTGGATCCTTACATCAATGGAAATGAGAAGCGTTGTTGTTGAGGGCTATGACGTTTGAGCGCGAGGATGCAGTAAATTTTTCTGGTCCATCGCCGACTAGCCTGAAGCACGGGCCTTCCAGCGGCACCAGGACGTGGCGCCGCACGGCTGTCGTAGAGCGACTGTAGGAGCGACTTTAGTCGCGATGGAGATGGCAACACGGCTGATCGCGACTGAAGTCGCTCCTACAACAGGCCACGCCTTTGTATGGGGCGGTCCACGATCAACCATCATCTCTGGATCGCGCTCAATAGAGCAGGGTCAGGCCGGGTAGATCCAGGCTGTTCAGGCCCAGGCCGCCGGCCAGGGCGGGCACGCCACTGTCCAGGTTATCCAGGTGCAGCACCGCTTCCACCGGGGCGTCGCGCCGGGCACGGTCGAGCAGCACCACCGGGCGCGGGCGGAAATCGTTGATGCGCGCCACGGCGGCGCTTAGCGGAGCGCCCTCGAACACCAGCACGCCCTGGGCCCAGCCCGCCTCCCGGGCCGGATCCAGCCCCAGCGGGCGGATGCCGTCCCGGTCACTGAGCCGGGCGGCGTCGCCGGCGTTCAACCGCCGTTCGCGGCCGCCGGGCAGGCGCGCGCGCACCCGGTGCTCGGTGACGCCCACCTGCTCGGCGCCGTCCCGGTGGCGGACCCAGAACGCGGTGCCCAGGGCGGTGAACCGGGCGTCGCCACTGCGCACGGTGAACGGGCGTGGTTCATCGGCGGTCACCGGCGCCGGCCGGAACAGGGCCTCGCCGCGCAGCAGTTCCAGGTCGCGGCCCTGTTCGTCGTAGGCCAGCCGCACGGCGGCGCCGGGCGCCAGGTCCAGATGGCTGCCGTCGGCCAGGGTCAGGGCGCGCGGCGTGGCGCCGGCCAGGTAATCCGCCCGCGCCTGCAGCCACCAGGCCGGTGCCTGCCAGGCGAAAACCAGCAGCAACGCCGCTGCCACCGCCAGCCAGGCCCGGGCGGGCCGGCGGCGGGCGCGGGTGGCGTGCGCGGCCGCCGTGGCCGGCGGCACCTCGCCGGCCAGCTCCCAGTGCATCTCCAGTTCCGCCAGCGCCTCGCCGTGGGCCGGGTCCGCCGCCAGCCAGGCGTCCAGACGGCCCTGTTCCGCCGGGTCCAGGGGGCCGGTCTGGCAGCGCAGCCACCAGTCGTGGGCGGCGCGTTCCACATTGTCGGGAAAAGGCTGGATCATGGCGTGCGGTCCGTGCGGGGCTTTCCGTGGAGCGGGTTCGAACGCGCTATTGTCATTCGTCGGCCCGAGTCTGGTCGAGAATATAACGCATGGCCAGGGCCAGGTGTTTCTGGATCGAGCTGGTGGACAGGCGCAGGGCGCGGGCCGCTTCACCGTGGGTGTGGCCCTCGATACGACACAGCTCGAACACCCGCCGGGAGCGTTGGGGAAGCCGTTGCAGCGCCGCCGCCACCGCGTCCATGCGGCGCCGGCTCTCGTAGAGCAGGTCCGGGCGGTCGCGGTCGTCGAGCAGATCGTCCCACTGCTCCGGGGCCAGAGTGTCGGTGCGCCAGGTTTCGTGGCGGCGGCGGTGGTCGGTGAGCAGGCGACCGGCCAGGGTGTACAGATAGGGCAGCGGCCGCTCGATGGTGGCCCGGCGGCTGTGCGCCAGCAGACGAGCGAAGCACTCCTGGGTCAGATCCGCCGCCAGTTCCCCGTCGCCGGTGCGCAGCAACAGATAGCGGTGAATCTTGCGGGTGTACTCCGCGTACAGCAAAGGCGTCGGCGGCTGGGAGGACATGGCGGCCCGTACAGTGGAACAGGCCGCAATTGTTATTGATTCTTATTCCTGTGTCCAGCCGCTTACTGCACCCGTCGGCCGGCGCCGCGCTTGCGGGCGAAGCCCCAGGCGCCGCGCCGGCCCTGGCGCTGCAAGTCCATGTCGTTGCGAATCTGGGCGTGGCTGATCAGGGCAAAAATGAAGGAGCCGCCGATGATGTTGCCCGCCAGGGTGGGCAGCCCGAAGCGCAGCGTGAACTCCGCCCAGGAGGCCTCGCCGGCGAACACCAGGTAGAGAATCTCGCTGGCGCCGACGATGATGTGCGGGAATTCGCCGATCGCCACCACGTAGGTCATGATCAGGATCACCCAGGCCTTGGCCTGGTCCGCCGAGGGCATCACCCACACCATGGTGGCGATCACCCAGCCGGCGATGATGCTCTTGGAGAACATCTCGAAGGGGCTGTTTTCCAGCACCTTGTGGCCCAGATCCAGGAAGGCGCCGCCCACCTCCGGGGAGAACATGGGCAGGTGCAGGAAGGTGAAGGCGGCGATGCCGGCGCCGATGATGTTGCCGGCCAGCACCACGCCCCACAGCCGCATCAGGCACCACAGATTGCCCAGGGTGGGGTGGCTCATGAACGGCAGGACGGCGGTGACGGTGTTCTCGGTGAACAGTTGCTGGCGGGCCAGGATCACGATCAGAAAGCCCAGGGTGTAGCCCATGCTGCCGATCAGAAAGCCGGCGTCGCTGTCCGGCAGGTGGGCGTCGAGCAGGCCCCGGGCCATCAGCGAGGCGCTCATGGAGATGCCGGCGGCGATCGCCGACCACAGCAGCGCCATGGCGTCCCGTTCCAGTTCCTTCTCGCCGGCCACGCGCAGCCGTTCGTGCACGGCGGCGGCCCGGGAGGGCAGGTACTTCTCCTGTTCGGTTTCGTCGGCGCCGTCGTCGTCGGCGTCCCGGGCCGCGTCCTCGCGCTCCCGTTCCACCGCGTCTTCCCAGGGGCTGCTTTCCTCGTCCTTGGGGCGCCGGTATTTGTCGTCGTTCAAGCCGCTCTCCTGTGGGCCGCCGTCACCGCGCGACGGATGGCTAAGGCTCCACTATAAACCGTGGCCCGACCGGGAATCATAAAAGCCGCGTAAAAACCGGGTTCCGGCCATCAACCGCCATGCACCACCAGCAGAATGCCCAAGCCATAGAGCAGCAACACCGCCACGCTCTCGAAACCGATGCCACCGGGTCCCTGCTCCTCGCGCCGGATCAACCCCATCAGCAAGGCACCGGTCATCAGAATCGACAACGATACCCACACCAGCAGATCGTCGCCCATCTCGGCATAGATGGAACCGTCCTGGTAGGCGATGTCGGACGCCGCGGTGAACAGGGTGTCGAACGCGTTGCCGCCGATGATACCCCCCACCGCCAGGGTCAGCGCCCCCCGACGCACCGCGGCCACGGACGTGACCAGCTCCGGCAGGGAGGTGACGGTGGCGGTGAGCAGCAGGCCCATGGTGGTTTGCGCCAGGCCGGTCTGGCTGGCGATGGCGGCGGCGGCGTTCTCCAGCGCCCAGCCGGTGACGCCAAGCAGGGCGCCCAGGCCCAGAAAGGCGATCAGCAGGGTGCGCAGGGAGCGCCGCAGATTCTCCTCCTCGGGCACGTCCTCGCGGGTCTCCCGGGTGCGCGCCGGCTGCCACATGGGCTGGTCCCGGGTGCTCTGGATCAGCCGCAGGCCATAGATGTAGGCGCCGAACAGCAGCGGGGTGGCCGGGTGGATGCCGAACACCGTCACCGGCGGCGAGAAGGCCCCCACCAGGATCACCGCCATCAGCGTCACCAGCAGGGCGCCCTGCATCAGGTTGGCGGCGGAGGCGGCGGCGTGTTCCAGGTTGGCGCGCCGGTAGAACAGATCCGCCACCGCCAGGAAGGCGGTCTGCACGGCGATGCCGCCCAGGGCGTTACTGAGCGCCAGATCGGCGTTGCCCTTGAGGGCGGCGGTCACCGACAGCACGCTGCCGGACAGGGACGTGGTGGCGCCGAGCAGCACGGCGCCGGCCAGGGCTTCGCCCACCCGGGTGCGGTCGGCCAGCTCGTCCACCACGGCGGTGATTTTGACGCCGGCGGTGGCGACGATGGCCACGCACACGGCGAACACGGTAATGCTGAGGGGCAGGGAATCCTGAAGAACGTCGATGGGGAGTGCTCCTGTCCGAATCAGGCCCGAGTCTACCGGTTGCCCGGCCCGGCGAAAAAGGGCCACCGGGTTTACACTTTCTCCACAGTGGGCCCCGGAGAACTTGGTCATGATTGCCGCCGTGATCGCAACAGGGGAACGGCATGCACATCACGACCAAGAGCGCACTGATTTCCATGGCCCTGGTGGCCGCCACGCCGGCGCTCGCCGACGGTGAGCGGGCCGACCCGCGCGGCTGGAACGCCTCGGCCATGGGGATCCATGTGTTCGAGGACCAGGACCGCAACGACGTGGACTACGGCACCGGCCTGCGTTTCGGGCTGGGGCGTCAGCTTGGCGAGCACTGGGATCTGGAGTGGAACGGCTTCGGCAACGCCCTGCAGCGTGACCGCGCCGGCGGCCAGCACTGGCAATACGGGCTGGGCGTGGATGCCCTGCGTTATCTGTATCGCGAGGGGCCGTCCCCCTATGTGCTGCTGGGTGGCGGCGGGGTCTACACCGACTCCAACCGGGGCACCGACACCAACGGTTTCCTCAACGCCGGCGCCGGGCTGCACTTCCGCGACGTCTGGGGCGCCATGGGGTTGCGCATGGAGCTGCGCTACGCGATGGATTTCTCCGACGATGGCAGTGGCAACGAGCCGTTCAACGACGTGCGCGTCCTGGTGGGGCTCACCTTCCCGTTGTTCGGCGGCGGCGATCTGCATACCGAGACCCGCGTTATCGAGCGCGAGCGGGTGGTGGTCAAGCCGGTGCCCATGGCGCCGCCGGAGGTGCTGCACGGGGTCAATTTCGAGTTTGATTCCGCGCGCCTGACCCCCAACGCCAAGACCGTGCTGCGCGAGGTGGCGGAGCGGCTGCGCGCCTACCCCAACAGTGAAATCGAGATCGCCGGGCACACCGATTCCACCGGCGATGCCGGCTACAACCAGCGCCTGTCGGAGCGGCGCGCCGCCACGGTGCGGGATTTCCTGATTGATCTGGGCGTGGACCCGGGCCGGTTGCGGGCCGAGGGTTACGGCGACACCCGCCCGGTGGACAGCAATGCCACCGAGGACGGGCGCGAGCGCAATCGCCGCATCGAAATGCGGCGTATTCGCTAGCTCGGGTGCGGAATCAGGTGCCGCTCAGGAAGCGGCCCAGGTGGTGGTTGACGGTGTCGGCGGCTTCCATCTGCACCCAGTGGCCGACGTCGTCCAGCAGCACCATGTCGGTGAGGTCGTCCATCAGTTCCGGCATGCGCTTGAGGGCGCGGCCGGCGAACTGAATCACCGGGTCCTCCTTGCCGGCCAGGAAGAAGGCCGGCGGGTGGATGCGTTCCCGCCCGTCCGCCTTCTGCTGCTCCCAGGATGCGTCCATGGCCCGGTACCAGTTGATCGGCCCGATCAGGCCGCTGCGCCGGAAACTGTCCTCGTAGACGTCCAGATCCGCTTCCGTCATCCACTCCGGCTGCGCGCCGGTGGGGGACTGCAGGATGTCGAGCATGCCGGTGGCGGCGCCCTTGACCCGGAACTTCTCCTTCATGCCCGGCCCGGAAATGGCGTGGTACATGCGTTTGAGAAAGTCGCGCACGTCCGCTTCCAGCTCCTGTTCCGGCACCTCCGGCTGTTGGAAGTACAGCTGGTAGAAGAAGCGGTCGCCGAAGGCGGCGCGCATCTGCTCGGTGGGCGCCTTGGGGCCGATGCCCGGGTAGGGCACCGACAGGCCGGCCACGGCCAGCACCCGCTCGGGCTCCTGGCGGGCCACCTGCCAGGCCAGGGCGCAGCCCCAGTCATGGCCCACCACCCGGGCCCGCTCCACGCCGAAGGCGTCGAGGATGCCCATCACGTCGTCCACCAGAATGTCCTGGCGGTAGGCGGACACCGCCTTGGGGGCGGCGCTGCGGCCGTAGCCGCGCAGATCCGGCGCCAGCACGTGGAAGCCCTGGTCGGCCAGATAGGGCATCTGGTAACGCCAGGAGTAGCCGCACTCCGGGAAGCCGTGCAGCAGGATCACCGTCGGCCGGGCCGGGTCCCCGGCGCTGCGCACGAAGAATTCCAGCCCGTTGGCGGTGACGGTGTGTTCGTTGAAGTCGGTCATCGTTGTCCTCTTGCCGTGGTCAGCCGGCGTCGGCCAGGTGATCGCCGTAACGGTCCCGCAGGTGACGCTTGGAAACCTTGCCGGTGGCGGTGTGCGGCAGCTCCTCGACGAACAGTACGTCGTCCGGGAGCTGCCATTTGGCGATGCTTTCGCCCATGTGATCAAGCAGCGCCTGCTTGTCCTGGCCGGCGCCGGGGCGCGGCACCACGATCAGCAGGGGGCGTTCGTCCCACTTCGGATGGGGCACGCCGATCACCGCGCACTCGGCCACGCCCGGATGGGCGGCGGCCAGGTTTTCCAGGTCGATGGAGCTGATCCACTCGCCGCCGGATTTGATCAGATCCTTGGCCCGGTCGACGATGTGCAGGGTGCCGTCCTCGGTGAGCGAGGCCATGTCGCCGGTGGCGAACCAGCCGTCCTTGTCGAACGCCTGGGCGGTGGCTTCCTCGTTATTGAAGTAGGCCTTGATCACGGTGGGGCCCTTCACATACAGCTCGCCGACCGCGTCGCCGTCCTGGGCCACTTCCCGGCCGTCGTCGTCCATCAGCTTCATGCGCACGCCGAACAGGCGGCGCCCGGCGCTGCTCTTGATGTCCAGGCGCTCTTCCAGGGGCAGCTGGTCCTCGCCTTCCACCAGGATGCCCATGCTGCCGGTGGGGTTCATTTCCGTCATGCCCCAGCCCTGCATGGCCTCAATGCCGTAGTCCTGTTCGAAGGCGCGCAACATGCTGCGCGGCGGCGCCGAGCCGCCGATCAGTACCTGACGCAGTTCGCCGGGCTTGCGGCCGCGCTCCTTCATTGCGGCGAGCAGCCCCATCCACACCGTGGGCACGCCCCAGGCGCCGGAGACCTTCTCCCGGTCCATCAGGTCGAACAGGCTGGCGCCGTCCAGCGCCGGGCCGGGCATGATCAGCGAGCAGCCGGTGAGCGGCGCCGCGTAGGGCAGGCCCCAGGCGTTGACGTGGAACATGGGCACCACCGGCAGAACGCGGTCGCCGACCCGGAACACGCCGTTGGAGCCGGCCAGGGCGAACAGCGCCTGCAGCAGGCAGGAGCGGTGGGAATAGAGCGCGCCCTTGGGGTTGCCGGTGGTGCCGGAGGTGTAGCACAGCGCGCAGGCGGTGTTTTCGTCCAGTTCCGGCCAGTCGTACTGGTCCGGCTGGCCCTCCAGTTGCTCCTCGTAGCAGAGCAGATCGTCGCCGTCGGGCATGTGCGCCCGGTCGGTCATGGCCACATAGCGGGTGTGCGCCGGGAACTGGTCGCGCAGGCCGGTGATCAGCGGCGTGAAGGTGGTATCGAAGAAAATCAGGGTGTCGTCGGCGTGGTTGACGATGTAGGCCATCTGGTCCGCGGGCAGGCGCGGGTTGATGGTGTGGCACACCGCGCCGATGCCGGCGATGGCGTAGTACAGCTCCATGTGGCGGTAGCCGTTCCAGGCGATGGTGGCCACCCGGTCGCCGGGTTTCACGCCCAGGGCCACCAGGGCGTGGGCCAGCCGCGCCACGCGGTGGCGGGTCTCGCGGTAGGTCTGGCGGTGCACGTCGCCTTCCACGGTGGCGGACACGATCTCCGCCTTGGGGTGGACCTGGGCGCCGTAATCGAGCACGTCCATCAAGGACAGCGGCGCGTCCATCATCAGCCCATTCAGCATGTCTCTCTCCCTTGCTCGGCCACGGACGTCACCGGGCCGGTGTTTTTATTTTGAACGATCGTTTTGAAATTGTTGGTGAGCAATTCATACCGGCGGGGGTGGGGGCGGTCAAGGCGCGCTGGGAACTTTTTGCCACCGGTGTTACTTGAGGTAACAGCGCAACCCGAAAAACAAAAAAAACGGCAACAAAGCGCCATTTATTTCCCGCCCTCTGAAACCCCGCCCGCGCGGCGCCGGCGATGGGGATCGCCGCCCGGCAAGAGCGAAAAAGCCGTCGTTTCGGGGCCTGCGGGAAGGCACCGGGCGCTGGCGTGATCGCCCCGCTGGCCGTCGCAATCGAACATTGCCGCCGGGATGTGTTGGGTTCATGCTGAAACAGCGTCATGCTTGGCTTGGCGGCGCTATTAGGCCTGCTTTGTTGACCTAAGGGGGCCATTTTCCCGGTAAGTCGGACGTTCGCCGGGAGGCCGAAAATTGACGCTGGACAGGATTATTTTCGTGCGCACATACTACCAAGTATGTTCGCGGCGCCGGTGCCCGGAGAGGAACCGTTTCGGGGGCCGGCGCGAAATAAAAAAACGCGCATAAAAAACAAAAAAAGCGCACAGGACAAAACGGAAGCAACGCAGCCCCCGGTCCGGATCCGGGAAAGAAAACAAAGTAAACAAAAAATGTTGCAGCGTATCCATCCTCGGGTGGACGCCAATATGAAATGCCGGTCCGCCTGGCGAGACGCCCGGCGGCGGCAGAACAACAACAATCGTGGAGAGCGTCATGCTGAAATCCCTTTTCACCTTTATCACTGCCTCGTTGTTGCTGGTGGGTACCGCCGGCGCCGCCGAGACCGTGAAACTAGCCCTGATCGATCCCCTCACCGGCCCCATGGCCGGCGCCGGCCAGCCGGCGTTCGAGCACCTCAAGTTCGAAGCCAAACGCATCAACGCCAACGGCGGCATCAACGGCAAGGACCTGGAAATCGTGGGTCTGGACAACAAAGTGAACCCGCAGGAAAGCCTGGTTCAGTTGCAGAAAGCCATTGATGACGGCGTTCAGTTCGTCACCCAGGGCAACGGTTCCTCCGTGGCCTCGGCGCTGATCGGCGCGGTGGAAAAGCACAACCAGCGCAATCCCGGCGATGAGGTGCTGTACCTGAACTACGCCGCCGTGGACCCGTCGTTCACCAACGAGCGTTGTTCCTACTGGCACTTCCGCTTCGACGCCAACGCGGACATGAAGATGAACGCGCTGACCACCTACATCGCCAACAATGAGGACATCAAGAAGGTGTACCTGATCAATCAGGACTACAGCTTCGGCCACGCGGTGTCCAAGGCGGCGCGGGAAATGCTCAAGAAAAAGCGCCCGGACATCGAGATCGTGGGCAACGATTTTCACCCGCTGGCCAAGGTCAAGGATTTCACTCCCTACGTGTCCAAGATCCAGTCCTCCGGCGCCGACGCGGTGATCTCCGGTAACTGGGGCCAGGACATCACCCTGCTGGTCAAGGCCGCCGCCGAATTCGGCCTGGACGCGCCTTTCTATACCTACTACGGCGCCAGCGCCGGCGTGGTCACCCAGCTCGGCGACAAGGGCGTGGACCGCATCTACCAGATCAACGAGTACTACGGTGACTTCGAGGATCCGGAAATGGCCAAGCGCCAGGTGGAGATGTACAAGGAAACCGGCTGGGACTTCTACTATCTGCGTCTGAGCACCATGCTCGACATGCTCAAGAAAGCCGCCGACAAGGCCGGCTCCACCGATCCGGTGGAAATCGCCAAGGCGATGGAAGGCATGACCCTGGAAACCACCAACGGTGAAGTGCTGATGCGGGCCGAGGATCACCAGATCCAGCTGCCGATGTTCATGTCCGTGATGAAGGACGACATGGAATACGGCGCCGAAGGCACCGACTACAACTTCCACAAGGTGGCCCGGATCGAACGTGAAGACGTCACTCTGCCCACCACCTGCCGCATGCGCCGTCCCAAGTAAGCCGGTTCCGGCGACCCTTCGTGATCGTGCAGTAGGGGCAGCGGCCAAGGCCGCTGCCCCGGGAGCCTTGTCATGCTCGAAATAGTGATTTTCTCGACCCTGAACGGCATTTTGTACGGCCTGCTCCTGTTCATGCTGTCCAGTGGTCTGACCCTGATCTTCTCGATGATGGGCGTGCTCAACTTCGCCCACGCCAGCTTCTACATGCTGGGCGCCTATTTCGCCTACACCCTGGGCATGCACACCGGTTTCTGGCCGGCGCTGATTCTGGCGCCGCTGCTGGTGGGCGCGCTCGGAGCCCTGGTGGAACGCTTCGGGCTACGCCGGGTGCACGCCAACGGCCACGTGGCCGAGCTGCTGTTCACTTTCGGCCTGGCCTATGTGATCGACGAACTGGTGCAAATGATGTGGGGCACCGTGGCGGTGGCCTACCGCGAGCCCGCCTACATGCGCGAGCCGCTTTTCACCCTGTTCGGCACCGACTATTCCATCTTCCGCGGGGTGGTGATCCTGATTTCCATCCTGATGTTCGTGGCGCTGTGGTACCTGCTCAAGAAAACCCGGGTGGGCCTGATGATTCGCGCCGCCTTGACCCATGGCGAAATGGTCGGCCACCTGGGCCACAACGTGCCGCGCCTGTTCATGGGCGTGTTCGGCTTCGGCTGTGCCCTGGCCGGCCTGGCCGGCGTGATCGGCGGGCCGATCATGTCCACCGAACCGGGCATGGCCGCCACCCTGGGCCCGATCGTGTTCGTGGTGGTGGTGGTGGGCGGCATGGGCTCCCTGCAGGGCGCCTTCTACGCCTCGCTGCTGATCGGCCTGATCCAGACCTTCTTCGTGGCCGTCAACGCCTCCGTGGCGGACGTGGTCAACGCCATGGGCGCCAACCTGGACCCCTACGGCGAGCTGGGCCGCATTTCCCTGGCGACCCTGGCGCCGATGACGCCGTTCATCCTGCTGGTGCTGATTCTGATCTTCCGGCCCCGCGGTCTGATGGGGGAACTTGAACCATGAGCCAGGACATATCCGCAGCCATGCAACGTTCAAAATCCCGACCCTCCCTGCGCGGCCTGGTCCCCTGGGTGGTCTTCGCCGCGGTGCTGTTGCTGCTGCCCTTCGTGTTCCAGGGCAACAGCACCGCCTTTACGCTTCTCAACGTGATCGGCATCAACATCGTGTTCGCGTTGTCCTACAACATGCTGCTGGGCCAGGGGGGCATGCTGTCCTTCGGCCACGCCGTGTTCTTCGGCCTGGGCAGCTACGCGGCGATGCATGCCATGATCGCCATCGACGACGCCTCCTACGCCGGCGAGGGCTTCTGGGCCCACGTGCCGGTGGTGGGCATGCCGGTGATCGGCATGATCGCCGGCGGCCTGGTGGCCCTGGTGCTGGGCTGGCCGTTCTGCCGGCGCGCCGGCACCGCCTTCGCCATGATCACCCTGGGTCTCGGCGAGATGGTGGCGGCGGCGGGGCAAATGTTCCCGTCGCTGTTCGGCGGCGAGGCCGGCATCTACGGCAACCGCATGGTGGGCCCGCAGTGGTTCGGTCTGGAACTGGCGCAGTCCGCGGACGTGTACTGGTTCATGGCGTTCTGGACCTTCTTGGCGGTGTTCGCCATGTGGGCCTTCACTCGCACGCCCCTGGGCCGCATGTCCAACGCGGTGCGCGATAACCCGGACCGTCTGCAGTTCATCGGTTATCAGCCGCGCAACATCCGCTTCATGATCTTCATCGCCTCCGGTTCCTTCGGCGGCCTGGCCGGCGGCATGGCCGCGGTCAACTACGAGATCATCACCCCGGAGGCCCTGGGTCTGATCCCCTCTGGCCTGGCGCTGCTGATGGCGGCCGTGGGCGGGCTCGGCGTGTTCTACGGTCCGATCGTGGGCGCCATCGTGGTGACCCTGATGAACTCCATGCTCAGCGATTACACCGACGCCTCGATTCTGTACGTGGGCCTGGTGTTCCTGTCCATCGTGATGTTCGCGCCGCGCGGCCTCGGCGGCGGCATTGAACAGGTGCGCGTGGCCTGGCGTGACGGCGACCTGGGCCGGCGTCTGCCGGGCTGGCTCACCGGTACCCTGGCCGTGGGGCTGATCATCGTCGGCATGGTGGTGCTGGTGGAAATGATGTTCCAGGCCACCCACGGCGACGATGAATTCGCCCAGGTGCTGGGCATGGAGTTCGACGCCGCCGCCCTGTGGGGCTGGCTCGCCGCCGCGGTGCTGGTGGCACTGGGCGTGGTGATCAAGCGCGCTACCAACAAGCTGCGGGAGGATCAGGCATGAGCGCACTGTCCATCAAGGGGCTGACCAAGAACTTCGGTCCCGCGGAAGTGATCTGCGGCGTCGATCTGGACGTGGCGGAGAACGAGGTTCACGCGGTGATCGGCCCCAACGGGGCCGGCAAGTCCACGTTCTTCAATCTGCTGTCCGGGGCGTTTCCGCCCAGCAGCGGTGAAATCTACCTGAAGGGCGAGCGCATCGACGGGCTCAGCCCGGAGAAGATCCAACAACGGGGCCTGTCGCGTTCGTTCCAGGTCTCCAATGTGTTCGGCAATCTGTCGGTGTTCGAGAACATTCGCTGCGCCTGCTTCAAGCAAAGCGGCGCCGGCTATGTGTTCTGGCGCCCGGCGGGCAAGGTGCGCGCCGCCAACCAGCGCGCCGACGAGGTGCTGGAAATGATCGGCCTTCAGGCGCTGCGCGACGTGCCGGCGGGGGCGTTGCCCTACGCCAGCCAGCGGGCGCTGGAAATCGGCATGACCATCGCCGGCGGCGCCGACGTGGTACTGCTCGACGAACCCACCGCGGGGATGAGCAACACCGAAACCACCCAGGCCATCAACCTGATCCGCCAGGTGGCCCAGGGCCGCACCCTGATGATCGTGGAACACGACATGGGCGTGGTGTTCGAGCTGGCCGATCGCATCTCCGTGCTGGTGTACGGCAAGATCATCGCCACCGGCACGCCGGAAGAGATCCGCAACGATCCGCGGGTCAAGGAAGCCTATCTGGGGGAGGAGGCGGCATGATGCTGGAAGTCAACGACCTGCATGCCTACTACGGCAAGAGCCACATTCTCAACGGCGTCAACTTCGCCATGCAGGAAGGGGAAGTGGTGGCGCTGCTGGGCCGCAATGGCGTGGGCCGCTCCACCACGGTGAAATCGATCATGGGCGAAGTGCCGCCCCAGGGCTCGATCCGCTTCCGTGGCGAGGAAATCGCCGGGATGCCCAATCATCGCATCGCCCGCCGGGGGCTCGGCTACGTGCCCGAAGACCGGGATATCTTCCCGACCCTGACGGTGCGCCAGAACCTGGAGTTGGGCATCAAGAACACTCGCAAGCCCGGCAAATGGAAAGTGGAGCAGTTTCTCGATATGTTCCCAAACCTGGCGCGGCGGGCGGATGCGCCGGCCGGCGTGCTGTCCGGCGGCGAGAAACAGATGCTCACCATCAGCCGAACCCTGATGGGCGACCCGGAACTGATCATGATCGACGAGCCCACCGAGGGGCTGGCGCCCTTGATCGTCAAACAGATCGGCGAGCTGATCTCCGAAATCGCCAAGGCCGGCGTGTCCATCCTGCTGGTTGAGCAGAAGCTGTCCATCGCCATGGATATCTCCCACCGCGTGCTGGTGATGGGCCACGGCCAGATCGTCTTTGAAGGTACCCCCGAGGAATTGCGCGAGGATGAAGCCACCCGCAAGGAGTGGCTGGAAGTCTGATCGCGTGTTGTTTGTGTTCCATCGTCAATGGGCTGGCCCGCTTCGGCGGGCTTTTTTTGCGTCGTTTTTGAGCGGGGGTGTTACCTATGGTAACCATTGGCCCCCGCATCGGGCCGGCGTGAATCGGTTCGTGACGCGCGCGCCATGGCCGCACGACGTCATGGCATTCTCCAAGTTGTTGTTTTCAAAGCAATGATGATGATCTTCCAGCGGGTATGGGAGGCCTGTATGGACAGCTTCGTCGACTGCCTTTTATTATCTCTCGCGTGAGTGAATGAAGTGAGCGCCGCTCGGCGTCGCCGTTTCGTTCCGTTCGAGCGATAAAATAACAACGTTGGAGAGCACCATGGTGAGACCCTTCCTCAAGCTGTTCGCCGTTTCCCTGGTTCTGCTGTCGGGCCTGGCCCGGGCGGCGGACGCGGAGCCGGTACGCTTTGCGCTGATCGATCCCCTGACCGGCCCGATGTCGGTGGTGGGCCAGCCGGCATTGGCCCAGCTTCAGTTCACCGCCGAGCGTCTCAACCGGGACGGCGGCATGGACGGTCATCCGATCGAGATCGTCGGGTATGACAACAAGATCAATCCCCAGGAAAGCCTGGTGCAGTTGCAAAAGGCGATTGACGACGGCATTCGCTACATCATTCAGGGCAACGGTTCCTCGGTGGGTTCCGCGCTGCTGAGCGCGATCAACAAACACAATCAGCGCAACCCGGATGACCGGGTTCTGTATCTGAACTACGCGGCCATCGAGCCGTCGTTCACCAACGAACGCTGTTCCTTCTGGCATTTCCGCTTCGATTCCCACGTGGACATGAAAATGAACATGCTCACGGATTGGATCGCCGACAATCCGGACGTGAAGAAAGTATTCCTGATCAACCAGGATTACAGCTTCGGCCATACCGTGTCCGAGTCCGCCATGCGCATGCTCAAGAAGAAACGTCCGGACATCGAGATCGTCGGCAACACCTTCCATCCGCTGGGCAAGGTGAAGGATTTCTCGCCTTATATTTCCAAGATCAAATCGTCCGGCGCGGATGTGGTGATCACCGGCAACTGGGGCCAGGACATCAACCTTCTGATCAAGTCCGCCGCCGAGTACGGCGTGGATGTCCCCTTCCTGACCTATTACGGCAGCACCCCGGGCACCATCACCCAGGTGGGTGACAAGGGCGTGGACCGGGTCTACCTGATCGCCGAATATCACGGCGATTTCACCGATCCGGAGATCGCCGAGCGTCAGGTCAGTCTCTACAAGGAGAAAGGCTGGGATTACTACCCGCGCGTGGCGGCGATGCTGGAAATGATGAAAAAGGCCGGTGACGAGGCGGGCAGCGTCGATCCACTGGCGGTGGCGAAGACGCTGGAAGGCCTGGAATACGACTCCGCCGGCGGCCATCTGACCATGCGCGCCGCCGATCATCAGTTGCAAATGCCGCTGTACCTGTCCGTGCTCAAGGACAACATGAAGTACGGCGCCGAAGGCACCGACTACAACTTCCATCAGGTGGCGCGTTTCGATGCGGATCAGGCGACCCTGCCCACCACCTGTCGCATGCGCCGCCCGGACTGATTCCGCCTTCTTCCGGTTCGATTCTTACGCGCGCTTTTATTCCGCGATTTAAAAGGGGCGGCGGCACACCGCCGTCCCGGGAGTCGTTTGATGCTCGAAGTAATCGTCTTTTCCACGCTTAACGGGCTGCTCTATGGGCTGCTTCTGTTCATGCTGTCCAGTGGTTTGACGCTGATTTTCTCGATGATGGGCGTACTGAATTTCGCCCACGCCAGTTTTTACATGCTCGGCGCCTACTTCGCCTATGCGCTGGGGCTGCATATCGGGTTCTGGCCGGCGCTGTTCCTGGCGCCGCTGCTGGTGGCGGTGCTCGGCGCCGTGGTGGAACGCTTCGGCCTGCGGCGCGTGCATGAGAATGGTCATGTGGCGGAGCTGCTGTTCACCTTCGGGCTGGCCTATGTGATCGACGAAACCGTGCACCTGCTGTGGGGCTCGATCCCGGTGTCCTACAGCGCGCCGGAAGCCCTGCGCGCGCCGCTGTTCAGTCTGTTTGGCACCGACTACTCCATCTATCGGGGCGTGACCATGATGATCGCCATCCTGATGTTCGTGGCGCTCTGGTTCCTGCTCAAGAAAACCCGGGTCGGCCTGATGATCCGCGCGGCGCTAACGCACGGCGCCATGGTCGGCCACCTTGGCCATAACGTGCCGCGTTTGTTCATGGGCGTGTTCGCCTTCGGCTGCGGGCTGGCGGCCCTGGCCGGCGTGATCGGCGGCCCGCTGCTGAGCACCGAGCCGGGCATGGCGCAGTCGCTGGGCCCGGTGGTGTTCGTGGTGGTGGTGGTCGGCGGCATGGGGTCCCTGTCGGGGGCTTTCTACGCTTCACTGCTGATCGGTCTGGTGCAGACCTTCTTCGTGGCCCTGGATGTGTCGATCGGTGATTTGCTCAACGGGCTGGGGTTCGCCGTGGACCCCTATGGCGAGGTTACCGGCATCACCCTGGCGTCGATCGCGCCGATGACGCCCTTCATTCTGTTGGTACTGATTCTGATTTTCCGCCCGCGTGGCCTGATGGGGGAGCTTGAACCATGAATAAATCGCTTTCCTGGTGGCGCCCGGTGGCGCCCTGGGCGATCAGTGCGCTGGTACTGGTGACCCTGCCTCTGGTGGTGGCCGGAAACGGCACGTTCAGCATCATCAACGTGGTCGCCATCAACATCGTTTTCGCACTGTCCTACAACATGTTGCTGGGTCAGGGCGGCATGCTGTCCTTTGGCCATGCGGTATTTTTCGGGTTGGGTGCCTATGGGGCGATCCATGCCATGAATCTGATCGGCGAGGCCGGTTACGACGGCCACGGTTTCTGGGCGTTTTTCCCGGTCTATCTGCTGCCGCTGGTCGGCTTCGCGTGCGGCGCTCTGGCGGCGCTGGTGGTGGGCTGGCCGTTCTGCCGGCGCGCCGGCACCGCCTTCGCCATGATTACCCTCGGCCTGGGTGAGCTGGTCGCCGCCGGCTCGCAAATGGTCCCCACCGTGTTCGGCGGCGAGGCGGGCGTGTTCAGCAACCGCATGGTGGGCCCGGTGTGGTTTGGCCTGGAGCTGGCCCAGCCCGCCGACGTGTACTGGTTCATGGCGTTCTGGACCCTGGTGGCGGTGTTCGCCATGTGGGCGTTTACCCGCACGCCCCTGGGGCGCATGTCCAACGCGGTACGCGATAACGCCGACCGGCTGCAGTTCATCGGCTACCCGCCACGCAACCTGCGGTTCCTGGTGTTCATCGCCGCGGGCGGCTTCGCCGGGCTCGGCGGCGGCATGGCGGCGGTGAACTACGAAATCGTCACCCCGGAATCCCTGGGCCTGCTGACCTCGGGCCTGGCCCTGCTGATGGCCGCGGTGGGTGGTCTGGCCGTGTTCTACGGACCGATGGTCGGTGCCATCCTGGTCACGGTGATGAACTCCCTGCTCAGTGACTACACCGATGCCTCGATATTGTACGTGGGGCTGGTGTTCCTGGCGGTGGTGATGTTCGCCCCCGGCGGGCTGGGCGGCGGCATCGAACAGGTGCGTCTGGCCTGGCGGCGCGGCGACCTGGGCGCGCACCTGCCGTGTTGGCTGGGCGGAGCCCTGGCGGTGCTGCTGATCGCCCTCGGGCTGGTGAGCACCATCGAACTGGTTTATCAGATCAGCCATGGCCGCGACAAGCTGGCGCGGCTGCTCGGTCTGGAACCGGACCCGGCCTCGCCGCTGGTGTGGTTGGGCATTATCACGCTGTTCGCCGCCGGCTATGGCGTGGCGCGCGTCAGCGGACGATATCGGGAGGCACGCGCATGAGCGAAGCATTGAACATTCTTGGGCTGAAGAAAAGTTTTGGTCCCGCCGAGGTGATCCGTGGTGTCGATCTGACCGTGGCCCGTGGTGAAGTGCATGCCGTGATTGGTCCCAACGGGGCCGGTAAATCCACGTTCTTCAATCTGGTGTCCGGTGCGTTCGCGCCGAGCGCGGGCCAGGTGAGTCTGCACGGCCGGCGTATCGACGGTCTGGCGCCGGAAAAAATTCAGCAGCGTGGTCTGGCCCGTTCCTTTCAGGTCAGCAACGTGTTCGGCAATTTGTCGGTGTTTGAAAATCTCCGGTGCGCCTGCTTCAAGCAAAGCGGGGCGGGCTACGCCTTCTGGCGCCCGGCCGGGTCGGTGAAGCGGGCCAACCGTCGTGCCGAGGAAGTGTTGGAGATGATCGGCCTGACGGCGCTTCGCGACAGCCCCGCCGGCGCCTTGCCCTATGCCAGTCAGCGTGCTTTGGAAATCGGCATGACCATCGCCGGGGACGCCGACGTGGTGCTGCTGGATGAACCAACCGCCGGCATGAGCAACACCGAAACCACCCAGGCGGTGTCGCTGATCCGTCGTATCGCGGAGGGGCACACCCTGATGATCGTCGAGCACGACATGGGGGTGGTGTTTGAACTGGCGGATCGTATCTCGGTGCTGGTGTACGGCGAGATCATCGCCACCGGCACGCCGGACGCGATCCGTAACGATCCACGGGTCAAGGAAGCCTACCTGGGCGAGGAGGCGGCGTGATGCTGGAAGTCAAGGACCTGCACGCCTACTACGGCAAGAGTCATATTCTCAACGGTGTCGATCTTTCCATCGGCGAAGGGGAGGTGGTATCGCTGCTCGGCCGCAATGGCGTGGGCCGCTCCACCACCGTCAAGGCGATCATGGGCGAAGTCCCGCCGCGGGGTTCGATCCGCTTTCGCGGCGAGCAGATCGCCGGGCTGCCCAACCATCGCATCGCCCGCAAGGGATTGGGCTACGTGCCCGAAAGTCGGGATGTGTTCCCGACCCTGACGGTGCGGGAGAACCTGGAGCTGGGCGTCAAGAACACCCGCAGGCCGGGTAAATGGAAGGTACCGCAGTTCCTCGACATGTTTCCCAATCTGGCGCGGCGCGCGGATGCCCCGGCCGGTGTCTTGTCCGGCGGCGAGAAACAGATGCTCACCATCAGCCGCACTCTGATGGGCGACCCGGCGCTGATCATGATCGACGAACCCACCGAGGGGCTGGCGCCGTTGATCGTCAAGCAGATCGGGGAGTTGATCGCCGAGATCGCCGCGGCCGGCGTGTCGATCCTGCTGGTCGAACAGAAGCTCTCCATTGCCATGGACATCTCCCACCGGGTGTTGGTGATGGGCCACGGGCGCATCGTGTTCGAAGGCACGCCGGCGGCGCTGCGTGGCGATCAGACGGTGCGTGGCGAATGGCTGGAAGTATGAACGGCGGGGGCGGTGGAATGGGTGACGCGATGGCACGGGTTTCCGCCGGGACGCTACGGGGGCGCCGCCAGCGGGATCTGAATATCTTCAAGGGGATACCCTACGCGCGCCCGCCGGTGGGCGCGTACCGCTGGCGGCCACCACAACCCATGCCGCCCTGGTCCGGCGTGCGCGACGCCACTCGCTTCGGTCCGGCCTGTCCGCAGCCGGCGTCGCGGTCGGGCAGTCTTTACGCGCCGGCGCTGCCGGGGCTGAATGAGGATTGCCTGACGCTCAACATCTGGGCCCCGGCGAACGCGCGGGGCGCGCCGGTGCTGGTCTACATTCATGGTGGCTCGCTGAATACCGGCGGTGGCACCGAACCCATGCTGGACGGCGCCGCCCTGGCGCGCCGTGGTCTGGTGGTGGTGACCCTCAACTACCGGCTGGCGGTGCTTGGTTATCTGGCCCACCCGGCGCTCAGCGCCGAATCCGAGCACGGCGTATCCGGCAACTATGGCCTGCTCGACCAGATCGCGGCGCTGCGTTGGGTGCGCGACAACATCGCCGGGTTCGGCGGTGACCCGGACCGGGTCACCGTGGCCGGCGAATCCGCCGGCGCGCTCAGCGTCCTGTATCTGCTGGCGTCGCCGCCGGCGCGGGGCCTGTTCCAGCGGGCCATCGCGCAGAGTGCCTACCTGATTTCCCATCCGGCCCTGGCTCACCGGGAATGCGGTGAGATGCCCGCCGAGGAAATCGGCGAACGGCTTGCCCACGCGCTGGGCGCGCGGCGGATCGCGGACCTGCGTGCCCGGGATGCCGCGGAGCTGGTCCAGGCGGCGGCGGACGCCGGCTATATGCCGCTGGGCAATGTGGACGGTCACTGGCTGCCGCGTCAGCCGCTGGACGTGTTCGACCGTGGCGAGCAGGCTTCGGTGCCGCTGCTGGCCGGCTTCAACAGTGGCGAGGTGCGTTCGTTGCGTTTCCTGTTGCCGCCGGCGCCCGCCGACAACGCCGTCGGCGAGCGCGCCATACGGGATGGCTATGGCGACCTGGCCGATACCTTCCTGCGCATCTATCCCATCGGCGATGGCGAGGAGGCGCGCCTGGCGGCGCTGCGTGACGCTTTGTACGGCTGGACCGCCGAGTACCTGGTGAGAGCGCGTACGGCACGCGGCCAGGACGCCTGGCTGTATCTGTTCGACCACGGTTACCCCGCCGCCAACGAACGTGGCTTACACGGTTTTCATGCCGCCGAGATTCCCTATGTGTTCGGCACCGCCGCGCGTACCACCCCGCTGTGGCCGCGCATTCCCGACAATGACGGTGAACGCCGGCTGTCGCGGGCGCTGGGGGATTACTGGGCGGCGTTTGTGCGCGACGGCCAGCCCGCCGCCGTGGACCAGCCCCGCTGGCCGGCCCATGGCGAACATCCCCGTGGCCGCTGGCTGCATATTGGCGCGGCGCCAACCCCGGTGGTCGATCCCATGCCGGACCGTTTCGCGCTGCATGACGAACTGGTACGTCGCCGGCGGCGCGCCGGCGATACCCCCTGGAACTGGAACATCGGCATCGCGGCGCCGCCGCGGTCGAGCGCGACATCGGAGGCACCATGACGGACGGCGCGATGCAGCGTTACACGCTGACCCTGAATAAATTTCTCGACCATGCCGCTAAATGGCACCCGCATGCCGGTGTCACCGGCGCGCTGGACAATGGCGGGGTGGAGCAAACCGATTATCTGGTGCTGCGGCGCCGCGCCCGCCGGATCTCGGCGTTGCTGGCCGGTCTCGGTATCGGTGTCGGTGACCGGGTGGCGACGCTGGCCTGGAACAGCCGCGCCCACCTGGAAGCCTGGTACGGCATCATGGGAATGGGCGCGGTCTGCCATACCCTCAATCCCCGTCTCACCGACAGCCAGAGTGCCGCCATGGCGCGTCAGTCCGGCGCCCGCGTACTGATCGTCAGCGCCGATCTGGCACCGCTGGGCCAGCGCATCGCCGCCCTGGCGCCGGCCCTGACCGAGCTGTTCGTGATCGATGGAGACGGCGAGCCGCCTGCCCTGGAGTCGGCCTTGGAAGACCTGGACGATACGGCGGTAAGCTGGGGCGATTTCGATGAACACAGTGCTTCCGGGCTGTGCTTCACTTCCGGCACCACCGGTGATCCCAAGGGGGTGCTCTATGATCACCGTTCCATTTACCTGCAGACCCTGCGGTTGCTGCAGGCGGATGTGCTCGGCCTCGGTTTCGGTGACCGGGTGCTGGCGGCGGTGCCCATGTTTCACGCCAACGCCTGGGGATTGCCATTCGCGACGCCGGCCGCGGGCGCGGACCTGGTGTTTCCGGGCCGCCACCTGGATGGCGCCAGCCTGGCGCGCCTGATCGCCACGGAGAACGTCACCCTGGCCGCCGGCGTGCCCACCGTCTGGCTCGGCCTGCTTGAGCATCTGGAAGCGCAGGGCGGTGAACTGCCATCCTTGAAACGCATTCTGGTTGGCGGCGCGCCCATGTCGGCGACGCTGATGGCACGGCTCGAGCAGCGTCTGGGCGTCAGTGTGCAGACTAGTTGGGGAATGACAGAACTTTCCCCCTTGGGCACCATCACGCCCGCCGCCGAGCCACGGCGCGATGCCGCGTCGGCGGGCCGGGTGGCGGTTGGCATGGATCTGTTGCTGACCGATGAGCAAGGCACGCCGCTGCCCGAGCAGCGCAACGTTGAAGGGCACCTCCGAGTGCGTGGCGCCGCCGTGGTGGAGCGTTATCTTGGCCAGCGACACGGTGCTTTGGACGAGCGCGGCTGGTTCGCCACCGGCGACCTGGCGCGCATCGACGCGCAGGGCCGGCTGACCATTACCGGCCGCGCCAAGGACCTGATAAAGTCCGGCGGCGGATGGATCAACCCGGCGGAGCTGGAGGCCATCGCCGGCGCGCTCCCGGCGGTGGCACAGGCGGCGGTGATCGGTCGCCGTGATGGACGCTGGGGGGAACGGCCGGTGCTTGTCATCGAAACCAAGCCCGCGCAAACCATCGAGGATCGAGAAATACTGGACGCCATGCGCGACCGCGTGGCTTCATGGTGGCTGCCCGACGCGGTGGTGCGCGTGGACCGCATGCCACTGGCCGGTACGGGAAAAATCGACAAAAAACGCCTGCGCGCGGAATTTGGCCAAGCTTGACCGGTTTCGCGCCGACCCGACGAGTCTTAACAACGATGACAGCCCGAGAAAAGCCCGCCGGCAAGGCGGCCAGCGGTGCGCGGCGCAAGGGGCCGAGCCGGGCCGAGCGCCGCGCCGAGATGACCGAGCGGATTCTGGACGCGGCGGAGTACCTGTTCTCCCAGCATGGCCTGCATGGCGTGACGCTGAAGGATGTGGCCAGACGCATCGACGTGCATCACACGCTGATCAACTATTACTTCGATGATAAAAAGCAGCTTTTCGACGCCGTGTTCGCGCGCCGGGCGGTGGAGACCAGCAGCCGGCGCATGACCGCCCTGGACGACTATGAGCGCTCCTGCGACGGCGCGCCCACCGTGGAGGGGGCGCTGCACGCGTATCTGGATACCGACCTGGATACCTACATTCAGGGCGGCGAGGGCTGGCGCAACTACGCCGCGTTCGCCGCCCAGGTGGCGAACACCCCGGAGTGGGGCGCGGAGATGATGGACAAGCACTTTGATCCGGTGGTGCTGCGTCTCATCGACCTGCTCAGGAAGGCGCTGCCGGACGCCACGGAGGAAGACATTTTCTGGGGTTATCATTTCGTCACCGGTGCCCTGGTGCTGACCCTGGCGCGTACTGGTCGTATCGACAAACTGTCCGGCGGGCTGTGCCGGTCCGACGACTTTGAAGCGGTGAAGAAACGCATGGCCCGTTTCATGGCCGCCGGCCTGATCGAGATCTGCGAGGGGCGTGAGCCCCCAGCCTGGGATCGCGTCTGAATCGAGAATAATAAAAAGGCCGCGTCAGCGGCCCTCGTGCGGTGATGATTCTTGGGAAGGGGCGTCGGTCGACGCGATCGTCACCACTGAAATGGCCGGCGCGTTTTGGGGACACGCCGGCCTGCTGACGCGGCAAAGCGTTGCCGGACCCGGAAAGGGGACGGGCCCGGCGATTCGGTGAAGCCGTTCAGAATACCTCGAACAGACCGGCGGCGCCGATGCCGCCGCCCACGCACATGGTCACCACCACGTACTTGACGCCGCGACGCTTGCCTTCGATCAGCGCGTGGCCGGTCATGCGCGCGCCGGACATGCCGTACGGGTGGCCGATGGAGATGGCGCCGCCGTTGACGTTGTATTTGTCCGGGTCGATGCCGAGCTTGTCACGGCTGTACAGGCACTGGCTGGCGAACGCTTCGTTGAGTTCCCACAGGCCGATGTCGTCGATGCTCAGGCCGAAGCGCTTGAGCAGTTTCGGCACCGCGAACACCGGGCCGATGCCCATTTCGTCCGGGTCGCAGCCGGCCACGGCCATGCCGCGGTAGGCGCCCAGCGGGGTCAGGCCGAGGCGCTCGGCTTCCTTGGCTTCCATCAGCACCGAGGCGCTGGCGCCGTCGGACAGCTGGGAAGCGTTGCCGGCGGTGATGAACTTGCCTTCCTTCACGGCCATGCCGTCCTTGAACACCGGCTGCAGGCTCCGCAGGCCTTCCAGGGTGGTTTGCGGACGGTTGCCTTCGTCCTTGCCCAGGGTCACTTCCTGATCGGAAATTTCCTTGGTCTCCTTGTTCATCACCTTCATGTTGGTGGTCAGCGGCACGATTTCGTCGTCGAACTTGCCGTCCTGCTGGGCCTGGGCGGTGCGCATCTGGGACTGGAAGGCGTACTCGTCCTGGGCGTCGCGGGAGACGTTGTAGCGGTCGGCCACGATCTCGGCGGTTTCCAGCATGCTCATGTAGATGTCCGGGCGGTGCTCCACCAGCCACGGATCACGGGCACGGAAGGTGTTCATCTTGTCGTTCTGCACCAGGGAAATGGACTCCAGGCCGCCGGCCACGGCCACGTCCATGTTGTCCACCACGATTTCCTTGGCGGCGGTGGCGATGGCCATCAGGCCGGAGGCGCACTGGCGGTCCATGGTCATGCCCGCCACGGAGGTGGGCAGGCCGGCGCGCAGGGCGCACTGGCGGGCCACGTTGCCGCTGGTGGAGCCCTGTTGCAGGGCGGCGCCCATGATCACGTCCTGAATGCTTTCCGGATCGACCTTGGCGCGCTCCACGGCGTGCTTGATGGCGTGGCCGCCCAGGGCCTGGGCCTGGGTGTCGTTGAAGGCACCGCGATAGGCCTTGCCGATCGGGGTGCGGGCGGTGGAAACGATTACGGCTTCTCTCATGATGGGCCTCGTTGTTTGAAAGTCGTTGAAAAGGGTGGGGCGGACGTCGCCGTCAGCCCAGTTTGATGCCCTTGGCGTGGGCGGCCTTGGTCAGAATCTTGGAGACATGCTCGCCGCCGTTCTGCATTTCGCGGGCGTTGCTCATGTCGCCGAGTTCCTCGAAGCGGGCGGCGATGGCGTCCGGGGTGCGGTCGCCTTCCTCCAGGTAGATGCCGTCGCTCTCCATCAGACGCACCATGGCGTAGCAGCCGGCGCCGGCCAGCACGATGCGGCGGCTGGGCGCCTGGTCGCTGGCCAGGAACAGCACCGCCGGGGTGATTTCCGACGGTTCCAGCAGCGCCAGTACTTCCTTGGGCATCAGGTCCTCGGTCATGCGGGTGGCGGCGGTGGGCGCCACGCAGTTGACCTTGATGTCGTATTTCTCGCCTTCCAGGCACAGGGTGTTCATCAGCCCGGCCACGCCCATCTTGGCGGCGCCGTAGTTGGCCTGGCCGAAGTTGCCGTACAGCCCGGAGGTGGAGGTGGTCATGATCACGCGGCCATAGCCCTGCTCGCGCATCACCGGCCACACCGCCCGGGTGCAGATGGCGGAGCCGGTGAGATGCACCGCCACCACCTTGTCCCAGTCGCTCATGTCCATCTTGGCGAAGCTCTTGTCGCGCAGGATGCCGGCGTTGTTGACCAGGATGTCGACGCGGCCCCACTGGTCCAGGGTTTGCTGGACCATGGCCTGGACCTGCTCCTCGTTGGAGACGTCGGCGCCGTTGGCGATGGCCTCGCCGCCGGCGGCGGTGATCTCGGCGACCACCTTCTCGGCGGCTTCGCTGGACCCGCCGGTGCCGTCGCGGGCGCCGCCGAAGTCATTGACCACCACCTTGGCGCCCAGGCGGGCCAGTTCCAGGGCGTGGGACCGGCCCAGGCCATTGGCCGCGCCGGTGACGATGGCCACGCGGCCTTCGAAGTTGATGCTCATGCTGTTTACTCTCCCAGAATGATCAGGCTCAGCCATTCGCAGGCGATGGCCGGCTTGTCGACGCCGTCGATCTCGACGCTGATGGCGTAGCGGATCAGCAGCTGATTGTCACCGCGCGGTTCCACGCTGGCCAGTTTGAAATTGCCACGAACCTTGGAGCCGGAACGCACCGGGTTCAGGAAGCGCACCTTGTCGAAACCGTAGTTGATGCCCATCACGGTGCCCTGGATGGAAGGCACCACGTCCATGGCCATGGCGGACAGCAGGGACAGGCTCAGGAAGCCGTGGGCGATGGTACCACCGAACGGGGTTTCCTTGGCGGCCCGCTCCGGGTCCACGTGGATCCACTGCGGGTCCTCGGTGAGGTCGGCGAAGGCGTCGATGCGGCTCTGGTCCACCGGGAACCAGCGCGAGGTACCCAGGTCCTCGCCCACCTTGGCCTGGAGTTGTTCGACGTTGAGCGTGTTGTTGGACATTGTCGTGCTCTCCTTGACTCAGTAACCGCGCAAGGCCGCGAAGCGGTCGGCGCAGTAGTTGGCGTCGCCCAGGGTCTCGCCGCCGGCGCGGGCACGCTTGAGGAAGAAACCGATGTCGAATTCATCGGTCATGCCGATGCCGCCGTGCATCTGCACGCCTTCCTGGCCGGCCAGCAGGGCCACCTTGGCGGCCTTGGACTTGGCGGCCAGCACCAGCTGGTCGGCGTCCTCGGCGTTCCGGTCGCAGGCGTCCAGGGCCTGCATGGCCAGGGCCTCGGTCATCGCCACTTCGCCGCTGAGCAGGGCGGCGCGGTGCTGCAGCGCCTGGAAGGTGCCGATCAGGCGGCCGAACTGCTTGCGCTCCTTGAGGTAGGCCAGGGTGCGCTCGAACACTTCCAGGGCCAGCCCGGACAATTCCGCGGCCAGCACCGCGCGGCCGGCGCGCAGGGCGGCGGCCAGGGCGGCGGCGCCGTCGGTCATGGCCTGGGCGGGCACGTTGTCGAAGCGGATGCGCGCGGCATTGCGGCTGTCGGCCATTTGCGTGCGCTCGATGGTCACGCCCTCGGCGTTGGGGTCCACCAGGAACAGGCCGGCGCCGTTGTCACCTTGCGCCGCCACCAGCAGCAGGTCGGCCACGTGGCCGTCCAGCACCAGCAGCTTGGCGCCGCTGAGCAGGCCGTTTTCCACCCGTGCCTGGATCGCCTCGGGGCGGTGCTTGGCGCCGTCGTCGATGGCCAGGGCGGTGATCGCGCGGCCTTCGGCGATGGCCGGCAGCCACTCCGCTTTCTGGGCATCGCTGCCGCCGGCGCTGAGGGCGGCGGCGCCCAGCACGGCGCTGGACAGGAACGGGGTTACCGACAGGTTGCGGCCGATTTCCCGGGCCACCAGGCCGGCGCCCACCAGACCGAAGCCGATGCCGCCGTGTTCCTCGGGCACCAGGATGCCGGTCAGGCCGGCTTCCACCATGGCGTGCCAGAGCGGCTCGTCATAGCCTTTTTCGCTGTTCTCGTCGCGCAGTTGGCGCAGGCGGGACACCGGGCCCTTGTCGGCCATCAGCCGCGCCACGGAGTCCTGCAGCATCTGTTGTTCGTCGTTGAGTTTCATTGGTCCGACTCCTTATGCGTCCGGCAGGCCCAGCAGGCGTTTGGAAACGATGCCCAGCATCACCTCGGAGGTGCCGCCCTCGATGGAATTGCCCTTGGAGCGCAGCCACTCGCGGGCGTACAGGCCGCCCATGGTGCGTTCGCTGTCCCATTCCAGGCCTTCCGCGCCGAGCGCGTCCATCATCACTTCGTAGCGGCGCTTGTTGAGCTCGGTGCCGTAATACTTGAGCACCGCGGACTGGGCGCCCACGCCCTGGCCGGCTTCCGCCTCGGCGCGGATTTTTTCCACCAGCGCCTTGAAGGCGATCTGGTCGATCTCCAGCCGGGCGATGTCGGCGCGCAGGGCGGTGTCGGCCAGCTTGCCGTGCTCGGTGCCCACGTATTCCGCGGCCAGAGGGCCCAGGGCGCGGCCCTTGAGGAAGCCCGGCGGCTCGCCGCCGATGTTGTTGCGTTCATGGGTGAGCAGGTACTTGGCCACGTCCCAGCCACGGTTGAGTTCGCCGACCACCTGGTTCTTGTCCACCTTGACGTCGTCGAAGAAGGTTTCGCAGAACGGGGATTCGCCGGAAATCAGCTCGATGGGGCGGGTGGTGACGCCGTCGCTTTCCATGTCGAACAGCACGAAGGAGATGCCGTTGTGCTTGGTCGCCTCCGGGTCGGTGCGCACCAGGCAGAAGATCCAGTCGGCCTTGTCCGCGTAGGAGGTCCAGATTTTCTGGCCGTTGACCAGGAAGTGGTCACCCTTGTCCTCGGCGCGGGTTTGCAGGCTGGCCAGGTCGGAGCCGGCGTTGGGCTCGGAGTAGCCCTGGCACCAGCGGATTTCGCCCCGGCAGATGGGCGGCAGGTGCTCGCGCTTGAGCTCCTCGCTGCCGAACTTGAGCAGGGCCGGGCCCAGCATCCAGAAGCCGAAGTTGCTCACCGGCGTGCGCGCGTTGATGCGCTTCATTTCCTCGTCGAGGATCGCCGCTTCTTCCGGGCCAAGACCACCGCCGCCGTATTCCTTGGGCCACTGGGGCGCGGTCCAGCCTTTATCGGCCATGCGTTCGAGCCACACTTTCTGTGCCTCGGACTGAAATTCCCATTTACGGCCGCCCCAGCAGTGCTCGGACTGACTCTTCATGGGTTGGCGCATTTCCTCCGGGCAGTTGGCGTCCAGCCAGGCCCGGGTGTCCGCGCGGAACTGTTCGAGATCCGACATCTGTTTCCTCCCGAGCTGTTTCGAAACAGCTTTTCATTTATAGGCAAGTCGGTCCCAAAGTATGTTGGCACCATAAAAGGGCGTCCAGAGTGAAAAGCGGCATGGTTAACGGCAGTAATGTCATGATCGACCATGCCGTGTGCAAAAGCGGCCAATGTCCGCCGGGGGCGAACGTGCCAAAATCGGGCAATCCGTGGCGCCCGATTTTGCTACAGTGGTGCCTTCCCCCCAAGCGGCCCGGCAAGAGGACTTCATCCATGGCACACCCCCGGGGCGAGCTGGACGCCAGCCCCCGCGACACCATTCTGGACGCGGCGGCACGCGCCTTCATGGAGCGCGGCTTCAAGGCCACCAGCATTGACGATATTGCCCGCCGGCTCGGCGCCACCAAGGGCATGGTTTACCACTACTTCGACTCCAAGGCGGAGCTGTTCTTCGAGATTCACCAGCGCGGCATGGACGCGCTGGTGCAGGCCATCGATCCGGAGCTCAAGCGCGATGCCCCGGCGGCCGAGCGGCTGCACGCCATGGCCCGCCGCCACGTGGCCACCCTGATCGAGACCCAGCATTTCCAGCGCGCCGTGGCGGAAGGGGTGCAGATGCACCTGCGGGTGAGCACCACCGAGGCCCAGCGCCGCGAGCTGACCCGCCTGCAGAACCGGCGGCGGCGCTACGAGCAGGTGTTCCTGCAGGTGTTGTGCGCGGGTATCGAGGAGGGCGACCTGCACGCCAACGAACCAAAGCTGGCGATCAAGCCGGTGCTGGGCGCGCTCAACTCGGTGATCAACTGGTACCACCCGCGCTACGACACCGGCCCCGGCGCCCTGGACGCCCTGGTGGAGGAGGTCACCACCGTGGCCCTGCGTGGCGTCACCGCGCGCTGACCGCCTCGGTAGTGTAGGAGCGGCTTCAGCCGCGATAAGGCGGCGCAGCGCAAGTCGACCGCCGGGCTATCGCGGCTGAAGCCGCTCCTACGGCACGGTTCTCGGTCGCGCTTATTTCTTGTTCAAGAAAGTTTCGAAAATCGCCCGGGTCTCGTCGCTGAACATGCGCTCGCTGAACAGCACCGATTCCTTGTTGATCTGCTCGCGCACGGCGTCGGCGCCGTGGCGGGTGAGCTGCTTGGTGTATTGCATCGCCTGGGGCGGTTTGGCGGCCAGCTTGCCGCCCAGCTCCAGGGCCTTGTCGCGCAGTTCGTCGTCGCCGCAGCGGTAGGCCACCAGGCCCATGCGCAGGGCTTCGTCGGCGTCCAGGGTATCGCCGGCGAGCAGCAGGCGGTTGGCGTTCTGGCGCCCCAGCAGGTCCGGCAGGATCAGGCTGGAGCCGGCCTCGGGCACCAGGCCCAGATTGATGAAGGCGGTGTAGAAGCGGGCGCTGTCGGCGGCGATCACCAGGTCACAGTGCAGCAGCAGGGTGGTGCCGATGCCGGTGGCGTTGCCGTGCACCGCGGCGATCACCGGCTTGTCCAGCGTCAGCAGCCGGTGCACCAGCTGCATGGCCGGGCTCAACTCGCCGCTGCGGCGCGCCTCCGGGTCGGCGTTGAGAAAATCGCCGATGTCGTTGCCGGCGGTGAAGGCCCGGCCGTTGGCGTCGAGCAGCAGGGCATTGAGGTCGTCGCGGTCGCGCACGTGATCCACCGCCCGGCTCAGGTCCCGGTACATTTCCGCGCTCAGGGCGTTCAGTTTGTCCGGCCGGTCCAGGGTCACCTCCAGCAGGGCGTCGTGTTCGGCCACGCTTACGAAGCCGCTTTGCAGTTCCAGGCTGCTCATTGTTGTCTCCCAGTCTCGCCAATCGAAAGACACGAAAATATCGGAACCTCGTTTCGCAAAGCAAGGAATAACGGTGGGAAAGAAGGGCTTCTCCCGATGTGCTGGCGACGCACCTCTCATGCACCGGATTTATTTTCCGGGATTCAAAATATCAATTTCACTAACTTACGGGGCTGCTCTAGGCTGTCTTCAACACTGCGAGGACAGGCATCCCCATGGCCGAGTTTTACCTGGTCCGCCACGGACAGGCGTCGTTCGGCGCCGATAACTACGACAAGCTGTCCACCCTGGGCCACCAGCAGGCCCGCTGGCTGGGTGAGTATTACCGCGAACGCGGCCTGGCCTTCGATGCCCTGGTCACCGGCGATCTGGTGCGCCACGTGGAAACCGGCGAGGGCATTCTGGAAGGCCTGGGCGCCGGCCTCGACGCCGACGTGCAGCCCGGCCTCAATGAATTCGACTTCCATTCCGTGGTGGACGCCTTCCTGAGCGCCCACCCGGATCAGGCGCCGCCGGAAGGCGCGTCCATCGCCGCCTTCTACCGGGTGCTCAAGCGCGCCATGCAGCACTGGCGGGCGGATGGCCTGGAAGGCGCCTTGCCGGAAAGCTGGCGCGGCTTCCACGACCGGGTGGCCGGCGCCATGGCCCACATCCAGGAACGCTACGCGGACCGCCAGCGGGTGCTGGTGGTCAGCTCCGGCGGCGCCATCGCCATGTGGATGCGCCACATGCTGGCCACCGCCGACGACACCGTGGTGGAGCTCAATCTCCAGATCCGCAACACCGGCGTCACCCAGGGCTTCTTCAATAAAAACGTATACCGGTTATCGGTGTTCAACCAGGTGCCGCACCTGGACCGGGAAGACCGCGGCGATTCGATTACCTACAGCTAATTCGATACTGACCGGAACCCGCCGGGTTCCCATGGGAGAGAACAATGGACTTTCAATATTCCGAAAAGACCCAGGACCTGATCAACCAGGTTCGCGACTTCATCGACAATGAAGTGGTGCCCGCCGAGCACACCTACCACGAGCAGCTGGAAAAGAACCCCTGGGAAACCCCGCCGGTGCTTGACGAACTCAAGGAAAAAGCCCGCGCCAAGGGCCTGTGGAATCTGTTCCTGCCCAAGGAACACGGCGAGTGGAGCGTGGGCCTGAGCAACCTGGAATACGCCCCCCTGGCCGAACAGATGGGCCGCCACCACATCGCCTCCGAGTGCTTCAACTGCTCCGCGCCGGACACCGGCAACATGGAAGTGCTGGCCAAGTACGGCAACGCCCAGCAGCAGGAGCAATGGCTCAAGCCGCTGATGGAAGGCAAGATCCGCTCCGCCTTCGCCATGACCGAGCCGGAAGTGGCTTCCTCCGACGCCACCAACATCGAGACCTCGATCAAGCGTGACGGCGACGATTACGTGATCAACGGCCGCAAGTTCTACATCTCCGGCGCCATGCGCAAGAGCTGCGAGATCATGATCGTGATGGGCAAGACCGACCCGGACAACCCCAATCGTCACGAGCAGCAGTCGCAGATCCTGGTGCCCACCAACACCCCCGGCGTCAACGTCAAGCGGCCCATGCACGTGCTGGGTTCCGCCGACGCGCCGGAAGGCCACGCCGAAGTGATCTTCGAGAACGTGCGCGTGCCCAAGGAAAACATCATCCTCGGCGAGGGCCGTGGTTTCGAAATCGCCCAGGGCCGCCTGGGGCCGGGCCGCATCCACCACTGCATGCGTCTGATCGGCGCCGCCCAGCGCTCCCTGGAGCTGATGTGCAAGCGCGTTAACGACCGCGTGGTGTTCGGCCAGCCGATGATCAAGCAGGGTTCCGTGCGCGAGGACATCGCCAAGAGCTACTGTGAGATCGAGCAGGCCCGCTTGCTCACCCTCAAGGCGGCGGACATGATGGACCGGCATGGCAACAAGGAAGCCAAGGAACTGATCGCCATGATCAAGATCGTGGCGCCCAACATGGCGCTCAACGTGATCGACCGGGCGATCCAGATCCACGGTGCCGTGGGCCTCAGCCAGGACACGCCGCTGGCCGGCTTCTTCGCCTACGCGCGCACCCTGCGCCTGGCGGACGGCCCGGATCAGGTGCACATGATGCAGCTGGGCCGCAACCTGGCCAAGCAATACGCCTGAATCAGTTGAAAGTTGAAAGTTGAAAGTTGAAGCGACACAAGACGCGCGGGCACGGCTTGGGTAACCGCCCAGGCCGTGCACGCGTTTCAACTTTTAACTTGTCGCTTTCAACTTTGTTTTTTTAAGGAGGAAGTCATGTCCCAGGTGGACTCGCTGGATACCGAACACCTCGCCGCGTACCTGGAAGCCCATGTGGACGGGTTCCAGGGCCCGCTGACCGCCACCAAGTTCGACGGCGGCCAGTCCAATCCCACCTTCCATCTTCGCGCCGCTTCCGGTGAGTACGTGCTGCGCCGGCAACCGCCGGGCAAGCTGCTCAAGTCCGCCCACGCCGTGGACCGGGAGTTCCGGGTGATGAACGCGCTGCGCGACACCGCCGTGCCGGTGCCGCGCATGTATCACCTGTGCGAGGACCGGGACGTGATCGGCTCCATGTTCTACGTGATGGAGTTCTGCCAGGGGCGCATCTTCTGGGACGCGGCCATTCCCGAGGTGGACAACGACGCCCGCACCGCCATGTACACCGAGATGAACCGGGTGCTGGCGGCGCTCCACGACGTGGACCTGGAAGCCAACGGCCTCGCCGATTACGGCAAGCCGGGCAGTTACTTCGAACGCCAGCTGGGCCGCTGGAGCAAGCAGTACCGCGCCTCCGAGATCAACCACATTCCGGCCATGGAAGACCTGATGGCCTGGCTGGAAGAACACCTGCCCGCGGACGACGGCCAGGTGTCCCTGGTGCACGGCGACTACCGCCTGGACAACATGATGTGGCACCCGGAGGAGCCGCGCGTGATCGCCGTGCTCGACTGGGAGCTGTCCACCCTGGGCCATCCGCTGGCGGACCTGGCCTACCAGTGCATGCAGCTGCGCATGCCCCAGGAGGGCGGCAACCTGTCCGGCCTGCAGGGCAAGGACCGGCCGGCGCTGGGCATTCCCACCGAGAAGGAATACGTGGCGATGTATTGCCAGCGTCGCGGCATCGATCACATCGACCACTGGGAATTCTATCTGGCGTTCAGCTTTTTCCGCCTGGCGGCCATCGCCCAGGGCGTGGCCAAACGTGCCCAGGACGGCAACGCCTCCAGCAAGAAAGCCGCCGCCGTGGGCCAGGTGGTGGAACCGCTCGCGCAAATGGCCATGCGGATCGTCCGCGAAGGCGCTTAAAACCACGCCCCGTCACGGTAGGAGCGGCTTCAGCCGCGATTGGTTGATTCACCACGCGCGCGTCTGGAACGCCATCGCGGCTGAAGCCGCTCCTACGGTACTAGGGCCACCATATTTTTCGGGAGAGATTTTATGAGCACCAAACTGTTTGATTTGAACGGCAAGATCGCCCTGGTCACCGGCGCCAGCCGTGGCATCGGCGAGGAAATCGCCAAGCTCCTGGCGGAGCAGGGCGCCCACGTGATCGTTTCCAGCCGCAAGATCGACGGCTGCCAAGCGGTGGCCGACGCCATCAACGAAGCCGGCGGCAGCGCCGAGGCGTTCGCCTGCCACATCGGCGAGATGGCGCAGATCGAAGCGATCTTCGAGCACATCAAAAGCACTCACGGCAAGCTCGACATCCTGGTCAACAACGCCGCCGCCAACCCCTACTTCGGCCACATCCTGGACACCCCGGTGTCCGCCTTCGACAAGACCGTGGACGTGAACCTGCGCGGCTACTTCTACATGTCCGTGGAAGGCGCCAAGCTGATGCGCGACAACGGCGGCGGCGCCATCGTCAACACCGCTTCCATCAACGGCCTGTCGCCGGGCCCGATGCAGGGCATCTACTCGATCTCCAAGGCGGCGGTGATCAGCATGACCAAATCCTTCGCCATGGAATGCGCCGAGTTCAACGTGCGTGTCAACGCGCTGCTGCCCGGTCTCACCAAGACCAAGTTCGCCGGTGCCCTGTTCCAGCAGGAAGAGATCTACAACAGCGCCATCGCCCAGATTCCCATGCACCGCCACGCGGAGCCCCAGGAAATGGCCGGCACCGTGCTGTACCTGGTGTCCGATGCGTCCAGCTACGTCACCGGCGAGTGCGTGGTGGTCGACGGCGGTTTCACCATATAAAAGTTGCAAGTTACAAGTTGAAAGTTGAAACGCGGCCGAAGTCCTTTCAGGAGTTAAAGCGCCATGCCGCGTTGCAACTTGCAACTTTCAACTTGCTCCTTTGAAAAAGGAGTATCCATATGGACCCGATGTTGGACTTTACCGGCAAGGTGGCGCTGATCACCGGCGCCGCCAGCGGCTTCGGCCGGGGCCTGGCGGCGGAGCTGGGCAAACGCGGCGCCCGCCTGGTGCTCGGCGATATCAACATGGAGGCGCTGGACAAGCTGGTGGCCGATCTGGAAGCGGATGGCGTGGACGCCCTGGCGCGCCGCTGTGACGTGTCCTCCGAGGACGACTGCAAGGCCATGGTGGACACCGCCATGGAGCGCTTCGGCCGGCTCGACCTGGCGGCCAACAACGCCGGCATCGCCCACGGCTTCATCGGCGTCGAGGACCTCACCGAGGAGGTGCTGGATCAGCAGATGAACGTCAACGTGAAAGGCGTGATGTTCGGCATGAAGTATCAGATTCCGGCCATGCGGCAAAGCGGTGGCGGCGCCATTCTCAATACCAGCTCCATGGCGGGCATCGGCGGTGGTCCCAAGATCGGCGCCTACGCCGCTTCCAAGCACGCGGTGATCGGCCTGACCCGCACCGCCGCGGTGGAAAGCGGGCGCAAGAACATCCGCGTCAACGCCATCTGCCCCTACTACACCCGCACGCCCATGCTGGAAGGCGGCGAGGGGCTGGCCAGCGGCGGTGAAGCGGACAAGACCCTGGCCATGATGGCCGCCGGCAGCCCCATGAAGCGTATTGGCGAGCCGGAGGAAATCGTCGCCGTGATGATGATGTTGCTGTCGCCGGCCAACAGCTTCATGAACGGGCAGGCGATCGCCGTGGACGGCGGTGTTTCCGCCTTCTAGCGGCTTTCAGCCGCGATACAGGGTGCAGGATACAGGATGAAGAATCGTCAGAACGGCTCTCCTGAATCCTGCATCCTGAATCCTGTATCGGCGGCGTCAGCCGCCTCTCAAGGAGAACAACCATGGCCAATCGTCTGGCGGACAAGATCACCATCATCACCGGCGCCACCTCCGGCATCGGCGAGGCCACCGCGCGGCGCTTCATCGAGGAAGGCGCCACCGTGGTGCTGGCCGGCCGGTCCCGGAACAAGGGCGAGGCGCTGGCCGACGAACTGGGCGAGCGCGCCCTGTTCAAGCGCACCGACATCATGAGCGAGGACGACATCGCCGCCCTGGTGGATTTCACCGTGGAGCGGTTCGGCCGCCTGGACTGCCTGTTCAACAACGCCGGCGCCGGCGACCGCACCACCGTGGACTCCTTCGACGAGCAGGAATTCGCCCGCATCATGCGGCTGCTGGTGGGCGCGCCGGCGTTCGGCGTCAAGCACGCCGCCCGGGTGATGAAGGACAACGGCGGCAGCATCATCAACAATGCCAGCATCGCCGGCCACCGCCTCAACCAGGGCGGTTACCTGTATTCCGGCGCCAAGGCGGCGGTGGCGCACATGACGCGCCTGGCCGGCGCCGAGCTGGGGCCGTTCAACATCCGCGTCAACGCCATCTCGCCGGGCGCCGTGGCCACGCCGATTTTCTGGGGCGGTTCCGAGCGCGCCCAGGGCCTCAGCGACGAGGAAAACCAGCGCAAGATGGAGAAGCTGCAGAGCAACCTGGCCAAGGCCACGCCCTTGCCCCGCGCCGGGCTGGCGGACGACATCGCCCACGCGGCGGCATTCCTGGCCAGCGACGAAGGCAGCTTCATCAACAGCCATGACCTGGTGGTGGATGGCGGCCGCATCGCGATGTTCAACGAAAAAGGATAAACATGTCCGATTACACCGTTATCACCGAGGGCCTGCTGTTTCCGGAAGGCCCCATCGCCATGCCCGACGGCACCTTCATCGTGGTGGAGATCGCCGCCGGCCGGCTCACCCGGGTGCACCCGGATGGCCGCAAGGAAACCATCGCCGAGCCCGGCGGCGGCCCCAACGGCGCCGCCATCGGCCCGGACGGGGCCTGCTATGTCTGCAACAACGGCGGCATGCGGTTCCATGAAAAGGACGGCCTGCTGATTCCCGGCGACATGCCCGAGGACTATTCCGGCGGGCGCATCGAGCGCATCGACCTGGACACCGGCAAGGTGGAGGTGCTGTACACGGAAGTGAACGGCGAGCCGCTCAAGGGCCCCAACGACATCGTGTTCGATAAACAGGGCGGCTTCTGGTTCACCGACCTGGGCAAGGGCCGGGGCCGCACCGAGGATCGGGGCGGCCTGTACTATGCCCGCACCGACGGTTCCTTCGTGCGCGAGGCGGTGTTTCCGATTCCTTCCGCCAACGGGGTGGGGCTGTCGCCGGACGAGAAAACCGTCTACGTGGCGGACACCCTGCCGGGCCGGTTGTGGGCCATGGACATCATCGGCGAGGGGGAAGTGGCGCGGCCGGAAGGCGGCCTGCTGCCGGGCCGGCTGGTGGGCCAGCCGTCGGAGTTTTGCTACTTCGATTCCCTGGCGGTGGACGCCGACGGCAACATCTGCGTGGCGACCATCTTCCATTCCGGCATCACCGTGTTTTCGCCGGACGGCGCCAGCATGCGGCATGTGCCCACCGACGACCTGGTGACCACCAACATCTGCTTCGGTGGCGAGGATCTGCGTACCGCCTACATCACGCTGTCCAGCGCCGGCAAGCTGGTGTCCATGCCCTGGGAGCGCCCGGGGTTGCCGCTGAACTTCCTGAACGTGTGAGCGGGTCGCGGCCGTCCCTTCGTGGGGGCGGCCGCGTCACCGTCTCAGACCCCGCCTTTGACCCGATCATGGGCCGGCGGCAGGGGAGTGAAGTCCCCGTCGCCGCCGTGCTTGCCCGCCTCAATGGCGGCCTGCACTTCCTCCACATGCAGCATGCCGGCGTTCCAGGTCACCACATAGTCCAGGGCGTCGGCGGTGTTGTGGTCCCGGGCGTAGGTGATCATCCGCTTGCAGCCGTGCACCGCCAGCGGCGACTTGCCGGCGATCTCCCGGGCCACTTCCAACGCTTTTTTCAAGGTCGCCTCGCGGTCGTCCAGCACCGCGTTGAACAAGCCCCGCTGCTCCGCTTCCTCGGCGCCCATGCGCCGGCCGGTGTAGGCCAGTTCACGGACGATACCTTCCGGCAGCAGCTTGCACAGGCGCGGGAAGGTGCCCACGTCGGCGGTCAGCCCCACGTTGATTTCATAGATGGTGAGGAAGGCGTCGGCGCTGGCGTAGCGCAGATCGCAGGCGCTGATCAGGTCCACGCCGCCGCCGATGCAGCCGCCGTGCAGCGCGGCGATCACCGGCACCCGGCAGTCCTCCAGGGCGCTGAAGCTTTGCTGCATCAGCGCCGTGTGCTGGCGGAAGCGGGCCGCCTTCTGCACCCGGGCGGTGCGGTCCGCCGGGTCCGGCGGCGCGCTGAACATGCCCAGGTCCAGGCCGGCGGTGAAGTGCTTGCCGTTGGCGTTGATGACGATGGCGCGCACGTCACCGCCGGCGTCCAGCTCGCGCACCGCCGCCGGCAGTTCGTTCCAGAAATCCGCGTTCATGGCGTTGAGCTGATCGGGCCGGTCCAGGGTGACCAGCGCCACGCCGTCGTTCACGGACACGCTCAGGGTCTGGTAGCTCATGGTGGCGCCCTCAGGGATGGAACACGGACTTGGTTTCCAGGAATTCCTCCAGCCCGTAGACGCCCCATTCGCGGCCGATGCCGGAATGCTTGTAGCCGCCGAACGGGGCCGGCAGGTCCAGCTGGGCGCCGTTCAGGTGGACCATGCCGGTGCGCAGCCGCGCCGCCACCTGCTTGGCGTCGTTGATGGTGGCGCCGTACACATAGCCGGACAGGCCATAGTCGGAGTCGTTGGCGATGGCCACCGCTTCGTCCACGTTCTGGTAGGGGATCATCACCAGCACCGGGCCGAAGATTTCCTCCCGGGCGATCAGCATGTCGTTGTTGACCTCGCTGAACACCGTGGGCCGGGCGTAGAAGCCCTTGTCCAGGCCCTCCGGTTTACCGGTGCCGCCGCACACCAGCTTGGCGCCTTCCTGCTGGCCTTTCTCGATCAGCGACTGAACGCGCTTGAACTGGCGTTCGTTGGCGATCGGGCCGAGCTTGGTGCTCTCGTCGCGGGGATCGCCCACGGTGAGTTTCTCGCACACCTGGGCGGCGATGGCTTCCGCCTCGCCCAGCTTGTCCGCCGGCACCAGCATGCGCGAGGGCGCGTTACAGCTCTGCCCGGTGTTGTTCATCATCGATTGCACGCCGTGGCTCACCGCTTTCTGGAAGTCCGCGTCCGGCAGGATGATGTTGGCGGACTTGCCGCCCAGTTCCAGGGACACGCGCTTGAAGGTGTCGGCGGCTTCCTTGCTCACCGAGGCACCGGCGCGGGTGGAGCCGGTCAGCGACACCATGTCCACGCGCGGGTCGGAGGACAGCATCGGGCCCACCTCGGCGCCGTCGCCGTAGATCATGTTGAACACCCCGGCGGGGAGGCCGGCGTCGTCGATGATTTCCGCCAGGACCATGGCGGACAGCGGCGCGAATTCGCTGGGCTTGAGCACCATGGTGCAGCCCGCGGCGATGGCCGGCGCCACCTTGCACAGCACCTGGTTCATGGGCCAGTTCCAGGGCGTGATCAGGGCGGCCACGCCGGCGGGCTCCCGGCGCACGGTGGCGCGCCCCAGGGTCTGCTCGAATTCGAAGTCCTTGGCGGCCTCCAGGGTGGACTTGATGTGGCCCAGGCCCATGGGCGCCTGCACCTTGGCGGCCAGGCCGTGGCGGGGCGCGCCCATTTCCCGGCTGATGGCGTCGGCCATGTCGTCCAGACGCTTCTGGTAGGCCGCCATCAAAGTGTTGAGCATTTGCAGCCGCTGGTCCAGGGGCGTGGCGGCGAAGTCGTCGAAGGCGTCGCGGGCGGCCTGGATGGCCGCGTCCACGTCGCCGCGACCGGCCAGATACACCTTGCCTTCGCTGGCCTCGGTGGCCGGATTGATCACTTCGAACGGTTTGGCGTCGGCGCCGGGAGCCACCCAACCGCCATTGATATAGAACTGTTCCAGATGACTCATGAATACTCTCCCTGGGAAACGAGTGACAAGTTGAAAGTTAAAAGTTGAAAGGGCGGCTCTCGTCGGAGGCTTTTCTTTGAGCGCGAGCAGGGCGGTTCCGTTCAACGGGCCCGGCTCGCGTTTTAACTTTTAACTTTTAACTTTGAACTTTCAACTTCTTTAAAGACCGCCCAACGTGCCACATCCTGACGAATCTGCCTAGTTCATTTTTGGAATGGTGTTCCGAAATCTTGACCGCTCCCCGTGCCCATGTCATCTTGCTTGAAAAATAGAATAGCAATTCGAGGAGAGCACCATGCAGCGATTCCAGCAGCGTACCGTGTTGATCACCGGCGCGGCGAGCGGTATTGGTCGGGCGGCGGCCAGCCGGTTCGCGGAGGAGGGCGCCTTTCTGGTGCTGGTGGATCGCAACGAGGCCGGGCTGGCGGAAACCCGTGAGGCCCTGCCGGCGGGCAGCGAGGCCCTGCTGCGCGCCGTGGACGTGTCCGACGAGCACGCCGTGGATGCCCTGGTGGCGGAAGTGATCGAGGCCCGTGGCCGCATCCACGCCCTGTGCAACAACGCCGGCATTGCCGGCGGCGACTACAGCGGCATCACCGAGACCGACACCGACACCTGGCGCGCCATTCTCAATGTGAATCTGCTCGGCCCGGTGTTCTTCACCCGCGCCGTGGGCCGCCACATGCGCGAGCAGGGCGGCGGCGCCATCGTCAACACCGCCTCGGTGGCGGGCATTCGTTCCGGCGCCGGCGGCAACGCCTACAGCGCCTCCAAGGCGGCGGTGATCAACCTCACCAAGACCGCCGCCTGCGACCTGGGGCAGTACAACGTGCGCGTCAACGCCATTTGCCCGGGGCTGATCGAAACCGGCATGACCAAGCCGGTGTTCGACTACGCCCGCGAGCGCAACAAGGAAGAAAAACTGGGCAGCCGCTGCGAACTGCGCCGCTACGGCCGGCCCGAGGAAATCGCCGCGGCCATGGCGTTCCTGGCCAGCGACGATGCCAGCTACGTCACCGGCCAGGCCCTGGCCGTGGACGGCGGCAACACCGCCTCCCTGAACCTGCCCGGTATGAAGCACTGAACACCCCATAACGACACCGAGACGGCCCCCGACAGGGGGTCCTATGTGAAACGGCTTTTTGATATATTTGCCCGTTTTATAAACAAATATAAAAGCGATTCATCATCCCGAAGCCTGATTGAGGAAGACAACCCATGCGACGAGCCGCTCTTGGCAAAGACGGAGCCGCGGAGAAGGACCGTAATTTCGTCACGGCCCTGGCCCGGGGCCTGGACATCCTGCGCTGTTTCGGCCCCTCCGACGAATACCTGGGCAACGCGGAACTGGCCAAACGCACCAACATTCCGCGCCCCACGGTGTCGCGGATGACCGCCACCCTGACCCAGCTGGGTTATCTGCGCTACGCGGAAAACCTGGAAAAATACCGGCTCGGCCCGGGGGTGCTGGATCTCGGTTACCGTTACCTGGCCAGTGAAGGGGTGCGCGACATCGCCCGGCCTTTCATGCAGGAACTGGCCGACGCCACCGACTGCATGGTGGCCATCGCCGCTCCGGACGGCGCCTCCATGACCTACATCCAGGTGTGCCAGGGCTCCGGCCCGCTGGTGCTGCGCCTGTCGGTGGGGTCGCGGGTGGCCACCGGTACCTCGGCGGCCGGGCGCGCCCTGCTGGCGGCGCTGCCGGAGAACGAGCGCGAGCCCTATTACGAGGCGATCCGTGCCCAGAACCCGGACGCCTGGCCGGAAGTGCAGCGCGGTCTGCAGCGCGCCTGCAAGGAATACCAGGAATACGGCTTCGTCACCTCCGACGGAGAATGGAACCGGGACGTGAGCGCCGTGGGCGTGCCGCTGATCCTGGACAACGGTGGCCAGGTGGTGCCGTTCAATTGTGGTGGCTCGTCGTTGCGGCTGAGTCGCCGAATTCTGATCGAGAATCTCGGCCCGCGCCTCAAGGAGGTGGTGGACCAGGTCCGGCAGATGGTGCAGGGCCGGGAAGTATGACGAGACCCGTTGAATGAAGATGGACATGGCCGCGGCGACGCGTAAATTCGATTACGGTTTTCCCGCCCTGCTGGGCTTCGAGTTCCTGGAATGGGAAGAGGGCCGGGCGGTACTCGGCCTGCGGGTGGAACCGCGTCACCTGAACCTGGCCGATCGCGTGCACGGTGGCGTGCTCGCCACCCTGCTGGACGTGGCCGGCGCCTGCGCCGGCACCTGGTGCCCGTATCCGGACCGCATCCGCAAGGCGATCACCCTGTCCATGACCACCACCTTCACCGGCCAGTCCGGGCTCGGTTATATCCGCGCCATCGGCACCAGGCGGGCCGGCGGCAGCCGCATCTTCAATTCCACCGTGGACATCCTCGACGAGAACGATCAGCTGCTGATCATCGGCGAGGGCACCTTCCGCCTGCGCAGCGGCTCCGAGGATCCGCGCGGCCAGCCCCTGGACCGCTGATCGGCCTCCTCCATCGCTTGATATCCTTCGCTGTAGCAGCGGCGACATTCGGGGTCGCTACCGCCTAAAGTACCGTCGGCCTACGACTTTAGACCAATATGCGCGGGCGGCGGGGTCCGCCCCCGCCGCCGTCGTGCTAGTCTGTCGGGAACGAAAAGAATAACCACGAGCGACGCGCAGGGAGTCCGCCCGCCATGTATCAGGTCCTGATCGCCGACGACCATCCGCTGTTCCGCGAGGCCATCGCCCGGGTGATCGACGACGGCTTTCCCGGCAGCACCCTGTTGGAAGCTTCCACCCTGGAAGACGCCATGGCCCTGGTGGCCGACAACGACGACCTGGACCTGGTGCTGCTGGACTTGAACATGCCGGGCATGCAGGGCCTGGGCGGGCTGATCCAGCTGCGCAATGAATTCCCCACCGTGCCGGCGGTGGTGGTGTCCGCGGAAGAAGACAAGCGGGTCATCCTGCAGACCATGACCTACGGCGCCGTGGGCTTCATCACCAAATCCACCCCGCGCCAGCGGATGATCCAGGCCCTGGAGCAGATTCTTTCCGGTTCCATCTACCTGCCCTCGGACATCATCCGCGCCGACATGGCGGCGGCGCCGGCGCGGCCGGAAAGCGCGGTGCCGCCGGAGGTGCTGGAAACGCTTACCCGCAAGCAGCTGCAGGTGTTCGAGCGCATGGCCCGGGGCGAGCCCAACAAGGTGATCGCCTATGAACTGAACATCGCCGAGAGCACGGTCAAGGCCCATGTGTCGGCGATTCTTCGCAAGCTGGGCGCCACCAACCGGGTGCAGGCGATTCTCGCCGCCGGCGATATTGATTTCGGTGCCTATCTGCGCCGGCCGGCCTCGCGGGTGTGAGCCGCGCTGTTCCGGGGCGCCGGCGCGTGCCGCATAATAAGCATGACAACAACAATGTCTCCCCGGGAGGCCGACATGACCGCGATACCCCCGTACGCCGTCGTCACCGCCTACAGCGATGCCCGCGATGAGCAGCAGGCGGCGCGCTCGCTGGCGGAACGCCTGCGCCACCCCAACCTGGGCTTCGTGCTGTTCTTCTGCTCCATTGATTACGATCTGGACCGGCTGGCCGGGGCCCTCAGCGAGGGGTTCCAGGGCGTGCCCCTGTGCGGCTGCACCTCCGCCGGGGAAATCACCGCCCGTGGTTACGACCGCGACACGGTGGTGGCGATCGGTTTCGACCGCCGTTTCTTCGCCGTCTCCCACCGGTTGATCGAACGTCTGGACGGTTTCACCCTGGCCGACGCCCAGCAGCTCACCGACGGCCTGCTCGGCGACTGCCGGGACGGCCCCGCTGGCCCGGTGAGCGCCGACAACAGTTTCGTGCTGACGCTTCTGGACGGTCTTTCCGTCAACGAGGAAATGGTGCTCGCCACCCTCAACGCGGCGCTCGGCAGCATCACCAGCTTCGGCGGCTCCGCCGGCGACGACTACCGGCTCTCGCGCACCTATGTGTACAGCGACGGCGCCTTCCACAGCGACGCGGCCATCGTGCTGATGGTCACCACCAGCCTGGATTTCGAGGTGTTCAGCATCCACCACCTGCGCCCGGACACCCGCAAGCTGGTGGTCACCGCCGCCGACGCCGAGCGCCGCGTGGTGCAGGAACTGAACGCGGCGCCGGCGGCGGAGGAATACGCCCGCCTGGTGGGCGTGCCGGTGGCGCGGCTGGACGACGAAGTGTTCGCCCGCTACCCGCTGGCGGTGCGCATCAACAGCGACTACTACGCGCGCTCCATCCAGCGCGTCAACGACGACCTGAGCCTGTCGTTCTACTGCGCCGTGGAGAACGGCATCGTGCTCACCGCCATGCGCACCGGCTCGCTGATCGGCGAGACCCGGGACACCCTGAACGCCATCGAGGCGCGCCTCGGGCCCGCCTGGGTCACCCTGGGCTGCGACTGCTGCCTGCGCCGCATGGAGATGGAAAGCGGTGGTTTCGCCGCGCCGGCCTCGGCGCTGCTGCGCGAGCACAAGGTGGTGGGCTTCAACACCTACGGCGAGCAATTCAACGGCATGCACATCAACCAGACACTGACGGGGGTGGTCATTGGTCGACGACACCGAACCCCGGGATCCTGACGGGGAGTCTCCCTGGCAGTTGCACGAGGCGCGGCTGATGGCGGAGAACGCCCGCCTGCGGCGCATCTGCGACGCCCTGATCGAACGGGTGGAAGAGAGCAGCATGGCGCCCACCGCGCCCTACGCCGCCTTTCAGCACTCCGTGGTGCTGGCCGAGCAGGTGCGCGAGCGCACCCAGGCCCTGCGCGAGGCCAACCAGCAGCTGCTGGAGGAAATCGAGGAGCGCCGCCGGGTGGAGGCGCGCCTGCGCGAGGCCACCGCCAAGGCGGAGCGGGCCAGCATCTCCAAGACCAAGTTCGTGGCCGCGGTGAGCCATGATCTGATGCAGCCGCTGAACGCGGCGCGGTTGTTCACCAGCGCCCTGCAGGACGCGCCGGACCAGAACACGGACTTCATGCTTACCCACATCAACACCGCCCTGCGCGACCTGGAATCGCTGATCACCACCCTGGCGGACGCCTCCAAGCTGGATGCCGGCGTGGTCACCGCCGAGCCGGTGGCCTTCCCCCTGCGCCAGCTGCTCGACGTTCTTGCCGAGGAATACAAGCAAATGGCCGCCCGCGAGGGGCTACGGCTGCGTTACGTGCCCACCTCGGCGGTGGTGCGCTCGGACCCGCAACTGCTCAACCGGGTGATGCGTAATCTGCTGTCCAACGCCATCCGCTACACCGGCGGTGGCTCCATCCTGTTGGGCTGCCGGCGCCGGGGCGGGCAGGTGGAGGTGGTGGTGGCGGACACCGGCATCGGCATCGGCGAGGACCAGATCGGGGACATCTTCCAGGAATTCAAACGGGGCAAGCAGGCGGTCAAATACCACGAGCGCGGCCTGGGCCTGGGGCTGTCCATCGTCGAAAAGATCAGCCGCATTCTCGATCACCCGCTGTCGGTGACCTCGCGGCTGCAGCGCGGCTCCCGGTTTTCCCTGCGGCTGCCGGTGGCCACCCTGAGCGCCGCCGAACGCCGCGCCCTGACCCCCACGGCGGACGGCGCCGCCTCCCTGGCCGGCCAGACGGTGTGGGTGGTGGACAACGACCGCGCCATCTGCGCCGGTATGCGCACCCTGCTGCAACGCTGGGGCTGCCAGGTGGTGGCGGCGGAATCCCTGGCCGCTCTGCGCCGCCAGGTGGACACCCGCCAGGACCCGGCCCTGGCGCTGATCATGGATTACCACCTGGACCCGCACAGCGACGACGGCCTGGCGGTGGCTCAGAGCATCAACGACGGCCGCCAGGTTCCGTTGCCGGTGATCATGGTCACCGCCGACCGCGAGCAGCCGCTCAAGCAGCGCTGCGCCCGGCGCGGCCACACCCTTCTCTACAAACCACTCAAGCCCATGAAGCTGAAGCTGGCCCTGCAGCAGGCCCTGGGGCAGGGCGGCGTCAGCGCCCCGCAGGCGCCGGCGTCGTCCCGCTGACCGGCCGCCCGGCGGCGCGCCAGCCGTCCACTCCCAGCGGGTACCAGTACACCGCCGGATGGCCGGCGGCCAGGGCGCGGCGGGCGGCGTTCCAGGAAAGCCAGCAGTCCGAGCGGCAGAAGAACACCAGCGGCCGTTGCCGGTCGTGCTCGGTAAAGGCGCGCAGATGATCCAGCAGGTAGGCCCGCCAGCGCGGCGCCAGCGGCGTGGTGCCGGTATTGGGCAGCCAGACCGCGCCGGGCAGGCTGGGGTGGGGGCGTTCCAGCAGAAAGTCGCCGGCCGTCCAGGTGGCGTTGTAGACGTCGATCAGTACCGTGTCCGGCCGCCGCCGACGCAGGGCCACCAGGGCATCGGTGTCCAGCACCGTGGCGCCGTCCAGGCTGGCCGGGGTGGGCGCCCGGTAGGGCGGGCGCCGGTAGCCGTCGGCGTCGAAGGCGGGCGCGGCGGCGGCCAGCGCCGGCAATGCCGCCAGCAGCAGCCCGATCAGCGCGGCGCGCACGGTCACCAGTCCCGGGGGCAGCCGCTGCAATCGCGCATGTAGGTGCCCTGGAAGTTGGTGAAGCGCAGGCGCGCGCCGGTCACGTCGGCGCCTTCCAGCGTCGACAGGTTGAGCTTGGTTTCCTGCAGGTTGGCGTCGCGCAGGTCGGCGTGCTCCAGGTTGGATTTGTTCATCCAGGCCATCTCCAGATTGGCGGCCCGCAGGCGCGCGTGGCGCCAGCTGGCCCGGGTGAGACGGCCGAACTCCAGGTTGGCCCCGGTCAGGTCGGCGCCGTCGAAGTTGGCCTTCTGGGCGAACAGATTCCAGCTGTCGATGGCCACCAGCCGGGCCTGCCGCAGGTCGGCGCCGCGCAGATTGGTGCTGATCAGGATGGCGCGGGTCAGATCGGCGCCGCCGAGGTCGGCGCCGGCCAGATTGACGCCACGCAGGTCCGTATGGCGCAGATCGGCGCCGCGCAGGTTGGCGCCCTGGAAATCGGCACCGCGCAGGTCCAGGTTGGCGAGCACGGCGCCGCTCAGGTCGGCGCCGGGGCATTGGGTTTTCCGTTCCAGCACGCAGCCGTTGTGGCGCGGTGGCGTCCAGGTGTCGTCGGCGCGCGGCGGCGTATCCAGCAGCAGGGCGCCGGCCATTACCAGCAGCGTGCTGAGCAGAAGCTTGGCTCGGATTCGCATGGGGAAACTCCGAAAACGGAGCCGGCCCGCGAAGGGCCGGCCGGGGGGGGTTATTGTCGGGCCAGTTTCTTGGCGAACTCGGGCAGCTTGAACACCCAGAAGGAGCCGCCCTGGGAAATCGGCCGGGTCAGGTCGGCCATGTCGCCGCCCCACAGCGGCACCGCGCCACCGTAACCGGCGGTCACGCCGATGTACTGCTCACCGTCCATTTCCCAGGTGATCGGCGGGGAGATGATCCCGGTGCCCACCTGGAACTTCCACAGCTCCTCGCCGGTTTTCGCGTTGAACGCCTTGAAGTAACCGTCGCCGGTGCCGGTGAACACCAGGTTGCCCTGGGTGGCCAGCACGCCGGCCCACAGCGGCATCTTCTCCTTGTGCTGCCAGACCACGTCGCCGGTGGTCGGGTCCATGGCGCGCAGGATGCCCACATGGTCGTCGAACAGTTTCTTGATGCGGAAGCCCATGCCCAGATAGGCGGAGCCAGGCTTGTATTCCACTTCCTCGGTCCAATAGTCCTCTTTCCAATGGTTGGCGGGCACGTAGAACAGGCCGGTGTCGCGGCTGTAGGCCATGGGGTTCCAGTTCTTGCCGCCCAGGAACGGCGGTGACACCTCGACCGCCTTGGAGCGGGTCTCGCCGTCCTTGAGCCGCGCCGGGCGCTGGCCTTCCACCTCGATGGGGCGGCCGGTGTCCAGGTCGATGCCCTTGGCCCAGGTGATGCCGTCCACGAACGGGAAGGCGTTGATCAGCTCGCCGCTGGCGCGGTCGGTGACGTAGAAGAAACCGTTGCGGTCGGCGTGGGCGCCGGCCTTGTGGGTCTTGCCATTCTCGTCCTGGTAGTCGAACAGCACGATCTCGTTGTTGCCGGAGAAATCCCAGGTGTCGTTGGGGGTGTGCTGATAGAACCACTTGATCTCGCCGGTGCTCGGGTCCACGCCCACCTGGCCGGAGGTGTAGAGGCTGTCGTAGTCCCCCGGGTCGCCGCCCGGCGCGGTACGCGCCCAGCCGTTCCAGGGGGCCGGGTTGCCGGCGCCGATGACGATGGTGTTGGTGTCCGGGTCGAAGGTGGCGCTTTGCCAGGGGGCGCCGCCGCCGTGGCTCCAGGCTTTCACCTTGCCGGTTTCGGTATCCGGATCGTCCGGCCAGGACGGCGCCCGAGGGTCGCCGCTGGGGGTGCTTTCCTCGCCGTTGAGCCGGCCCATGTGGCCTTCCACGAAGGGCCGCATCCAGATTTCCTCGCCGGTGTCCGGGTCGCGGGCGAACAGCCGGCCCACCACGCCGAATTCATCCCCGGAGGAGCCGTGGATCAGCAGCACCTTGCCGGTCTTCTGATCCTTCACGATGGTGGGCGCCCCGGTCATGGTGTAGCCCACCTTGTGGTCGGCGAACTTCTTGCGCCACGCCACCCGGCCGGTGTCCTTGTCGAGCGCCACGATGCTGGCGTCCAGGGTGCCGAAGAAGATCTTGTCGCCGTAGATGGCGGCGCCCCGGTTGACCACGTCGCAGCAGGGCCGGATGTCGTCCGGCAGCCGGTGGCTGTAGTCCCATAGTTTCTTGCCGGTGCGCGCGTCGATGGCGAACACCCGGGAATAGGAACCGGTCACGTAGATCACGCCGTCGTGGACCAGGGCCTGGGATTCCTGGCCACGCTGCTTCTCATCGCCGAACGAGAATGACCAGGCCGGCGTCAGCATGCCCACGTTGTCCGCGTTGATGTTGGTCAGGGTGCTGTAGCGCTGGGCTTGCACGCCCAGGCCGTACATCAGCACGTCGTCGGTGGTTTTCGCGTCGTTGAGTATGTCCTTCCAGGAAACGTCCTTGGCCAGGGCGCCGCCACTGGCACCCAGACCCAGCAGGGTCGACACCGAAAGGACGCCGATTATTTTTTTCATGGTTTGAGCCTCTTGATGGTCGAGACCGCCATTTAGGGGCAGGAGCCGGCGGCGCCGCTACCGACCGGCGACGCATTCCGCCCGGTCAATTGGGTCTACGACCAAGGGCCCGGGGGCTCTGCGTCCAAGGGGGAGTATGGCCCGGTCGGGTGGCTGGCTAGATTGGGGGGCGATGCGAACCCCGAGCAAAAAGGACCCGACCATGATCAGAACAACAACCCTGCTGGCCCTGGCCCTCACTCTGCCCCTCGCGCCCCTGGCCCAGGGCCACGGTGACGTCACGCCGCAATCGGTGAACACCCGCGGCCTGGAGGATCTCGGCGAGCAATGGCGCGACAGCAATCCCTACCGGGAACCCCATGAACAGCACGACCTGGCGGTGGAAGTGGGCCGCTCCGCCTACAACCAGAACTGCGCCTCCTGCCACGGCCTGGAAGCCAAGTCCGGCGGCATCGCTCCGGACCTGCGCGAGCTGGAAAACGGCGACTACGGCGACCAGTGGTTCAAGGAGAGAGTGATCAACGGCGCCAGCCGCAACGGCCGGGTGCTGATGCCGCCCATGGCCAATTACCTGAGCCAGGAGGCCCTGTGGGCGATCCGCACCTGGCTGGAAACCGTGAGCCTGGAGACCACCGGTGAACTCTAGACCGGCGCCGGCTGGTGTCCTGGCTCCGCTGGTGATGGTGATGCTGATGCTGGCGGCGTTGCCGGTGCCGGTTGCCGCCGCCGACGATCCCCTGGAGTCGTTCATGTGGGAGCGCTACCGGGCGCGTTTCCTGGGCGACACCCCGGTGCGTTTCGACGACCGGGTGCGGGTGATCACGCCGGATTTCGCCGAGGACTCCGGCCGCGTGCCGGTGGCGGTGGAAGCGCCGGCCTTCGACGGCCGCTTCCAGCGCATGCTGCTGTGGATCGAACTGAACCCGATCCCGCTGGTGTTCGATTACCGGCCGCTCAGCGACGGCCTCGCCCGGGTGGCGCTCAACGTGCGCCTGGAGCAGTCGTCGCCGGTGCGCGCCGCCCTGCTCAGCGACGGCGTCTGGTACGTGGGCAGCGCCCGGGTGGAAGGCGAGGGCGGCGGCTGCTCCACCCCCGGTATCGCCAAACAGGTGGACGACTGGTCGGAGACCTTCGGGCGGGTGGCGGCCCGCAGGTTCGCCGACCCGGCTGGCAGCCGGCTGCGGGTGAAACTGTTCCACCCCATGGACAGCGGCCTGATCCCCAGCGTCGACGCCTTCTACGTGGAACGGGTGGCGTTCCTGCGCGACGGCGAGCCGGTGGCGCGCTTCGACTGGCACGCCTCGGTGAGCGAGAACCCGGAACTGGCGGTGACCCTGAGCGGTGGCGAGGACGCCGCCTACCGGTTCCAGGCCCGGGACAACAACGGCAATGAGTTCGACCATGGGATTCCGTGACACGGCTCTGCTGGCGGCGCTGCTGTGGCCGTTGGGCGCCGGCGCCGCGCCACCGCCCTTTGAGCACCACCTGACGCCGCAACCGGTGGCGGAGCACACCTGGATGGTGGAGGGTCGCCCCGAGGAGCTCAGCGAGGACAACGGCGGCGACATCGCCAACAGCGCCTTCATCGTCACCGGCCACGGCGTGCTGGTGATCGACACCGGCAGCACCCTGGCCTACGGCCACGCCCTGCGCGCCGCCATCGCCGGCGTCACCGACCAGCCGGTGCGCTGGGTGCTCAACACCCATCACCATCCGGACCATGTGTTCGGCAATGGCGCCTTCCCGGAGGCGGAGATCGCCGCCTTGCCGGGCACCCGCGCCGCCTTCCGCCGCCACGGCGAGGCCTTCCGCGACACCCTCTACCAACGTCTGGGCGACGCCGCCCGGGACACCGGCCTGGTGCCGGCCAGCGTGGATCTGGCCGCCGGCGAACGGCGCTTCGGCGGCTACCCGCTGCGGCTGCTGGCGTTGCGCGGCCACAGCGGCAGCGACCTGGCGGTGCTGGACCCGGCCACCGGGGTCCTGTTCACCGGCGATCTGGTGTTCCACCACCGCGCGCCCACCACGCCCCACAGCCCGGGCATCGCGGTCTGGCGCGACGATCTGGCCACGCTGGCGGCGTTGGACTTCAAGGTGCTGGTGCCGGGCCACGGGCCGGTGGCCCGGGACCCGGGCCCGGTCGCCGCCACCGACGCCTGGCTGGCCTGGCTGCATCGGCGGCTGCGCGCCGGCGCCGAACGGGGCGCCACCGCCAACCGGGTGATCGACGCGCCCCTGCCCGAAGCCATCGCCGCCTGGCCCCTGGCCCGCTACGAACTGACCCGCTCGGTGAGCCACTTCTACGCCGACTACGAGCGCCGCTACCTGTGGGGCGAGCCGGCGGCTACGACCAAATGAGGGCGCCGACCAATACCTTGGTCGCATGCGCGTGGCGCGCGCCCGGGACTAACCTGATTCTGACGATTCGCACCAATAACGAGGACACTTCGCGATGATTTACGACAACCCCGGTAGCCAAGGAGCCGTGGTCTCCTTCCAGGAACGCTACGAGAACTACATCGGCGGTGAATGGGTGGCCCCCGTCCACGGCCGCTACTTCGACAACGTGAGCCCGGTGAACGGCAAGGTGTTCTGCCAGATCGCCCGTTCCTCCACGGAGGACATCGACCTGGCCCTGGACGCCGCCCACAAGGCGGCGCCGGCCTGGGGCCGCACCTCCGCGGGCGAGCGCTCCAATCTGCTGCTGCGCATCGCCGACCGCCTGGAACGGAACCTGGAAGCCCTGGCCGTGGCGGAGACCTGGGACAACGGCAAGGCGGTGCGTGAAACCCTCAACGCCGACCTGCCCCTGGCGGTGGACCATTTCCGCTATTTCGCCGGCTGCATCCGCGCCCAGGAAGGCAGCGCCGCCGACATTGACGCCAACACCGTGGCCTACCACTTCCATGAGCCCCTGGGCGTGGTCGGCCAGATCATTCCCTGGAACTTCCCGATCCTGATGGCGGCCTGGAAGCTGGCCCCGGCCCTGGCCGCCGGCAACTGCGTGGTGCTCAAGCCCGCCGAGCAGACCCCGGCCTCGATTCTCAAGGTCATGGAGCTGATCGGCGATCTGCTGCCCGCCGGCGTGATCAACATCGTCAACGGCTTCGGCGAGGAAGCCGGCCAGGCCCTGGCCACCAGCAAGCGCATCGCCAAGATCGCCTTCACCGGCTCCACCCCGGTGGGCTCGCACATCCTCAAGTGCGCGGCGGAAAACATCATTCCCTCCACCGTGGAGCTGGGCGGCAAATCCCCCAACATCTACTTCGCCGACATCATGAACGCCGAACCGCAATTCATCGATAAGGCGGTGGAAGGCCTGGTGCTGGCGTTCTTCAACCAGGGCGAGGTGTGCACCTGCCCGTCCCGGGCGCTGATCCAGGAAGACATGTACGACGACTTCATGGGGCGCGTGCTCGAGCGCATGAAGACCATCAAGCGCGGCAACCCCCTGGACACCGATGTGCAGGTGGGCGCCCAGGCCTCCCAGGAACAGTTCGACAAGATCATGTCCTACATGGAAGTGGCCCGCACCGAGGGGGCCGAAGTGTTGTCCGGCGGTGACCGGGAAACCCTGGACGGCGACATCGGCGGCGGCTTCTACATTCAGCCCACGCTGCTCAAGGGGCACAACAAGATGCGCGTGTTCCAGGAAGAGATCTTCGGCCCGGTGGTGGCGGTGACCACCTTCAAGGACGAAGAGGACGCCCTGGCCATCGCCAACGACACCGAGTTCGGCCTCGGCGCCGGGGTGTGGAGCCGCGACATCAACGTGGCGTTCCGCATGGGCCGGGGCATCCAGGCCGGGCGCGTTTGGACCAACTGCTACCACGCCTATCCGGCCCACGCCGCCTTCGGCGGCTACAAGAAATCCGGCGTCGGCCGCGAGACCCACAAGGTGGCCCTGGAGCACTACCAGCAGACCAAGAACCTGCTGGTGAGCTACGACATCAATCCCCTCGGCTTCTTCTGATTCACGGTTTTTCCTACAAGAACGACATCGGGCGGGTGGCCAATGGCCGCCCGCCCGATGAGGAGGTATGAGCATGGAAAAGACAATGAAAGCCGCCGTGGTGCGCCGCTTCGGCGAGCCGCTGGCGATCGAGGAGGTCGCCACCCCGCGCCCCGGGCAGGGTGAGATCCTGGTCCGCGTGGCCGCTTCCGGGGTGTGCCACACCGACCTGCACGCCGCCCACGGCGATTGGCCGGTGAAACCGGAGCCGCCCTTTATCCCCGGCCACGAAGGCGTTGGCCATGTGGTGGCGGTGGGCGACGGGGTCAAGCACGTCAAGGAAGGCGACCGGGTTGGCGTGCCCTGGCTCTATTCCGCCTGTGGCCATTGCGAACACTGCCTGGGTGGCTGGGAGACCCTGTGCGAATCGCAGGAAAACACCGGCTACTCGGTGAACGGCGGCTTCGCGGATTACACCCTGGCCGATGCCGGCTACGTGGGGCGGCTGCCGGACAACGTGGATTTCCTCGAAATCGCTCCGGTGCTGTGCGCCGGCGTCACGGTCTACAAGGGCCTGAAGATGACCGAAGCGCGCCCCGGGCAATGGGTGGTGATCTCCGGTATCGGTGGCCTCGGCCACATGGCGGTGCAGTACGCCAAGGCCATGGGCTTCAACGTGGCCGCCGTGGACATCGACGACGGCAAGCTGGCCCTGGCCGAGCGACTCGGCGCCACCCTCACCGTCAATGCGCTGCGCGCCGATCCGGCGGAGGTGCTCAAGCGCGACATCGGCGGCGCCCACGGGGTGCTGGTCACCGCCGTTTCGCCCAAGGCCTTCGACCAGGCCCAGCGCATGCTGCGCCGGGGCGGCACCCTGGTGCTCAACGGTCTGCCACCGGGTGAATTCCCGCTGCCGATCTTCGACACGGTGCTTAACGGCATCACCGTGCGCGGCTCCATCGTCGGCACCCGTCAGGACCTGCAGGAGGCGCTCGACTTCGCCGGCGAAGGCAAGGTCAAGGCCACCGTGGCCACGGAAAAACTCGACAACATCAACGATGTCTTCCAGCGCATGCTGGAGGGCAAGATCGAAGGGCGCATCGTGCTCGATATGATGTCCTGAATGCGGCGCTGAACCTGTTCCTGCCTTGACTTCGCCGCCTCTCCAACCCCGGGGCGGCTTTTTTTGTTTCATAGCGCGGTGAACGGGTTTGATGGTTTTTTACCGGCGCGGTGCGGGGTACGGGTTGAACGCAAGGGCGGGGAACGCGAGGTTAGGGGGGAAGGAGCAGTCACACACGGAACCAGGAGAGAGCCATGACCACCTACGTGATCGCCAGCAACGCCGCCCATGCCCGCGTGTTCGCCCACCAGGTCGGCCGCATTCGCGAAATCGACCACCTGGATCATCCGGAAAGCCAGGCCCACGCCGGCGACCTGCGCACCGGTGAAGGCGGCAAGGAAGGCAGCGGCGCCCTGCACGGCAACCCCCGCGCCACCGGCAACCAGCAGGCCACCTCCGACAAGCACGCGGCGTTCTTCGCCAAGGAAGTGGCGTCCTACATGAAGGCGGCCCACGACAAGGGCGGCGTGGACGATTTCATTCTGATCGCCGAACCCCGCTTCCTGGGCACGCTGCGCGACAAGCTGGACGATCCCACCAAGGAGGTGGTGATCCGCGAAGTGGACAAGGATCTCACCAAGCAGAGCGTCAACGACATCAAGAAGGCGGCGGGCATCATGTGATCCTCCCCACGCTCACCAGGCGTAGGAGGCGCCGGCGTACCAGTGGCGGCCCGGCGCCGGTTCGTAATAGCCCCGATCCGCCGGGTCGGGGCGATCGCTGTTGGCGTTGATGCGCAGGTTGGCGATGTAGTCCTCGTCGAACAGATTCTTGATCCCCGCGTAGAGCGTCAGGGCGCGACCGCCCAGGCGCCATTCCCGTCCGCCGCGCAGGCCGGCCACCAGATAATCGTCCACTTCCGTTTCGTTGCTGTTCTCCGCGTAGACCTGACCGGCGTAATCGCCGTCGACCACCAGGAAGGCGCCGTTGGACCAGCGCCAGGCGGCTTCCGCGAACAGATGATGGCGGGGCAGGCCGGGCAGCCGGTTGCCGCTCACGTCCTGGCTTTGCTGCTCATCGAAGAAGTCCTCGAATTCGAAGTCCGAGTAGGTGTAGGCCAGGGTCAGGGTGAGCCGCTCGGTGGTCTGGTGCTCGAGCATCAGTTCCAGGCCGTCGCGCCGGGTGCGCGCGGCGTTGTCGTAGAAGGTGCGGCCGTTCAGTTCATAGGGGGTGATCTCGTCGCGCACCCGCACGCTGAACAGGGCCAGGTCGTAGAACAGCCGCCGGCCGAGCCGGCCACGGCCGCCGATTTCCCGGTTCACCGCCTTCTGCGGGTCCAGGTCCGGGTTGAAGCCGCCGGCGCCGGAGGGGTTGGCCAGCTCGGTGAAGGTGGGTGTCTCGAAGGCGTTGCTGACCGTGGCGTAGACGCTGTGGCGGGGGTGCAGGTGCCAGGTGAGGCCGGCGCTGTAGCTGCCTTCGTTGAAGGTCTGGTCGCCGCTCTGGTCGCCGTCCACCAGACGGTGGTCGTCGATGTCCAGGCGTACCCGGTCGGCGCGGGCGCCCAGGGCCAGCACCAGGGTGTCGGTGAGGTCGGTGTCGGTCTGCACGAACAGGCCGCTGGCGGTGGCGGTCTGGTCCTCGTCGGCGGTTTCGCCGGTGACCTGGCCGGCCACGTTGACGCTGCGCCGGCCCCGATCGTCCCGCTGGCGGTCCGCGTCCACGCCGACGATGAAACGGTGGTCCAGGCCGAACAGGCGTGCCTGGTTGGTGTATTCCAGGCGCAGCCCGTAAAACAGCCGTTGATAGTCGATCAGGCTGCTGCCGGGGAAGGGCAGTTGCTGGCGGAAATCCCGCTGCGTGACGAAGCCGCGCAGGCGCAGCTCGCCGCCCAGGCCGCGGTCCCGGTAGAGCACGCCCAGGCGTTGCTGGGTCACTTCCTGGCCGGCGTCCAGCAGGTTGGAGAAGCGCGCCGCCTGGTCACGGTCGTCGTCCACCTGGGCGCGGGTCAGGCCGCCCGGGTCCTCGGCCACCGGGGTGTCCAGGGCGGTGAAGAACAGCTCCAGATCCCGGTCCTCGGAGAGGGCGCGGCCCACCCGGGCGTTAAGCAGATATTTTTCCATGTCGCTCTGCTGGCGCTGGCCGTCGTGGCGCAGGCCGGTGAGGCTCAGGTAATGGTGGCCGTCGCGGTCGGCGCCGCCCAGTTCCAGGCGCGCCTTGCGGTAGCCGTTCTCGCCGCCGGCCACGCTCACGCGCTGGTCGTAGCGCAGGTCGCGGCCGGTGCGCGTGGTCATGTCCACCACGCCGCCGGTGGCGTTGCCGTACAACACCGAGGACGGGCCGCGCAGCACGGTGATCGATTCCAGGCCGTCCAGGTCGATGGCGTCCACCTGGGACTGGCCGTCCGGCAGGGTCTCGGGAAAACCGTCCACGTTCAGGCGTAAACCACGTACCCCGAACGGCGCCCGGGCGCCGAAGCCGCGGCTGGAAAGCCGCAGCCCCTGGGCGAAGTTGTAGCGGTTCTGCAGGTACAGGCCGGGCACCCGGCTCAGGCTTTCGTCCAACTGCAGGCGCGGCTGGCCGGCCTGCACCCGGGCCGCGTCCACCACCGTGGCGGCGCCGGGCAGATCGGCGAGATCCCGTTCCAGGCGCGTGCCGGTGACGGTGACCGCGTCCAGCTCGTGGGTGTCGTCGGGGGTCAGGGCGGCGGCGACGCCGGGCAGGGCCAGGGCGGCCCCGCCCAGCCAGGCGAGCAGGTGGCGGTGCATGGCGGTCCTCGTTTTGTTGGCATTCTTGATGTTACCGGGACGCTAGCGATTAACCTCCGCCGGCTCAATGCGTTGCGTGCCAAAGTCGCTGATGATTGGTGCCAAAGTATTACCGCTCCGGGGTTGCCTGCCCGCGCAGCAGGAAACGCTGAATCTTGCCGCTGGGTGTTTTCGGCAGGCTGTCCACGAATTCGATCCGGCGCGGATAGGCGTGGGCCGACAGCCGGTGACGCACCTGCTCCTGAAGCTCCCGGGCCAGCGCTTCGTCGCCGGCGTGGCCGGCGCCGGTGACCACGAACGCCTTGACGATCTCGGTGCGCTCCGGGTCCGGCACGCCGACCACCGCCGCCTCCACCACCGCCGGGTGTTCGATCAGGGCGCTTTCCACGTCGAAGGGGCCGACCCGGTAACCGGAGGTGGTGATGATGTCGTCGTCCCGGCCCTGAAAGCTGATGGTGCCGTCCTCGTTGCCTTCCACGGTATCGCCGCTGAGATAGTAATCGCCGAGGAACGACTTGCCCGGCGCCGACGGATAGCCCTCGAACCAGAACAGCGGCGACTGGCGCCGGTCCACCGCCAGAATGCCGGGCTCACCGGGGGGCAGCTCCCGGCCCTGGTCATCGACCACCACCACCCGGTGCCCGGGCACGGCCACGCCGGCGGCGCCCTCGCGGACCGGATGGCGCAGCGCATGGTGGTTGCACAGCACCATGCCCAGTTCGGTCTGGCCGTAGTGGTCGTGGATGGTGACGCCCAGCTCCTCGGCGAACCAGCGGATCACCGCCGGGGTGAGCGGCTCGCCGGCGCTGCTGACGGCGCGCAGCCGGCCGCGCAGTGCCTCCACCACCGGCGCGCCGCCGGCCATCATCAGGCGGAAGGCGGTGGGCGAGCCGGCCAGGTTGGTGATCCGGTATTTCTCGATCACCCGGCAGGTGCTTTCGACGCTGAAGCCGCCGCTGTAGAAGGTGGTGGCGTGGCCCAGGGCCAGCGGGCCGGTGATCGCGTAGTACAGGCCATAGGCCCAGCCCGGATCGGCCAGATTCCAGAAGCGGTCGTCCTCGCGCAGGCCCACGGCGTCGCGCAGGTAGCCCTGGAAGGCGAGAATCGCCCTGAGCGGCACCGGCACCGCCTTGGGCAACCCGGTGGTGCCGGAGGTGAACATCATCAGGAACGGGTCCCGGGCGTCGCGCATCACCGGCGGGTGAGGGTCCCGGGTGCCCTCCATCAGGGCGTGGAAGTCGCCGTCGCCGTCGCGGTCGGCGTCCACCGTGATCACCGCCGCGTCGGTGTCGACCTCGTCGAGTTTGTCCCGATTGTCGCGGTCGGTGACGATGACGCGGGTGTCGGCGGCATGCACCCGGTGCTCGATGGCCTTGGGGCCGAAGGCGGTGAACAGCGGCTGATAGACCGCGCCCAGGCGCCAGGTGGCGAGCACCGTGATCAGCAGTTCCACCCGCCGGGGCAGCAGCCCCGCCACGCGGTCGCCGGCGCCCACGCCCCGGTCCGCGAGCACGGTGGCGAAGCGCCCGGCGGCGTCGCTCAGTTGCTCGAAGGTGTACTGCTCGCCATGGCCGTCCTCGCTTTCCTGATAAAGCGCCACCCGGTCCTGGCCCAGGTGGCGGTCGCAGCATTCCACGCAGGCGTTCAGGGCCTCCAGGGAACCGTGCAGGTCACGGTCCACGGCGCGCTGTAGATCGAACCGTTCCACGGCGGTTTGGTAATCAAGCATGGCCTTGCTCCTTCAGGCTCCGTTCACTGATTTCACGCATGCGGAATTTCTGGATCTTGCCGGTGACCGTCATCGGGAACTCGTCCACCAGACGGAACCAGCGCGGAATCTTGAAGTGGGCGATGCGGTCCCGGCAGAAGGCCAGCAGGACGGCGTCGTCCACCTCGGTGCCGGGACGGATTTTCACCCAGGCGACGATTTCCTCGCCGTAACGGTCGTCGGCGACGCCGATCACCTGCACTTCCTCCACCGCCTCGTGGGTGTACAGGAACTCCTCGATCTCCCTCGGGTAGACGTTCTCGCCGCCGCGGATGATCAGGTCCTTGGCGCGGCCGACGATGCGCACGTAACCCTGCTCGTCCATCTCCGCCAGGTCGCCGGTGTGCATCCAGCCCTGGTCGTCGATGGCCTCGCGGGTGCCTTCCGGGTTGTTCCAGTAGCCGAGCATCACCGAGTAACCCCGGGTGCACAGCTCGCCGATCTGGCCCCGTTCCACGGTGGCGCCGTGTTCGTCGATGAGCTTGGTTTCCAGGTGGGGCTGGGTGCGGCCCACGGTGCTGACGCGCCGCTCCAGTTCGTCATTGGCGCCGGTCTGCAGGGACACCGGGCTGGTCTCGGTCATGCCGTAGGCGATCTGCACCTCGCTCATGTGCATCTCGTCGATGACCTTGCGCATCACCTCCACCGGGCAGGTGGCGCCGGCCATGATGCCGGTGCGCAGGCTGGACAGATCCACTTGCTGGCGCACCGGGCTGGCCAGCTCGGCGATGAACATGGTGGGCACGCCGTACAGGGCGGTGGCTTGTTCCTCGGCCACCGCGTGCAGCGTGCTTTCCGGATCGAAGCCGGCGTTCGGGTAGATCATGGTGGTGCCGTGGGTCACGCAGGCCAGGTTGCCCATCACCATGCCGAAGCAGTGGTACAAGGGCACCGGGATCACCAGCCGGTCCCGTTCGTTGAGGCCCAGGCTTTCGCCCACCAGGTGGCCGTTGTTGAGGATGTTGCGGTGGCTGAGGGTGGCGCCCTTGGGGAAACCGGTGGTGCCGGAGGTGTACTGGATGTTGATGGGGTCGTTGGCGTCCAGTCCGTTCTGACGCTGGCGCAGGGTGTCGGCGGACACCCGTTCGGCGTGCTCGTCGAGCCGCCGCCAGGGCAGAAAGCCCGCCGGTGGCTGGTCCGCCAGGCTGATCACGCCACGCAATTCCGGCGCGCCCGGATCATCGAGCCGGCCCGGTTCGGCGCCGGCCAGGGACGGCACCAGATCGAGCACCATGCGGTGGTAATCGGAGGTCTTGAAGGTGTCCGCGCAGATCAGCCATTGGCAGCCGGACTGATTGAGCGCGTAGCGCAGATCCTCGAGCCGGTAGGCCGGGTTGATGTTGACCAGAATGGCGCCGATCTTGGCGGTGGCGAATTGGGCGATGCACCACTCGGCGCAATTCGGCGACCAGATGCCGACCCGGTCGCCGGCGGTCAGGCCCAGGGCCATCAGGGCGCGCGCGTGCCGTTCCACTTGCTGGCCGAGCTGGCTCCAGCTGTAGCGCAGGCCCTGGTGGCGCACCACCAGGGCTTCGCGCTCGCCATGGCGGCTCACGGTGGCGTCGAAGGCGTCGCCAATCGGAATTTCGAACAGGGGGCCGGCGTCCGGTCCCTTGGTGTAGGAGGGCTGGGGGTCGGAGTGGGGCATACTTCCTCCACGTCATTGTTATCGGAATGTTCGTGGTGCGAAACGCCGGCGGCGCGGGCCGCCGGCAACTGGAGGGGACGGATAACTACAATGCCATTACCACGGATTTTGTTTCCAGATAGGCGTTTAGCGAATCGCGACCCATGTCACGGCCGAAACCGGACATCTTATAACCGCCGAAGGGCATGGCCGGGTCGAGCATGTTGTGGCAGTTGACCCAGACGCTGCCGGCCTTGAGGCGGGGAATCAGCCGGTGCACCCGGGACAGGTCGTTGGACCAGACACTGGCTGCCAGCCCGTAGGCGCTGTCGTTGGCGCGCCGGGCCACTTCCTCGATGTCGTCGTAGGGCAGCGCCACCACCACCGGCCCGAAGATTTCCTCGCGGGCCACGCGCAGGGCGTCGTCGGTGCCGGCGAATACGGTGGGGCGCACGAAATAGCCCCGCTCCGGCGCACCGCCGCCGCGCGTCGCCACCTGCGCGCCCTGTTCGCGGCCGGAGTCGATGTAGCCGAGCACGCGCTCCATCTGCTCGCGGGACACCAGCGGGCCCATCTGGTTGTCCGGATCCAGCCCGTGGCCCAGGGTGATCTCGTCGGCCAGCCGGGCCAGCCCCTCCACCACCTGATCGTAGCGGCTCTTGTGCACATCGAGCCGCGACCCGGCGGAACACACCTGGCCGTGGTTGAAGAAGATCGCCTGGGCGGCGCCTTGGGCGGCCTGCTCCGGGTCGTAGTCGTCGAGCACGATCATCGGTGACTTGCCACCCAGTTCCAGGGTGACGCGGGCCATGTTGTCCATGGCGGCGCGGCCGATCATCTGGCCCACTTCGGTGGAGCCGGTAAAGCTGATCTTGTTGATGCCCGGGTGGCGGGTCAGCGGCGCGCCGGTGCCCGGGCCGTCGCCGGTGATCACGTTGACGACGCCGGCGGGGAAGCCGGCCTCCTGAATCAGCTGCCCCAGATACAGAGCGGACAGCGGCGTCTGCTCGGCGGGCTTGAGCACCACGGTGCAGCCGGCGGCCAGGGCCGGCGCCAGTTTCCAGGCGGCCATCAGCAGCGGGAAATTCCACGGCACGATGGCCGCCACCACGCCCACCGGCTCGCGCCGGGTAAAGGCGGAGAATTCCGCCTCCGGCGCGGCCATCAGCGCCGACACCTCATGGGTGCCGCCTTCGATCTTGGTGGCCCAGCCGGCCATGTAGCGAAAGAAGGCGATGGCCAGGGTGACGTCCACCGCTTCCGCGATCTGCGCCGACTTGCCGTTGTCCACCGAGTCCAGCTGCGCCAGCACCCGGGCATCGCGTTCCATCAGATCCGCCAGTTTCAGCAGCAGCCGTTCGCGCCCGTTGGGCCGGGCCCGCGCCCAGGGGCCGTCTTCCAGCGCCGCGCGGGCCGCCGCGACGGCATCGTCCACGTCCGCCTCGCCGGCGGCGGCCACGCTGCCCAGGGATTGCTCATCGGCCGGGTTGGTCACCTCCAGCCGGCCACCGTCACGGGCATCGCGCCAGTGCGCGCCGATCAGCATCCGCTGCGAGTCCTGTTCCAGGAAACGGCGGGTGCGTTCGTCGAGCAGGTGGTTCAGATCGTTGTTCAAGCTCATGATTATTTTTCCTTTTGTTGTTGCTGTTGCGCGCGCACGGCGTCGGCGGTGCCTTGGATGAAGGCCTTGAGTTTTTCCACGTCTTTCTTGTCGAGACGGCCGGTGAAATCCGGCATACCCCGGGACATGAACGGGCCGTCGAACACGAACTTGTCCAGCTCGCTGATCACGGCCTTGTCGGAGTAGCCCAGGTTGGGCAGGTTGCCGCCCGGGTCGACGGCGGGCACGCCATGGCAGAACACGCAGTTGCTGACGAACAGGGCGGTGCCTTCCGGCACCAGCTCCGGGTCATAGGACACGCCCTGGAGCAGGGTCTTGTCCGCCGCTCCGGGCCGTTGTGGGGCCTTGGCCTTGCCTTTCAGGGCGAAGGTGTAAACGGTGCCCGGGTTGGCGCGGTTGGGGGTGGCTCTCTGGCTTTGCCCGTAGACGCCGCCCCAGCCGGCGGCGATGGAGATGTACTGGACGTCGCCGATGCGGTAGGTGACCGGGGCGGCGATCACGCCGGTGGCCAGCGGCGCTTTCCAAAGCACCTCGCCGGTCTTGGCGTTCAGGGCCAGCAGGTGGCCGTCGGCGGTGCCCTCGAACACCAGATTGCCGCCGGTGCTCAGGGTGCCGCCGTTCCAGGGTGAGGCGTGCTCATGGCGCCAGGCCTCCTTCTGCTTCACCGGGTCCCAGGCCACCAGGCGGCCAAAGGGCTGGCTGGTGGGCGGCTCGCTGTTGATCCTGGACGCGGTGTTCCAGCCCACGCCGCTCATGGGCTGGCCGGGTTTGTTGCTGCCGTAGCCGTCCCAGTCCGGGTCCACCGCCAGATTCAGGGGGATGTTCTGCGCCGGGAAATAGGCCAGCCCGGTGTTCGGGTTGAACGACATGGAATGCCAGTTATGCCCGCCGAAGGGGCCGGGGACGATGTCGAAGGCCTTGTCGGTGCGGCGCACCTCGGGTACCACCTTGGGCCGGCCGTTTTCGTCGTAGCCGGTGGCCCAGTTCACATCGACATAGTTCTCGGCGGAAATGAACTCGCCGTTGGTGCGGTCGACCACGAAGAAGAAACCGTTCTTGGGCGCGTGCAGGACCACTTTGCGAAGTTCACCGTCGATCTTCAGGTCGGCGAGGATCAGGTCCTGGGTGGAGGTGTAGTCCCAGCTGTCCCCCGGCGTTTCCTGGTAGTGCCAGACGTATTCGCCGGTGTCCGGATTCAGTGCCACGATGGACGCCACGTAAAGGTTGTCGCCGCCGGCCGGGCTGCGTTTTGACCAGGCCCAGGGCGAGCCGTTGCCGGTGCCGATGTACATCAGGTTGAGCTCCGGATCGAACGCCATGCTGTTCCACACCGTGCCGCCGCCGCCGGTTTCCCAGTATTTGCCGCTGGGGTCCCAGGTCTTGGCCGCCCGTTCCATGGCCTTGTTCTCGAACGGCTTGGACGGGTCGCCGGGCACCGTGAACCAGCGCCAGGCCTGCTCGCCGGTGTCCGCGTCGTAGGCGGTGATGTAGCCGCGCACGCCCAGTTCGGCGCCGCCGTTGCCGATGATCACCTTGCCGTTGAACACCCGGGGCGCGCCGGTGATGGTGTAGGCGTGCTCGTGGTCGATGATGGTGTCGCGGCGCCACAGGGGTTTGCCGGTGGCGGCGTCGAGGGCGATCAGGCGGCCGTCCAGGGTGCCGATGTAGACCTTGCCCCGGTACACGGCGACGCCCCGGTTGACCACGTCGCAACAGGCGGATTCACCGGTTTCCGGGGGCACTTCCGGATCGAACGTCCAGAGTGGCTCGCCGGTATCAGCGTCCACGGCGTGCACCACGCTCCAGGACGCGGTCACATACATGACGCCGTCCACCACGATGGGCGTGGATTCAATGCCGCGCTGGCTGTTCAGGTCATGGGTCCAGGCGAGACGCAGCTGGTCCACGTTGCCGGTGTCGATCTGATCCAGCGGGTTGAAGCGGGTTTCCTGGTAGTCGAAGCCGTGGGCCGGCCAGTCCTGGCCACTGTCGCGGTTGTCGATGATGTGGCCGGCATCCACCGGGGCGACGGTCTCCTGGTCCGCCTTGTCGGCGTGGGCGCCGCCGGCCAGCAACAGCGAGGCGCTGATCAGGGCCGCCGACAGGCGAGCGCCAAGGCCCGGTGCGAGGGTGTGATTCGTCATGATGTTGTCCTTATTAGAGGGGTTGACGTCGGTTGTGCCTTCGCAGGGGCCGTGCCATACTTTGGAAAACCCGGAAAAAAGATACAAAAACGTTTAAAAACAAAGGGTTATGGCTTTATCAGGGAGAGCCCGGGGCGTACTGGCAAGACCGCCTGTCTCGTATTGAGACAGGTGCGCCCCGGTCGGCTGTATAACAACAAGACACTTTGTCGGAGACGAAGATGCCCGCGACCGGTATGCAAATGGACCGTCAGTTGCTGGAAGCCCGGCGGTTGTTCGAGGAAGGCCGGGAAGTACCGCCGGGCTGGGTGCGCGGCGAAGTCATCCGGTCCTGGCAACGCTCCCGGGCCTACGGCCTGGATCCCGGCGACCGGCGCCTCTTTTCCTCGGTGTCCCGCCAGGCGTTGCGCCACCTTCATGAATACCGGGAACAGCTTCTCGACTACGTGGCGCCGGAGATGGACCGGCTGTTCAAGGCATTGCGTGGCACCGACTGGGTGCTCGCCTGTCTGGAAGCCGAGGGCTGGGTGGTGCGTTCGATGAGCGGAGACCGGGCCTGCCCGGATCTGGGGCGGGCGCTGCGCGCCGGCGGCAACTTGGATGAGACCGTGGCCGGCACCACCGGCCCGGGCTGCGCGCTCACCGAGCGCCGTCCCTGCGTGGTGACCGGCGGCGAACATTTTCTGGAAGAGGCGGGCGGCTTCATCTGCGCCGCCGTGCCCCTGTTCGCGCCGGACGGTGAACTGGCCGGCGTGCTGAATGCCTCGCGCCGCCATGACGGACGCGCCCTGGGCGTGCTTGAGCCCCTGGCCCTGGCGGCCCGCGAGGTGGAAAACCACATGGTGGCGAACCTGGCCGGGGATCTGCGTCTGGCCATCCATTACCGCGCCGAACTGACCGATTCCCCGGTGCGGGGGCTGATCCATTTCGACCGCGACGGCTGCCTGCTGGGGGCCAATCCGGTGGCGCGCCAGCTGCTGGATCTGACCCGTCTGGAAGCGGAGGGGCGGCCGGTCACCCTGGAGCGGCTTTGGGGCAAGGTGGCGCCGTCCCTGCGGCGGGCCGCCCGGGAGCCGGTGGCGCTGGCCTGCCGGGACGGCGGCCAGCTTTACGTCCGCGTGGAGAGCGCCGCCCGCCCGGTGGTGGCGTTACGTCGCGCTCCCGCCGGCGAGGCCGTTGCCGACCCGCTCCAGGCGCGCGCCCTGAAAGCCTATGCCGGTGGCGTGCCGGTGCTGATCAACGGCGAAACCGGCACCGGCAAGGACCGGCTGGCGCGCTGGCTGCACCGCCACGGCGGCGCCCGCCAGGGCCCGTTCGTGGCGGTGAACTGCGCGTCCATTCCGGAGGGGCTGATTGAATCCGAATTGTTCGGCTACGAGGAGGGGGCCTTCACCGGGGCCCGGCGCGGCGGCATGGCCGGCAAGTTCGAACAGGCCGATGGCGGCACCCTGTTTCTCGATGAAATCGGCGACATGCCGCTGTCGCTGCAGGCCCGGTTGCTGCGCGTGCTCCAGGATCGGGAGGTAACCCGCCTGGGCGGGGCGCGGGTGCGGCCGGTGTCGTTCTCGCTGGTATGCGCCACGTTGCAGGCCCTGGACCGGGCCATCGCCGAGGGGCGTTTTCGCGAGGACCTGTTCTACCGTATCAACGGATTGCGCGTGGCGTTGCCGGCCCTGCGCGAGCGCGACGATCTGGAGGCCCTGATGGACGCGCTGCTCCAGGAAGTGGCGCCCGCGTCCCCGGCGCCCCGGCTGTCGCCGGCGGCGCGCCGGGCGCTGATGGCGCATTCCTGGCCGGGCAACGTTCGTGAGCTGCAACAGGCACTGAGGCTGGGGGCGGTGCTGGCGGAGGACGGCTGGATCGAGCCGGAGCACTTGCCCGCCGTTCCGAGGGACGGCGGCGACCCACCGGCTCCCGCGCCGGCCCCTGGCACCCTGGAAGGCCAGACCCGGCGGGCAATGCTGGCGGCGTTAAGCGCCAGCGGTGGCAACGTCTCCGCCGCCGCCCGTTCCCTGGGGATCGGGCGGGCCACCTTTTACCGCAAGATGCGGCGCTTCGGGCTGGAGCGCCCCGGGCTTCAGAACCGGTAGGCCAGGGTCACGGACGCCAGGTTCATGCCCGGGTTGGGTTTGTAGAGCCGGGAGTTGGAGGTGTGCTGGCCGCGCAGGCCCACCGCCAGGCGGGGCGTTACCTGGAACACCAGACCGCCGTGGCTGGTGAACTGGATGTTGCCGCCCATGTCGTCATCGTCGATGTGCGGGTGGCTCATGTAGGAGGGCTGCACGCCGAACAGGAAATAGAGGCGGTCGCTGGGCCAGTTGACGCGGGCCACCGGGCCGAAGATGTAGACCTCGGTTTGATTGTCGCCGCCGTTGTTGTCTTCCCCTTCCCAGCGTTCCACGGACAGATCCCAGTAGGCCTGGACAAGGTCGCCGGGCAGCCAGGATTCCACCGCGTGGGTTTGCAGCCAGCCGGAGGGCCAGCTCACGAACAGGCTATGGTAGTCCAGCCCTTCGCCACCGCCGACCCGGACGCCGGCCTCGACGCCGGGGTCGGCGGCACCGGCCTGGGCACACAGCGCCAGGCCGGCGACCGCCATCGTGGCCCGGTGGCGCGGGCCGCGCAATCGATTCCACATTGTTTGTTTTCCCGAGCAAAAAAAGCGCAACAAGCGCGGTTTATACTCCAAACGGAGTGCTGTTTCCCGTCAAAGAACGGGTGGCCCGCGAAATGCGGAAAAGATCGGTGTAACCGTCCGGGAGGAGGGGACGCCCCCCGAAGCCGCGATCAGCTACGGGGTGCGTTTCCGGTGGTGGCCGCGGGGGCGTCCGTGTCCAGGGTACCGATCAGGGTGGCCTGGTCGGCGGCGGCGCCACCACCCAGGGCCCGGTACAGGGTGATGCGGTTGTTGAGCTTGTCCAGGGTCACCGACACCCGCTGCTGGCGGGCGGTGAGCAGTTCCCGGCGGGCGTCCAGCACCGCCAGGTAGTCGTCGGCGCCTTCCCGGTAGCGGGCCTCGGCCAGGGTCAGGGAACGGGCGGTGGCGTCCACCAGGGCGCTTTGCGCCCGTTCTTCCTCGGCCAGGGAATCCCGGGCCGCCAGGGCGTCCGCCACTTCCTGGAAGGCGGTCTGGATGGTCTGCTCGTAGCGGGCCACGTTGCGGTCGCGACGTACCTCGGCCACGTCCAGGTTGGCCTTGTTGCGGCCGCCGCTGAAAATCGGCAGCGACACGCTGGGCGAGAACGACCAGGCCTTGGAGCCGCTTTCGAACAGGCCGGACAGCTCGCTGCTGGCGGTGCCGGCGGAGGCGGTCAGGCTGATGCGCGGGAAGAACGCGGCCCGCGCCGCGCCGATGTTGGCGTTGGCGGCGCGCAGCGCGTGCTCCGCCTGGCGGATGTCCGGGCGCTGGCGCAGCACCGCCGAGGGCAGGCCGGCGGGCACTTCCGGCAGGGTCGCCACCGCCGGGGCGTCCAGGTCGTCGCCGGGCAGCGCCGGCAGAGGCGCGCCCACCAGTACCGCCAGGGCGTTGCGGTCGGCGGCCACCCGGCGCTGAAAGCGGGCCCGGTTGGCGCGGGCGGTTTCCAGGGCTACCTGGGCCTGGCGCAGGTCCAGCTCCGAGCCCAGGCCGAGATCGAAGCGGCCTTGCACCAGATCCACGGATTCCCGCTGGGCGCCCAGGGTCTCCTCGCTGATGCGCAGGTTCTCCCGGTCCGCCATCAGCGTCAGGTAGGCGTTGGCCACCTCGGACACCAGGGTAATGCGGGCGCTGTGGCGCGCTTCCTCGGTGGCCAGGTAGGACTCCAGGGCGGACTGCTTGAGGCTGCGGATGCGCCCGAACAGATCCAGCTCGTAGGCGGCGATGCCCACATTGACGCCGTACTGGCTTTGCACCGTGCTCTCGCCGCTGTTGTTCAGGTCGGCGGGCACCCGCTGGCGGGTGCCGTCGCCGTTGACGCTCACCGAGGGCAGCAGGTCGGCGCCCTCGATGCGGTACTGGGCGCGGGCCTCGGCCACGTCCAGCATGGCCAGGCGCAGATCCCGGTTGTTGCTCAGGGCGGTGTCGATCAGTTGCCGCAGGTGCGGGTCCGTGAACAGGGCCCGCCAGCCGGGCAGCATCACCGAATCGGCGACGCCGTCCGCCTCGCCCAGGGTGGCCGGCACCGGCGAGGCCGGTTGCCGGTAGTCCGGGGCCAGGGTGCAGCCGCCCAGGGCCAGGGCGGCGAGCAGGGGAAGGGCATAGCGGTTCATGCTTTTCATGGCTGTTCGATTCATGGCGCTCATGGCTGTGCCTCCCGATCCTCCAGCGGCGTGCTGCCGTCTTTCTTGCCGGTCATCGGCACGCCGGAGATGCGACGCACCAGGGCGTAGAACAGCGGGATGAAGAAGATCGCCAGCACGGTGGCCGCCACCACGCCGCCGAACACCCCGGTGCCGATGGCGTTGCGGGCGCCGGAACCGGCGCCGGTGCTCAGCATCAGCGGCGTCACGCCGAGGCCGAACGCCAGGGAGGTCATCAGGATCGGCCGCAGCCGCATGCGCGTGGCCTCCAGGGTGGCCTTGAGCAAGGAATAGCCCTCGTCTTCCAGGTCCTTGGCGAATTCCGCGATCAGAATGGCGTTCTTCGCCGACAGCCCCACCGTGGTCAGCAGGCCCACCTGGAAGAAGACGTCGTTGTTCAAGCCGCGCAGCATGGCCGCCACCACGGCGCCGATCACGCCCAGGGGCACGATCAGCATCACCGCGAACGGAATCGACCAGCTCTCGTAGAGCGCCGCCAGGCACAGGAACACCACCAGCAGCGACAGCGCGTAGAGCGCGGGCGCCTGGGCGCCGGCCTGCTGTTCCTGGAACGACAGCCCGGTCCACTCGAAGCCGAAGCCCTGGGGCAGGTCCTCGGCCAGCCGTTCCATGGTGGCCATGGCCTCGCCGGTGCTCACGCCGGGGGCGGCGTCGCCCTGGATGTTCATGGACGACACGCCGTTATAGCGCTGCAACTGCTGCGGGCCGTAGGTCCATTCGCCGTCGGAGAAGGTGCTGAACGGCACCATCTCGCCGGCGCCGTTGCGTACGTACCAGGCGTTGATGTCCTCGGGCAGCATGCGGAAGGGCGCGTCGCCCTGCACGTACACCCGCTTGACCCGGCCCCGGTCGATGAAATCGTTGACGTAGCTGGAGCCCCAGGCCACCGACAGGGTGTTGTTGATCTGTTCCAGGGACACGCCCATGGCCTGGGCCTGCTGGCGGTCCACTTCCAGATCGTAGGTGGGCGCGTCAGGCAAGCCGTTGAAGCGCACCTGGGTGAGGTTGCCGGCCTGGTTGGCGGCGCCCAGCAGCTGGTCGCGGGCCTGCACCAGGGCGTCGTGGCCCTGGCCGCCGCGGTCCTGCAGCTGGAAGTTGAAGCCGCCGGAGGTGCCCAGGGCGGGGATCGCCGGTGGGTTCAGGGCGAAAATGATCGCCTCGCGGATTTGCGAGAAGTAGCCCATGGAGCGGCCGATGACCTGCTGCACGCCGTCGACGCCGAGATCTCGCTCTTCCCAGTCCTTGAGCCGCACGAAGGCGATGCCGGAGTTCTGGCCGCGCCCGGCGAAGCTGAAGCCGCCTACCGTGAAGATCGAGGTCACCGCTTTCTCTTCGTTCAGGTAGTAGTTCTCCATCTTGCCGAGCACGTCCATGGTCTGGCCCAGGGTGGAGCCCACCGGCAATTGCACCTGGGTGAGCAGGATGCCCTGATCCTCTTCCGGCAGGAAGGCGCTGGGCAGGCGGGTGAAGGTGAAGCCGAGCACCGCCACGATGGCCACGTAGATCACCAGGTAACGGCCACGGTGACCGATCATCTTCTCCACCCGGCTCTGGTAGCCGTGGCTGGCGCGGTTGAAGTTGCGGTTGAACCAGCCGAAGAAGCCCTTCTTCTCCTCATGCTGGGCGGAAGAGGGTTTGAGCATGGTGGCGCACAGTGCCGGCGTCAGAATCAACGCCACCAGCACCGACAGGGTCATGGCCGAGACGATGGTGATCGAGAACTGCCGGTAGATGGCGCCGGTGGAGCCGGGGAAGAAGGCCATCGGCACGAACACCGCGGACAGCACCAGGGCGATGCCCACCAGGGCGCCGGTGATCTGGTCCATGGATTTGCGGGTGGCCTCCAGGGGCCCGAGCCCGTCCTCCTCCATCACCCGTTCCACGTTTTCCACCACCACGATGGCGTCGTCCACCAGCAGGCCGATGGCCAGCACCATGCCGAACATGGTCAGGGTGTTGACGGTGAAGCCGAACGAGAACAGCACCGCGAAGGTGCCCAGCAACACCACCGGCACGGCGATGGTGGGAATCAGGGTGGCGCGGAAGTTCTGCAGGAACAGGAACATCACCAGGAACACCAGGGCGATGCCCTCGAACAGGGTCTTCACCACCTCCAGGATGGAGATCTTCACGAACGGCGTGGTGTCGTAGGGGTAGGAGATCTCCATGCCCTCGGGGAAGAACTCGCTCAGTTCGTCGAGCCGCGCGCGCACCCGGTCGGCGGTGTCCAGGGCGTTGGCGCCGGACGCCAGGTTGATGCCGATGCCGGAGGCGGGGCGGCCGTTGAAGCGGGCGTCGAAATTGTAGTTCTCCGAGCCCAGTTTGATGTCCGCCACGTCACGCAGCCGTACCCGGGAGCCGTCGTTGTTCACCCGCAACAGGATCTCGCCGAATTCTTCCGGCGTTTCCAGCAGGGTCTGCACGATGATGGTGGCGGTGAGCTGCTGGTCTTGCACCGCCGGCTGGCCGCCCAGCTGCCCGCCGGTGACCTGGTTGTTCTGCACCGAGATCGCCTGGATCACGTCCGTGGGCGTCAGGTCGAACTGGTTGAGCTTGTTCGGGTCCAGCCACACGCGCATGGAGTACTGGGCGCCGAACAGCTGAGTGGTGCCCACCCCCTGCACCCGGCTGAGCGGGTCCTGGACGTTGGCGCCCAGGTAATCCGACAGGTCGGTGCGGCTCATGCTGCCGTTGTTGGAGGTGGCGGCGAGCACCATCAGGAAGGAGTCGGACGACTTGCTCACCTGCACGCCTTGCTGCTGCACCACCTGGGGCAGGCGCGGCGTGGCCAGCTGGAGTTTGTTCTGCACCTGCACCTGGGCGATGTCCGGGTCGGTGCCGGCGGCGAAGGTCAGGGCGATCTGAGCGGTACCGGTGGAGTCACTGGTGGAGTCGATGTACAGCAGGTTGTCGATGCCGTTCATCTGCTGCTCGATGACCTGGGTCACCGAGTCCTCCACCGCCTCCGCGGAGGCGCCCGGGTAGGTGGCGCGGATCGACACTTCCGGCGGCGCCACCGTGGGGTACTGCTCGACCGGCAGGTTATAGATCGACAGCGCCCCGGCGAGCATCATGACGATGGCGATCACCCAGGCGAAGATGGGTCGGTCAATAAAGAATCTGGCCATGATTGTCCCTGTTGCGTGGGCGTTCGTTTACTGCGCGTCTTGCGCCTGGGCGTTGCCGTTCTGGCCGCCTTCGCCGCCCTCCTCGGAGGTCACGGTGACGGTGGCGGATTCCGCCTGATCCTGTTTCAGCTCCACCGGTTTCACCGGGGCGCCGGGGCGGATTTTCTGCAGCCCCTCGACGATCAGGCGGTCGCCGGCCTGGAGGCCGTCGCTGATCAGCCAGCGGTTACCCACGGTGCGTTCGGTGGTGACCTGGCGTTGCTCGACCTTGTTGTCCTCGCCGATCACCATGGCGGTGGCCTGGCCGGACGGGTCCCGGGCGACGCCTTTCTGCGGCACCAGGATGGCGTCGTCGCGCTCGCCCTGGGGCAGGCGGGCGCGCACGAACATGCCCGGCAGCAGGTCATTGTCCGGGTTGGGGAACAGGGCGCGCAGGGTCACGGAACCGGTGCTTTCCTCCACCGCGAACTCGGAGAACTGCAGGGTGCCGGGCTGGTCGAACTCACTGCCGTCTTCCAGCAGCAGGGTCACGCGGGCCTTGTCCTCGCCCACCTGCTGCAGGCGGCCGGCCTCCAGGGCCTCGCGCAGCCGCCGCAGCTCCTGGTTGGACTGGGTCAGGTCCACGTAGATCGGGTCCAGCTGGCGGATGGTGGCCAGGGCCTCGGTCTGGTTGGCGGTGACCAGGGCCCCCGGCGTTACCACGGAGCGGCCGATGCGGCCGTCGATGGGCGCCTTGATGGTGGTGTAGTCCAGATTGATGCGCGCGGTCCGCAGGGCCGCGCGGGCGGCGTCCACCTGGGCCTGGGTCTCGCCCAGGGCGGCCTGGGCCTCGTCGTATTCCTGCTGGCTCACCGCCTTCATGTCCAGCAGCTTGTCGAACCGCTCGGCGCGCAGACGGGTGGACTTCAGGGTCGCCTGGACGCTGGCCAGATTGGCCCGGGCGCTGGCCACGTCGGCCTTATACAGGCTGTCGTCGAGCTGGTAGAGCGGCTGGCCGGCCTCCACCTGCTGGCCGCCTTCGAACAGGCGTTCGTGGACGATGCCGGTGACCTGGGGGCGTACCTCGGCGATCTGGTAGGGGCTGGTACGACCGGGCAGCTCGTTGACCAGGGTGAAGCTCTGGGGCTGCACGGTGACGAAGCCGGCCTCCGGCGGACCGCCGGCCTGCTGTTGCTGCTCGCCGTCGCCGCCGCAGGCGGCCAGGGCCAGGCTGAAAAGAACAATAAAGGGAAAGGACACCGAACCTGTGCGCATGGAAACCTCGGTTCTTTGATTCGTATCAAGCCACGGAAAGATCAGGAGTATACATACATCCAAGAACGTATGTATAGTATGGAAAAATGAATGAATCGTGGAACGCAGGACCCGACCATGGCCCGACGCACCAAAGCGGAAGCCCAGGAGACCCGCGAGCATATCATCGACGCCGCGGCGCTGGTTTTCCACCGTAAGGGGGTGTCGCGCAGTTCCCTGAACGACATCGCCCAGCAGGCCGGGGTGACGCGCGGCGCGATCTACTGGCATTTCAAGAACAAGCAGGACGTATTCGCGGCCATGCTTGAGCGCCACCGGCTGCCCACCGAGGCCCTTTCCCAGCGGGCCGAGGACCCCGGCGAGGAGGATCCCCTGGATCGTTTCCGCGATCTTCTCATCGACGTGCTCCAACGTACCGTGCGTGACCCCGACCACCGCAGGGTATTCGAGATCCTGTTCTACAAATGTGAATTCACCGAGCAAACCGATCCGCTCATGCAGCGGGTCCGGGAAAGCTACCTGGACGGCGGCGACAAGGTGCGCCGAACCCTGGGCAACGCCATCGAGCGCGGCCAGCTGCCCGCCACCCTGAATCTGGACCGGGCCGTCACCCAGTTGCACGTGCAAATGACGGGCCTGCTTTACACCTGGCTGCTGCTGCCCGATTCCTTCGATCTGGACGGCGAGGCCGCCGACTTCGTCGACAGCTACATCGCCACCCTCCGTTACTGTCCCACCATCGCCGGCGAGCGCGCCCACACGCCGCCGGGCGGCCCTGTTTCGCAAACCTGAAACACCGTTTCGAATTATTTGACGACACCGACGGGGCATGCCACATTGCCGGACCTACCAATAAGTATGTCCGCCGTCCGTCCAGTCCGAGCGGGCTTCAGAACAATGCGAGGAGAGCCCCATGCTGCCCCTTTCCGACCGGGCCCAGGCCCTGTACGACCAGTTGGTCGAGTTCATGGACCAGCACGTCTACCCCAACGAAGCGGTGTACGCCGAACAGCATGCCAACAGCGAGGACCGCTGGACGCCACCGCCCATCCTCAAGGAACTCAAGCAGAAGGCCAAAGCCGCCGGTCTGTGGAACCTGTTCCTGCCGGAAAGCGAGCTGGGCGCCGGCCTCAGTAACTACGACTACGCCCACCTGTGCGAGGTGATGGGCCGGGTGGGCTTCGCCCCGCAGGTGTTCAACTGCGCCGCCCCGGACACCGGCAATATGGAAGTGCTGGCCCGCTACGGCAGCCCGGAACAGCAGGAACAATGGCTCAAGCCCCTGCTGGCCGGCGAGATCCGCTCCTGTTTCTCGATGACCGAACCGGCGGTGGCGTCCTCCGACGCCACCAACATTTGCACCGAGATCAAGCGTGACGGCGACGACTACGTGATCAACGGCCGTAAGTGGTGGTCCTCCGGCGCCATGTCCAGCGAGTGCAAGATCGCCATCGTCATGGGCAAGACCAACCCGGACGCGCCGCGCCACCAGCAGCAGTCGCAGATCCTGGTGCCCCTGGACACCCCGGGCGTGAGCATCGAGCGCGCCCTGCATGTGTTCGGTTATGACCACGCGCCCAAGGGCCACGCGGAAATCGTGTTCGACAACGTGCGCGTGCCGGCCTCCAATCTGATCCTCGGCGAGGGGCGCGGTTTCGAGATCGCCCAGGGTCGCCTGGGGCCGGGCCGCATCCACCACTGCATGCGCACCATCGGCCTCGCCGAGCGGGCCCTGGAAGCCATGTGCCGCCGGGTGGAGGAGCGCGAGGCGTTCGGCCGCAAGCTGTCGCGGTTCGATTCCATCCGCAAGGACATCGCCCGCTCCCGTCTGGAGATCGAGCAGGCCCGGCTGATGACCCTCAAGGCGGCACACATGATGGACACCGTGGGCAATAAGGTGGCCCGTCAGGAAATCGCCATGATCAAGGTGATCGCCCCGGAAATGGCCCTCAAGGTGGTGGACCGCGCCATCCAGGTGCACGGTGCCCTGGGCGTGTGCCAGGACACCTTCCTGGCTTCCGCCTGGGCCAACCTGCGCACCCTGCGCCTGGCCGACGGCCCGGACGAGGTGCACCTGGACTCCATCGCCAAGCTTGAGCTCGGCCGCTACCAATAACAATACCGATACAGGGTTCAGGATGCAGGATAAAGCGCTGCATCCTGAATCGTCCGGAGGACATTCTTTATGAGCAAGCTCTTCGACCTCACCGGCCGGGTGGCCCTGATCACCGGCTCCACCCGGGGCATCGGCAAGGCCATCGCCGAGGAAATGGCCCGCGCCGGCGCCAAGGTGGTGATTTCCAGCCGCAAGCCGGAGCCCTGCCACCAGGTGTGCGAGGCGATCAAGGCGGAAGGCGGCGAGGCCATCGCCGTGCCCTGTAACGTGGGCAAGAAAGAAGACCTGATGAACCTGGTCGACGAAACCCTGGCCGCGTTCGGCAAAATCGATATTCTGGTGTGCAACGCCGCCACCAATCCGGTCTACGGGCCCACCGCCGAACTCACCGACGAGGCCTGGGACAAGATCATGGACACCAACGTCAAGGGCACCTTCTGGCTGTGCAACCGGGTGCTGCCGGAGATGGACAAGAACGGCGGCGGCAACGTGGTGATCATTTCCAGCATCGCCGGCCTGCGCGGCAACACCGTGATCGGCACCTACGGCGTCTCCAAGGCCGCCGAGGCGGCCCTGGCCCGCAACCTGGCGGTGGAGTGGGGGCCGCGCAACATCCGCGTCAACGCCATCGCCCCCGGGCTGGTGCGCACGGATTTCGCCAAGGCGCTCACCGAGGATCCGGAACGGCGCAAGCGCGCCGAGGAACGCACGCCGGTGCGGCGCATCGGCGAACCGGTGGACATCGCCGGGGTGACCCTGTTCCTGGCCAGCGACGCCAGTGCCTACGTTACCGGCCAGACCCTGGTCGCCGACGGCGGCGAAACGATCTGCTGAACAGGGCGAGGTGATTATGGAAGGTCAACCGGAAATCGTCCCGGTCCTGGACGCCCACCGTCTCGACGAAGGGCGCCTGGCGGACTACCTGGCCGGCCAGGATCTGCTCGACGGGCCCCTCAAGGTCCGTCAGTTCCAGGGCGGGCAATCCAACCCCACCTACTTGCTGGAAAGCGGCGCGCGCCGCTACGTGCTGCGCAAGAAGCCGCCGGGCAAGGTGCTGCCCTCGGCTCACCAGGTGGATCGCGAGTACCGGGTCATGAAGGCCCTGGGCGAGCACGGCGAGGTGCCCGTGCCGACCATGCGCGTGCTCTGCGAGGACGAATCGGTGCTCGGCACCAGCTTTTATGTGATGGACTTCGTGCCCGGCCGGGTTTACAGCCAGCCGCAGCTGGAAAGTCTGGACAAGGCCGACCGGGGCCGTCTTTACTACGACAAGATCGACACCCTGGCGCGGCTCCACCGGGTCGATTACCAGGCCGTCGGCCTGGGGGATTTCGGCAAGCCCCAGGGCTACGTGACCCGTCAGGTAAAGCGCTGGAGCGCCCAGTACGAGGCCTCCAAGACCGACGACCTGCCGGCCATGGACAACCTCATGGCCTGGCTGGCGGACCACATTCCCGACGACGACAGTGCCGCCATCGCCCACGGCGACTTCCGCCTCGGCAACCTGCTGGTGGACAACCAGGAACCCCGGGTGGTGGCGGTGCTGGACTGGGAGCTGGCCACCATCGGCCACCCCCTGGCGGACCTGGCCTATTGCTGCCTGCCGTACCACATGCCCCACGGCGTTAACGGCGTGCGCGGCCTGGACGGCCTGGATCTGACCGCCCGCGGCATCCCCGACGAACGCGCCCTGCTGGAGCGTTACTGCGAGGGCGCCGGCCGCGACGGCATCAACGACTGGCCGGTGTTCCTGGCGTTCGCGTTGTTCCGTTCGGCGGCGATTCTGCAGGGGGTGTACGCCCGCGCCCTGCAGGGCAACGCCAGTGACCGCAACGCCCTGGAGGTGGGCAAGCGGGCCGGGTTGATCGCCGAGCGCGGCTGGCAGATCGCCCGCGCCCACAAATAACGTTTGGGAACCCCTATGAGATTATTCCGCAAGATCCTGGTCACCAACGACGACGGCATCGACGCCCCGGGGCTGGCGGTGGCCGAAGCGGTGGCCGCCGAGCTCGCCGAGCAGGTGTGGACGGTGGCGCCGGAGCACGACCAGAGCGGCGTGGGGCAGGGCATTTCCCTGCACACGCCGCTGCGTGTCTACCACCACGGCGAGCGCCGCTACGCGGTGTCCGGCACCCCGGCGGACTGCGTCATGTTCGCCATGGCCGAGTGGTTCGCCGAGGACCCGCCGGATCTGGTGCTCTCCGGGGTCAACTGCGGCGCCAACCTGAGCGATTCGGTGATGTACTCGGGCACCGTGGGCGCGGTGCTGGCGGCGGCCCACCTGGGCCTGCCCGGCGTGGCGTTGAGCCAGGCCTTCGTGGGCGACCGCGAGGCCATCGACTACACCCCCACGGCACGCCATTCGGCGACCCTGATCCGCGATCTGTGGGACGCCGGCGCCGACCGGGACGGCTATCAGCGCGCCTGCTGGAACCTGAATTTTCCGGACCGGCCAGTGGACGAACTGCGCGGCTGCCGCTTCACCCAGCAGGTCAGCGGCGGCATCGCCGGGCCGCGCCTGGTGCACGGCACCGACGGCCGCGGGCTGTCCTACCACTGGCTGGCGTTCGAGCGCCGGCCCGGCGCCATCGAGCACCCGCGATCCGACGTGGTGGCCCTGCGCGACGGCTATGTTTCGGTGATGCCGTTGCAGCCCACCCGGTGCAACGACGCGTTCGCCGAGCAATGCTGGGAGCGGGGCGAGGCGCCGCGCCTTGATCGCGGCTGAAGCCGCTCCTGCGGTGCCGTCCCGGATGGAGCGGTTCACGCCGCCGGACAAGACTCTGTAGGAGCGGCTTCAGCCGCGATACGGCGTTTCAAGGCACTGTTTCGTTTTTGGAACGTTATTCCGAAATAGTATTGACGACCCCGGGGCGGCGTGTCAGATTGACCGCCAGATTGACTCCGGAAACCGGCCCCGGGCGCCCCAAGCGGGCGCTTGGGCGCGGTTTTGCCCGCGTGGACGGGCTCTAACAAAAACGGCGCGGCCCGGTTCGCGTCGCACAACAGCATCACAAGGGAGAGTAAAGGCATGTTCGATCGGCATTTCGCCGTCTGGCCGGACGGGGCCCCACACCACCTGACCCTGCCGGAAACCAGCCTCTATACCAACCTGGAGATTTCCGCGCTGCGCTATCCCGACGAGAACGCCATCGTCTACTACGACAAGGCGATCTCCTACCGGGAACTCAAGGAGCAGGTGGACGCGCTGGCCGGCCAGCTCCAGCATCTGGGCGTGGAGAAAGGCGACCGGGTGCTGCTGTTCATGCAGAACGCGCCGCAATTCATCATCGGCTATTACGCCATCCTGCGCGCCAACGCCATCGTGGTGCCGATCAACCCGATGAACCGCTCCGCCGAGCTGGAGCACTACCTGGAAGACACCCAGGCGTCCGTGTGCCTGTGCGGCCAGGAAGTGCTGGCCCAGATCCAGCCGCTGATCGGCCATGAACGCCTGCGCCACGTGATCGTGGCCGCCTACGGCGACTACGCCGCCGCCGACACCGATCTGGATCTGCCGGCGGAAGTGAAGGCCCCGGCCCAGCCGCTCGACGGCGAAGGCGTGATCGCCTGGGCGGACGCCCTGGCCGCCGGCTACCGGCCCGGCGAGTTGCTGGTCGGCCCGGACGATCTGGCGGTGTTCCCGTACAGCTCCGGCACCACCGGCGCGCCCAAGGGCTGCATGCACACCCACCGCTCGGTGATGGCCACCTGCGTGCACGGCGCCGCCTGGCGCCCCGGCGGTGGCCGCGAGGGCGTGGTGCTGGCGACCCTGCCGTACTTCCATGTCACCGGCATGCAGGGCGCCATGAACAGCCCCATCTTCCTGGGCGGCACCATCGTGCTGATGACCCGCTGGGACCGCCGCGTGGCGGCGAAGCTGATCGAACGCTACCAGGTCACCAGCTGGACCAACATCGTCACCATGGCCATCGATCTGCTCTCCGATCCGGACGTGGAATCCTTCGATCTGTCCACGCTGCAGAACATCGGCGGCGGCGGGGCGGCGATGCCGGAAGCGGTGTCCGACAAGCTGTTCAACCTCACCGGCCTGCGTTACATGGAAGGCTACGGCCTGTCCGAAACCATCGCCGCCACCCACATCAACCCGCCGGAGCACCCCAAGAAGCAGTGCCTGGGCATTCCGGTGTTCGACACCGATTCGCGCATCATCAACGAGGATACCGGCGAGGAGCTGGGCGTTGGCGAGGTGGGCGAGATCGTTTCCCACGGCCCGCAGGTGTTCCAGGGTTACTGGAACCGGCCGGAGGAAACGGAGAAGGCCTTCATCGAGCTGGACGGCAAGCGTTTCTTCCGCACCGGCGACATGGGCTACTACGATGACGAGGGGTATTTCTTCATCGTCGACCGGGTCAAGCGCATGATCAACGCCTCCGGTTTTAAAGTTTGGCCCGCCGAGGTCGAAAGTCTTATGTATCGGCACCCGGCGATTCAGGAGAGCTGCGTGATCTCCGCGCCCCACGAGCGCCGTGGCGAAACCGTCAAGGCCTGCGTGGTACTGGCCAAGGACCAGAAAGGCCGGGTCAGCGAAAACGACATCATCGAGTGGTGCAAGGAGCAGATGGCGGCCTACAAGGTGCCGCAAATCGTGGAATTCCGCGACGAGCTGCCCCGTTCGCCCACCGGCAAGGTAATGTGGCGTTCACTCCAGGAAGAGGAGTGGGCGGAGGCCAAAAAGCAGGCCTGATCTTCGTGTAAAGCAAGAAACGATACAACAACACAAAAACCGAAGCCGCCTCCCAGGCGCGGGCCCCGTTCAATGGTGGGACCCTTGGGGGCACCGCGTGAGGCGGTTTCATAACCATAACGAGGAGTTCAACCCTTGGACGCGTTTCTCCAGCAGGCGCTGAATGGCCTGACGCTGGGCAGTATCTATGGGCTGGTGGCCCTGGGTCTGACCCTGGTGTACGGCATTCTGCACGTTCCCAACTTCGCCCACGGCGCTCTCTACATGGTGGGCGCCTACGTCAGTTACTTCATCATGGTCGAGCACGGCCTCAACTACTGGGTGGCCATGCTTGGCGCCGGTCTGGTGGTGGCGCTGCTCTCGGTGCTGTGCGAGCGGCTGGTGTTCCACCCGCTGCGCCACGCGCCGCCGATCCATGACAAGATCGCCGCCATTGGCATTCTTCTGTTTCTGGAAGCGCTGGTGCAGATGCACTGGGGCGCCGACTTCCGGCGCATGCCCACGCCCTACACCGAGATCTTCAACTTCGGCGGCCTGACCCTGCCGGCCCAGCGGCTGCTGATCATCGTCGGCGCCTTCAGCCTGATGGGCGCGCTGCATCTGTACCTGAAGAAGACCATGACCGGTTCCACCATCATCGCCATGGCGCAGAATCGCGAGGGCGCCTTCCTGGTCGGCATCGACGCCAACCGGGTGGCGATGATGACCTTCGCCATCGCCGGCTTTCTGGCGGCGGTGGGCGCCACTCTGTTCGCGCCCATCAACCTGGTGTACCCGGCCATGGGGCACCTGGTGATCATGAAGGCCTTCGTGATCATCATCCTGGGCGGCATGGGCAGCATTCCCGGCGCCATCGTCGGCGGTCTGATCATCGGCTTCGCCGAAGCCCTGGGCGGCTACTACCTGTCCGGCACCTACAAGGATCTGATCGCGTTCGTGCTGCTGGTGGCCATCCTGTCGATCAAACCCACCGGCCTGTTCACCAAGGGGGTGCGCTAATGGACCGCGTCATGAACTTTTTCGCCAGCCCGGCGATGAAAGTGGTGCTGCTGGCGGCGGCGATCCTGTTTCCCTGGGTGGCCGGCAGTGAATACCAGATCTACGTGATGGCGCTGGCGTTCGTCTGGGCCATCGCCGTCTACGGCCTCAACATCATCACCGGCTACTGTGGTCAGCTGAACCTGGCCCACGGCGGTTTCTTCGCCATCGGCGCCTACACCGTGGGCCTGCTCACCGTGGATTACGGCTGGGCGTTCTGGCCGGCGTTCATCGCCGCCGGCGTACTCGGTGCCTTCTTCGGCTTTCTGGTGGGCGTGGTGTCGCTGCGGCTCAAGGAACATTACTTCGCCATCTTCACCCTGTGCGTGGGCTTCATCATCTATCTGCTGATCGAGAAATGGGAAGAGCTGACCCACGGCACCCTGGGCGTGATCAGCATCGCGCCGCCGGAGGGCTTCGGGCTGGTGGACTTCACCGAGACCATCCCCTTCTATTACCTGGTGCTGTTCTTCCTGGTGCTCGCCATCGGCCTGATCAGCCGCATTTCCCGCTCCCTGGTGGGCCGCACCTTCCTGGCCATCCGCATCAGTGACGACCTGGCCCAGTCCCTGGGCATCAACCTGATGCGCAACAAGGTGCTGGCGTTCGTGCTGTCCACCACCTACGCGGGCCTGGCCGGGGCGCTGCTCGCCGGCGTGGTGCGCTTCATCGGGCCGGACCTGGCGGAAATCACCCATACCTTCGACGTCATCACCTACCTGCTGGTGGGCGGCATCGGCACCCTGATGGGGCCGCTGGTGGGCACCCTGCTGATCACCTGGATCACCCAGGCGGTGCAGTCCTTCGAGGAATACCGGATGATCGTGTTCGGTCCGCTGCTGGTGGTGCTGGTGATCTTCATGCCCAAGGGCATCGTCGGTACCTTCCTGACCTGGCGCGGCCGCCGTCTGGCGAGCAAGGCGCCGGCCAAGCGGGCCGGGTCCCGGGTCGGCGACACCGCCGACGGCGATCAGCGGGAGGCCGGTTAATCATGGCGGATAACAAAACAATGCTGAGCATCAAGAACCTGACCAAACGCTTCGGCGGCCTGGCCGCGGTGAACGACGTGAGCGTCGATTTCCAGGCCGGCCAGATCAACGCCATCATCGGCCCCAACGGCGCCGGCAAGACCACCTTCTTCAACCTGGTGGCCGGCGCCATGCCGCCCAGCGAAGGGCGCATCGAGTTCCAGGGCATGGACGTCACCGGCATGTCCCCGGACCGCATCGCGCGGCTGGGCATCGCCCGCACCTTCCAGACCACCATGCTGTTCGATCAGTCCACGGTGCTGGATAACCTGATCGTCGGCCACCGGCTGCGCACCCAGTCGCGCCTGTGGGACGTGATCATCAACTCCAAGCGCCTGCGCGACGAAGAGAAGAAGTGCCGCGCCCGCGCCGAGGAGGTGCTCGACTTCGTCGGCCTGTCGCACCTGGGGCACCGCTACATCGTCGACATCAGCCAGGAAGAGCGCAAACGGGTGGCCTTCGCCCTGGCCATGGCCACGGACCCGGAGCTGGTGCTGCTGGATGAACCCGCCGGCGGCATCAACCCGGAGGAAACCGAGAACCTGGCCGGCCTGATCCGCAAGATGGTTGATCACGGCATCACCGTGTGCCTGATCGAGCACAAGATGGACATGATCATGAGCCTGGCGGACAAGATCATGGTGCTGGACCACGGCGAGAAGATCGCCGAGGGCACGCCGGAACAAATCAAGAACGATCCGGTGGTGATCGAGGCTTATCTGGGGAGTGACGAAGATGTTGAAGCTTGAGAACGTCGACGCCAAATACGACAGCTTCAAGGCCCTGGACGGCGTCTCCATGAACGTGGAGCAGGGCGAGCTGGTGGTGCTGCTGGGCGCCAACGGCGCCGGCAAGACCACCCTGTTCAACACCATCAGCGGGCTGCTCAAGCCCAGCGCCGGCCGCATCAGCCTGAACGGCCAGGACGTCACCGGCAAGAAACCCTCGGCGCTGGTGCAGTCCGGCGTGGTACAGTGCCCGGAAGGGCGCAAGCTGTTCCCGGAAATGTCGGTGATGAAGAACCTGATGCTGGGTGCCTACGTGCACCGCCGCGATCGGGCCGGCATGAAAAAAACACTGGATCACGTCCTTGAAATGTTCCCGATTTTGAACGACAAAAAGGACGACGCCGCCGGCTCGCTCAGCGGCGGCCAGCAGCAGATGGTGGCCATCGGCCGGGCGCTCATGGGCCGGCCGAAACTGTTGATGCTGGACGAACCGTCCCTGGGCCTGGCGCCGCTGGTGGTCAAGCAGGTGTTCGGCGCCGTTCAGGCGATCAACCAGGAAGGCACCACCGTGCTGCTGGCGGAACAGAACGCCTTCGCGGCGCTGAAAATCGCCACCCGCGCCTACGTGATCGAGAACGGTCGCCTGGTGATGGAGGGTGACCGCGAGACCATGCTCGGCAACGAAGCGGTCCGCAAGGCCTACATCGGGGCCTGACACGCATCAACGCGACACGCACCAAACCACACAACAATAGCCCAACAAAAACAATGGGAGAGAAACGCATCATGAATCTGACCAAGACCTTTCGACGTCTCGCCACCGCCAGCGCCGTGGCTCTGGCCCTGGGCGGCGCGGCCCACGCCGAGGAAGTGACCATCGGCTTCACCGGCCCGCTCAGTGGCGGCGCCGCTCTGTACGGGGAGAACACCCTGGAAGGCCTGCGCATGGCCGCCGAGGAGATCAACGACGCCGGCGGCTTCGACGTGGATGGCGAAAACTACACCATCGACATCGAATCCCTGGACGACAAGTACTCGCCCAGCCAGGCGGCGGTGAACGGCAAGCGCCTGGTGCAGCAGTACGACGCGCCGATCATCTTCACGCCGCACTCCGGCGGCACCTTCGCGCTGCAGGCCTTCAACGAGCGCGACGGCTTCCTGATCATGTCCTACACCTCGGTGCCGGCGGTGACCGCCAAGGGCAACGAGCTGACCGTGAAGATTCCGCCCAACTTCACCGACTACCTGACGCCGTTCACCAAGATCACCATGGACCGCTTCGGCAAGAAGCTGGGCGTGGCCAACGCCACCCACGACTACGCCAAGTACTGGACCAAGGAGTTCGTGCCGGTGTGGCGCAAGGCCGGCGGTGACGTGGTGTCCATGAACCCGATGGACTACAACAAGTCCGCCGACTTCTACACCGGCGTCAGCAAGGTGCTCTCCGAGGACCCGGACGTGCTGTTCGTGGGCGGTGCCTCCGAGCCCACCGGTCTGGTGGTGCGCCAGGCCCGGGAGCTGGGCTTCAAGGGCGGCTTCGTGATCATGGACCAGGCCAAGATGGACGAAGTGGCCAAGGTGTCCGGCGGCCTGGAATCCCTGGAAGGGTCCGTGGGCGTGGTGCCCCTGGCGGAATACAACACCCCCGGCGCGGAGCGCTTCGTCAAGCTGTGGCAGGAGAAGCATGACGGCGTGGCCACCTCGGAAACCGCCTACCACTACTTCGCCATGTACCTGATCATGCACGCCATGCAGGAAGCCGGCAGCGTGGACGATCCGCGCGCCATCCGCGCCGCCATTCCCCAGGCGCTGGCCAAGGTCGATCCCAAGCACAACCCCTACGACGTGACCGACGTCACCGAGGACGGTAACCTGGGCGCCGATCCGCAAATCGCGGAAGTGGTCGACGGCAAGGTGGTGATTCGCGAAACCGCCGACTACAAAGACTAAGCCCGCCCCCGCGGCTTCAGAGGGCACCCGGTGGGTGCCCTTTTTGGTTCGGGCCCGCGATCCGGCGGCCCGTTCCGGAACCGTCCGCTAGATAAAACCAAGTTTCGAATTATTGATAAAAGGCCCGCATTTCTTATACTGAGGAGCCTGGAATCCAACCCGTTTTAAAGGCCACCGGAGACGCCGGAAAGATGGCGAAAAAAGACATTTCCGGGGCTTTTTGCTGAAGGAGAGAACATGAGCGACCTAGTCAGCTACCGTCTGGAAGGCGACATCGGCGTCATCAGTGTCAATTACCCGCCGGTCAACGCCCTGGGTCAGGGCGTGCGCGAGGGGCTGGTGGCGTGTCTGCGCCAGGGGCTCGACGACGACCAGGCCAAGGCCCTGGTGGTGATCGGTGAAGGCCGTACCTTCCCGGCCGGCGCCGACATCCGTGAATTCGGCAAACCGCCCCAGGGGCCGGCTCTGCCGGACGTGGTGGCCGAATACGAAGCCAGCGACAAGCTGGTGGTCGCCGCCATCCACGGCACCGCTCTGGGCGGTGGCCTGGAAGTGGCCCTGGGCTGCGATTACCGCGTGGCCCTGGATTCCGCCAAGGTCGGTCTGCCGGAAGTGAAACTGGGCATTCTGCCCGGCGCCGGTGGCACCCAGCGTCTGCCGCGCCTGATCGGCGCCCAGAAAGCCCTGGAAGTGATCGTCGCCGGCAACCCGGTGAAAGCCAAGGACGCTCTGGAGCTGGGCATCGTCGACGAACTGATCGGCGGCGACCTGCTGGAAGGCGCCCTGGCCTTTGCCCGCAAGCTGGCCGCCGACAACGCGCCCCTGCGTCGCATCCGTGATCTCCAGGCCAAGAAGGAAGATCCGGACCTGTTCTCCAACTTCGAGAAATCCATCGCCCGCAAGCAGCGCGGTTTCAAGGCCCCGTTCCACTGCATCAAGGCCGTGCAGGCCGCCGTGGAGCTGCCCTTCGACGAAGGCATGAAGCGCGAGCGCGAACTGTTCGCGGAGCTGCTGGTGAGCCCGGAATCCCGCGCCCAGCGCCATGTGTTCTTCGCCGAGCGGGAAGTGGCCAAGGTGCCCGGTCTGCCCAAGGACACCCCCAAGCGTGACATCAACCAGGTGGCGGTGATCGGCGCCGGCACCATGGGCGGCGGCATCGCCATGAACTTCGCCAACGCCGGCATCCCGGTGAAGATCCTGGAGGTGAAGGAAGACGCCCTGGAGAAAGGCATCGCGGTGATTCGCAAGAACTACGAGAACACCGCCAAGAAGGGCCGCATCACCGCCCAGCAGGTGGAGGATCGCATGGCGTTGATCCAGCCCACCCTGAGCTACGACGATCTGTCCGACGTGGATCTGGTGATCGAGGCCGTATTCGAGAACATGGATGTCAAGAAAGCCGTGTTCTCCGAGCTGGACCGGGTGTGCAAGCCCGGTGCCATCCTCGCCACCAACACCTCCACCCTGGACGTGAACCGCATCGCCGAATTCACCCAGCGTCCCGAGGACGTGATGGGCATGCACTTCTTCAGCCCGGCCAACGTGATGAAACTGCTGGAGAACGTGCGCGGCGAGAAGACCGCCGACGACGTGGTCGCCACCGTCATGGACCTGAGCCGCCGCATCGGCAAGGTGGGCGTGTTGGTGGGCGTGTGCCACGGTTTCGTCGGCAACCGCATGCTGCACAAACGTCAGGCGGAAGCCATCCAACTGGTCAACGAGGGCGCCAGCCCCGCCCAGGTGGACAAGGTGCTGTTCGACCTTGGCTTCCCCATGGGCCCGTTCGCCATGTCCGACCTGGCCGGCATGGACGTGGGCTACCGCATTCGCGAGGAGCTGCGTAAGGAAGATCCCGACAACGCACCGCCGCGTAACTGGACCGACGAGCTGGTGGAGCAGGGCCGTCTGGGTCAAAAAACCCAGGCCGGCGTGTTCGACTACAAGGAAGGCGACCGTACCCCCGTGCCTTCATCCGAGGTTGACGCCCTGATCGCCAAATTCCGCGAGGAGCAGGGTATCCAGGCCCGTGAAGTCAGCGATCAGGAAATCCTGGAGCGCTGCATGTACGTGATGGTCAACGAAGGCGCCAAGATCCTGGAGGAGGGCATCGCCGCCCGCCCCCTGGACGTGGACGTGATCTGGATTTACGGCTACGGCTTCCCGGTTTACCGGGGCGGCGTGCTGTTCTGGGCCGACTCCGTGGGCGTCAAGACCATTTATGACAAAGTGAGCCAGTTCCACAAGGAAACCGGCAACGACGTATGGAAGCCGGCGGCGCTGCTCGAGAAGCTGGCCAATGAGGGCAAAGGCTTTTACGGCTGAGCCCGGCACTGAGAGGACGTTATGGACATTAATTACACCCCGGAAGAGAGCGCGTTCCGCGACGAGGTCCGCGCCTTCCTGAACGACAAGCTGCCGGCGGACATCTCCCGCAAGGTGAAAGAACACAAGCGCCTGGGCAAGGAAGACACCGTGCGCTGGCAGAAAATTCTCAACGAGCAGGGCTGGCTGGCCCTGCACTGGCCGAAGGAACACGGCGGCACCGGCTGGAGCCCGATCCAGAAGCACATCTTCGAGGAAGAGTGCGCCGAAGCGGGCGCCCCCACCGTGCTGCCGTTCGGCGTCAACATGGTCGCCCCGGTGATCATCAAGTTCGGCACCCAGGAGCAGAAGGATTATTACCTGCCGCGCATCCTGCGCAGCGATGACTGGTGGTGCCAGGGCTACTCCGAGCCGGGCGCCGGCTCCGACCTGGCCAGCCTGAAGACCCGCGCGGTGCGCGAAGGCGATCACTACATCGTCAACGGTCAGAAGACCTGGACCACCCTGGGCCAGCACGCCAACATGATTTTCTGCCTGGTGCGCACCGACCCGGACGCCAAGAAACAGGAAGGCATTTCCTTCCTGCTCATCGACATGGAGAAAAGCGAGGGCATCACGGTGCGCCCGCTGATTACCCTGGACGGCGAGCACGAAGTGAACGAAGTGTTCTTCGACAACGTCAAGGTGCCGGTGGAAAACCTGGTCGGCGAGGAGAACAAGGGCTGGACCTGCGCCAAGTACCTGCTCACCTTCGAGCGCACCGGCATCGCCGGCGTGGGCTCCTCCAAGGCGGCCCTGGCGCACCTCAAGCAGGTGGCCCGGGAGCAGCAGGTCAACGGCAAGCCGCTGATCGAGGAACCGCACTTCCGCGCCCGCCTGGCGGACGTGGAAATGGAGCTGATGTCCCTGGAGATGACCAACCTGCGCACCGTGGCGGCCGCGGAGGCCGGCGGCGTGCCCGGGGCGGAAAGCTCCTTCCTGAAGATCATGGGCACCGAGCTGCGCCAGGAGATCACCGATCTGTTCCGCCGCGCCGCTGGTCCCCATGCGCTGCCGTTCCTCCCCGAGGAGCTGGAGGGCGATTTCGAAGGCCCCTACGTGGGGCCGGAATTCGCCGCCTCCGTGGCCAGCCGCTACTTCAATTTCCGCAAGCTCTCCATCTTCGGGGGCTCCAACGAAATTCAGAAGAACATCATCTCCAAGATGATTCTCGGACTTTGAACCTGATCGACATTATTTCAGCTTTGCGACGGAGCCAGTTTCCGCGCAGAGCTAGGAATGAGGAGAGACGTTTGGTTATGCCAAATGAACGACGAATGACGCCGCGCTGCGTGGAAACTGGCCCGTCCCTTCGGGCTGCGCCCGAAAACGCGGCAGCCCGCGTTGCGCGCTTTGCCCTTGGCGCCACCAAGGGCTGCACCACGCGCCTTGTCTGCCACGTTTTCGGGCAGCAGCGCAAAGATGAACTAATGCCGATCAGGTTCTAGGAGACGCGAACATGGATTTCAAACTGAGCGACGAGCAACGCATGCTCGAAGAGACCGTGGGTCGTCTGGTCCGTGACACCTATACCTTCGACGCGCGCAACAAGATCCTGGAGTCCGAGCAGGGCTTCAGCACCGACATGTGGAACCAGTTCGCCGAGCTCGGCCTGCTGGGCGTGCCCTTCTCCGAGGAAGCCGGCGGCTTCAACGGCGGCGGCCCGGAGCTGATGGTGGTGGCCGAGGGCTTCGGCCGCGGCCTGGTGGTGGAACCCTACCTGGCCACCGTGGTGCTCTCCGGCGTGCTGATCGACAAGCTCGGCGACGACGCCCAGAAAGAGCAGTGGCTGGCCGCCATCATCGGCGGCGAGACCCGCTTCGCCCTGGCCGCCTACGAGCCCCGTGGCCGCTACGACCACACCGTGGTCGAGACCAGCGCCAAGAAAGACGGCGACGGCTATGTGATCAGCGGCGAGAAAGCCGTGGTCCTGCACGGTGACAGCGCCGACCAGCTGGTGGTGATCGCCCGCACCGGCGGCGACGCCGACGCCCGTGACGGCCTCAGCGCCTTTATCGTCGACGCCAACGCCGATGGCGTGACCCGCAAGGGCTACGCCACCATCGACGGTCTGCACGCCGCCGAGATCACCCTGAGCAACGTCAAGGTGGGCGGTGACGCCCTGCTGGGCGAGGAAGGCAAGGCCATCGACGCCCTGGAAGCGACCCTGGATCTGGGCCTGATCACCCTGTGCGCGGAAGCCGCCGGCGCCATGGAAGTGGCCTGCGACCAGACCCTGGAATACATCAAGGAACGCCAGCAGTTCGGCGTGCCGATCGGCAAATTCCAGGCCCTGCAGCACCGCATGGTGGAAATGCGCATGGAGCTGGAAAAAGTGCGTTCCATCACCATGCTGGCGGCCTGCAGCCTGGACGCCCCGGCGGACCTGCGCAAGAAGCGCATCTCCGCGGCCAAGGCCCAGGTCGGCAAATCCGGCCGCAAGGTGGCCGAGGAAGCGATCCAGCTGTTCGGTGGCATGGGCATGATGGAAGAGACCCCGGTCTCCCATTACGCCAAGCGCATCGTGATGATCGACCACTGGTTCGGCGACCGGGAATACCACCTGGGTATCCTGGAAACGCTGATCGACGTGGACGACCACGCAGCATGAAAAAAGGGCGGCCTTCGGGCCGCCCTTTTTAGTTAATAGTTAACAGTGAACAGTTAATAGCGACCCCCCCTCTCGGATACGCCTGAGCGCCCGTCGGGGTTCGCTGTTCACTGTTAACTGTTCACTGTTAACTCAGCATCTTCGGTTTCTTATAACCGCTGAGCGCGAATAACAATTTAGCATTCGGGAGAACGCACACCATGTCCGCTAATCGTCAGATCATTCTCGCCAAACGTCCCACCGGCATGCCCGGTGATGAAAACCTGAAACTCCAGGAAGGCAGTGTCCCCGAGGTGGGCGAGGGCCAGGTGCTGGTGCGCACCATCTATCTGTCCCTGGACCCCTACATGCGCGGCCGCATGAGCGCCGCCAAGTCCTACGCCGCCAGCGTGGAGGAGGGCGCCGTCATGGAGGGCGCCACCGTGGGCCAGGTGGTGGAATCGCGCAGCGGCGACTTCAAGCAGGGCGACTATGTGCTGTGCCCGGGCGGCTGGCAGGAATACTCCGTCAACAGCCCGAAAATGATGCGCAAGCTGGACCCGGCCCAGGCACCGATCAGCACCGCCGTGGGCGTGCTCGGCATGCCCGGCTTCACCGCCTACGTGGGCCTGGATGAAATCGGCAAGCCGCAAAAAGGCGAAACCGTGGTGGTGTCCGCCGCCGCCGGCGCGGTGGGCCAGGTGGTCGGCCAGATCGCCAAGATCCAGGGTTGTCGCGTGGTCGGCGTGGCCGGCGCCGAGGACAAGTGCAAGCACGTGGTCGACGCCTACGGCTTCGACGCCTGCGTCAATTACAAGGACGCGGACTTCCGTGACCAGCTCAAGAAAGCCTGCCCGGACGGCATCGACGTCTACTTCGAGAACGTGGGCGGCGACACCTTCGACGCGGTGATGGAGCTGGTCAACGACTTCGCCCGCATTCCGGTGTGTGGCCGCATCGCCCACTACAACGACACGGAAATGCCCCAGGGCCCGGATCGCCTGCCCGGCTTCATGGGCAAGGTGCTGGTCAAGCGTCTGCTGATCAAGGGCTTTATCCAGTTCGACTACGCCCACCGTGGCCCGGACTTCCAGCGCGACATGAGCGCCTGGATCCGCGACGGCAAGGTGCATTACCAGGAAGACGTGGTGGACGGTCTGGAAAACGCCGTCAGTGCGTTCCAGGGCCTGCTGCAGGGCAAGAACCGGGGCAAGCTGCTGGTCCGCGTCGGTGAAGACCCGACCCTGAAGTAAGGGTCCTCCATGTCCGACAATCCGGCCGTGGCGCGTCTGTTCGAGCGCCACGGCACCCGCTATCGATGGTTCGCCACCGTCACGGTGATGCTCGGCACCCTGTCCGTGGTGCTGGCCTCCACCATCATCAATGTGGCGGTGCCGTCGATCATGGCCCAGTACCGCCTGGAGCAGGATCAGGTCCACTGGCTCGCCACCGGCTTTTTGGCGGCGATGACCGTGGGCATGCTGCTCAATGCCTGGGCGGTGGCCCGTTTCGGTTCCCGGGGCGCCTATCTGATCGCCCTGGGGGTGTTCATCGCCGCCTCGCTGCTGGGCGGGTTCGCCGACAGCTTCGTGGTGCTGGTGCTGGCGCGGGTGCTGCAAGGGGTCATGGCCGGCCTGATCCAGCCGCTGGCCATGATCACCATCTTCCAGGTGTTCCCGCTGCACAAGCGCGGCCAGGCCATGGGCATCTATGGCATGGGCGTGATCCTGGGCCCGGCCATCGCGCCGGCCCTGGGCGGGGTGCTGGTGGACGCCTGGTCCTGGCGCGCCACCTTCTTCGTGGTGCTGCCCGCCTGCGCCGTGGCCATGCTCCTGGCCCGCGCCTTTCTGCCCGACCACCGCGAAGAGCAGGCGCCGCCTCTGGACTGGGCCGGCCTCGGGCTGCTCAGCCTCGGGCTCACCGCCACCCTGTGGGCGCTGGCCTCCGGCCTGCGTCGCGGCTGGCTGGAGCCGTGGCTGCTCGCCGCCTTGATCGGCGGGCCGCTGTTGCTGGTGGCGTTCGTGCTCTGGCAGCGGTGCGCCCGCCACCCGCTGTTCGACCTGCGCGTGTTCCAGACGCCCGGGTTCGGCGGCGGCTTTCTGCTGTCCATGGCAATCGGCGCCGGGGTGTTCGCTTCCACCTACATGTTCCCGCTGTACTTCCAGCAGGTGTCCGGGTTCAGCGCCTCCGCCGCCGGTTTGATGCTGATGCCCGCCGGCTTGTCCATGGCCTTTATTTTTCCGTTCGTCGGCTACTTGACCGACCGCATGCCGATCACCGGCCTGGTGGCCGCGGGGCTGCTGTTCTTCATCACCAGCATGGTGATGATGCGCGGCGCCGACGGCGCCACCGCCGGTGCCTGGCTGATCACCTGGGCGGTGCTGGCGCGGCTGGCCATGGGGCTGATGATGCCGCCGGTGACCACCGGCAGCCTGGCGATGTTGCCGCCGGCGCTGATTCCCCAGGGCGCCGGCATCATCAACTTCGGCCGCCAGACCGGCGGTGCCCTGGGCGTGAACCTGTGCGCCGTGTGCGTACAATTCTTTTCCGACCGCTACTGGCAGGCTTATCCCGAGGCCGGCCACCCCCATGCTTTCGAGGTGGGCTTCGATGACGCCTACCTGATGTTACTGATCGTTTTCGTTCTTGGTTTCTGGCCCCTGCGCGCGCTGCGCCGGGGCGAGCAACGAATGCACGCGGAGAAATCCTGATGACCGATTCCCAACCCCATGCCCTGATCATCGGCGCCGGCGCCATTGGCAGCTTCTACGGCGCCATCCTCAAGCGCGCCGGCTGCACGGTGAGCGCCGTGGTGCGCTCCGAGTACGACGCCGTCAAGGAACACGGCTTCCAGTTCGAAAGCCCCCTGGGGGATATTTCCTGGACCCCGGACCGGCTGTACAAGGACGGCGACCGCCCGGACGCGGCGCCGGACTACCTGATCCTCGCCACCAAGGTGCTGCCCGGCAGCGACCGCGCCGCCCTGGTCAAACCCTGGGTGGGCGAGGGCACCCGCATCGTGCTGATCCAGAACGGCCTGGACATCGAGCGGGAGCTGGCGGACGCCTATCCGGACAACCCCATCATCAGCTGTCTGGCGTTCGTCGCCGTGAGCCGGGTGGCACCCGGGCGCATCAAGCACAACGCCTACGGCCGCCTGGTCATGGGCCGCTTTCCGTCCGGCCTGGATGCCCATTGCGAAGCGCTGCGCGACCTGTTCGTGGCCGGTGGCATCGACATCAAGCTGGCCGAGGACGTGGTCCGCGAGCGCTGGCTCAAGTGCGTCTGGAACACGCCCTTCAATCCGCTCTCGGTGCTCGCCAACGGCGCCGACACCCTGACCATGCTGGACACCCCCGGCGGCGAGAAGCTGGTGCGCGAGCTGATGGAGGAGGTGATGGCCGCCGCCCAGGCGGACGGCCACCCGCTGCCGCCGCAGCTGGTGGACAAGAACATCGAGGGCACCCGCAAGATGCCGGCCTACAAGAACAGCATGGCCCTGGATTATCTGAACGGCCGGCCCATCGAGCTGGACGCCATCCTCGGCAACGTGGTGGCCATCGCCGAGAAGCACGGCGTCGCAGTGCCGCGCCTGGAGACCATGCTGGCGGCCCTGCGCATGCGCGCCTGAACCGCGCGCTCCGCGCACCGGTTCACGCCGTGATGAAGAGGTGATTGCCTGATCCTCGTTAATGAGACTATTATTGATAATAATTCTCATTAATAATTGAAAGAGGTGATGGCCGATGCACATGCGGATTGGCATGGCGCCCAGCGCGGGCGTGTTGATGGGGTGTTTCGCGGTTTCCCTGGGCGCCCTGGCGCCGCCGGCGCTGGCCCAGGTCACCGATACCCCCCGTGCCAGCCATCGCCCGCAGCGGGTGCGGGTGGCGGTGCCCGCCCAGGACCTGACCCGGGCCCTGGCCAATCTCTCCCAGCAAACCGGCGTGCCCATCCGCCATGCCGGTGATTTGCCGGCGATCACCGCCAACGCGGTCAATGGCACGCTCAGCCTGGATCAGGCGCTGGCCACCCTGTTGGCGGGCAGCGGTCTTGTCTGGCGGTTTACCGGCGACGGCGTGGTGGTGGAGCGCGGCGCCGAGGACGTGCATCGCCTGGAAGAGGTGCAGGTGGCCGACCAGTCGCCGGTGACGGAATACGCCTGGGGCGCGGCCAGCAAGGGCTATCTGGCCACCCATTCGGCCACTGCCACGAAAACCGACGCGGCGCTGCTGGAAGTGCCGCAATCGATCTCCGTGGTGACCCGCCAGGAAATGGACGACCGCGGTTCCGACACGGTGATGGACGCGCTCAATTACGCCGCCGGCGTGAGCACGGAACTGGATGGCATCGACAGCCGCGTGGACGACATCCGCATTCGTGGTTTCGACGCCGGCAGCTGGAGCAACAACATGTACCTGGACGGCCTGCGCATGCCCCGGGGCGGCCAGTGGACCACCACCCAGGTGGACGCCTACGGGCTGGAGCGGGTGGAGGTCATGAAAGGTCCCGCCGCCGTGCTGTACGGGCAGGTGGCTCCCGGTGGGCTGGTCAACATGGTGGCCAAGCGGCCGGCCTACGATCACCGCAACGAGGTGGTCCTGGAGGCGGGCAGTTTTGATCAATATGAAGGCGCCTTCGATCTGGGCGGCGATTTGACCGGTGACGGCCAGGTGCTGGGCCGCCTGGTGGGTTCCTACAACGACGGCGATGCCCAGGTGGACGAGACCGAACTGAGCCGGCTCTATCTGGCGCCCAGCGCCACCTGGTTCGTGTCCGGGGACACCGACATCACCTTCCTGAGCTATTACCAGAAGGACGAAGGCGGCTCCACCTATCAGTTCCTGCCGGTGCAGGGGCTGTTGTACCCCACGCCCTACGGGTACATCGACCGGGACACCTTTCTCGGCGAACCGGACTGGAACACCTATGACCGCGAACAGTGGGCCGTGGGCTACGACCTCAACCACTATTTCAACGACGTCTGGTCGTTCCGCCAGAACCTGAAATACAGCTACGTGGACACCCTGTTCCGAACGGTGGTCTCCAACCCGCGCCTCACCGTCGACAACGGCGGCCTCAACGGGGATAACCGGACCTTCCCCCGCCGTGGCGTGAAAGGCGAGGGCGACCTGCGCAGCATCCAGGCGGACAACCAGTTCAAGGCCCGTTTCCGCACCGGCGGCCTGAGCCATGACATGGTGATGGGCGTGGACTATCTGCGCAGCCACTGGCAGGCCACCCGTTACATGGTGACCGCCAATATTCCCGACATCGATGTCTTCAATCCCGTCTACGGTGGCGCCGCCGGGTTCGAGGAGAGCCTGGCGGTACAGATCGATCAAGACCGGGTCGAGCGCCAGACCGGCGTCTACCTGCAGGACCTGATCGCCCTGAACCAATGGCGGTTCACCCTGGGCGCCCGCCAGGATTACTTCGAGGTGGACGCCCTGGACGACGCGGATTCCGCCGACGACCACGCGCTCACCTGGCGCGCCGGCGCCACCTACCTGTTCGATAACGGCCTGGCCCCCTACGCCAGTTACGCCACCTCCTTCGAGCCGCTCAGCGGCGATGATTCCAGCGGCTCCCCGTTCGAGCCCTCCGAGGGCAAGCAATACGAAATGGGGGTGAAGTTCCAGCCGCCGCGCAGCAACAGCCTGGTTACCCTGTCGCTGTTCGATCTATACCAGACCAACCTGGTGGTGTTGGACGCCAACCCGCCGGCCGACGCGGCCTGCCTCGACACCGGGCCCTGCCAGCGGCAAACCGGCGAGACCCGCACCCGGGGCGCGGAGCTGGAGGCCAAGATGTGGCACGAAAGCGGGCTCAGCGTCACCGCCAGCTATACCCGCCTGGACACCGAGGTCACCGATGGCGAGCAGGAGGGCAACGACAAGCCCCTGGCCCCGGAAAACATGGCCAGCCTGTGGCTCGACTATCAGTGGCGCCAGGGTCCCCTGGCGGGGCTCGGGCTGAGCGCCGGCGCCCGTTACGTCAGCGATTTGTACGGTGACGCGGAGAATCAGTACCGCCTGGACAGCTATACCCTTTACGATGCCTCCCTGCGGTACGACCTGAGCCGCTTCGGCGCCCGTGGCCTGAGCCTGGCGCTCACCGGCCGCAATCTGAAGGACGAGGAATACCTCACCACCTGCACCCAGTACGGCTGTTCCTTTGGCTCGGCCCGCACTGTCACCGCCAGCGTCAAATACCGTTGGTAAGCGGAGAGGAGAACACCATGGCCATCGCCGTCAGTCTGATACTGAGCATTGTCGGGGCCGCCTTGCTGTATCTGGCGTCGCCCAACCAGGGCTGGCTGCGCCAGCCGTTGAGCCGGGGCTGGCTGCCCTGGGCGGCGGTGCTGGTGCTGCTATCCTGGCCCGCCTGGATGCGGGCCCTGGACCCCAAGGCGGGTTTCTTCGCCGCGCTGACCGTGTTGATGCTGCTGCTCGGCCTGCTGCCCCTGTTGTCCCTGCTGCGTCGCGGGGATCATTGATGGCGAAACCCAAGTACACCCCGATCCGGCCGGATTGGTGGAGCAAGACCCTGGCCGGCGGGCTGTTGGGCTTTACCCTGGGCATTGCCTTGAGCGGTCTGTTCGCCTGGCTGGGCCCCGGCGGCATTGACGCCGTCAACAAGGTGCAGCTGGTCATGTGGATGGTGCCGGTGCCCTGGATGATCACCTTCTCCCTGGTTTATCTGTTCCCCAGCGGCGTGCACGCCTGGCTGTGGCTGGGCGCCGCCAATCTGGCCGCCTTCGGTCTTCTGCTGGCGGCCCGCGCCGGCCTGGCGGGGGGCTGATCATGCGCAGCGACGTGATCCGCGTTTACAAGACCCTGCACACCTGGACCGGCCTGATCGCCGGCATGATGCTGTTCATCGGCTTCTACGCCGGTGCCCTCACCATGTTCAAGGATCCCCTGGAACGTTGGGCCACGCCGCCGCAACAGCAAAAGGTGGCGCCGGCGGACTGGCCCGGAGCCGGCCAGTGGCCGGCGCTGATCGCCGCCACCCTGGAGGCCCACCCCGGCTCGGCCCGGGGCTTCACCCTGCACCTGCGCCCCGAGGAAAATACGCCGGCGCCGCTGGTCTGGCGGGAAGGCGGTGACGATCACGGTGGCGGCGTGGCGCGGGGCACCACCCTGGACGCCAGCGGCGATCTGGTCACCGTGGAGAGCTCGCCCTCCGCCATGGCGGAGCTTATCGATCTGCTCCACCAGACCGGCGGCATCCCCGGGCGGGGCCATCATTACTGGGGCGTTTACGCCATGGGCGTGGTGTGCGTGCTGTATGTGCTGGCGCTGGTGTCCGGGCTGGTGGTGTTGTTGCCCACGCTGATCAAGGACTTCCTGGCCCTGCGGCGCGGGCGCAACCTCAAGCGTTTCTGGCTGGACGCCCACAACGTGGTGGGGATCACCAGCCTGCCGTTTCACCTGATGATCGGCCTGACGGTGATCGTATTCGCCTTCCACGACCAGATCTACACCGCCCTGGGGCAGGCGGTCTATGGCGACCGCCCGCTGTTCGAGCGCCCCGCGCCGGCGCCGGAGGGCGCGCCCCGGGGCGCCGACCAGCTGGTGGCGCCGGCCACCCTGCTGGCCACGCTGCGCGACGTCGAGCCCGGGTTCGAGCCCCGGGAGCTGGTCTACAGCGACCCGCTGGGTCCCCGGGCCGCCCTGCGCGTGGGTGGCAAAAGCGAGGGGCACATGCTACGGGGGGCCACCCGGGGCTTCGCCGGCATGGATCCCTACAGCGGCGAAATCACCAGCCTGGACTATCTGCCCGGCCACGAGGACACCTGGATCGACATTGTCACGGCGTTCTTCGCCCTGCACTTCGGCAACTTTGGCGGGCCGGTGATCCGCTGGAGCTATGTGCTGATGGGGCTGGGCGGCGCCTTCCTGTTCTACAGCGGCAACCTGCTGTGGGTGGAAAGCCGCCGCCGCAAACAGCGGCGCGGCGGGGCGCCGGTCAGGCAGCGGCGTGCCACCCGGGCCATGGCGGCGGCCACCGTGGGGGTGTGTTGGGGCTGCGTGGCCGGGGTGTCCGCGGCCATGGTGGCGGGCAAATGGGTCCAGGGTCTGGCGGCGGACGCCAACGCCTGGTACCCGGCGGTGTACTACGCGGTCTTCCTGGGCAGCGTAGCCTGGGCATTCTGGCGCGGCCCGGCGCGGGCCGCGGTGGAATTGCTGTGGCTCAGCGCTCTCGCCACCCTGGCGATCCCGCTCACCGGTCTGGTGGCCTGGCTGGCGCCGTCGCTGCCGCCCTGGGTGTATCCCCGGCCGGGGCTGCTGAGCGTGGAAGTCAGCGCGTTACTGGCCGCCGGGCTGCTGGTGCTGGCGGCCCGCCGCACCGCCCGCCGGGTACGGCAAGGCGGTGCCGACAGTGTCTGGTCGCGGGCGGGCGATCAACTGGCGTAGTCGCTGCCCATGCGCTCCAGCTTGCGCAGCAGCGCCGGCCAGGTGAGCTTGCTGGCCATGCCCAGCTGCTGGGACTGTTCGGCGGTGGTGTCGATGGCCGCCTGGGAAGGCAGGTAGGGCTCGCCCTGGTTGAGCGTGCGCACCTGGATCTCCGCGGCCTTCATCAGGAAGTACATGTAGGTGAAGGCCTCGCCCACGTCGCGGCCCACGCTCAGGGTGCCGTGGTTGCGCAGCAGCATCATGTTCTTGTCGCCCAGATCCCGGGTCAGCCGCTCGCGCTCATCCAGGTTCAGGGCCACGCCTTCATAGTCGTGGAAGGCGATGTGCTGTAGACACAGCATGGCGGTCTGGCTGAGCGGCAGCAGGCCGTCCTTGTGGGCACTCACCGCCACTCCGTCCGGGGCATGCAGGTGCAGCACCGCGCCGGCTTCCTCGCGGGCCATGTGCACGGCGCTGTGGATGGTGAAGCCGGCCGGGTTGACCCGGTTGGTGGCGCCGCCTTCCACGATCTCGCCATCCTGGTCCACCTTCACCAGGGAAGAGGCGGTGATCTCGTCGAACAGCCAGCCGTAGGGGTTGATCAGAAAGTGATGCTCCGGGCCGGGCACGCGGGCGGACAGGTGGGTGAACACCAGGTCCTCCCAGCCGTACAGGGCCACCAGCCGGTAGGCGGCGGCCAGGTCCTTGCGGACTTCCCACTCTCCCTGACTCATGGTGCTCTGGCGAGCGGTTGCTTCGGTCATTGCGGCACCTCATTTGTTGTGAAATAGTGTTTCATAAATATAACAACAGTATTGAACCTATGGCTATCCGAAGGAGCGGCTCCGGCCGCGATGCCTCGCGCGCCCAAGCTGCTGCCCATGTCACCGTGAACGCTCCTGCGCGGCCCACGCTAGTCGTTAACAAGCACCCGCTTACCGCTGAAGTTGTCCTCCACCATGTGCGTGTGCGCCGCCGGCGCGTCGCTGAACGGGAAGGACACCAGGGGCAGGGGCTTGAGCCGGCCGGTGGCGAACAGCGGCGCCAGCCGGTCGTTGAACACCTCGGCGATGGCGATGCGTTTTTCCAGGGGCTGGCTGCGCATGGTCATGGCCATCATGGTCGGCCGGCGCGCGATCAGGGCGCGCAGATTCAGCTCGGTGGTGGCGCCGGCCAGGGCGCTCAGCATCACCAGCTTGCCTTCCACGCGCAGGCCCTTGAGCACGGTTTTCCAGTCCGGGCCCACCATGTCCAGGATTACCGCCACGCCGTCGCCGGTGAGCGCCTGGATGCGCTCGGGGAGGGTGTCGTCCTCCACCACGCCTTCCAGAAGGCCCATCTCCCGGGCCGTGGCCAGGTTGTCCAGGTCGCGGCTGGAGCCGATCGGGCGGGCGCCCAGGGTGCTGGCCAGCTGGGTGGCGGCCAGGCCGACGCCGGCGGTGGCCGGGCGGATCAGGCACCATTGGCCGGGCTGCAGGCCGCCTTCCAGGAACAGGCCCCGGTAGGCGGTGAGAAAGGCCTCGGGGATGGTGGCGCCGGTGGCGAAGTCCAGTTCGTCGGGCAGCGTCAGCGTCTCGCGCTCATGGACCACCAGTTGCTCGGAGTAGGCGGCGCTGGGGATCAGACCCATCACCCGATCGCCCACTTTCCGGCCCATGACGCCGTCGCCCACGGCGTCGATGACGCCGGCGTATTCCAGCCCCGGCACGCTGTTGTCGAAGCCCGGGGGCGCCGGGTACAGGCCCTGGGTCTGCATGATGTCGGCGCGGTTCACGCCCACCGCGCGCACCGCGATGCGCACCTGGCCGGTGCCGGGTTCCGGCGCCTCGGCGTCGTCCAGTTTGAGAGTGTGGTCGTCCTGAATACGCCACGCTTGCATGGTGTTTCTCCCTGCCAAACCGGGCGGCCTCGCCGCCCCGGTCAAGTTCATGTTGTCGCGCGCGCCGGGATCGCCGGGCGCGCGCCCAGAAAGAGTGTCCCGGTATGAGCTCAGCGCTTCAATATCCTTTCACCGAGCCGCCGGCGTCCGGCCACCGCATCCAGGTGGCGCCGGGCGTCCACTGGCTGCATTTTCCGCTGCCGTTTTCCCTCGACCACATCAACCTGTGGCTGCTCGAGGACGGTGACGGCTGGACCCTGGTGGACACCGGTTTCGGTTCCCGCGCCACCCGGGAACTGTGGCGCGCCGCCTTCGACAGCGCCCTGGACGGACGCCCGATCCGCCGCATCCTGGTGACCCATTACCATCCGGATCACATCGGTCAGGCCGCCTGGCTGGCCGGCCATTTCCAGGCCCCGGTGTGGATGACCGAGGGCGAGTGGGCGCTTACCCATCGCCTGCAAACCGCCAGCGACGAGGCCGTGGCGGAGGGCTTCCGACGCCTGTTCGGCCGCCACGGTCTGGGCGGTGACGCCCTGGACACCCTGGCCGGTCGTGGCAACAGCTACCGCAAGGTGATGCCGGAGCTGCCGCCGGCGCCGGAGATCATCGCCGAAGGCGACGCCGTGTCCATCAACGGCGACACCTGGCGGGTGCACATCGGCCGGGGTCATGCCCCGGAGCACGCCTGCTTGTACCGGGAGCGGGACCGGTTGCTGATCAGCGGCGACCAGGTGTTGCCCACCATTTCCAGCAACCTCACGGTGCGCGCCCACGAGCCCGACGACGATCCGGTCACCGACTTTGTCGACTCCCTGCGCGCCCTGCGCGCGGCGCTGCCGCGGGACACCCTGGTGCTGCCGGCCCACGGTCTGCCGTTCCGTGGTCTGCACGAGCGCATCGACGATCTGTGCGCCCACCACGACGAACAACTCGATGCCGCCCGGGACGCCTGCGCCGAACGGCCGCTGACCGCCTTCGATCTGCTGCCGGTGCTGTTCAAACGCGAGCTGGACAGCCACCAGCTGATGTTCGCCATGGGCGAGAGCATCGCCCACCTGAACTGCCTGCACGCCCTCGGCCGGGTACGCCGCGAGGAACGCGACGGGCGCCTCTACCACATCGCGGTCTAGCATACCGTCCGGTATGGGCGGGGCATTGTATAAATTGGCTGGGGTAGGGGGGGCGTGGAGCAGTGAACAGTTAAAAGTGAACAGTGAACAGCTGTAGGAGCGGCTTTAGCCGCGATCCACCCTGGTGTTGGGCGCGACCGCTTCGCGACTGAATTCGCTCCTACGGGGAGTTCGTAGGAGCGACTGGGCGGCACTCCGCTTCAGTCGCGATAGCGGTCGGCTCAAACTGCAAGCTTGCAGCGGCCTACTGCGCGTCGCGGACCATGCCGCGAGCGATCACGATCTGCTGGATCTGGGTGGTGCCCTCGTAAATCCGGAACAGACGCACGTCCCGGTAGAAACGTTCCACCGCGTACTCGGCCATGTAGCCGGCGCCGCCGTGGATCTGCACCGCCCGGTCGGCCACCCGGCCCACCATTTCCGCGCAGAACAGCTTGCAGCAGGAGGCGTCGAGGCTGACGTTCTTACCGGCGTCCTTGCTGCGCGCCGCTTCCAGCACCATGGAACGGCCGGCGAAGGCCTCGGCGCGGGAATCGGCCAGCATCGCCTGGATCAGCTGGTGGTCGGCCAGGGGCTGGCCGAACTGCTTGCGTTCCATGGCGTACTTGAGCGCGTCCTCGATCAGGCGCTCGGCGACGCCCACGCACACCGCCGAGATGTGCAGACGGCCCCGGTCCAGTACCTTCATGGCGGTTTTGAAACCCTGGCCTTCCTTGCCACCGATGATGTTCTCGGCGGGCACCCGGCAGTTATCGAAGGTGATGTCGCAAACGTGGGCGCCTTTCTGGCCCATCTTCACGTCCGGCTTGCCACGGATCAGGCCCGGGGTGTCGCCTTCCACGATAAAGGCGGTGATGCCGCCGGCGCCCTTGTTGTCCGGATCGGTGCGCGCCATCACCGTGTACAGGCCGGCTTCCGGGCCGTTGGTGATGTAGCGCTTGGTGCCGTTCAGCACGTAATGGTCGCCGTCCTTGTCGGCCCGGGTTTTCAGGCTGGCGGCGTCGGAGCCCACGTCGGGCTCGGTGAGACAGAAGGAACCGATCACTTCGCCGGTGGCCAGCTTGGGCACGTACTTGCGCTTCTGTTCCTCGGTGCCGTCGATCAGGATGCCCTGGGCGCCGATGCCGTTGTTGGTGCCGAACAGGGAGCGGAACGCCGGCGAGGTGTGGCCGATCTCGAAGGCCACCAGGGCCTCCTCTTCCATGGTCAGGCCGAGGCCGCCGTACTCTTCCGGAATGGACAGGCCGAACAGGCCCATTTCCTTCATTTCGCTGGCGATATCCTCGGGAATGGCATCGTTTTCCGCCACGGTCTGCTCCGCCGGAATCAGGCGGTCGCGCACGAAACGGCCGATGGTGTCGACGAGCTGGTTGAGCACTTCCTGGTCGCGAATCATGGGGCTCTTCTGTCTTATTGGTTAATCTGGAAGTCGGACCGCCTGGAAGAGTGACTGGTGGGTCGCCGGCGGCTTGCATCGCACTCTGTCACGACCTATTCTCTCCGTCAAGTTTTGGAATAATGTTCCGCTATGCGGACTAAAGCGCCTGGCGGCGCAGTTAAAAGTTGAAAGTTGAAAGTTAAAAGTGGAAAGCGCGGTCGGGCTGCGTGCCGGCCGGGCCGTCCTTTTAACTTTCAACTTTTCACTTTCAACTCAGGAATTTCAATGCTCGACGCCTACATCTATGACGGCCTGCGCACGCCCTTCGGTCGCCACGCCGGCGCCCTGGCCCCGGTACGCCCCGACGACCTGCTGGCCGGCGTGATCCGAGCCTTGATCGCGCGCAACCCGTTCGCGCCGGAAGACTTCGAGGACCTGGTGGCCGGCAACACCAACCAGGCCGGCGAGGACGCCCGCAACCTGGCCCGCCACGCCGGCCTGCTGGCCGGCCTGCCGGAAACCGTGGCCGGCCTCACCGTCAACCGGCTCTGTGGCAGCGGCCTGGCCGCCACCCTGGACGCGGCGCGCATGGTCACCGTGGACGAAGGCGAGCTGGTGATCGCCGCCGGCGCCGAGTCCATGAGCCGCGCGCCCTTCGTCATGGCCAAGGCGGAATCCCCCTACAGCCGCAACATGCCCATGTACGACAGCACCATCGGCGCCCGCTTTCCCAACCCGCGCATCGAGCAGCAGTTCGGCCGCGACACCATGCCGGAAACCGCCCAGAACGTGGCCGCCGAGCTGGGCATCAGCCGCGAGCAGGCGGACGCCTACGCCGCCCAGTCCCAGCGCCGTTACGAAGCGGCCCGCGCCGACGGTTTCTTCGCCGCCGAGCTGCAGGCCGTGGAAGTGCCCCAGGGCCGCAAGAAGCCGCCGCTCAGCGTTACCGAGGACGAGCACCCGCGCCCGGGCACCGATGTGGAAAAGCTGGCCAAACTGCCCGCCATCGTGGAAGGCGGCGTGATCACCGCCGGTAACGCCTCCGGCGTCAACGACGGCGCCGGCGCCCTGATCATCGGCTCCCGCGCCGCCGGCGAGAAAGCCGGCATCGCCCCGCGCGCCCGCATCATCGCCGGCGGCGTGGCCGGCGTGCCGCCGCGCATCATGGGCCTGGGCCCGGTGGGCGCCTGCCGCAAGGTGCTGGACCGCGCCGGCCTGACCCTGGCGGACATGGACGTGATCGAAATCAACGAGGCCTTCGCCGCCCAGGTGCTGGGCTGCTGCAAACAGCTCGGCCTGGAAGGCGACGACGAGCGCCTCAACCCCAACGGCGGCGCCATCGCCGTGGGCCACCCCCTGGGCGCTTCCGGCACCCGCCTGGCGCTCACCGCCCTGCGTCAGCTGGAGCGCATCGACGGCCGCTACGCCCTGGTCAGCCTGTGCATCGGCGTGGGGCAGGGCGTCGCCATGCTGATCGAACGCCAGCGCTAATCGTCGTCCGCGCCGTCGAGGAAGGCCCGCGCCAGCCGGTCCGCTTCCTCGGCGGTGGCCACGATCCGTAGCGGCACTTTGAACAGGCCCGCCAGGGCCGCGCTCTGTGCCCGCATCATCGTTCGTTTGGTGGTGTCCGGCTCCACCGCCACCATGCCCCGGCAACGGCGCGCCAGGGTGTCCCGGTTGCGCTTCATCCACAGGGTGCGGCGTTTACGGTCCTCATGGGCTTCCCGGTGTTCGCCCTCGATGGCGGCGACCACCATCACGAACGGATCGGGCTGCCCGATCAGGGTCTCCATCTCCGCCTCCCATTGCACCGCGTAGCCCTCCGGCAGCCCCTCGGGCATCAAACGCACCAGCGGAAAGTCGGCCACGTCGTGGACCTGAAAGTCACTCGGATGCATGGCCCGCCTCCCGGTCGGTGTCGGCGGCGTCCAGCCAGGCCCGCAGGGCCGGATCGCGTACCTCGAGAAGCTCGAACAGGCCCAGAGCCCGCAGTGCCGGCAGCAACTCGCGCAGATCATGTTCCGCCCGGCGCCGCTGGTCAGGCTCGGTATCCGGCTCCAGCCACAGTCGGGCGTTGGCCAGGAAGGCGCCCACGGAGCCCTTGCGGATCACCGTGCCGTTCCGCTTCAGGCTGTTTTGTTGATCGGGAAGAATGTCGTTGGCTCGCATAGTTGGTTCCTTGAGTCGGTTCCTTGAGTCGGGGCCGGGAATCAGGGTGCGATCCAGATTAGCGTCGAGGGTCTGACTGAAATACCGTATAAGGGCCATTCAATATCGGAACTACGCCAATATGACCTGGACCAGGATGCCCCCGACCGGGGGCAGCGGCACTTTCCCGGCCTTTCAGGGCCCGCTGCTCGCACGCATCTGGGACAAATCCCGGGCCAGCCGGGAGGCCCGCGCCGCCGGCGTCCATCAGCACCGGGAAGGGCAGCTGTGCGGCGCCACGGAGGGCCTGTTGACCGTGCACACCGGCGACACCCGCTGGGCGGTGCCCGCCCTGCATGCCATCTGGATTCCGCCCCGCCGGGAGCACGGCATCGACCCCCACGGGCAGTTCGACGGCTGGGCCATGCTGATCAATGAAACGCTGTGCCAGGGGCTGCCGGCGGAACCCTGTATCCTGCGTGTGTCCGGTCTGCTTATGGAGGCGGTGAAGCGCGTGGCCGACTGGGACGAACAGTCCTGGGCGCCGGAGCGGGATCCACTGGTGGCGGTGATCGCCGCCGAGATTCGCGGCCTGCCGAACGCGCCTCTGGGGCTGGTGATGCCCCGGGATCCAAGGCTGGCGCGCATCGCCGACGCCCTGCTGCGCGACCCGGCGGACCGGCGCGGCCAGGCCGAGTGGGCAAGCTGGGCCGGCCTGTCGCCGCGCACCCTGTCGCGGCGGTTCCCCCGGGAAACCGGGCTGGGCTTTCAGGCCTGGCGTCAACGCGCCCGTCTGCTGCGCGCTCTGGAACACCTGGCCGCCGGCCTGCCGGTGACCACGGTGGCCCTGGAATCCGGCTACCAGACCACCAGCGCCTTCATCGAGGCCTTTGGCCAGGTTTTTGGAATGACACCGGGCCGCTGGCGGGGGAGGGGCGGGCTGGTGGATCGCGCCTGAAACCGCTTCTGAAAAGCGATGGAAACCGCAGCGGGCCGCTTCCATCGTCTCGGTTGTTGCTTGCTATTAAATAGCGCGCTATGTAATTATCCGCCCATGAACGATGACACCGACACTCCGGACTCCCTGTTGCAACTCGACCTGCAGGTTTGCTTCGCGCTGTATTCCACCCAGCTGGCGATGACCAAGGTCTACCGCAAGCTGCTGCGCGAACTGGATCTCACCTACCCGCAGTACCTGGTGATGATGGTGCTCTGGGAGCACGACGGGCAGTCGGTGTCCGCCATCGGCGAGCGCCTGTTCCTGGATTCCGCCACCCTGACGCCACTGCTCAAGCGGCTGGAGAACGCCGGCCTGCTGCAACGCCGGCGCGCCACCGAGGACGAGCGGCGGGTGGAGGTACGGCTGACCGACGCCGGCCGCGCTCTGCGCCGCCGCGCCGAGGCGATCCCCGAGGCGGTGGCCTGCGCCAGCCGCTGTGAGCCGGAGGAGTTGGTGGCGCTCAAGGAACAGTTGGAAACCCTGCGGCGGCGGCTTACTGAAACGTCCTGAACGCCGCCCGGTCGCGATCAGGCTTCGCGGCAACGTACAAGCATTTAAATAGCGCACGATTTAATCGTGCAAAATCAAGCAAACGGAGAAACCCCATGACCATCGAAAAGACCCTCTATCAGGCGGAAGCCCGTGTCACCGGTGGCCGCGACGGCCGTGTCACCAGCAGCGACAAACAACTCGACGTTCAGCTCACCACGCCCAAGGCTCTGGGCGGCCCCGGTGGCGAGGGCACCAACCCGGAGCAGCTGTTCGCGGCGGGCTATTCCGCCTGCTTCCTCAGTGCCCTGAAGCTGGTGGCCGGCAAGGCCAAGGCGGAGTTGCCCGAGGACACTCACATCAATGCCAAGGTGGCCATCGGCCCGGACGGCGAGGGCTTCGGCCTGGCCGTGACCCTGGCGGTGACCCTGCCGGGCCTGGATGAAAGCGACGCCCGCGCCCTGGTGGAGAAGGCCCATGAAGTGTGCCCGTACTCCAACGCCACCCGGGGCAACATCCCGGTGGAGCTGGAAGTCCACGTTTGAACTGGCACCCCGGCCCGGCCTCGCCGCCGGGCACTGGCCTCGATGGCCGGCAATGCTAGAATCGGCCGGCATTCGCTGAAACGAGGTCGTCGTGTCCCAAGTCACCCGCGCGCTGGATTATCTGAAACAAGGTCTCACCCTGGCCCGCAGCCCCGGATTGCGGGCCTACGTGGTGGTACCCATGATCTTCAACGTGCTGGTGTTCGGCGGTCTCTATTACCTGTCCGGTCAGTGGATCGCCGGCTGGATCAGCACCGCCACCGCCGGCTGGGCCTTCGACGGCGGCCTCAGCTTCCTGAACGGCGCCATCGATTTCCTGGTCAGCGCCGCCGTGGTGCTGGTGTGGATCCTGCTGCTGGGGCTGCTGGCCAGCGTCTTCACCCTCGGCGTGCAACTGATCGCCGCGCCCTTCATGGGCTTCCTGGCGGAAAAGGTCGATGTGCGCGCCACCGGCCGGCCGCTGCCGGAGGAATCCATCCCGGCCATGACCCTGCGGGTGTTCAAGCGTGAGCTGCGCAAAACCTGGTACTGGCTGTGGCGGGCGGTGTTGATTCTGTTCGTGGTGCTGGTGATTTACTTCATCCCGGTGGTCAACGTGTTCGCCTCCGCGGTCTGGTTCCTGTGGTCCGGCTGGTTGCTGGGCATGCAATACATCGACTACGCCGCCGACAACCGTCAGGTGCCGTTCACCGAGATGCTGGAACGCCTCAAGACCAAACGCTGGCTGGTGCTCACCTTCGGCTCGGTGATCCTGGGCCTGACCATGCTGCCCCTGGTGAACCTGGTGATCATGCCGGTGGCGGTGATCGCCGGCACCCTGGTGTGGGTGCACGAACTGGAAGAGGGGCCTTGACTGGCCCCTTTTTTTGTTTCGCCGAAAAGCTTTTTTATAATGAGAAAAGCTGATTTTTTTTAAGTATCGTTTCGTTCTCAAAATGTTCCTTACGAAACCGGGTTGTCCCTGCCCGGTCCGGAGCGGAAATAATCCGGTGTTTTCTCCCCAAATACCTCGAAATACCCCGTTTTTCCCTGGCTGATATTTTTATCGTATTCCTGTTTTTTCATACGTAAATAGCATCAATATTCCGCCCTAAAAACGCTTAAGAACGTAAATAAATGTTCGTTGACCGTAGCAGTTTCGTGAAATAGATTTCCTGAATTGTGAACTGGTTCACGTCGTGCAAAAGTTTGCAAAAAGTCCAAAGAGCACGGCGGGAACAACGTTTGGAGCACCGCTCCGATCGGGGGGAAGAAAAAATGGGGGCCTGCACTTCAGCCTATCGGGGCGCCACGCCGTCCTGCCCAACCAACCCGTTTCTTTCATCGGCCATGTCCGCCGCGGGGGCCGCTCGTGGCCGGATCGCGGCGATTGTTTCGGGATGCATCGTTCATGAGAAGTAAAATCGGATTCGTGCCCGCCGCCGTTCTGGCGCTGGCCCTGGGGGGCGCCGGCGCCCCGGCCCTGGCCCAGGAACCCGCCGCCCGCCAGGTGGTGGTCAACGGCGTCGCCTTCCAGGGCAACACCACCTACAGCGCCGCCGACCTGTCCGGGCTGATCGCCTCGGAAATCGGCAAGCCCATGACGCTCAAGGACATTCAGGGCCTGGCCAACAAGGTGGAGGCGTTCTACCACGACGCCGGCTACCCGCTGGTCAAGGTGGTGGTGCCGCGCCAGACCTTCGCCGACGGCAAGCCGGTGGAACTGGTGGTGCTGGAAGGTCGCCTCGGCGAGGTACGCATCCAGGGCGAGCGCCGCTACCACACCCAGCGCATCCGCGACGCCCTCGCCGCCAGCGGCGTGCGCGCCGGCGAGCCGCTGCGCCTGGACCGGGTGGAGCGGGCCCTGACCCGCATCAACCGGGAAGCCGGCGTGGAAGCCAGCGCCACCCTCAAGCCCGGCGCCGAGCAGGGCTTCACCAACCTGCTGGTGGACGTGGAAGAGGGGCCGCTGCTGAGTGGCAGCCTGGAAGTGAACAACTACGGCAGCAAGGACACCGGTCGCTACCGGGTGGTGCCCTCCATCAAGCTGGAGAACCTGAGCGGGCGGGGCGACAGCGCCAACCTGATCGGCATGCAGTCCCTGGGCGACGGCGACGCCTGGTTCGCCTACGCCGACTACGCCACCCCGGTGGACAGCCGCGGCACCAGCGTTCAGATCTACGGCTCCACCGGCAACGTCAACGTCGGCCGTGACTTCAAGGTGCTGGAAGTGGAAGGCGACAGCACCGGCGCCGGCCTCGGCGTGCTGCAGGACCAGATCCTGTCCGCGCGCAGCATCCTCACCTACAGCCTGTGGCTGGAAGGCACCAATCTGGACCAGGACATGCTCGGCGTGCGCATCGCCGAGGACCGGGTCCGCAAGCTGCGCCTGGGCGTGGCCTGGGACCGCACCGACCTGTCCGGGCGCAGCCTGGTGTCCCTGGATGTGCATCAGGGGCTGGGCGAGCGCCTGGGCGGTATGGACAACAATTCCGCCCTGTCCAGCCGTGCCTTCGCCGGCGCCGACAACGACTTCACCAAGGTGACCCTGGACCTGACCCGCATCCAGCGGCTCAACGCCCGTACTCTGCTGATCCCGCGCCTGTACGGCCAGTACGCCTTCGACCCGCTGGTCTCCAGCGAGCAGTGGGCGATCGGCGGCGTCAACTCGGTGAAGGGCCACGCGCCTTCAGCGTACTCCGGCGACAGCGGCGTCACCGCCTCCCTGGAAGGGCGCTACGACCTGTTCGCCGACGACCACCGCTACCAGCTGATCGGCCAGATCAGCCACGGCCGCATGCACATCAAGGAACCCTTCTACGACCAGCACAGCGAACAGCACATCTCCGGCGTCAGCCTGGGCCTGATGGCCCGGCCCCTGGACCCGGTGGAGCTGCGCCTGGACTGGGGCCTGCCGCTGGGGCCGGAAACCGGCGACAACGATTATTTCTACGCTCAGGCGCGCTACCGCTTCTGAGGGGGGGCCGGGCCCGCGGGCCCGCATACGACTTTTACGGGTGACAGATCATGGCACGGAATAACAAGCGCAAAGCATCGGTGGCGGCGGCCGTTTCGGTTTCGGTGTTCGGTTTCAGCGGTGCGGCCCTGGCCGGGCCCAGCGGCGGCAACGTGGTACGAGGGGAGGCGCAGATCACCAACCCCGCGGCGCTGGAAACCCTGATCCGGCAGACCACCGGCAAGGCAGTGATCAACTGGGACGATTTCAGCATCGACCCCAGTGAACTGGTGGAATTCATGCATCAGAGCGCCAGCGACGTAACGCTGAACCGGGTCACCGGCGGCAGCGTCTCGCAGATCCAGGGCGCGCTCACCGCCAACGGCAACATTTTCCTGATCAACCCCAATGGCATCGTGTTCGGCGCCGACGCCACCGTCGACGTGGCGGGCCTGCTGGCCACCACCTTCGACATCGCCGACGACGACTTCATGGACGGCAAGTTCAATTTCAGCGGCGAGCTGATGAACAGCGCCTCCATCAAGAACCAGGGCACCATCACCACCGACGACGGCGGTTTCGTCTACCTGATCGCCCCCAACGTGGAAAACACCGGCCACATTATCGCCAACGTGGGCCGCGTGGCCCTGGCCAGCGACGGCAGCTACGACATCGACCTCACCGGCAACGGCCTGGTGAAGTTCTCGGTCACCGACGCGGACCTCTCCGGCGCCGAAGGCACCATCAAGAACGGCGCCGGCGGCCAGATCGAGGCCGGCCACGTGCTGCTCTCCGGCAGCCAGAAGGACGCCGTGGTGTCCTCCGTGGTCAACCAGGGCGATATCACCGCCGCCACCGAGCTGACTCTGGCCGGCGACGACCTGGAGCAGTCCGGCAACCTCACCGCCACCGGCCCCGATGGCGAGGTCCGGCTGCGGGCGGACAACGCCATTACCTCCACCGGGGGGCTGATCAAGGGTGACACCGCCGTGCTCCAGGCGGGCACCGGCATCGGCGCCGCCGGCGCGGTCAATACCGAAGTGGATCACCTGGACGTGAGCAGCGACGCGGGCGCTATCCGCGTCGACGAAGCGGACCAGCTCGCCAGCCTCAAGATCGACACTGGCGACGACGCCGAGATCAACCTCAAGCACGAAAGCCAGGACCCGATCAGCGGCGCTCCGGTGCTCAACGATGCCAGCGTCAACTTCGAAGGGGACCGCCTGTCCACCTCCGGCATCGTGGAAACCGACCTGGATTTCACCCACCGCGACGGTCGCGTGACCCTGAACGGCGTCCACGTGGACGGCGACCTGGGCGTCACCGCCGCCGGTGACATCCTCGGCAACGGCGACCTGGGCACCGCCGCCAGCGGCGAGCGCGTGACCCTGGCCACCACCGTGGACGACGCCACCATCGGCGCGGAAAGCAACCCCCTGCGCCTGGACGCGGACACCCTGCGCGCCGAGGCGAAAAAAGGCCATGTGGTGATCACCGACACCCACGGCGACCTGACCCTGGAGCGGGTCAGCACCGGCGACAACAGCGCCGAAGCCGGCCTGCGCGCCCTGATCACCGCCGAGGACGGCGACCTGCGCGGCAGCAACGGCGCCGAGGCCAACGTGGAAGCCTGGGCCACCAACCTGAAGGCGGACGGCGCCATCGGCGAGGATCACCGGGCGGTAACCACCGCCGTGGACGTGCTGTCCGCCGCCACCCAGGATGGCGGCATTTACATCGACGAACAGGACGGCGAGCTGATGCTTGGCCGGGTCAGCGCCGGCGAGCGCATCAGCCAGGGCGGCCAGACCGTCTCGTCCACCGGCATCGGCGGCGCCGACGGCAGCGTCACCTTGAGCAACGGCGCCATCGGCGACCACGGGGTGAAAATCGCCGCCGAGGACAACATCCTGATCGGCGACCGCATTTCCTCGCCGGACGAGCTCTGGCTGTTCTCCCACCATGGCGGCATCTACAAAAGCGGTGAGTCCGCCGTCATCACCGGCCGCTTCATCGCCCTGGACGCCGCCGGCCGCCTGGGCCAGGACGGCGCCGCCCTGACCACCCAGAGCAACGCCATCCAGGCCCGCTCCGGTTCCGACGGCATCTACCTGGCCGAGGACAACGAACTGGCCGCCCTGGACATCCACGCCGCGGGCGACAACGCCGAGGTGCAACTGACGGCCACCCTGGGCGATGTGCTGCTGGGCAGGGTGCAAGCCGACGACGGCGATGTGTCCGTGGTCAGCCAGGACGGCGACATCCTCGGCTACGCCGCCGCGCCGTTCAACGTGCGCGGCAATCACCTGACCCTGGACGCGGACGGCGCCATCGGCACCGCCGCCGAGGCGTTGAAGACCGAGGTGGGCAGCCTGACCACCACCACCGGCACCAGCCTGGCCGGCTCCTACGTGGCCAACACCGGCCTGCTGTCCAGCCTGGGCGTGACCACCCTGGGCGGCAATGTCGAGATCACCGACGACGCCGGCGGCGTCGCCTTCAACCGCGCGGACGAGCACCTGGTGGTGCAGCGCGGTGGCGGCGACGGCCTGGATCTGGACTTCAACAACCGCGCCGGCAACCTGATCGTGGAAGGCGCCGACCTGAGCGGCCATGAGGTGAGCCTGACCGCCAGCGGCCGCATCGGCGGCGACGGCGACGACGTATTGGCCGCCGACGGCCTGGCCCTGGACGCCGGCGACGACATCGACCTGAGCACCGACGCCAACCGCATCGACGCCACCACCGCCGATGGCGACATTGATCTGGACAACCAGGGTACCGGTGAACTGCTTCTGAACGCGTCCGCCGGCGGCGCCGATCGCGGCGTGGCCGTGGCGCATAAGGGCGATCTCAAGCTCGGCCAGGTGTCCGCGGACGGCCTGATCCGCCTCACCGCCCTGGGCACCCTGGATGGCGACGGCGACAGCACCGCCATCACCGGCAATGACGTGGAACTGGACGCCGCCCGCATCGGCAGTGATGCCCGCGCCCTGTCCACCGCCGTCACCGGCGAGCTGTCCATGCTCTCCGACGGCGACATTTTCGTCAGCAACGTGGGCGCCCTGAGCCTGCTGGAAGGGGAGGCCGGCGGCGACATCGACTTCACCCAGTCCGGCAACGCCGTGCTCGGCCGCCTGGCCAGCGGCGGCAGTGTCACCTTCCAGGCCTCCGGCCGGGTCAGTGACGGCAACGGCGACGACGCCAACATCATCGCCGACGACCTGAACCTGAGCGCCCAGCAGGTGGGCGCCGCCGACGGCACCGTGGACGCCCTGGAAATCCGCGTCGACGAGCTGGTGGTCGACGCCAGCAACGGCGGTATCTATCTGCGCAACCGCGACAGCGGCCCGCTGAGCCTGATCCGCGCCCGCGCCGCCGGTGGCGACGTGGACATCGACAGCGCCGGCGACATCGGTCTGGGCACGGTCACCGCCGCCGGCGGCAACGTTACCCTGACCAGCGATGGCGCCATCAACGACGCCCGCCCGGACGGCGCCGACCAGGCCAACGTGGTGGCCGGCAAGGTGGACATGCGCGCCCAGCAGGGCATCGGCAACACCGGCCCGCTGGTGCTGGACGTGGACCGCATGTCGGTGAGCGGCGGCAACGGCGACGTCAACGCCGCCAGCCCCGGCGCCGTGGAAGTGGACGCCGACAGCCTGGTGGGCAAGGGCGCCAGCGGCGTCACCATCGTCGCCGCCTCGATCACCGTGCTCGACAACAACGGCGGCACCCTGGTCATGGACGGCGGCAAGCTGGTGCTCACCGCCACCAACGGCAACATCGTGTTCCTCAACCAGGACGACACCATCCGCCTGCCCGGCGGTGGCAGCATGACCCTCACCGCCCGCGCCGACGGCGCCAACGAGGGCTATAACGGCAACATCATCACCGGCAACCTGGTCACCGAGGGCGGCGACATCACCCTGGACGCGGACCGCAACGTGACCCTGGGCATGCTCGACACCGGCGGCACCGGCGATGTCTACGTGATCGCCCGCGACGGCGTGATCCTGGACGGCAACGGCGCCGACCAGAACGTGCGCGGCGACCACGTCACCCTGATCGGCAACACCCCCAGCGAGCGCGACGCGGAAATCGCTCGCGACACCGCCATCGCCGACTATGCCGGCAAGGTGGCGGAGCTGAACGCCAAGATCCTGCAGCTGGAGGTTCTCCAGCAGCAGCTCGAGGCCTACCTGGCGGCGCTCAACCAGGCGATCGTCAACCGCAATATTTCCCAGGCCAATCTGGCCAGTGCCCAGGCCCGGGTCAACGATCTCTCCCGCCAGTTGAGCGCGGCGGAGAGCACCCTGAACACCCTCAACCGGGTGGTCTCCGTGGCCCAGATCGCGGTGGACGCCATGGCCATGGTGGCCGGCGGCGCCCAGGCGATCCCGTTCAGCGGCGACGGCGGCGCCGAAGCCACCTTCCAGGGCCTGAGCCTGGCACTGTCCGCCGCCCAGGTGGCCGTGGACGAGTACGACCGCAATACCTTCTCGCCGCTCTCCGACCGCTTCAACGTGGCCCTCAACGACCTGGACGTGGCCAAGGCCTATCTGGGCGACGCGGTCACCAACGTGGAAAGCTGGACCACCCTGCGCAACACCACCCGGGTGTCCCGGGACATGGCCGACCAGTCCGTGTTCAAGGCCACCGCCGCCCGCGACGCCAGCCAGGCGCTGCGCCACCAGGCCATCGCCGCCTACGACCAGGCCCAGGACATCGACATGTCCGCCGCCAAGCCGCTGGGCATCCAGGCCAACCAGCTGGACATGGGCACCAGCAGCGGCCGCGCCCTGAACAGTGGCGTTTACCTGGACTCCACCGGTGATCTGGGCCTCGGCGACATCAAGTCCGTGGGCGAGATCCGCGCCGAAAACGTGGCCGGCTCGATCAGCGTGGTGGGCGATGTGGTCAGCCCGACCCTGATTTCCCTGCAGGCCGACGGCGCCGTGCGCGGCATCGGCGGCACTTTCGTTGAAGGTGAAGGGGTGGACGGCGAGTGGGTCGCCGATGTGGGCACCCTGCATGCCCCGGCCATCGCCGTGCGCGCCGGCCAGGGCGTCGCCGACCAGGAGGATTCGCTGCACACCGACACCGATGAAATCGCGGTGGACGCTGGCGCCGGCGACGCCTTCGTGGTCAACGACAACGGCGGCGACGAACTGGTGCTGGGCACCGTGGACGGCCTTAGTGGCCTCACCGCCGCCGGCGACATGGGGCTCTGGAACAAAGGCGACCTGCGCCTGAAAACCCAGGTGGTCGACACCGACATCACCGCCGACAGCGACACCTATCTGTACGCCGAGGGCGGCGCCATCATCGACGACAACGGCGACACCCTGAACGTCACCGGCGGCGACCTCTACTTCCGCGCCGACGGCCAGGTGGAACTGGACACCCAGGTGGACCGCGTGGTCGACAGCGGCACCAGCGACGGCGACGTGCTGCTGCGCGAGCGCGACGACCTGGCGCTGATCGCCCTGGAAACCCTGAACGGCGACATCGACGTCAGCGCCGGCGGCAATCTGACCGTCCATGAACTGGCCGCCGCCGGCGACAGCGCCACCATCGCCCTGGACGCCGACGGCCGCATCGACGACGACCAGGACAACAGCACCCTGATCGCCGCCAAGCGCCTGGAACTGACCGCCGGCGGCGCCATCGGCGCCACCGGTTCCTTCACCCAGCGCGGCCTGGACACCGCCGTGGACGTGGTCACCGCCGACGCCAAGGGCGAGATCAATCTCCACGACGCCGACGATCTGGACGTGGAGAAAGTCACCACCACCACCGGCAATGTGACCCTGACCAGCGAGGCCGGTGATCTGCACCTGGGCGAAGTACGCAGCGACGGCGAGGGCGCCAACATCACCCTGGTGGCGGACGGCGCCATCGACGCCCTGAACGAGGCGGACGACACCCCGGAACTGGACGCCGACCAGCTGGCCCTGCGCGCCGGCAAGGGCATCGGCACCGCCGACCAGGCCCTGCTGATCGAAACCGGTGCCCTGGAAGCGGACGCCGGTGACGGCGGCCTCTACCTGTTCAACCAGAACCGCGACCTCACCGTGGGCGGCGTTACCCCCAACCTGGGCCTGCCCGGCCTCACCGGCCTGGACGCCAACGGCGACCTGCACCTGACCGTGGCCGACGGTGCCCTCACCGTGAACGAGGCCGTCACCCAGACCGGCGAGGGCGACACCCGCCTGAGCAGCGGCAAGGGCCAGCTGCTCAATGCCAACCTGGCCGCCGCCGGCGATCTCACCCTGAAAGCCACCACCGGTGACATCACCGCCGTCAACGGCGTGCAACTGACCAGCGGCGGCGACCTGTCCGCCACCGCCACCGAAGGCGGCGTCAGCCTGGTGCAGAACAGCCGTGCCCAGGCCACCGGCGACCTGAGCCTGAAGGGCGGCGCCACGGTGTCGCTCACCGACGCCAGCGCCGAGGCCGGCGGCGACCTGACCCTGACCGGCGAGAACGGCAACGTGACCCTGGCCAACAGCCAGGCCACCGGCGCCGGGGACGCGACCCTCACCGCCGGCCAGAACATCACCCTGTCCGGCGCGTCCACCCTCACCGCCACCAACGGCGCCCTGGACGCCACCGCCACCAGCGGCAACCTGGATATCAACGGCAACAGCGGCGTCAGTGCCGCCACCACCCTGGACCTGCAAGCCGGCAACCAGGTGGCGCTGAGCAACGCCACCGCCCAGTCCGGCGACGACATGAGCGTCACCGCCGACAACGGCGACGTGCTGCTCACCAACAGCCGCGCCGCCACCAAGGGCGGGCAAACCGTCAGCGCCGGCGGCAGCGTGCGCCTCACCCAGTCGCAGCTGCACACCGAAACCGACGGTGACATGAGCGTGACCGCCACCAATGGCGACATCAGCCTCAACAACAGCCAGATGCTGGTCGGCGGTGCCTTCGACGGCGATGCCGGCGGCGACGCCGTGCTCACCAACGCCCTGATCAGCGCCGGCGGCTCTCTCGACCCGGACGTCGATGGCACGCTCGACCTGGATGCCGGCGACAATGTGCGCCTGACCCAGGGCAGCACCATCACCGGCACCGGCGACACCCACTTGAGCGCCGAGGAGGGCGAACTGCTGGTGGTCGACAACGGCCGCGTTCAGTCCGGCGCCGACCTCGACCTGGACGCCGGCACCAACGTGACGCTGCACACCGGGGCCGCCCTGGGCCAGCAGGACGTGACCGTCACCGCCGGTAAGGACGTGCGCCTGTCCGGTGGCGCCCAACTGCTCGCCGCCGAGGGCGATCTGTCCGCCACCGCCGACGGCGGTGACCTGCTCCTCAGCCAGAACAGCGCCGCCGGCGCCGCCGGCGACGTGACCCTGACCGCCGATCAGGCCATGACCCTCACCGACGCCATGGTGGCCGCCGGCGTGGATCTGGAACTGACCGCCCGGCAGGGTTCCATGACGCTGATGAACACCAACGCCGGTGCCGGCGGCAACGCCGAGGCCACCGCCGCCGGTGACCTGCGGCTGTCCGGTGGCTCCCTGCTCACCGCTACCGAAGGCACCCTGGACGCCACCGCCACCGACGGCAGCCTGAACCTGAGCCAGGGTAGCCGCGTCAGCGGCGCCGACGACGTCACCCTGCGCGCCGGCACCGACCTGTCCCTGAACAACGCCAGCGCCGAGTCCCTGAACGCGGACCTGAGCCTCACCGCCGACACCGGCAGCGTCACCCTGGTGGCCAGCCAGGCCACCGGCCAGGTGGACGCCACCGTCACCGCCGGTGACAACGTGGCGCTCTCCGGTGGCTCCGCGCTCACCGCCACCGACGGCGACCTGGATCTCACCGCCACCGACGGCGACCTGAGCGTCAGCCAGTCCTCCAGCCTCACCGCCGGCAACGATCTCACCGGCGAGGCCGGCACCGACCTGGTCTTCACCACCGGCGCCAACGTGACCGCCGGCGGCGATCTGGACCTGGACGCCGGCGATCACCTGAGCGTGACGGACGCCACCGTGCGCGCCGACGGCGACGCCGCCCTCACCGCCACCGCCGGCAACCTGTCGGTGACCCGCGCCACGGTCACCGCCGGCGGCTTCCTGGACGGCGACGCCGGCCAGGGCATCCTGCTCACCGCCGCCACCCTGGCCAGCGGCCGCCCGGCCATGGTGCCGTTCGCGCCGCTGTCCGTGGAGCCGCTGCCCGAGGGCAACGTGGACCTGACCCTGAACGCCGGCAGCGGTGACATCGCCCTGTCCCAGGGCAGCCGCGCCGAGGCCGCCGGGGCCCTGGTGATGGACACCGAGGAAGGCAACGTCAGCCTCACCAACAGCAGCCGCGCCACCGCCGTCACCGACGCCACCGTGGCGGCCGGCGGCGGCGTCAGCCTGGCCCAGGGCTCGCGCCTGGAAGCCACCACCGGCGACCTGGACGTGACCGCCACGGACGGGGACTTCACCGCCCGGGAGAGCTCCGTGCTGCGCGCCGGCGGCGACTTCACCGGCAACGCCGGCGGCGACCTGGCCTTCACCGAAGGTGCCCAGGCCGACGCCGACGGCGCCCTGGATCTGGACGCCGGCGACAACCTGACCATCCAGGACGCCACCGTGCGCGCCGACGGCGATGCCGCCCTCACCGCCGCCGAGGGTGATCTGGCGGTGACCCGCTCCAGCGTCACCGCCGGTGGCTTCCTGGACGGCGACGCCGGCGGGGCCATTACCCTGACCAGCGCCACCCTGGCCAGCGGTCAGCCGGCGCCGGTAACGCTGTTCGCGTTCGCGCCGCTGCAAGCCGGCAGTGTCGATCTGAGCCTGAACGCCGGCAGCGGCGACGTGACCCTCACCGGCGGTAGCCAGGCCACCGCCGCCGGGGCCCTGACCCTGGGCAGCGAGGAAGGCAGCGTCGTCCTCACCAACAGCAGCCGGGCACGGGCGGCCACCGACGCCACCCTCACCGCCGCCACCGACGTGCGCGTTAACAACGGTTCGTCCGTGGACGCCGGCGACGGTGATTTGACCCTCACCGCCACCGACGGCGACCTGAGCATCACCAGCGGCGCCACGCTCACCGCCGGCAACGACCTCACCGGCACCGCCGGCCAGAACGTGACCCTGGATCAGGCCACCGCCGAGGCCGGCGGTAATCTGTCCCTGGATGCGCAAGGCGCGGATCTGGCCCTGGCCAACAGCCGCGCCACCGCCGCCACCGACCTGGATCTCAAGGCCAAGGGCGACCTTACCGTGGATGGCGCCCAGGCCCGCGCCACCGCCGGCGATCTGAGTCTCACCGCCACCGACGGTGACCTGACCGCGCGCAACGCCAGCACCCTGGCCGCCGACGCCGATCTCAGCGCCGAGGCCGGCGGCGACCTGGCCTTCACCACCGGCACGGACGCCCGCGCCGGCGGCGATCTGGACCTGGGCGCCGGTGAACAAGGCGACCTGGCCGTGACCAGCGCCAGCGTCACCGCCGGCGGCGCGCTCACCGGTAAAGCCGGCGGCGGGGCCACTCTGACCGCCGCCACCCTGACCAGCGGCGCCGCCGCGGACGCCGACCCGGCGGACCTGAGCCTGACCGTGGGCAGCGGCGACCTGACCGTCACCGACGGCAGCCGGGTCACCGCCAGCGACTCGCTCACCATGAGCAGCGACGAGGCCGCCGTAGTGGTCGACAACGGCAGCGCCATGCAAGCCGACCGGGACGTGACCGTTACCGCCGGCACCGATGTGGGCTTCGACAACGCCAGCCTGGACGCGGTAAACGGCAACGCCCGGATCACCGCCAGCGACGGGGCCCTGACCCTGGCCAACAACGCCGGCCTGACCGCCGGCGCCGACCTGGACGCCAACGCCGGCGGCAAGATCACCATGGACGCCACCAGCGCCATGAACAGCGGCGTCGACCTGACCTTGGAAGCCGGGGACGACGTGGCCCTGTCCACCCTGCGTGCCGGTGGCGACGTGTCCGTGACCAGCGAGGAAGGCGGCATTCAGGCCGACCCGACCATCGCCGAGCACATCCACGGCGACAACCTGTTCCTGTCCGCGGCCAAGAGCATCGGCTCCACCCTCAGCGGCCTGAAAACCCGCGTGACCAACCTCTATGCCACCATCACCGGCAGCGGTGATCTGCACCTGGAGGACCTGGACGCCAACGGGCTCACCGTGAAGGACAGCAGCCTGGCCGACGGCGACGCCCACCTGCGCGCCGGCGGTGACCTGACCATCGACGCCCTGGCGGTGAACGGCGACGCCGTGCTCGACAGCGCCGGCCGCCTGGCCACCAGCGCCGAAGGCACGCTCAGCGCCGACGACCTGCGCGGCAGCGCGGTCAGTGGCATCCGCCTGAACAGCGAGCTGGACAGCGCCACCCTGGCGGTCAGCGGCACCGGCGCCATCGACCTGGACAACCAGGGCGACCTGCGCCTCGACAGCGCCACCACCGCGGACGGCGACATCGACGTGGACAACGGTGGGGATCTCGGCATTGGCCGGGTCGCCGCCGGCGACCACGATGTGGCTCTCAGCTCTGACGGCGCCATCCGCAAGGACGGCGCTGGTGAGGTCGAGGGCGTCAACGTCACCCTGCGCGCCAACGACGGCATCGGTGAATGGGCCACCGACAACCCCACCGATGGCTTCCTGAACCTGACCGCCGAGCGCATCGACGCGCTCTCCGACGCCGGTGACGTGATGCTGAGCCAGCAGGGCCCGGTACTCATCAGCCAGGCCCGCACCGGCGACGGCCGCGTCGGCCTGGAGATCGAGGACGGCGACGCCACCCTGGGCGACATCCGCGCCCAGGGCCAGGTGACCGTGGTCGCCAACGACGGCAAGCTGATCGACGATGGTGATGCCGACACCCGCGTGGTGGGCGACGAGGTGCGACTGGCCGGCCGCGACGGCGTGGGCACCGACACCGCCGCCATCGCCACCCGCGCCAACAGCCTGGATCTGCGCGCCGAAAGCGGCGTCATCAACGTGCAGGAACAGGACGGCCTGGCCGGCCTGGACGCCCGCATCGACGACGGCGACATCCGCGTGCGCACCCTGACCGGGGACCTCACCGTCAACGAGGTGCAGGCCCTCACCCCGGGCAACGCGGTGATGCTCTCCGCCGTGGCCGGCGCCATCCTCGATGGCAACGGCGAGGCCAACAACATCGTCGCCGCGCTGCTCGAACTGAGCGCCGCCACCGGCATCGCCCGCGCCAGCAACCCGCTGAACGTGGACGTGGACACCCTGGGTGCCGCCGGCGGCACTGGCGGGGTCTACATCAACAACCGCGGCACCGGCCCGCTCACCCTCACCGGCCTCACCGGCCAGGGTGGCCTGGGCCTGAACACCGGCGGCGACCTGGACCTCACCGGCGACGTCATCGGCCGCCGCGTGGACCTGGCCGCCGCCGGTGATTTCACCCAGGGCGGCCGCATCAGCGGCACCGACGGCGTCACCGTGATCTCCAACGGCAACGTCACCATGGTCGCCGGCGCGCGCACCGACAGCACCGGCGACATCGGCTACCGGGCCGGCGGTGACCTGACCGTGGACACCCTCCACACCACCACCGGACTCGCCGGCGGCAAGGTGACCCTGGAAGGCCGGACCCTGACCAGCAACGCCACCGAATCCGGCTCCATCCGCGCCGGCCAGGTGGACGTGCGGGTGCCCACCGACAACGGCGAACGGGTCTACGATCTGGTGGATACCACCAACGGCAAGGCGCGGGTGTCGCTCAACCAGCGCACCCTGGGCGGCAAGATCGTCGAGGACTCCCAGTACGTGGGCGACCTGACGCACCCGCAAAGCGTCGACACCCCGCGCCTGGTGTTCAACCCGTTCGAAGGCTTCCAGCCGAACACCACCGGCCAGGGCTTCCAGCCCGTGCCCGGCGACAACGGCGAGTGGCACTACGAACCCTGAGTTTTCCCATACTCACCCCCGCTTGGGAGCCCGGCCTCGGCCGGGCTTTTTTATGTCTGGTGTTTGCTTTAAATAAATCGAGGGGTTAAGTTCATAGGCGTATAAGAATAGGGGGTAAAATGAAATACATAATCATGATTTTTCTAGGAATCTTCATGGCCGGCCAGGCCGGAGCGCAAAAGGTCTGGGAGAGAGGGTTCGAAGTAAAAGACGTGTTGATATATAGCATGGCGGGCTACGGAATAGTGACGGCCAAGCTAGAAAAGGATTCAGGTATTGATACGGGGTGTGTGCCAACGGATCATCATGGAATCTTTAGTTACTGGGTTGAAGGGAACTTTAACAGTCGGGTCCAGACATGGGTCTCGGGGTTGCTTGCGGCGCAAGCGCAGGGGGTTGAAGTCGACATCTTAATCGACACGGATCAATGCAATACGGCGGGTCAGTGGGACGCTTTTGGTGCACCAGCCGGGCTGGGGCAGCGATTTGCCGGGGTTAGAGTGAAAACTCCTTGATCTTCAATAAACGAAGCTTTGTAGGCCAAGTTTCAATGGGGTGATTGTGAGATATCTCTTACACAACAAGGGAGACATTTCCTACATACCGCCTTGAGAAGAATATATAGAATCCGTAGAGGAAAATTTTGGGGGAGGTATGAAGTTAAGAATTCTAGGAATAATAATTGTTGCGGTTTTTTGTGGGCAAGTTTCGGCGGATATGGTCTGGGTGGGGAGCCACCGGATAAAAAGCGTGATGGTTTATAATGAAAATAATAGGAATGTCATAACGGTACGATTTAAAGAAGATGCCGTCTTTGACACGGGGTGTGCGCCAACAGATCAACACGGCATCGTCAGCTTTCTATACAAGAGCGATCTGAATAATACGCACCAGGGCCTTTTGTCGGTCTTGCTGTCGGCGCAAGCTCAGTCTCTGCCTGTTAATGTTTTGTTAGATGCAGATGATTGCAATACGTCCTCTGTATGGGGGCGTTTCGGCAACCCGGCAGGTCTCGGCCTTAATCTTCTTGGTGTCGAAGTCGTTTCCAATTAGGTGCCGCCTTTTTGTATTAAAGATTATTGCCGTGCGGATTTTTCTGGAGGGTGCGTGAGAATTTCAATCCTTGTTGGCGTATTGACCTTTTTTTTGTGCAGTCAGAGCCAGGCTGCTAGACAGTGGGCGTTTCAAGGAATCTATGTCAAGGACGTTTTAGTATACAACCAGGGCGGAAATAATGTGGTGACGGTTCGGATGGCAGGGGTGCCGTCCGATAACAACGTGGGGTGTAATCCCACGGATGCGCACGACATCGTATCTTATTGGTACGATGGTTCTATAAACGCAACAGTGCAAACCTGGGTATCGGTTTTGTTGTCGGCTCAAGCTCAAGATTTGCCTGTGGACCTTTGGGTCGATATGAACAATTGTAGTTCAGGAAGTCAGTGGAACCATTATGGGGCGCCTTATGGTCTTGGCTTGCGTTTAATGGGCGTAAAAATAGCAAAATAGTGTTTCAGTGAGTATGTGCGATTTGGCTGCTTTGGGTGCCGCTTATTGCGTTTTCCAAGATTGATATAAGGGGCTCGAGTTTGTGCGGACAATCCGCTCCGGCCAATTAATGGAATAGATAAGGTGATATTTCTGCTGCTTTCTTTGAAAGCCGTCAGGTGGTCATCTGTTTTATAAAATGAGGAATGGTGAGGGGGTTAAGGTGAGGAAGGGGTTTGTTTTTTTTGTTTCGATTTTCTGTTTTTTATTATCTTCCAACCTTCTTGCTGCGCGGCCGTTGAGCTTGCAGAAGCATAATTACGTTGTCTACCACCAGGATATATCCAGTGTCGAGTATGGACTTGACGGTATTCCTGACATCTTACTTGTTGCGGTGCCCAACTATGTGCCCATTGGGGCGGGTGTTACCTTTCCAGTACCAATATCCGCGGGCTACGAGAACCTTCTATTTTGCGGGACTACTTCTGGCGATTTCGAACCTTGCACCCTATCCGGCGACGCTGAAATTCCCGATCAGCCAACCGGCGACTATGAGGTTTTGTTAGGAGACTTTGATGGCGATGGCGAGCTGGATATAGTGCTCCATTCAAAGGTTTCCTCAAAAAATACGCTTTACCTTGATAATAATGGAGATGGTTCTTTCGGCTTGAAAGACCAGTTTAAAAAACTTGACGGAATATGGGTTTCTGGTAACTCCAATGTGAGTGTGACGGATCGTCTGGGAGCTAATGGGGCGGAAATAGTTATTGATGGTGACTATTATGCGGAATTGGCCAGCGGCCGGTTTCAAAGTCCGCACCGGATTAGTCTTTTATACTCGTTGACCGGGGCCTCTCAGTCGCGTTTTTCGGTCAGTCAGGGGCAGGCCCATTTTTCAATACCCATTCAAGTTGCTAGTGGTGGCTCGGGTGTGACACCTAGCGTTTCTTTGAATTATTCCAGTGATGCCGAATACGGCCAAGCGGGCATGGGGTTTCAGATCTCAGGGCTATCCGCCGTGAGGCGTTGTGGGCACAAGAATCTTCAGGACGGATATACTCAAGGTGTGGATGGTTCGAATGAAGATTTGGCGTGTTTAGATGGTGTCAGGCTAGTACTTGTCAGTGGGAGCTATTGGGAGAGTGGCTCGATCTACCGGCTGGAAAAAGAAGATAGTTCGCGCATCGTATTTGAAAACGGCGGTTTTACCCAATATCGAAAAGATGGTGATCTTTACAAGTACGGGCAATCGGAAAATTCCAGGGTTCGTGGTAAAAGAAACAATAGCGCGGTGGGCGTTTGGGCGTTGGAGTCTGTCTCAGATCGCTTAGGTTATGGGTATCGCGTTTCATACTTGCCAGATCAGGCATCATTTTTCCCGAGGAAGATAGAATACACTATCCACGATGGGGCTGATCAGTCTGGTTATGCTGGTGTTGAGTTTCATTATGAAACTGACCCTTATGGGAAAACGACCGCGATACTAGGCCGAAAGCTTAGCCTTGGGCTTCGTTTGAAAAGTATATACAGCCAGGTGGAGAAAGCGACTCTTCGCGAATATCATTTCTTCTATGAAAGCAATGAAGTTACTCGCCGCTCCTTGATGGCGAGTTATGCCGAGTGTAACTATAGAGGTGAGTGCTTTAATCCGACGACGCTGGATTGGCGAAGGGGCGACGCCCCCAGTTTTGCAAACGGACAATATATTCGATTTCCGGGCAACCCCTCGACTGGCTATGTATATGAGGAAGGGTTTACCAAATTTGGTTTTAATCGTTGGGCGGATATTAATCGGGACGGCGTGGATGACTATTGCCGCGTGTCTCCAACGGATCGTTCCGGAACTCGCTGGAATACGGCGGAAGTGCTTTGCTACCTAATCAATGAATCAGGGCGTTTTGGTGATTCGATACCAATTGATGTGGTCCTGAACGGTACCGATTTGATGCAGGCGCCATTGGATTTCCTGAATTGGAATGTGGATCCGGCATGGAAAGATATTAATAATGATGGCTATGTTGATTTTTGCTATTCGATACCGAACGGCGATAAGGCTTGGGATTCCTCCGATCGGTTGAAATGCCATCTTAATAGCGGTGGGGACGACATCAGTTTCGAACAGACGGTATCAAGTACTGTTAATCGGCCAACCGGCATTTTTCAGATTTCAGGGCGGTCCTGGGTGGACTTCAATAATGATGGCTGGCTCGATTATTGCTTTTCCTATACTCAGAATGATGAAAAAAAATATGTAACTTGTGCAATAAGGGAAGGTGAAAATTTTAGTTTTAATGATCGAGCAGTTGTGCGCCACGTAGATGAGGTTCCTGGCTATTGGGTGGATATCAATGGTGATAGTCTTCCCGACTACTGCCGAGTGAAAGATAATAAAATTACATGCGATTTGAATAGAAAAGGCCAGGATCTAAACGGTGGACGTTGGTCGAAAACAGGAAGCAATTACAAAGATGACAAAGATATTGATCAGTCGTATTACATGGGTACTTCCACGAAGCGCTTTTCAGCGCGTTTTGTTGACTTCACGGGAAATGGGTATTCCGATTTTTGCAGAATATACGTAACCAATTATTCCGGTCGTGGCGGGTATCGTGCGAAATGCTTGGAATCTACCGGGCAGGGTTGGGGGAGTGAGATCGTATCTCCTTTTATGCAGATTAGCGACAGCCCTTGGAGTGAATATGGCTCGGCTTTGCCGGCAATAGCTAGCGAGGCAATGGCCGAGGCAACCCAGTTCGTGGATGTTAACAAAGATGGCTTGATCGATTGGTGCGTTGAGGATAAATCTGTCCTGAGGTGTATGCTGAGTACGCCGGAAGGGTTTGGGCATTCTGTTGAAAGTTACTCAATGCCTATATTCCCTGGAACCCTGGTCCCGAGAGGGTTGAGGGGTATAAACCGTGGTTGGGCCGACATCAATGGAGATGGTCAGGTTAGTTATTGTGCGCTCTACTTTAAGTCACTTCGCGGTCTTCATCCGGAGGATAATCGAGGAATGGCTTGCTTTGATTCGGGCTCGTCAGAGAGACATGATTATTTAACCGGTGTGACTAACGGTATGGGGCTTTCTTATCAGGTTGATTATAAAGATATTTCCGATCCGTCGGTGTACGCGCACGACCGAGGGGTCGGAGAGTATGGCGAAATTTATATCGGGTCGGGCATTAATGTTGTTTCTCGTTTGAGCGTTTCGAATGGTATAGGCGGATTTAATGAGCAGAGCTATTTTTATAAAAACTATGGATACATTGAGGGCGGAATAGGAGGGCTGGGTTTTCGTTATATAGAGACCACGTCAGAGAATGATCGGAAGATCAATGAAACCTGGTATCTCCACGAGCCTTACCTGCACCAGACGGGGTATGTCGAGAAGAATAAAACCAGTTACCTTACAAGCAGCGGTGCGCTTCAAGAGGTTTCTGTTCAGGAGAATACCTGGGAAACCGTGACCTATGAAGGGTCTGGTTTCAACGTTGTGGCGCATGATGAGACGATCTGGAATGGTGACAGCCAAACTCCTTTGCGCTACAGGGTGCAGCAGATAGAAAGCCAATCGGAGAGCTATGATCTAAATGGCGCTTTCATACAGGCTTCGTCATCGACGCATGCTTATGACGATTTTGGGAATTTGACTAATGTTGTCGAAACCACATCCGGACCCCAGCAGAGCTTTACGAAAACGGTTGTCAGTCAGTTTGATGATTACTTGGATGACTGGATATTGGGGCGGCTTACTCGTTCCACGGTGACTCATGCCGGGGCTTATCAAGGCTCCGCGGTGCCCGCAATTACTAAAGTCTCGGAGTGGGAGTATTACTCTGCGTCCCAGTCAACGTTCGCGGGTATGCTTAAGAAAGAGATTATTGAGCCGGATCGTGCGGATCTTCGAAAGGAAAAAAGCTACACATACAACGATTTTGGTTTAAAGGAGACGGTTACCACATCAGTGGCCGGTTTGCCTCCCCGTACTATTGAGTTCGGGTACGACTCAAGAGGCCGTTTCCAGACGAGCGTCACCAACGATCTCGGGCACCAGGTTATTTCCAGTTATGATGAAGTCACCGGTGCTAAGCTGACCGAACAGGATCCGAATGGCCTGGTTTCTACCTGGGAATACGATTCCGTAGGACGGTTGGTCCGCAAGACCTCGCCGGGCGGGCAATCCACGGAAGTACGCATCCAAGCTTGTCTATCCAATTGTCCTGCGCATGCCGTATATTACTCCGAAAGCTGGCAGGCATCCGCCGGTGGTACGGCTATGTCGCCCAAAACGCGTGAATATAAAGACAAACTCGGGCGAACAGTTCAAACGCGTACCCAGGGCCTTGACGGTGCTTATATCTACAACGTTGCACAATACGACGCCCAGGGACGTTTACTGCGTAGCAGCCAGCCCTACAAGTCGGGTGGGGCAGTACACTGGGACGAAGTGTTGGAACGGGATGCCATGGGCAGACCGACCCGGCGAATGGCTGCTTCTGGTGCCCTGACGGAGACCCACTTTAATGGCCTGACCACCACTCAGACGACCTCCTGGAGCGGGCAACTCGGAGCGGGCGCGCAGGTGCGTGTCTCGTCCGTTACCGACGATGTGGCAGGTCATATGCGAAAGGCGACAGATAACGATGGCCGCCGGATTACTTATTTCTACGATGCGACGGGGCAGCTCATCAAGGCGTTATTGCCCGGTGGGGTGGAACTGGTCAATCAGTACGATTTGCTCGGGCGCAAGGTCATGTCCAGCGACCCGAACATTGGTACCTGGCGATACGCTTACGATGGCTATGACCAGCTCGTTCTGCAGGAGAATGGCTCTGGTCGTCGCGTCTGTTTTAGCTATGACGTGCTCGGGCGCCAGGTGGCCCGGACCGACGATTATCTGGCGTCGTCTGACTGGACACAGGCGCTCAATTCGGCACTAAGTGGCTGCCAGGGACAGATTGCGGATACCAGTTGGAGCTATGATGCGCTCGATAAGGGGGTGGGACGTTTGGCCTCTGTACGGACATCTGCCGGTTACGAACAGGAGCCGTTCTACGACAGCTTGGGCCGCGTGGTCCGTACCGAGACCCGCTACGCACAAGTCGACTATGTAAGCACCCAGCAATACGACGAGGATACTGGCAAGCTCGCTGTGATGACCCCCGCTCATCGCGATCAAGGTCCAAGTGTCAGTGTGGAGTACCGGTACAACAATCTAGGTTTCCTGACTGAGCTCGGTAAGGCGGGGTCGTCGGACTACTATTGGCAGATTTTGGCGCAAAATGCCCGCGGAGACGTTACACGGCGGCGCTTCGCCAATGGAATGATCGAGAATCAGGCAGCCTACAACGACGCTACCGGCATGATTTCGCAGATTCGCTCCAAGATGACGCTGGCGCCTTCCTGGGGTATCCAGGATGAGAGCTACGTCTACGATGCTAATGGCAACCTGTTACAGCGTTCCCAGACGAATACTACGCAAAATCTGGCCATTGAAGAAACGTTCGAGTATGACGACCTGGATCGGCTGATCCGGGCCAGCGTTGAAAATCTCGGCGAGCCTGGCCTGTCGTTTGAGCAAACCGCTCAGTACGACATCGCCGGCAATATTACTGCTCGGAACGATGTAGGCAGCTATGCCTACCAGGAGACCTGCCAATACCAGGGAGAGACCTACACCCCTGGCCCAGGCGCGGTGACTCAGGTGACCGGTGTAAGGAACGAGCAATACTGCTACGACGCCGGCGGCAATATGCTCACCGGTGGTAACAAAACCATTTCCTATACATCGTTCAATAAACCGGTTTCCATTAGCACGCCGGATGCCCAGGTGCAGTTTGTCTACGGACCATCCAGGGAGATTCTGCGCAAGGTCAGCACCGCATCCGATCAGTCCATCAATAAAACGTCCATTGGATCCTACGAAACGCTGACGATTTCCCAGGCTGGCGCGACGACGGTTAAGGAGCGCTGGTCCCTACCGGGCGGGGTTGTCGTCTCACTGGAAGACGGCGACGCGTCGACCTTGAAAGATGAGTACCTTTTCTCCGACGCCCTGGGCTCCATCGTCGCGGTGGCCAATCAGTTGGGTGGTGTCAACGAGCGATTCCAATACGACCCCTGGGGTCGCCCAAGACAAGGCCTCGACTGGGTAAGCCTGTCAGATCTGGATTGGTTCGACCTGGAGCGTGACGAAAACACCACGGGTAGAGGCTTCACTGGCCACGAAATGCTGGACCAAGTCGGAGTGATCCACATGGGGGGGCGCATCTATGAGCCGACCCTCGGCCGATTTATGAGCGCCGACCCGATAATTAAAGGTTTGGCCAATACAGAAAGCTACAATCGCTATAGTTACGTTCTGAACAACCCGATGAGCTACACCGATCCTACTGGGTACTCTTGGTGGAGCGAGAACGTGACGGACAAATGGCGAGATGTAAGAAAGAAGTTTAGGCGCCAGATCATGCAATTCGTTATGGGGCCAGTTAATGAGGCGCTTTTTTATCATGGTGGGCGCGCACTAGCCAAATTTGCTAGCCGTAATAAGTATGCTGGCGAAGTCATCGGCACTATAAGTACAGCCTGTGGCCCCTACGCCCCTATCTGTAACGCCGGAGCCAACGCAAGTATGGCCTATGCTAACGGTGCGCCATTGTCCGATGTTTTTGAAATTGGCATGAAAACAGCGGCGCTTGCGTATTCGAATCAATATGCCGCCGGTCGCATAGGGCAATTCCGTGCAGGGGAAAGCGTAGTCCGCGAGGTGATCGCCACGGGCCTACATGGAGCCAGAGGAGCGGCGTTTGCTAAAATGTCTGGCGGCGATGCACGGTCCGGTCTTTGGGGAGGGCTTACGGAATCGGTGATAGGTGGCGGAATACACGATCAGATATCAAACAAGGTGGGCGGAACGTTAGCTGCTGCCCTGGCTAGCGGCACCGTATCTGAGGTGACTGGAGGTAAGTTTGCTGTTGGTGCTCTCCAGGCGGCTATAGGCTATAAATATAATGAGCTTGGGGGAGATGAGCCGGAGTGGGATAGCTACCAAGCGGCTTTTTCCGAACGGCTGCAGTCTCTTTTCGTTAGATTTACCGGGGCCGCAGATTATGCGGTGTACTGGTGGATCGATAGGGATATTCCTATTCTGTCCCCAATTATGGGAGGCGCGGCGTCGTTGGCTAACAGCGATAATCTTGCTACTACCATGTCGGTATTGTCTATGGGCGCCGGATTGGGCACCGCAAGAGCCTTTTTTGTAGGCGAACCGGCCGGTAGTCTAGCTGGTTCATCCATGGCTTTGGGTTTTGGTTCTGATGCAGTAAACCAAAACGATTATACGATGCAGAAGTTGGGTGCGGAGGCTTTGGGTTCCTTGCTTGTCAGAGGTACTCCTGCTGGCACTGCGTACAACTTCCATAGGGGTATAAATCAATTAACTACTACTTGGACTGGTTTTTTTGTCGACGGTAAGGATAAATGATATGCCTGTAGTGAATAATCGAAAATCGTCTTCAGCTATACTCATTATGGCGATTTCCATTATGATTTCTTATGCGTGTAGAGATGGGCTTTTGGGGTTTGCATTCGCCTGTTCGTTTTTTCTCTTTGGGTATATTGTTTTTGAATTTACTAGAGGGCTCTTCCATAAAAAAAAGTTTTTTCTGGTTTTGAATATTTTTTCGTTGTTTTTGGTTTTGTTTCTTTCTCTATTTTTGCCTGGGGGTGGGATGGATGCGGTGTTATTTTTTTGTTTTATGATTTCATGTTTGGTGTTTGTTGTTAACAATAACGTGTGATTGGGTTTTGATTTGGGTTATTTGCCGGTCAATAAGATAAAGTTTTGCTAATTTGGTGTCAGAGAAGAAGAACCATGGTGGCGCAGGTTACTGGTTCTTTCGTTAGCTCGAGATAAGTCGTTGGCGGTCAGGTTGTATGTGGAACCAGTGTTTTTAATGCTGCGTCGGTCTGCGTGGAGTTTTGTGGTCCCAGTGGTTTGGGAGGTGCATGTTGTTCGGGTGATTGCTAAATAGAAAAATGAAAGAAACATTATATATTTTATTGTTGTATTTTATGGTGGTGGATGCTTCGGCCTCCAGGAGGCCGATCTGAACTTGGTCGCTTTAATTGCGTTTATGGGTGTGTATAGGGCGTATGAAATTTAGTATTATTTCGGTGGTGTTTCTTTCTTCCATTGTGATGGTTGGTAATGCTGCCAATAGAGGCTGGTACATAAAAAATGCCGAGGTCGTTTCGGTTGGCTCTTATTATGATGGTAATCATGTACTGATGCTCAAATTCAGGGCTTTGCCGGCCGACGTTTCCATTCCTGTGTCGAATTGTGCCCTGACATGGAGTGATGGGAATACGACCGCATCTGACGTGATGGTTGTTACTTGGTGGTCGGAGGATAAGCCCCATTCAAGGGTTCAGGCTCAATACTCCACGGCGCTCGCTGCCCATGCCCAGAAGTTGCCTGTGGATATCCATTTTGAGACCTCTCGCTGCTCCTCTACTTCCGCTCGTCCATATGGCAATTTTTGGACGGGTATTAGGTTCTCTGAGTGACTAGCAAACGGTTCCGAACAGGCGCTATATCGAAGGGGCCGCTAATGACATGGGTTCGTGCGGGGTGCGTTTGAGTTCGGCTTTGGTATGGCAGTTGAAAATTGGCAGTCGAGCCGATACCGAAGGTTGAATCTGATCACGCTGGCCTTGCCGTTTTCTGTGCGTTGCTCGGATATTGGTTTTTGGATTAATAAATGATTTTGAAAAATATGGTTTTAAAGTTACTTTTTAAAGGGGGACTATGATGAAGGTGGTAAAACGAGTTTTCGTTGCTTTTTTATTGTCTGTTTCTTCACACTCTTTTGCTGATCAAGTTTGGCTTGATCAGGATTTAATGGTTGAAGATGTTGTGGTGTATTCTCAGTATGATAAAAATGTCATGACTGTAAGAGTATCTTCCAATGAACCACTGAGCGTCGGCTGTGCACCTACAGATACCCATGGCATTTTCAGCTATTGGACCAGCGCCGACTTCAACGGTGCCGCGAAAACCCGGGTTGCTACCTTGCTTGCGGCTCAAGCTCAGCGGCTTCCCATAAGAATTTTGGTGGATGTTGGCAACTGCAACACTTATGGCGGCTGGAGTGCGTATGGTGAGCCGTTTGGTCTTGGTGTTGCTTTTTATGGTGTCAGGGTTATTAGAGAATAGCGCCTATTGTTAGGTGGCTTTCGCGTTTGGTCAGGTTCGGTTTTTGAAGTGCTGTTCGCGTTTCTAGGTATGCGGCGATACGGGTAAGCAGGTCTGATTTTTAAAAGTAGAGCGGCATTTCTAGGTCTTGATCCAGTAGGGGATTAATGGTGGGGGCGATCACTAAACGGGCTGAGCAGTAAGTGGCCAGAGGAATCCCCGATTTTGGTTGGCAAACTTTGGTCGCCGGAAAATCGCCTCCAATCGCGATTGAGCCAGGCCGCTTTTCGTGGCCGCCGGCTAAAGCCGGCGCACGCGCAGGGAGCGGCCCTTGATCTTGCCAGCCTGGAGGCGCTGCAGGGCCTTGTCGGCGACGGCGCGGTCCACGGCCACATAGGCCTGGTGGTCGAAGAGGGTGATCTTGCCCACCTTGTCGCCGGGCAGGCCGGCGTCGCCGGTGAGGGCGCCGAGGATGTCGCCGGGGCGCAGCTTCTGCTTGCGGCCGGCGCCGATGCACAGGGTCGCCATGGGCGCCCGCAGCGGGCTCCGGTCGGCGTGGGGGCGCACCTGGTCCAGGGCGTGCCAGGGCAGGGCGCCGGGGTGCTGGTCCTCGATGGCCAGGGCGCGGCGCATTTCCGGCGGCGCCACCAGGGTCAGCGCCAGGCCGCGCTCGCCGGCGCGGCCGGTGCGGCCGATGCGGTGGGTGTGGGTTTCCGGGTCGCGGGCCGGCTCCAGGTTGATCACCAGATCCAGGGCGGCGATGTCCAGACCCCGGGCGGCCACGTCCGTGGCCACCAGCACCGCCAGGCTGCGGTTGGCGAACAGGCCCAGCACCTGGTCCCGGTCGCGCTGCTCCAGGTCCCCGTTCAGGGCCCGGGCGGAGACGCCCTGGGCGTTCAGGTGGTCCGCCACCTCCTGGCATTGCCGCTTGGTGGCGCAGAAGGCCACGCAGGACGTGGGCCGCAGGCTGTAAAGCAGCCGCGTCACCGCCTCCAGGCGGGTATCCGGCGTCACCTCGTAGAAACGCTGCTCGATGTCCGGGCGGTCCTCTTCCGTGGCCACCTTGATGGACACCGGATCGCGCAGGAAGCGGCCCGCCAGGGCCTGGATGGCCGGCGGCCAGGTGGCGGAGAACAGCAGCGTCCGCCGCCGCGCCGGGGTCCGTTCGACGATGCCGGCGATGCTGTCCACGAAGCCCATGTCGAGCATGCGGTCGGCCTCGTCCAGCACCAGGGTATTCAGGCCGTCCAGGGACAGGGTGCCCTTGGCCAGGTGCTTCTCGATCCGCCCCGGGGTGCCGACGATGATCTGCGCGCCGTGCTCCAGGGAGCCCACCTGGGGCCCCATGGCCACGCCGCCGCACAGGGTCAGCACCTTGATGTTGTCCGTCCCCCGGGCCAGCCGCCGCAGCTCCCGGGCCACCTGGTCCGCCAGCTCCCGGGTGGGGCACAGCACCAGGGCCTGGCAACGGAAGTCCCGGCGGTCCAGCGAATGCAGCAGCCCTAGCCCGAACGCGGCGGTCTTGCCGGAGCCGGTGCCCGCTTGGGCGAGCACGTCCCGCCCCTCGAGAATGACGGGCAGGCTGCGCGCCTGGATCGGCGTCATGGCCGTGAAGCCCAGCGACGCCAGGTTCGCCAGCGTGGCGGCGTCCAGCGGCAGGGAAGCGAAATCGGTATCGGTCATGGCACGGCCTGGAAAGCAGGGAAGGGCGCGCATTCTAGCACCTTCCGCCCCCATCCCGTCCCCGCTGGAGCGACAAGCGCGGCCGGGCCCTCCCGGTTACCGCAAGCACACGTAAAAAGCCCCCGGGCCGGGTGAATTCAAGCCCTCTTGCCGCTAGACTAGTCTGCTTTAGATCGTTGGAGCGGCGATGGCCGCGGTTCGCACCCTATGAGACTGAAAACCATCAAGCTGGCCGGCTTCAAGTCGTTCGTGGATCCCACGTCGGCCTCGTTTCCGGACAACCTGACCGCCGTGGTCGGGCCCAATGGCTGTGGCAAATCCAACATCATCGACGCGGTACGCTGGGTGATGGGCGAGTCCTCCGCCAAGCACCTGCGCGGCGAATCCATGGCGGACGTCATCTTCAACGGCTCCAACGCCCGCAAGCCGGTGGCCCAGGCCTCCATCGAGCTGATCTTCGACAACTCCGACGCCACCGTCACCGGCGAGTACGGCAAGTTCAACGAAATCTCCGTGAAACGCCAGGTGACCCGGGACGGCCAGTCCAACTACTTCCTCAACGGCACCAAATGCCGCCGCAAGGACATCGCCGACATCTTCATGGGCACCGGCCTGGGCCCGCGCAGCTACGCGATCATCGAGCAGGGCATGATTTCCCGCCTGATCGAGGCCAAGCCGGAGGAACTGCGGGTCTACATCGAGGAAGCGGCGGGCATCTCCAAATACAAGGCGCGGCGCCGCGAGACCGAGAACCGCATGCGCCGCACCCGCGAGAACCTGGAGCGCCTCACCGACATCCGCGAGGAGCTGGAGCGCCAGCTCGAACGCCTCAGCCGCCAGGCCGCCGCCGCCGAGAAGTACAAGCAGTACAAGGAAGAAGAGCGCCACAAGAGCGCCCAGCTCAAGGCGCTGCGCTGGAGAGGCCTGGACACCCAGGTCAAGCAGCTTGATCAGGTGATCGGCGAGCTGGAAGTGGCCCTGGAGGCGCGCATCGCCGAGCAGCGCCACGCCGACGCCGAGATCGAGGCCCTGCGCGAGAACCACAACGACGTCCAGGAAAGCTTCAACCAGGTGCAACAGCGCTACTACGCCCTGGGCGCCGAGGTGGCGCGCCTGGAGCAGAGCATCCAGCACCAGCGCGAGCGGCGCCAGCAGCTCTACGAGGAGTTGGAGCAGGTGAGCGCCAGCTGGAAGGAGGCGGAGGCCCACCAGAGCGCCGATGCCGAGAAGCTGGCGGAACTGGACGAGAACCTGGCCAGCCTGGAGCCGGATCTGGAGCTGACCCGGGAGCGCGAGGAAACCGCCGCCGAGGCCCTGGCCCTGGCCGAGGACGCCATGCAGGAATGGCAGCAGGCCTGGGAAGCGTTCAATAACAAGGCCGGTGAATCCCGCCGTCAGGCGGAGGTGGAGCAGTCCCGCATCCAGCACCTGGAAAAATCCATCGAGCGCCTGGGCGACCGCCTGGAGCGCCTGGCCAAGGAGCAGGAATCCCTGGATTCCGGGCCCCTGGCCCAGGAAATGCGCCAGCTCGAGGAGCAGGTGGCGGAGTTCCGGGAGCAGGGCGAGGAAAGCGAGCTGCGCGCCGAGAGCCTGCAGGAGCGCATCAACCAGCTGCGCCGGGAGAACGGCGAGCGCGGCCGCGAGCTGGACGAGGCCCGCGACCGGCTGCAGGCGGCCAAGAACCGCCACACCTCCCTGGAGGCCCTGCAGAAGGCGGCCATGGGCGACGACGGCGCGGTCAGCGAGTGGCTGGAGCGCCATGAGCTGGACCAACACCCGCGCCTGGCGGACCGCATCCAGGTGGCCGAAGGCTGGGAAAACGCCGTGGAAGCGGTGCTCGGCGAGGCCCTGCAGGCGGTGGCCATCGACGGCCTGGACCGGGTCGGCGACTGGCTCGGCGACCTCACCCACGGCCGCGTCACCCTGATCCAGAACAGCGCCCCCGATGCCGCCGACGGCGATACCCTGCTGCGCCGCCATGTGCGCGGCGAGGTCCCCGAGGGCCTGCTCGCCGGCGTGCACGCCGCCGAGGACCTGGGGGCCGCCCTGGCCCTGCGCGGGCGCTTGGCCGCCGGCGAATCCGTGGTCACCCGGGACGGCATCTGGCTGGGCCCGGACTGGCTCAAGGTGGTGCGCGAACAGGACCAGGAGGCCGGCGTGCTGGAGCGTCGCCGCGAGCTGGAGGCTCTGGCCGGCACCATCGACACCGGCGAGGCCCGGGTGGAAGAGCTCAAGGCGGCCCTGGAAGAGGCCCGCGAGGCGATCGCCGAGCTGGAGGAAGAGCGCGAGGAAGTGCAGCGCCAGGCGGCCCGCATTAACCGGGAACTGGGCGAGGTGAACGCCCAGGTCAGTGCCCGCCAGGTGCGCCTGGAGCAGATCACCATGCGCCGCGAGCGCCTCGGCAACGAGATGGAGGAGGCCCGCGGGCAGCTCCAGCAGGAGGAGGAACAGGTCAAGGAGGCCCGCGCCGTGCTCCAGGAAGCCCTGGACGCCATGGAGCAGGACTCCGGCGAGCGCGAGGCGCTGCTGTCAAAGCGCGACGAAGCCCGCGCCCGCCTTGACGACGCCCGCCAGCAGGCGCGCCAGCAGCGCGACCTGTCCCACCAGCTGGCCATGGACGCCCAGGGCGCGCGCACCCAGGCGGACGCCCTGCGCCAGAACCTGGACCGCCTGTCCTCCCAGGTGGCCAGCCTCGGCGAGCGCAAGGCGCAGCTCGAGGAGCAGGCCAGCGAGGGCGGCGACCCGGGCCTGGAACTCCAGGAACAGCTGGAGGAAAAACTGGAACAGCGCCTGGAGGCGGAGCAGCAACTGGCCGAGGCGCGCCGCCGCCTGGAGGACGTGGAGCACCGCATGCGCGACCTGGAAGGCCGGCGCGGCCAGCACGAGCGCCAGGCCCAGGAAGTGCGCGACACCATCAACGGCAAGCGCATGCAGTGGCAGGACCTGACCACCCGCCGCCAGACCGTGGCCGAGCAGCTCGACGAGCAGCACTTCGACCTCAACACGGTGCTCGACAACCTGCCCGAGGAGGCGGACGAGAAAGACTGGGCCGAGGAGCTGGAACGCATCGGCCAGCGCATCGCCCGCCTGGGCCAGATCAACCTGGCGGCGATCGAGGAATACCAGCAGCAGTCCGAGCGCAAGCAGTACCTGGATCAGCAGAACGACGATCTGGAAGACGCGCTCAAGACCCTGGAAAACGCCATCCGCAAGATCGACCGGGAGACCCGTACCCGCTTCAAGGAGTACTTTGACCGCATCAACAAGGGGCTCCAGGAGCTGTTTCCCAAGGTGTTCGGCGGCGGCCACGCCTACCTGGAACTCACTGGCGAGGACCTGCTCGACACCGGCGTGGCGATCATGGCGCGGCCCCCGGGCAAGCGCAACAGCACCATTCATTTGCTGTCCGGGGGTGAAAAAGCGCTCACGGCGTTGTCCCTGGTATTCAGTATCTTCGAACTGAACCCGGCGCCGTTCTGTCTGCTCGACGAGGTGGACGCCCCCCTTGACGACGCCAACGTGGGGCGTTTCTGTAATCTGGTGTCGGAAATGGCGGAGCGGGTACAGTTTATCTACATCACGCACAACAAGATCGCGATGGAAATGGCGCACACCCTGATGGGCGTGACCATGCACGAACCGGGCGTATCCCGCCTGGTGTCCGTGGACGTGGACGAAGCCGCGGAAATGGCGGCCATGTAATGCGGGACGTAACGCGGGAGCACACCGATCCGATGAATCTGGGCGACGCAAGCCAAGCTAAGGAAGAGGCAACATGGGCCTGAATCTGGAAACACTGATTGGCATCCTGGTCATTCTGATCCTCCTGATTCTCGCCGATGGCGTGCGACGCATGATCCGCGAGCGGCACGGCCGCCTGCGCATGCGCATCGACCGCCGTTTCGGCAAGGGCAAGGGCGACGACAACAACGACGAGGACGAATACCCCCACGACCTGGGCAAACCCCGGGTCCGCCGCCGTGGCGAAGCGTCCTTCGACATGGACGGCGTCGACGACCCGCTCGACCGCGCCGACCCGCCGATGATGATGGACCCGGCGGAGACCCCACCGGAGGAAGGCGCCGCCCGCCGCGCCGAGCAGGGCAGCCTGTTCGACGGCGAAGGCGAGGCCGGCGACCCGGCGCCCCGCGCCGCCGAGCCGCCGCCCCGGGTGGAGCCCGAGCCGCCGGCCCCGGAGCCGGAACCCGAGCCGGAGCCGCGTCCCGAACCGGAGCCGCTGCAACCTTCCCGCGCCGCGGACGATCCCGGTAGGAGCGGCTCCGGCCGCGAAACCCCCGAGGCCCCCCCGGAACCGCCCCGCGCGCGCAACAACCACGCCCCGGCCCAGGACGCGCCCCCGCTGGAAGTGATCGTGTTCCACCTGATCGCCCGCCGCCCGGACCGCTTCGACGGCCAGGCCCTGCTGCGCCTGCTGCTGGAAGGCGGCCTGCGCTACGGCGACATGCAGATCTTCCACCGCCACCGCGACAGCAACGCCGGCGACCAGCTGGAATTCTCCGTGGCCAACGCGGTGGAACCGGGCACCTTCGACATCGACACCATGGAAGAAGAGGGCTTCGCCGGCATCACCTTCTTCATGAAGCTGCCCGGCCCCGGCGAGCCCCTGGCCGCCCTGGACCGCATGCTGGCCATCGGCCGCCGCCTGGCCGATGAACTGGACGGCGAGCTCAAGGACGAACAGCACAGCGTGCTCACGCCGCAAACCATGGAGCACCTGCGCCAGCGCGTGCAGGAATTCGAACGCCGCCAGCGCGTCTCCCACGGCGCCTGACCGCCGCCGCACTGCGCTCTCCAGGAAGCGGCACGAGCGCTGGGCGGCACTCCGCTTCGGCCGCGATAGCGACCGGATACCCCGGCGCCCATCGCGGCCGAAGCGGAACGCCATCCGGTCGTCCCCAAAGCAAGGACCCAATACTCTGTGACCTCGAAGAAAACCCCGGCCCCCGCCGACGAGATCCAACAACTGCGCACCACCCTCAACGACTGGTCCTACCGGTACTACACCCTGGACGATCCGTCCGTGCCGGACGCGGAATACGACCGCGCCTTCCGCCGCCTGCAGGAACTGGAAGAGGCGCACCCGGACCTGGTCACCGAGGACTCGCCCACCCAGCGGGTCGGCGACGCCCCCCTGGACGCCTTCGAGGAAGTGCGCCACGCGGTGCCCATGCTGAGCCTGGGCAACGCCTTCAACGACCAGGAACTGCGTGACTTCGACCAGCGCGTGCGTGATCGCCTGGACGTGAGCGGCCTGGTGGACTACGTGGCCGAGCCCAAGCTGGACGGCCTGGCGGTGTCCCTGGTCTACGAGCAGGGCCGCCTGGTGCGCGGCGCCACCCGGGGCGACGGCGAGACCGGCGAGGACATCACCGCCAACGTGCGCACCATCGATTCCATCCCCCTGCGCCTGCGCGGCGATAACCCGCCGGCCCTGCTGGAGGTGCGCGGCGAGGTGGTGATGCCGCACAGCGGCTTCCGCGACCTCAACCGGCGCCAGGAAGAGGCCGGCCACAAGACCTTCGCCAACCCGCGCAACGCCGCCGCCGGCAGCCTGCGCCAGCTGGATTCGCGCATCACCGCCGAGCGCCCCCTGGAGTTCTACGCCTACTCCGTGGCGCGGCTGGAAGGCGAGCCCTGGCCGGATACCCATTCCGCCATGCTGGAGCGCCTGCGCGACCTGAACCTGCGCGTTAACGGCGAGGTGCGCCGCTGCCAGGGCATCGACGCGCTGCTGGATTTCTACAACGACATCCAGGAACGCCGCGAACGGCTCGACTACGACATCGACGGCGTGGTCTACAAGGTGGACCGCTTCGACTGGCAGCGCGACCTGGGCTTCGTCAGCCGCGCGCCGCGCTGGGCCATCGCCCACAAATTCCCGGCCCAGGAAGAGCTCACCGTGCTCAACGACGTGGACTGGCAGGTGGGCCGCACCGGCGCCCTAACCCCGGTGGCCAAGCTGGAGCCGGTGCAGGTGGGCGGCGTCACCGTCAGCAACGCCACCCTGCACAACATCGACGAGATCCGCCGCCTGGACATCCGCGTCGGCGACACCGTGGTGATCTACCGCGCCGGCGACGTCATTCCCAAGGTGGTGAAAACCGTGCCCGAGCGGCGCCCCGACAACGCCCGGGAAATCCACCTGCCGGAACGCTGCCCGGTGTGCGACAGCGAGATACTGCGCGCCGACGACGGCGTGGTGGCGCGCTGCACCGGCGGCCTGATCTGCGGCGCCCAGCGCCGCGAGGCGATCAAGCATTTCGCCTCGCGCCGGGCCATGGACATCGACGGCCTCGGCGACAAGCTGGTGGACGCCCTGGTGGACCAGGAGCTGATCGACAACGTGGCCGACCTGTACAAGCTCAAGGCGGAGGACGTGGCCGGCCTGGAGCGCATGGGCGAGAAGTCCGCCGCCAACCTGATGGCGGCCCTGGAAGCCTCCAAGCACAACAGCCTGAGCCGCTTCCTGTTCGCCCTCGGCATCCTGCAGATCGGCGAGGAAACCGCCAAGGCGCTGGCGGATTGCTTCGGCGACCTGGAGGCGATCCGCCACGCGCCGCTGATGCTGTTCCTGCAGGTGCCGGACGTGGGCGGCGAGGTGGCCCGGGCGATCGCCGCCTTCTTCGCCGAGGACCACAACGAGAAGGTGATCGACGACCTGCTCGCCGCCGGCGTCACCCCGGCCAGCGACGGCGTGCCTTCAAGGCGCTTCGTGGACGCCCTGACCCTGGCCGGTTTCCTGCGCGGCGCCAAGTTCCTGGGCATGCCGCTCAGCGGCGTGGGCGACAAAACCCTGGAGACCCTGGGCCGCCACTACCGGGCGCTGGACGATCTGCTTAAGGCGGTGGAGGCCGGCGAGGACGACGCCGACACCGGCGTCAAGGCCGCCACCCTGGAGAAGCTGAAGGAAGGCCTGCGCGCCGACGACTGGCTGGCGCGTCTGCGGGCCGCCGAGGCGTACGCCGCCAAACTGGCCGACAAGGCCCCCGCCGGCGCCGCCGACGAGCGCCCCCTGGAAGGCCAGACCTGGGTGCTTACCGGCACCCTGAGCCGGCTCACCCGGGGCGAGGCCAAGGAACGCCTGGAAAGCCTGGGCGCCAAGGTGGCCGGCAGCGTTTCCAAGAACACCGCCCGGGTGGTGGCCGGCGAAGCCGCCGGCTCCAAGCTGGCCAAGGCCGAGAAGCTCGGCGTCGAGGTCATGGACGAGGACACTTTCGTCCACTTCCTGGCCGGCCACGGTCTTTCATTGCCGGAACAATGATCGTGGCCGGCGCACCGATGTCGCTACCATCGGTGATGGCGGCCCACCGCCCCGCCGGTTACCATGTCGCCAAGCCGAAATCGTGAGGTCCCTTCATGCGCGTCCTGGTTCTGGCGCTGACATTGCTGCTGCTCGGCGGCTGCGCCACCACCCCCACCCACATCGACGACGTCTGCGCGGTGTTCGATCAGAAGGGCGGCTGGTTCAATAACTGGTACAAGGCCGCCAAGCGCAGCGAACAGGAATACGGCGTGCCGGTGGCGATCCTGATGGCCACCATCTACAAGGAATCCGGCTTCCAGGCCCACGCCAAGCCACCGCGCACCAAGCTGCTCGGCTTCATTCCCTGGACGCGGCCCTCCAGCGCCTACGGCTACCCCCAGGCCCTGGACGGCACCTGGGCCTGGTACCAGCGCGAAACCGGCCACGGCGGCGCCAAGCGCGACGACTTCGGCGACGCCGTGGACTTCGTCGGCTGGTACCACTACCAGAGCCACGTGCGCAATGGCATCGCTCTCAACGACGCCTACCACCTTTACCTGGCCTACTACGCCGGCCACGGCGGCTACGCCCGGGGCGTGTGGAAAAGCCGCCCCTACATGCAGCGCTCCGCCCGCCGCGCCCAGGACATGGCCAGCCGCTACGCGGTGCAGCTGGAGCGCTGCGGACGATGACCGCGCAGGGGAGCCGCCGTGGATAACGAATCCATCGTCTACGGCTGCATCAAGCACCTGCCGTTCGGCGACGAACGGCAGCGCAAGGCGAGCTGCTTTCACAACCGGCGTGCCCTGCGCGCGTTGCCGGAAGCGGACGAGTGGCCCTTCCTCAGCCAGGACATGTTCGCCATCGCCGGCGACCCGGGCGCCGGCGGCGGCTTCCAGACCCAGGTGATTCACTTCGGCATGTCCTACCGGGCGGTGGAATACGAATGGGAACACTGGATCGCCAAGTTCGAACGGCTGCTCAAGCGCATGTACTGGGTCAGCGCCGTGGTGCATCTGGAAACCGAATTCGCCGGCTTCCACACCTTTCTCTGGGACAGCGCCGACGACTACCATGAGCCCTCCGAGGAGCCGCTGCGGGTACGCTGCGAGTGGTCCCGGGAAGGCAACGTGGTTTGAATCCGACACGAGTATGAAGCCGATATGAGCACGCCCATCATCGTGCCCTGGTCCGACATCGACAGGGCCACCCTGGACAACCTGATCGAGGAATTCGTCACCCGCGACGGCACCGATTACGGCGAGCAGGAAGTGCCCACCGCCACCAAGGTGGAGCAGGTGCGCGCCCAGCTGAAGCGCGGCGAGGCCTCGGTGGTGTTCGACGACGCCACCGAAACCGTCTCCGTCATGACCCGCGAGCAACTCCGCGAGCTGGGCCTCTGAGGCCTCACCCCTCCCCAAAAAACCGCTGTCGCGGCTTAGCTCGAAGCGTCTCGGCGTGGCCCCCTTTCCGGGACCCTGTTTGACAGGATGTCAAACCGGGAGCCCCCAGGGACGGGTTCACGG
>NZ_JABJWH010000008.1 GCF_015265435.1 Alloalcanivorax profundimaris | reverse complement strand
TGCGCTGCTTCCAGGAGCGAACGGCCTCCCCGGTAACCGGGCTAAACCTTACCTAAATCTCCAGATCGAACATACAAGGAGCGGGGGCAGGGCGAGGGCGCTCAGGCGCCGGCCAGGGCGCCGAGCAGGGCCTGCTGGGCGAGGAAGGGTGCTTCCCCTTCCGCCGGTCGCACGCGGCTGTAGCCGCCGTCGCTGTTGAGCTGCCAGGCCTGGCCGTTGTCGCGCAGGTAGAACCCGAGCCCCTGCTCCAGGACCTGGGCCTTGAGCGCCGGGTCGTTCACCGGGAAGCAGGTTTCCACCCGGTTGAACAGGTTGCGGTCCATCCAGTCGGCGCTGGAGCAGTACACCAGATCCTCGCCGGCGTGGTGGAAATGGTAGATGCGGGTGTGCTCCAGGAAACGGCCGATGATGGAGCGCACGCGGATGTTTTCCGACAGGCCCGGGATGCCCGGCCGCAGGCAGCAGATGCCGCGCACGATCAGATCGATCTCCACCCCCGCCTGGCTGGCCCGGTACAGGGCCTGCATGATGTGTTCCTCGGTGAGCGAGTTGAACTTGGCGATGATGCGCGCCGGCTTGCCGGCCCGGGCCTGCTCGGTTTCGAAATTGATCCACTGGATCAGGCTCGGATGCAGGGTGAACGGCGAATGCTTGAGCTGCTTGAGCCGCGCCGCCTTGCCCATGCCGGTGAGCTCCTGAAAGATCTTGTGCACGTCCTGGCAGAGCCCCTTCTCGGCGGTCATCAGGCCGTAGTCGGTGTAAATCTTGGTGGTCTTGGTGTGGTAGTTGCCGGTGCCCACGTGGGCGTAGCGCTTGATGCCGTCGCCATCGCGGCGCACCACCAGCAGCATCTTGGCGTGGGTTTTGTAGCCCACCACGCCGTACACCACCATGGCGCCGGCTTCCTGCAGGCGCCGTGCCCCCTCGATGTTGGATTCCTCGTCGAAGCGCGCGCGCAGCTCCACCACCGCGGTCACTTCCTTGCCGTTGCGGGCGGCGGTTTCCAGATGGTCGAGAATCTCGGAGTTGGTGCCGGTGCGGTAGAGCGTCTGTTTGATCGCCAGCACCTTGGGGTCCCGGGCCGCCTCGGCGAGCAGGTTGACCACCGGCGAGAAGCTCTCGAACGGGTGGTGCATGAGAATGTCGCCCTGGTCGATGGCGTCGAAGATGCTTTCGGTCTTGCGCACCGCCGCCGGTATCCGCGGCGTGAACGGCGGATAGTGCAGGCGCGGCCGGTTGACGCTGGTGAACATGCGGGCCAGGTTCACGGGGCCGTTCACCTCATAGGCGTCCTGCTCGGTGAGCTCGAACTGCTCCAGCAGGTAATCGATCAGGTGGCGGGGGCAGTTGTCCGCCACCTCCAGGCGCACCTCGTCGCCGTAGCGCCGTGACAGCAGCTCGCCCTTCAGGGCGCTGGCCAGATCCTCCACGTCCTCATCCACCTCCAGGTCCGCGTTGCGGGTCACCCGGAACTGGTAGCAGCCGGTGGACGTCATGCCCGGGAACAGGTCGCTGACATGGGCGTGGATCATCGAGGACAGGAAGATGAAGTTGTCGTTGCCGTCCTCGCAGATGTGCTCCGGCAGCCGGATCAGCCGGGGCAGCGAGCGCGGCGCCGGGACGATGGCCAGGCCGGTGGAGCGGCCAAAGGCGTCTTTCCCGTCCAGCGGCACGATGAAGTTCAGGCTCTTGTTCACCAGACGCGGGAAGGGGTGCGCCGGGTCCAGGGCGATCGGCGTCAGCACCGGGTAGACCTGCTCGCGGAAGTACTTTTTCACCCAGTCCGCCTGCTGGGGCGTCCAGTGCTCGCGCCGCAGAAAGTGCACGCCTTCCTCGGCCAGCGCCGGCAGCAGAATGTCCTGAAGAATGTGGTATTGGCGCTGCACCGCCTCGTGGGTGACGCGGGCGATCTCGTCGAGGATCTCCTGGGCCAGCATGCCGTCCGGGCCGGGCTGGCCGGTGCCGGTTTCCAGGCGGTTCTTCAGGCCCGCCACGCGGATCTCGAAGAACTCGTCCATGTTCGACGAGAAGATCAGCAGGAAGTTGAGCCGCTCCATCAACGGATGGTTCTCGTCCATCGCCTGTTCCAGCACCCGCAGATTGAACTGAAGCAGGCTCAGCTCCCGGTTGATGTAGTAATCCGGGTTGTTCAGGTCGATGGCGCTGGGGTCGATGGCGATGTCGTTCATGGTCTCTTCCTGAAGCGGGCGCGGGACCTCCCATTCCATGACATTAGTGTGACAGAGGCATGACAGGGCGAACGTCCCCGTCCAGCTTACTCCCTAGCGGTGCCGGGCGGGGAGGGGCGCGGCACTTAACAATACGTAACTGGTAAGTATAATGCGAACCATTACTATTCTCTGTTGTCTAACACAGATTGTTTTGGGAGCGACCTGATCATGCTGGATTCCTTTCCCCCCACCCGGCGCGGCGCGCGCCGCGCCGCCGGGACCGTCCTCGCCCTGTCGGCGGCCTTCTGGTCGCCGGGCCTGCTGGCCCAGGAAAGCGGCAGCCTGGCGCCGGTGGAAGTGGCCGACAAGGCCCCCGACGACGACTACATCACCGCCGACGAGCGCCCTCAGGCCGGCAAGCTGGATGTGCCGGTGGAAGAGCAGCCCTTCGGCATCGAGGTCATCGACCGCTCGACCATCGAGGATACCGGCGCCCAGAACATTCAGCATGCGCTTATGTACACTTCCGGTGTGTATTCCGGCAACTTCGGTTTCGATACGCGGGGCGACTCCGCCAAGATCCGCGGTCTCAATCCTTCCCTGTACGTCGATGGCCTGCGCGCCAACTACGGCTCCTACAACACGGTGCGCCCGAACACCTTCGGCTTGGAGCGCATCGAAGTGCTGAAGGGGCCCTCGTCGGTGCTTTACGGTCAGGCGGAACTGGGCGGCATTATCAACGGGGTCTCCAAACTTCCGAAGGCGAAGCAGCAAGGCGAGTTGCATGCCCAGGTGGGCAACTATGACCGTCAGCAACTGGCGGCGGACGTGACCGGCGCGCTGTCCGATGACGGCAAGCTGCTGTACCGGCTGGTAGCCCTGAAGCGCGACACCGGGACCCAGGTGGACCACGTGGACGACGACGGTTACCTGTTCGCGCCGTCGATCACCTGGCTGCCCACCGATGACACCACCATCAGCGTGTTATTCAACAGCCAGGAAGATACCGGCAAGGTCTCGGCTCAGTTCCTGCCTTCCCAGGGCACCATTGAGCCGGGCCCTAAAGGCGAGATCGGCTCGGAAACCTTCGTCGGCGAGCCGGACTGGGACCGCTATGATCGGCGCAAGGATGAGGTCACGTTGTTCGTTGATCATCGGTTCACCGACCAATGGGGCGTGGCGGCGACCGCCCGCTATACGGAGAGCGGCTCGGAAACCCGGGAGCACTGGACTACCGTGGGGGCGGTTCCGGATGCCGACGGCAATATGCCGCGTACCATCTACATGTCGGATAAGGAGACGGAGATCTTCAACTTCGACGTCCGACTGAAAGGTGACATCTCTCTCGGGCCCACCCGCCATAAACTGGCTCTGGGCGTGGACCGGCAGAACGCTCTGTGGGAAGAGGAAAATGTCTTTTCCGGAGCGGGCACGCCGATCAACGTTTATAACCCTCAATACGGCGACGTGGCTTACGGCGTGCTCGACCCCCAGGACGCCAACGACAACAAGATCAAGCAGACCGGCGTGTACCTCATCGACCATGTGGAGATTGGTCGCGTGGTGGTTTCCGGCGCTTTGCGCCGGGATGACAGCACCAACAAGGTGTACGTGGTTGGTGGCGATAACACGGAAAGTGATGATGAAGAGACCAGCGGCCGCCTTGGTTTGATGTACCGGTTCGATTTCGGCCTGTCGCCCTATATCAGCTATTCCGAGGCTTTCGTGCCCAACCTGGGTACCACCGCGAACGGCGAAAGCCTGGACGCCACCACCGGCGAGCAGCGTGAGGCGGGCTTTAAATACCTGTCACCCCGCAAGGACCTTTCCATTACCGCCGCCTGGTTTGATATCGAGGAAACCAACCGGGTGCTGCCAAGCCCCACCAGCCCGGTAAGCCTGAGCCAGACCGGCGCCACCGTTGAGGGCTGGGAAATGGCGGTGCGCAAGAGCTGGGAGCGGGCGGCGGTGCAGGCCACCTACACCAAACTGGACGCCAAGGACGACACATCCGGGGTTCGCCTGCCCTATGTGGCGGAGGAAGTCGCCAACGTCTGGGGCAAGTACGAACTGGAAAACGGCTTCCGCATCGGCGCCGGCGTGCGTTACATCGGCGATACCGTGGGCGGTGGAGGCGGGCCGGAGATTCCGTCCGAGACCCTGTACGACGCCATGCTCGGTTATGCCACCGGGCCCTGGGATTTCAACGTGACCGTCAAGAACCTGACCGACGAGGAGTTCATCTCCTGGTGTCGCGGGCCGGGCTTTGACTGTGGTTACGGCGAACGGCGCCTGGTGATCGGCAACGCAAGCTATCGTTTCTGACCGATTCCTATTTCAGAAACACATAGGTGAGGCTGGCTTGCACCCGGGTGGCGTAGCCGGTCTCACCTTGCTGATCCCGATTGCGGCCGCGCAGCACTTCGATACCGGTGCTCAGGCGGTCGTTGTAGTCCCACACCAGGTTGGCGGAGCCATAGCGGCTGGCGCGAAACTCATCGTCGGCCAATAGGTCGTTGCGTTCCAGGTGCAGGCTGCCCGCCACCAAGGTGGTGCGCAGCCGGTCCGACCAGGGATGCGTCACGCCCAGATAGCCACCGCTGGCGCGCAGGGGCGTCAGATCTCCGTCGGCCTCCACCACCGCATCATAGCCGCTATCGCTGATGTCGCTCAGGTAATGCGCGTAGCCCTCGCCGGTGTAGCCGCCGAAGGAGAGGGTCTGGGCGCCGAGCGCCAGGGTGCCGGTGAGCCCGGCGGCGGCCGCGAGGCGGCTGTCGGAACCATTGCTCAGGCGGCGACCCACCAGGGACATTTTCACGTGGCCGTACCCGCCCTGGTGCTTATAGGTGAACACCACGTCCGGCGCGCTGCTTTCGCCTCCACCGCCGTAGAGCTCGGTGTCCGGGTCTTCCAGGGACAACAGCAGGGCATGGTGCTCGCCCATGGGATGGCGGTACAGCAGGCCGGCCTGTAGCCGGTAGGCGGTGGCACCGGGGCCTTCGTTGTCCAGCGTGTCCGGGAAGGCATCGATGTCCATGAAGTTGCTGAACCCGTAACCGGCATACAGCCGCTTTACCTGAAAGTAGGCATGGCGCAGTTGCAGTTGATAGCCGTCGCTGTCGCCGAACCAGTCCACTTCCAGGGCGCCTCGGGAACCGGTGTCGTGGTCGAGGATCTCCACGCCGATGCGGCTTTGTTTGGCGTGGAACCCGAAGTGGTCGTCGCCACCGCCACCACGGGTGGGGATGCTGGCGGTGACGAACTGGTCGCGGTTGCCGACACCGTGAAAGTCATAGATGCCGTCGAGCTTGATATAGCCATGGGCTTTGACTTCCACGCCGCTGTCGCCACCGGCGGTGGGCGGCCAGGCGGCGGAGCCGGACCCCAGCCGCGAGATGGTGTCGGCCCGGCCCGCCGGATTCCGGGTGTTTTCCAGTTCCCGGTCATCGATTTGTTGCTTGAGGTCGCGGACCTGCCGTTCCAGCCTTTCCAGGCGCTGGTTCAGCTCGTCGTCGTCGGCGTGCGCCAGCGGCGCGGTGGCCACGCCGGCGAGGGCGATCAGCGCGCCCAGGCGAATCATTTTATTCAAGGCTGGTTTCTCCCTGGGTGCTGTCGGTGGCCGGAAGGCTGTCGACGGAGTGCGCCGGGGGCTCAACCATCGCTTCCCGGCCTCGGAGTTGCAGATGGTCATGGCGCCCCACGGACAGCCAGAACATCAACGCCAGCGCCACCAGCGTGACGGTGAGGGTGAGATACCGCACCCAATGCGGAGAAACGCCACCGGGTGTTTTGCGCGCCTCCTCGATGTCGTGCTGGCGGTTGAGCGCCAGCGCGTAGAACACGATGGTGGCGATCACGAAGATCAGGGACCAGCGGGTTTGTTCGCCGTCGGAGCCGATCAGCGCCAGCAGGCTGTAGGCGGCCGCGAACAGGATAATGACCGTGTACACGGTGTATTGCCGGTGCGGCATTTTTTTATAGCCGAGCACCTTCAGGGCGATGGCCGAATAAATATAGGGCAGCAGGGTCATGATCACCGCCACCGAGGCGATTTTGCCGAACTGCTCGCTGGCGGTGGGCGACATGGTGGCGAGAACCTGCAGGCTCATGAGCCCGGCGACCAGGACCAGGCCGGCGGAGGGAACGCCCTTGGCATTGGTGCGCGCGAAGATGTTGCCGAACAGACCGTCGTCGGCGGCGGCCTTGGCGGACTGCCCGACCAGAAGCGTCCAGCCGGCCAGTGAGCCAAGGCAACCCAGGGCCGCGCACACCGCCACGATGTTGGCGGCGGTGTCACCGAAGGCGATGCGGGCGGCATCCGCGAACGGGGCCGATGAACCGACCAGCTCCTGATTGGGAATCATGCCCATGATCACCGAGGAGCTGAGAATGTAGGCCACCGACGCCAGAATGACGCCGCCCACCGTGGCGATGGGGATATTGCGCCGTGGATTCTTGACCACCGCCGCCGAGACCGACGCGCTTTCCACGCCGATGAACGCCCACAGCGTGAAGGTAAGCGTGGACATGACGGCGCTCCCCGAACTCTTGCCGGAGACATTCCAGCCGGAGGTAAAAGTGTGACCGTCGAACCAGAACCAGCCCAGCAGCGCGGTGGCCAGAATCGGAAAAAGCGCCAGCATGGTGGTCATCGATTGCACGCGGCCGACCATTTTGGGGCCGAGAATATTGAAATAGGTGAACAGCCAGATCACCGCGATCTGCGCGATGGCGAAGATCAGCGGATTGTGCAGCGAGGGGAAGAAGCCGGACAGATAACCCAGGCCCGCCGTGGCCAGGGCCACGTTGCCCACCACGTTGGCCAGCCAGTAAATCAGATTGGTCTGGTAACCCATGTAGTCGCCGAAGGCTTTTCGGGCATAGGCATAAGGGCCCCCCGCGGCGGGATCGAGAATCGCCAGCTTGGCGAACACCAGGGCCAGGGCGACGGCGCCGCTGAGCGTGATCAACCAGCCCACCACGGAAATGCTGCCCACGCTGGCCAGATTGGCGGGCAACATGAAGATGCCGGAGCCCATCATGTTGCCGGCGACCATCAGCGTTACCGGCACCAGCCCGATCTTGTTTTCCTCGGATACGCTCATCGCCGCTTCCCCCGCTCAGTCCTGCTTGACGCAGTACAGGTGGTAGGTCCCGTCGATGACCTCGACGCCATGGTTGTCGTGCTCGAAGCCCGGGAAGCGGCGGTCGAATTCCTGCAGCGCGTTCAGGTAGCCGAGCACCGGACCGTCCGCCGGGCCGGCGTTCTCGCCGGGCATCAGTAGGGGAATGCCCGGCGGGTAGGGCACCACGCCGGTGGCCAGGGTGCGGCCGGCCAGGGCCGAAAGCGGCAATTGCTCAACCTGCCCCTGCACCAGTTTTTCGTAGGCCCGCACCGGTGACAGGTCGGGGGTGGGCAACGCCGAGAAGCTCTCACCCATCAACGCGGTGGTGCGCAACGCCGCCATGGCATCGAACATGGACCGGGCCAGCGTGCGCAGCCCCTGGTCGGGGTCCAGACCATGGCGATCGGCGAAGCCGGGCATGCAACGGTGCAGTGGCGCGTTGGCGTCGAAATCCCGTTTGCAGGCCATCAGCGCGTTGATCAGCGTGCCCCACTTGCCCTTGGTGATGCCGATGGAAAACAAAAACAGGATGGTGAAGTCGGTGGTTTTCTCGACCACGATGCCCCGTTCATCCAGATAGGCGCTGACCACCGCGGCGGGAATGCCGTCGGCTTTCAACTTGCCATCGAAGCCCATGCCCGGCGTGGTAATGGACACCTTCACCGGGTCGAGCATGCAGTAATCCGCCTCCAGGTCCTTGAACCCGTGCCAGCGGTCGCCGGGGTTCAGGGTCCAGCATTGTGGCGTGCTGGCGAGAAGTTCCAGGGGCGCTTCGTGGAACGGCACGCGTTCCTTGCTCATCGGGTCGACGGCGGTTTCTGGCTGCCAGACGCCGAAGAACCACTCGCCTTTTTCATCGTATTCCGCGTTCAGGCGCGCCATGACCTGGCGGAACGCCACCGCCTCGCGAATGGCGTCTCCAGTGAGCCGCTCGCCGCCGGGGCCGTCCATCATGGCGGCGCTGACATCGTTGGAGGCGATGATGCTGTACTGCGGCGACGTGGACGCGTGCATCATGAAAGCTTCGTTGAAGCGGTTGTGTTCGATCGGCCGGCGGCCTTCGCGAATATGGATCATGGAGGCCTGGGAAAGCGCGGCCAGCAACTTGTGCGTGGACTGGGTGGCGAACAAAGTGGGTTTGTCGCCGCGATCCTCGCCGGGTTCGCCGTGCATGGCGTAACGCTCGCGATAGATCGGGTTGAAGCGGGCGTAGCCGTACCAGGCCTCGTCGAAATGCAGGCGGTCGACGCTGTCGCCCAGCAACTCTTCCACCCGGGACACCTTGTAGCAGAGGCCGTCATAGGTGGAGTTGGTGATCACGGCGTGGACCGGATCGCTGTCCTCGAGCCCGGCGCACAGCGGGCTGGTGGCGATGCCGTCGCGGATCGCCGATGCCGTCAATCGCTCCGGCGGTATCGGGCCGATCAGGCCGTAGTGATTGCGGATCGGCACCAGATAGGACGGCACCGCGCCGGACAGCGTGATCGCGTGTTCGACGGATTTGTGGCAGTTGCGGTCGCACAGCACCACCTGATCCCGGGTCGCCGAGGCCATCAGGATCACCCGGTTGGAGGTCGACGAGCCGTTGGTGACGTAGTAGGTCCGGTCGGCGCCGAATACCCGGGCGGCGTAGCGCTCGCCGGCGCCGATCGGGCCGCTGTGGTCGAGCAGCGAGCCCATCTCCCCCACCGAGATGGACAGATCCGAGCGAAGCATGTTCTCGCCGTAAAACTCGAAGAACGCGCGCCCCGCCGGTGCCTTCAGGAAGGCGGCGCCGCCATGGTGGCCGGGCGTGTGCCAGGAGTACTCATGGACCCGCGAGAAACGTACCAGGGCGTCGAACATGGGCGGCAGGACGTTGCGGCGATAGCGCTCCACGGCGGCCAGGATGCGGCCGCCGATAAAGGAGGGGGTGTCTTCCAGCAGCCAGATGAAGTCGCTGGCCATTTCCATGGCCCGCATGGGAATGGTCTTCGCGGTCTCCCGGCTGGCGAGCAGGAAGGCGGGTACCTCGGTGCTGCGCGCGCGCAATTCCGAAAGGACTTCCAAGGCGCCGTGGGCGGTATGGGTGCCCGGCAGGCGCCAACTGGTCAGCACGCATTGAATGGCGGGCTCCGAGGCGAGCATGGCCACCGCGTCGTCGCTGTTGCCGGCGGTCACCACCGTCACGTCGCGGCGCTCGAGGTCCTCGATCAGCGTGGCGATGGTGTGCCCGACGGCGTTGTCGGCATGGATATTCGGGCTGGCGATCAGGATGAGAATACCGAGAGGCGGACGCTCAACGGGGGACGGCATCGGTGGCTCCTTGCGGACTGGAATCCATAATCGGTAAAGCCCCATGGAGGGGGCTTTAAGAATTATATGAGTCAGTCAACTTTATTGTTTTGATGCGCGTCAAAAAACGCCGGGCGGGTGGCCCGGGCCGGAAAGGCCCGGGGAATCGGCGGGGAGGTGGTTCAGTCGCGTTGGTTGAGCTTGAGCGCGGCGGCCTTGGCGAAGTAGGTGAGGATGCCGTCGGCGCCGGCGCGTTTGAACGCCAGCAGGGATTCCATCATTACCTTGTCCTGGTCCAGCCAGCCGTTCTGGAAGGCGGCCATGTGCATGGCGTATTCGCCACTCACCTGGTAGGCGTACACCGGGACGCGGAATTCGTCCTTCACCCGGCGCACCACGTCCAGATAGGGCATGCCCGGCTTCACCATTACCACGTCGGCGCCCTCGGCCAGGTCCAGGCCGATTTCATGCAGCGCTTCATCGGAATTGGCCGGGTCCATCTGGTAGGTGGTCTTGTCCGCCTTGCCCAGGTTGCCGGCGGAGCCCACCGCGTCGCGGAACGGACCGTAATAGGCGGAGGCGTACTTGGCGGAGTAGGCCATGATGCGGGTGAGAATGTGGCGTTGCTCCTCAAGCGCCTCGCGGATGGCGCCGATGCGGCCGTCCATCATGTCCGAGGGCGCCACCATGTCGGCGCCGGCATCGGCGTGGGACAGGGCCTGCTTGACCAGGGCGGTGACGGTGGCTTCGTTGAGCACATAGCCGTCGTCGTCGAGGATGCCGTCCTGGCCATGGGTGGTGAACGGGTCCAGGGCCACGTCGGTGATCACGCCCATCTCCGGCACCGCCGCCTTGATCGCGCGGGTGGCGCGCTGAGCCAGGCCCTCCGGATTCCAGGCCTCGGCGGCGTCCAGGCTTTTCACCTCCGGCGGCGTCACCGGGAACAGCGCCATGGCGGGCACGCCCAGGCCGTCCAGCTCCCGCGCCTCTTCCACCAGCAGATCAATGCTCATGCGCTCCACCCCGGGCATGGAAGGCACCGCCTCGGTGCGCTGCTCACCGTCGAGCACGAACACGGGGTAGATCAGATCGTCCACGGTGAGGGTGTTTTCCCGCATCAGGCGGCGGGAGAAGTCGTCCTTGCGCATGCGGCGCATACGCGTGGCCGGCCAGGGGGCGCGGTGGTAAGACATGGGCCGAACCTCTCGGTAGGAAGGCATCAAAAATCGGGGAAGCAAGTTTACCAAACCAGCGCCGGCGAGGAAAAAGACTTCAAGCTGGCAGTATATTGGCGTTATTTCGCCGAAAAACGGCTGTGAAAGTTTGAATAATGGCGCTATTATGCGTAAATGAACAATAAATGTACGATCCAGGTATTCGTGGATGGCGCCTGGCGAGACGCGGCGGTGATCAGCCTGGCGGGCTCGGAGCGCCTGGGTTGGCGCGCGCCCACTTACACCACTTACCTGGCCGATTATGCTCTGGATCACCTGGGACGCCATGATGCCGCGGCTTGCGGAGTCCGGTTCCCCGTGTCTTTGGAAATCGATGAACAGGATACCTGGCCGGCCTGGCTGGTGGATGTGTTGCCACAGGGCTACGGGCGACGGGAGTTGCTGCGTCAGCTGGACTTGCCGGTCACCGCGGAAGCCGTGGGGGACTGGCCGTTGCTGAGAGCCGGTGGCGGCAATCCGATTGGCAATCTGCGCATCAAGGAAGCCTGGGCGTGGCTGTCGGAGCGCCCGGCGGGTCCGGCTCGCGGATTTCGCTTTGAAGACGTGGCGGGTCGTCATGAGGAGTTCGTGGAACATCTGGCCGCGCACGGTTTGTTCGTGGCCGGTTCCTCCGGCGTTCAGGGCGAGTGGCCGAAGATTCTGCTGACCGAGGCCGATGACGGCCTGCTTTATCTGGATCATACCCTGCCGGACGAGCGCGCCCGCCGGCACTGGCTGGTGAAGTTCCATCGTGGCACCGACCGCGATCTGCAAGCCATCCTGCGAGCGGAAGCCGATTATATGACGCTGGCCCGGGGACTGGGGCTGCGCGTCCCGGGCTCCTTGGAGACCCACGGGCGCACGCTGTTCATTCCTCGCTTCGACCGTCGTCTCGAGGGTGGCGGTGTACAGCGTATCGCTCAGGAAAGTCTGGCCTCGCTGTGTGGGCGGGCCGGATTCGGGGTCGCTATACGGCATGAAGACGCCTGCCGGGCTCTGGCGGAGGTGGTCAGCGAGCCGCTTACGGAGATCACCGAGTACCTGAAGCGTGATGTGGCCAACCTGGCCCTGGGCAACAAGGACAACCATGCCCGCAACACCGCCCTTGCCCGACATCACGATGGGCACATCGCCCTGACGCCGGTGTTTGACTTCGCGCCTATGTTTCTGCACCCGGACGGTATCGCGCGACAGAGCCGCTGGCAGGCCGATAACGGTGGGCAGCCCGACTGGCAAAGGGTGACGGACGCGGTGGTGGCGGCGACCGGTCTGCCGGCCGGCCCGTTGCGCCGGGCGCTCATGGAGATGGGCGCGAGCGTGCGGGCGTTGCCGCGACGCATGACCTCGTTGGGCATGGACCCGGACCTGGTGGAGGGACTGCGACCTGGGACGAAGAATCTGGCCGCGCAATTGGAGCGCTTGCATGGATAAGCGTTACGCGGAGCTGAGTCCGGCGGAGCAGGTGGAGCGGCGTCGTGAGGTGCTGAGTCATATCCACGACCATCCGGAGCTTCCCATTCATCGGGTGGTGGCACTGTTACGCGGCGGATTGCGCTTCACCTTGAGTGAATACAGTCGGCTCACCGGCGTGTCCGCGCGGGTGATCCAGGACATTGAACAGGGACGGGGCAACCCCACTCTGGGCACCGTGGAAAAGTTGCTTGCCCCGTTCGGGCTCAAGCTGGCGGTGGTGTCCTCGCGGATATCGTCCGCCCGGGGCCCGGAGGAGCGAACCGGAGAATAGCGCATGGGCCGTTGGCGACCGAAGGGCAAACCCGCCTCCAAGTACATCACGCCGGAGGGCTACCGGCGCCTCAACGAGGAGCTGCAGCGTCTCTGGAAGGAAGAGCGGCCACCGATCACCAAGTCGGTGCAGGAGGCCGCCGCCCAGGGCGACCGCTCCGAGAACGCCGAGTATATTTACGGTAAGAAGCAGCTCCGCGAGATCGACCGGCGTATCCGCTTTTTGAGCAAGCGGCTGGACGGCATGACCGTGGTGGATCGCCCGCCGGAGGACCCGGGCAAGGTGTTTTTCGGTGCCTGGGTGGAGCTGGAAGACGACGACGGCAAGCTGGAGACCTACCGGCTGGTGGGCCCGGACGAGGCGGTGGGCAGTGACGGTCTGATTAGCATCGACGCGCCCCTGGCCCGGGCCTTGCTGGGCAAGCGGGTGGACGACGAAGCCCGGGTCCGAACGCCCACCGGCGAGCGCTGTCTGTACATCAACCGAATCTGGTATGGACGCCCATGAGCAACAACCGAGTCTGGTTCTTCATTCGCAAATCCCTGCTGGGCGGGCTGGTGATCCTGCTGCCCATCTCGATCATCGCGTTCTTCTTCAAGTGGATCTACGACGCGGTGACCAGCCTGATCGCCCCGTTCACCGCCCTGGTGGTGCGCGGCTTTGGCCTGCCCAAGTTCGCCGCCGACTGGGTGGTGGTGACGGTGCTGGTGGTGTTCTGTTTCCTGGTGGGCACCCTGGTGGCCACCCGCCTGGGCGGCTGGATCTGGCAGCGCCTGGAAGAGCGCGGCATGGCCCGGGTGCCGGGCTATCGGGCGGTGAAGGAGGTGATCGTGCAGCTGTTCGGCGGCAGCCAGGACAGCCTGATGCGCGGCGAGGTGGCGCGGGTGTGGCTGTACGGTCGCCAGGTGTCGGTGACGGTGCTGGGGCTGATCACCTCGCGGCATGACGACGGCACCCTGTCGGTGTTCGTGCCCACTGGCCCCAACCCCACCTCCGGGTTCATCTACCATGTGGACGGGGACCTGGTGGAGCGGCGCCCGGACATCGGCGTGGAGCAGATGATGAAGACGGTGGTGGCCTGCGGTGCCGGCAGCGCCGCCCTGCTCAAACGCGGCGAGGCGCCGGATCAGGGTTGATCGCGACCGGGCGGCGTTCCGCTTCAGTCGCGATCCAGGTCAGAGCGACGCTTCCGCTTCTTCCAGCTTCTCCATGGCCTCCAGCAGCGCCATTTCCAGCTCTTCGTGGCGGCTTTTCAGTTCGCCCTGGCGGGCCAGCAACCGGTTCAGTTCGTCCTTGCGGCCGGTGTCGGTGTAGAGCGTTTCGTCGCCCAGGGCCGTTTCCACCTCGGTGAGGGCCTGGCTTTCCCGGTCCAGGGCCTTCTCCAGCTTTTCCACGTCCTTTTTCAGCGGCCGCAGCTGCTCACGCCGTTTGGCCGCGTCCTGACGGCGCTGACGGGCGTCGTCGCGGCCGCCGCCGGCGGGTTCCGCCGGGCGCCGGGCGGCCTGGGCGTCGCGGCGGGACTGCTGCAACCAGCGGGCGTAGTCGTCCAGGTCGCCGTCGAAGGGGCGCACGGTGCCCTCGGCCACCAGCAGGAATTCATCCACGGTGGTTTCCAGCAGATGGCGGTCGTGGGACACCAGCAGAACGGCGCCGCCGAATTCCTGCAGCGCCAGGGTGAGCGCCTCGCGCATTTCCAGATCCAGGTGGTTGGCCGGTTCGTCGAGCAGCAGCAGCGCCGGCTTCTGGTGCACGATCAGCGCCAGGGCCAGGCGCGCCTTTTCCCCGCCGGAGAAGCGGCCCACCGGCTCGAACACATCGTCGCCGTGGAAGCCGAAGGCGCCCAGTTCGTTGCGCACCTGCTGCTCGCTCCACTTCGGATGCGCCCGGTTGATCAGCTGGTAGGGGGTGTCGTCGGCGGCGAGCCGGTCCACCTGCTGCTGGTGGAAGTAGCCCACGGCCAGGTCCGGGTCGCGCTCCAGGTGGCCGCCCAGGGCGTCCAGTTCACCCACCAGGGTGCGGATCAGGGTGGATTTGCCGGCGCCGTTGGGGCCCAGCAGGCCGATGCGGGATTCCGGGCGCAGGCTCAGGGTCACGTTGGACAGGATCGGCGTGTCCGGGTAGCCGCAGGTCACGCCATCCAGGCCCACCATGGGGTTGGGCAGCCGGTCTGGTTTGAGGAAGTGAAAGCTGAAGCCCGAGTCCACGTGGGCCGGGCCGATGCGCTCCAGCTTCTCCAACGCCTTGACCCGGCTCTGCGCCTGCTTGGCCTTGGTGGCCTTGGCCTTGAAGCGGTCGATGAACTGCTGCAGGTGGGCGATCTGCGCCTGCTGCTTCTCGTGCATCTTCTGCTGCAGGGAGAGCTGCTCGGCGCGTTGGCGCTCGAAATCCGAGTAGGTTCCGCTGTAGCGCTTCAGGCGGCCGTGCTCGATGTGCAGAATCTCGCTGACGGTGGCGTCCAGGAAGGCGCGGTCGTGGGAGATCAGCATCAGCGCGCCGGGGTGCTGGATCAGCCACTGCTGGAGCCAGAGGATGGCGTCCAGGTCCAGGTGGTTGGTGGGCTCGTCGAGCAGCATCAGGTCGGCGTCGCTGATCAGCACCTGGGCCAGGTTCAGGCGCATGCGCCAGCCGCCGGAGAAGGCGCTCACCGGCTGCTTTTGCTGGTGCTCGGAAAAACCCAGGCCGGCCAGCATGGCGGCGGCGCGGGCCGGTTGCTCCCAGGCGCGCAGGGTGTCCAGGTCGGCGTGGGCGGCGGCCAGGCCGGCGTCGTCGCCGCCCGCCTGGGCCTTGGCCAGGGCGGCTTCCGCCCGGCGCAGGCCCTGGTGGCCGTCGAGCACGTACTCCACCGCCGCCTGTTCCAGGGCCGGCACTTCCTGGGCCATCATCGCCAGGCGCCAGTCCGCCGGCCGGTTCAGTTCGCCGCCGTCCGGCTCCAGTTCGCCCAGGATCAGCTTGAACAGGGAGCTCTTGCCGCTGCCGTTCTTGCCCACCAGGCCGACCCGCGCGCCCTTGTGCAGCACGAAGCCGGCGTCCTCGAGCAGCAGTTCGGGGCCACGGCGCAGATTGATGTGTTCCAGGGACAGCATGATATAAGGGGCCTCGGAGGTCGGAGGTCGAGACCGGCGCAGTGTATGGCAAGCGCCGACGTAACAGAAGGGGAGCCCATGGAGAACAACGCCTCATTGTGGCGGTTCGCGCTGCGTCTGTGGCGCGACAAGCGGATCGAGAAGCTGTGCCTGCGCCTGCAGGACGAGTACGGCGTGCCGGTGGCGGTGCTGCTGGTGGCGCTGTGGCTGGCGGAGGCCCGGCGGCGGCCGGACGCCGCCCTGGGGCGCCGGCTGGTGGCCCGGGCGGAGCAGTTCGAGGAAACCTATCTGCGGCCGCTGCGGGTGGTGCGCCGCCGCGCCGCCGACGAGGGCGGCGGCATGATGGAGCTCAAGCGTCAGATCCAGGAGGCGGAGCTGGAGGGCGAGCGGCTGCTGCTGGCCCGGCTCGGCGAGCTGGCGCAGACCCAGCCCGGCGACGACAGCGTCTCCGCCCTGGGCTGGTTGCTGGTGGTGGTGCCCGAGGTGGGCCAGTGCCAGGGCCTGCAAACGCTGCTGGAGGAGCTGGCGGCGCTCAGTGAAAGCCGGGCAGCGAGCGGATGAGATGGCGCTGCACCTCCAGCCATTCGCCGATCAGTCGCCAGTGGCGCTGGTCCGCCTCGGTGCGCGGGCCGGCCTGGTCGAGCATGCTGAGCCCGTCCGCCATGGCCTGCACGTATTGCTGGGTGTCGCGGAGCGTGACCAGGTAGGGAATCTTCAGGCTGGTGAGAAACTGGCGCAGCGCCTCGTACATGCGCGTGCGGGTGCGTGCCCGGTTGGCGATCACCGCCAGCCGCCGGGGCCGGCGCCGGTAGCTGGGCGAGAGCATCACGCTCTGCACGAAACGGGTGGTGGCGCGGATGTCGATGGGGCTGGGCAGCACCGGAATCAGCACTACCTGCGCCACGCGCAGCACATGGTCCAGGGTATGGCGGTCCATGCCCGCCGGTGAATCCACCACCACCACGTCCCGGGCCCGCTGCAACTGGTCCTGCAGCCGGCCCAGCGAGACCGGTTCCTCCGCCGGCCAGCCCAGGGCTTCCACCCGCGGGTCCTGACGCAGCCGTACCCATTGGGTGGCGGATTGCTGCGGGTCCAGATCAAGCAGCGTCACGGTCTGGCCGGCATGGGCGAAGTAGGCCGCCAGATTGGTGGCCAGGGTGGTTTTGCCGCAGCCCCCCTTGCTGTTGGCGACCAGAACCACCAGCCGGCGTTCGTCCTGGCGGGCGACCCGGCGGGCCGCCGGCGGGGCCACGGACGGATCCGTGCTGTTGTTCGGCATAATGATTTCCCCTCGCGCCACACTATAACCGCAATCCGCGTTTTGACAGTAGCGGTGGGACAGGCACAATGAACCGCGCTTCGCAGGCCGATCGTCGGCGCGAAGGGAACCAACCGGGGGGAAACGCGGTCATGCGTTATCCAGTCACGTTATTGATGTTGGGCGGCGTCTTCGCGGTCGCGTCCTTCACCGTGCCCTTGGGGCACGGCGAGCCGCTGCTGGACTGGCAGCGGATGCGGGATCATTGGTCGCAGCCCGACCAGTGGCTGACGTCGTCGCGTCTGCTTGATGGTGGCGGCGCGGGACGGCGGGTCTATCGCTGGCGCGATGCCACGGGAAGCTGGCAGTATGGCCAGATTCCACCGCCGGGCGTGGACGTGCAGACCGTTGAAGTGGAGGCGCCGACCATCATTAGCGCGGAGGAAATGCGCGGCGAGGGATCAACGGCGCAGGGAAAATAAACGTAAGCCAATGGAGGCAGAATGAAAAAGTTCGCAATCGTGCTCGCCGGCAGTATCGTGCTGGCGGCCTGTGGTGGAAACGACGACAAGAGCAGTGACGTCGAGCTGAAGACCGAGGATCAGAAGGCGTCCTATGCCCTGGGCTTCCGGAGCGCCGAACAGATGAGCGCCATGAAGAACCTGGACCTGGAAGCCATGATCGCCGGCCTGCGCGATGGTTTCGGTGACGAATCCGAATCCCGTCTCGGTGACGAGGATCTGGATCAGCTGATCCGCGACTACCAGACCCGCATGATGGAAGCGCGTCAGCAGGAGCAGGAAGAGAAGGCCCAGAAGAACCTGGAGGAATCCCAGGCTTTCCTGGAGGAGAACGCCGAGAAGGAAGGCATCGAGACCACCGACAGCGGCCTGCAGTACAAGGTGCTGGAATCCGGTGAGGAAGGCGCCGAGTCCCCGACCCTGGAAGACACCGTGGAGGTGCACTACAAGGGCTCCCTGGTGGACGGTACCGTGTTCGACAGCTCCATCGAGCGGGACAAGCCGGCGGTGTTCGGCCTCAAGCACATCATCCCGGGCTGGCAGGAAGCCCTGCCGATGATGAAGGTGGGCGACAAGTGGCAGCTGTTCCTGCCGCCGGAGCTGGGCTACGGCGAGCAGGGCGCCGGTGGCGACATCGGTCCCAACCAGGTGCTGATCTTCGAAGTGGAACTGCTGGACGTGAAGAAGCAGGGCAACGAAGAGAGCGCCGAGGACGCCGGCGAAGAGGCCGCCACCGAGTAACGGCGGCGCGCTCCGACGGCATTGAAAGAGGCCACCTTCGGGTGGCCTTTTTCGTGCCCGGCCATTGGGGTACCGGTAGCAGCGGCTTGAGCCGCGATTCCGCGCCGCTGGCTGGCTTTCAGTGGCGCAGGGCGTGACGTCGCGGCGCCTGGTGAACGCTGAGAATCAGCTGGTCCTCCAGGGCGAAGCGTTCCTCCAGCGCCTGGGTGAGCCGGTCGAGCCGTTCCGGCAGCTGCTTCAGCTGCACCAGGCAGTGGTCGTCGGTGTCGTAATCCTCGTTGAAGGCCAGGGCCTCCTCGGTGGACAGATCCAGCCGCCGCAGGATGTGGTCGGCCACCGCCGGCACCGGTGCGTCCCGGTAGCGGCGCGCCTCGCGCACCAACTCCCGGTAGACCTCGAAGTAACCGGCGCTGATGTAGTCCATGAGCAGTTGGCAGAAGTCCCGTACCCGGCCCTGAATGGGCGGCGGGTGGCCTTCCTCGAAATCGTTCAGGCCCTGCAGGCCGCACAGCAGCACGATCAGCTGCTGGCGCTGTTCCAGCCAGGCGCGCACCAGGGCTTCGATGCGGCGCCATTGCATCAGGGGGGATGGCATCAGAGAGGATGAAGCGGACGTGGCCATGGCGGTCGCTCCTTGTCCGGATTCCAGATGGGCTTTCGAGGCTAGCCCCGTGGCCGACGTGGCGGCAACGGGTTAAATCGGGCCATCACCGGCCGGAGCGGGAAAAACGCTGTCGGTTCAGAGGGTTGCCGTTAAAGACGGATTCTTCATAAGCGCCACTGGTTATATTCCGAACAGCCAGCCGGCGACCCAGGGCCACAGCCAGGGCAGGGCCAGGGCGGTGACCAGGCCGGTGAGCCCCAGGGCCAGGCTGGCGAAGGCGCCGGCCTTTTCGCCGTACTCGAAGGCCCGGGCGGTGCCGATGGCGTGGGCCACCAGCCCCAGGGCGAAGCCCCGAATGCGGTCGTCGTGGACCCGCAGCAGGCGGAAGATGGAGCCCGCCACCAGGGCGCCGACGATGCCGGTGATGGCCACGGCCCCGGCGGCCAGGGCCACGAAACCGTCGGTGCTGCGTACCACCTCCACGGCGATCGGCGTGGTGATTGATTTCGGCGCCAGGGAGCCCACCACCGGTTCCGGCGCGCCCAGCCACCAGGCCAGCAGCACGGAAATACCAGCGGCCAGGGCGGCGCCCACCAGGGTGGTGATCAGCACCGGCTTCCAGACGCTGCGCACGGTGCGCAGCTGCCGGTACAGCGGCCAGGCCAGCGCCACCGTGGCCGGGCCTAGCAGGAAGGACAGCCCCTGGATCTGCTCGCGGTACTCCTCGTAGGACAACCCCACCATGGGCAGCACCACCACCACCGGAATCGAGGCCACCAGAAAGGGGTGGAACACCGGCAGGCTGTGGGCCTTGCCGTAGAGCCAGGTGGCCGCCCGGTAGCTGGCCAGGGTCAGCAGCAGGCCGAACAGGGGGGTATGCAGCAGCTCAGTCATGATGGTGTTCCTCATGATGGCGCTCGCCGGGCATCAGCAGCTTGAGCAGCAGGGTCACCAGCACCATGGTCAGGATGGTGCCGAACACCACCGCCACGGTCAGCGCCAGGGCATAGTCCTGATAGCGGCTCCATTGCAGCACGATGCCCACGCCCAGGGGAAAAATCAGCAGGCTGATATGGCGGATCAGCATGCCGGCGGCCTCGGAAACCCGGTCGCTGCCGGGCAGGTTGAACATCAGCGCCAGCAGCAACAGCACCATGCCCACCACCGGCGCGGGCAGCGGCAGGCCGGTGAAGTGGATCAGCACCTCGCCAAGGAATTGGAACACCAACAGGATCAGCAGACCATCAAGCACGGTTCGGTCTCCGCGGGGGTACACACGGTGGCGCGGGGGCCAAACCAAATCGCGGCTGAAGCCGCTCCTGCACGAAACCTTCGGAAGGAGCGGCTTCAGCCGCGATTGTTTTTGTATTCGGTGTCAGCCCCGGCGCGGACGGAACAATTGTATCAGAGCCACGATCAGCACGCCGCCGAACACCACCAGGGACCAGCCGGGAATGGTCAGGCCCAGGAAGCGCCAGCTTACCTCCGCGCATTCCCCGGAACCGGACAGCACCGTGGCCATCACTTCGTGGAGCGGGAAAGCGTCGAGCATGTAGTCCAGGGAGGGGCCGCAGGTGGGCACTTCATCCGGCGGCAGGCTCTGCAGCCACAGGTGGCGGATGGCGATGGCGCCGCCGCCCAGGGTGGTCAGGCCGGTGAGCACCGCGTAGACGCGCACGCCGATGCCCTTGGGGCCGTGCAGGGTGGCGATCAGCAGGATCACCATCACCACGATCAGCGCGATGCGCTGGAAAATACACAACGGGCAGGGCTCCAGGCCCTCCACGTGTTGCATATAAAGGGCGCCCAGGAAGGCGGCCAGACAGGCAAGCAAAGTCAGTCCGTACAGCGCGCGCGGCGCCGGAAGAAGGGCTTTCATGATGATTCCGATCCTTTTTTTGAGTCCTTATGCTGACTCAGACGTCGCGGGACGTGGCGGGTTCCCGGCGATCGCGCCAGGCGGCGGCGCCGGCTTCCCAGCCTTGCACCCACCATTCCACCAGGGCCTCGTCCAGATACGGACACTGATCCACGCGACCGCCGGCCATGCCCCACATGCAGCCGCGGTTGTAGGCCTTTTCGAATGGATCCGACGTGGGCTCGAACATTTCCCCTCCTTTCCCGGAAAGCGCCGGGCGCGCTGGGAACTCTCAGTTCGAGCCTAGCACCGGAGGGAGCGGCCGCCATGGCCACTCGTTAACATTTTTCAACCCTTTATCCGGCGGTCAGCCCCGGAAGTAGGCATCCAGGTACTGATCGAAGGGCATTTCCGACCGCGCCTCGCATTCGGTCTGCTCGGCCAGGCTGGTTTCCGCCGCCCGGCGAAGCTCCCGGTCCACCGCCGGATCCAGGTTTTCCCCCAGGAAGTGATCCCGGTGCGCCAGGGCCTGGTTCATGGCGAACTGGAAGAAGCCCTGGTCGTGGCTCTCCAGGGTGTCCAGGATGCGGCCGGAGGGGGTGGCGTCCGGGGTGCGGATCTTTTCGCGCTGCACTTCCAGGGCGCGCGCGTAGTCGCCGCCGCCGTGGCAGCGGTCGAACAGCTCGGCGATGGGCGCCATCTGGTCCAGCTTCTCCAGGCCCCATTCGCGCAGGCTCACCGCCTTGCCCCAGTTGTCCAGTTGCACGCTGGTGTCGCGGCCCTGGTAGACCACCCGGCGCAGGTTTTCCTTGCTGGCGTTCAGGTCGCAGCGCTCCAGCCGCGGCGACTCGCGCAGCAGGCAATAGGTGGCGAACAGGTCCAGGAAGCGCATGTCCTGCTGGTTGATGCCCACCGGCTCGAAGGGGTTCAGGTCCAGAGCGCGGATCTCGATGTACTCCACGCCGCGGCGCTGCAGCGCCAGGGTGGGCCGCTCACCCTTGTTGATGGCCCGTTTCGGGCGGATCGACGAGTAATACTCGTTCTCGATCTGCAGGATGTTGGCGTTGAGCTGGCGGTAGTCGCCGTTGGCGTCGCGCACGCCGAGCTCTTCGTAGGCGGGCTCCGGCGTCTTGATGGCGTGGGTCAGGGTGTCCACGTATTCCTGGAGATTGTTGTAGCTGATCGCCAGGGAGGACTGGGCGTTGTTCTGGTAGCCCAGGTCGCTCATGCGCAGGCTGGTGGCGTTGGGCGTGTAGAGGCTGTGGTCGAAGCGTTCCAGCAGGTGATGGTCGCGGCCGGCCAGGAAGGACGCGCACAGCGCCGGCGAGGCGCCGAACAGGTACACCAGCAGCCAGGAATAGCGCTGGAAATTGCGGGTCAGGTCGAAATAGCGCTGGGAGATGTGCTCCTGCAGCGGCCGGTCGTCGCCTTCCAGTTCCCGGTTGATGCGCCAGAACTCCTCCGGGAAGGAGAAGTTGTAGTGGATGCCGGCGATGGTCTGCATCTTGCGGCCGTAGCGGTGGCCCAGGCCGATGCGGTAGACGTGCTTCATGCGGCCCACGTTGGAGCTGCCGTATTCCGCCACCGGCACGTCCCGGTCCTCGCCGATCATGCACGGCATGGAATTCACCCACAGCAGCTCGTCGTCGATGTGCCGGTAGGTGTAGCGGTGCAGTTGCTCAAGAAACTCGATGGGCCGGCGCAGGCAGGTGGTGGGCGGCGTGATGAATTCCAGCAGCGCTTCGGAATAGTCCGTGGTGATGTACGGATGGGTCAGCGCCGAGCCGAGCTCCCGGGGGTGTGGCGTGCGCGCCAGGGTACCCTGCTCGTTGATGCGCAGGCTTTCCTTTTCGATGCCCCGGTGAATGTCCGCCAGGGTGGCGGCGGCGTCCGAGTCCAGCAGGGCCTGGATTCGCTGGCTGAGGGTGTCGGTCATGGGCCTTTCCGGTTGTGGGCGCGATCAGCCTGTATGGTAGGGCCTGTTCGCGGGAATCGCGATCCGCGCGAACAGGCAGGGGGTCAGCCGCGTTTTTTCTGCTGCTCGAAGGCCTTGGCGAACGCCGCGCCCAGGGCGCCCTGGGATTGCGACTGCTGTTGGCCACCGCGCTGCTTGCCGCCGGGGCGCTGGCCGCCCTTGCGGTTGCGAGGTTTGTCCGCCGGCGCGCCGGCGGCCGGCTTGTCCTGGTGGCGGTCGTCCAGGCGCATGGTCAGGCTGATGCGCTTGCGCGGCTTGTCCACGTCCAGCACCTTCACCTTGACGATGTCGCCGGGTTTGACCACGTCGTGGGGGTCCTCGACGAACTTGTCGGCCAGGGCGGACACATGCACCAGGCCGTCCTGGTGCACGCCGATGTCCACGAAGGCGCCGAAGTTGGTCACGTTGGTCACCGCGCCTTCCAGCATCATGCCGGGCTTCAGGTCGTCCAGGGTTTCCACCCCCTCCTTGAACTCGGCGGCCTTGAATTCCGGGCGCGGGTCGCGGCCCGGTTTTTCCAGCTCGCTGAGAATGTCGGTGACCGTGGGCAGGCCGAAGGTATCGTCGGTGAATTCCGCCGGTTTCACGGATTTCAGGAAGGGCGCGTCGCCGATCAGGTCCTTGAGCGGGCGGCCGTGCTTCTCGGCGATCTTCTCCACCACCGGGTAGGCTTCCGGGTGCACGGAGGAGGCGTCCAGCGGGTTCTCGCCGTTCATGATGCGCAGGAAGCCGGCGGCCTGTTCGAAGGTTTTCTCGCCCAGGCGCGGCACCTGCTTGAGGGCGTCCCGGTTATTGAAGGCGCCGTTTTTCTCGCGGAAGCTGACGATGTTGCCGGCGATGGTGGCGTTGAGGCCGGCGATGCGCGCCAGCAGCGGCGCGCTGGCGGTGTTCACGTCCACGCCCACGGCGTTCACGCAGTCCTCCACCACCGCGTCCAGGGAGCGCGACATCTTCACCTGGCTCACGTCATGCTGGTACTGGCCCACGCCGATGGACTTGGGATCGATTTTCACCAGCTCGGCGAGCGGGTCCTGCAGGCGGCGGGCGATGGACACCGCGCCCCGGAAGGATACGTCCAGGTCCGGGAACTCCCGGGCCGCCAGTTCCGAGGCGGAGTACACCGAGGCGCCCGCCTCGGAAACCATGATCTTCTGCATCGCCTGCTTGTCGCGCAGGGCCTTGACCAGCTCGCCGGCCAACTTGTCGGTCTCGCGGCTGGCGGTGCCGTTGCCGATGGCGATCAGGTCCACGCCGTGCTTGGTGGACAGCTTGGCCAGGGTGGCCAGGGACTGGTCCCACTGCTTCTTGGGCTGGTGCGGGAAGATGGTGGTGTGTTCCAGCAGTTTGCCGGTGGCGTCCACCACCACCACCTTGACCCCGGTGCGCAGGCCCGGGTCCAGGCCCATGGTGGCCTTGGGGCCCGCCGGCGACGCCATCAGCAGGCTCTTCAGGTTGCGGGCGAACACCTGGATCGCCTCTTCCTCCGCCAGTTCGCGCACGCGGCCTAGCAGCTCGGTTTCCAGGTGGGTGTTGAGCTTGATCTTCCAGGTCCAGCGCATCACCTCGCCCAGCCAGGCGTCGGCGGCGCGGCCCTGATCCTTCCAGTCCGCCACCTGGGTGACCATGGCCACGCAGGGGTGCGGATCGGCGCTTTCCAGTTCCTCGGGCAGCACCATGGAAACGTGCAGCACGCCTTCGTTGCGGCCGCGGAACAGGGCCAGGGCGCGGTGGCTGGGGATCGCCTTGAGCGCCTCGCCGTGCTCGAAATAATCGCGGAACTTGGCGCCTTCCTCTTCCTTGCCGTCCGCCACCCGCGCCTGAATGTGGGCCTGATCCCACAGCCAGGTGCGCAGCCGGGTGAGCAGCTCGGCGTTCTCGGCGAATTCCTCCATGAGGATCTGCTTGGCACCGTCCAGGGCGTCCTTGGCGGTGGCGATCTTGTGTTCCTCGTTGAGGTAGCCGGCGGCCTCGGTCTCCGGATCCAGGGTCGGGTCCTCGATCAGCGCTCGCGCCAGCGGTTCCAGGCCGGCCTCCCGGGCGATCTGCGCCCGGGTACGGCGTTTCGGCTTGTACGGCAGGTAGAGATCTTCCAGGCGGGTCTTGGTGTCCGCCGCCTTGATCGCCTTTTCCAGCTCCGGGGTCAGCTTGTCCTGCTCGGCGATGCTTTTGAGGATGGTTTCGCGGCGTTCCTCCAGCTCGCGGAGGTAGCGCAGCCGCTCCTCCAGGGTGCGCAGCTGGGTGTCGTCGAGACCGCCGGTCACCTCTTTACGGTAACGGGCGATGAAGGGCACGGTGGCGCCCTCGTCGAGCAGGCCCACGGCGGCCGCCACCTGGCGGGGCTGGGCGTTGAGTTCCTGGGCGATGATCTGTTCGATGCTTTCCATGGTGGTTCCTGGCTTGCGCGTGGGCACGTTGCATGCGGGCGCTTCGATACGAAACGACCGGAATCATAGGGAATGACTCCGGTCGTTCATAGATTGACTTGACGGGGCGGGGTGTGGTTATCCCAGCACTTTACCGATCATCGCCGCCAGTTCCGCCTCCTGGGGCGGTTTGACGATGTAGCCCACGGCGCCCTGGCGTTCGCCCCAGACCTTGTCGGTTTCCTGGTCCTTGGTGGTTACCAGGACCACGGGAATGTGGTTCAGGTCCGCGTCCTTGGCGATCTTGCGGGTGGCCTGGAAGCCGTTCAGCTCCGGCATCACCACGTCCATGAGAATCAGGTCCGGGTTTTCGGCGCGGGCCTGATCGATGCCTTCCATGCCATTGCTGGCGGTGATCGCCTGATGGCCCTGGTTTTCCACCATTTTCACCAGATTGGTCAGCTGGGTCGGGGAATCGTCGACCACGAGTATTTTCGCCATAGTTCGCTCCTGTTCGCCAAGCGGCGCAATGATAACAAGGGCCGGCGCCGCCGTAACTTGATGAAAATCGGCACACAGTGCCAATTTGCGTCACGGCGCGGAGCGCGGCGGCGGTAATCTTTCTATACAATCCAGGCTTGCCTGGCGCGCCCAGGCGCGGTACACCAGCCGGTCGGCAGATCCGAGGAACGTCATGAGCGAACAAGTCGAAAAGATACTGGTGGTGGACGACGACGCGCGCCTGCGCGGTCTGCTGCAACGGTTCCTGGAAGAGCAGGGCTACGCGGTCAAAGCGGTGGCCGACGCCGAGCAAATGGACCGGGCCCTGTCCCGGGAGATCTACTCCCTGATGGTGCTCGACCTGATGCTGCCCGGCGAGGACGGCCTGTCCATCTGCCGCCGCCTGCGCGACGGGGACAACAACCTGCCGATCATCATGCTCACCGCCAAGGGCGACGACGCCGAGCGCATCGAGGGCCTGGACGCCGGCGCCGACGATTACCTGCCCAAGCCGTTCAACCCCAAGGAGCTCAGCGCCCGCATCCGCGCCGTGCTGCGCCGCCACGTGCGCGAGGTGCCCGGCGCGCCCAGCAAGGAGGAGTCGGTGGTCGGGTTCGGTCCCTGGACCCTGGACCTGGGCAACCGCACCCTGGCCCGCGAAGGCGACCCGCAGCCGCTCACCACCGGCGAGTTCGCCGTGCTCAAGGCGCTGGTGCAGAACCAGCGCGAGCCGCTCACCCGCGACAAGCTGATGAGCCTGGCCCGGGGCCGGGAATGGTCCGCCATGGAGCGTTCCATCGACGTGCAGGTGTCGCGGCTGCGCCGCCTGCTCGAGGACGACCCCTCCAAGCCGCGCTACATCCAGACCGTCTGGGGCGTGGGCTATGTGTTCGTCCCGGACTGAGCGCTGAGCCGCCGTGGGCCGGTTCCTGCCAAAAACCGCCTTCACCCGCGCCGCGCTGATCGTCGGCCTGGTGATCGGCCTCAGCCAGGGCGTCACGCTCTGGTTCTTCGCCCGTAACGCCTACCTGCCCGGCATTCGCGAGTACGCGCGCCTCACCGCCCTGCAGGCGGAGCTGGTGTTCCAGCCCGGCGGCGACGCTTCCCTGGGCCGGCGCCTGGGCGAGACCACCGGCATCCTGCCGGGCACGCCGCCGGACGTGCGCACGCCCCAGACCCTGGTGCTCTCCAAGCCGGTGGTGGACCGCTTCCGCCAGGAGCTGTCCGAGCGCTTGGGCGAGCGCGCCACGGTGCGCCTGGAGGAGGACCGCCAGCCGATCCTGTGGGTCACCGCGCCCTCCTTCGAGGGCGGCTGGCTGCGGGTGCCGATGGCGTTCTTCCGCGATTACGACCGCTATTTGCTGCTCGGCTGGGGGGTGACGGTGCCGCTGCTGGCGGTGATCGGCGGGCTGCTGATCGCGCGCAGCCTCAACCGCCCCCTGCGGCGGCTGGCCCGGGTGGCGCTCAAGGTGGGCCGTGGCGAGGCGGTGCCGGTGCTCGACGACCGCATCGGCCCCACCGAGATCCAGGCGGTGAACCGGGCCTTCAACCGCATGACCAGCCAGCTGCAGCAGGCCCAGCGGGACCGGGCCCTGTTGCTGGCCGGGGTGTCCCATGACCTGCGCACGCCGCTGACCCGGCTGCGCCTGTCGGCGGAATTCCTGGACGACGAGGAGATGTCCCAGGGCATCATCGAGGACATCGAGGACATGGACGCCATCCTCGACCAGTTCATCGCCTTCATCCGCGACGGCGCCGACGAGCAGCCCGACTACGAGAACCTCAACAGCCTGATCGACGAAGTGGTGGCCAAGTACCCGGCGGAGCGGTTGCGCATCCGCCAGCAGGATCTGCCGCGCCTGATGCTCAAGCGCCTTACCGTCAAGCGCATGCTCTCCAACCTGATCACCAACGCGCTTAAATACGGCGCGCCGCCGGTGGAGATCGACACCGAGGTGGACGACAACGCCCTGCGGCTCACCGTGCGCGATCACGGCAAGGGGGTGCGCGAGGAAGACATCCCGCTGCTGCTGCAGCCGTTCTCCCGGGGCGAGATGGCGCGCACCCTGTCCGGCAGCGGCCTGGGGCTGGCCATCGTCAAGCGCATCGTCGACATGCACCACGGCGACATGCGCTTGGACAACCACCCGGACGGCGGCCTGCGGGTGCGCATCCGCTTCCCGCTCACCGGGCAGCTGGTGCAGCCGGAGCCGCTCTCCGCCGGGGTGCGCTAGGCGCGCTTCTCCGCGCGGCGGCTGGCCAGGAAAATCAGAATGCCGCCGATCGCCAGGGCGGCCCCCACCAGGCCGGTGCTGGACCAGACCGCGCCCTGATCGATCACCCAGCCGGCCAGCCAGGCGCCCAGGGCGTTGGCCAGGTTGAAGGCGGCGTGGTTGAGCGAGGCGGCCATGGTCTGGGCGTCGCCGGCCACGTCCATGAGCCGGGTCTGGATCGCCGGCCCCAGGGCGATGCTGGTGCCCACCAGCCCCACGAACAGCAGCGCCGGCGTCACCCAGTCGGCGACGAAGAAGAACAGCGTTTGCACCACCAGGCACCAGGTCAGAATCAGCGGAATGGCGCGGATCAGGTTCCAGTCCGCCACCCGCGCCCCCACCAGGGTGCCCAGCAGGGTGCCGACGCCGAAGATCGCCAGTACCAGCGGGCCCAGGGCCTCGGCCATGCCGGCCTGTTCGGTGAGGGTGGGCATCACATAGCTGAACACCGCGAACATGCCGCCGAAGCCGACGCTGGCGATGCCCAGGGTGAACAGCACCTGCTGGTTGGCCAGGGCGCCCAGCTCGCGCAGCGGCGAGGCGTCCCGGTCGGCGGGCACGAACGGCACGAACAGCCACACCATGAGCGCGGTGGTGGCGGCGATCACCCCCACCGAGGCGAACGCCACCGGCCAGCCGAACTGATTGCCGGCCCAGGTGCCCAGGGGCGCGCCCAGCAGAATCGCCACGGTCAGGCCCAGCATCACCCGGGCCACCGCCCGGGCCCGCTGGTTCCAGGGCACCGCCGCCGCGGCCACCAGGGCGGCGACGCCGAAATAGGCGCCGTGGGGCAGGCCGGCGATAAAGCGCAGGCCGACGAAGGACCAGAAGCCCGGCGCCAGGGCGCTGGCCACGTTGCCCAGCGCGAACAGCAGCATCAGGCCGATCAGCAGGGTGCGCTTGGGCACCCGCGCCGCCAGGCAGGAGATCAGCGGCGCACCCACTACCACGCCCAGGGCGTAGCTGCTGATCGCGTAGCCGACCCGCTGCGGGTCCACCGCCAGGTTGTCGGCGATCGGGTTCATCAGCCCCATGATCACGAATTCGGTGGTGCCGATGGCGAAGCCGCCCAGGGCCAGGGCCAGTTCGGCGAGACGGGGGTGCGAAGCGACGGCGGGGGTGTCCGCGTCGGTGGAAGAAGACATGCGCAAGCTCCGGACCGTGGGTAACGGGGAGAAAAAGGAAAGGGGCTGGTAGGCCCGAAAGGCGGCATTGTCCCAGAACGGGGTGAACAAACGAAGTCGGTTTTGTCTATCGCTCGGAAAGGCGAAAGCCGGCGGCGACATCGCCGCGGCCGGCTGGGCATCAGCGCACCGCGTCCGTCGGCACCAGCGGGATGTTCACTCGCGATGGCATGGCCGGGGTGCTGTACACGGTGAGCGCCCCGAGCAGGCCGCGCAGCAGGTCCGGGATCGGGCTCAGGCCGTGGGGCAGGTCACTGGCGCCGACGCTCACGCGCAGCCGGTGGCCGGCGGGGATCACGGCGCTGGTGGGGAACACCTCCACGTCGGCGCGGAACGGCTCCAGCGGCCGGATTTCCTGGCCGCTGCGGGCGGTGAAGGGGTGCCAGGGCTGCACCAGCTTGCCGTTCATGAAGCGCGAGCGTTGCGGGTTGAACCCGCTCATGGAGGCCATCTGGATGCCATTGGTGAGCTCCCTGGACAGGCCGTTGGGGTCCACCACGCTGACGCGCACCACCACATTGGTGTCCAGGCCGGTGGTGGAGGCCCAGATCTGGCCGCCGATGGGGCCGTTGATGACCATGTCCTCCTCCAGCGGCTCGCTGGTGTAGACCGCCTCCAGCAATTCCGACAGGTTGTTCTGCTCGCTGCACGGTGGCGTGATCAGCCCCAGCACGCCGGCGGTCCACTGGCTGGCGCTGGCCGAGCACAGGCCGTTGAGCGGCGTTTGCAACAGCGACGTTTGCGCGCCGTCCGGCCCGGGGGCCTTGCGGTTCAGGCCGCCGAACAGGGGCAGGCCGGGCTGGCCGTGCAGGTAGAACGCCTCGGCCCGGGCTTCCGGGTGCGGCCAGTCCGCGGCGGTGCGATAGCGTTCGTCGCCGGTGTAGTACTGGGTCACCGGCGGGAAGCGTTCGGCGCCGGTGTCCATGCCCTTCAGGTAATGGTCGAACCAGGCCAGGCGGATGTTGGCCAGGGCCGGCACGCCGTCGGCGGGCAGGCCGGCGCCGCCGGAGCCGTCCAGGTGTTCCCAGGGGCCGATCAGCAGCTTGCTGTCGGTGCCGTTGTTCTTCAGTGCTTCGTAGATCAGCGGTTCGCCGCGCTGGAAGATGTCGCGCAGGCCGCCCACCACGAAGGTGGGCGCCTGGATCCGGTCGGCCTGTTCCAGCGGCGAGCGTTGCCGCCAGAAGTCCGTGTTGTACTTATGCTCGTCGCCGAGCACGGCGCCGGCCACCACCGGCACCGGGAACTCGGTGAGCGTGCCGGTGAGGTGGTCGAGCAGGGTTTCCAGGTAGTAGAGCGGCTGGTCGTTGTCCAGCCCCACCGGCGTGGGCACCAGCCCCAGGCCGGTGACCAGGGCCACCCACAGGGGAATGAAGCCGGCGTTGATCTGGCCGCCCTGGAACACGATGTCCCGGTAGGCGTCGCCCATGGGCACGATGGCGAAGATGGCGTCCACGCCGGCGGGGCGCTGGGCGCCGGCGAGCAGCCCGGTGATGCCCATGTAGGAGGCGCCGTTCATGCCCAGGGTGCCGTTGCTCCAGGGCTGGGCGTCGATGTAGTCGAGCAGCTCGCCAATGTCCTCGTGGTCGGTTTCCCCGAACGCCTGCCAGGTGCCTTCCGAGGCGCCGGTGCCGCGCAGGTCGGCGATGATGTAGGCGTAGCCGCGCTTCACCAGGTAGGGATCGGCGGCGCCGATCAGGCCCAGGGCCTGGTTGTAGCCGGTGAAGGTGGCCACCACCGGAAAGGGCCCCGGTGCCGGGTTGCCGTCCTCGTCGGCGGGCAGGGTCACCGAGGCGGACAGGCGGATGCCGTCGCGCAGGGTGATCAACTGCTGGGGCAGGGTGACGGTGTTGGGGTATTCCTCGGGGCGGTCGTAGGGGGTGTCCCAGTCCAGGTTCACCGGCTCGGGCTCCGGTTCCGGCTCGGGCTCCGGTTGGGGGGCCGGGCCGCCGCCGCCGTCGTTGCCGCCGGCATTGGGGGTTTCCGAAGCCGTGCCACCGCCGGAGGCGGAATCACCGCCGCCGCCGCAGGCGGCCAGGGCGAGCAACAGGGAAGCGAGCAGGAAAAACAGGGGCAGGCGCCGGTGCGCCGGTCGGATCAACAGCATAATCGGATCCCCGGATATTGTTGGAGGTAGGGAAAGGGGCCAGACAATCAATCAGGGTAAGCGGGAGAACGGGCGGGTTCTGTTGGCACGATGGTGCATCACGGTGAAGAAAAAAGACGTTTTGATGTCATCGTGTAAAGCGTCGCCCGCCTCCGAACCGCCGGCCCGGGCTGGTATGCTGTGGCGCCGAGGTTCCACGACGCGCCGGGGCGCGTCGACGCAGGAGGAGAAGTTCATGACCGACGACAAACGGCGCCGCTATTCCGCGCCCGTGGTGGATGGCCTGGGCAAGGCGCCCAGCCGCGCCATGCTGCGCGCCACCGGTTTCACCGACGAGGATTTCAAAAAGCCCCAGGTGGGCATCGCGTCCACCTGGAGCCGGGTGACGCCCTGCAACATGCACATCGACGGCCTGGCGGACGAAGCCGGGCGCGGCGCCGACGACGCCGGCGGCAAGAGCCTGATCTTCAACACCATCACCGTGTCCGACGGCATCGCCAACGGCACCGAGGGCATGAAGTATTCGCTGGTGTCCCGGGAAGTGATCGCCGATTCCATCGAAACCGTGGCCGGCTGCGAGGGCTTCGACGGCCTGGTGGCCATCGGTGGCTGCGACAAGAACATGCCCGGTTGCCTGATGGGCCTGGCGCGGCTCAACCGGCCCTCGGTGTTCGTCTACGGCGGCACCATCAAGCCGGGCAAGAACCACACCGATCTGGTGTCCGTGTTCGAAGCGGTGGGCGCCCACGCCAAGGGCGATAAATCACTGATCGAAGTGAAGCAGGTGGAGGAAGAGGCGATCCCCGGCCCCGGTTCCTGCGGCGGCATGTACACCGCCAACACCATGGCCAGCGCCATCGAGGCCCTGGGCATGAGCCTGCCGGGCAGCTCCGCCCAGAACGCCGAGGACAACGACAAGCTGGAGGACTGCCGCGCCGCCGGCGCCGCCGTGCTGGAACTGCTCGACCGGGACCTCAAGCCCCGCGACATCCTCACCCGGGAAGCGTTCGAGAACGCCATCACCGTGGTTATCGCCCTGGGCGGCTCCACCAACGCGGTGCTGCACCTGCTGGCCCTGGCCCACACCGTGGACGTGCCCCTCTCCCTGGCGGATTTCACCCGCATCGGCAAGAAGGTGCCGGTGCTGGCGGACCTGCGCCCCAGCGGCCATTACATGATGAGCGAGCTGGTGGCCATCGGCGGCATTCAGCCGCTGATGAAAACCCTGCTCGATGCCGGCCTGCTGCATGGCGACTGCCTCACCGTCACCGGCCGGACCCTGGCGGAAAACCTGGCCAGCGTGGCCCCCTACCCGGTGGAGCAGGACATCATCCACGCCCTGGACAACCCGATCAAAAAGGACAGCCACCTGCGCATCCTGTACGGCAACCTGGCGCCCACCGGCGCGGTGGCCAAGATCACCGGCAAGGAAGGCACCTTCTTCAAGGGCACCGCCCGGGTGTTCCACTCCGAGGAAGAGGCCACCGACCGCATCATGGACGGCACCGTCACCGCCGGTGACGTGCTGGTGATCCGGTATGAAGGGCCCCGGGGCGGTCCGGGCATGCGGGAAATGCTCACCCCCACCTCGGCGATCATGGGCCGGGGCCTGGGCAACGACGTGGCGCTGATCACCGACGGCCGCTTCTCCGGCGGCAGCCACGGCTTCGTGGTCGGGCACGTGACGCCGGAAGCTCAGGAAGGCGGGCCCATCGCCCTGGTGGAAACCGGCGACGAGATCGTCATCGACGCCGAGGCGGACACCATCACCCTGAACGTGGACGACGCCGAGTTCGAGCGCCGCCGGGCGGCCTGGACCGCGCCGGCGCCCCGTTATACCCGGGGCGTCTTGTCCAAGTACGCCAGGACCGTCAGCTCCGCCTCCCTGGGGGCGATCACCGACGGTTAGGCGTTCACTACTTCGCGGCCCCGCGCCACGGCGGCCCGCACCTGATCCGGGGCGGTGCCGCCGACGTGGTTGCGGGCGCTCACCGAGCCTTCCAGGGTCAGCACCTCGAACACGTCGTCGTCGATCTGGTCGCTGAACTGGCGCAGTTCGGACAGGCTCATCTCGCTCAGGTCCTTCTTTTTGTCCACGCCGTGGGCCACCGCCTTGCCGACGATTTCGTGGGCGTCGCGGAAGGCCACGCCCTTGCGCACCAGGTAGTCGGCCAGGTCGGTGGCGGTGGCGAAGCCGCGCCGGGCCGCTTCGCGCATCACTTCCCGGTTCGGCTCGATGGCCGGGATCATGTCGGCGAAGGCGCGCAGGCAGCCGGCCAGGGTGTCCACGGCGTCGAACAGCGGTTCCTTGTCTTCCTGGTTGTCCTTGTTGTAGGCCAGCGGCTGGCTTTTCATCAGGGTCAGCAGGCTGATCAGGTGGCCGTTGACGCGGCCGGTCTTGCCGCGCACCAGCTCCGGCACGTCCGGGTTCTTTTTCTGCGGCATGATCGAGCTGCCGGTGCAGAAGCGGTCCGGCAGGTCGATGAAGTTGAACTGGGCGCTGGTCCACAGCACCAGCTCCTCGCTGATGCGCGACAGGTGGGTCACGCACAGCGCCGCCAGGGCGCAGAACTCGATGGCGAAGTCCCGGTCGCTGACCGCGTCCAGGGAGTTCTCGCAGACCGCGTCGAAGCCCAGCAGCTCGCGGGTGCGCTCGCGCTGGATCGGGTAGGTGGTGCCGGCCAGGGCGGCGGCGCCCAGGGGCAGGCGGTTGACCCGCTTGCGGCAGTCCAGCAGGCGCTCGCGGTCGCGCTTGAGCATCTCGAACCAGGCCAGCAGATGGTGGCCGAAGGTCACCGGCTGGGCGGTCTGCAGGTGGGTGAAGCCGGGCATGATGGTGGCCGCCTCGCGCTCGGCCTGGTCCAGCAGGCCGGTCATCAGGCGGGCCAGCTCGCCGTCGATCAGGTCGATTTCGTCCCGCAGCCACAGGCGGATGTCGGTGGCCACCTGGTCGTTGCGGGAGCGGCCGGTGTGCAGTTTCTTGCCGGTGATGCCGATCTTGTCGGTGAGCCGCGCCTCGATGTTCATGTGCACGTCTTCCAGGGCCACGGACCACTGGAAGTCGCCGGCCTCGATTTCGGCGCGGATCTCCTTCAGCCCCTGGTGGATGGCGTCGCGTTCGTCATCGGTGAGCACGCCGGCCTCGGCCAGCATGGTGGCGTGGGCCATCGAACCCTGGATATCCTGGCGGTACATGCGCCGGTCGAAGGCCACGCTGGCGGTGAATTCCTGCACGAAGGCATCGGTGGATTCACTGAAGCGGCCGCCCCAGAGTTGGTTTTGTTGCTGATCACTCATCTCGTTGCTCGCGTCCGGCGCTGAAATAGACAGGGCGCGCAGTATAGCACCGCCGGACGGTGGTATCGTAGGCGGCAAAACGATAAGTGATGCCATGAGCGAACCGAGAACCAACGTCTTTCTGCCCAACCTGTGCACCACCCGCGCCGTGCTGGTGGTGGTGGTGGTCTCGGAACTGATGGCCATCGTCATCACCCTGGTGGCGGGCTACTTCGAGCCGTTCGGCATTGAGCGCCTGGCGCTCACCTCCCTGTTCATCCAGTGGGTGGGGCTGACGTCCGCGGCGGTGGTGTGCCACCTGCGCGACCGCCTTAACCGGCTGCCTTCCGCCTGGTCGGCGCTGGCCGTGGTGGGGCTGGTGGTGCTCGATACCCTGGCGTTCAGCCTGCTGGCGCGCTGGCTGCTGGGCTGGGCCGCGGAGGGGGCGGCGGTGCGCCCGCTGTGGCACTGGGACATTCTTTCCAACGTGCTGATCGCCGCCATCGTCGCCGGCTTGATCATGCGCTACTTCTATGTGCAGGAGCAGCTGCGGCTCAAGGAGCGCGCCGAGTTGCGCTCGCGCATCCAGGCTCTGCAGTCGCGTATCCGGCCGCATTTCCTGTTCAACTCCATGAATATCATCGCCACCCTGGTGCGCGTCGACCCGGACGCCGCCGAGCAGGCCGTGGAGGACCTCTCGCGGTTGTTCCGCGCCAGCCTCAAGGATTCCTTGGAGCACCAGGTGTCGCTGGCGGAGGAACTGTCCCTGTGTGAACGCTACGCGCGCATCGAGGCCCTGCGCCTGGGCGACCGGCTGCGCGTGGACTGGCGGGTGGAACTGGATCCCGAAACCGTGCTTCTGCCCCTTTTGACGTTGCAGCCCTTGCTGGAAAATGCGATCTATCACGGTATCCAGCCCCTGGCCGGCGGCGGCGTGGTAACCGTGCACGCCCGCCGCGAGGCTGGCCGGGTGGTGATCGGGGTCCGCAATCCGCATCCCGGATGCGACAGCGGCCACCAGGGCAACCGCATGGCCCTGGACAACATCCGCCATCGGCTGGAGGCGCTCCACGGCGCCGCCGTGCGGGTGGAGTCGCTGGACGAACAACAACACTATGAGGTCCGGATCAGCTATCCGTCGGACTAGAGGGGAAGGCGATGGACGACGTAGCCAAGATGAAAGTGCTGGTGTGCGACGACGAAGCGCTCGCCCGCATGCGTCTCAAGCGTCTGGTGGAAATGGCGCACATGGAGGTCACCGGGGAAGCCGCCAGCGGCCGCGAAGCGGTGGAATGCGCCGGCCGCACGCGCCCCGACGTGTTGCTCATGGATATCCGCATGCCGGACATGGATGGCCTGGAAGCCGCCGGCCACCTGCAGAAAATGGAGCACCCGCCGGCGGTGATCTTCTGCACCGCCTACGATGAACACGCCCTGCAGGCGTTCCGCGTGCACGCGGTGGATTACCTGCTCAAGCCGGTCAGCGCCGACGACCTCAAACACGCCCTGCGCAAGGCCCGGGCCCTGAACCGGGTGCAGGTGGCGGAGATGAGCCACAAGCTGGCGATACACCGCCCGCGCCGGCGCCGTCACCTGAGCGCCCGCACCCACCGGGGGCTGGAGGTGGTGCCCATGGAGGAGGTGCGCTATTTCCAGGCCGACCAGAAATACGTGGCGGTGCACTACGGCGATGGCTATGTGCTCATCGACGAACCGCTCAAGGCGCTGGAAGAGGAATTCGAGGACCTGTTCGTGCGCATTCACCGCAGCACCCTGGCGTCGATGCACTTCATTGAAAGCCTGGAGTGTTCCCGCCAGGGGCGCTTCGAGGTGCACCTGCGCGGCGTGGAGGAGCCGTTGCCGGTGAGCCGGCGCCACATGGCCGGTTTGCGCAAGGCGCTCACCGGCAAGAAAAAATAGCCCCGGCGGCGTTCGGCGAAGCGCCGCCTTTTCCATTACAATCCGGCTTCCATTCGTCGTTCCGGAGCTTCCATGTCCGCCGAGATTCTGCGCATCGCCACCCGTTCCAGCCCCCTTGCCGTCTGGCAGGCGGAGTACGTGCAAAAGCGGCTGGAGGCTCTGCACCCGGGCCTGAGCGTGGAACTGGTGCGGATCAAGACCCAGGGCGACAAGATCCTGGACACGCCGCTGGCCAAGATCGGCGGCAAGGGCCTGTTCGTGAAGGAGCTGGAAGAGGCGATGATGGACGGCCGCGCCGACATCGCCGTGCACTCCATGAAGGACGTGCCCATGGAACTGCCCGAGGGCATGGCCCTGCCGGTGATCTGTGAGCGCGAGGATCCCCGCGACGCCTTCGTCTCCAACCACCACGACGCCCTGATGAGCCTGCCCGAAGGCGCCCGGCTGGGCACCTCCAGCCTGCGCCGCCAGGCCCAGGTGCTGGCCAACCGGCCGGATCTGAAGGTCTCCAGCCTGCGTGGTAATGTGCAGACCCGCCTGGGCAAGCTGGACGACGGCCAGTTCGACGCCATCATCCTGGCGTCCGCCGGCCTCAAGCGCCTGGAGATGCACGAACGCATTCGCTACGACATGCCGCCGGAGGAATCCCTGCCGGCGGTGGGCCAGGGTGCCGTGGGCATCGAATGCCGCGCCGAGGACGAGCGCACCGCCCATCTGCTGGCGCCGCTCAGCGATCCGCTCACCTGGGACCGGGTCACCGCCGAGCGCGCCATGAACCGGCGCCTGGAGGGCGGCTGCCAGGTGCCCATCGCCGGTTTCGCTCTGCTTGAGGACGACGGCCGCCTGTGGCTGCGCGGTCTGGTGGCCAGCGAGGACGGCAAGACGGTGCTGCGCGCCGAGGACCGGGCTCCCCGGGAGCAGGCCGCCGAACTGGGCATCGCCATCGCCGAGTCCCTGCTGGCCCAGGGCGCCGACCGCATTCTCCGGGAACTCTACGACCGGCCATGAGCCGGGTCCTGGTCACCCGTCCCGCCGGCCAGGGCGAGGCGCTGGCGGCGCGGCTGCGGGCCGCCGGCCACGAGCCGCTGCTGGTGCCGGCCCTGCGCATCGAGCCGCTGCCGCTGTCCGGGGATCATCGCCGGCGGCTGCTGGATCTGGATCTGTACCACGCGGTGTTCTTCGTCAGCGCCAACGCCGCCCGGCACGCCCTGGACGCCATGGCCGATCTCTGGCCGCAGTGGCCGGTGGGCCTGCACTGGCTGGCGGTGGGCGAATCCACGGCGGCGGAGATCCGCCGCGCCGGTCTGGCCCCGGAATACCCGCGCAGCGGCTTCAATTCCGAGGCGGTGCTGGCACTGCCGTGTCTGGCGGACGTGGCCGGGAAACGCATTCTGATCTGCCGTGGCGATGGCGGCCGCGACTGGCTGGCCGCGCGCCTGCGCGAACGGGACGCCACCGTGGACGTGATACCGTTTTACCGCCGCCTGCCGGCCCCGGACCGTCACTGTCCCGACGACATTGACACGGTGATGATCACCAGCGTGGAAGGCTGGCGGGCCCTGGCCGGCCGGATTCCGGCGCGCGCCCGGGTGATCGCCGCCGGGGAACGGGTGGCCGCCGCCGTGGCCGCCGACCACGCCGGGCCGGTGGTCACCGCCGCCAGCGCCCACGATACGGATATGCTGGCGGCCCTGCCTGGCTAGACGCGACGGGTTGCTCTCATTATCTTGAGTTGATTGCCGGGAAAGGGAACACACCAATAAAGGGAGACCCCATGACGCACCGCCCCCTCCGCCGCCAACAGGGCCTGAGCCTGTGGCCGCTGCTCATCCTGATCGTGATTCTGGCCGCCCTGGGCGCCGCCGGCTGGTGGGGCTGGCAGCAATGGCGGGTGCTGGAAAACGATCGCCAGAGCCTGGACGGCCGGATCAGTGAACTGCAAGGCGAACTGGACCGCCAGAGCCGCGAGCGGCGCCAGGCGGAGGACGCGTTGCGCGACCAGCAGGAGCGCCTGCAGGCGCGCCTGGCCCGGGATCGCGAGGCCCTGGCGGACGTGCGCCAGGGTGGCCAGACCCTGTGGTTGACCAACGAGGCGGAGGCCCTGGCCAGCCTGGCCGGCCAGCGGTTGCTGCTCACCGGCGACGCCGGCGCCGCCCGTCGCCTGCTCGAGGCCGCCGACCAGACCCTGGCGCGCCTCGACGACCCGGGCGCTCTGCCGGCGCGTCAGGCCCTGGCGGTGGACATGGAGAAACTCAACGGCGCCCTGCAGGTGGACATCCAGGCCATGGTGCTGCGCCTGGGCGCCCTGCAGGCGCTGGTGCCGGAGCTGGCCATGCCGGAGCGGGACGCGCCGCCGGAGGCGCCGGCGCCGGACAAGGATCGGGGCTGGTGGGCCCGGTTGCTCTCGCAGCTGCCGGTGACGGTGCGCCGCCATGAAGGCGAAGTGCCCCTGCCGCTCACCGAAACCCAGGCGGCCACCGTGCGCCTGACCCTGGATGCCAGCCTGCAGCAGGCCCGGCTGGCGTTGATGCAGGGCCGTGAGAAAGCCTACCGCCAGGCCCTGGACAGCGCCCGCGCCACCCTGGATCAGTGGTTCCGCGAGGACCAGGGCCGGGTGCGCCAGATCCGCGCCGCCCTGGATGAACTGGACGGCCAGAAGGTCAACCAGGCGCTGCCGGAGATCGGCGCCGGCCTGGACGCCATCCGCCAGTTCAAGCGTGACCTGCTCAAGCGCGAGGAGGGTGACCAATGAAGAAAGCGCTGCTGCTGATCGTGGCGGCCCTGGTGGCCGCCACCTTGCTGGGGCGCTGGATGGCGGCGGATTCCGGCTACCTGCTGGTGATCCGTGACCACTGGCGCCTGGAAAGCACCCTGGGCTTCGCGGTGCTGGCGCTGATCCTGGGCGCGGTGGCCCTGGTGGTGCTGACCCTGTTTCTTAATCTGTTGTGGAACGCCGCCGAACCGGTGCGCGCCACCCGCCGCTTCCGCCTGCGGGTGGCGCGCCGGCGGCTGCGCAGCGGCTTCATTCTGCTGATGGACGGCGAGCCGGAGAAGGCGGAGCGTCTGCTCAGCGCCGCCGGCCGCGACGGCGACTGGCCCCTGGCGGCCTGGCTGCTGGCCGCGGAATGCGCCCGCCAGCGCGACGACGGCGACGCCCTGGAGGAATACCTGGACGCCGCCGCCCGGTGCCGGCGGGGGGACGCGGTGGCCGGCTTGATGCGTGCCCGCTTCGCCCTGGACGAAGGGCACCCGGACCGGGCCCGGCGGGAACTGCAAGGGCTGGCGGAACGGGCCCCGGGCAACCGGCGGGTGCAGGCGTTGTACGCCGACGTGCTGGAGCGCGAACGGGACTGGGAGGCGCTGTGCGCCCTGCTGCCGCGCCTGCGGCGCGCCCTGGGCGAGCAGCAGGCGGCCCGTCGCGAGCGCCGCGCCTGGCTGGCGCGATTGCAGCACCTGGGCCAGAAGCCCGGCTTCAACGACGCGGAAAGCCGCGCCCGGGAGCTGCGCGAGCTGTGGAAGGCGGTGCCCACCTCACTGAAGCATGACCCGGCCATGGTGGCCCGCTACGCCGGCTTCCTGGCCCAGCTCGGCGAGGGCCGGCGGGCGTTGCAGCTGGTGCGCGAGCAGCTCGACCGGGACTGGGACGACCGGCTGCCGCCGGTGCTGGAGGCGATCGATGATTTGTCGCCGGACGATCTGCTGCAGACCCTGGAGAAGTGGCTGGTGGAACGCCCGGGCAACGCCGCCGTGCTGGTCACCGCCGGCCGGGTGGCGCTGAAGGCGCGGTTGTGGGGGAAGGCGCAGAACTTCTTCGAGGCCGCCGCCAATTCCAGCCAGAGCGCCACCGCCCTGGCGGAGCTGTCGCGGCTGTACCTGGCCCTGGGCGATCGCACCAAGGCCGCCCGGGTGCTGGAACGGCGGGTGGCGGACCTGGACGCGGCGCTGCCGGCCCTGCCGCTGCCGGAGAATGCCACGCAGCATTCCTGAGGCTTCAGCGTGACATCGGGCGTATCGCGACTGAAGCGGCGCGCCGCCCGGTCGCTCCTGCAGTGGGCCTGTCCCATGGCTCCGTAGGAGCGACTTCAGTCGCGATACGCCCGGTCGTCGAGCTCAGTCTCCGCGGGCTTCCGTTTCTCCGGTACCGCCAACCGCCGGCCGATATCCCCGGCCGCTTCCATCCAGGCGGCGTCCAGCCGCAGCACCAGTTCCTCGTAACCGTCCCGCTTCAGCGCCTGTCGCTTGTCGAAGGTGCCGCCGGCGCGGTGGCCGTCCGTGCCCAGGAACCGCCATTCCCCGCTGACCCGGGCATCGCCGTCGGCGGTGCCCTGGAAGCGGCTCACGGTGACCCGCAGTTCGCCCTCGGTGTCCGGCAGCGCCGCCGCCAGCGAGCGTTCCAGCTGTGCCTCCAGGGGCTCCGCCCAGCGGTGTGAGCGGGCGCCGGTGAGGGTGGCGGGGCCGGTTTCCAGCACCAGGCCGGCCTGGTCCAGATAACCGGCCACCTGAAGGCGCAGGTCCAGGGCTTGCTGTTGCGCCGCCAGGCGGGCGGACGGCAGCAGGTAATGCTGTTCACCGGTGGCCGGCGCCTGGGCGCAGGCGGCCAGGGCCAGCAGCGTCAGCAGCAGGAGAGGAAGTCTGATCGCCATCATGGGCTCCGGGCGGTTGTCGGGGTCGGGGGCATCGTGGCTATTCATCACGGGCTCTGGGCAGGGGATCCTCCGGCGGCTCCCGGGAGAAGATCAGGGCGTTGGGTTTTTCCCGCAGGGTGCGCAGCAGCGGTTCGGCGTCGCGCAGCACTTGCTCCAGGCGTTCCAGGGTATCGGAGAGCTGGCGGCCGTCGGCGCCGGACAGGCCGTCCAGGGTCCGTTCCAGGGAGGCCAGGGTGTCGTTGAGCTGCCCCGGCAGTTGCCGGGTGCGCGGGTCGCCGAGCAGGGCCTCCAGGCGGTTGGCGGTGGCGCTGATTTCCTTGAGGGTGGCCTCGGACGCGGCCAGGTTGCGGTCCAGGCCCTCGGCGATCTCCTGCAGCGGCAGGCCGTTGAGGGTCTCCAGCAGGCCACTGATCTGGTTCTCGATCTGTGCCAGGCCATTGGAGGTGGTGGGGAACACCGGCACCTTCTCGAACCGGGTGGCTTCATAGTCGGGCACGTCCTGGTGGAAGTTGAGGTCCACGAACAGGGCGCCGGTGAGCAGGTTGCCGGATTTCAGCGAGGCGCGCAGGCCGTTGCCGAACATGCGCTCCAGGCGTTCGCGCCAGTCGTCCAGCAGCACCTCGCTGCCCTGGGTGATGCGCTGCGGTTCCACCCGGATCAGTACCGGGATGGAGAAACGGCTCAGGGAGTCCGGCTGGTCGCCGGTGAAATTCCACGGCACCTGCTCCACGGTGCCCACGCGCACGCCCCGGTATTCCACCGGCGCGCCCCGGCTCAGGCCGCGCACCGTGTCCTCCACCAGCAGCACGTATTCCAGGTACTGGTCGAACAGGCCGCGCCGGGCCGCCTCCTGGTCGGCGTAGAGGGTGTATTCGTCGCCCTCCTTGGCGGGGCTGCCGGCGGGCATGGTCTGGTCCGGCACGCCAAAGGCGATGCCGCCACCGAGCAGGGTTTCCAGTGATTGCAGATTAACCCGGAAGCCCTGGGAATCGAGTTGAAAGCCGACGCCGGACACGCTCCAGAAGCGGGTGGTGTCGGACACCAGCACGTCGTAGGGCTTCTCGATGAAAATGCGGTGCTCGATGCTGCGGTCCTCGGCGATGAACTCGGTGTCCACCACCCGGCCCACGGTGAGATTGCGGAACGTCACCGGGTCGCCGGTGGTGACGCTGTTGCCCGGTTCGCTGTGCAGGGTGAGATAAAGGCCCTGGGCGCCGGCCTCGGTGACCGGCGGCTGCTCCTCCACGGTGAACTTGCGCTTCTTGTCGTCGCCGTCGCCGGGCAGCAGCTCGATGTAGGCCCCGGAGAGCACCGTGCCCAGGCCGCTGATGCCCTCCCGGCCGATGCGCGGCTTGACCACCCAGAAGCGGGTGTCCTCATTGAGCATGCGTTCGGCGCCGTCCTGCATGCGGGCGGTGACCAGGGTATGCCGCAGGTCCTCGGAGAGGGTCACGGTTTCCACCGTGCCCACCTGCACGCTGCGCGTCTTGATCGGTGTCTTGCCCGCCTCGATGCCCTCCGCGTCCTGCAGTTTGAGGGTGATCAGGGGGCCCTGGCCGGAAAGGTGGTCAAACGCCAGCCACAGGCCGATCAGCAGGGCCGCCAGCGGGATCAGCCAGACCGGCGACAGACGGGGCAGGCGCTCATGAACGGCGCGCGAGGGAGTGGAGCTCATCATCGTCCCGAGGTTGGGCGTCCGGATCCGGGGCCGGCTGCCGGTCCCAGATCAGGCGCGGATCAAAACTGAAAGCGGCCAGCATGGTCAGCACCACCACCGCCGCGAAGGCCAGCCCGCCGGGGCCGGGGTCGATGGACAGCAGGTTCCCCAGCCGCACCAGAGCCACCACGATGGCGACCACGAACACATCGATCATCGACCAGCGGCCGACCCACTCGGTGATTCGGTACAGGCGCATCTGGGCGGTCATGTCCAGGGGCGCGTCGCGGCGCGCCGCCAGGCACAGCCAGGAAAGGGCCATGATCTTGCCAAAGGGTACCAGAACACTGGCGGTGAAGATGATCAGGGCGATCGGCCAGTCACCATGCTGCAGGAACTGCAGCACCCCGGAAATAATGGTGGACGGTTGGGTATGGCCCAGGCTGGTGGTGACCATGATCGGGTACAGATGGGCGGGGAAGCAGCACAGGGTGGCGGCCACCAGCAATGCCCAGGTGCGCTGCAGGCTGCCCGGGTGGCGCCGGTGCAGGCGGCCGCCGCAGCGCACGCAGTGGCGGTGGCCGTCCAGGGCCTGGAGCTGGCCGCACTGCTCGCAGCCCACCAGGCCCTGGGCGGCGGCGGTAAGGCCGGGCCGGGCGCCGGCGGGGACCCTCGGCGGGCCCGCCAGGCGCGCCCAGAGCGCCAGCGGGTGCAAGCGTTGCACGGTGATCAGCAACGCCAGGGCGAAGCCGGTGAAAGCCCAGAAGCCGGGTTTCAGGGACACTTCCGCCATGCCCACGATCTTGATCAGGCTGACCAGGGCGGCGATGGCGAAGACATCCGCCATCATCCACGGCTGCCAGCGGGGCAGGGCGCGCACCAGCGCGGCGGTGCCCGGCAGCGGCCCGGCGGGCCGGCGCAGGCTGGCGTGCACCCACAACAGGGCGGTCAGGAAACAGGCCGGCAGCACCACGATGGTGGCGAACACCACCACCGCCAGTGCCGGGTGGTGAAAGGCCGCCAGCTGAGTGGCGGCGTCCAGCAGCCCCATCTGGTCGCCGACGCCGTTCTTCTCGAAACGGATATAGGGAAACGCCAGGGCCACCGCCAGCAGGATCAGGGCGGTCACCGCCAGGGCCGGGCTGGTCTGGTCATGGAGGGTATGGCGGGCCAGCGGGTGGCGGCAGCGCGGGCAGCGTACCCATTCCCCCGGCGCCGGGTCGGTCACCGACAGCACCAGGTCGCACTGCGGGCAGGGCAACAGGGTGGCGTGGGAGTCGGTGTCCGGGGAACGGGGCGCGTTCATGGGGCGACCGTTGGCTGACGATGGTTCATTGTGCCGGGGGGCGCCGCCCGACGCCAGGGATCCCCGCGCCCGGGGCGGCTTCAACCGCGATGGGGGCTTATCCACCCTCCTGCCGTGGCGCGTAATCGAACACGTCGGAATGGATGTTCTCCGCCGGCACTCCTTCCTCCACCAGGGCGTCGAACACCGCCCAGGCCATGGCCGGGGAGCCGCCCACGTAGAACAGCGGTTCCCGGGGCTCGGCCAGGGCCTCCAGGGCCGCCTCGTGGACCAGGCCCACGGCGTGGCCGGGCTTGCTCATGTCCGACAGGGCGGTAACGGCGTGGAAGTCGCGCAGTTGCTCGCTCCAGCGGGCCGGCAGATCCGGCAGGTAGAGGTCATCCTCGGTGCGCGCCCCCCAGAACAGGCGCACCGGCAGCGGGTAATCCAGCTCGATCAGACGCTCGATCATCGCTTTTACCGGCGCGAAACCGGTGGAGCCGCAGATGAACCACAGTGGCCGGTCCGGGGCGCCGTCGATGAAGCGCTGGCCGTCCGGCAGGGTCACCGCCACCGTGGACTGCTCGTCCAGGTCGGCCATGATGGCGTGGGCGGCGCTGTTGTCGTCGGCGTGGCGCACATGCAGTTCCAGCTCGCGGCCGCCGGGGGCGTTGGCGATGGAGAAGGGGTAAGCGCCGTGGTCCAGCTCCAGGGTCAGGTACTGGCCGGCGTGCCAGCGCACCGTTTTGCCGGCGGGCAGGCGCAGCCACACCCGGGTGACGTCATGGTTGAGCGGTTCTCGCTGGACGATCTGGCACTGCAGTTGGTGCACGGGCAGTTCGCCCGGCGCGGTGGTCTCTGGCACGTCGATCTCGCAATCGCTGATCGGAATGGCCACGCAGTATAGCACCCGGTCCGCCCGGGGTTCGCCGGCGTGGATGAGCGTGTTCTCGCGGGCCCCACCGCCGCGAATCTGGCGCACCGTGCCGGCGACGAGCCGGCCCTGGCAACGTTCGCAGACGCCGTTGCGGCAGGCGTGGGGGAAGCCGAATCCCGCTTCCCGGCCGGCGCTCAAGATGGGGACGCCGTCCGGGCAGATCAAGGCATGGCGGCCGTTGATCAGGATACGGTGGGCCACGGCGGGCTTCAGCCCACCTTGCGGCCGGTGATGATGCTTTTCACGTGTTCCAGGTCGGCCCAGGCCCCTTCGGCGAAGATTTTCTTCACGTCGTCCACCACCGCCTGGTAGCCGTAGCGGGGGTGGGCGTCGTGCACCGCCACCCGGGCGCCCGGGTTGAGGTGCGGCTCGAAGTCCTTGAAGTCCCGGTAGGCCTGCTCGTGGTTGCCGTCGATCCACAGGAAGTCGATCTTCACCGACGGGTCCCACCGGGCGGCGGCTTCCTGGGAGTAACCCTCGATCAGCTCGAACATGCCGTCGAAGCCGTTGCGGCGCAGCCGCTCGGCGACCAGCGCCTTGGTGGGCTTGTTCTCCAGGGGCACCAGGTTATCGGTGAGCTCTTCCTGCTTGCCCAGGTCGGAGTTGAAAGGGTCGATGGCGTGGATATGGCCGCCTTTCTTCTTCAGACCGCGCAGCAGATAGCTGGTGGACAGCCCGCCATAGCAGCCGATCTCGACCACCACGCCGCCGTTCGGCACCTGGCTGGCCCACTGGGTGAGCATGGCCGCCTCGGTGTGGCGGATCATGCCGCCATAGGCGCGTTTGTCGTATTTGCGGCCGCGCAGCAGGCCCATCACGTTGTGATAGACCGGCCGCGAAAAGCCGCTGATCAGTTTCGGGCCCTTCTCGCTCCAGGCTTTTTCCAGAAAGGCATTGGTCGATTCGGTTGCTGACATTCGTTAACCCGCGGTGCCGACGAAAAGGGCAATGATACAGCCCATGCCGAAAAACCACACCAGGGAGCGGGCACTGGCCCAATCGGCGATGTAACACACGCCGTAGAGCACCCGGCTGAGCACGAAGGCCACGGCGATGCCGTCGATGGTGCCCTGGGGCGCGGTTTGCGCCAGCTGGGCGATGATCACCGCCGCGGCGAAGCCCGGCAGAATCTCGAAACTGTTCTGCTGGGCCCAGTGGGCGCGTTTGCGGGCACCGCTCAGGGTGTCCAGGAAGTCCCGGGGGTTGTGGTTCTCGCGCAGGCCGAAGCCGCCCTGGAACTTGGCGAACCCGGTGAAGGCGAACGGGAGCAGGATGGCGACCAGTACACACCAGAAAGCAAGAGTCATGGAAACCTCAGTGAACAGTTAAGAGTTAACAGACCGCCACTTTCCAGCGTGGGGAGCAGAGTTTCAATGACCTTGCTGTAACCCGCCCGGGCGCTCCGGTCCCTCCCGGTTCACTGTTCATTGTTCATTGTTAACTCTTCACCGCCTTTTATCGCCTGCTCCACCAGGGCCAATCGATCCTGCCCCCAGATCAGGGTGTCGCCGCACTGGAAGCTGGGCACGCCCCAGCTGCCGGCGGCCATCATCGCCTCCCGGTTGGCTTCGGCGCGGGCCTGCCACTGGTCGTCGCCCAGCCAGCGGCGGGCCCGGTTCCAGTCCAGGCCGGCGTCCCGGGCCAGCCGCGCCAGGCCGGCGTCGCCGGCCACGTCCACGCCCTGGCTCCAGATGCCGCGGGCGGCGGCGAGCAGCCATTCGCGCAGGCGGCCCTCTTTCTCCGCGAAGGGCCACAGGGCCATGCAGCGTTCCACGCCGAGTCCCACCGGGTCCTGGATCTTGCCGAACGGCACGCCGTGCAGGCGCGCCTCCCGGGCGGCGTCGGTGACGATGTAGAGGCGCTTGGCGCGAGGCACGGTCAGGCCGCGCATCACCATGGGCAGTACCGGGCGTACTTCCAACTCCACGCCATAGTGGTCGGCCAGGGCGTAGGCCCGCTCCAGGGCCAGGTAGGAATAGGGGCTGCGGAACGAGAAATACAACGCCAGGCGGGCGCCCTCCGCTGGCGCCGGGCCGTCCAGGCGGGCGTGCTTGGCGGCGCCGTAGTCCAGCGGCCAGGGGCCGCCGCCCAGGCCCAAGGCCTCCAGGCGCCGGGCCAGATGATCGAGCCGTTCCAGGCTCCAGTACCACTCGCCCTGGTAGTGCAGGGTGGCGGTGAGGTAGTGGCCATCGGCGAGGAATTGGTCGCGGCGTGCTTCCAGGGCCAGCCGGGCCTGGTCCTCCGGTTGCTGGCCGTGGCTCGCCAGCAGCTGGTCCAGGCGCTCGTCGTCGCCGGCCCAGAGCGCCTGCCCAAGGGCGTGGGCTAGGCTCCAAAAGCGTTCATCGCCTTCGTGCTTGAGCAAGCAGCGGGTCACCGCCAGGCTGCGCTCCGGGTCCGGCGGCGTGGCCCCGGTGGGGAAATCCAGGCCGTGCAACTCCGCCAGGGCGGCGGCGTCCCGGGGCGCCAGATCGCGCAGCATCTCCGGCGCCGGGTACAGATTGGCGTCCAGGTACAGCATCACGCGGGGCAGGACGCGCAGGCCGAAGTGGTCGGCGAACGCCGGCAGGGCCTGGGCCATCAGCAGGGAATAGGGGTCGTCGACGCGGAAATGGAAGGTGGCTTCATGGGGACGGCGACGCAGGCGCCGGCGCCATTCCAGAAGCCGGCGGCGCCAGCGTTCCCGGCCCGGGCTGGTGAGCAGCCGGGCCAGGTGGGGCATCAGTCGGCGTTGCAGGCTCATCCGTGACCCTCCCGCCGTTACTCGCCGATCTGGCCGAGATCGCGTACCGCGCCCCGGTCGGCGCTGGTGGCCAGGGCGGCGTAGGCACGCAGGGCCGTGGACACGTTGCGCTGGCGGATCTCCTTGGGCCGCCAGGCCAGCTTGCCCCGCTTTTCCATTTTCTCGCGGCGGTGGGCCAGTTCCTCGTCGCTCACCGCCAGGCCGATGGTCCGGTTGGGGATGTCGATCTCGATGGTGTCGCCTTCCTCCACCAGGGCGATGGCGCCGCCTTCCGCCGCTTCCGGCGAGGCGTGGCCGATCGACAGCCCGGAGGTGCCGCCGGAGAAGCGGCCGTCGGTGAGCAGCGCGCACTGCTTGCCCAGGCCCTTGGATTTCAGGTAGCTGGTGGGGTAGAGCATTTCCTGCATGCCGGGGCCGCCTTTCGGGCCCTCGTAGCGGATCACCACCACGTCGCCGGCCACGATCTGGTCGCCGAGGATGGCGCGCACCGCCGAGTCCTGGGATTCGAACACCCGGGCGCGGCCGCTGAAGGTGAGGATCGACTCGTCCACGCCGGCGGTTTTCACGATGCAGCCGCGCTCGGCGATGTTGCCGTATAGCACGGCGAGGCCGCCGTCCTTGCTGTAGGCGTGCTCGTAATCACGGATGCAGCCTTCGGCGCGGTCCACGTCCAGGCTGTCCCAGCGGGTGTCCTGGCTGAAGGCGGTCTGGGTGGGGATGCCCGCCGGGCCGGCGGTGAACATCCTTTTCACGCCCTCGTCGGAGGTGCGCATGACGTCGTAGTGCTCCAGGGCTTCCGCCACGGTGGCGGAGTGCACCATGGGCAGGCCCCGGTGCAGCAGCCCGGCCCGGTCCAGCTCGCCGAGAATGCCCATCACGCCGCCGGCGCGGTGCACGTCTTCCATATGGTACTTCTGGGTCGCCGGCGCCACCTTGGACAGGCACGGCACCTTGCGGCTGAGTCGGTCGATGTGCGCCATGGTGAAGTCCACGCCGCCTTCCTGGGCGGCGGCCAGCAGGTGCAGCACGGTGTTGGTGGAACCGCCCATGGCGATGTCCAGGCTCATGGCGTTCTCGAACGCCTTGAAGGAGGCGATGTTGCGCGGCAGCACGCTCTCCATGTCCTGCTCGTAATACAGCTTGGCGAGATCGACGATGCGGCGACCGGCTTCCAGGAACAGCTCGCGGCGGTCGGCGTGGGTGGCCAGCAGGGAGCCGTTGCCCGGCAGCGACAGGCCCAGGGCCTCGGTGAGGCAGTTCATGGAATTGGCGGTGAACATGCCCGAGCAGGAGCCACAGGTGGGGCAGGCGGAGCGCTCCACCTCGTTGACGGTGGCGTCGTCCACCTTGTCGTCGGCGGCCATCACCATGGCGTCCACCAGGTCCAGCTTCTGCTCGCCCAGTTTGGTCTTGCCCGCTTCCATGGGGCCGCCGGAGACGAAGATCACCGGGATGTTCAGGCGCATGGCGGCCATCAGCATCCCCGGGGTGATCTTGTCGCAGTTGGAAATGCACACCAGGGCGTCGGCGCAGTGGGCGTTGACCATGTACTCCACGGAGTCGGCGATGATGTCGCGGCTGGGCAGCGAATAGAGCATGCCGTCGTGGCCCATGGCGATGCCGTCGTCCACGGCGATGGTGTTGAATTCCTTGGCGATGCCGCCGGCCCGTTCCACCTCGCCGGCCACCAGTTGCCCCATGTCCTTCAGATGCACATGCCCCGGCACGAACTGGGTGAAGGAGTTGGCGATGGCGATGATCGGCTTGCCGAAATCGTCGTCCTTCATGCCGGTGGCGCGCCACAGGGCGCGGGCGCCGGCCATGTTGCGGCCGTGGGTGGTGGTGCGGGAACGGTACTGGGGCATGGTGGCCTCGCTGCTGCCGGGTGTTCGGGACCGGGCATTGTAGCGCAGCGCGACGGGCAAGGGGGAATATCGCTTATTCCGGTGTGGGCCAGGGCGCACACGCTATCCGGGATGTCCTACATACCAGCCTGTGCGGGAGTGTTAGCGTTCGCCGTGAACGGAACAATAAAGGAGGCAGGACATGGAAAGTCGAATCGAGGAAGCGGAGTATATCCCATTGACATATACGCGGCGAAGGGCGAGCATGGCGGTGTTGATCCGTAATCCGGAGGAAGGCGCCATGGAAAAGACCACTGTATTCAAGAGCAACCGCACCCAGGCGGTGCGCCTGCCCAAGGCGGTCGCCTTTCCCGACGATGTGCGTCAGGTGGACATCATCGCCGTGGGTCGCGCGCGCATCATCGTGCCGGCCGGCGAGGCCTGGGACAGCTGGTTCGACGGTCCCGCCGTGAGCGCGGATTTCATGAACGACCGCGAACAGCCCGACGGGCAGGAGCGCGAGGGGTTCTGATGCTGAAGTACATGCTGGATACCAATATCTGCATCTACACCATCAAGAACCGGCCGGCGACGGTGCGTGAGGCCTTTCGGGAGCGGCAGGGTTCGCTGTGCATCAGCAGCGTGACGTTGATGGAATTGATCTACGGCGCCGAGCGGTCCGCGCGGCGCCGGGACAATCTGGAGGTGGTGGAAGGCTTCGCCGCCCGCCTGGAGGTGCTGGACTACGAAACCGAGGCCGCCGCGCACACCGGCCAGTTGCGCGCCGAGCTGGCCGCGGCGGGCACGCCCATCGGCCCCTGGGACCAGATGATTGCCGGCCACGCCCGTAGCCGGGCGCTGGTGCTGGTCACTCACAACATCCGGGAATTCGAACGGGTGCCGGGTCTGCGCGTCGAGGATTGGATGCCGGCCGGGTAGGACATCCACACGGGCCGGGTTAACCCGTGGCGGAGCGGCCAATCATTGGTTCCTGTCCACCGAGTGGGGCCTATGGATACGGCGGTGTGACCCAGGAGTATCGCTATCACCACCCGGAAAGTTCGGTATAGCGGGCGCCCTCCTGAGCCTTTCCAGGGCAGGCCATTAAAGGTGCTTAACGAACACCTTGGAGCTGCGCTGCCAGTTGTAGAGCGCCTGGCGTTGGGTGGGGAGGGCGTCCACGCCGGCGGCTTCGAAGCCCTGTTCCCGGAACCAGTGGGCGGTGCGGGTGGTGAGCACGAACAGCTTTTGCAGGCTCTGCTCCCGGGCGCGCCGTTCCAGGTAGCGCAGCAGCTGCACGCCGCGCTCGCTGTTGCGGTAGTGGGAGTGCACGGCCACGCAGGCCAGCTCGCCGATCCTTTCCTCCGGGAAGGGGTAGAGGGCGGCGCAGCCGATCACCATGCCGTCCCGTTCGATGATGGCGAAGCGGTGGATTTCGTTTTCCAGCAGCTCCCGGGAGCGGCGCACCAGGGTGCCGTCGTCCTCCAGGGGCGCGAGCAGTTCCAGGATGCCACCGACGTCGTCGATGCGGGCGCCGCGCAGGGTCTCGTAGGTTTCCCGGGTGACCATGGTGCCGCAGCCGTCGCGGGTGAACAGCTCGCGGATCAGGGCGCCGTCCTCGCGGGCGTCGAGCAGGTGGGCCCGGGCCACGCCGTTGCTGGCGGCGTGGCAGGCGGCGGTGAGCTGGCGATCCACCGGGTCGGTGCTGAACCGTTCCTGGGTCAGCAGGCGGCCGGCTTCCTGGGGGGTGAGCTCGCGCAGCAGGTGGCCTTCGTCGTCGTCCACGCGCAGGCCCTCGCCGAGCACGATGAGCTTGTCGGCGGCCAGGGCGATGGCGGTGTTGGAAACCACTTCCTCGGCGTTCAGATTGAACAGTTCGCCGGTGGGCGAGGCGCCCAGGGGCGAGAGCATCACCACGTTGCCGGCGTCCAGCTGGCGGCGGATGGCGTCCACCTGGATGCGCCGCACCTCGCCGGTGTGCTGGTAGTCGAAGCCGTTGCGCACGCCCACCGGCTTGGCGATCACGAAGTTGCCGCTGATCAGCTGGATGGCGGCGTTGTGCATGGGCGAATTGGCCAGGCCCATGGAGAACAGCCCCTCCAGCTTGAGCCGCAAGGCGCCCACCGCCGCAGTCACCTCTTCCAGGGCGGCGGCGTCGGTGATGCGGGTGTGGTTCTCGAAGCGGCTTTCCAGCCCGGCGGCGTCCACGCGCCGGCCGATCTGCGGCCGGGCGCCGTGCACCAGCACCAGCCGCGTGCCCAGGGCATTGAGCATGGCCAGATCGTGCACCAGCGAGGGCAGGCGCGGCGAATCCAGCACCTCGCCGCTGATCAGCACCACGAAGGTGCGGCCACGGTGGGCGTTGATGTACGGCGACGAGTTGCGGAACCAGGCAACCTGGTTATCGGTGTCGGACACGGGACTCTCTGGGCTGGAAGTCATCGGGGAAGTATAGCCAGCGAGGGGGCGCGGCAGCCACCTACGCCCCGAAAAGCCCCTTGAAGAAGTAGAAGAACAGAATCGACAGCAGCGCCCCCGCCGGCAGCGTCACCACCCAGGAGGTGAAGATGGTGCCGATCACGCGCAGGTTCAGCGAGCCGATGCCGCGCGCCATGCCCACGCCGAGCACCGCCCCCACCAGGGTGTGGGTGGTGGAGATCGGCAGGCCGGTGCCGGAGGCCAGCACCACGGTGGTGGCGGCGCCCAGCTCGGCGGCGAAGCCGCGGCTGGGGGTCAGGGCGGTGATCTTGGTGCCCACGGTGGCCATCACCCGGGCGCCGAGAATGGCCAGGCCGAAGACGATGCCCATGGCGCCCACCAGCAGAATCCAGCTGGGCATGGTGGCGGCCTCGCCGATGGCGCCTTCGTTGACGATGACGCTGTTGATCGCCGCCAGCGGGCCCACCGCGTTGGCCACGTCGTTGGAGCCGTGGGCGAAGGCCATGGCGCAGGCGGTGAAGATCATCAGCACCGCGAAGATGCGTTCCACGGAGCTGTAGCGGAAGTCCTTGTCGGCTTCCGGATCGGGCTGGATGCGCGACAGAATGGCGCCGCCCAGCAGCGCCACCGCCACGCCGCCGATCAGCGCCCAGGCCAGGCTGGCGGCGAAGCTCACGTCCAGGCCGATGTGCTTGAGGCCCTTCACCAGGGTCACGGCGGTGAGCACATAGCCGACCAGGAACATGTAGAAGGGCACCACGCGCTTGGCGCGCTGGAAGGGGTCGTCGTGGTTGAGCACCAGGCGGTGCACGCTCTTGATCAGGAAGAAGGAGATGAAGCCGGCCAGCAGCGGCGAGGTGACCCAGCTGGCGACGATGGACCCCACTTTCTCCCAGTGCACCGCGTCCATGCCCACGCCCACGGCGGCGAAGCCGACGATGGCGCCGACGATGGAGTGGGTGGTGGACACCGGCCAGCCGGCCCAGGAGGCCACCACCAGCCAGATGCCCGCCGCCAGCAGGGCGGCCAGCATGCCGTAGATCAGGTAGTGGGGCGTTTCGCTGAACACCCCGGCGTCGACGATGCCCTTGCGCACCGTGGCGGTGACCTCGCCGCCGGCCAGGTAGGCCCCGGCGAATTCGAAGATGATGGCGATCAGCACCGCCTGCTTGACGGTCAGTGCCCCGGCACCCACCGAGGTCCCCATGGCGTTGGCGACGTCGTTGGCGCCCACGCCCCAGGCCATCAGAAAGCCGAAAGCGCCGGCGATGAGCAGCATCAGCATGCTGTGTTCGAGCATCCACTCCATTGAGGAACCCCTGGTCTTGGTGCTGAGTGGTTTTTACCGGGCGAGCAGCAGCTGCAGACGGCCGCCCACCTTCTGGGCCCGGTCGGCCAGATCGCCGATCCAGTCGATGATTTTGTAAAGGAAGATCACGTCCACCGGCGGCAGCTTGTCTTCCAGCTCAAACAGCTGCGAGCGGATGGTGATTTGTTGTTCATCGTTGGCCCGCTCCAGGCGGTCCAGCTCTTCGATGAGATCCTCCACCAGGCGGATTTCACGGCCGCTGAAACCGGTTTCCACCAGTTCGTCCAGCTCGTTGATGGCCTTGCGGGCCTGGGCGGAGGTCTCGATGGCGCCCTGCAGGTAATCGTTCATGGCGGTGGCCAGGGAGGCGGGGATGGTCATCTGCCGGCCGAGCATCAGGCCGGCGATGTCCTTGGCCTTGTTGGCCACCTTGTCCTGCACGCTGACCAGCTCCAGCAGATCGGAGCGGGGCACCGGCAGGAACAGGCTCTTGGGCAGGTTGAGGCGAAACTGCTTCTTCATCTCGTCGGCCTGGTTCTCCAGGTCGGCGACGCGCTGGCGGGCCGCCTTGGCGCGGTCCCAGTCGCCGCTGCTGATGGCGTCGAAGAAGTCACCGAGACCCAGTGCGCATTCATGCACCGTGTCGTAGTGCTGCTGCAGGGGTTTGATGGGGGAGCGGCCGAACAGGCCGGCGATCGAGCTTCCGAAGGACATGGGGATCACCCTGTAACGGAAAGGTCATATTTGTGGGGCGCGAGTATAGAGGGGATGCCGCGACCCGTCCACGGGGCCCCGGCGGCGGGCGCCACCGGGACCGGTTCAGATTCCGACGAATCGGGGATGGCGGCAAGTCCCGGCGCGGACTACAGTGGCGTGAAACCGAAGAACGCAGGGGGGAACACCGTGTCCGTCACCGCCGTGCCCGCGCACCGCCAGGGCCAGGAAGTGGACGTCCGCTGGGTGATGCGCGAGCTGCTCGATGAGCAGCGCGTCAGCCGCGAGGACTTCAATGTCATTTCCACCACCCCGCGGGAGAACAAGGAGCTCAACTGGCATCCGCTGGAAGTGGTGGCCAAGTACCGGCTGGTGGACCAGAGCCACGGTCAGCGGGTGCTGGACGTGGAGTTCCTGTCGCAATGGTTGGCGGAGAAGAGCGGCCTGCCGCTCTACCACATCGACCCGCTCAAGGTGGATGTGGACCGGATCACCCGGGTGATGAGCTACGCCTTCGCCGAGCGCCATGGCATCGTCGCCCTGGAAAGCCTGCGCGACCGGGTGGTGGTGGCCTGCGACCAGCCGTTCAAGCTGGACTGGCGGGAGCACCTGCGCCAGGTGCTTGGCGAGCGGGAGCTGGAGACCGTGTTCGCCAACCCGGAGCAGCTGCGCCGCTACCGCATCGAGTTCTACAACCTGAGCCGCTCCATCGCCGGCGCCGCCCGGGCCGGCGGCCAGGAACTCTCCAACATCACCAACTTCGAGCAACTGCTGGAAGTGGGCAAGGGCCACCACGACGCCGACGACCAGCACATCGTCAACATCGTCGACTGGATCCTGCAGTACGCCTTTTCCCAGCGCGCCAGCGACATTCACCTGGAGCCGCGCCGGGATCAGGGGCGGATGCGCTTTCGCATCGATGGCGTGCTGCACGACGTCTACGAGCTGCCGGCGGCGATCATGGCGGCGGTCACCAGCCGCCTGAAGATCCTCTCCCGGCTCAACGTGGCGGAGAAGCGCAAACCCCAGGATGGCCGGCTCAAGACCAAATCCCCGGACGGCGACGAGGTGGAACTGCGCATCTCCACCCTGCCCACCGCCTTCGGCGAGAAGATGGTGATGCGTATCTTCGACCCGGACGTGCTGGTGCGCAGCTTCGCCCAGCTTGGCTTCAGCCGCGAGGACCACGAGCACTGGCGGGCGATGACCGCCCACACCCACGGCATCGTGTTCGTCACCGGCCCCACCGGCTCCGGCAAGACCACCACCCTGTATTCCACCCTCAAGCAACTGGCCACCAGCGAGGTCAATGTCTGCACCATCGAGGACCCCATCGAGATGGTGGAGCCCAGCTTCAACCAGATGCAGGTGCAGGCCAACATCGAGGTGGACTTCGCCCAGGGCGTGAAGGCCATGCTGCGCCAGGACCCGGACATCATCATGATCGGCGAGATCCGCGACCTGGCCACCGCCGACATGGCGATCCAGGCGGCGCTCACCGGCCACCTGGTGCTGTCCACCCTGCACACCAACGACGCGCCCTCGTCGATCACCCGGCTGGCGGACCTGGGCGTGCCGTCCTATCTGATCTCCGCGACGGTGATCGGCGTCATGGCCCAGCGGCTGGTGCGCACCCTGTGTCCGCACTGCAAGGCGCCGGCGACGCCCGACCCGGACGCCTGGCATGAGTTGGTCCGTCCGTTCAAGATGGCCATGCCGGAGACCGTCCAGCAGCCCGTGGGCTGCCTGGAATGCCGGGGCACCGGCTACCTGGGCCGCATGGGGGTCTACGAGACCATGCCGTTCAACGGCGCCCTCAAGGGCATGGTGGGCCGGGGCGAGGATCTGGAGACCCTGACCCGCCAGGCGGTCAAGAACGGCATGAAGCCATTGCGCATCAGCGGCGCGCGGAAGGTCGCCAGGGGGCTTACCACGATCGAGGAAGTGATGCGGGTGACGCCCTCCCAGGATGTGCTGCTCTGACGGCCGTGGGCCGTCCGATACAGGGTTCAGGATGCAGGGTAAAAAGGCCCTGGTGTTCGGGCGCGGGCAGGGCCTCCGCTCTCGTGCCGCGCCCACCCGCGCCTGTATCCTGAATCCTTCATCCTGTATCGGGTTTATCTTCCCATTGCCCTTTCCCCTCAAGGCCGTGGACAATAGCCCACCATGACCGATCCCGACTATTCGAGCCTGCCCGACGAACTCTCCGTGCTGGTAACCCGGCACTGGCAGCGTTTCCAGGAGGTGGGCCACGCGCTCCCCGACGCCCTGTTGAACGACCTGCCCCGTGTCTGGGCGGGCTCCGACTACGTGGCCGAGCAATTCATCCGCGACCCGCGCCTGGGCGAATGGCTGGCCGCCAGCCCGCTGCGGCGACGGCTGGACCGCGCCGAACTGGGCGAACAGGTGCGCGCGGCGGTGATGGCCTGCGATGACGAGGACGCCCTGAAGGCCGCCCTGCGCCGCCTGCGGCACCGCCACATGGTGCGCCTGATCTGGCGGGATCTGACCGGCCTGGCGGACTACCACGCCACCGTGGCGGACCTGTCCCTGCTCGCCGATACCCTCATCGACACTGCCCTGGAGCGCCTGCACGGCTGGGCCTGCGAGCGCAACGGCACGCCCCGGGACGAGAACGGCGACCCGGTCCGGCTGGTGGTGCTGGCCATGGGCAAGCTGGGCGCCCGGGAGCTCAATCTGTCCTCGGACATCGACCTGATCTTCGCCTACGAGCACGAGGGCGAGATCCCCGGCGAGCGCCGCAATCTGACCCACCACCAGTTCTTCCTGCGCCTGGGCCAGCAGCTGATCAAGGTGCTCGACCAGAACACCGCCGACGGTTTCGTGTTCCGCGTGGATATGCGGCTGCGCCCCTGGGGCAAGAGCGGCGCCCTGGCCATCGGCTTCGACGCCATGGAGCACTACTACGAGAACCAGGGTCGGGAATGGGAACGCTACGCCCTGATCAAGATGCGCCCGGTGGCCGGCGATCTGGACGCCGGCGGGCGGTTGATCGAGCGGCTCAACCCCTTCGTCTACCGGCGCTACATTGATTACGGCGCCTTTGAATCCCTGCGCGAAATGAAGGCCCTGATCGAGCGCGAGGTGAACCGCAAGGGCATGCAGGCGGACGTCAAGCTGGGCGCCGGCGGCATCCGCGAGGTGGAGTTCATCGTCCAGGCGTTCCAGCTGATTCGCGGCGGCCAGCTGCCGGCCCTGCGTGAGCCCAACCTGATCAGAATGCTGCCGCGCCTGGCCGAGGAGGGCATGCTGCCCGAGGACGTGGTCACCGAGCTGAGCGAGGCCTACGTCTTCCTGCGCGACGTGGAGCACCGCCTGCAGGCGGTGGATGACCGCCAGACCCAGCGCCTGCCCGACGATGAGCTGGGCTGGCAGCGCCTCACCTTCGCCATGGATTTCTCCGCCCGCCCGGCCTTCGAGCGCGCCCTGCGCCGCCACCGCGAGCAGGTGCGCTTCCACTTCAGCCAGGTGATCGCCGATCCCCAGGAAGAAACCGAGGTGTCCGAGGGCGACCAGGAATTGCTCGACCTGTGGCTCGGCCAGCTGGACCGGGACGACGCCGTGGCGCGCCTGGCCGGGGTCGGCGTCCAGGAGCCCGAGGAGGTGCTGGCGGCCCTGGAAACCCTGCGTGAGTCCCGGGCGGTGATGAACATGCAGCGCATCGGCCGTGAGCGCCTGGACCGGCTCATGCCGCTGCTGCTGGAGGCCCTGGGCTACCAGGGCCACGGCCAGGTCACCGCCGGACGGCTGGTGGCCTTCATCGAGTCGGTGGCGCGGCGCAGCGCCTACATCGCCCTGCTGGTGGAAAACCCCGGCGCGCTCACCCAGCTGGTCAAGCTGTCCGGCGCCAGTCCCTGGATCGCCGAGCGTCTGGCCCGCCACCCGGTGCTGCTCGACGAACTGCTGGACGTGAGCACTCTGTATTCACCGCCCAACCGCGCCCAGCTCGACGACGAGCTGCGCCAGCAACTGCTGCGCGTGGCCGAGGACGACCTGGAACAGCAAATGGAGGTGCTGCGCAATTTCAAGCAGGCCCATCTGCTGCGGGTGGCCGCCTCCGAGGTCACCGAGGTGCTGCCGCTGATGAAGGTCAGCGACTACCTCACCTGGCTCGCCGAGGCGATTCTCAACCAGGTGGTGCTGCTGGCCTGGGAGCCCCTGGTGGAGCGCCACGGGCGTCCCGAGCGCACCGACGGCCAGCCCTGCAACCCGGATTTCGTGGTGGTGGGCTACGGTAAGCTGGGCGGCATCGAGCTGGGCCACAACTCCGACCTGGATCTGGTATTCCTGCACGACGCCGCCTCCGGCGGCAGCACCGACGGCGACAAGCCGGTCTCCAACGAGCAGTTTTACGCCCGTCTGGGCCAGCGCATCGTGCACATCCTCTCCACCCGCACCATGAGCGGCCAGCTCTACGAGGTGGACACCCGGCTGCGTCCCAGCGGCAGCGCCGGCCTGCTGGTGTCGTCCATGGACGCGTTCCAGAAATACCAGCTCCACGACGCCTGGACCTGGGAGCACCAGGCCCTGGTGCGCGCCCGGGTGGTGGCCGGCTGCGCCCGCGCCCGGGAGCGTTTCGACGCCATCCGCCACGAGGTTCTGTGCCAGGCCCGGGACGCCGATACCCTGCGCCGCGAGGTGCTGGCCATGCGCGAGAAGATGGTCGACCACCTGGCCGCCCGCCAGCCCGGCCGGTTCCATCTCAAGCAGGATCCGGGAGGTATCGTCGATATCGAATTTATGGTGCAATATGGTGTACTTAGATGGGCCTCCTCCCACGGTGAACTGACCCGTTTCACCGACAATGTGCGGCTTCTTGAAACCCTCGCCGCCCTGGAATTGATGCCGGCTCAGGACGCCGGCCTGCTGCGGGAAGCCTACCTGGCCTACCGGTCCGCGGCTCATCGCGCCTCGCTGCGCAAGGAAAAATCCATCGTCGACGACACCCAGTTCCGCGATCTGCGGGAGGGGGTTCGGACGATCTGGGAACAATGGTTTGCGGACGCCTAACCCTATTTGAATGAGGAGAGAGACTGCCATGTCCATGGCTGATAGAGACGGTGTTATCTGGTTGGACGGCGAGCTGGTTCCGTGGCGCGACGCCAAGATCCACGTGCTGACCCACACCCTGCATTACGGCATGGGCGCGTTCGAAGGGGTGCGGGCCTACGAAACCGACCGCGGCCCGGCGATCTTCCGCCTCAAGGAACACACCGACCGGCTGTTCAACAGCGCCAAGATCCTGTCCATGAAGATGCCGTTCAGCAAGCAGGAGATCAACGACGCCCAGACCACGGTGATCCGTGAGAACAAGCTGCCGCACGCCTACCTGCGTCCGCTGGTGTTCTACGGCAGCGAGGCCATGGGCCTGCGCGCCAACGGCCTGTCCGTGCACGTCGCCGTGGCCGGCTGGGAATGGCCCTCCTACATGTCGCCGGAAGCGCTGGAACTGGGCATCAAGGTGCGCACCTCCAGCTACACCCGCCACCACGTCAACATCACCATGTGCAAGGCCAAGTCCTCCGGCAGCTACATGAACTCCATGCTGGCGCTCAACGAAGCCCTGTCCGGCGGCGCCGACGAGGCCCTGCTGCTGGACAACGAAGGCTACGTGGCGGAAGGCTCCGGCGAGAACGTGTTCGTGATCCGCGACGGCGTGCTGCACACTCCGGAACTGACCTCCTGCCTGGACGGCATCACCCGCAAGAGCATCATCGAGCTGGCCGAGGAGCGTGGTTACAAGGTCCGTGAGCGCCGCATCACCCGGGACGAGCTGTACATCGCCGACGAGGCCTTCTTCACCGGCACCGCCGCCGAGGTAACCCCGATCCGTGAGCTGGACGGCCGCATCATCGGCGAGGGCAAGCGTGGGCCGATCACCGAGGAACTGCAGTCGGTGTACTTCGATCTGGTGCGCGGCAAGTCCGACCAGCACCAGGACTGGCTCACCTACGTGTCCTGAACCGAGTGACGGATCCGGCGCGCCCACGCATTCTGGTGGTCGGCCCCTCCTGGGTCGGCGACATGGTGATGGCGCAGACGCTGTTCGCCGAGCTAAAGCGGCAGGGCGACTGCGACATCGACGTGCTGGCGCCGGCCTGGTGCCGGCCCCTGCTGTCGCGCATGCCCGAAGTGCGCCGGCCGCTGGATCTGCCGTTCGGCCATGGTGAGCTGAAGCTACGCCAGCGCCGCGCCGAGGGCCGTGCCCTGCGCGGCCGCTACGACCACGCCTATGTGCTGCCCAACTCCCTGAAGTCCGCCTTGTTGCCGTTCTGGGCCCGGGTGCCCAGGCGCACCGGCTGGCGCGGGGAAATGCGCTACGGCCTGCTCAACGACGTGCGCGTGCTGGACAAGGAACGCTACCCGCTCATGGTGCAGCGTTTCGTGGCCCTGGCCCGGGCCGCCGACGGGCCGGTGCCGGCCCTGGACGAGATCCGCCCTCCGCACCTGGAAGTGGACCCGGACGCCGTGGCCGCCGCCCGCGAACAGCACGATCTGGCCGCCGACCGGCCGGTGCTGGGCCTGTGCCCCGGCGCCGAGTTCGGCCCCGCCAAGCGCTGGCCGGAGTACCACTACGCCGCCGTGGCCCGGGACTGGATCGGCAAGGGCGGCCGGGTGTGGCTGTTCGGCTCCGGCAAGGACCGGCCGGTGGCGGACGCCATCATCGCCGATCTGCCCGAAGAGCAACGGGGCGAGGCGCGCATCCTGGCCGGCGCCACCAGCCTGGAGCAGGCGGTGGATCTGCTCTCCGCCACCGATGCCGTGGTCAGCAACGATTCCGGGCTGATGCACATCGCCGCCGCCCTCAACCGGCCTCTTGTCGCGGTGTATGGCTCCACTTCTCCGGGCTTTACGCCGCCGCTCGGCGAACGGGTGGCCATCGAGCGTCTGGGGCTGGACTGTAGCCCCTGTTTCCAGCGCGAGTGCCCCCTGGGCCACCTGAATTGCCTGCGCCAGCTGGAGCCGGGCAGGGTGATCACCGCTCTGCAGGGGGTGAGCGTTGGAGAGAGCCGACCGTGAAATCGCAAAGTTTCATCGCCAGCGACTGGCGTACCGTTCTGCTGACTCTGGGCCTCAATGATCTGGACGCCTGGTGGACGTTGCCGGATGCCGAGCTGGTGGATGAACCCAACCGTCGCTACGGCGGTGAGATGAGCGTTTATCGGGTGCGGCTGGCCGACGCCGAGGGACATCCGCACAGCCTCTACATCAAGCGTCAATGTGATCAGTTGCGCCGCAGCGTGGTTCACCCGCTGCACGGGGAGCCCACCCTGGTAAAGGAGTTCCGTGCCCTGGTGGATTGCCTGAAGCAGGGCGTCCCGGTTGCCCGGCCGTTGTTCTTTGAGAGCCGCATGGCGGCCGACGGGCACTGCTACACGGTGCTGGTGAGCCTGGGGCTGGACGGCTTCGAGAGCCTGGACCGCCTCGACCTCAAGGCGCTTTCGCGGGTGCGGCGCTGGCGGTTGCTGCAGGACGTGGCGGAGGCTCTGCGGTATATGCACAGCCGTGGCATGGCCCATGGCACCCTGTATCCCAAACATATTTTTGTCGCCTGGCGGCCCAGTCTGGGGCGCTTTGATGTACGCTTCATCGATCTGGAAAAGGCGCGCCATTCCGCCGGTGCCGCCCATCGGTTGCGGGACATGGAGAGTCTGTCTCGCCGCAGTCAGGGCGTGAGCCTGCGCGATCGCCTGCGTTTCTTGCGGGCTTACCTGGGCCGGCCCCGGCTGAAGGCCGACGACCGCAGGCTGCTTCGGCAACTGGCCCCGAAAAAGCGGCAATCGTAGACACAGCATGCATGTTCTTCTGATCAAGACGTCGTCCATGGGCGATGTCATCCACACCTTGCCGGCGCTCACCGATGCCGCCGCCGCCTTGCCGGGCCTGCGGGTGGATTGGGTGGTGGAGGCGCCGTTCGCCGATCTGGCCGGTCGCCACCCGGCGGTGGACCGGGTGCTGCCCAGCCGGCTGCGCGAATGGCGCCGCCACCCGCTGCGCGCCCGCCGCAGCGGTGAGTGGGGTCGCTTCAAGGAAGCCCTGCGGGCGCGCCGCTATGACGCCGTTATCGATGCCCAGGGTTTGATCAAGAGCGCCTTCATCACCCGCCTGGCCCACGGGCCCAAGTATGGCCTGGACCGTATCTCCGCCCGCGAGGGCCTGTCAGCCCGGGTGCTCGACCACCCACTGCCCGTGCCCCGTGGCGGTCACGCCGTGACCCGGGTGCGCACCCTGTTCGCCCTGGCCCTGGGCTACCCGCTCCCGGACGACGACCCCGACTACGGCCTGGTCCGCGAGCACACGCCGCGCCCGCTCACCGAGCCCGGCGCCGACCTGGTGTTCTGCCACGGCACCACCTGGCCCACCAAGCATTACCCGGAGGCCTACTGGCGGGCCCTGGCGGAGAAAGCCGCCGCCGCCGGCCACCGGGTGCACCTGCCCTGGGGCAACGACGCGGAGCACGCCCGGGCGGAACGGCTGGCCCGGGACCTGGACGGCGTCACCGTGCTGCCGCGCCTGTCGCTGTCGGCGCTCACCGACAAGCTGCTCAACTGGGACGCCTTCATCGCCGTGGACACCGGCCTGGCCCATCTGGCCGCCGCCGCTGGCCTGCCCGGCGTGGGCCTGTACGGCCCCACCGACCCGCGTCTCACCGGCGTCTGGGGCCCCCGCGCCCGCTCCCTGGCGGCGGAGTTCCCCTGCGCGCCCTGCGTCCAGGAGAAATGCACCTACCGGGGCAGCCTGGGCCAGGGCGTGGAGCCGCCCTGTTTCTCCAGCCTCAAGCCGCACCGGGTCTGGCAGCGCCTGATCGAGGTGAGCGGGCCATGAAGCTGGCGTTCCTGTTGTTCGAGTACTTCCCCTACGGCGGCTTGCAGCGCGACATGCTGGCCATCGCCGAGGCCGCCGAGACGCGCGGCCACCAGGTGACGGTGTTCACCCGCGCCTGGCACGCCGAACGCCCGGCCTCGCCCCGGGTGGAGACCCTGGAGGTGGGCGCGCGCAGCAATCACGGCCGCGACGCCGCCTTCGTGGCGGCGGTTGGGGACCGGCTGGCCGGCTTCGACCGGGTGGTGGGCTTCAACAAGATGCCCGGCCTGGACTGGTACTACGCCGCCGACGGCTGCCTGGCGGCCCGCTACCGGGGGCCGCGTCGCTGGCTGCCGCGCTACCGCAGCAAGCTGGCCATGGAAGCGGCGGTGTTCGACCCGGCGGCGGGCACCGGCGTGCTTTCCATCTCGCCGCTGCAACGGGCCCTCTACCAACGCCATTACGGCACCCCGGACCACCGTTTCGTGGATCTGCCGCCGGGCATCCGCCGGGACCGCGCCCTGCCGGAGGACCATGCCCTGCGCCGCGCCCGCCTGCGCACCGAGGTGGGCATCGGTGAAACCACGCCCATGCTGCTGTTCGTGGGCTCCGGGTTCCGCACCAAGGGGCTGGACCGGGCGATCCGCGCCCTGGCCCGGCTGCCGGAGGAAACCCGCCTGTTCGTGGTCGGCGACGACAACGCCGGGCCCTACCGGCGCCTGGCCCGGCGCCTCAAGGTGGACGACCGGGTGCGCTTCATGGGCGGCCAGGACAACGTGCCCGACTGGCTGTGGTCGGCGGATTTGCTGCTCCACCCCGCCTACGCCGAGAATACCGGTACGGTGCTGCTGGAAGCCGCCGTGGCCGGCCTGCCGGTGCTGACCACCCGCGCCTGCGGCTACGCCGGCTATATCCGTGACGGTGGCCTGGGCCGGGTGCTGGACGACCCGGGCGACGAGGAACTGGCGGCGGCCGCCACCGACCTGCTGGCGCGCCCCCGGGATCACTGGCGGGAACAGGGCCGGCACTTCGCCGCCGACGCCGACATATATGGCCTGGTGGACCGCGCCGTGGACGCCATCGAACAGGACGCCACCGAACAAAAGGAACCGCGATGACCCTTTACCTGCGCGACGACCTGGCCCGGGCCTGGGACGGCCTGGACCCCTTCGAGCAGGCGGCGCGCCAGCGCGGCGATGTGTTCCGCGCCCGCGAGGGCCGGCGCACGCTGCGTTTCGAGGCCGGCGGCCGGCACTATTTCCTCAAGTACCACGCCGGCATCGGCTGGCAGGAAATCTTCAAGAATCTGAGCCAGGCCAAGCTGCCGATTCTGGGGGCCCTGTCCGAGGTGCGCGCCATTCGCGCCCTGGAAAACGCCGGCGTGGCCACCCTCAGCATCGCCGGCTACGGCCAGCGCGGTGGCAACCCGGCCCGGCGCCAATCGTTCCTGGTCACCGATGAGCTGATGCACACCGTCAGCCTGGAAGAGCTGGGCGAGCGCTGGCGCACCGAACCCGGCCCGGCGCCCTTCAAATGGGCGCTGATCCGCCGCGTCGGCGAGATCGCCAAGGCCATGCACGACGCCGGCGTCAATCATCGGGACTTCTACCTGGGGCACTTCCTGATTGCCCGCTCCGCGGTGGAGCGCCACGACGCCACCGCGCCGCTGCATCTGATCGACCTGCACCGCTCCCAGGTGCGTGCCCGGGTACCTCGCCGCTGGCGGGTCAAGGACATCGGTGGCCTGTACTTCTCCACCGCGCGGCTGGGCCTCACCCGCCGCGACCTGCTGCGCTTCGTGCGCGCCTACACCAACATGCCGTTGCGCGACGCCCTGCCGGACAAGGCCCGGCTGCTGGACGCCAGCCGCCACGAAGGCGAGCGCATCTACCGCCGCTACTTCGAAAAGGAGCCGGGTTTCCCGCTGCCGTTCAGCGAACATCCGGGCAAGGACATATGAGCGGCGCCCCCGGTTTCTCCGTCGTCATTCCGGCCTACAACTACGCCCACGTCATCGAACGGGCGCTGGCCTCCGCCGTGGCCCAGGAGTACGCCCCCTTCGAGGTGATCGTGATCAACGACGGTTCCACCGACGACACCGATCGGGTGCTGGCGGAGCTGGCCGGGCGGCTGCCCGGACCGTTCCGGGTGATCGATCAGGCCAACGCCGGCCTGGCGGCGGTGCGCAACCGGGGCCTCAAGGAGGCGCGCCACGACTGGCTGCTGTTCCTGGACGCCGACGACGAACTGTGCCCCGGCGCCCTGGCGCGGCTGGCCGGGACCATCGCCGCCGCGCCGGCGGCGCGGCTGATCATCGGCGGCCACCTGGCCGACGACGGTCGGCGCCGGGATCGCATCACGCCGCCGCCGGTGAGTGACGACCCTCGGCGCAACTTCCGGGCCTACCTGGACAAGACCCTGACGCTCTCCAACGGCGCCTGCGCCATGCACCGGGACCTGTTCGCGCGCACCGCCTACGACCCGGCCCTGCGCCACACCGAGGACCTGCCGGTGTTCGCCCATGTGCTGGCCAACTACCCGGTGGCGGTGAGCCCGGAACCGGTGGCGGTGATCCACAAGCACCCGGACAGCATGCGCCACGATCTGGACGCCGCCCTGGCGGTGGGCATGGATCTGGAAGCGATGATTTTCGATGACAACGGCCTGCCGGCATGGGCCGCCGGCGACCGGCGCCGCTATCGCGCCCGCCGGGCGATTTCCCTGCTCAAACTGGCCGACCGTCACCGCCGCCCGGACCTGGTGCGCCGCTTTTTCCGTGTCGCCCTGCGCGCCGACTGGCGCCAGGCATTGCATCCGCGCTACCTGCGCCGCTATCTTGCCAGCTTCATCCGAGGGACCGGGGACCGGACTTGAACGGCGACGACAATATTCCCACCTACGACGACTGGCGCGAGCTGGCCGGCCGCGACTGGCGCACGGCCGGGCTGTTCACCGTTTCCGTGGGCAGCCGCCCGCTGCGCGCCGAGGCGATCCTGCGCCACCTGCCCGGGCGGCGCCTGGCGGTGCGCGCCCAGTGGCGCGGCGAAACCGTGTTCGCCAAGCTGTTCTTCGCCGGCCACCAGGACGAAGCGCGCCGGGAAGTGGCCCGCCACCGGGAACTGATCGAAGCCGGCCTGGCGGTGCCGGCGCTGCTTTACGAAGGCTTCGACAGCCATGGCGCCGTGCTGGTCACCGACTGGGTGTCCGGCCAGTCCGGCCAGGCGGCCCTGCGCGGCGAGCAGGGCGTGGCGCTCGGCGAGGACCTGCTGGACAGTTTGTTCAGCCTTTACCAGGCCGGCCTGCGCCAGCTCGATCTGCACCTGGACAACTTCCTGTACGACGGAGAACGCTTCCTGGTCATCGACGCCGGCGAGATGGCGCCCCTGCCCGGCGGCCTGCGCGCCGAGCCGGCGATCCTCGACAACCTGGCGCTGTTCTGTGCCCAGCTGCCCCTGGATCTTCGCGACGCCCTGATGGAGAAGGTCGCCGAGCGCCTGCGCCGCACCGGCATCAGCCCGGCGCCGCTGGCCGCCATGGTGCGACGGCGCAGCAACCGCCGGCTGAGCAGCGCGATGAGAAAGTGGCGCCGGGAATCCTCCGCCATTGGTGTGTGGAGCGAAAACGACGAGGACTGGTTGTACCGCCGCGCCCTGGCCGACGACGAGCGCGATGCCCTCGCCGACGCGCTCCGCGAGCCGGCGTCGTTGCCGAGCATCAAGCAAGGCAGCCGCATCAGCGTGTACGGTGACGACCGCTGGATCATCAAGCATTACCGGGAAACCGGCTGGAAGGCCCGCCTGCGGCGCTGTTTCTTCCGCGGGCGCGGTGACGTGTCCTGGGTGATGGGCTGGACCTGGGCCCTGCTCGGCGTGCCCACGCCGCGCCCGGTGATGCTGCGCCGCTGCCCGGACGGCCAGGCGGTGATCGCCTTCCCGCGCCTGCCCGGCGAGCCGCTCAGCCGGCTCATGGAGGAGCAACGGGAACGGGCCGTGCGGGTGGCCCCCACCGTGCTGTTGTGGCTGGACCGGCTGCACCGCACCGGTTTCTGGCACGGCGACACCAAGGCTCAGAACGTGCTGGTGGACGACGCCGACGCGCCCGCCTTCATCGACCTGGACGGCGCCGGCTTCAGCCCCTGGCGGCGCCGCGCGGCGCGCAAAGGCGCCCGGGAACGCCGCCGCTTCGAGGCTAACTGGTCGCAGTTTTCCGAGCGGTAAGCTCGGCGGCGCGCGCCTCGGGCAGAGACGCGGCGGGCGCCGGAGGGCGGCCCTCGACCAGGGTCATGATGGTTTCCGCCAGGCTCGCCACCGGCTGCTCGCGGTACTCGATATGGTGTCCGGCGAAGGCGGCCAGGGTGGCCGCCCAATCCGCCGCGCCGCCGTCCAGTGACGCCATCGCCGCCTCCAGCCCCTTCTGGTCCGTCACTCGGGGCACGCCGAAGCGTTCGCACTCGAAGTAATCCCGGTGCTGCCCGAGCACGATGACCGGCACGCCGGCAACGGCGCAGTCGATGATGGCGGTGGTATAGCCGCTCCAGACCGCAGCGATCGACGCCATTGCCTCGCTCAGGGATTCCCCCTCCGGCCGCAGGCGGACCGCCGCATTGTCCGCCGCCCAGGTCCGCCAGGGCTGGCCGCTGCCCCGGGGGTGCGGGCGAACCCAGAGCGTCCAGTCCGGGTGAGCCGCCAGCCATTGGCGGGCCAGTTCGCAACTGTGCCGGTAGCCGTCGCTGTCCTCCTCGTCCGGGCCGGCGCCAAGAAACAACAGCGCCTTTGATGGGGCGGTGGCCGGCGTGCGCGGCGCGGGCAGCGGGAAATAGGGGCCCGCGAACAGCACGTCGGTGCGGCCGAACCCGGGCTCGCCACGGCACAGATACTCCAGGGAACTGTTGCCGAACACCGCGTAATAGTCGAAATCGTGAAAGCGCAGCTTGCTGGACTGGTCGCTGAGGATGCCATGGGCCAGATGCAGAACGCGGGTTTCCGGGGGGCGGAAGGCGCGCAGGAAGGTGCTCACCGGCCAGCCGTTGCGTTCGGTGAGGATCACCGGGGCCCGGTACCGCGCCAACAGATCGGCGGCCCGGGCGGCGCTGGTGTACAGCGGCGCCGGGACCGGCCGTGGCGGTGGCCGCAGGTGGCGGCGGCGCAACGCCGCGCGGTCGTCCCCGGCCACGGTTTCCTCGACACGCAATCCGGCCCGGCGCAGGGCCTCCAGCAAGGCGTTCTTGCGGCCCTGGCGGCGGGATTTCTCGGACGGATGAATCAACAGCACGTCACAGTGAGTCGGCGCGCCGTGATCGCGCCGTGCCCGCAACCGTGCCCGCAGGCCGCGCAGGCTCTCGCGCAGCCACCAGACGGCGCGGTCCAGCCGCGACCGGCGATCGGTCAGATGGCGTTGCAGTGCCTTGAAGTGTTCACTCTCGCGCATCCGCGTGCCCGTCTCCCGGCGGTGTGGGTCGGGCCCGCTGGTCTCGCTGCGTGCAGGCGACCAGCAGGGCCATGGGAATCCAAACGCTGGGCCAATTGTACATAAAGGGCGTATAGGGATGGACGCCGTCGAACAGCACCGCGGTGAGGCCGGTGGCCAGCGCCGCCAGGGCCAGATGGGCCCGGTGCTCACCACGCAGGCTACGCAAGGCGGCGGGCAGCCAGATCAGGGTCCACAGCAGCAGCCCGGCGAAGCCCAGGTAATACAGCAGCGACAGGTAATAGTTGTGCGGGTGGCTGTACACATCCGGCTTGCCGTTGTCCGGTCGGATGATGTGGATGTCCGGCATCTCGCCGGCCATGGCATGGCCGAGAACCGGGTGCTCGGTGATGGCGTGCCAGGTTTCGGTCCAGATCGCGAAGCGGTTGCTGGCGCCCCGTTCCATGATGATGTCCGGGCTGATCACGAAGATCGACCCGATGATCACGCCGACCAGCACCAGCGGCACGATCAGCTTTTTCTTCAGGGTGACCAGCGGCAGGATCAGGCAGCCCGCCACCAGGGCCACCAGGGTGGAGCGGCGCTGATTGGCGATCAGGTAGACGACGATCATCAGCGTGGCGGCATAGGGAGCGAGCCGTACCATCAGGCTCCGTGGCAGGCGGGACGCGGCCAGGAAGGCGAAGAACGGCAACGTCACGAAGTACATGCTGGCGTACAACTGGTTGGTGGACAACGTGATGAACCGGTTGATGTGGAACACCTCGAAGTTGCCGTAAAGCTGGCTCGAGAACGGCCGGTCGACAATGAAGTAGTAGCAGTAGAAGTCCACCATCGCCACCAGGGCGCCGAACAGGATACCCAGCAGCAAGGCGCGCCAGAACAGGGTGGCATGGGTACGCAGGATCGCCTGGCTGAAGGCGAACAGCGTGAAGATCTGGAAGAAGGCGCGGGTGAAGCGGGTGAGGTTGGGTTGATCGGCGAAGAAGGTGGAGACCGTGGCGAACACCAGGAACACCAGCAGCCAAAGGTTGCGCTTGAGGAAGCCGAGCACATCGTCCAGATGCACCCGCGCCGCGTAGATGAACGCCGGCACGAAGAACAGGGCGTCGAGTACGTTAAGCAGCCTGGGGCGGCGGTCGAACATCAATAAACCGCCAAAGAACAGGCAGAACGACACCGTCATCCACACCAGCAGCAGTTTTTCTTTTCTAGTCATTCAGGAACTCCATGGGAGTTAGCGGGCTCGGTCGTTCAGTGCCTGTCATGGCCATACTTTTGTTATGTCAGGCGCGGTAGGGGGAGCGCCCGTCCGGTTGGTGCTTGAAGCGCTTGTGCACCCACAGGTACTGCTCCGGGTGCTTGCGCACATAGTGTTCGATGGTGCGGTTGATGCGCGCGGTATCCGCCTCGTCGTCGCCGCCCGGGAAATCCTCCAGGGGCGCGCCGAACTCGATTTCGTAGCGTCCCCCGGGCAGCCGGTAATGAGCGCACGGGATGACCACCGCCTTGCCCATTTTGGCGATGCGGCTGGTGGCGGTGATGGTGGCCGCCGGCACGCCGAAAAAGGGCACGAACACCGCGTGCCGGGTGCCGTAGTCCTGGTCCGGCGCATACCAGACCACTTCGCCCTGGCGCAGCAGTCGCACTGTCTGGCGCAGGTCGTTGCGGTCCACGGAATGGTTCACCCAGGCGCCCCGCCCCTCGGAGATCAGCTTATCCAGCAGGGGGTTGTCGTTGGGACGATAGACCACGCTGAAGCGAAAGAATTTCCCCAGCAGGCGGCTGCCCACATCGATGGAATTGAAGTGCATGCCCAGCAGCAGCACGCCCTGGCCTTCGGCGCGGGCGGCTTCCAGGTGTTCCAGGCCGGTGACGGTGAGGCGCTTGCCCAGGTCGATGCGCTGGTTATGGAAACTGCCGGCCATTTCCAGGATCGCCTCGCCGGTGCTGATCATCACCTGGCGCGCCAGGCGCTCGCGTTCCGCCTCGGAGCGTTCCGGGAAGCACAGCTTCAGGTTGATCAGCGTGACCCGGCGCCGGTCCCGGGCCAGATACCAGGCCAGTCGGCCCAGGCCCCGTCCAGCGGCCAGCAGCAGGTCCCAGGGCAGCTGGCCGATCAGCCAGAACAGTGCCAGCCCCAGGCGTGTGGGCCACAGGCGCGGGTCGGCGGGATGCGCGGAGCGTTGGCGGCGCTTACCCATGCGTTAGCGGAGCGGCGGAAGCCGCGAGTCGCGGTGGCTGAGGCTGGCCAGCATCAGACCCAGAGGCAGCCACAGGCACATCCAGCTGGGGTGGAAAGGCACCAGCAGGTAGGCGCCGGCGCTGAGCATGGTGAGCAGGCCGGGCAGCAGGCTGACCAGGAAGACGGCGCCTTCGCGGTGCTTCTGGTCGCTGTCCGGCAGGTTCCAGGCGGGCACCGCCCAGGCGGCGAGAAACAGGACCAGGCCGATCAGGCCTGTGCTGTGGATCACCGCCAGCAGAATGTTGTTGGGGTGGGGCAGCACGCGCAGGCCCTCGGGAATGCCCTCCAGCAGGGAATCGCCGCCTTCCTGGCTGAAGCCGTTGCCGAAGATCGGGTGGCTGAAATACATCTGAGCCTGGCGCAGCACCTCGAAGTCCAGCGCCAGGTACAGGGCGACGGCGCCGGCCAGGGCCGCCAGCAGGCGCTGGCCGTAGCGCAGCAGCACCCAGCCCAGGGCCATCACCAGCAGCATGATGCCGGTGTGGGGCTGCACCGCCACCAGGAAGGTGAAGCCCACCAGGGCGCCGGCGCCCCGGCGCGCGCCCTTGGGCGTGAAGCCCTCGTCCAGGGCCTGGGCGAGCAGAATGAACGACGGCGCCACCAGCCCCATGGTGCTGATCAGCGGCCCGGGCTGGGGCAGGTTGAAGATCAGGCTGGCGGGCTCGCTGAACAGCGGGCTGTCCAGGGGCTGAATGGTGTAATAGCTGACCATGATCACCGCCAGTACCACCATGGCGGTCATGGCGCCATTGGCCAGGGACAGCTTCAGGGTATTGCGGTAATAAAGGTGCAGCCAGCGCAGCATGCCCACCAGGATCACCACCTGGACCACCGCGCGCACCGTGCGCGAGGCGTTCACGTCCTCGGCCCACAGCATGGTCAACAGGGTCCAGCCCAGAAAGGCGTACAGTGGCGCCAGCCAGGGGTCCAGCAGCAGCTTGCGGTCACCGCTCACCAAAGCGCGGGTGAGCAGCGTCAGGGAGGGCACGAAGAACAGCACGTCGACCACGTTGAGCAGGGCCACCCGGGAGTGGAACAGGAAGGGGCCGGTGAACATCACCGCGAAGGAGACCGTCAGCCACAGTCTCAACCATCTGCCCTGCTGCGCGTTGTGGCGCAATGCCGTCATAGAGTTCCGTCCCGTTCGATATGCAACAACCGGCCGGCGCGGCGCGCCCGCGTCGGCGAGCGGGAAAGTGTACTCAGCCCGGCTGCCCGCATCCACCGCTATGCTACACTTCGCGGCTATCATGAGCCTAGATGGAGTAGGGCGATGCCCAACCTGGAGATCCCTCCGTTCGGCCAGGCGCGGGTCCTGGTGGCCGGCGATGTCATGCTCGACCGCTACTGGCACGGGCCCACCGGCCGCATCTCGCCGGAAGCCCCGGTGCCGGTGGTGCGCGTCACCGACCTGGAGGATCGTCCCGGCGGCGCCGCCAACGTGGCCCTGAACATGGCCGCCCTGGGCGCCCGCGCCGAGCTGGTGGGCGTCACCGGCGACGACGAAGCCGCCGGCATTCTGCAGGAGCGCCTGGCCGCCGCCGACGTGACCTGCGATTTCCAGAAGGTGGCGGGCCTGCCCACCATCACCAAGCTGCGGGTGGTGAGCCGCCAGCAGCAACTGCTGCGGCTGGATTTCGAGGAATCCTTTCTGGATCAGGACCCGGCGCCCTTCGCCGAGCGGGTGGGCGCGCGCCTGGCCGGCTGCGGCGCTCTGGTGCTGTCCGACTACGCCAAGGGCGCCCTGCGTGACTGCCCGGGGCTGATCCGGCTGGCCCGGGAGGCCGGCGTGCCGGTGCTGGTGGACCCCAAGGGCAGCGATTTCGAGCGTTACCGGGGCGCCACCCTGCTGACCCCCAATCTGTCCGAGTTCGAGGCGGTGGTGGGCCCGGTGCCCGATGAGAAGACCCTGGCGGAGAAAGGCCAGACGCTGATGGCGGAGCTGGACCTGGAGGCGTTGCTGGTGACCCGCAGCGAGCGCGGCATGACCCTGCTGCGCGCCGGCCAGCCGGAACGCCACCTGCCCACCCATGCCCGTGAGGTGTTCGACGTCACCGGCGCCGGCGACACGGTGATTTCCACCCTGGCGGTGGCCCTGGCCGCCGGCGCGCCCCTGGAGGACGCCGTGGCCCTGGCCAACATCGCCGCCGGCATCGTGGTCGGCAAGCTGGGCACCGCCGTGGTCAGCGCCCCGGAGCTGCGCCGGGCGGTGCATCAGACCGGCGGCCCGGGGCGCGGCGCCATGACCGAGGAGCAGCTGCTGCTGGCCATCGAGGACGCCCGCGCCCAGGGTGAGACCATCGTGTTCACCAACGGCTGCTTCGACATCATCCACGCCGGCCATGTGGGCTACCTGGATTCCGCCCGCCGTCTGGGCGACCGGCTGGTGCTGGCGGTGAACAGCGACGAATCGGTAAAGCGGCTGAAAGGCCCGGGCCGGCCGATCAACCCGCTGGAGCGGCGCATGGCGGTGCTGGCGGCCCTGGAGGCGGTGGATTACGTGGTGGCGTTCGACACCGACACCCCGGAGCCGCTGCTGGAGAAGATCAAACCGGACGTGCTGGTGAAAGGCGGCGACTACACCGTGGACCAGGTGGTGGGCGCGCCCATCGTGCAGGCCCATGGCGGCCGGGTCGAGGTGCTTGACTTCGCCGAGAACATCTCCACCACCCACATCGTGCAGCGCATACGGGGCGAGTGATCGCCCACTTCGGCGTCTAGCCGCGAATCGCGGCGGCGGGGCCGCCGGTGCCGCTGCCGTTGTTCTGGCTCAGCCAGGCTCGCAGTGGCGCCCAGTCGTTCTCTTCCACGGCTTGATCCAGGGCCGCCTGAAAGCCGGGCTCGGCGTTTTCCAGTGCCCCGCGCAGCGGCCCGTTGGCCTCCGCGGCGAGCTGTTCCAGGGTGGCCGCGGGCTGGGCCGCGTCGATGATCTCGATGCTGCGCGCTGGCAGGTACAGGCCCGCCTCCGGGTCGGTGGCGCCGCGCTGGCTCTCCAGGGTCGCCAGGCGCCGGTCGAGCCGCTCCAGGGCGCATTGCAGCGCCACCGCCCCCACCGGAGCGTCACCGGAAAGCGCCGCCAGATCCCCGGCAAGCTGGTCGGCGGCCAGGCGCAGGTAGGTCCGCCGGCGGGCCGGCGCGTCCACCGCCGGAGGCGCTTCGCCACCGTCCCCGGCGGCGGCCGGGGTGGCGGAGCCGGCCTGGAAATCCGCCGGCTGGCGCGGCGCGTCCGGCACGCCGGACACCAGCAAACGCAGGGGCTGAAAGCCCAGGGCCACCTCGCCGTCGGTGGTGGCGCCCTGCTGCCGGCGCAGGCTGGCGGCGGTCAGTTCCAGGGCCGGATCGTTGACGATGCCGGAATCCGGCCAGGCGGGCAGGCCGTCCACGTAGGCCGGATAGAAGGGCCAGGCGTCCAGGCGCGTCAGGCGGTCCCCGGCGCCGTTCTGGCAGGCGTTCGCGGCCAGCGCCAGCCAGTGCCGGTTAAAGGTCCGGTAGAGCCCTTCCCAGGCCCCCTGGGCGGTGGCCAGGGTGTCGGCGTCCGGCTGCTCGAGCAGGGCGTCCAGGGCTTCCTCCCAGGCGCGTTGCCGCTCGGTGAGGGCACCGGCGCCGTCGGCGTCGCTCAGTGATATCGCGTCCGCGCCGGCGCCGTCCGGGGCCGCGTCTTCCGGCGCGGCGGGGGCCGGGCTCTCCTGCTGGGGCGCGTCGCAGGCCGCCAGGGCCAGCGCCAGGGCCAGGACCGGCAGCCGTTTCACGAGGCCGCTCCGGCGTCGGCCTGGTCGCGCAGCGACAGGATCGGCCAGCCGCGCTCCCGGGCGGCCCGCGCCAGGGTCGGGTCCGGGTCCACCGCCACTGGGTTGTCCACCTTGCCAAGCAGCGGCAGGTCGTTGTGGGAGTCGCTGTAGAACCAGCTGCCCGCCAGGCTCTCGCCGTGGTCGCCCAGCCAGTGGGCGAGGCGCTCCACCTTGCCTTCCCGGTAGCTGGGCACGCCGGCCACCCGGCCGGTGTAAAGGCCGTCGCCGTCGCGCTCCGCGCGGGTGGCGATCAGGTGCGGCACGCCCAGCCGCTCGGCGATGGGCGCGGTGATGAAGTCGTTGGTGGCGGTGATGATCATCAGGGTATCGCCGCGCGCGCGGTGCTCGGCCACCAGGGCCTCGGCGCGGGGCAGCCAGAGGGCGTCGATGACCTCCTTCAGGAAGGCCTGGCGCAGGGCGTCCAGCTCGTCCAGCGGACGGCCCTTGAGTTCCGAGAGCACGAACTCCTGGTAAGCGAAGATGTCCAGACTGCCGTCCAGGTAATCCTGGTAGAAGCGGTCGTTGGCGGCCTGGTAGCGCTCGCCGTCCACCTCGCCACGGCGGACCAGGAAGTCCCCCCACTGATGGTCGGAATCGCCGGCGATCAGCGTGTTGTCGAGGTCGAAAATGGCCAGTGTCATGCAAGGGGCTCCCGGTATTCGCGTGCGCGCCGTAGCTTACCAGAGGCGCCCGGGGAAGGCAGTCGATTGATTGGCGCCGGGCCGACAAGGTTTAATGGCAATATTGCGCGCCTGTACGGCTGGGTTCGGCGGTTTCTCGCCAGCCCCGTGCCGCGCCATGGGATTGAAGGCAATGACAGGCATCATCGACGAGAAAGGATATCGGCTCAACGTTGGCATCGTGATCGCCGGCCCGGATGGCCGGGTGTTCTGGGGCCGCCGCATCGGCAACCGGGACGCCTGGCAGTTTCCCCAGGGCGGCATGATGCCCGGCGAAAGCCCCGAGGACACCCTGTTCAGGGAGCTGGAAGAGGAAACCGGCCTGCTGCGTGAGCACGTCAGCGTGCTCGCCACCACGGAGGGATGGCTGACCTACCGTCTGCCACGCCGCTTCCTGCGTCCGCCGCGTAACCGCCCGGTGTGCATCGGCCAGCGCCAGAAGTGGTTCCTGCTGCGCCTGGACGCCGAGGACGAGGCCATCGACCTGGGGCGCTCGCCGGCGCCGGAGTTCCAGGACTGGCGCTGGGTCAATTACTGGTACCCGATCCGCAAGGTGGTGCACTTCAAACGCGGCGTCTACGCCCGGGCGCTCAGGGAACTGGCACCGGCCTTGCGTGGCCGTCGCTAGCGACCCCGGACATCGAAAGGAGAACAACGCCCATGCTCGACACCCTGCGGCGCATCGTACAGGAAGTGAACAACGCGCCGGACATCCGCTCCGCCCTGGACCTGATGGCCCAGCGGGTGCGCGATGCCATGGGCACCGAGGTGTGTTCCATCTACCTGCGGGACAACACCGAGGAACGTTACGTGCTGATGGCCTCCGAGGGCCTCAAGCGCGAGGCGGTGGGCCGGGTCAGCCTGGGGTTCTCCGAGGGGCTGGTGGGGCAGGTGGGGCTGCGCGAGGAGCCCATCAACCTGGAGGACGCCTTCGCCCACCCCAAATTCCATTACCTGGCCGAGACCGGCGAGGACCCCTTCCACGCCTTCCTGGGCGTGCCGGTGATGCACCACGGCGAGGTGCTCGGCATCCTGGTGGTGCAGCAGCGCGACGCGCGCCGCTTCGATCAGAGCGAGGAAGCCTTCCTGGTCACCATCTCCGCCCAGCTGTCGGCGGTGATCGCCCACGCCCACGCGTCCGGGGTGCTGTTCGACCAGTTGGACGCCCACGAGGACCTGCCCAGCTTCCACGATGGCCAGCCTGGAGCCTCCGGCGCCGCCATCGGCACCGGCGTGCTGCTGTTCCCGGAGGCGGACCTGTCCGCGGTGCCGGACCGGGAACCGGAGGACATCAGCGCCGAAATCGCCCTGCTCGACGAGGCCCTGGTGCGGGTGCGCCAGGAAATCCGCGACCTGGCGGAGCGGGCCAAGACCAGCCTGGGCGCCGAGGAGCAGGCCCTGTTCGACGTTTACCTGCGCATGCTCGACCGCCACGCCCTGCCCGCCGAGGTGGTGGCGCGCATTCGCGAGGGCCACTGGGTGCAGGGTGCCCTGCGCATGGTGGTGGACGCCCACGTGCACAATTTCGAGATGATGGACGATCCCTACCTGCGGGAACGGGCCGCCGACGTGCGCGACCTGGGCCGGCGGGTGCTCGGGCAGCTGCAAAGCCGCAGCCGCCGGCGCATCACCTTCCCGGAGCACTGCATCCTGCTGGGCGACGACGTGTCCGCGCCGATGCTCATGGAGCTGCCCCAGGAGAACATCGTCGGCATCGCCACCACGCGCGGCTCGCGCAACTCGCACATGGCCATCGTCGCCCGCGCCATGGGCATTCCCACCGTGGTGGGCGCCCAGAACCTGCCGCTCAAGAAGCTGGACGGCAAGGAGCTGATCGTCGATGGTTTCCGCGGGCGGGTGATCGCCAACGCCTCCGCGGAGCTCAAGGAGCAGTTCCAGGACATCATCGCCGAGGAACGCCACCTGCTGGCGGGCCTGGAAAAACTTCGCGACCTGCCGGCGGAAACCGAGGACGGCCAGCGCATCCGCCTGCAGGTGAACACCGGCCTGATGACCGACATCAACCGCTCCATCGAGCGCGGCGCCGAAGGCGTGGGCCTGTACCGCACCGAGATTCCCTTCATGGTGCGCGACCGCTTCCCCTCGGAGGAAGAGCAGCGTCTGATTTACCGCGAGCAGCTGTCCGCCTTCGCTCCGCACCCGGTCACCATGCGCACCCTGGACGTGGGCGGCGACAAGGCGCTCAGCTACTTCCCCATCGAGGAGGAAAACCCCTTCCTCGGCTGGCGCGGCATCCGCCTTACCCTGGACCACCCGGAAATCTTCATCGTGCAGGTGCGCGCCATGCTGAAGGCCGCCGAGGGGCTGGATAACCTGCGCATCATGCTGCCCATGATCACCAGCGTGATCGAGGCCGAGGAGGCCCAGCATCTGATTCATCGCGCCTGGCTGGAAGTGCGCGAGGAAGGGGTGGACGTGGCCATGCCGCCGGTGGGCGTGATGATCGAGGTGCCCGCCTCGGTGTACCAGGCCCGGGCCCTGGCCCAGCGGGTGGATTTTCTGTCCGTGGGCACCAACGACCTGACCCAGTACCTGCTGGCGGTGGACCGTAATAACCGCCAGGTGTCCGACCTCTATAACTCCTGCCATCCGGCGGTGTTGCACGCCCTGCTGCACGTGGTCGAGCAGGCTCACGAAGAGGGCAAGCCGGTGTCGGTGTGCGGCGAAATGGCCGGCGATCCGAGCACCGCCCTGCTGCTGCTGGCCATGGGCTACGACACCCTGTCCATGAACGCCTCCAACCTGCTGCGGGTGAAGGCGGCGGTGCGCCAGGTGAACATGGGCTTCCTGCGCCGGCTGCTCAACGAGGTGCTGGCCATGGACAACGGCGAGGTGATCGCTTCCTACCTGGATCTGCAGCTCACCAAGGTGGGTCTGGGCGACCTGATCCGCCACCGCAAGGCCGCCTGAAAGAACCGCCGCCAAATTGCCCGGTAGGAGCGACTGGGCGGCACCCCGCTTCAGTCGCGATACGGCGACCGATGGTGGCACGCTCGATCGCGGCTAAAGCCGCTCCTTGTATGTTCGATCTGGAGATTTAGGTAAGGTTTAGCCCGGTTACCGGGGAGGCCGTTCGCTCCTGGAAGCAGCGCA
>NZ_JABJWH010000041.1 GCF_015265435.1 Alloalcanivorax profundimaris | reverse complement strand
CATGACTGGGGTGAAGTCGTAACAAGGTAGCCGTAGGGGAACCTGCGGCTGGATCACCTCCTTAACGACCTAGACCCCTCCCGAGCAGGGACCCACACGTTTGCTTGTCTGAACGGTTAAAGATGCCAAAGCGCTGTTTTTGGGTCTGTAGCTCAGCTGGTTAGAGCGCACCCCTGATAAGGGTGAGGTCGGCCGTTCAAATCGGCCCAGACCCACCAGAACACGGCTCGCGTCGGCTCACCTAGCGGTTCGCCGGCGGGAGTTCTGTTCCATGAACAGTAACGGTTTTGGGGCCGTAGCTCAGCTGGGAGAGCGCCTGCCTTGCACGCAGGAGGTCAGGAGTTCGATCCTCCTCGGCTCCACCATCTTCCAGGTCCGTTGACCGGGGAAGTCATAATCAAATGGTTGTTCGTCGACTGTTTGCTTCTGACTTTCAGTCAGCGCTGCCCGTTACCGGGTTGGCATGCTCTTTAACAATTTGGGAAATGAGAAGTCCAAGTATTCCAATGGAATACAAGCGTTAGAAGTTTATCTGACACTTGTGTCT
>NZ_JABJWH010000007.1 GCF_015265435.1 Alloalcanivorax profundimaris | reverse complement strand
GACTTGCATGTGTTAGGCCTGCCGCCAGCGTTCAATCTGAGCCATGATCAAACTCTTCAGTTAAGAAAAGTCTTTAAAGTGCCTACGCACTTAATACTAGCTCAGCTCGAAACAATTCAACTAGGTTGACTTGCTCAAAGCCGATATCTCTTAAGACACCCAACTCCGAACAGGTCCCACACGTTTGCTTGCCTGATTGTTAAAGAGCGTTTGGAAGCGCTTGGCTTCCCGACCGGGGCGTTTGCCGTTTGGCTGTGCCCGCCGTCGTTGTGGGTGCGCATTCTAGGGATTTCCGGAAAACCGTCAACACTTTTTTCATCACTTTTTTATCAAACGGTCACCTTTTGATCTTTCACCCCGAAATAGGCGCTTTTCAGGGCTGGAAACGCCGAATTTTCAACCACTTGCCGGGGCACCGGGACCATTGCGCCGGTTCCGGCCAGGCACAAAAAAGGGCGCCCTCGGCGCCCTTTCCCCTACTCCTCCGCGGAGGCGCCCTTTCGCATCCCCCAGAGGCTCAACAGCAACCCGGCGACCACGTAGACCACGGCCACCGCCAGAAGCACCAGGGGCGGGTCCAGGAACACGATGGCGAACGCCACGATCACGCCCAGCAACACCTTGAACGGCACCCGGCCAATATGAAATTCCTTGAAAGAGTGATAGCGCACCGAGGACACCATCAACAGCCCGGCGCCGGCGACCACGAAGGCCACCAACCAGGAGATGTCGTTGCCATCGATGCCCCGGCTCGCGCCCAGCCACACCAGAGTGGCGACCAGGCCCGCCCCCGTGGGGCTGGGCAGACCAATGAAGAAACGCTTGTCGGTGGTCTCCGCCTGCACATTGAAGCGGGCCAGGCGCAGGGCGGCGCAGGCCAGGTAGATGAAGGCCGCCATCCAGCCGAATTTGCCCAGCTCGGACAACCCCCAGGAGTAAGCCACCAGCCCCGGCGCCACGCCAAAGGCCACGCAGTCGGACAGGGAGTCGTACTCGGCGCCGAACTTGCTCTGGGTGTTGGTGAGGCGGGCCACGCCGCCGTCCAGACCGTCCAGGATGCCGGCCACGATGATGCCCACGGCGGCGGCCTCGAACAGGCCGTTCATGGCCGCCACGATGGCGTAGAAGCCGGCGAACAGGGCGCCGGTGGTGAACAGGTTGGGCAGCAGGTAGACGCCCTTGTGGCGGGCGCCGGTGCGTTCCGCCTCCACCACCTCGAAGGTCTCCGTGCCGTGCTCTTTGTGCTCTTGCTGATCGGCCATGGTGCCTCGCCATTGTTGCGGTCCGGCCTAGTCTATCATCGCCACGGACGATTTTCGGCCATAAAAAAACGCGCCCCGGAGGGCGCGTTCTTCTCGGTCGGATCCGCCGGCAAGGGGCCGGCGACGGCCTCAGTTCTTGGACTTGTCCACGATCTGGTTGGCCTTGATCCAGGGCATCATGCCGCGCAGCTTCTCACCCACCTGCTCGATGGGGTGCTCGGCGTTGAGCCGGCGACGGGCGGTCATGCTCGGGTAGTTGGAATTACCCTCGTTAATGAACATCTTCGCGTACTCGCCGGTCTGGATGCGCTTGAGCGCGTTGCGCATGGCGGCACGGGACTGGTCGTTGATCACTTCCGGGCCGGTCACGTACTCACCGTACTCGGCGTTGTTCGAAATGGAGTAGTTCATGTTGGCGATGCCGCCTTCGTACATCAGGTCGACGATCAGCTTGAGCTCGTGGAGACACTCGAAGTAGGCCATTTCCGGCGCGTAGCCCGCTTCGGTGAGGGTCTCGAACGCCGCTTTCACCAGCTCCACGGTACCGCCACACAGAACGGCTTGCTCGCCGAACAGGTCGGTTTCGGTTTCGTCCTTGAAGGTGGTCTCGATGATACCGGTACGGCCGCCGCCAATACCGCAAGCGTAGGACAGCCCGAGGTCCTTGGCCTGGCCGGAAGCGTCCTGGAAGACCGCAACCAGATCGGGGATGCCGCCGCCCTTGGTGAACTCGGTGCGCACGGTGTGGCCCGGCGCCTTGGGCGCGATCATGATCACGTCCAGGTCCTTGCGCGGCACGATCTGGTTGTAGTGGATGCAGAAGCCGTGGGCGAAGGCCAGGGTGGCGCCCTGCTTCAGGTTCGGCTCGATCTCATCCTGGTAGATGGCGGCCTGGTACTCGTCCGGGGCCAGCACCATCACCACGTCGGAGGCCTTGACCGCCTCGGGAACGCTTTTCACGGTGAGGCCGGCGGCTTCCGCCTTGGCGGCGGAGCTGGAGCCTTCACGCAGTGCCACCACCACGTCGACGCCGGATTCCTTCAGGTTGTTGGCGTGGGCGTGGCCCTGGGAGCCGTAGCCGATAATGGCCACTTTCTTACCCTGGATGATGGAAAGGTCGCAGTCTTTGTCGTAGTACACTTGCATGGCTGTATCCCAATGACGGTTAACGAATGGCCGCTACCATAGGCCATGCTCAGCGTTGCGTAAAATGATATATTCGCAACACAGCATGCCGATTTATGAAATACAGCTCGGGATACGACCGCATGGATACCCGCCCACTCCGCCTGTTCCTGGCGCTCGCCGACACCCTGCACTTCGGCCGGGCCGGCGAGCGCTGCCACATGAGCCCCTCAGCCGTGAGCCGCACCATCAAACAGCTGGAATCGGAGCTGGGGGTGGCCCTGCTGCTGCGCGATAACCGCAGCGTCAGCCTGACCCGGGAGGGCGTGCGCTTTCAGCAGTACGCCCGGGAGACCCTGGCGCAGTGGGACAGCCTGCGTCATTCCATGCTGGAGAGCAGCCGCGTGCTGCAGGGGGAGCTGAGCATGTACTGCTCGGTGACCGCCAGCTACAGCTTCCTGCACGAAATCCTCAGCGCGTTCCGCAGCGACTTTCCCCGCATCGAGATCAAGCTGCACACCGGCGACCCGGCCCATGCCGTGACCCGGGTGATGCGTGGCGAGGAGGACATTTCCATCGGCGCCCGACCGGACACCCTGCCGAGGGGCGTGGCGTTTCGCCCTATCCTGCGCTCGCCTTTGTTGTTCATCGCCGCCGCCGACCAGCCTAAATTGCTGCAGTCGCTGAACGGCGCGCCACGCCCGGAAGCCTGGCAGGATGTTCCCATGATTCTGTCCGAGGAAGGGCTGGCCCGGCAGCGCACCGATCAATGGTTCAAAGCGCTCGGGGTGCGGCCGCGCATCTACGCTCAGGTGAGCGGCAATGAGGCCATTGTCAGCATGGTGAGCCTGGGGTTCGGCGTCGGCGTGGCGCCGCGCGTGGTGCTCGACAACAGCCCGTTGGCGGCGCGCATCCGTATTCTGGATGTGCGGCCGCCTCTGGAGCCGTACGAGGTGGGTCTGTTCGCGTTGGAAAAACGCCTCGATGATCCACTCATCGAGGCGTTCTGGTCACAGCTGCACTGACGGATCCGGAATCAGCCGAACAGGTTCGGCAGAAACAGGATGAACTCCGGCACGGTCATCAGGAACAACAACACGAACAGGTCCATGACCAGGAACCAGAAGATACCTTTGAAGATCGACGTGGTGCTGGCCAGATCCCCCACGACCCCTTTGATCACGAACACGTTCATGCCGATGGGCGGGGTAATCATGCCGATTTCCAGCAGCTTGGTGAGGATGATGCCGAACCAGAGCAGGCTGAGATCAGCGGCGCCAATGATCGGCAGCACGATGGGCAGCGTCAGCAACATGGCGCCGATCGGCTCCAGGAACATACCCAACAGCAGATAGATCAGCACGATCGCGATCAGGATGGTCACCGTGCTGGCGTCACCGCCAATCACCATGCTGGCCAGATAGTCCCCCGCCCCGGACAGCGACAGAAAGCGCGTCAGCAAGCTGGCGCCCACCGCGATCACCAGCAGAGCACCGGTGGTCATCAGGGTTTCCAGGATCGCGCTTTTAAAGCGCTGCCAGCTCAGGGCGCGCTTGAACAGCGCCACCACGCAGGACAGAAAGGCGCCCACGGCGCCGGCCTCGGTGGCGGTGAAGATACCGCCGAACAGGCCGCCGAAGATGCCCACCATGATCAGCAGCACCGGCCAGGTTTCTTTCAAGGCCGCCACCTTTTCGGTCGTCGGCACGTGCTCTTCCACCCGCGGTGCCAGCGTCGGATTCAGCTTCACCCGCACCATCACCACCACGATATAGCCGATGGTGGTGAGAATGCCGGCGCTGATGCCACCGAGAAACAACCCGGTGATCGGAACCTGGGCGATGATGCCGTACAGGATCATGATGATCGAAGGCGGAATCAGCGCGCCGATGGTGCCGGCCACCGCCACCGTGCCGGTGGCCAGCTCCGCGCGATAGCCGTGCCGCATCATCTCCGGCACCGCGATGCGCCCCATGGCCGCGGAACACGCTACCGAGGAGCCGGATACCGCGGCAAAACCGGCGGAACCGAAGATCGAAGCCACCGCCAGGCCCCCGGGAATCCCCGATAGCCATAACCGCGCGGCGCGGAATAACCCCTGAGTCAGTTGCGCATGGAAGCAAATAAAGCCCAGCAGCAGGAACATGGGCACCGAGCTGAGCACCCAGTTGGCGGAAAACTGATACGGAATCAGCCCCAAGGAGCCCCAGGCCACGTTCCAGCCCATCAGATACCACAGCCCGCCGAACGACACCCCGATCAACGCCATGCCGATGGGCACGCGCAACGCGATCAACGCCAGCAGGATACCCAGACCGGTGAGACCAATACCGACATCACTCATGGTGGGTCTCCTTGCCCGGGGTGGTTTCAAGCTGCAGTTCTTCCGCGGTGGCGCTGCTGGCGTCCAGGCCGGACCGGCCACCGGACAAATAGATGATGAACTTGTAGACCAGCACCAGCGTCAGCAACCCGGTACCCACCGGCAGCACGAAGTAGCTGGGCCAGACGGCGACGCTGGTGTCGCCCTGCACCACGGAAGCGCCAATGTCGTACTTTGACATCGCCTCACCCCAGGTGCGCACGGACAACAGGGCGAACACACCGCTGGAGAGCAACAGCGCCCAACCCTGCAGGTGCTTTTGCACAAAGGCGGGCAGGCGCTCGGTGACCACCTCGACGGAAATGTGGCCCTCCTTCTGTTCCGCGAACGCCAGCGGCACGAAGGCGGCCACGATCATGTAATAGTGGGAGACCACGGTGATGGTGCCAGGAATGGGCGTGCCGAACAGGAATCGCGCTACGACATCCGCGGTAACGTGCAGCATCATCAGCGCGATCGCCAGACCGCCCAGCACGGTCATGAAATTAGTCAGCCGGGACAACCAGCGACCCAAGGCGTACATCAGCCTCTCCTTTTCGAGGATCAGATCGGATTATTGCCCGTAGGTGGACGGGTCGACTTTGGAAAACACCTCCGTCCAATAGAGGTCGGCCAGCTGGTCCGGGCTTTCAACGTCCTGGATCAACGTGGCCCACCGCTGCAACAAAGGACGGAACGCCGCGATCATTTCCGCGGCGTCCTGCACGTCGTGGCGCTCGCGATAGTTACCGGCGATGGCCTGAACATCCTGGTCGATGAATTCACGGGTCGCCTGTTTCAGATCGGCACCGGCCTCGTGCACCTGGATGCCCTGCTCGCGGGCCTGCCGCAGGTTGCGCTCACCCAGCGAGTCGTAGCCCCAGGCCGCTTCGGCGGCCAGGGTCGCGGACGCGCGCAGCACTGCCCGGCGCTGGCTGTCGCTCAAGGCGGCCCAACGGTCCCGGTTCATGTTGTTAACGCCGGAACCGCCGAACACGCCGCCGGGCACGCCCAGCGTGATATCGCTGGCCACTTCGTCGAGCCGGAAAATCGACAACTCCGTGGTGGTCTGGATGGTGCAGTCGACCACGCCCTGATCCAGACCCTCATAGATTTCATTGACCGACATGCTCAGCGGCGTGGCGCCCACCGACTCAGCCCAGCGGGACCATTGCGCGCCGCCGGAACGCAACCGTTTACCGGCCAGGTCCTCCAGAGACTTCACCGGTGTATTGCAGAGCAACGGCAAAGTGGGCGTGGAGGCGGAGCCGAGGAACACCTGGTTCTGACCGGCCATCTCCCGATCACACTGTGGGCAATGCAGGAACAGGAACTCCGAGAAGGCGCCGGTGAAGATTAACCCCGCCTTGTCGGGATCTTCCTCCCCGCTGTTCAACAGCATGGAGGTCTCCGCCAGCATATTGATGCGCGGATACTCAGCGGCGAAATACGGGAACAGCACAATCCCCGCGTCGGCCATGCCGTCGCGTACACCCGCCGAGGTTTCCTTCAGATTCAGAAGCGTCAGCGAATACAGCTTCGCGGTGAGCTCATCGTCGGTCTGTTCTTCCAGAACGTCGATGTATTTCTTCACCGCGTCTTCCGCCACCGAATTGGGGGGATAGCCGGAGGCGAAACGCAGGGTTTCGCCATGCGCCAGACCGGTGCTCCCCAGGGCAAGGGCCAGCACGCATAAGATTGGAAATCGCATACTCATACCTCCCGAGTATTCAACGCATCCGCGGGATCAGAGCCTATTGCGCGTAGGCACCGGCATCGACTTTGGAGAACACTTCCCGCCAATAGATATCGGCCAGCTCATCGCCGCTCTCGACGCCGTCGATCAGCCCGTCCCATTTCTGCAGCAGCTTCTGGAAGGTCTCGATCATGGCCTCGCCGTCTTCAACGCCGTACTTCTCCTGGTAGGACCTGGCGATGGTCTTCATGTCCTGCTGGATGAAGGCCACATTGTCTTCGCGCATGGCCGCGTCCGGCTCGATGATCTTGATGCCCTGGCTCTTAGCGGTAGCTTCGTTCTCGACGCCGGCGGTTTCATAGCCCCAGCTGAAGTGAGCGGACAAGGCCGCGGCGGCACGCAACAGCACCTGACGCTGTTCGTCGTCCAGACCACGCCAGGTCTCCAGATTGATATTGCTGGCACCGACGCCACCGAACACACCGCCGGGGTAGTTCAGGGTGATCGAATCGATCACTTCGAACAGGCGGAACACGGACAACTCCGGGGTGGACTGAACCGAGCAGTCCACCACGCCCTGGCTGAGGCCTTCATAGATTTCATTGACGGACATGGTGATCGGGTTGGCGCCCACGGATTCCGCCCAGCGCGCCCATTGCGCGCCGGAGGTGCGCAGCTGCTTGCCTTCCAGATCGTCCAGACTGCTGATTTCGTCGCGGCACAGCAGCGAATAAGGCGGCGTGGCGGCACTGCCCAGGAACACCTGATTCTGGTCGGCGAATTCGGACACGCAGTCCGGGCAGTTAAGGAAAATAAACTCCGACATGGCGCCGGTATAAATCAGACCAGCCTGATCCGGAGACTGGCCGTCCAGCTCCAGGGACATGGAGATTTCCGCCACCAGGTTGGTGCGCGGGTACTCCGACGGGAAGTACGGCGTCAACACGATACCCATGTCCGCCATGCCATCACGGATGCCGCCCGAGGTTTCCATCAGGTTCAGTAGGGAGAGCTCGAAAACGCGCGCCTTCAGAGAGCCGTCCGAATAGCTTTCCAGGTTTTCCTGGAATTGCTTCAACGCGGCGGTGGGGATCGAGTTGGGTGGGTAACCCGACGCGAAACGCAGAGTGTCCGCACTCGCCAGGCCAGCGGCGCAAACCGTTAAAGCCGCGATGAACCATGCACTGATTTTTTTGGCTCTCATTGTTTTCTCCATTTGAGTCGGAAAGGCGTTTAAGGGCGTCTACAGGCTGAACGACTCCATCTCATCGCTGAGTTCTTTCTTGGATAATTTTCCTACCGGGGTCTTGGGTAACTGCTCGCGCACTTCGAGCGCCTGGACCATTTCGTGCTTGCCGAGCTTGTCGGCAAGGAAGGCTTTCAGGTCTTCCAGCGTGAGCGGGCCGGCACCGTCCCTGAGCTTGACGAACGCCATGGGGGATTGGCCGCGGTAGGCGTCGGCCACGCCGATGACGGACACCTCCTCCACGTCGTCGTGTTCGTAAACGGCTTCCTCGATGGTGCGCGGATAAACGTTATAGCCACCGCATAGAATCATGTCCTTGGTGCGGTCGACGACGAACACATAGTCGTTCTCGTCCAGGTAGCCCACATCGCCGGTGCGGAAGTAACCGTCGTCGGTCATGGATGCGCGGGTCGCCTCCGGGTTGTTCCAGTAGGCGCGCGTCACGTTGGGCCCGGCGACGCAGATCTCACCGCGCTGGTTGCGGTCCAGCGTGCCCTCGCCGTCCAGCGGAGCGATCTTCATTCGCACACCCGGCACCACCAGACCACAGGAACCCAGGGGCGGACGGTCACCGCTCATCGGCGTATAGGTGCCCGCCGAGGCGGTTTCGGTCATGCCCCAGCCTTCGCCCAGACGGCACCCGGTCAATGCCGAGAAACGCTGCTGAACGTCCAGCGGTAGGGGTGCGCCGCCGGAGTTGCACATCTTCAGCGAGGTCAGATCGAAACGGGCCACGTCCGGATGGTGGATCAGGGTGATAAACATGGTGGGCACCGCCGGTATCACGCTCAGCCGGTGCTCATGGATGTCCCGCAGCACCGCCTCCACGTCGAAGCGCAGGTGCAGGTACAACTCGGCCGCCAGATGCAGGCCGAACAGCAAATTGACCACCATGGAATAGATATGGAATGGCGGCAGCACCGCCAGCACACGTTCTTCGCCGGGCACCAGCTCCTGCTGGAAACAGGCGCGCATCTGCTTGCACGCGCCGGCCAGGTTGCCGTGCGTCAGCACCGCGCCTTTCGGCGCGCCGGTGGTGCCGCCGGTGTACTGGAGCACCGCCACTTCCTCAGCGGGATCGTCGATCGGGTAGGCGCGGTAATCACCCGCGTTATCCATCAAGGCCGCGAAGCGCCGTTGACGGCTGTCCCAGTCCACCTCGGCCAGCTGGCCCTGCGCCTTGAGCGCGGCACGCACCGCCTCGGCGTCGGCGGCCATTTCCGCCACCTCGCCCACCACCAGATGCCGCAACCGGGAGTTCTCCAGCAGCCCGCGTGCCCGCGGGTACAGGTCCTGCAAATCCAGTGTGATCAGCACATCGGTGCGGCTGTCTTCAATCTTGTGCGCCAGGGTTCGCTCGGCATCAAGCGGCGAGTAATTCACCACCGTGCCGCCGGCGCGCAGAATCGCCAGGAAAGCGATGGCGTAATGCGGCGTGTTCGGCAGCAGCAGCCCCACGTGAACTCCCGGGCCGACACCCAGCTCCTGCAGGCCCCGGGCGGCACGGGCCACCCTGTTCTCTAACGCTGTGTAGGTGAGACGCGCGCCCATGAAATGAAGGGCCGGGGCGTCGGGATAGCGACGGGCGCTCTCCTCCAGAAATCGATAAACGGGGGCGGCGTCAAAAGACGGGCTGGCGGTCGGGTCGGCGGTCCGACCGACCGTGCGGGCTGGATCATTCACGCTGAGTCCTCGCGTTTTGTTGCTTTTCTATCGCGGGATCAGACTAGACGCGGGCAAGACTATTCGACCAATGAATAGTCTTCATTCAGCAATATGAATTAAAGGGATACACACCGATCACCCAGGATCGGGGGACTAACGGGGCAGTATCGTCGCCGAAGAGAGCCCTATCCCGAAGACCGACTTTCGGCGGGCGGGCTCCGAGCGTCTACACGGGGGCGAGAATCGCCCGCCAGGCGTTTTGCTTCGCCGACACCGGGATGGCCGCATTCGCCGGACTGGTGGACGGCAGGCGAACGGTGGGTATCGCGGCGAAATCATCGGGCAGAGCCGGCCGCACATGACGCCGCCAGACGCTCTCCGCCTTGGCGCCATTGAAAAAGATCACGCCGATGCGCGGATGGGCGTGCAGAAAGCCCTCGAAATCCTGAGGCACGATCGACGCTTCCAGGATATCCGAGTCGAGGCTGCTCGAGCGGGTGCAGGTTCGCAGCACGTCCCACAAGGCCACGCCCTGCTCCGCCAGCCGCCGGCAGCGTGCCTCGTAAGCGAGATCGGCGGGAATGCCGAAAAGGGTTTCGATGATCGGCCAGAACAGATTGCGCGGGTGGGCGTAATACTGATTCGCCGCCAGCGAGGCCTTGCCGGGCATGGAACCGAGAATCAGCCGGTCGGCGCCGGGTTCCGACACCGGTGGGAAGCTATGGATATAGGACATATCTGGCCATCGTGCGCGCGGAGCCTGTCTGCGAAGCCAGAGCTTTGTGGGAGCTTGCCCTGCGCAAGCCGGGCAAGCTCCCACAAGGCAACTCAGAGGCTGAGGACTTTCTCGCCCCGTGAGATGCCGGAGACGCCGGAGCGCACCACTTCCAGCACCTGCGCTTCGCCGACGGCATTGATGAAGGCTTCCAGTTTGTCCGTGGTGCCGGTGAGCTGCACCGTGTACACGGTGCTGGTCACGTCCACGATCTGGCCGCGGAAGATGTCCACGGTGCGCTTCACCTCGGCACGCTGGGCACCGGTGGCCTTGACCTTCATGAGCATGATCTCGCGCTCGATGTGGGCCCCTTCGGTGAGATCCACCAGCTTGACCACCTCGATGAGCTTGTTGAGGTGCTTGGTGATCTGCTCGATCTTCTTGTCATCGCCGGTGGTGGTCATGGTCAGGCGCGACAGGGTCTCGTCCTCGGTGGGGGCCACCGTCAGGGTTTCGATGTTGTAGCCACGCTGGGAGAACAGACCCACTACCCGGGACAGGGCCCCCGGCTCGTTTTCCATGAGAATCGAAATAATACGTCGCATCAGGTCCGCTCCGTCTTGCTCAGCCACATATCACGCATGGAGCCGTCGGCGATGTGCATCGGGTAGACGTGCTCGGTGGGGTCCACGTAGATGTCCATGAACACCAGGCGATCCTTCAGCGCGAAGGCTTCCTCCATGGCGCCGTCCAGGTCCTCCAGTTTCTCTATCTTCATGCCCACGTGGCCGTAGGACTCGGCCAGCTTGACGAAGTCCGGCAGGGATTCCATGTAGGACTGGCTGTGGCGGCCGCCGTACTGCATGTCCTGCCACTGGCGCACCATGCCCAGGGCCTGGTTGTTGATGTTGATGATCTTGATCGGCAGCCCGTACTGCAGGCAGGTGGACAGCTCCTGGATGTTCATCTGGATGGAGCCCTCGCCGGTGACACAGGCGACCACCGCTTCCGGGTGGGCGAACTGCACGCCCATGGCCGCCGGCAGGCCGAAACCCATGGTCCCGAGACCGCCCGAGTTGATCCACTGACGCGGCCGGTCATAGAGGTAGTACTGGGCGGCGAACATCTGGTGCTGGCCCACGTCGGAGGTCACGAACGCCTCGCCGTTGGTGGCTTTGTAGAGCGCTTGCACCACCTGCTGGGGCTTCATGGGGCCGTTCTCGTTGACCTCATAGCGCAGACCGTGCACCTGGCGCCAGCCGTCAATCTCCTGCCACCAGCGTTCCAGGCTCTTATGATCCGGGCCGCTGTCATGCTCATCGAGCATGGTGAGCATCTCTTCCAACACCTGCTTCACCGGCCCGACGATGGGAATGTGGGCGGTGACGTTCTTGGAGATGCTGGCCGGATCGATGTCGATGTGGATGATCTTGGCACCGGGGCAGAACTTCTTGGCGTCGTTGGTGACACGGTCGTCCAGGCGCGCGCCGGCGGCCAGGATCACGTCCGCGTTGTGCATCGCCATGTTGGCTTCATAGGTGCCGTGCATGCCGAGCATGCCCAGGAACTGCTTGTCGGTGCCCGGGAAGGCGCCCAGACCCATCAGGGTGTTGGTGACCGGGAAGTTGAGCTTGCGGGCCACCCCGGTGAGCGCTTCGCTCGCATCGCCCTGGACCACCCCGCCACCGGAGTAGATCACCGGCCGCTTGGCCTTGAGCAGCTCGTCCACGGCCTTGCGGATCTGCCCGGAGTGACCGCGGGTGACCGGCGCGTAGGAACGCATCTTCACCTTCTTGGGGTACTCATAGGGGAAGGTGTTGTGCGGCGCCGTATGGTCCTTGGGAATATCCACCAGTACCGGGCCGGGCCGGCCGGTGCTGGCGATATAGAAGGCCTTCTTGATCATGTCCGGGATCTGGCGCGGATCACGGACCATGAAGCTGTGCTTCACGATCGGCCGGGACAGGCCCACCATGTCGGTTTCCTGGAAGGCGTCGTCGCCGATCCAGTCGGAGCGTACCTGGCCGGACAGCACCACCATGGGAATGGAGTCCATGAAGGCGGTGGCGATGCCGGTGATCGCGTTGGTGGCGCCGGGGCCGGAGGTCACCAGCACCACGCCGGGCTTGCCGGTGGACCGGGCGTAGCCGTCGGCGGCGTGGGTGGCGGCCTGCTCGTGGCGCACCAGAATATGATTGACCTTGTCCTGCTGGAACAGCGCGTCGTAGATGTGCAGTACAGCGCCTCCGGGGTACCCGAAGATGTACTCCACTCCCTCATCCTGCAGCGCGCGGACCACCATTTCCGCGCCGGATAACATTTCCACGTTGATTACCTCGAATCACAAAATAGCATTCACTCCGCCGGCCAGCGGCGGAACGGGAGTGTGTTGCAAAACCTGCGGGAAGAGCGCCTTGCTTGGGCGCCCCGGGTCCCCGTGGAGGTGGCCGACGGCGGACACAGGTCGAGGAAGCTCGGAGGGGAGCGCACATCCGCGCCCGAATCCTCCAGAGATTCCACCAGCGGGACATACGTGCAGTATTGGCTGCGGTAGGACGACGCGGTAACGCCGCCCCGGGTCCCGGCCACACAAGCGCCGGTAAGCGCCTGCGGGTTCCGATCTCCGGAAAGGGCTTAATATTGTCAGAAATGCGGCCGTTTTCAAACCCCCGAAAGCCGCTTTGGTTGCACAATACAGGCCCCCGGGGGCATTCTGACCCGGGCATTCAAGGGGGATGAGACACCATGACGAGAGTTCGCCGAACACTTCTGGCCGGCGCCGTGCTGGCCCTGGCCATGCCGGCCCTGGGCGCCAAGTTCTACAAATGGGTGGACGAGGACGGCGTCACCCACTACGACACCAAGCCGCCGGCCGGCCAGCCCGCCAGCGAGGAGGTACGCACCTACCGCTCCGCCAGCTCGGACCAGGACGAAGCGGTCAAGCGGCTCGAGGAACGCCGCGCCGCCGAGGCCCAGGTCGAGGAAGCCGCCCGCCAGCGCCGCGAGGAGCAACGCCGGATCGAGGAAAACCCGGGAGAGGTCAGCGAGGAGCGCTGCGCCAAGCACCGCGAGAATCTGCGAATCCTGGAGAACAAGCCAATCGTGCGGGTGGAGAACCCGGAGACCGGGGAGATGGAGGTGATCGACCAGGCTCGCCGGGAACGGATGCTGGAGAAAGCCCGCGCCGCCGTTGAATTCTGCGATAAGTAGCCATCACGATGAGCGATTATTTGCGCGAGCGCTTCGAGGACGTGGACCTGACGCCCGGGCAGGGCCGCATCAGCGCCACGATTTCCATTGGCCTGGGTCTGCTCGCCGTGCTGGCTGGTTTCTGCTTCCTCTATCCCGAGCTGTTCACCACCCCGGAATTTCGCGGCTTCTACAATGCCACCGTGCTGCGCGGCGTGCTGTTCGCCGGCATCGCCGTGGCGTTCGTGGCCGGCTTTATCAGCGTGTTCCGGCACGCCGACCGGCGCTACGGGCTGGCCGGCATGGTGCTCGCCTGCATGGCGGCGCTGCTCGGTTCCGGGCGGCTGGATGTGCCGCCGCTGGACGGGCGCAGCCTGTATGCCGGCTTCGATTATTTCATCCTCACCCTGCTGGTGCTGGCGCTGGTGTTCATCCCGCTGGAGCGTATCTACCCCAAGGACCGGGATCAGCGGGTGCTGCGCCGGGGCTGGATCACCGACATGAAGTATTTCCTGTTCAGCCACGTGGGCGTGCAGCTGATCAGCTTCTTCACGGTGATACCGATCCAGGTGTTCCTGCACGACCATGTGCATCGCGGGTTCCAGCAATGGGTGGCGGCGCAACCGTTATGGCTGCAGTTCCTGGAACTTCTGGTGGTGGTGGACCTGGCCAGTTACTGGATTCACCGGGCGTTCCACGAAGTGCCCGGGTTATGGAAATTCCACGCCGTGCACCACTCCAGCGAGCGGCTGGACTGGATGGCCTCGTCGCGGTTGCATCTGGTGGAAATCATCGCCAACCGGTTCGCCGGCTATCTGCCGATCTTCGTGCTCGGGTTCGCGCCGTCGGCGGTGTACGCCTACCTGGTGTTCATTTCCTTCCATGCCATCTTTATCCACGCCAATGTGCGCTTCCGTTTTCCGGGGGTGCGCTGGCTGATCGCCACGCCGGAATTTCACCACTGGCACCATTCCTCGGAAGACGAGGCGGTGGACAAGAATTACGCCGCCTTCCTGCCGATCTACGACAAGCTGTTCGGCACTCTGTTCATGCCCGACCGGCTGGCCGCCCGCTATGGCACCCGGGCCAGCACGCGGGTTCCGGAAGGCGTGGTGCGGCAGTTTTCGTTCCCGTTCCGCCGCGACAAAACACCCCGCCCCTGACCCGCGCCCATAAAACCCGTGCGCATAAAAAAGGTTCATCGCGCTTTGGCGGGAAGTCTCGCTCCAGCCGGGGCGCGACTCAGGGCGCGACGCCCTTCCGGGAACGCCGCAAGTACGTCCCTGTAGGCTCCCTTTCGAACGTCCTGTTCTCAAGGGTCCCGGAAGGGCGTCGCGCCCTGAGCCGCTCAGCAGTGAGCCTCAGCGTCACGGACCAAGTCGGGATTCAGGAACCAGAAGGAGTCAGAAGGAGTAAAGAGGTGGGGGCGGACAGTGAACCGAGTTAAGTTGTTTGTGCGACCAAATAACCTGACAAGGACACTGCCGCCATGGGCGATGCTACGTTCCCCGGGGCTGGCTGGGAAGGCTTTATCGCCACCCGGTTTGTTCCGCTCCCCGACTCCCAGTGCCAGATTGACCTGATTCCCGATCCTCAGGTGCCCGCCCGTTGCCCGTGCTGCGGGCGGTCCTGCTCCCTGATCCATGACATCACGGTTCGCCGCATCCGCGACCGGGACCTGTTTGAGTACCGGGTCTGGTTGTCGGTGCCGATACGCCGGGTACGGTGCGTCACCTGCGGTGTCGGGCGAGAAGCACTGTCCTGGCTGGCACCCCGATCTCGTCTCACCCACCGGCTGCGCCAGCACGTCGAGGCCCTGCTGACCCTCCTGCCGATCAAGCAGATCGCCGAGCTAACGGGCCTGCACTGGCACACCCTCAAGAGCCTGGACAAGGCCCGGCTGGCCCGGGATCTGCCTGAACCCGACCTCCGCCGGGTCCGCTATCTGGTGATGGACGAGTTCGCCTTGTTCAAGGGCCACCGCTACGCCAGCGTGGTGATCGACGCCGAGACCCGGCAGGTGCTGTGGGTGGGCGAAGGCCGATCCCGGGAGGCGATCCGGCCCTGCTTCCAGTGGTTGGGCCCTCATTGCGAGCACATCGAGGCGGTGGCCATGGACATGAACACCGCCATGGACCTGGAGGTACAGGCCTGGTGCCCCAGGGCCCGGGTGGTCTACGACCTGTTCCATGTGATCGCCAAGTTCGGTCGGGAGGTGATCGACCGGGTTCGGGTGGATCAGGCCAACCAACTGCGCCACGACAAGCCCGCACGCCGCGCCGTGAAGCGCTCACGCTGGCTGTTGCTGCGTAATCCGGAGAACCTGAAGGGGGAGCAGGCCGGCGAACTGAAGGCCCTGCTGGACCTCAACCAGCCACTGATGACGGTGTACCTGATGAAGGCCCAGCTCAAGGAGCTCTGGTACGCCCGCACCGAACGGGCCGCCCGCTGGCGCTGGACGCGATGGTTCAACATGGCCCAGGCCAGTGGCCTGGGCCCATTGATCCGCTTCGCCCGGCTCCTGAAGCCCTACGCTGAGGGCATCATCGCCAGTGCCTGCTACCGCCTCAACACCAGCGTCCTGGAGGGCATGAACAACCGCATCAAGGTCATCAAGCGCATGGCCTATGGCTACCGGGATAGCGACTACTTCTTCCTCAAGATCAAAGCCGCCTTTCCCGGGAATCCGCGATGAACCATAAAAAAGGGCCGGATAATCCGGCCCTTCTTGTACCTGGAGCGGCGACCTCAGCCCTTGGCGAAGGTCAGTTTGTCGTCGGCCACGTCCACCCGGATGGTGTCGCCCTGGCCGAATTCGCCCTTGAGCAACGCCTGGGCCAGCGGGTTTTCCAACTGGGACTGGATCGCCCGTTTCAGCGGCCGCGCCCCGTAGACCGGGTCGAAGCCCGCTTCCACCAGCCTGTCCAGGGCCGCGTCGGAGAGCTCCAGGCTCATCTCCCGTTCGACTAGACGCTTACGCAGATAGTCGAGCTGGATGGCGGCGATGCCCTTGAGCTGGCCCTGGCCGAGCGGGTGGAACACCACCGTCTCGTCCACCCGGTTGATGAATTCCGGGCGGAAGTGAGTGCCGACCACTTCCATGACCGCGTCCTTCATGGCTTCGTAGTCGTTGTCCCCGGCCAGGCGCTGGATCAGATCCGAGCCCAGGTTGGAGGTCATCACCACCACGGTGTTACGGAAGTCCACGGTGCGGCCCTGGCCATCGGTGAGGCGGCCGTCCTCCAGCACCTGGAGCAGCACGTTGAACACGTCCGGGTGGGCTTTTTCCACCTCATCGAGCAGCAGCACGGAGTACGGTTTGCGGCGCACCGCCTCGGTCAGGTAACCGCCCTCCTCGTAGCCGACGTAGCCCGGGGGCGCGCCGATCAGCCGGGCCACGGAGTGCTTCTCCATGAACTCGGACATGTCGATGCGCACCATGGCCTCCTCGGTGTCGAACAGGAAGCCGGCCAGGGCCTTGCACAGCTCGGTCTTGCCCACGCCGGTGGGGCCGAGGAACAGGAAGCTGCCGTTGGGCCGGTTGGGGTCGGCGAGGCCGGCGCGGGAGCGGCGCACGGCGTTGGCCACCGCGGTCACCGCCTCGTCCTGGCCGATCACCCGCTGGTGCAGGGCCTCTTCCATGCGCAGCAGCTTGTCGCGCTCGCCTTCCAGCATCTTGGCCACCGGAATGCCGGTCCACTTGGAGACCACCTCGGCCACTTCCTCGTCGCTGACCTTGTTGCGCAGCAACTTGGTTTCCACCGGGCCGGCCGCTTCCTCGCGTTCCTGGGCCTGCTTGACCTTCTGCTCCAGATCCGGGATCACCCCGTACTGCAGCTCGGACATGCGGTTCAGGTCGCCGGCGCGGCGCGCCTGCTCCATGTCCACCCGGGCCTGCTCCAGCTCCGCCTTGTACTGCTGGGCGCCCTGCAGGGCGGCCTTCTCGGCGTTCCAGATTTCCTCCAGGTCGGCGTATTCCTTCTCCAGCTCGGCGATGTCCTCCTCGAGCTTGTCGAGCCGCTTCTTGCTGGCCTCGTCGGATTCCTTGCGCAGCGCCTCGCGCTCCATCTTGAGCTGAATCAGGCGCCGGTCCAGGCGGTCCATTTCCTCCGGCTTGGAGTCGATCTCCATGCGGATGCGGCTGGCCGCCTCGTCGATCAGGTCGATGGCCTTGTCCGGCAGCTGCCGGTCGGTGATGTAGCGATGGCTCAGCTTGGCGGCGGCGATGATGGCGCCGTCGGTGATGTCCACGCCGTGGTGCACCTCGTAGCGCTCCTTGAGGCCACGCAGAATGGCGATGGTGTCCTCCACCGTGGGTTCGTCCACCAGCACTTTCTGGAAGCGCCGTTCCAGGGCCGCGTCCTTCTCGATGTGCTGGCGGTATTCGTCCAGGGTGGTGGCGCCCACGCAGTGCAGTTCGCCCCGGGCCAGGGCCGGCTTGAGCATGTTGCCGGCGTCCATGGCGCCGTCCGCCTTGCCGGCGCCGACCATGGTGTGCAGCTCGTCGATGAACAGGATGATGCGGCCTTCCTGCTTGGACAGCTCGTTGAGCACCGCCTTGAGGCGCTCCTCGAACTCACCGCGGTACTTGGCGCCGGCGATCAGGGCGGCCATGTCCAGGGACAGCACGCGCTTGTCCTTGAGACCTTCCGGCACCTCGCCGTTGACGATGCGCTGGGCCAGACCCTCGACGATGGCGGTCTTGCCGACGCCGGGCTCGCCGATCAGCACCGGGTTGTTCTTGGTACGCCGCTGCAGCACCTGGATGGTGCGGCGGATCTCGTCGTCACGGCCAATCACCGGGTCCAGCTTGCCGCTTTCCGCCCGTTCGGTGAGATCGGTGGTGTATTTCTTCAGGGCTTCCATCTTGTCCTCGGCGTTGGGGTCGTTGACCGCCTCGCCGCCACGGACCTCCTGGATTTTTTCCGCCAGCACCTGTTTCTTGACGCCGGCGTTCTTCATCAGCTTGCCGATCTCGCCGCCGTCGTCACAGGCCGCCAGCAACACCGCCTCGGTGGAGATGTACTGGTCGCCGCGCTGTTGGGCCTCGCGGTCGGCCAGGTTGAACAGCCGCGCCAGGTTCTGCGACAGCTGCACGTCGCCGGTGAACTGGCCCACGGTGGGCAGCTTGTCCAAGGCCATCTTCAGGGCGGTGACCACGTCCGCCGGGTTGGCGCCGGCCTTTTCCAACAGTGGCGCGGCCACGCCGCCCTGCTGCTGCATCAGCGCCAACAGCAGGTGCACCGGTTCGATGGCGTTGTGACTCTGGCCCACGGCCAGGGACTGGGCTTCGCCAATCGCTTCCTGAAGCCGGGAAGTCAGTTTGTCCATTCTCATGAAACGTCTCTCCTTTCGCGCGCCATGGCGGCCCCGTCTGCGGCGACCGGCGCATGGCCGTCTGCTCAAAAACTGAACTTAAAATGCGGTCTTCCGTGAAGGTTTCAAGAGGCGGGACGCGGGATATTGATCGGCGTCAAAAGGGATCGCGGCTTCAGTCGCTCCCCACCAAGGCCGTCAGGCCGGCGCCAGCCAGATCAGGCTGGCGAAGCGCCCGGTCTGCCCTTCGGCGCGGTAGGAATAGAAGTGATCCGGGTCGGAAGCGGTGCAATGCTCACCGCCGGACACATCCTCCACCCCGGCGGCGTTGAGGGCCAGGGTGGCGGCGTGGGCGAGGGAGAAACGCCAGTGGCCGGGCTGGCTGTCGCGACGGAAGGCGCCGCCGTATTCCGGGCCCAGGTCGAGAAACGCCCGGTGCACGTCCTCGCCCACCTGGTAGGCACGCTCGGAAATGGCCGGTCCCAGCCAGGCGGACAGCGGCTCATCGTCCGGCGCCAGCGTGGCCACGGCGCGTGCCAGAATGCCGGCGTGCAGTCCGCGCCAGCCGGCGTGCACCGCCGCCACGGCGGTGCCGTCGGCACGCGCCAGCAGCACCGGCAGGCAATCGGCGGTGAGCACCACGCAGGGCCAGCCGGTTTCATTGGTCCAGACGCCGTCGGCACGGACATCCGCCTCGCCGGCGCGGACGATGCGGTCGCCGTGAATCTGCCGCAGCCAGGCCGGCGGGTGATCGGTGCCCAGCAGTTTGTGCACGTGGCGGCGGGCCTGTTCCACCCGGTCCGCCTCGTCGCCGCAGTTCATGCCCAGGTTGAAGCCGTGCCAGGGCGGCGGCGAATGGCGGCCAAGGCGCGTGGTCACCACGGCGCGGACGCGGGGGTGAGGCCGCCAGTCCGGGCGCAGCCACTGAGTGATGTCGGGCAGCGTCATGAAGCCTCCCGGTCCGCCTCCAGGGCCTGGATCAATGCCTGGTAGTCCGCCGGCAAGGGGGACTCGAATTCCATGTATTCACCGCTCACCGGATGCACCAGCCCCAGCTTGCGGGCGTGCAGGGCCTGGCGCGGGAAGCGCCGCAGGGCCTCGCGCAAGGCCTCGCTGGCCCCGGCGGGCAACTTGAGGCGCCCTCCGTACAGGGGATCGCCCACCAGCGGGTAGCGGCGGTGGGCCAGATGCACGCGAATCTGGTGGGTGCGGCCGGTTTCCAGGCGCACCTGCACCCGGGTGTGGGCCCGGTAGCGGTCCAGCACCCGGTAATGGGTCACGGCGTTCTTGCCACCGTGCTCGAGCACCGCCTGGCGCTTGCGGTCCACCGGGTGGCGCCCCATGGGCGCGTCCACGGTGCCGCCGCCGGTCATCACCCCCACGGCCACCGCCTCGTACTCCCGGTACAGGCTCTTGTCCTGGAGCTGGGCCACCAGGCCGGTGTGCGCTTCCACCGAGCGCGCCACCACCATCAGGCCGGTGGTGTCCCGGTCCAGGCGGTGCACGATGCCCGCCCGGGGCAGGCTGGAGAGGCGCTCGTCCAGGTGCAGCAGGCCGTTGAGCAGGGTGCCGTCGGCGTGGCCGGCGGCGGGGTGCACCACCAGGCCGGCGGGCTTGTCGATGACCAGCAGGTCCTCGTCCTGGTAGACCACCGGCAACTCAATGGCCTGGGGTTGATCGTCGATCTCCGGCTCCAGTTCCACCGCCAGGGTCAGGGCCTCGCCGCCGAGCAGCTTGTCCTTGGGCCGCGCGGCGCGGCCGTTGACGGTGAGCGCGCCCTCCTTGATCCAGTTTTGCAGGCGCGACCGGGAGAAGCCGTCGAACAGCTCGGCGGCGGCCTGATCCAGCCTTGAACCGGCGTACTGCTCGCTCACCTCCTCGGTGCGCTGAATTTTCTCGCCGCCAAGATGTCCCATAGTCCGACCTGTGATTACAATAGGCGCTCCATTGTACCCCGTCGTACCGAGGAAAAAATGCCGAGACTGATTTGGCCCCTGCTGGCCGCCCTGCTGTTGGGCGCCTGCGCCAACACGCCGGAAGAAAGCCCGGAACGCACCGAGGCGGCCCAGTACCGCGAGGCCCAGGACGCCATGGACTCCAACAATTACCTGACCGCCATCGACCGGCTCAAGGAACTGGAGGCCCGCTTCCCCTATGGCCGCTACGCGGAACAGGCCCAGCTGGACCTGATCTACGCCCACTTCCGGTCCCAGGAATACCCGGAAACCGTGGTCGCCGCCGAGCGCTTCCTGCGCGGCTATCCGGCCCATCCGCGCCTGGACTACGCCCTCTACATGCGCGGCCTGGCCAATTTCTACATGGAACGCGGCTTCTTCGATTCCTTCATGAGCACCGACAAGTCCTCCCGGGACCTGAGTTCCGCCCGGGACGCCTTCGAGGATTTCGAGCGGCTGGTGACGCGCTTCCCGGACAGCGAATACGCCCCGGACGCGCGCTCGCGGATGGTGTTCATCCGTAATGAAATGGCCCGCCATGAACTGCACGCGGCACGCTACTACGCCCGCCGTGGCGCCTACATCGCCGCCATCAACCGGGCCCAGTACGTGGTGCAGCACTACCAGCGCACGCCCATGGTGCCGGAGGCCCTGGCGATCATGGTGGAAGGCTATGAGCGCCTGGAACGGCCGGAACTGGCGGACAAGAGCCGCCGCGCCCTGACCGAAAGCTGGCCGGACAGCGAGTACCTGGACGACGACGGCGAGGTGAACCTGGCCTGGTGGCCCAGCGAGAACAAGGGCCTGCTAAGCCTGCTGACCTTCGATCTGCTCTGATCAGTCCCCGGGCCGCCAGCCGTTGGTGATCGGGTAACGCCGGTCCTTGCCGAACGCCCGGCGGCTCACCCGGGGCCCCACCGCCGCCTGCCGGCGCTTGTATTCGTTGCGGTCGGTGAGCTTCACCACCCGGTAGACGGTGTCCCGGTCGAAGCCGTCGCGGATCACCGCCTCGGCGCTCATGTCCTGCTCCACGTAGCGTTCCAGGATGGCGTCCAGCTCGTCGTAACCGGGCAGGGAGTCGGCGTCCACCTGGTCCGGCGCCAGCTCGGCGGAGGGCGGCCGGGTGATCACCCGATCCGGAATGATCTCGGTGCCGGCTTTCTGGTTGCGCCAGCGGGCGATCCGGTACACCGAGGTCTTGAACACGTCCTTGAGCACCGAGAACCCGCCGGCCATGTCCCCGTAGAGGGTGGCGTAACCCACCGCCATCTCGCTCTTGTTGCCGGTGGTGAGCACCACCGAGCCGCTCTTGTTGGAAAGCGCCATCAGCAGCACGCCCCGGCAGCGGGCCTGCAGGTTCTCCTCGGTGGTGTCGGTGGCGAGGCCGGCGAAGGCGTCCTCGAGAATCTCCATGAAACCGTTGAAGGCGGACTCGATGGGCAGCACCCGGTAGCGCACCCGCAGGGTGCGGGCCTGCTGCTCGGCGTCCTCGATGCTGATTTTGGCGGTGTAACGGAACGGCATCATCACCGCCTCGACCCGCTCCGGCCCCAGGGCGTCCACCGCCACCGCCAGGGTGAGCGCCGAATCGATGCCGCCGGAGAGTCCCAGCAGCGCGCCCTTGAAGCCGTTCTTGTTGACGTAATCCCGGGTCGCCAGCACCAGGGCGCGGTACAGGCTCTCGTCGCCTTCCGGCGCCGGCAGCACCTCGCCATGGACCCTTGGGGTGCCCCCCTCCTGATCCAGGTCCAGGGGAACCAGGCCTTCCTCGAAGCTGGCGCCCTGAACCCGCCGCTCACCGTTGGCGTCCACCGCGAAGGACGCGCCGTCGAACACCAGCTCGTCCTGGCCGCCCACCAGATTGCAGTAGAACACCGGCAGACCGGTTTCCCGGGCGCGGGCGGACACCTGCTCGTAGCGCTCCTCCAGCTTGCCGAGCCGGAACGGGGAGGCGTTGAGGTTGATCAGGCTGGTGGCGCCGGCCTCGGCGGCGGACGCCGCCGGCCCCTGGAACCAGATGTCCTCGCAGATGGTCAGGCCCAGCTTCTCGCCACCCAGCTCGAACACACAGGGCTGGTCGCCGGCCTGGAAGTAACGCTTCTCGTCGAACACCCGGTAATTGGGCAGGCAGCGTTTGAAGTACTCATGGCGCGGGCGGCTTTCGCCGGGGAACAGCACGCCGGCGGCATTGCGACGAATACCATTGCGCACCGCCGGGTAGCCGAGCACCACCGGCACCGCGATCTCCGCGCCGATGGCGGCCAGCGCCTCGTCGATGCGGGTGTTGAGGCTGGGGCGCAGCAACAGATCCTCCGGCGGATAACCGGTCAGCATCAGTTCCGGGAAGATCACCAGCTCGGCGCCGAGCAAATTGCGCGCTTCCCGGGTGGCGGCCACCACCGCGCCGGCGTTGCCTTCGATGTCCCCCACCAGCGGGTTCCGCTGGGCCATTACGAGTCGCATAGTACCGCCTTTTCTCCGTGGAGCGGTGATTGTACTCTGTAGCCGCCTGACCTTGCACAGGCGTCTGGGAGATCCTTATGGGGCTGATTCGGCTGCTGATTCTGGCGGCACTCGTGTACCTGGTGTGGCGTTTCGCCAAACGCCTGCTGGCCGCCGCCAATAACGACGACGACGGCACCCGCCCGACGCGCTCCGCGGAGCCGCGCGGCGAAACCATGATCCGCTGCCAGCAGTGCGGCCTCCATGTGCCCGAGCGGGAGGCGTTCCGGCACCGTGGCCTGGGCTTCTGCTCCCAGGAGCACCAGCGCCAGTATCTGGAACATCATGAACCCTAGCTGGACGCCGGCGCGCATCTATAACCTCTACCGCATCGTCATCGCCACGGTGCTGCTGGCCTCGTTCTATCTGAGCGGGCGCACGGTCATCGGCCAGTACTTGCCGGCCCTGTTCGAAGCCACCGTGGTCGGCTACCTGATCCTCACCCTGCTGTCGTCCTTCATGGACTATACCCGGCCGGCGCGCAAGCCGGCCTGGGCCCAGCCGGTGGCCCTGGTCATCGACGTGCTGGTGCTGGGCCTGGTGGTGCACGCCAACGGCGGCCTGGAAGGGGGACTGGCGGTGCTGCTGCTGGTCAACGTGGCCGGCGGCAACATCCTGCTGCGCGGCCGGCTGGGTTTTCTGATCGCGGCGCTGGCCACCCTCACGGTGATGTTCGAGCAGTTCTACTTCGCCATCCAGACCGGCGACGGCGATCCGTTCCAGCTCACCGAGGCCGGGTTGCTGGGTATCGCCTTCTTCATGGTGTCGCTGATCATCCAGCAGATCGCCGGCCGCCTGGAACGCAGCGAGGGCATCGCCGCCCGCCAGCGGGTGGCGATCGAGCGTCTGGAGGCGCTCAACCAGCAGATCGTGGCGCGCATGCGCACCGGCGTGATGGTGTTCGACGAGGCCCACCGGGTGCTGCAGTCCAACCCCTCGGCGGACGGTTTCTTCGGCGGCGCCATGGCCGGCCAGCACCTGCCCGAGCCCCTGGTGGAACGCTACCAGCATTGGCGGGGAGCACCCCATATCGCGCCGGCGCCGCTGCGTCCTTCCCGGCAATCCCCGGAAGTGAGCGCCCGCTTCGCCGCCATGGACACGGGCCACGAGAACCTCACCCTGGTGTTTCTGGAAGACACCGCCCGCATCGCCCAGGAAGCCCAGCAGCTCAACCTGGCCTCCCTGGGCCGGCTGTCCGCCACCCTGGCCCATGAAATCCGCAATCCGCTGAGCGCCATCAGCCATGCCACCGAGCTGCTCGACGAGGACGGCGCCTCGCCGGAGGACGCCCGCCTGCTGGCGATCATCCGCAACCATGTACAGCGGGTGAACGGCATCATCAGCGACGTGCTGGATCTGTCCCGGCGCCCGCGCGGCCAGGCCGCCCGCTTTTCCCTGGAAGAAGCGCTGGGCGAGATCGTCGATGGCTGGCACCAGCGCGGCGAAGCCTTCCACCGGCTGACGCTGGTACCGGGCGATGCCGAGGTGGCGGTCCGTTTTGACCGCAACCAGTTCGTGCAGGTGGTCGACAACCTGATCGGTAACGCTTTCCGGCACGGCGGCGCGGAGCGCGCCGTGACCCTGGCCTACGGCGTGCATCCACGCACCGGCCTGCCCTGGATCACGGTCACCGACGACGGGCCCGGCGTGCCCGAGGACGCCCTGCCCCACCTGTTCGAACCCTTCTACACCACCAGCGACCGGGGCAACGGTCTGGGCCTGTACGTGTGCCGCCAGCTCTGCCAAGCCAATCAGGCCACCCTGGACCACGAGGACGCCCAACCCGGCGCCCGCTTTGTGATAACCTGTGCCCACCCGGATCGGCAATTTCAATAACCATGAAAGAGAACACGCCTCGCGTTTTGGTAGTGGATGACGAAGCCGACCTGCGGGAGCTGCTCGTCATTACCCTGGGACGGATGAAGCTGGACGCCACCGCGGCGGCGTCCCTGGAGGAAGGCCGGCGGCTGCTGGACGGCGGCGCCTTCGACCTGTGTCTCACCGATATGAACCTGGGCGACGGCACCGGGCTGGATCTGATCCGCCACGCCGCCGCCCGCGCCCCGGACATGCCGGTGGCGGTGATCACCGCCTACGGCAATATGGAAGTGGCCACCGAGGCCATGAAACTGGGCGCCTACGATTTCATCGCCAAGCCGGTGGCCCTGGACCGCCTGCGACAGCTGATCGAGGACGGCCTGGGCATCAGCCGCGCCGAACCGGCCGCCGAGGGCGGCGGCGAGGAAGACGGCCTGATCGGCCAGGGCCCGGCCATGCAGCGCCTCAAGCAGCAAATCCGCAAGCTGGCGCGCAGCCAGGCGCCGATCTACATCAGCGGCGAATCCGGCAGCGGCAAGGAGCGGGTGGCGCGGCTGATCCACGCCCTGGGCCCGCGCCGGGAAAAGCCCTTCGTGGCGGTGAACTGCGGCGCCATTCCCTCGGAATTGATGGAGAGCGAGTTCTTCGGCCACCGCAAGGGCAGCTTCACCGGCGCCGTGGAGGACCGCAAGGGTCTGTTCCGGGAAGCGGACGGCGGCACCCTGTTCCTCGACGAAGTGGCCGACCTGCCCTTGCACATGCAGGTGAAACTGCTGCGCGCCATTCAGGAAAAGACCATCCGGCCGGTGGGCGAATCCCGGGAATTCGACGTCAACCTGCGCATTCTGTGCGCCACCCACCGGGACCTGGGCGAGGAGATGACCGCCGGGCGGTTCCGCCAGGACCTCTACTACCGCCTCAACGTGATCGAGGCCCATGTGCCGCCGCTGCGGGAACGGCCCGAGGACGTGCCCGCCCTGGTGGAGCACATCCTGGCGCGGCTCGGCCAAGCCTGGGAAGCGACGCCGCCGGCGGTGGGCGACGGCGCCATGGCGGCGCTGCGCCAGTACCCCTTCCCCGGTAACGTGCGTGAGCTGGAGAACATTCTGGAACGCGCCATGACCCTGTGCGACGGCCCGCGCATCGAACCGGACCACCTGCACCTGCCCAGCGCCGAACCGGCGGCGCCGGCCACCGGCAACGACGGCGGCCGGCATCCCCAGCTACCGCTGGAGGATTACCTGCAGGAAATCGAGAAGCAGGAAATTCTGCGCGCCCTGGACGCCACCCACTGGAACCGCACCGCCGCCGCCAAGAAGCTGGGCATGACGTTCCGCTCCCTGCGCTATCGCCTCAAGAAGCTGGAACTGGATCAGGAAGGCGACGCCACCAGCGAATAATCCGCCGGGTCCAGAAACGGTGTTTCCCCGTTCATCAGCTGGACCAGGAACTCGGCGCTGGCCGGCGCCGACACCAGACCGTTGCGGTGGTGTCCCACGGCGGCGAACACGCCCCGGGTACCCGGCACCTCGCCCAGATAGGGCCAGTCCCGCCCGCAGCCGGGGCGCACCCCGGCCCAATGATGCTCCGGCGCCTGGTCCGCCAGGGCCGGCAGGATCGAAGCGGCCATGGCCTCCAGCTTGCGCCGGCCCTCCTCGGTGGGGTCGGTGGAATCGTCGCCTTCCTTGAGGGTGGAACCCGCCAGCACGGCGCCGTCGGCGCGGGGAATCAGATAGCCGTTTTCCGTCAGCACGATGGACGGCACCCGCCCCGGCGCCAGCCGGTACAGCAGCATCTCGCCCTTGGCCGGAAACAGCGGCACCGACACCCCCAAGGGCGACAGCAGCGACGGGCTCCAGGCACCGGCGCTGACCAGCACGGAGGGCGCGCTCAGGCGCTCGCCGCCGGCCAGCACCACGGTGGCACCCCGCCCCATCGGGTCCAGCGCCATCGCCCGGTCTCTCACGGTCCGCACACCCTGATCCGCCAACCGCGCGCGCAGCGCCTTGAGCAAGCGAGGATTGCGGATATTGCCCACCTCCGGGAACCAGACGCCGTCGCGATCCACGGCCTCCGGCCAGGCGGTGGCCAGAGCCCGGGGCTCGCAGCGCTGCCCCCAGTCCCGCGCCCAATCCAGAGCCCGCCGGCGCTCCTCGCCGGCGGCTTCCACCCAGAGTCCGCTGTCGCAGAGATCGTCCTCCCGCAGGCCGGCATAGCCGGTCAAGGACGACACCAGGGCCCGGTAGCGGGCGGGGCCGTCAACGGTAAGCCGGTTCATGGCAGCGGGATAGCGCCAGGCGAACAGCGGCGCCAGGATACCGCCGCCGGCCCAGGACGCCGGCGGGCGCTCGGCCGGCGCGTCCACCAGGGTCACCCGGCGGCCGCGCTCGGTGTGCGACAACGCCGACAATAATCCGACGATTCCGCCGCCGACGATGAGTACATCAGCCATAGTAATCCGTGGGTTCTGGATGACAGGAAGGCCAGCAAAGGTAACACAGAGCGTCGCGGCGCGGGGGCGTAAACTGAAACCGGATATGGATAAACACCGGGGCCTTGTCCCGGATCAAGGATGGCGCCGGCCCAGCCGGCATGGGCATGGAGAACGACATGGACGTCAACGGCTCTGGCCGGCCGTACGGCTTTACACTGGTGGAATGCCTCACCGCCCTGCTGGTGGCGGTGATCCTGATCAGCGCCGGCCACTACATGAATCGCGACCTGCTGCCCCGGCAGCGGGTGGTGGCCGCCAGCAACCAGGTCCTGGGCCTGATTCAACGTGCCCGGGCCCACGCCTTCACCCGCGGCCCCGCGCTGCTGTGCGACGGCAACAGCCGGTGCGAGCGCTTCGATATCACCGACCGGCTGATTCTCGCCAACGACCCGGACAACGATGGCCGCATACGCCCGGCGGACGTGGTGGAGCGGGTTCATCTGCCCGCCGGCACCACCCTGGAATGGCGCCGCTTTCGCGGCCAGGCGCTACGCTATGGCCGGCGCGGCAACCTCTACTACCAGAACGGGCACTTCCTGATCTGCAACCGGGGCCAGGCCCGGCGCATCGTCATGACGGTGATGGGTACCGCCCGCATCGAAGCGGACAACGGTGATCGCTGCCCCTGATCAATCCCCCCAGGAGGCGGACGAGCCCAGGGTGCAGGTGCCGCCCTTCACGAAGCAGGTGCGCCCCTCGCTGTCCAGACGCAGCTGACCATCACCGCTCTGCGGCCCCTTGGGGTTGGCGGTGATCTCGTAGCGCTGATTGTTATTGGTCACGGAGATACTCACCGTGTAGTAATCGTTGCTATCGAGATCCGACGACAGACTGCCCAGGTTGCTGTCCGCGTCCTTGTAGGAAAAACGCCGCGCCCGGTAATTCTCCAGGGAAGCGGCCAGGTCCATCAGCTTGCCCTGGTACTCGGAGCGCCGGGTTTCCCGCACCTGCTGAGTGTAGGCCGGGTAGGCGATGGCGGCGAGAATCGCCACCACCACCACCACGATCATCAGCTCAATCAGCGTGAAGCCGCCCTGCCGGTTGATCGACGTGTTCATTCACCCTCCTCCTGCCCCACCGGAAAATACTCGTTGGCCTCGTTCTTTTCCATCGGAATCCAGCGGAGCTTACGGAACATGTTGTAGGCAATCTCCTCACCGCCGAGCACGTCGAGCCCCACATTGAATAGCGCTTCAGGCCCGTTATTAGGGCCATTACTGGGGTCGTTTCCTCCACCATCTTCACCACCACCCGTTTCCGGCTGGGTGAAGATCGGCGTGACACTGGGAGGAATACTGCTGCCATCCAGAGGCTCGCCACTCCAATCCCCGCCGGAGGTGGAGCCGTCATTGCTGAAGGACTGCGCCTCACCGCTCAGCATATTGGCGCGATAGGCGTATGCCTCACCATAACGGACCACGCAGGGGTCCGTGTCCTGGTCGGTATCGGACGGCTTATAGGTGGTGAACATGACGCTCCCCTGGAAAATGGTGGGGGAAGACATCACCTTCTCACCGGCGCGGCTGAATTCCACCCGCCAGCCGTCTCCCGAACCGTCCAGGCTGGGCGTGCTGGCCCCGTTCACCACGGGCAAATCACCGGGGGTAATCACGTCCGGCTGTTCAGCACTCTTGAAGTTATGGTCGGCCACCACATAGAAGCCTTCCTCGGTATCCGTATCCAGGGGATGCGCGCGATAGCCGGAACCCAGGGCCACATAAAGCGTTTCGCTCAGTCCGTTTCGCTGATAACCGACGGCCGGCGCTTCGTAGAAACGTCGATGGTCGGCGGTGCCAGTGCCACCCAAGGCGGCAAGACGCACCACGCCTTCCACCAGATCCGAGTCACTGCTCGCCGTGTTATCCAGATTGACCCGGAAGATCTGACCGCCGAGGTCGCCGAAATACAGGTAGTCGGCCAGACCGTCGAGGTTCAAGTCCACCACGGCGATGCCGCCGGGCACGCCCCATTTCATCTCGCTGACCTGGGTGGTGGCATCGTCGCTACCCACGGACCAGAGCCTCTCCCCGGTGCCCGCGTCCACCATATAGACCGCGTTGCCCAGGTCGTCCTGGCTCGGGCGGCTGCCGGCGGTATCGTGGCCATCGGGATCGTAGCCGCCACCAAACACCAGCACCGGTTTGATGGTGTCACCCACCTTGACCCGCGTCAGCGTGGGCGTGGACCAGGACTGTCCGAGACGACTAAAGCCACCGTCGGGATTGGCGATGGCGGTTTCATCCACCCAGGCGCCCTGGATCCGCCACTCCAGACTTGGATTGTTGATATCGGACACATCCAGCGCGTAGTAATTGCTGCCACCGCGGCGCATGCCACCATAAATATGCACTTCATCCGCATCACCGTTTTCCTTGGCGGTACGGTAAGCCACCCAGCTGCCGTCCATGCCATAGAGGCTGCGAATATTGTTCTCCTTCAAAGGCGGCGAACGCACCAGGTCGTAGGCCCGCTTGAGCATATAATCCGGCATGAACGCGAATTTCTCGTCACCGGTCTTGGTATCGATGGCGTGCAACATGCCACCATTGGTGGACACGAAGATGTAATTGACCTGATCGTCGGCATCGGTGCCGTCGTTATCCACCTTATAGTTCACCAGCAGCGGCACGCTGTGCATGGGATCGCCCCACAGCTCCAGCAGAGCGGCGTACACTTCTTCCTTGGTGTTGAACGCCGTTTCCGCGTTATCCGGAATCCCGAAATCCGCCTCGTCCAACTCCTCCAGTTTTTCCGCGTCGAGCGTGTAGGAACCGTTGCCGTTGGAATTGCCGATGATCAGCTTGCGGTTGGCCAGTTCCGCCCGGGCGCCGCCCTTGCGTATGTCCGGACCATCCGGCTCGCCATCGGTCCAGAAACTCTTGGCGCTGTCACGCACGTAACCGGTTTCCGTATCCAGGGCAGAGTTGCCATTGGCGTCCACCACGCTGCCGTCATCCAGACGGTAGCGCTTCAGGTTGCCCGGCCAGACCGAGGTGCTCTCGGGCTTGAACATGGCGTAGTAGAGCTGATCAAGGTGCTCCAGACGGTTGTTCTGGTTCACCGAAACCCCCGGTGATGTAATAGTCTGGGAGTCTTCCGCGATCAGATTGAGAATGTCGTTGAATTCAGCGGCCAGTTCATCGGCATTGGCTGCCAGACGAACATCCTTGGTTCCCCCTTTCAGGGCAACTTGTTTCATATTGGCGACCTGCGATGAATCCGCGCTAACACCAAAGGCCACCTGCCAAGTACGTACTGAGCGTTCTAGTGGATTTCTCTGCTCATCCAACAACCAGGATGCAAGCTCTTCCTGGCAATTATAGGAACCGTTGCAATAGTTTTCGGTCAAACCCCGAACTTTCTGGTAATTCGTATCCTGAGTCGGGTCACCATCCGTCATCACGATGATATGATTCGATTCGCATTGATTGTCCAGGTTCATGGGAGATTCATAAGCGCTAGCCGTATAGCATTGATTCCCGTAGCAGGAGATATTCACGGCCCGCCTCGGCTGGTTCTGAAGTGCCTCGCCCCGTTTTGCATAATCAGAGGGGCTTCGCCCCATCATATAACGGGCCATCTCGTAGTAGGCCTCCATGGTCGGGGTATTGGAGGTGCCGGAAAGCCCGTTAACCAAGCTCTTTACTTCCTGCCTCCCCTGATCATCCATCTCGCTGACAGGATAAAAAACATAACCACCGTAACCATTGCGGTCATACCCGCCATTGAATTTACCCAAGCCGATACGCACGCCATCGCCAAGGCCGTCAACCACCTGAGTGAAAGCACTTTTCAGCTGGCTCATCTTGGTCGGACTACCGCGCTCCATACTGCCGGAGGTGTCCAGAAGAAAAAGTACATTCGCCGTTTTTTCATTCTGATCGTTACCGGCATCCACCTGGGCAAAGTAGATTTCGGTGTCGTCGGCGTGCACGCCAGTGGGCGACAACAGGATGGCGCCCAGCAAAGACAGAAAGAATAAATATCTGTTCATGGTTCGCTCCTGGTCACTCCTGACCGATGTTGTTGAAATCGGTCGATGACACCATGGCGCGCTTGAGCGCCTGTTGCAGATGATGGTTTTCGATTTCGAATTGTTCCACTTCCGAATCCCCCATGATCTCGAAGGTATAATCGACGATCAGATTGCCGCCCCCGCTCATGCTCACCTGACCACCGGAGACCGGCTGCATGCCTTTCTGCCGGATCCGCGACTGCGCCCGCACCAGTTCCCGCGAATCCATGTATTCATTACCGTCACAGATGGTGGTCAACACCGAGCTTCCATCCAGGCAGCGGTACGCGACCTGCCCGAACAGGAAAGGCTGCAGGTCCACGCTGGAGAGCCCGTAAAGGTAGGAATAGGCCTCGGCGACCGCCGATTCGGCGCCCTCGAACGCCATGGCGTCCACCTGGGTGCCGGTGGAAATCTTGGCGCTGAACATGCTCGTCTTCATCGCCGTGACGCCCATCAGGGAAACGATCACCAGAATCAGCAGCGCGATCAGCAAGGCCGCGCCTCGCTGGGCGCGCGCCGAAATGGTTGGCGCGGTCTGTTTCATACTTCACCCCAACGGTAGTTGCGGATCGCCACGGTGGACTGGAACTGCCGACGCAGGCTGCGCCCTTCGTTCACCGTCTCCTGATGATCCAACAGATAAAAAGTTTGTTCTTCCTCGGCGCCCTCCATGGATGGCAAGGGCTTCTCCAACAGCAAGGCCATTTTCACCGCCACCACGGGCCTGCCACCAACGTCGTCGGGCTTGACGTAGCGGGACGCGAACGCCACCGCGTCCACGGTCTGGTCAATGCCATAGAGCACCTGGAAGCTGCGCACGTCCTTGAGCAGAATGACGTCGTCGGTGGACAGGTTGCCCCGGCACTTCAGGTTGCCGTCGTCGTCCACCCAATAGGTATTCGCCACCTCGGTAACGACCGCCGGCGTCAGGGTGGTGCCGGTGCAGTCGGCGCGGCCGTGGTGGCTGATGGTGAGCCGGTCATTGGTGCCGTTGGCGCTGTCGGCGGAGGCCGGCATGCCCAGGAAGGTTTCAAGGTTCACGCCGGGATAGTTGAGAGTGCTGACCTGATCACTCACGTAACCGGTAAGCTGCAGATCCTGGCCGATGAAACGCAGGGCGAGCTGTCCTTGTTCCTGGGATTCGCTCATCGCCTGCTGCAGGGCGAAGGTGCGCTGGTTGGTGGAGAACAGCGACACCGCGGCGGCGGTGATCAGCAGGCCCAACACCATGGCGACCATCAATTCGACCAGGCTGAACCCGGCCATGCGGTGGGGCGCTTTCATCGTGCCACCTCCATCACCACGCATTCGGTGTCCTCGTCGGCGGCGACCTGGCCGTTGCTGACACAGTCATCGATGTCCTGGTCCCGCCAGGCCACCACCACGCAGCTGGTGATGCCGCCGCCGCAGGACTGCACCTGGATGCGCCCGGCGGGCAGCAGGTTACCGGCCTGCCACTCCAGTTCCTCGATGTCCCAGGCGGCCACTTCGTCAGTGTCGCAGGTACTGTCGTAGCAATCCGTGGGTGGCGCGTCGCCGAAGGATTGCTGGGCGCCGCCCCAATTATTCTGGTCCAGGTAGGTGGGCTGCGAAGCGCCATTGACGAGAATGCGCTCCAGGGCATCACGGGCCAGGGCCGTGGCCTGGGCCCGGGTCTGGGCGCTTTCCGAGCCTTTCAGGGCACTCAGTTGCAGGCCGGCGTAGCCGAGCACGCCGATGGCCAGGACCAACAGGGCGACCAGGATCTCCACCATGCCCACCCCGGTTTGCTGTTTCATGCGTCTACCCCTTCCTTGCCTAGCTGCAGGTGAACACGTTGTTTTCGATCACGCCGAAGCGTCCCACCTGAATCTTGCGGCCGCTTTCGCCGCTGCGATCGTCACAGACCTCGAATTCCACGTTGCTGGCGATGATGCCCGAGGGCAGGAACTGGATTTCATCCACGCCGGAGGTGACCGTGGCCTTGCCGGCCGGGTGAAAGCTCTGGTCGCCCTCGGTGCGCGCGCTGTCGTAGAAGAGTTCCCAGCCGTCGTTCCAGGACGAGCCCAGATGACGCAGCACCACCGGCTGGCGCAGATTCACGGCCTGCGCGCGGGCGGTGTTGATGGCGGTGACCAGATCGGCGGTGGTGGCGCGCAGGGCGTTGTTGGCGGTGACGTTCTGGAACGAGGGCACCGCCACCGCCAGCAACACCGCCGCCACGGCGATGGCCAGCATCAGTTCAATCAACGTGAAGCCTGCGCTGCGCGCGCCTGTGTCGAGCACCACGGACCACTCCAATTGCATTGAGGTGACGACACTCTAGCAATTGTAAAACCGTGGACAACGGGACTTAGACGAGCGGTCACTTCATGGACATGAGCGGCATAAGCAAGGACTTGTAGAGTGAAAGGCCTGTGACCGGCGTCATGCTTTGAAGTGAGCGGGCGGGTAGAAAAGGCGGCCGACGCCCCACGGGCGGCGGCCAGCGGGGATCAGGCGCGCAGGGCGCGGGGCATGGAAAAGCGGATGTTTTCCTCGCGGCCGGGGATTTCCTGCTCCGGCTCGCCGCCCAGTTCCCGTAGCCGGGCCACCACCTGGTGCACCAGCTCTTCCGGGGCGCTGGCACCGGCGGTGACGCCCACGGATTTCTTGCCGGTGAGCCAGGCCGGGTCGATCACCGCCGGGTCGTCGAGCAAGTGAGAGGGCGTGCCGCAGCGTTCGGACAGCTCCTTGAGCCGGTTGGAGTTGGAGCTGTTCACGGAGCCCACCACCAGCACCAGATCGCACTCCAGGGCCAGTTGCCGTACCGCGTCCTGGCGATTGGTGGTGGCGTAGCAGATGTCCTCGCGCTTGGGGCCGAGGATGTTCGGGAAACGGCCGCGCAGGGCGTCGATGATGCGCGCGGTGTCGTCCACGCTGAGGGTGGTCTGGGTGACGAAGGCGAGCCGGTCCGGATCGTTCACTTCCAGCCGCGCCACGTCGTCCTCGTCCTCCACCAGGTACATGCGGCCGCCCTTGGAGGTGTCGTACTGGCCCATGGTGCCTTCCACTTCCGGGTGGCCCTGGTGGCCGATCAGGATCGCCTCGCGGCCCTCGCGGGCGTAGCGGATCACCTCCATGTGGACCTTGGTGACCAGCGGGCAGGTGGCGTCGAACACCCGCAGGGCGCGCCGCTCGGCCTCTTCCTGCACCGCCTTGGAGACCCCGTGGGCACTGAAGATGACGATGGCGTCGTCCGGCACTTCATGGAGTTCCTCCACGAACACGGCGCCGCGCTCTCGCAGGCCGTCCACCACGTAGCGGTTGTGAACCACCTCGTGACGCACGTGTACCGGCGGCCCGAAGACATCCAGGGCGCGGTTGACGATTTCGATAGCCCGGTCCACGCCGGCGCAGAAACCGCGGGGATTGGCGAGACGGATTTGCATAGGAAAACCTGCTTGGACTGTCCTGCTTGGACTGTGTGGCGAGTATACGCGTCGCGGGTCGGGTCCGGCCAGGATCGCGGAGGTGGCCGTGGGAGCGGCTTCAGCCGCGCTGGTCAGTTCAGGCGGACGGTTTGCTCGGGCACGTCGTGCTGAACGTCGATGATCTCCACCACGAAGGTCAGGTCCCGCCCGGCCAGGGGGTGGTTGAAGTCCACGGTCACCCAGTCGTCGTCCACGTCGGTGACCACGCCGGGCAGCTCGGCGCCGGCGGCGTCGGCGAAATTCATCACCATGCCCGGCTCCACGTCCTCCACCTCGAAGGTGGACCGGTTGAAATGCTGGACGTTCTGCTCGTTGTGCTCGCCGAAGCCGGATTCGGCGTCGATGAACACACTGCGCCGGTCGCCCGGCCGCAGGCCGAGAATGGCCTTCTCGAACCCGGGCAGCAGGGAGCCGTCGCCCCAGGCGAAGGTGGCCGGCTCGCCGTCGAAGGTGCTGTCCATCTCGGTGCCGTCCATGAGACGCACGGCGAAATGGAGCGTGACCCGGGTCTGCGGCCCGGCGAAGAGTTCGTCAGTCATGGGCGCGGCGCCCTCCCAGCAGCATGTCCAGAATGATCAATACCGCTCCAAGTGTGATGGCGCTGTCGGCGATATTAAAGGCCGGGAAGTGGTAATCGCCCCAATAAAAATCGAGAAAATCCACCACATGGCCGAGTACCACCCGGTCATAGAGGTTGCCCAGGGCGCCCCCCAGGATCAGCGCCAGGGCCGCGCCCTGCATGCGCTCGGTCCGGAGTTTGCGCAGCCAGCTCAGGATCAGCACCGCGGCGATCAGCGCCACGCCGGCGAAGAACCAGCGCTGCCAGCCGCCGGCGCCGGCCAGGAAGCTGAAGGCGGCGCCGGTGTTGTAGGCCAGGGTCAGGTTGAACACCGGCAGGATCTCCAGGCGCTCATAGAGCTCGAAGCGCGCCACGATCCAGTGCTTGGTGAGCTGGTCCAGGGCGATCACCAGGACCGTGAGCCACAGCCAGTTGAGTTGGCCGGGCAGCCCCCGGCGGGCCGCCGCCTCAGGCATAGTGACGCTCCTCGCCGGGGCCTTCCACGTTGGTCACGCAGCGGCCGCAGATCTCCGGATGGGCCGGGTCCACGCCCACGTCCGCGCGGTGGTGCCAGCAGCGCGCGCACTTGGGATTCGGCGAGGGCACCACTTTCACCTTGAGGCCGGCCACGGCGCTCTCTTCCAGCTCCGCCGGGGCCGTCGCCAGCGGCTCCAGGGCGGCGGTGGAGGTGATGGTGACGAAACGCAGCTCGTCGCCGAGCCGTTCCAGCAGGGCGCGTACCTGGTCATCCACGTAGAGGGTAGCGTCGGCGGTGAGGTTGGCGCGCAATTCCTTGCGGTTGCGGGCCTCCTCGATGGCCTTGTTCACCGCCTGTTTGACCGCCTGGATGCGCTCCCAGAAGGCCAGGTCCATGTCGGCGTCCGCCGGCAGGCCGAACAGGCCGTCGTACCAGGTGGTCAGGAACACGGAATCGGCCTTGTCGCCGGGCAGGTGCTCATGGATCTCCTCGGCGGTGAAGCTGAGGATCGGCGCCATCCAGCGCGCCAGGGCCTGGGCGATATGGTACAGGGCGGTCTGGCAGGAGCGCCGCGCCACGGAATCACCCCGGCTGGTGTACTGGCGGTCCTTGATGATGTCCAGATAGAAGCCGCCCAGCTCGTTGGCGCAGAAGTTGTGCAGCCGCTGGTAGACCTGATGGAACTGGTAGCCGTTGTACAGCTCTCGCAACTCGTCCTGGAGCTGGGCGGCCCGGGCCACGGCCCAGCGGTCCAGGGCCAGCATGTCGTCCGGCGCCACGGCGTTGGCCGCCGGGTCGAAGCCGTTCAGGTTGGAGAGCAGGAAGCGCGCGGTGTTGCGGATGCGCCGGTAGCTGTCCGCCACCTGCTTGAAGATGTTCTTGGAAACGGTCATCTCGCCACGGTAGTCCGTGGAGGCGATCCACAGGCGCAGGATGTCGGCGCCGAGCTCGTTCCACACTTCCTGGGGAGCGATCACGTTGCCCAGGGATTTGGACATCTTGCGGCCCTGCTCGTCCACGGTGAAGCCGTGGGTAAGCACGCCCTTGTAGGGGGCGGCGCCGCGCATGGCGGTGCTGGTCAGCAACGACGACTGGAACCAGCCGCGGTGCTGGTCGGAGCCCTCCAGGTACAGGTCCGCCGGCACGGTCAGCTCCGGGCGCTGCTCAAGCACGGAGAAATGGGTGGTACCGGAGTCGAACCACACGTCCAGCACGTCGGTGACCTTGCTGTAGCGTTCAGCGTCCTCGCCGAGCAACTCCGCCGGGTCCAGCTGGAACCAGGCCTCGATGCCCTCCTGCTCCACCCGTTTCGCCACTTCCTCGATCAGGCGCGGGGTATCCGGATGCGGCTCGGAGCTGTCCTTGTCCACGAACAGGGTGATCGGCACGCCCCAGGTGCGCTGCCGGGAGATGCACCAGTCCGGGCGGTCACGCAGCATGCCTTCCATGCGCGCCTGGCCCCAGTCCGGGGTCCAGGTGACCGTTTTTACTTCCTCGCGGGCCCGCTCAAGCAGCCCGTGGCCGCCCATGGAGATAAACCACTGGGCGGTGGCGCGGAAGATGATCGGTGTCTTGTGCCGCCAGCAATGCGGATAGCTGTGGGTGATGCTTTTCTTGGCCACCAGGGTGCCGCCTTCCTGCAGCGCCTCGATCACCGGCCCGTTGGCCTTGTTCACGTGCAGACCGCCGACCACCGGCAGCCCATCACGGAACACGCCGTTGTCCTGCACCGGGCTGTCCACTTCCAGGCCGTAGCGCTTGCCCACCACGAAGTCGTCCTCGCCGTGGCCGGGCGCGGTGTGCACGCAACCGGTGCCGGCGTCGGTGGTGACGTGCTCGCCGAGCACCACCGGCACGCGGCGGTCCAGGAACGGATGCCGCAGGCTCAGGGATTCCAGCACCTGACCCTTGAAGGCGGCGGAGCGACGAACATTCTCCAGGCCGTAGCGTTCGGCGGCATCATCGGCCAGGGCCTCGGCCACCACCAGCTCACGGGGCTGGCCGTCCTGATCGCCGCCGAGCAGCACGTAGTCCTCCTCCGGGTGCACCGCCACCGCCTGGTTGGCGGGCAGGGTCCAGGGGGTGGTGGTCCAGATCACCAGGGCCGGGGCGCCGGCTTCCACGCCGGTGCGGGCGGTGAAATCCGCCGGGTCCACGGCGGCGAAGGCCACGTCGATGGCCGGGGATTTCTTATCCTGGTATTCCACTTCCGCTTCCGCCAGGGCGGAGGCGCAGTCCAGGCACCAGTGCACCGGCTTGAAGCCCTTGGTGAGCAGGCCCTTGTCGACGATCTGGCCGAGGGCGCGAACGATGTTCGCCTCGGTGTCGTAGTTCATGGTCAGGTAGGGGTTGTCCCAGTCCCCGAACACGCCCAGGCGAATGAAGTCCTTCTTCTGCCCTTCCACCTGCTCGGCGGCGTAGGCCCGGCATTCCTCGCGGAAGGTGCGCGCGTCCACCTTGTGGCCGGCCTTGCCCACCTTCTGCTCCACCTTGTGCTCGATGGGCAGACCGTGACAGTCCCAGCCCGGCACGTAGGGCGCGTCGAAGCCCTCGAAACCGCGCGCCTTGACGATCACGTCCTTGAGCACCTTGTTGATGGAGTGCCCGATATGAATCGAACCGTTGGCGTAGGGAGGGCCGTCATGGAGCACGAACTTGGGACGGCCGGCGGCGGCCTCGCGAATCCGGCGGTACAGGTCCAGCTGGCGCCATTGCTCCAGCCGCTCCGGTTCGCGCTTGGACAGACCGGCTTTCATGGGAAAGTCGGTGTGGGGAAGATTCAGCGTCGCCTTGTAGTCCGTCATAGTCCGTCGTCTTGTGCAAAGAAGGCTTTTACCTGCTCCAGGTCCCGCCGCATGGCGGCCTTGAGTTCATCCAGGCTGTCAAAGTTCGTTTCCGGGCGCACGAACCGGTGGAAGCACACGCTCAGGTGGGCATCGTACAAATCCCCCTGAAAATCCAGCAGGTGCACTTCCAGACGGTTCTCGCGGCCGTTCACCGCCGGCCGCGTGCCCAGATTGGCGGCGCCGGGCTGGCCGTCCAGCCCTCCGCCGCACACGCGCACCGCGAACACCCCCTGCAGGGGCGATACCGGCCGCTTGAGCGCCAGATTCACCGTGGGCATGCCCAGGGTGCGGCCGATCTTGTCACCGTGGCGCACCCGGCCGCTGATCCCGTAGGGCCGGCCCAGCAGCCGCTCGGCGAGCGCGAAATCGCCGCTTTCCAGGGCGCCGCGCACGCGGGTGCTGGACACCCGGGCGCCGTCGACCTGGCAGGTGGGCGTGTCGGTCACCTCGAAGCCGAACCGCTCGCCGGCCCGGCGCAGGTAATCGAAATCCCCGTCGCGGCCGCAGCCGAAGCGGAAATCGTCGCCCACCACCAGGTAGTCGATGCCCAGTCCGGCCACCAGCAGGTCGCGCACGAAGGCTTCCGCGGTCAGGCTTCGGAAGCGCTCGTTGAAACGGGCGCACAGCACCTGATCCACCCCGTGCCGGCGCAACGCGATGAGCTTGTCGCGCAGGCTCATCAGGCGCGCCAGGGCGCCCTCCCCGGCGAAGAATTCCTGGGGCTGGGGCTCGAACAGCATCACCGTGGCCAGCTTGTCGCGGGCGCGGGCCTCGGCGATCACCTTGTCCAGAATGCGCTGGTGGCCCAGATGCACACCATCGAAATTGCCGATGGTGGCCACGCACCCCCGGTGCGCCGGCCGCAAATTGTGAGTGCCGCGAATCAGTCGCATTGCGCCCTCGTTGCCGTCCCGGAGCCGTCGCGCCCGTGTATCCGGGGGAAAAGAGGGCCGATTATAGAAATCATCGGCGCAGGTGGCGAGGTCTGAGGCCAAGAATCAGCAGCACCAGGACGTAAATCGCCAATCCGGCCAGCACGATCACCGTCAGCCAGCCAATGCGCGCCATCAGTGGCCCGTCCATCCAGACGCCGGCGTACCGGGCAAGAAAATGGATCGCCGCCACCATGGCGCCGCCGGCGAACAGCAGCCGCCCCCCGTGAGCGGCCCAGCCCGGGCGCGGCCGATAAACACCACTGCGCCGCAGGCCGGCGAACAACAGGCCGGCGTTGAGCCAGGCGGACAGGGACGTGGCCAGGGCCAGCCCGGCGTGCTGCAGCGGCCACACCAGAGCCAGGTTAAAGCCCATGTTAGCAACCATGGCAATCACCCCGATCTTCACCGGCGTCTTGGTGTCCTGGCGGGCGAAGTAGCCCGGCGCCAGCACCTTGATCAGCATGAACGCCAGCAGGCCGGCGCTGTAGGCGCGCAGCGACTCCGCTGAGCGCAGCACGTCGGCGGCGGTGAACTCGCCGTGGCGGAACAGGGTGGCGAGCAGCGGCTCGGCGATCACCGCCAGGGCCAGCGCCGCCGGCACGCCGATCAGCAGTACCAGGCGCAGGGCCCAGTCCAGGGTCCGCGAGAAGGCGTCCGGGTCCGCCTCGGCGTGTTTGCCGGACAGGCTCGGCAGAATCACCGTGCCGATGGCGATGGCGAACACCCCCAGCGGCAGCTCCGTGAGCCGGTCGGAATAATAGAGCCAGGTCACCGAGCCGGTCTGCAGCAGGGAGGCCAGCACCGTGTCCAGCAGCAGGTTGATCTGGCTCACCGAGACCCCGAACAGGGCCGGCGCCATCAATCGCAGGATGCGGCGCACGCCCTCGTCCCGCCAGGCCATGCGCGGCACCGGCATCAGGTGCAGGCGGGCCAGGAACGGCAGTTGAAACAGCAGCTGCACCACCCCGGCGATCAGCACCCCCCAGGCCAGCGCCACCGCCATGCGCCCCTCGGCGAAACGCGGCGCCAGGAACAGCGCGCAACCGATCAGGCTCAGGTTGAGCAGCACCGGCGTGAAGGCGGGCACCGCGAACCGGCTCCAGGTGTTGAGAATGGCGCCGGAGAAGGCGGTCAGAGCGATGAAGAACAGGTACGGAAAGGTGAGCCGCAGCATCTCCACCGCCAGCGCCCTTTTATGGGGGTCGTCGCCGAACCCCGGGGCGAACACCCAGATCAGCAACGGCGCGCCCAGCACGCCGATCAGGGTGACCAGCGCCAGGGTGCCGCCCAGGGTGCCCGCCACCCGGTCGATGAGCAGCTTGGTGGCGACCAGGTTGCCCTCTTCCCGGGACCGGGTGCGGTATTCGCTGAGCACCGGCACGAAGGCCTGGTTGAAGGCCCCCTCGGCGAACAGCCGGCGCAGGAAATTGGGGATCCGGAACGCCACGAAGAAGGCGTCGGTGCCGGCGGAAGCGCCCAGCAACCGGGCCAGCACCACGTCGCGCACCAGGCCCAGCACCCGGGAGAGCAGCGTCATGCCGCTGACCACCAGGGTGGAAGCCAGCAACCCGCCCTTCTTGTCGTCTGTCGCCTGGTCGTTCATCGGCCCTCCGGAAAACCGGCCAAGGGTACCCAAAGCATGACGGCGCCGCTAGCATCGCCGGTGGCGCGACATCCATCGACCATTGACAACGCTGGCGTGGATCGGCATGATTGCGCACCTTCAAACCGGCCCACGGCATCCGTGCGTCCCGGTTTCACCGAATCAAGCAGATCGACGGCTCGTCGGTCGTCAGTCAAAAAGATAGGAGCAGGACCTTGGCTAACTCACCGCAAGCACGCAAGCGCGCGCGTCAGGCGGAATCGCGTCGTCAGCACAACGCGGCGATGCGCTCCATGGTGCGTACGTACCTCAAGAAGGTGAACGCGGCCATTGCGTCCGGCGACCAAGGCGCCGCTCAGGAAGCGTACCAGAAGGCGACCTCCGTGCTGGACAAGGCCACCCGCAAGGGCAAGTTTCACCCGAACAAGGCGGCACGCCACAAGAGCCGCCTGAACGCCAAGATCAAGGCCATGTCCGCCTGATCGATCGACGCGTTCAAAAAAACCGGCCTTCGGGCCGGTTTTTTTATGGGCGGCTGTTTTGCCTCAGCCGCGATCCAGCACCACCAGATTATCCCGGTGGATCAGCTCTTCCTCGTTCATGAAACCGAGCACATCGGCGATTTCATGGCTTTTCTTGCGGCACAGCCGGCGCGCGTCGGCGGCGTCGTAATTGACCAGGCCACAGGCCACCCGCACCCCCTGCTCGTCCTCGCAGGCCACCATCTCGCCCCGGGAAAACTGTCCGAACACATCCACCACGCCCACCGGCAGCAGGCTGGAGCCGGCCTCGCGCAGGCGCCGGGCGGCGCCGGCGTCCAGCACCAGCCGGCCACGCATGCGCAGATGGCCGGCCAGCCACTGCTTGCGGGCGTTCATCGGCGAGGTGTCCGGCATCAGAGTGGTGCCCGGCGCGCGGCCGTCGCACAGCTCGGCGAGCACCTCCGGGCGCCGCCCGGAGGCGATGGTGGTCATCGCCCCGGAGCGCGCCGCCAGGCCGGCGGCGCGCACCTTGGTGGCCATGCCGCCGCGCCCCAGGCCGGAACCGCCGCCGCCGGCCATGGCCGCGATCGCCGGATCCGAGGCACGCGCCTCGCGGATCAGTTCGGCGTCCGGATTCTGGCGCGGGTCGGCATTGAAGAGCCCCTCCTGGTCGGTGAGGATCACCAGCCGCTCCGCCTCCACCAGGTTGGCCACCAGGGCCGCCAGGGTGTCGTTGTCGCCGAAACGGATCTCGTCGGTGACCACGGTGTCGTTCTCGTTGACCACCGGCACCACCGCGAAACCCAGCAGGGTGAGCAGGGTGCTGCGCGCGTTCAGATAGCGCTTGCGGTCGGAAAGGTCGTCGTGGGTGAGCAGCACCTGGGCGGTGTGCAGGCCGTGCTTGCGGAAACAGGTCTCCCAGGCTTGCACCAGGCCCATCTGCCCCACCGCCGCCGCCGCCTGTTGCTCATGGACGGATTCCGGCCGGCGCGACCAGCCCAGACGCGTCATGCCCTCGGCCACGGCGCCGGAGGACACCACGATGGGCTCGATGCCGGCGGCGCGCAGGGCCACCATGCGGTCCACCCAGACCTGCATCAGCTCCCGGTCCAGGCCACGCCCGTCGTTGGTGAGCAGCGCGCTGCCGATCTTGATCACCCAGCGCTCAGCGCTCATAGACGATCTCCACCTCGTGGTCGTCGTCATCGTCATCATCGCCGTCATTGTCCCGGGCCGCCCGGTTAACGCGCTTGATCTCCTGGATCTTCTCCCGGGCCTCCGCCTCCAGGCGATCGCGCAGCCCGCGCTGCTCGGCGGCGTACTCCGGATCCTCCTCCTCCCGCCGACGGCGCTCCTCGATGGCGTTCATCAGCGCATAGGTGAGCTCCTCACAACCCACGCCGGCGGCGGCGGACAGCCGGAACACCGGCCCCTGCCAACCCAGCTCCCCGACGATTTCATTAACCCGCTCCTCGGCCTCCTGGTCGGGCAGCAAGTCGATCTTGTTGAACACCAGCCAGCGCTCCTGCTCGGCCAGGGCCGGTGAAAAGCGGTCCAGCTCGTCGGCGATGGCGTCGATCTGATCCGCCGGCTCGCCATCCAGGGGCGCGATGTCCACCACATGTAACAGCAGGCGGGTGCGAGCCAGGTGCTTGAGGAAACGGATGCCCAGGCCGGCGCCTTCGGCGGCGCCCTCGATCAGGCCGGGAATGTCCGCCACCACGAAGCTGCGGTGGCGGTCCACCTTCACCACGCCCAGGTTGGGCACCAGGGTGGTGAACGGGTAGTCCGCCACCTTGGGCTTGGCCGCGGAGATGGCGCGAATCAGGGTACTCTTGCCGGCGTTGGGCATGCCCAGCAGCCCCACGTCCGCCAGCACCTTGAGCTCCAGGCGCAGCCGCCGGGCCTCGCCGGGAATGCCATTGGTGGTCTTGCGCGGCGCCTGATTGACGCTGCTCTTGAAGTGCACGTTGCCGAGACCACCCCGGCCGCCCTTGGCCACCATCACGGTCTCGCCGTCGGCGGTCAGGTCCGCCAGCACCTCGTCGGTGTCCACGTCCACCACGGTGGTGCCCACCGGCACCTTGAGGAAGACGTCGTCGGCGGATTTGCCGGTCATCTGCCGGCCCTTGCCGGGCTCGCCGTTGCGCGCCTTGTAGCTGCGCTCGTAGCGGTAGTCCACCAGGGTGTTGAGGTTGCCGTCGGCGCGCACATAGACGTGACCGCCGGCGCCGCCGTCGCCGCCATCGGGACCGCCGAACTCGACGTATTTCTCGCGCCGGAAGCTCAGGCAGCCGTGGCCGCCGTTACCGGCGCGGACATCAATGGTGGCTTCGTCGACGAATTGCATGGGGCGACTCTTCAGAACAGGTGGATAGGTATTCTAGCGTAGCTTGCCGTTTGTGGCCCGCCGTCCGACAGCCACAAAAAAGCCCCGCGGGCCGAGCCTCGCGGGGCTTTTCCGTGACCCCGGAGGGATCAGGCTACCGGCTCGATCACCACGTATTTGCGAGCGAGCGGGCCCTTGGTTTCGAACTTCACGCGACCGGCTTCGGTGGCGAAGATCGTGTGGTCCTTGCCCATGCCGGCGTTCAGACCGGCGTGGAAGCGGGTGCCACGCTGACGGATGATGATTTCGCCGGCCTTGACTTCCTGACCACCGAAGCGCTTCACGCCAAGGCGTTTACTTTCGGAATCGCGACCGTTACGAGTACTACCACCGGCTTTTTTATGTGCCATGTCTCAATCCTCTATTGCGTTGCGGATCAACCCTGGATCCCGGTGATTTTCACCGCCGTGTACCACTGGCGATGGCCTTGCTGCTTGCGGGAGTGCTTACGGCGACGGAACTTCACCACCTTGATCTTCTTGTGGCGAGCCTGCTCGACCACTTCGGCGGACACCTTGGCGCCTTCCAGCAGCGGCTGGCCGACCTTCACGTCGTCGCCGTCGGCCACCAGCAGCACCTGATCGAACTCCACGGTCTCGCCGGTGGCCACTTCGATCTTCTCCACGCGCAGGGTATCACCCTCTTCGACGCGGTACTGCTTGCCACCCGTCTTGATGACTGCGTACATCTTGCTTGCTCCGGATAGATCCTCACGCGGGCGGGCGTCCATCTTGGGAAAGCCGCTTTCGGTGCCCGGGGGGATGATGAAAACAGGGTCGCGAAGTGTACGCTAACGCGGAGCGCTTCTCAAGAGGCCGGCAACGATCCCCTGGGCGGCCCTGCACGGCGGATTCACGGGCGATGGCTTTTCTTGACTGATCGGGCCCCGCTGCTAGCATTGCCCGCTGTTCACGCCCCCTTTTTTGGATACGCGCTCCATGGATTTCAAGGCCATCAGTTCCGTCGTCGGCGACGACTTCGAGGCGGTGAACCGCTTCATTGCCCACCACCTGGACACCGAGGTCCCGCTGATCCGGGAAGTGGGGGAATACATCGTCGGCTCCGGCGGCAAACGGCTGCGCCCCCTGGTGGGCCTGCTCAGCGCCCGGGCTTCCGGATACGACGGCGACCAGCACGTGGACGTGGCGGCGGTGATCGAGTTCCTGCACACCGCCACCCTGCTGCACGACGACGTGGTGGACGAATCCAGCCTGCGCCGGGGCCGGCCCACGGTGAACGCGGTGTGGGGCAACTCCGCCAGCGTGCTGGTGGGCGATTTCCTGATCTCCCGCGCCCTGCAGCTGATGGTGGCCCTGGAGGACCAGCGCCTGCTGGAAATCCTCTCCCAGAGCACCAACACCATCTCCGAGGGCGAGGTGCTGCAGCTGATCAACACCCGCGACCCGGACACCACCGAGTCCAGCTACATGCGGGTGATCCACGACAAGACCGCCAAGATGTTCGAATCCGCCGCCGAAACCGGCGCCGTGCTCGGCGCCCGCACCGGCCCGGACCGCTGCCAGGAATTCGCCACGTTCGGCCTGCACCTGGGCATCGCCTTCCAGCTGATCGACGACGTGCTGGATTACCAGGGCGACGTCAGCGAACTGGGCAAGAACGTGGGCGACGATCTGGCCGAGGGCAAACCCACCCTGCCGCTGATCTACGCCATCCAGCATGGCGCGCCCCAGCACGCCGACCTGATCAAGAGCTCGATCCGCGGCGGCGGCCTGGACCACCTGAGCGAGATCGTCGACATCGTGCGCGACTGCGGCGGCCTGAGCTACACCATCGAGCGCGCCGCCGAGCACACCGAACGGGCCCTGGACGCCCTGTCGTCGGTGCCGGAGTCCCCTTATAAGGACGCGCTGCGCCGCCTGGCGGAGGAATCCCTGCAGCGCACGTATTAAACTGGATGCACATCCTTCCGAGAATGGAGAACGGCATGAAACAGCTTCTCGTCCTGGCCGCCGCCGCCCTGCTGGCCACCGGCTGCGCGCTCAGCCCGCAACAGATCGAGGTGGCGCCCAAGCCCGAGGTGGAGGCCGCCAATCTGGGCCACAACCGCTCCGTGGAGGTGATCGCGGTGGACTCCCGCGGCCAGAAAGCGTTCGGCTCCCGAGGCGGCGTCTACAAGGACACCGCTCTGGTGCAGCCCTCCAACGACGTGCGCTCGGCCCTCGCCGATTCGGTGCGCAAGGGGTTGCAGAGCCTGGGCTTCAACGCCTTCAATCCGGGCCAGGACGCCACCACCCTGGAGGTGCGCCTGGAGAAACTGGACTACATCCCCGAGGAAGGCTCGGTGGTGAACCGGGTCAACCTGGACCTGACCCTGCTGGCCGAGGCCCGGCGTGGTGACACCACCCACACCGGCACCTACAACAGCAGCGTCGAGCACAAGCTGCCGTTCACGCCGTCGGCGGCGCGCAACCAGGAAATGGTCAACCAGATCCTCAGCCGCTCCATCGAGCGCCTGCTCAACGACCGGGAAATGATCCGCTTCCTGGCCGGCGACGACGCGCCCTGAGGCGCGTCTAGTCGTTCTCCGGGCGCGCCGTCACCTCCGGCGCGTCCGGGTCCGTCAGCGCCACCGTGAACACCAGCGGGCGGCAGCAGACGTGACAATCCTCCACGTATTCCTGATCCCCCTGGGACGGATCCACCAGGGCATCGAACCACTCCCAGCAATGCGGGCACTGCACCGGTACCGGAATCAGCTCCATCGCCCTACTCCGGCAGCCGCAGGCGGTGCAGCCACTCCGGCGCCGTGTCCACCGGCACCGGCTCGCCCTGCCCCCACACCGGCCCCGGCCAGCAAGGGTCGCCCTCGAAGCGCGCGATAACGTGCACGTGCAGCTGCGGCACCAGGTTGCCCAGCGCTCCCAGATTGATCTTGTCCGCTCCGGTGACCCGCTCCAGCTCCCCGGCCAGATGGTTCACGGTGGCCAGCAGCCGGCCCTGCTCCGGCGCCGGCAGATGATGCCATTCGCGCAGACCGTCGCGCTTGGGCACCACGATCAGCCAGGGGAAACGGGCATCGCGCATCCAGCGCATCCAGCACAGATCGGTTTCGCCCAACGCGCCGGTGTCGGCGGCCAGACGGGGGTGGAGAGTGGTCATGGTCACAAATCCGCCTTAAAAGCCCGGGGCGACGGCTGGGCAAGGGCGCCGTCGTCGCCTAAGATGATACGCAAAAAATAGCGCTTTAATAAAAGACCGGCGAACACAAAAAGGGGAGCGCCGGGCCGTTTCCAAGGATGGCGTACGATACCTGTCTGGGGGAAGTTCATGGAATGGGTAGCCATCGTTACCATCGTGGCGTTGTTGCAATGCGCCCTGTTCAGCTTCGTGGTGGGCCGCGCCCGGGTCAAATACCAGGTGCGCGCCCCGGCCGTGCACGGCCATGAAATCTTCGAACGCTGCCAGCGCGGCCACGCCAATACCGTGGAGCAACTGGTGCTGTTCCTGCCGGCACTGTGGTTGTTCGGCTGGTACCTGGAACCGCGCGCCGCGGCGGTGCTTGGCCTGGTGTTCGTGATCGGCCGGCAGCTCTACTTCAACGCCTACCTGCAGCAGCCGCGCAATCGCGGACGCGGCTTCCTGGTCGGCTTCCTGGCCACCGTGACCCTGCTGCTCGGCGGTCTGGGCGGCGCCGTCTTTCACCTTATCAACGGCTAGCGGCGGCTAACGGTAGTCGGAGGGGCTGCGGCCGGTCCAGCGACGGAAGGCGCGGGCGAAATTGGAAGCGTCGGAATAGCCCAGGGCCAGGGCGATCTCGTCCACGGAGCGGTGGCTCTGGGTGAGATACTCCACCGCCAGCCCCTTGCGCAGATCGTCCAGCAGGGTCTGGTAGCTGGTGCCCAGCTGTTGCAATTTACGCTTCAGGGTGCGCGACGACATGTGCAGCTCCGAGGCCACGTCGTCGACGCCGGGGAAGCCGCCGGAGCCGGCCAGCATGATGCGCCGCACCTGGCCGAGCAGCGCCGGCGGCGCCTTGATCTGCTCCATTTCCTGCTCGCACTGGGCGGCGGCCATCTGCGCCAGCCGCGGGTCGGCGAACCGCAGGCGCCGCTGCAGGCGCTCCACCGGAAAACGCATCTGGCTGTAGGCGCAGTCGAAGTACACCGGCACCGGGATCAAGGGCCGCAACCGCGCGAAATACGGCGGCTCCGGATAGGAGAAACGCAGCTCGCCAAGGATTTCCACATCGGGGATCAGCTGCATGGCCATGAAATGGAAGCTGGAGAACAGACTTTCCACCACCAGCGGCGCCAGGTCGCCCAAGGCCAGCATCTCGTTGACCTGCAGCACCGCCCAGTCGCCGTCGGCGAAGCTCTCCAACTGGATGATGGTGCTGCGGGTGCGGAAGAACTTCACCGCCAGCTCGATGGCGTCGCCCAGGGTTTCACTGCTCATCGCCGCGTAGCCGAGAAAGCCGTGGGACGACAGCGTCATGGACGCACCCAGCTCCCACCCCATCCAGGGTTCGCCGGTGAGCGCCAGGGCGCGCCGCGCGAAGCGATCGAACACGGCGGCGGTGAGCCGCGCCTTGGGGTCGCGCCAGCAGCCCGGTTCAATGGGCAGCCCCTCCAGGGCGCGCTCTTCCCCGATGCCGCGCCGGTCCAGAAACTCCAGCATCAACGCCAGGTATTCGGCGGAGATGGTGTAGTCCTCCGCGCTCATTTTCAGAATCGTCATACTTATTATCCCATGGCCCAATATGACCAGCCCGGGCACAAGATACCCACACCCTTCCCGCCAAGGCAAGGCCATAGCGACGGCCCCGGGCCGGAGGGGGAGTCATGGCGGCGCCTTTTGTGTATTGCCGGGCTCGGCGGCCCGTTGCTACTTTCGAGGTCTTCACACGGAACCCTCGGAGCCGCCATGAGCACCCCTTCCCTGAACGGCAAGACCCTCTTCATCACCGGCGCCAGCCGGGGCATTGGCAAGGCGATCGGCGTGCGCGCCGCCCGCGATGGCGCCAACGTGGTGCTGTTCGCCAAGACCACCGAACCGCACCCGAAGCTGCCCGGCACCCTCTACACCGCTGCGGAGGCCATCGAGGAAGCGGGCGGCACGCCGCTGGTGTGCGTGGGCGACATTCGCTACGAGGATCAGGTCCAGGCGGCCATGGACCAGGCCCGGGAGGCCTTCGGCGGCGTCGACATCCTGGTCAACAACGCCAGCGCCATCGCCTTGACGCCCACCGAAGCCACCTCCATGAAGTCCTATGACCTGATGCACCGGATCAACACCCGGGGCACCTTTCTGGCCAGCAAGCTGTGCCTGCCGCTGCTGCGCGAAGCGGACAACCCGCACATCCTCAACCTGTCGCCGCCGCTCAACCTGAACCCGGCCTGGTTTGGCCGGCACCTGGCCTACACCATGGCCAAGTACGGCATGAGCCTGTGCGTGCTGGGCATGGCCGACGAATACGCCGGCAAGGTGGCGGTGAACGCCCTTTGGCCGCGCACCGCCATCAACACGGCGGCGGTGCGCAACCACCTGGGCGGTGAGATGGCGGTGCGCGCCTGCCGCCAGCCGGAGATCATGGCCGACGCGGCGCACTGGATCCTGACCCGTCCGCACACGGAGTACACCGGCCGTTTCTTCATCGACGACGAGGCGCTGCGCGAAGCCGGCGTCACCGACCTGAGCCGCTACAAGGTGGACCCGAGCCTCTCCGAGGACCAGTTGCTGCCGGACTTCTTTCTGGACTGATCAGGGCAGCGAACTGACAACCTGGGTCACATCCTGCCAAGGCGCGCCGGCACCCACGCTCGGCGCGTTTTTTCGGCTAGCCGCCAACTCATTGATTTTTATATGAAAAAAAGGAGCCATGGAATGGCACGATTCTGGCTTTGCCGATGGTGCGCAAAGGGATGGTCACCATGAGCAAAATCATCAGAATGGAAAAACGGCACCCGGAAACGGCCCTGGAGAACCTGAACCGGCTTACCGGACTGGACTTCCAGGCGTGGCCGGAATCCCTGCTGGAAACAGGTGAGGACGTGGTCGCCGACAATCTCGACGACCCGTCCCGGCCCGAGGGGGGAAGCCTGGCGTGCCGGCGCGTGGCCGATAACGGCCGCTAACCGGCTGGCGGGCCCCGGGGGAAGGAAGGGGCCCGCCCCGCGGCTTGCCGGGAAGATCCGGCCGCCGGCTAGTAGTTGGAGATCAACTTGTCCTGGGGGCGCAGTGCCGTGCCACGACGCTGCATGTACAGCTCTTCCACCACGTAACGCATGCCCGGATCGGACAGTCGCAGGGAAATCTGCACCTGCTCCACGCTATCGGTGAAGCGAAGCCGCACCAGCCCCGACAGCAGCGCGCTGCCGTCGCCTTTCACTTCCGCGGCATCCACCAGCACCGCCTGGTCGTTCTTGGTGTCCAGGTAACGCACCAGCAACTGAACCCGCCCCGGCTCCCCGGAGACCCGGGTCCAGGCCGCCACGTTGAATTCCGCATCCCACTGCCGCGCGCGGGCCGGTCGCCCATCCGCCCAAATCCGGCTGGGCACCTTGGCGATGAATTTCTCGATCATGAATTCGTATCTCGGCCGATTGGTACTTTCCTATGGAGTGTACGGGGCCGGGCCCGGTTCCCGCCACGTTCAAATTGGCGTCACCGCTGGGAGCTCCATCACAGGCTGCCCAATTCATGGCGGCCAGCCATGTTCAATTGTTCGACAATGATCGCGCACAGCCGTCTCTTTCGCCCGTATCGTTCGTCATGAACAGATTAGCGAAGACGCTAAGGAGGTACATCATGGGTGAACTGAAAGACTTGCGTGAAGAACAGGACAAGCTGCTGAGCCGCGTCAAGGACTTCGGCAACAAGCTCTATCTGGCCGGCCTGGGCGCCTACAGCAAGGCCGGAGACGGCTCCGAGGAGCTCTACGAGGAATACGTGAAGGCGGGCACCGAGGCCTATGGCGACGACGCCGAGGGCAAATCCAAGGTGCTGCTGGCCGGTCGCGGCTTCGCGGTCCGCGCCCGGGCGCTCATCGATGAAGCGCCGCGCAAGCGCCAGGAACTCTACGAACAATGCATCAGCACGGGTAAGGAAGCCCGTGGCGAGAAAGCCGAATCCAGCAACGAATTCGTGCTGGCCGGCCTGGGCGCCGTGACCACCGCCCGCGAGCAGAGCCGCAAGCTGTTCGACGAGCTGGTCAGCGCCGGCGAGAAACAGCGCGCCTGATTCGAACCACCGTTTTTTCTGCCTACTCTCCTTTGGCGGGGCCCTGATCGGGCCCCTTTTTTTGCGCGCGTGGCGGCGCTAGGCTTGCTGAATTCCCATCAGCAGCGAGCGAACCATGGCCAAACGCCGTGACCGGGCCGCCACCGGCGGCCGTTTCTGGAAACTCACCGGCATGACCACCTCCATCGCCACCCGGGTGGCCGGCCAGCAGGTGCGCGGCTGGTTTCAATCGGCGGAGGACCGGCAGAGCAGCCGCGAGGAACTGATGCGCCACATCGGCCGGGAGGTGGCCGCCACCCTGGGTCAGATGAAAGGGGCGGTAATGAAGGTGGGCCAGATCGCCTCGCAGATGCAGGACGTGCTGCCCCGGGAGATCAGCGAACAGCTGGCGGTGCTGCAGAATGCCTCGGCGCCGATGCCCTTCCACGTGATCCGGCGCCAGCTGGAGCGGGAGCTGGGCGGCCCGGTGGCGGAGCACTTCCAGGACTTTCAGGAAACCCCGTTCGCCGCCGCCTCCATCGGCCAGGTCCACCGCGCCACCACCCTCGACGGCGAGGAGGTGGTGGTCAAGGTGCAGTACCCGGCGGTAAAGGCGTCCATCGATTCGGACATGAAGCACCTCAAGCGCATTCTCAAACTGGGCAGCCTGCTGCGCGTGGACGAGCGCGCCCTGGACGCGGTGTTTGCCGAAATCCGCCAGCAACTGGACGAAGAGCTGGACTACCACCAGGAGGCGGCGAACCTGAACCTGTTCCGGGATTTCCACCGCGACGATCCGGACGTGGTGATCCCGCGGGTATTTCCTTCCCTGTCCGGCACCACCGTGCTGACCCTGAGCCTGGAGGAAGGCACGCCCCTGGAGCAGGTCGACGACGCCCACGGCTTCGATCAGGCCCTGCGCAACCGCCTCGGCGAGCGGCTGTTCGACCTGCTTGCCCGGCAGATTTTCCAGCTGCACGCGGTGCATTGCGATCCGCACCCGGGCAATTTCGCGTTCCGTCGGGACGGCGGCATCGTGTTCTACGACTTCGGCGCGGTGAAACGCCTGCCCGAGGAGGACGTGACGCTGATGGCGGCGCTCACCGGCGCCGCCCTGGAGCGGGACTGGGACCGGCTCGACCGGGCCCTGGTGGAAATCGGCGCCCGCCGCGAGGACGCCACGGTGCCGGACGGCTTCTACGAGGCCTGGGTGCCGGTGCTGCTGCAGGGCATCGCCGATACGCCGTTCGACTTCCGCACCGCGCGGCTACACCAGGACGTGATGAAGCAGGCCCGGGCCACCGCCTGGGAGGACATGCTGAAATTCCAGCCCAGCTCGCGGACCTTGCTGGTGCAGCGGGTGGTGGGCGGCCACTACTGGACCATGAAGAACCTGGGGGTGGCCAGCGCGCTGCGGCCGCGCCTGGAACGGATCCTCCGGGAACGGGCCGCCTGAACATGAAAACGCCGGCTTGAAAGCCGGCGCGGGTCGCCATCCCTGGCGGATCGGGGCGTCCTTCGCCCCCGGATCGGATCGCGGATCAGAACGCGGAGCGCAGGCCCACGCTGATACCGGAAATTTCCTCTTCGTCCTGATCGTAGTAGCGCATGTACTCCAGGTTGGCGCCCACGGTATCGGTCAGGTTGAAGTCGATGCCGGCACCGTAGGATTCACCTTCGTAGTGCTCGTCATCGTCCACGGAGTAGTCGATGCCGGCCACGGAGCCCTCGGCTTTCACGGTGCCCTTGAGTTTGGTGTAACCGCCGATGATGTAGGGGTGAACGGACTCGGCCAGCGGCGCGGACAGTTTCACGTAGCCGCCATACATATTGTCCAGCTCGAAGTCGACGATGCCTTGGGAATCTTCTTCGAAGCCCATGCCACCGCGCGCTTCCAGCCCGATGTAGTCATTGAACTCAATACCGGCACGCAGAACGGCGGCGTCGATTTTCAGAGTATCGCTATCGTACTCATCGTTGTCGTACTGGAACTGGCTGTAGTTCGCGCCGATGTACGGTCCCGCCGCGAAGGCGCCGCCGGCCACCAGGGAACAGGACAGTACCATTACCTTGCCCAGAATCTTGACCTTCATTTGCGTCTCCTTTTGCGTGTGAAGTCATCAGTTTGAAACAGGGTACTTGGCCTCGTTCCAGAACCCCCGTTAAATACGGTAAAAGCAACGTGATAATAATCACATTCGGCGAGCAGCCACCGGGAAGGGTGAATGAAGCGTTCTATCAAGGCGGCGGGGTTTCTGATCGGGTTGCTGCTGGTGCTGTGCACCAGCGTTCAGGCCAACACCCTGACACTGGGTGACCAGGCTTACTACGACGCGGCGCCGGAGCTGCGCTGGCTGGACGGCGGTGGCCGGGAACTGACACCGGAGCAGGCCCTGGGGCGGCTGCGCGACGGCCAGGGGCAGCGTCTGTCGGACAGCTATCCGACCCTGGGTTTCCGCCAGGGAGACCAGTGGCTGCTGCTGCCGCTGGCTAACCGCTCCGGGCTGGACCTGTGGTACCTGCGCGCCGCCCGCCCGCATCTGGATCATTTGGACCTGTACGTGTTCGACCAGGACGGGCGACGCCTGAATCACTGGCGCAGCGGCGACCGGGTGCCCTTCGCCGAGCGGCCCCTGCCCCATTACCAGATGGTGTTTCCCCTGGTAATCCCGGAAGGCGCCCGGTGGTGGCTGCTGTTCCAGGCCCGGGGCGAGAACGTCATCGACTTCCCGCTGACGATCCGCTCCCCGGACGACTTCAACCAACTGGACGGCCGCCTGAACCTGTTCCACGGGTTCTACTTCGGCGCCGTGGCGATTCTGTGCCTGTTCAACCTGCTGATCTTTTTGTCCATCCGCGAACCCAGCTATCTGCACTATGTGCTGTATCTGGGCACCTTCGGCCTCAATCTGTTCGCCCGCGAGGGGCTTGCCTTCCAGTGGCTGTGGCCCGGCGCGCCGCAGTGGAACCACCACAGCCTGACGGTACTGAACCTGCTCACCCTGGCCTTTTCCATGGTGTTTTCGTGCTCTTTCCTGGAGCTGCGCCAGCGCGCACCGGCCCTCAACCGGGCCCTGCTGGGCAGCGCCGTGGGGCTGATGGTGCTGGCGCCGATCTCCCTGCTGAACTTCGATTTCTTCATCCAGTTTTCCTCGGCCATCGTGCTGCCCTGGCCGTTCATCGCCACCGGCCTGGCCCTGTGGCTGGTGGGCCGGGGCTACCGCCCGGCGCTGTTCTTCCTGATCGCCTTCGCCGCCGTGGCGGTGACCTCGGTGATCTACATCCTCAAGACCTTCAATCTGATCCCCGGCCACTGGCTGATCGAGAACGCCTTCCAGCTGGGCATCCTGATCGAGGCCCTGTTGCTGTCCTTCGCCCTGGCCCACCGGATGACCACCCTGAAAACCGAGAATGATCGCATCCAGCGCGAGGCCACCGAGGTGCTGGAACGGCGCGTGGAGGAACGCACCCGGGAGCTGAACGCCGCGCTCAGTGCCCGGGGCGAATTCCTGGCGGTGATGAGCCACGAGATCCGCACGCCGCTGAACAGCATGATCGGCACCGTGGACATGCTTCGCGACACGCCGCTCAATGACGATCAGCGCCGCCATCTGCACGTCATCGAGCAATCCGGCACCGCTCTCACCAACCTGATCGACGACGTGCTCGACTATTCCCGGCTGGACGCCGGCAAGATGCCCATCGATCAAACGCCCTTCGACCTGCCCACCCTGGTCCGCGACTGCGCTCATCTGTTCGAGCACCGCGCCCGGCTCCAGGCCAGCGAGCTGCGCCTGACCCTGTCCCCGGAGCTGGGTGAGTACTGCATCGGCGACCCGGTACGGCTGCGCCAGATCCTGGTCAACCTGATCGGCAACGCGGTCAAGTTCACCCACGACGGCGCCATCGACGTCAGCGTGCGCCGCGAGGAGGCCAACCGGGATTACGTCCTGTTCGAGGTGCGCGACACCGGCATCGGCATCGCCGCCGATCAACTGGAGCACCTGTTCGGCTACTTCCAGCAGAGCAATCCGGTGCCACGCCGCCCCCAGGGCGGCAGCGGCCTGGGGCTGGCGATCTGCCGCCAGTTGGTGGAGATCATGGGCGGCGAGATCGGCGTGGAAAGCGCGCTGCACAGCGGCTCGCTGTTCTGGTTCCGGCTGCCGCTGCCGCCCGGCGAGCCCAGCCAGGAGGAAGCCGCGCCGGCCACCGAGGCACAAGGGCCCGGCGCCCACCTGCTGATTGTCGATGACAATCACGTCAACCTGCTGGTGGCGGAGGGGCTGTGCCGAAAGCTCGGCCATGAATGCGAAACCGCGGAGAGCGGCACCGAGGCCCTGGCCACCCTGCTGGCGCGGCCGGACGGCTTCGATCTGGTGCTGATGGATTGCGAGATGCCGGACATGGATGGCTTCGAGACCACCCGGGCGATCCAGCGCCTGCAGCGCGAGGGGCGCCTGCCGGTGATTCCGGTGATCGCGCTCACCGCCCACGCGGTGCCGGAGAAGATCGCCGCCTGCCACGATTCCGGCATGGTCGGCCACATCGCCAAGCCGGTGAACCTGGCGCGCCTTAACCAGGCGCTCAGCGCCGCCCTGGACGGCATCGCCAACAGCCGCTAATCGAGCCGGCGCAGCAGCTCGTCGGTGAACCGGCTCAGGTCGTTGAGCGACGCGCAGCGGCGCGCCGCGCGGCAGTAGGGCTGGTAACGGGCCATGATGGCGTCGCCGCTGTTCCAGCGCGACGGCGGCTCGGGATTGAGCCAGAACACCTGCCGGGCTCGGCGGGCGATGTCCGCCAGGTGGCGCTCGCCGGCGGGCAGGTCGTTGTTGCGGGCGTCCCCGAGGATGATCACCGTGGTCTGGCGGTCGATCTCGCCCCGGCAGCGGGCCTCCAGTTCCTGGAACATGGTGCCGTAATCGGTGCCGCTACCGGACACCCGGTCCAGGATCCGCCCCACCGCCACCTCCGGCGCATAGCGGTCGAAATCCTCGGTAACTTCGTCGAAGCGGGCGGCGAAGGCGAAGCTGCGCACCCGGGGCAGCACATCGGTCATGGCGTACAGGAACTGCAGCAGGAACCGGGCGGCGTCGCGCACCGAGCTGGATACGTCGCAAACCACCAGCACCTTGGCCTTGAGCCGGCGCCGCTGGCGCCAGTGCAGCTCCACCGGCACGGCGTTGTAGCGCAGGCTGGAGGCCAGGGTGCGGCGGGCGTCGAGGGCACCGCGCCGGGCCTTTTTCTGGCGGCGCTGATGGCTGCGGGCCAGGCGCCGGGCCAGCCGCCGCACCAGCTCCTGCACCTGCTGGAACTCGCGCAGTTCGCGAAACGGCGCCGCCCGCAGGGTATGTTCGCGCAGGGCCCGACCGTGGGCCCGGCCGTGCAACTCGAACTGCCGCCGCACATGGGCCAGGGCCCGCTCCCGAACCTGGCTACGCCAGTCCCGGAGCTGTTCGGCGCGACGCTGGTCGGCGCCCCGTGGCGAGGCATCCAGACGCAGGATCTCATCGTCCACCGCGCCCATGCCCATGTTCATCAGCAGGCGGCGGGCGTAAAGGCCCTGCTGGGTGATGACCTGCATGGCGGTGAAATCGATCCGGGCGGCGGCCTCGGCCAGGGTCTGATCAAGCCGCGAAGGGTCCTGGGCGGCGAGCGCGGCGGCGGCCGGCTCCAGCCCCTCGCCACCGCCCTCCTCGGCGGACGGCGCCGCCGGGACCGGGTCGCTGCTGTCGCCGTCGCTGCCGTCGGCGTCGGCGTCCTCGAAATGGAAGAACGCCTCGAAGCAGGCGTCGAAGTCCGGCCGCTCCGCCTGGCTTTTCACCAGGGTCAGCGCCAGGGTCTCGCGAAACCGGTCACGGGGGTGATAGCCGAGCAGCGCGGCGGCGCGGAATGCCTCTTCCGCCTCCACCGGCGATACCCGGACGCCGGCGCCCCGCAGGGCCCGGACGAATTCATGCAGGCGCCGGGCGGCCATGGCTCAGGGCGCGCCGCGCCGGCGGAACCAGTGTGGCAGCAGGTCCCGGGCCAGCTCCGCGTCCTGTTCGTTCTTGAGCACCAGGGTCAGGGTCTGCTCCACCAGCTCCGGCTCCAGGCTGTCGGCGTGCAGCAGCACCAGGGCCCGGGCCCAGTCCAGGCTTTCCGAGACCGCCGGCAGCTTCTTCATGTCCTGCTCGCGCAGGTACTGGATGAAGTCCACCAGTTGCTCGCGCAGTTCCGCGTCCAGTTCCGGCACGCGCTCGGCCAGAATGCGCTGCTCCAGAGCCGCGTCCGGGTAGGGGATGTAGAGGTGCAGACAGCGCCGCTTGAGGGCGTCGGACAGCTCCCGCTGGTCGTTGCTGGTGAGGAACACCAGGGGCTGATGGCGGGCGCGCACCGTGCCCATCTCCGGGATCGAGATCTGGAAGTCCGAGAGCAGTTCCAGCAGGAAGGCCTCGAACTCCTGGTCCGCCTTGTCGATCTCGTCGATCAGCAGCACCACCGGTTCCTCGGCGCGCAAGGCGCGCAGCAACGGCCGCGGCTCCAGGAAGGTCTCGCTGTAGAAGGCGTCGCCCAGATCACCCAGGCGGTGCATGCTCTGCTCCAGGCTCTCGGTGTCCGCCAGCACCCCGCTGAGCTTGTCGCGCAACAGCTGGGTGTAGAGCAACTGCTTGCCGTATTTCCATTCGTACAGGGCGCGGCTCTCGTCCAGGCCCTCGTAGCATTGCAGCCGGATCAGCGGCGCTTCCAGGAAGCCGGCGGCGGCCTTGGCCAGCTCGGTCTTGCCGACCCCCGGGGGGCCTTCCACCAGCACCGGCTTGTGCAGCTGGGCGGCCAGGTACACCGCCAGGGCGGTGCGCTGGTCGCAGATGTAGCCCTGGCGGGCGAAGCTTTGCGTGACGTCGTCGACGGAATCGATCCGCGTTTTCATGGGAAGCCGCCCCTCGGCCGGTTCATGGTTTCAGTGCAGGGTGGTCTCAGTGCAGCGTGGTGCCGTCGGCGAGGGTGGTGACCGTCTGGCCGGCCGGGGCCTCCTCGCCGTCCTCGGTGACATCGAAGTGCAGCGAATGCACCTCGCCGTCGATCATGTCCGGGATGCGGTCCAGGAAATCGTCCAGGTAGTCGGACTCGAAGTGCCGCTCCAGGGCGTCCAGATCGGTCCACTGCTGCCAGAGCATGATCACCCGCGGCGAATCCGCCTTCAGATACACCTCGTAGGACAGGCACCCTTCCTCGTCGCGCGCCTGGCGTGCCAGATGCTGGGCAAGCGCCACCGCGCTCTCGCGCAGGTTGTCGCGGACCGGAATCAAACCTTTGACAATGACCATACTGCTCTTTGGGGGACGGGGAATGAACCCGGCAGTATAGCATGAAAGCGCTCCCCGGTCCGCCCGCTCAGAGGCCCGCCTTGAAGGTCACCGAGTCACCCAGGGGCGCGCGGCCGACCCGGGTACGGTTGGCGGCCACGCTCTCGTCCTCGTAGCCGAAGCTGATGCCCACCAGGATGGCGGTGCTGTCCGGCTCGCCGAACACCTCCCGCACATCGTTGGGGTAGTAGCGCATGCTGCCCTGGGCACAGCTACCCAGCCCATGGGCGGTCATGGCCAGCATCAGCGACTGGATGTACATGCCCACGTCCAGGGCCACGGTGGGGCCGAAGGTCCGCTCCATGCCGATGAATACCACGTGGGGCGCGTCGAACAGCTCGAAATTGCGCAGCTGGGCGCGCAGGCGGCCGGGCTTGTCGTCCCGGGCGATGCCCATGTTGTTGTACAGCTCCACCGCGCAGTCCACCTGGCGCTGCCGGTAGACGCCCTCGAACTTGCCGGCGTTGGGCTCGAAATCCGGCTCCATGGGCACGCCGGCGGAGACCTTCTCGACCATGCGCCGGCGCAGTTCGCCACGGGTTTCGCCGGAGGCCACGAACACCTTCCAGGGCTGGATATTGCAATTGGAAGGCGCCAGCTGCGCCAGCCCGAACACCTCGCGCAGCACCTCCTCGGGGACCGGCTTGTCCAGGAAGCCGCGCACCGAACGGCGCCGGCGCATGGCCTCGGCCAGGGAAACGGATTCAGGGTTCATGGGCATCCTTTTGTTCTTGAATTAAAAATGGAATGGAATTCCATCCTATCCATTCGCGGCCAAAGTACAACCACGCCGTCGCGGCGGCCCTGGTCCTTTCCGCGACGAGAGCGCATCATCGACGGGGACACACAGCAACGTGGCCGCGTGCCGCCAGGGAAGTCGACATAACAAGGGGAATTCCATGAACTACTTCGTCACCGGAGCCACCGGTTTCATCGGCCGCTTTCTGGTCGCCCGCCTGCTCAAGCGCGACAACGCCCGGGTGTTCGCGCTGGTCCGGCCGGGTTCGGAGTACAAGCTGGACGCCATGCGCCGCCGGCTGTGCGTGGAGGAAAACAGGCTGGTCGCCATCAGCGGCGACCTGACCAAGAAGCTGCTGGGCGTGAGCAAACGGGACCAGGACGACCTGGTGGGCCAGATCGACCATTTCTTCCACCTGGCCGCCATCTACGACATCAGCGCCGACGAGAACAGCCAGCGCTACATCAATATCGAGGGCACCCGCCATACCCTGAAGCTGGCCGAGAAGCTGGACGCCAAATGCTTCCACCATGTTTCTTCCGTGGCCGCCGGCGGGCTCTACGACGGCACCTTCACCGAGGACATGTTCGAGGAAGCCGAGGGCCTGGACGATCCCTACCTGCTCACCAAGCACGAGGCGGAAGCCCTGGTGCGCCACGAGAGCCGCATTCCATGGCGCATCTACCGACCTTCCCTGGTGGTGGGCCACTCCCAGACCGGCGAGATGGACAAGGTCGACGGCCCCTACTACTTCTTCAAGCTGATTCAGAAACTGAAGGACTTCCTGCCCAACTGGATTCCGCTGGTGGGCCTGGAAAGCGGCCACTTCAACATCGTACCGGTGGACTACGTGGCCGACGCGCTGGACCACATCGCCCACCAGAAGGAAGGCAACGGCCACTGCTTCCACCTCACCGCCGACCGCAGCTACAACTTCGGCGAGGTGATGGACATCATCGCCAGCGCCGCCCAGGCGCCGCGCATGCCGGTGCGGCTGGACGGCAAGGTATTCGACGCGGTGCCCGGTTTCGTGCGCAAGGGGGTCAGCGCCCTGACCCCGCGCCTGCTGGTGAACCAGACCCTGGAGAACCTGGACATTCCCCCTTCGGTGATCAAGTTCCTCACCTTCCCCACCGAGTACGACAACCAGCGCGCCCGGGCCGCCCTGGAAGGCAGCGGCATCGAAGTGCCGGAGCTGGAGAGCTACATCCAGCAGCTGTGGGATTTCTGGGAAAACCACCTGGACCCGGACCGGGACAGCCGCGAGGACGAACTGCAGCCGATGCCTTCGCTGCCGGAGCGGGTGGAGGACAAGATCGTGCTGATCACCGGCGCCACCTCCGGCATCGGCAAGGCGTCCGCCCTGAAGCTGGCCCGCGCCGGTGCCACCGTGCTGGTGGTGGCGCGCACGCCGGAGAAGCTGGAGGAGACCCTGCACGAGATCAAGCAGCTCGGTGGCACCGCCCACGCCTACCGCTGCGACGTCTCCAAGATGGAGTCCGTGGACGAACTGGTGGAGCAGGTACTGGCCGATTACGGCCGAGTGGACATCCTGGTCAACAACGCCGGCCACTCGATCCGCCGCTCCGTGGTGCATTCGTTCAACCGCTTCCACGATTTCCAGCGCACCATGCAACTCAACTACTTCGGCGCGCTGCGGCTGATCATGAAGCTGATGCCAGGGATGGTGGAGCGCGGCTTCGGCCATGTGATCAATATTTCCAGCATCGGCGTGCTCACCAACGCGCCGCGCTTCTCCGCCTACGTGGCCTCCAAGGCGGCGCTGGATTCGTTCACCCGCTGCGCCGCCAGCGAACTGGCCCACCAGGGCATCCACTTCACCACCATCAACATGCCGCTGGTGCGCACGCCCATGATCGCGCCCACCAAGCTCTACAACCACGTGCCCACCATCAGCCCCAACCAGGCGGCGGACATGATCTGCGAAGCCATCGTGCGGCGCCCCAAACGGATCGCCACCAGCCTGGGCGTGCTCGGCCAGGTTATGCACTTCATCACCCCCAAGGTCACCGAGACGATCATGAACACCGGTTACAAGATTTTCTCGGACTCCGCCGCCGCCATGGGCCGGCGCGAGGCCACGCCGAAGAAAATCAGCCGCGAGCAGGCCGCCTTCTCCCGGCTGTTCAAGGGAATTCACTGGTAGGCCGCCCGAACGACGAGCAAAAAAAAGGCCCCGCCAGAGCGGGGCCGAGTGTCCGGTGTTTTCCGGAAGCATACGCAGCGGGGCGTCGCCGCCCCATGAACATAATGCCTCCAGGGCCGCCGTCGTCTCTTGATCCAGGTCAGGGGCCGGTGCGTTGACCGGTCGCGCGGTGCCGGGCCGCGCCCCGGGTCAAGCAACCGCCGCCGGCGCCCCTAGACTGGGGGCATGACTTCGAACCGACTCACCCGGCACGTCACCGCCCGGGCCCTGGTGGCGACGCTGTTTCCCGCCGGCGACCGTCTGCCGGCGGCGGACCCGGATGTGCTGCTGCCCGACCTGGACGCCCACCCGCGCCTGGCGCGCGCCCTGCGCCTGGGGCTGGCCTGGCTGGCGCTGCGCTATCGCCTGCGCCACGGCGGCGCCTTCCACCGGGCCGGCGCCGAGCGGCGGGCCGCCTTTATTGAGGGGCTCAGCCACCGTCCGCTGTCCGGGCGGCTGCTGCGCGCCCTGTGCCTGCCCTTCAAGGCCCGCTATCTGCTCGACGAACGGGTGGAGGCCGCCGCCGGCTGCCGCCCGCCGGTGCAGGTGCCCGCCCAGGTGGAGCATTTCCGCTGGCGGCAGCAAATCACCGCCGCCCGGGACTGCGACCAGGACCTGGATCTGGAAGCGGACGCGGTGGTGATCGGCAGCGGCGCCGGCGGCGCGGCGGCGGCCTATGAGCTCGCCAGCCGTGGCCTCGCCGTGGTGATCGTGGAGGAAGGCGACTACTACGACCGTTCCCATTTCAGCGGTCGCCTCACCGAGGTGGTGCCCAAATTGTACCGGGCTTTCGGCAGCAACTGCGCCACCGGCAATGCCCTGATGCCGGTGCCGGTGGGACGCAACGTGGGCGGCACCACCACCATCAATTCCGGCACCTGCATGCGCACGCCGGCGGCGGTGCGCGAACACTGGCGGGCCCGTGGCCTGGGGGATTTCAGCGACGCCGCCCTGGGGCCCTGGTTCGAGCAGGTGGAAGCCATGCTCAAGGTGCGGCCGGCGGACCCGCGCCATGTGGGCCCGATCGGCGACATCATCGACCGGGGCGCGGCGGCGCTGGGCTTCGAAGCGCGCCATCCGCTGCGGCGCAACGCCGAAGGCTGCGACGGCCAGGGCCTGTGCCAGTTCGGCTGCCCCACCGACGCCAAGCAATCCACCAATGTGAGCTATATCCCCCGGGCCCTGGAGCGCGGCGCCTTTCTGTTCACCGGTTTCCGGGCCACCCGCCTGGAGCGGGATGGCGGCCGGGTCACCGGCGTGCGCGCCCGGGGCCGCGATGGCCAGGGGCGCACGGTCCGGCTGAGGGTCCGTTCCCGGGCCGTGGTGGTGGCCATGGGCACCTTCTTCACGCCCCTGTTCCTGCGCCGCCAGGGCATCCGCAACCGCCACCTGGGCCGGCACCTGACCCTGCATCCCGCCGGCGTGGTCAACGCCCTCTTCCCGGACCGGGACCTGGCCAACAGCCGCACCATTCCCCAGGGCTTCGGCGTCGCCGACCTGGCCGACCAGGGCCTGATGTTCGAGGGCGGCACCATTCCGCTGGCCGGCCACGGCCTGCTCAGCAACCTGAATGGCCGCGACTGGGTACGCTTCACCGAATCCTATCCGCACACCGCCTACTTCGGCTTCATGATCCGCGACACCTCCGAGGGGCGCGTGCGGCGTGGCCCGCACCGGGACTGGCCGCTGATCCGCTACCACCTGAACCGGCACGATTTCCGCCTGTTCCTGCGCGGGGTGGAGACCCTCGCCAGGATGTACTTCGCCGCCGGCGCCCGGGAAGTGCTGGTGCCAGGCCCGGAGGGCATCACCCGGCTGCGGGACCGGCACCAACTGGACGCCTTTCTGCGCCGCCCCCTCAAGCCCCGCCACTTTCTGATCACCGCCTACCATCCGCTGGGTACCGCGCGCCTGGGCCGCGACGCCGACGACGGGGTCTGCGACGCCGAGCACCGTGTGTTCGGCCAGCCGGGGCTGTACGTGATGGACGGCGCGGCGGTGCCTTCGAGCCTTGGGGCCAACCCCCAGGTAACCATCATGACCCTGGCCGGGCGCGCCGCCGCGCGTCTGGCCGACCGCCTGCAGGACCCGCAAGGCCAGCAAGGCCCACAAGGAGAGACCCGACCATGACCATGGGTTTACTGATCAAGGAGACCATGAGCGGCTGGCTGTCGCTGGACGAGGCGCCGGCACGGCGATCGTTCCGCTTTAGCATCCAGGCCTTCACGCCCCGCATCTTCAGCCTCTCCACGCCGCGCTTCTTTCGCGGGCGGGTGGAGCTGGATGGCGAGCCGTATGCCTGCGAGGGAGAACTGACCCTGCACCTGGGCGGCCCCCATTACTGGCTGCGCTTCGAGCATCCGGTTCTGGGCACGCTGCGCGCCGAGGGCCGCAAACGCTACGGCCACGGCGGCTGGATTCAGTCGCTGGTGACCTGCCCGCTCACCGTGTTCCGGGACGGCCGGGAGGTGGGCCGGGCCAGCGTCGCCTACCGGGACAGCATGCTGTTGTTCCCGTTCAAGGCCCTGCGCCTGGTGGACGAACAGCGGGCCTACCAGGGCGCCACGCCATGATTCCCTTCCACGGCAGCCAGTACCCCGGCCAGGGCGGACACTACGAATCCTGGTTCGTGCGCGCCAATGACCCGCGCCGGGCGCGGGCGTTCTGGATTCGTTATACCCGCTTCATGGCCGCCGATGGCCGCCCCTCCATGGGCGAGCTGTGGGCCATCGCCTTCGACGGCGACCGGCCGCCGGTGGCGGTGAAGGAGGAATTTCCGCTTTCCCGGTGCCACTTCGCGGCAACGGACCTGGCGGTGGATCTGGCCGACAACCGCCTGCGCGAAGGGGCATTGAGCGGCGCCGCCGCCCTGGGCGGCCACCGGCTGCGCTGGTCGCTGACCTACCAGGGCGGCGGCGCGCCGCTGCTGTTGCTGCCGGAAGACCGCTACCGGGCCGCCTTCCCCAAGGCCAAGTCCCTGGTAAGCCGGCCGGCGGTACGCTTCCACGGCACCCTGGAGGTGGACGGCGAAACCTGGCCCGTGGACGGCTGGCCGGGCAGCGAGAATCACAACTGGGGCCGGCGCCACACCGATCAATACGCCTGGGGCCAGGTGGCGGCCTTCGACGACCACCCGGAGGCGTTCCTGGAATGCGCCACCGCCCGGGTCTGGATGGGACCGGTCCCCACGCCCTGGGTGAGCCTGGCGGTGCTACGGCTGGACGGCCGGGACTATCGCTTCAACCGGGTGGGGCAGGCGCTGCGGGCGCGGGGCCGTTATCGTTTCTTCGAGTGGCGATTGCGCAGCCGGGGGCCGGACGGGCGGCTGGATCTCACCGTGAGCGCGCCGCCGACGCGCTTCACCGCCCTCACCTATCTGAACCCGCCCGGCGGCCACAAGACCTGCCTGAACAGCAAGCTGGCCACCGCCCGGGTACGGCTGACGCGGCCGGATGGCCGGGTGGTGGAACTGAACAGCGCCAGCGGCGCCGCCTTCGAGATCCTCACCGACCGCGAGGATCACGGCGTGCCGCCGGGCGTTTAACCGGGAGGCTGGAGCCCTTTCGCGGCGAGAAAGTTGAGGATTTCCCGGTTCACTTCCACCGCCTGCTCCATCTGGATCCAATGCCCGCACTGGTCGAGCATCACGGTGGTCAGGTCGGGCACGTAGTCGGGCATGCGCGCCAGGGCCTTCTGGCTGAACAGCACCACCGGATCCTGCATGCCGCCCAGAAACAGGGTGGGCGCGTCCAGGGTCCAGTGGTCATCGCCGCGGCTTTCCTCCCAGGAGGCGTCCATGGCCCGGTACCAGTTGAGCGCGCCGGTGAAGCCGGTCTTGCGGAAACGGGCCACGTAATAGGCCAGATCCTCGTCGCGCATCCAGCGCGGCGGCGTCTCCGGGGGGCGCATGGCCGCCAGCACCCGGGTGTCGTCCGGGGCCACGCGGAAGTCGTCGATGCCGTCGGCGGACAGGCTGTGGAACAGACGGCGCAGGCTGTCCTCCACGTCCGCCTCCAGCTCCCGCTCCGGCACCTCGGGCCGCTGGAAATACAGCATGTAGAAGAAGTGGTCGCCGAACAGGTCGCGCATGGCGCGGGTCGGCGGCTGCGGCGCCGGGCCGCCGTAGGGCACCGACAGCCCCACCAGGGCGGCCACCCGATCCGGGTGGCGGCGCGCCACTTCCCAGCTCAGCGCGCAGCCCCAATCGTGCCCCACCAGCACGGCGCGTTCCGCGCCCAGGGCGTCGATCAGGGCGACCACGTCCTCCGCCAGCCGGGACTGCCGATAGGCGTCCACGTCGGCGGGTCCGCCGGTTTCACCGTAGCCGCGCAAATCCGGAGCCACCGCGTGGTAGCCGGACTGGGCCAGCGCCGGCAATTGATAGCGCCAGGAGGCCCAGCACTCCGGGAAGCCGTGCAGGCAAAGCACCAGGGGGGCCCCCGGTTCGCCCGCCTCGGCGATGAAAAAGTCCATTCCGTTGGCGTTAAGACGCCGTTCGCGAATAAATGCCATGCTCTCGTCGACCTTATGGTGGTTTCCCTACGGCCAGTCTGGCAATGTGACACTGCCCACGCACCCTGACAAGAGAAGCCGCGACGGTAGCCACGGTGAACAAACCTTCCGCCCCCCAGACATCCACCGGAAAAAACGACGGCGGCGCCCCCGACGGCCCCCGGTCCGGCGGTTTCAAGCGGCGTTTCGACGCCCTGATCCGGCCTTACATTCCCGAGTATTTTCCGGTGGCCTGGAAGATGGGCCTGTCGATTTCGGCGCTGATTCTGGTGGGCATGACCCTGTTGGGCGCGTTTCTGCTCAATAACCAGCTGGAGCGCATGCGCCAGCAGGCCGACCGGTTCGGCACCGCCATCGCCACCCAGCTGGCGCACACCGCCCGGGAACCGCTGCTGGCCGAGGACCTGTTCCTGCTCAAAGTGCACCTGAGCAACCTGGTGCGCAGTGAAAGCATCGAGGGCGCCGCCCTGTTCGACCGCGACGGCGAGACCGTGGAGCAGGCCGGCCTGCAGCCGCCCCGGACGTCGCCGGCCACGGACGCCATGCGCCGCTGGCGCTATCGCGGCGAGGCCATGAGCACCTATGAAGCCCCGGTGACCGTGGACGAGAATCGCGCCGGTACCGTGGCCGTGACGATTTCCGACCGTTCCATCACCGCCGCCCAGCAGCAGGTGCGCAACACCATGATCACCGCTACCCTGGCCATGGGGCTGCTGGCGATCATCGCGTCCTTCCTGATCAGCCGCCGCCTGGCGCAACCGATCCACAACCTGTTGGCCGCCACCAGCGCCATGCGCAAGGGGGATCTGCAGTACCGGATTCAGGAACGCCGCAACGACGAGATCGGCCATCTGATCGAGGCCTACAACGGCATGGCCCACGACATGCTGGAGAAGGATCAGGTGGAGCGCGTCCTGCAGCGTTTCGTGAGCCCCTCGGTGGCGCGCAAGATGATGGCCAACCTGGATCAGGTCACCCTGGGCGGGCGCGACGTGAACGCCACCGTGGTGTTCGCCGACATCGTCGGTTTCACCCGGCTCTCGGAAAGCCTGGCCCCGGAGGCGGTGGCCGACATGCTCAACGTCTATTTCGACGCCATCACCACCGCCACCTCCTTCTACCGGGGCACCATCGACAAATACATGGGCGATTGCGCGATGATCGTGTTCGGTGTGCCGGAAGAGGATTCCGAGCACCTGTTCCACGGCCTGTGCTGCGCGGTGATGATCCAGCGGCTGGTGGCGCGCCTCAATGAATACCGGGCCGCCCGCGGTCAGACCACGGTGGAGTTCCGCATCGGCATGAACTCCGGGCCGATGCTGGCCGGCAACCTGGGGTCCCGGGAAAGGATGCAGTACACGGTGGTGGGCGACGCGGTGAACCTGGCGTCGCGGCTGTCCAACATGGCCGGCGCCGGCGAGATCATCGCCGCCGCGCCGCTGATCGAGAATCCCAACATCGGCTCCCGCGTGCGCGCCGCCGCCTACGGCGACATGCGCGTGCGCGGCCGCAGCGAGCCGGTGGGCACCTACCGGGTGGACGGCGTGCACGCCCTATCGGAAACCCTGATGGAACAACGCATCGCCCAATTCCTGGCCGAGCAGTATCTGGAGAGCCCTGGTGCCTGATCGTAATTTCCCGCGCCTGAGCGCTCTGGCCGCCGCCCTGCTGTTGTCCGGGTGCGCCGGCCTGTCGTCCTTCTCCGACCCCGCCGACCGGGTCGGCGATGCCCTGGCGGATCAGGATTACCGCCGCGCCCTGGCGGTGATCGACGAAGCCGACGAGGAGCATCCCCGGCACGCCCTGCTCATGGAGCAACGCGAGGGGGTGCTGCAGGCCAGCCATGAGTACCGTGACCAGGCCCTGGACCAGGCCCGCGCCCTGGCCGAACGGGAACAATGGGGGGATGCCCTCCAGGTTCTCGAGCGGGCCCGCCAGCGGGTGGTGGAGCCGGAGCCGGTGGCCACCCTCATGGAACAGCTGGACGACCGGCGCGAGACGCGCTTGCGGGCGCTGCTCAACCGCGGCTATCTGGCGGAGGCCCGCGCCCTGCTCAGCACCGAGGATCTGGACCAGGCATTGGCGCCCTATCAGGACCCGCGCGCCCGCCATACCCGGCAACGGCGCGCGGCGCTGCGCCAGGAGCTGCACGGGGAGTTGCTGACCATCGGCAACACCTACGCGGACGAGGGCCGCTGGCCACAGGCTCTGGAAGCCCTGGAAACCGCCCACCGGCTGGCGCCGGACAGCCCTGCGCCGGACGCCCTGTCGAAGGCGCGGCGGGTGCTGCACAGCGCCCGCGACCGGGCCCGGGACGCCCGCGACCGGGCTCACCACGAAGAGGGCCAGGCCCTGGTGGCGCGGTACCGCGCCAGCGGCCGCCTGGAGGATTTGCTGGCCGCCCGGGCCTACCTGCTGCAACACCAGGGACCTCGGCTGGACGACCTCCGCGACCGCGTGGAAAGCTGGTCCCGCCAGCGCTTCCAGCGCGCCATGGCGCGGGGCGAGGCGCTCTATGCGGAAGGGGAATACCAGGCCGCGCACCGACTCTGGCGGAGCGTGGCGCCGCTGGACCCGGACAACCCGGAACTGCTCAAGAAACTGGAGCGCAGCCGCAAGGTGCTGGACAACCTGCGCTCACTGGAAGAATAAAGGCGGGAAACGGACGCCGCCGGGCCCGGGAGCCCGGCGGCGGGCCGGTCAGGAGCCGGACGCGCCAGCGCCCTCCTCGGGGCGGCTGGCGGCGGGCTCCTCCTTCTCCGGCACCACGCTGTCGGTGTCGGTGACCGGGCCAGAGGTGGGCGGCGTGGCGGAATCCTCGTCGCTCTTTTCCTGCTCGTCCTGATAGGCGCGGCGGTAATCCTCGGACACCGGCGAACGCCCTTCGAAGATGCGCTCCACCTTGGTGGGCAGCGGGAACTTCACTTCACGCACCAGCTCCCCCTCATCGTTGACGCGGAACTGCATGGCGGTGACGCCCATGTATTTTTCCCGCGTCATGTCCACCAGCCGGTCGTTGCTGGCCAGCACCGTGGGCTTGATGAACACCATCAGATTGCGCTTCACGTGGCTCTTGCTGGTGGAGCGGAACAGCACCCCCAGCAGCGGAATGTCGCCGAGCAGCGGCACCTTACTCACGGAGTCCTGCACGTCGTCGGTGATCAGGCCGCCCAGAGCGATGGTCTCACGGTCGTCCGCCAGCACCGTGGTGGCGAGCTTGCGCTTGGTGGTGACGATGTCCACGGCTTCGCCGGTGGATTCCTTCACCGCCGAGGTCTCCTGTTCCAGCTCCAGGCGGATGGTGTCGAGCCCGGCCACATGGGGCGTGACCTTGAGGGTCAGGCCCACGTCCTCGCGCTGGATGGTGGTGAACGGGTTGGAGACGCCGGAGCCGGTGCTGGACGCCTGGCCGGTGACGAAGGGCACGTTCTCACCGACGATGATGGAGGCTTCCTGGTTGTCCAGGGTCAGGATGCTGGGCGTGGACAACAGATTGGTGTTGGTGGTGCGCGCCAGGGCCTGGATCAGCGCGCCCCATTCGATGTCGCCGTCGGCGTCGGTCTCGCCGATGCCAGCGGTGATGCCGTCCCCCAGGGAGATGTTGGACGGATCCTCGGTGATCACCGCCTGCAGCAGGGAGTTGACGCTCACCCCGTTGCCGCCGAAGTTCACCGCGCCGACGCCGTTCTCCAGGTCGCCGGCCACGTACTGGAAGCCCAGGGAGCTGGCCTTGTCGCCGGTGACCTCGACAATCGCCGCCTCGATCAGGATCTGGGCGCGACGCACGTCGAGCTGGCTGATCACCGATTGAAGCTGCTTCATCATTTCCGGCTCGGCGCGAATCACCAAGGCGTTGAGCGAGGTGTCCGCCTGAATCGACACGCCGGAGGCGGCGTTGCTGGTGCGCGAGGCGGCCGCGCCGCCGTTGCCCTCGCCACCCTGGCGCACCGCGGAAGCGCCGGCGGCGAAATTCTTGAGCAGCTCCGCCATCTGTTCGGCGTCGCCGTGGCTGAGACGCACCACCTGGACGCCACCGGCGGCGCTGGACGGCGTGTCGAGCTGATTGACCAGCGGGATCAGGCGCGCCCGGGTACCACGATCGCCCTTGATGATGAGGCGGTTGGTGCGCTCGTCGGCGACCACGGTGGCGGCGCCCTGCAGCCCCCGGCGGCGGTTGTTGCCGGAGGCGTCGGCCTTGGTCAGTTCCTCCAGCAATTGCACCATGTTGCCGGCGAAGGCGTGTTGCAGCTGGACGATTTCCACCTCGTCGCTTTCCGCGGTGTCGAGGCTGTTGATGATGGCGCGCATGCGCTGAATGTTGTCGGCGTGATCGCTGATGATCAGCGCGTTGGCGGACCCCACCGCCGCCAGGTGACCGTACTGAGGCACCAGCGGGCGCAGCACTGGCACCAGCTCCTCCACTGGCGAGTTGTCCACCGGAATCACCTGGGTGATCAGTTCCTCGCCATCCACACTGCCGGCGTTCTCGGTGAGCGGCAGATTGCTCTGCTTGGCGGTGGTGTTGGTGACGATCTTGATCACCTCGCCGGAGGGCACCGCGGCGTAGCCGTGCACCTGCAGCACGGACAGGAACAGCTCGTAGACTTCGCTGGCGGTCAACGGCTTGTTGGAAATCACCGTGACGTCGCGGGCCCGCACGCGCGGGTCGACCACGAAGTTCTTGCCGGTCATTTCCGCCACCTGGTTGATGAACGCCTGAATGTCCGCGTTACGGATATTGACCGTCCAGGTCTTGCCGTCGCCGGTTTGCTCCACCGGAGCCTGCTGCTGGGCATGGGCGCCGAGGACCAGGCTCAGCGCCACCACTGCGATTATCGTTTTTAAGGCCGACTTCATAGGTGTCTCGCTACGGTGGGTAGTTCACGGTAAATTCCTGTTCGCCGCGCTGCACGACAATGGTGGCGGCCTGGCTTTCCATGTAGGACTGCAACGCCGCCAGATCACTTTCCTCGGTGCCGAGGGGGTAGCCGTTCACCGAGGCCACCACGTCCCCGGGTTGCAGCCCCACCTGCTCGATCAACTGCTGGGGGGCCCGGTCGCCGATTTTGTAGCCTTCGGTGGCGCCGTCGGTGACCGGCTGCAGGCCCAACTGGCGAATCAGCGCCGTGCGCTGCTGGGCCAGATCCGTTTCCGGGCTGGGCGCGGGCGTGCGCGGCTCCGGCTCGGTGACCTGGGTCACGCCGCCGGCCAGCCCTTTCAGTTCGTTCAGGCGCAGGGTTTCCAGGCGGCCCTGGCGCCGCAGAATCACGCGGTCCGCGTAGATTTCCTCCAGGGTGGCGTTGCCGGGAATGCCGTCACCGATGTGGTACAGCTCGGCGTCGCCGCCACGTTCGGCGATGATCGCCGAGGAACGCCCCCGGTCCCGGGTCTGGAACAGGCCCAGCAACTCCAGGCTCAAACGGGTTTCCGGCGCGTCCACCGGACGCTCCTGGGTGGGTTCGGCCTGGTACACACCGAACAGGCGCCAGTTCTCCACCTGGGAAGCGGACAGCGACGGGCCGCCCTGGGCGCCGCCCTCCACCGCCACCTGGCGCAGCCGGGTGTCGGGCAGAGCGTCGCGGGGGCCATACCACAGCAACCACACGGTCTGGGCGATCAAATAGGCGAGAATCACCACCAACAGCAAAGCCAGGACGACGCGCGCCATCCGTTCCCACCGCTGTCGGTTTCCCCTCCGGGCCCACTGAATCATAAAACCATCAATCCCATTTGTTTTATACCGGCCCGCCGGGCTGGAAGCTTGGCTCCAGCAACCGGACGTCCCTGGCCATTCTAGGCACGCTAGTGTGACCTACTTATTATCCGTCGGCACTTAACCCGACCGCCCCAGGGTCAAGGGACGGCTCATGCGAAATACCACGTCGGAGGGATCGCCCCCCTGACTTACCCCCAGCAGCTGGGGCCAGGCCCGGCGGACCTGCACGTTCAGTTTCTCGTTTTCAAGCCGGGCGTGCACCAGTTGCTGGCGCCGCGGCCCGGTGACTTCCAGTTCCGGCGACCCGTTCACCATGGCCAGCCGCCCGTCCAGGGGCGGCACCTGGGCGGCGCCGTCGCGGCCCCAGGTCACGGTGCCGCCGCTGTAGGTCAGGGTCCCTTTGGCATCGACCACGGTTTGATCGGCGAGTTCCAGGGCCATGAGGGTCAGGTCCACGGTGCCGTCGGCGTTGCCCTGGGGCACGTTGGCGCTGAACGGAGCCACCGGCACGGTGGCGCGCCATTGCTCCAGGCGCCAGTCCCCCCAGTCCGCGCCGAGCCAGCCGCTGGCGTCGAGATCACCGCTTACCATGGACAGTTGCACGCCGGGCGTCAAACCGTGCCAGTCCAGGCGCCAGCGCAGCTCACCGCGGCGATCACGCCAGCGCGCGTCCACGCGGGCATCCCACCAGGGCCCGCGGGCGTCGGACAGTGTCAGCGGCGCGCCGCCGGGCCGCGGCACCGGCACCCGCTCCACCACCACGGCGGCGGGCATCAACACCACCAGACACACCAGAAAACTGACTACGAACACCGCCCCCAAGGCAAACCAGCGCCGCATTGGAACCCCTGATGATCAGAACGGAATGTCGTCGTCGAAATCGTCGGCGGGACCGCTGAAGCCGCCGCCCTGGTTGGCCGGCGCCTGCTGCTGGCCACCGCCGCCACCCTGATTGCGACTCTGGTCGTAATAGTCGTTGTTCTGGTTGCCCTGGTTGCCATAACCACCCTGGCCACCGCCACCACCGCCTTGGAAATCACCGCCGCCACGGCCGTCGAGCATTTGCATCTCGTTGGCCACGATTTCGGTGGTGTAGCGGTCCTGGCCGTCCTGACCCTGCCATTTACGGGTGCGGATGGAACCTTCCACGTACACCTTGGAGCCCTTCTTGAGGTACTCGCCGGCGATTTCGCCAAGCTTGTTGAAGAACACCACCCGGTGCCACTCGGTGCGTTCCTGCTGCTGGCCGCTCTGGCGGTCCTTCCAGCTTTCCGTGGTGGCCAGCCGGACATTGGTCACGGCCCCGCCGCTGGGCATGAATCGGGTTTCCGGATCGGCGCCCAGGTTGCCGATCAGGATGACTTTGTTGACGCCTCTCGCCATGGCTGTTCGCTCCCTCAATGCTTAATACGGCCGCCGGCGGCGAGCCGGGGCGTGGAAGACCGTCCATTGTGCCGCTTTGCGGCCGCCGGCGTAACCCCCGCTCAGGAGCGCGCCTCCACCTCGCCGGCCAGGGTGGCCAGGGCGTCCTCGTCGAGCAGTTGGTTATCCACCTTGAGCAGCGCCAGGCTCTGCTCGGCCACCACCACCGCCTCGAGCACGCCGGGCACGCTGCGCAACCGGGCAGCGGTGTCGCCCCAGTCCTGGTGGCCGGCCAGGTGGATCACCCGGTTGTCCAGCTTGGGCAGTTCCCGCATGCGCCACAGATACGCCAGCCAGACCACCGCCATCAGGGCACAGCCCAGGAACACGGCCTCCGCGCCGACCCACTGATACAGGGCGCCGCCCAGCTGGCCGCCGATGAACACGCCCAGGAACTGGCTGGTGGAGTACACCCCCATGGCGGTGCCCCGGGTGCCCGCCGGCGCCGCCCGGCCCACCAGGGACGGCAACAGGGCCTCCAGCAGGTTGAACGCCATGAAATACACGAACAGCGCCAGCACGAAGTGCCACAGGGCGCCGCCGGCCAGGGCCAGCAGCACCTCCGCCACGATCAGCAGGCTCACCGCCAGCCTCTTGACCGGCATGGCGCCACGCCGCTCGGCGGTGATAATCAGCGGCACCATGGCCAGGAAGCTGGTGACCAGCACCGCCAGATAAAGCAGGCTGTGCTGCTGCAGATCCAGCCCCAGGCGCTGCTTGAGAATCTGCGGCAGCACCACGAAGGAGGCGGTCATGGTCAGGTGCAGCACCATAATGCCCAGGTCCAGGCGCCGCAGGTTGGGGTCGCCGAGCACCCGGCGGAAGCGCTGGCCCGCCGGCAACGGCTCGGCGGCGCGCACCTGAGGCGAAGGCACGCCGAAGGCCACGCCCATGGCCAGGGCGCCGAGCACCACGGTGAGCCAGAACAGCCCGCTGAGCCCCAGCCAGTGGGCCAGCAGCGGGCCCAGAATCAGCGCCAGAATAAAGGAAGCGCCCACCGACATGCCGATCAAGGCCATGGCCCGGGTGCGGTGGCGCTCGCTGACCACATCGCCAATCAGCGCCATGATGACGCTGGCGATGGCCCCGGCGCCCTGCAGAGCGCGCCCCAGGATAACGCCATGGATGGTGTCGCTGAGCGCCGCCACCGCGCCGCCGGCCACGAACAGCAACAGGCCCGCCAGCAACAGCGGGCGCCGGCCGAAGCGGTCGGAGAGCATGCCGAACGGGATCTGCAGCATGGCCTGCATCAGGCCGTAGGCGCCGATGGCGGTGCCGATCAGCAGCGGGGTGGCGCCGTCCAGCTGCTCGCCGTACACGGCGAACACGGGCAGGATCATGAACAGCCCGAACATGCGCAGCGCGAAGATCGCCGCCAGGGAGCCGGTGGTGGAGAGTTCGGTGCGCCGCAGGGCGGCCCGGGAAGCGTCCGTCATGGTCGAGCGTCAGTGATACGGAAATGGGACTGGAGTGTATCAGATTAGCGGACGACAGGGATGATGCCGCGCCCTGGAATGATGGTAAATTGAAGCCCCGCTAAAGCGGTGATAAATTGATGACTTGATTCAGTTTTTCTTCTTAGCTTCCCCCGGGCTTTCCGGGATGCATCATGGACGAATCGATGGATACTTCAGCAACACAAAAGGTGTATGTAGTGGGCGGCCAGCATCTGCAGAACGCCCTCCTCACCGAATTTCTCGACAAGGCGTCGATCCCGGCCGCGGCCATCAAGTCCGTGGATCAGGTCAACGAGGATGACCTGGTCGGAGTGGAACAAAACCTGTTCCTGGTGGATTTTCATTCCGTGGACGTCAATCAGGTGATCACGCGCCTGATGGACGCCGACAAGCGCCTGCCCAACGACATCCTGATCGGCGTGTTCAACGTCGACCACGAGGACGACCTGTCGCGCCTGGCCGGGCTGCCCATGGTCAACGGCGGCTTCCAGCACGACTGCCCCCAGGACCTGCTCACCAAGGGCATCAAGGCCATGTTCAAGGGCGAACTGTGGTTTCCGCGCAAGGTGCTGCAGCAGTACCTGGTCAAGAGCCGCGCCTTCAACAAGACCTTCGCCCGCAACGAGGTGAACCTCACCGACCGCGAGATCGAGGTGCTCAAGGTGATGGCCACCGGCGCCAAGAACTCCGAAATCGCCAAGGTGCTGAGCCTCAGCCCGCACACCATCAAGACCCACATCTACAACATTTTCAAGAAGATCAACGCCTCCAATCGCCTGCAAGCGGTGAACTGGGCCCAGGAAAACCTCTGACCGGGCCCCGACGCCGGCGAGCCTGGCCGGTGTCGGTGTGCGCCCTCCTTCTTTTCCCGTTCACGGAATTTCCCCTATACTGCACTGTTCATTTTGACAGTAGCCGAGGGCTCGCCATCTCATGGATACCATTCTGGTTCGGGGCGCGCGCACCCATAACCTGAAGAACGTGGATCTCGACATTCCCCGCGACAAGCTGGTGGTGATCACCGGGCTGTCCGGGTCCGGCAAATCGTCCCTGGCGTTCGACACCCTGTACGCCGAGGGCCAGCGCCGTTACGTGGAGTCCCTGTCCACCTACGCCCGGCAGTTCCTTTCCATGATGGAGAAGCCGGACGTGGACCACATCGAGGGGCTCAGTCCGGCGATCTCCATCGAGCAGAAGTCCACCAGCCACAACCCGCGCTCCACGGTGGGCACCATCACCGAGATCTATGACTACCTGCGGCTGCTGTTCGCCCGGGTCGGCGAACCGCGCTGCCCGGAGCACGACGCACCGCTGACGGCGCAGACCATCAGCCAGATGGTCGATCAGGTGCTGGCCATGGAGGAAGGCAGCAAGCTGATGCTGCTGGCGCCGGTGATCCGCGAGAAGAAAGGCGAGCACCTGAATCTGTTCGACGAGCTGCGCGCCCACGGTTTCATCCGCGCTCGGGTGGACGGCCGCATCCACGATCTGGACGAGGCGCCCACCCTGGACAAGAACAAGAAGCACACCATCGAGGTGGTGGTGGACCGCTTCAAGGTGCGCGGCGACCTGCAGAACCGGCTGGCGGAGTCCTTCGAGACCGCCCTTAATCTCGCCGACGATACCGCCATCATCGCCTCCATGGACGGCGAGGCTCTGGATGGCGACAGCCCGGAAATCACCTTCTCCGCCAAGTTCGCCTGCCCGCACTGCGGCTACTCGATCCCGGAGCTGGAGCCGCGCCTGTTCTCGTTCAACAACCCGGCCGGCGCCTGTCCCAGCTGCGACGGCCTGGGCGTCAAGCAGTTCTTCGATGAGGACAAGGTGATCACCAGCGACGAGCTGTCCCTGGCGGAGGGCGCGATCCGCGGCTGGGACCGCCGCAACGTCTATTACTTCCAGATGCTCAACGCCCTGGCCCAGAGCCTGGGCTTCGACATGGACCAGCCGTTCAAGAAGCTGCCCAAGGCGGTGCGCCGCAAGATTCTCTATGGCACCGGCAAGGAGAGCGTGGAATTCCGCTACCTGAACGACCGGGGCGACATCATCAAGCGCAACCACCCGTTCGAGGGCATCGTGCCGAACATGGAGCGCCGCTATCGGGAGACCGAATCCGAGGCGGTGCGCGAGGAACTGGCCGGCTACCTGTCCACCTCCACCTGCCCGAGCTGCGGCGGTTCACGGCTGCGCGAGGCGGCCCGCCACGTGTTCATCGGCGACACCAATCTGCCCGACGTGGTGCGCCTGGCGGTGGGCCGGGCGTTCGATTACTTCGACGAGCTCAAGCTCAGCGGCAGCCGTGGCGAGATCGCCGAGAAGATCCTCAAGGAGATCCGCGACCGGCTGCAGTTCCTGGTCAACGTGGGGCTGGACTATCTGACCCTGGAGCGCAGCGCCGAGACCCTGTCCGGCGGCGAGGCCCAGCGCATCCGTCTGGCCAGCCAGATCGGCGCCGGCCTGGTGGGCGTGATGTACGTGCTCGACGAGCCCTCCATCGGCCTGCACCAGCGCGATAACGAACGGCTGCTCAACACCCTCACCCGGCTGCGCGACCTGGGCAACACGGTGCTGGTGGTGGAACACGACGAGGACGCCATCCGCACCGCCGACCACGTCATCGACATCGGCCCCGGCGCCGGCGTGCACGGCGGCCAGGTGGTGGCCCAGGGCACCGCCAAGCAGGTGGCCGCCAACAAGAAATCCCTGACCGGCGACTATCTTTCCGGCCGCAAGCGCATCGAGGTGCCCACCGAGCGCCGCCGCAACGAGGACGACCTCTGGCTGACCCTGTTCGGCGCCACCGGCAACAACCTGAAGGGCCACCCGCTGAACCTGCCGGTGGGCCTGTTCACCTGCGTCACCGGCGTGTCCGGGTCGGGCAAGTCGACCCTGATCAATCACACCCTCTACCCGCTGGCGGCCACCAGGCTGAACAAGGCCAGCACCCTGAAAGCAGCGCCCCACGAAAATCTGGAAGGCCTGGAGCACCTGGACAAGGTGGTGGACATCGACCAGAGCCCCATTGGCCGCACGCCGCGCTCCAACCCGGCCACCTACACCGGCATCTTCACGCCGGTGCGCGAGCTGTTCGCCGGCACCCAGGAAGCCCGTGCCCGGGGCTACAAACCCGGCCGCTTCAGCTTCAACGTCAAGGGCGGACGCTGCGAGGCCTGCCAGGGCGACGGCGTGATCAAGGTGGAGATGCACTTCCTGCCCGACATCTACGTGCCCTGCGAGGTCTGCGAAGGGCGCCGCTACAACCGGGAAACCCTGGAGGTCACCTACAAGGGCAAGAACATCTACGAAGTCCTGGAGATGACCATCGAGGAGGCGCGGGAGTTCTTCGACGCCGTGCCGGCGCTGCAACGGCGCCTGCAAACCCTGCTCGACGTGGGCCTGAGCTACGTGAAGCTGGGCCAGGCGGCGACCACGCTGTCCGGCGGCGAGGCGCAGCGGGTCAAGCTGGCCCGGGAGCTGTCCCGGCGGGACACCGGCCGCACCCTCTACATTCTGGACGAGCCCACCACCGGCCTGCACTTCCAGGACATCCAGCTGCTGCTGGATGTGCTCAACCGGCTCCGCGACCACGGCAACACCATCGTGGTGATCGAGCACAACCTGGACGTGATCAAGACCGCCGACTGGATCGTCGATCTGGGCCCGGAAGGCGGCGACGGCGGCGGGCAGATCATCGCCGAGGGCACGCCGGAGCAGGTCGCCAAGACCAAGGGCAGCCACACCGGCCGCTTCCTGAAACCCATGCTGGCCACGAAATCGAAATAGCCCCTCCCCCCGCCACGCTGATCTGGCACGGAAGCTGCTTGGTTCTTCAGGCCGATGTCACGGAGCGAAGAGCATGAGCGGGGGAGGAATCAACGCCCATTGGTTGATGCACTATCGAGTGGTCACCCTGGTGAACCAGTGCCGACGATTGATTCGCGACGAATTCGGGGCACGCCTTTCGCTGACCGATCCGGATTTGCGCGAATCGCTGGGGGCCTACGCGGAACGCAGCGCCTCGGGGGAATTGAAGCGCCTGATGGCGCGCATCAATGAGGAAGCCGGGGAGCCGGAGCACAAACCGGAAACGGAAGCGGCCCCGGACACGGCGGCGCGGCCGCCCCGGCGAATGTACCGGGGGCAGCCGCTGCCGGAGCCGGAAACGCCGCCGGCGGCGGGGCCGGACGACGGCTCCACCAGCGACAAGCCGGTGATCTACCGGGGCCGGCGGGTGCGCTGAATCATTTCACGCCCACGAAAATAGCGACCTTGTCGGTACTCTCGTAGACCTCGTAATCGGTGAGAAACGCCCGTTCCGGGGCATCCTCCGCCTCGAAGTAGTGCCACACCTTGCCCCAGGTCTCCATCGCCGTTTCCGGCATCCGGCCCTGGGCGCGGAAAACCAGATACTCGCCGGCTTCCAGGGTCAGGGTGGCGTAGTCATCCGGAACCTTGGTCTCGTCCGTCACCTCGACACCGGCCAGCACGCTGTAATCACCCTGGCCACCGTTCTCGTACTCCGTGTACACGCCATACACCGGCGAACCGGCAACCTTGTCCGGGATCGTCTCGGCGAGCCGTTCATCGTTGAACTTCTCCCAGAGACGGTCCAGCTGGGCGTCCTCGGCCTGCAATTCCCGCTCCTGATTGGTGCGGACCTGAATGCCCGCCACGGTTTTGCCGTGGCGGCGTTCGCGTTCCGGTTCGATCACTCGGCGTTCCTCCCTTCGATGGTGATTCAGTGCGACTTAAAGCGACTCCAGGATCGACGCCATGTCGTCGGCGTGCTCCTCTTCCTGAGCCAGGATATCTTCCATGATGCGGCGGGTGGTCGGATCCTTGTCGCCCAGGTAGGTGGCGATCTCCCGGTAGCTGTCGATGGCGATGCGCTCGGCGATCAGGTCTTCCTTAACCATGTCCTTGAGGGTGTCACCGGCCACGTACTCGGCGTGGGATCGGCTTTGCAGGCCTTCCGGGGAGAAGTTGGGTTCGCCGCCCAGCTGCACAATGCGCTCGGCCAGCCAGTCGGCATGCTGCTGTTCCTGCTGGGCATGCTCGAGGAACTCGTCGGCGGCGATGCTGGCGTTGAGACCGTCCGCCATGTAGTAGTGCCGCTTGTAGCGCAGCGTGCATACGATCTCGGTGGCGAGCGCCTCGTTCAGCAGGCTGAGCACGGTTTCCCGATCCGCGGCGTAACCGGCGGTGACCGCGCCACGCTCGATGTGCTCGCGGGCGCGCTCGCGAATGGTTTTTATGTCGGTCAGAAAGGGCTGCTTCTCGCTCATGGTCTCTCCCTGCGTGAATGAAGGAAATGTCTCTTGGGGGTGCCCCTAGTGATGCCGATGGCAACCCGGGAAAACAAGAGGACCAATCGCAAAATCGCGTAAAGCGCCGGCCTCAGGCCGGCGCGCGCAGACTCTCCTCCAGGGTGGAGTGGAAGGAATAAACGCCCTCGCGGGGTGTCACGCCGGCCCGGGCCAGGGTCTTGAGCGGCTGGAACTGCAGATCGGCGATGCGCACCCGGGTGCCGGTTTCCTCGCATCGCGCCAGGAAACGCTGCAGGGCCGCCAGGCCGCCGGCATCCATAACCGGCACGCCGTCCATGTAGAGCACCAGCACGCGGCGTTCGCCGGCCAGGGCGGCGAGATCGCCGAACACCCGGTCGGCGGCGGCGAAGAACAGGGCCCCGCTGATCTTGAACACGCCCCAGTCGTCCGGCAGCTGATAGGGCGCCAGCCGGGCCGAGCCGGTCATGTCGGTGACCCGGGTCATGGCGGCCAGGTCGCGCATGAACAGCAGCGACGCAAGCAGCACCCCGGCGGTGATCGCCACCACCATGTCCAGGAACACGGTCAGCAGGAAGCAGACCAGGAACACCAGTACGTCGCCGACCGGCGCCCGCCGCACCAGCCGCACCGCCTTCGGCGCCTCGCTCATGTTCCAGGCCACCAGCAGCAGCAAGGCGGCCATGGCCGGCATCGGCAGATAGCCAAGCCAGCGCGCCAGGGCGACCATGGCCAGCAGCACCACCAGCGCATGCAGCATGGCGGCCACCGGCGTTTGCGCACCGGCCTTGTAATTGGCCGCGGAACGGGCAATGGCGGCGGTGGCGGTGATGCCGCCGAACAGCGGCACCACCAGGTTGCCCACGCCCTGCCCCAGCAGCTCGCTGTTGGCGCTGTGCCGACGGCCGGTCATGCCGTCCAGCACCACCGCGCACAGCAGGGACTCAATGGCGCCGAGCATGGCAATGGCGAACGCCGTGGGCACCAGGCTCACCGCCAGATCCCACAGCGCGGCGCCGCTCATCGCCTCGGCGCCACGGGCCCAGGGCCAGGCCAGCTCCGGCAGCACCGGCGGAATGCCCTGGCCGGTGAGGCCGTTGTCGAGCACATAATGAAACCGGGAGGCGATGGTGGGCACCGCGGCGCCCTGATGGTTGAACCAGGCCGCCAGGGCACCGCCCACCAGCACCGCCGGCAGGTGGGGCGGCAGCGGCGTTTTCAGACGTGGCCAGAGCAGCAATACCGCCAGGGTAGCCAGAGCCACCGCCAGGCTGGCACCGTGCACGTCACCCAGGGCGCCGGCCAGGGCCGCCAGCTTGCCCGGATAGGACGCCGGTAGGGATTCCAGGGGCAGCCCCAGCAGGTCCTTGATTTGCAGCGTGGCGATCACCACGGCAATACCCGCGGTGAAGCCCAGGGTCACCGGCGGCGGGATGTACTCGATCAGCCGGCCCAGGCGCAGCAGCGCCATCAGAATCAGCATGGCCCCGGCCATCATGGTGGCGATCAGCAGCCCGGTGAGGCCGTGTTCCTGGGCCACCGGATACAGGATCACCACGAAGGCGGCGGTGGGCCCGGAGATGCTGAAGCGGGAGCCGCCCAGCAGGGCAATCAGGAAGCCGCCGATAATGGCGGTGTAGAGCCCGTACTGGGGCGCCACCCCGCTGGCGATGGCCAGCGCCATGGACAACGGGATGGCGATCAGCCCGACGGTGATGCCGGCGGCCAGGTCGCGACCGAAGCGGCGGGCGTCATAGCCCTCGGCCAGGCTCTCGCGCAGAGCATGGCCGGGACGCAGGGAAAACAGGTGAGCGCGGTGGGACATGATGATGGGACCCGATGCGGTTGAGAAAATGGGACCTGAGCATTATATTCAAACTGAACCTACATCATATGTTAATGAGATTAACATTGCCGCCATGGAAAAACGTACCGCCCGCCTTACCCTGTTGATCGACCCCCGCAAGAAAGCCGTGTTCGAGCGTCTGTGCGCCCGGGAGGACGTCACGCCCTCGCAAAAGGTTCGCCAGTTCATCCGCGAGTACGTCCAGCGGGAACTCGGCGACGACTGGATGACCCAAGCGGAAGTGGTGTTGCGGGAGAAGGAGGAGAACGAGGATCCGGACCGCTGATCCGCGCCGTTTCACGATAGGTGACACCAATCATGACTATTCCCGCAATCCATTATTAAAATCACACCTTCACCCCTATCTTAGGGGGTGTCACGTTGACCACTCTGAAAAAGGAGCTAGACATGTCTGTAATCAACACCGAAATCAAGCCGTTCAAAGCCCAGGCTTTCAAGAATGGCGAATTCATCGAAGTCAGCGACGCTGATGTGAAAGGCAACTGGGCGGTATTCTTCTTCTACCCCGCCGACTTCACCTTCGTATGCCCCACCGAGCTGGGCGACGTGGCCGACCACTACGAAGAGTTCCAGAAGATGGGCGTGGAAATCTACTCCGTGTCCACCGACACCCACTTCACCCACAAAGCCTGGCACGACAGCTCCGACACCATCGGCAAGATCCAGTACACCATGATCGGTGACCCGACCGCCGCGATCAGCCGTAACTTCGAAGTGCTGCGTGAAGACGAAGGCCTCGCCAACCGTGGCACCTTCATCGTCGACCCGGACGGTGTCATCCAGGCCGTGGAAATCACCGCCGAAGGCATCGGCCGTGACGCGTCCGATCTGCTGCGCAAGGTCAAGGCGGCTCAGTACGTGCGCGCCCATCCTGGCGAAGTATGCCCGGCCAAGTGGAAAGAAGGCGAAGAAACCCTGGCGCCTTCCCTGGATCTGGTCGGCAAGATCTAAGCGCGTCCCAACGCGTGAAGACGCCCGGGCCCCGCGCCCGGGCTTCCCTCCCCTTTCATTGTCATGGAGACCGGCATGCTTGACGCCAACCTGAAAACCCAACTGCAGTCCTACATGGAGCGCATCACGCAACCGTTCGAGATGGTCGCGTCCCTGGACGACGGCGACAAATCCCGGGAGCTGTTGGAGCTGTTGCGCGAAATCGAAGCAATGTCCGACAAGATCAGCCTGCGCGATGACGGCGACGATGCCCGTACGCCCTCGTTCAGCCTGAACCGGATTGATGGCGACATCAGTCTGCGCTTCGCCGGTATCCCCATGGGCCATGAATTCACCTCCCTGGTCCTGGCGCTGCTGCAAGTAGGCGGCCACCCGCCGAAGGCCAGTGAAGAGGTGATCGAACAGGTGAAGGCGCTCGAGGGCGACTTCCAGTTCGAGACCTATTTCTCTCTGTCCTGCCAAAACTGCCCGGACGTGGTCCAGGCATTGAACCTGATGGCGGTACTGAACCCGAACATCAAGCACGTGGCCATTGATGGCGCGCTGTTCCAGGATGAAGTGGAAGAGCGCGAAGTGATGGCCGTGCCCAGCGTTTTCCTCAACGGCGAACCCTTCGGCCAGGGCCGCATGGGCCTGGAAGAGATCATCGCCAAGCTGGACAGCGGTTCCGCGGAACGTGACGCGGAGAAACTCAACGCCAAGGACCCGTTCGACGTCCTGGTGGTGGGCGGTGGCCCGGCCGGCGCGGCCAGCGCCATCTACGCCGCGCGCAAGGGCATCCGCACCGGCGTCGCCGCGGAACGGTTCGGCGGCCAGGTGCTGGACACCAACGCCATCGAGAACTTTATCTCCGTGGCCGAGACGGAAGGCCCGAAACTGGCCAGCGCCCTGGAAGAGCATGTGCGCCAGTACGACGTGGACATCATGAACCTGCAGCGCGCCGAACAGCTGATTCCGGCGGCCCAGGAGGGCGGCCTGCACGAGGTCAAATTCGCTTCCGGCGCCAGCCTCAAGTCCAAGACACTGGTGCTGGCCACCGGCGCCCGCTGGCGCAAGATCAACGTGCCCGGCGAAGCCGAGTACCAGGGCAAGGGCGTGGCCTACTGCCCGCACTGCGACGGCCCCCTGTTCAAGGGCAAGGACGTGGCGGTGATCGGCGGCGGCAACTCGGGCGTGGAAGCGGCCATTGATCTGGCCGGCGTGGTCAAGCACGTGACCCTGCTGGAGTTCGACGACAAGCTGCGCGCCGACGCCGTGCTGCAGAAGAAGCTGCACAGCCTGCCCAACGTCACCGTGCTGGTGAGCGCCCAGACCACCGAGATCACCGGCGAGAACGGCCGCGTGAATGGTCTGGTCTACAAGGATCGCGAAACCGGCGACGAACACCGGGTGGATCTGGCCGGGGTGTTCGTGCAAATCGGCCTTCTGCCCAACACCGACTGGCTCAAGGGCGCCGTGGAGCTGTCCCCGCACGGCGAGATCCTGGTCGATGAGCGCGGCGAAACGTCCGTGCCCGGGGTGTTCGCCGCCGGCGACGTGACCACCGTGCCCTACAAGCAGATCGTGATCGCGGTGGGCGAAGGCGCCAAGGCGGCGCTGAGCGCCTTCGATCATCTGATCCGGCAATCGGTGAGCAGCGACGCCGCCTGATCGCCCCGCTCTTCCCGGCAATAAAGAGCCCGGCCCACCTCGGTGGCGCCGGGTTTTTTATGCGTCAGAGAAACATCTGGTGGCCGCGCCGAACCCGCTGTAGGAGCGGCTGGGCACCATTCCGCCTCAGTCGCGACGAGTCGGGCGCCAACACCAATCGCGACTGAAGTCGCTCCTACAACGGGCCTGGGGGTCGCATGACCAGGCAAAACAAAACCCCCGGCCGTCTCCGGCACGGGGGTTTCGTTTCAGCCCTGGCCGCGAACGGCCGCCGGGCTTATTCGGCTTCGGCGGCTTCGCCTTCCGGGCGATCGACCAGCTCGACGTACGCCATGGGCGCGTTGTCGCCGGCCCGGTAACCCATCTTCAGGATACGCAGGTAGCCACCCGGGCGCGCCTTGTAGCGCGGGCCCAGTTCATTGAACAGCTTGCCGACCATTTCCTTCGACCGGGTGCGGTCGAACGCCAGCCGACGGTTGGCCACGGAGTCTTCCTTGGCCAGGGTGATCAGGGGCTCGGCCACCCGACGCAGTTCCTTGGCTTTGGGAAGCGTGGTCTTGATCGCTTCGTGTTCAAACAGCGACACCGCCATGTTGCGGAACATGGCCTGACGGTGTGAGCTGTTCCGATTCAGTTTTCTGCCGCTCTTGCGATGACGCATGGTTCTGTTCCTAAAATCGATTAACGCAACTTGGTGTTGAGCCGGTCATCATCCCGGAGGCTGACCGGCGGCCAGTTTTCCAGGCGCATGCCCAGCGACAGGCCTTTGGAAGCCAGCACGTCCTTGATCTCGGTGAGGGACTTCTTGCCCAGGTTCGGGGTCTTGAGAAGTTCCACCTCGGTACGCTGTACCAGGTCACCGATGTAATAGATGTTCTCCGCCTTGAGGCAGTTGGCGGACCGGACGGTCAGTTCCAGATCGTCCACCGGACGCAGCAGGATCGGATCGATTTCCTCGCGTTCCTGCTTGGGCTCGGGCTTGGCATCCTGCTCGAGATCGACGAACACGGCGATCTGTTGCTGCAGGATGGTGGCCGCGCGGCGGATCGCTTCTTCCGGATCGATGGTGCCGTCGGTTTCCAGATCGATCACCAGCTTGTCCAGGTCGGTACGCTGCTCCACCCGGGCGGCTTCCACCACGTAGGCCACGCGACGCACCGGGCTGTAGCTGGCGTCCAGCTGCAGGCGGCCGATGCCGCGGGTCTCGTCTTCGTCGGCCTGGCGGGTATCGGCGGCTTCGTAGCCGCGGCCCTTGCGCACCTTCATGCGCATGCGCAGCTCGGTGTCACCGGTGATGGTGCAGATCAGGTGGCCGGGGTTGACGATCTCCACGCTGTGATCGCGCTGGATGTCGTCGGCGGTCACTTCACCGGCGCCTTTCTTGACCAGCTCCAGGGTCGCCTCTTCGCGGTCCTCCATTTTGAGGGCCACGTTCTTCAGGTTGAGGAGGATGTTGATCACATCTTCCTGCACCCCTTCGATGGAGGAGTATTCGTGCTGTACGCCCTCGATCTCCACTTCGGTGATCGCGCACCCGGGCATGCTGGACAGCAGGATGCGGCGCAGCGCCGTGCCCAGAGTATGGCCAAAACCACGCTCCAGCGGCTCCAGTACGACCTTGGCGTGGGTCTCGCTGATCGCGTTGACCGCGATCGAGCGGGGCGTGAGAAATTCGTTCACGGCGGTCATAGAGATCCCTCAGGCAGTCCTTACTTGGAGTACAGCTCGACGATCAGGTTTTCGTTGATCTCGGCCGGCAGATCGATGCGCTCCGGGCGGGCCTTGAACGTGCCCTCGAGCTTCTTCTCGTCCACTTCCACCCAGGTCGGGAAACCGCGCTGCTGGGCCAGCTCCATGGCGTTTTTCACGCGCAACTGGTTCTTGGCCTTTTCACGCACGGTGATCACATCACCGGGTGCCACCTGGTAGGAGGCGATGTTCACGCTACGACCGTTGACCAGGATCGCGCGGTGGGCGACCAGCTGGCGCGCTTCGGAGCGGGTGGCGCCGAAACCGAGCCGGTACACCACGTTGTCCAGACGGCCTTCCAGCAGCTGCAGCAGAACCTCGCCGGTGGCGCCGCGGGAACGGGCGGCTTTCTTGTAGTAGCCGCGGAACTGCTTCTCCAGCACGCCGTACATACGACGAACTTTCTGTTTTTCACGAAGCTGCACGCCGTAATCGGACAGACGGCCCGGACGGCGACCGCCGGCGGCCTGACCCGGGGGCTGTTCCGCCTTGCACTTGGACTCGAGAGGGCGAATGCCGCTCTTGAGGAACAGGTCGGTGCCTTCACGACGGGAAAGCTTGCACTTGGGACCGATGTATCTTGCCATCTTGCTCTATCTCCCGTTACACGCGGCGCTTCTTGGGCGGACGACAACCATTATGCGGAATCGGCGTCACGTCCTGAATGTGGGTGATCTTGTAGCCACAGCCGTTGAGCGCGCGAATAGAGGACTCGCGGCCCGGGCCAGGGCCCTTCACGCGCACTTCCAGGTTCTTCAGCCCGTAGTCCTTGGCGGCATTGCCCGCGTTTTCAGCGGCTACCTGAGCCGCGAACGGGGTGCTCTTGCGTGAACCACGGAAGCCGGCACCACCGGAAGTCGCCCAGGACAGCGCGTTGCCCTGCCGGTCGGTGATGGTGATGATGGTGTTGTTGAAAGAAGCGTGTACGTGCGCGATACCGTCCGCAACGGTCCGCGTTACCTTCTTCCGACGTGCGCCACTGTCTCTTTTCGCTTTAGCCATGTTGCTCAATCCAAATCAGGACTTACTTGCGGATCGGTTTCCGCGGGCCCTTGCGGGTCCGGGCATTGGTTTTGGTGCGCTGCCCGCGCAGAGGCAGGCTGCGACGATGACGGATGCCGCGATTGCAGCCCAGGTCCATCAACCGTTTGATGTTCATGTTGATTTCCCGGCGCAGATCGCCCTCCGTGGAAACCTTTGCCACTTCGGCGCGGATCGCGTCCAGCTGATCGCCGGACAGATCACGGACCTTCATGGTCGGCTCGATGCCGGTCTGCTCGCAGATCTTGCGGGCACTGGTACGGCCGATCCCGAAAATATAGGTGAGGGAAATCACCGTATGCTTGTTGTCCGGGATGTTAACGCCTGCAATACGGGCCATCCGAATATCTCCGATTCACAACGCGGTAGTGCCAGGCTCTGGCGCCGAAAGGCGGAAGAGTCTAGCGTCACACCGACTGAATTTCAACCAAATACCAGGAAAGAAGTTCTGTCCCGACAACGCCTTAGCCTTGGCGCTGCTTGTGCCGGGGCTCGGCACTGCAGATCACCATGACTCGACCCTTACGACGGATCACCTTGCAGTTGCGGCAGATCTTCTTCACAGAAGCCTGAACTTTCATCGCACTCGCCTCGTTTTACCTGTAGCCCGGGGGCCGTTAACGCACCAGACCGGTGCCGCCATACCCTTTCAGGTTGGCCTTCTTCATCAATTTTTCGTACTGGGTGGACATCAGGTGCGAATTCACCTGCGACCAGAAGTCCATCACCACCACGACCACGATCAACAGCGAGGTACCGCCCAGATAGAAGGGCACGTTCCACACCGCCTGCAGGCCCAGCGGGAGCAGGCAGACCAGGGTCATATAGACCGCGCCTATCAGCGTAAGGCGGCCCATCACCGTATCGATATAACGGGCGGACTGCTCACCGGGGCGGATCCCGGGGATGTAGGCCCCGGATTTCTTCAGATTGTCCGCCACGTCCTTCGGGTTGAACACCAGCGCCGTGTAGAAGTAGCAAAAGAACACGATCGCCAGGGTGAACAACAGAATGTACAGCGGCGTACCAGGCAGCAACGCGTCACTGACCACCCGCAGGGCCTGGCCCCACCAGGAGTCCGGATCGCTGGTGCTGAACCACTGGCTCAGCGACGCCGGAAACAGCAGGATGGAGCTGGCGAAAATCGCCGGGATCACACCCGCCATGTTCACCTTGAGCGGCAAATGGCTCTGTTGCGCCGCGTACACCCGGCGACCTTGCTGGCGCCGCGCGTAATTCACCGTGATCCGGCGTTGCCCGCGCTCGACGAACACCACGCCGAAGATCACCGCCACCGCCACCAGGAACACCAGCAGCATGGCCAGCAGACTCAGGTCGCCCTGACGGGCGGACTCGAAGGTCTGCGCCACCGCGCCGGGCAGGCCCGCCACGATGGAGGCGAAAATCAGCATCGAGATGCCGTTGCCGATGCCGCGTTCGGTGATCTGCTCGCCGAGCCACATCAGGAACACGGTACCGGTCACCAGGGTGCTCACCGCCACGAAGTAGAAGCTCGCCACCTGCAGGGTGCTGGCCGCCTCCGGCAGCAGGGTGATGCCCTGGCTCTTCAGCCCGGCGACCACGCCGAACGACTGAATCGCGCCCAGCGCCACCGTGAGATACCGGGTGTACTGGGTGATCTTGCGTCGGCCCTGCTCCCCTTCCTTGCGCAGCTGCTCAAGGCTGGGAACCACCGCGCTCATCAGCTGAATCACGATGCTTGCCGTGATGTAGGGCATGATGCCAAGCGCGAAGATGCTCATGCGCTCCAGCGAGCCACCGGAGAACATGTTGAACAGGCCAAGAATGGTATCCCGGTTATTGTTGAACATCTGTTGCAACGCTTCCGGGTTCATCCCCGGCACCGGAATATGCGCACCGATACGGAACACCACCAGAGCGCCCAGCAGAAACGCGATGCGGCGCCCCAGTTCACGGGTGGCGCCGCCGGTGGCCCCGGTGTTGTTCTTCAAGGTCTGTGCACGGTTCTTGGCCATAACCCCGCCCCGTTACTCTTCGACTTTACCGCCGGCCTTTTCCACCGCTTCGCGGGCACCTTTGGTGATCGCCAGGCCGCGCACGGTCACGGCCCGATCGATGCCGCCACGCAGCACGATCTTGGCGCGTTTCTTGTCCGCGCGGACAACGCCGGCTTTCTTCAGGGTGTCCAGGTCGACCACGTCGCCTTCCACCTTGGCCAGCTCCTCGAGGCGCACCTCGGCGGTGGCCATGGCCAGCTTGGAAGTAAAGCCGAACTTGGGCACGCGGCGCTGCAGCGGCATCTGGCCGCCTTCGAAACCGGGCTTCACGGTGCCGCCGGAGCGGGATTTCTGACCTTTGTGGCCACGACCGCCGGTCTTGCCCAGACCGGAGCCAATGCCACGGCCCACCCGCTTCTCTTCCGGACGGGAACCGTCGGCCGGATGCAGATCATTCAGACGCATCGCTTATTCTCCCTCTACCCGTACCAGGTACGCGACCTTGTTGATCATGCCGCGCACCGCAGGCGTATCTTCAACTTCCACGGTGTGACCGATGCGGCGCAGCCCGAGACCGCGCACACAGGCCTTGTGGCCTTCGAGCCGGCCGTTGGTGCTTTTAACCTGGGTTACTTTGATCTTGTCAGCCATGTTTAAGCTTCCGTCTGTGTGCGCTTAGCCGAGAATCTCTTCAACGGACTTGCCACGCTTGGCCGCCACGGATTCCGGGGAGGACATTTGCTTGAGCCCGTTGAAAGTGGCTCGCACCACGTTCACCGGATTGGTGGAACCATAGCACTTGGCCAGTACGTTCTGTACGCCGGCCACTTCCAGCACGGCGCGCATGGCGCCACCCGCGATCACGCCGGTACCGTCGTCGGCGGGCTGCATGTACACCTTGGAGGCGCCATGGTTGGCCTTGATCGGGTGCTGAATGGTGGTGCCTTTCAGGTCCACCTGAATCATATTGCGACGGGCGGCTTCCAGAGCTTTCTGGATCGCGGCCGGCACTTCCCGCGCCTTGCCACGGCCGAAGCCTACTTTACCCTTGCCGTCGCCTACCACGGTCAGCGCGGTGAAGCCGAAGATACGGCCGCCTTTTACTACCTTGGCGACCCGGTTCACCTGAACCAGCTTCTCCTGGAGACCTTCGTTGGGATCAACTTTCGCCATAACCAAGCACCCTTAGAATTCAAGCCCGTTTTCGCGCGCGGCATCCGCCAGCGCCTTGATACGACCGTGGTAACGGAAACCGGAACGGTCAAAGGCGACGCGCTCGATGCCCGCCTCTTTGGCGCGCTTCGCGATCAGTTCGCCCACTCTGGCGGCGGCGTCGGCATTGCCGGTCGCCCCGCCACGCAGGTCCTTTTCCACCGTGCTCGCCGTAACCAGAACCTGGTCACCGGCCGCGCTGGTGATCTGTGCATAGATGTGGCGCGGGGTGCGATGTACGGACAGACGGATCTGGCCGGACTCGCGAATGCTCAAGCGAGTACGTTTGGCCCTGCGCAGACGTGCAACTTTCTTGTCCATCATGGCTCTAGTCTCAACGATTATTTCTTCTTGGCTTCCTTACGGCGCACTTGCTCGTCGGCATAGCGCACCCCCTTGCCTTTGTAAGGCTCGGGCGGACGGAAACCACGGACATTGGCGGCAACCTGACCAACCAGCTGCTTATCAATGCCCTTGATGACGATTTCGGTTTGCGTCGGCGTCTCGATGGTGATGCCCTCGGGCAGCGCGTAGGCCACCGGATGGGAGAAGCCCAGCGTCAGGTTCAGGGTCTTGCCCTGGGCCTGGGCCCGGTAACCAACACCGTTGAGGACCAGCTTGCGCTCGAAGCCCTCGGAAACACCGGTGACCATATTGTTGACCACGGCCCGGGTGGTGCCGGCCAGCGCCCAGGCTTCCTGGGATTCCTCGCGCGGCTTGACGGTGAATACACCGTCGTCCAAAGACACTTCCACCAGCTCGTGTACTTCGTGCTCCAGATTGCCCTTGCTGCCCTTCACGGACACCTTGGCGCCGTCGATTTTCAGCTCGACGCCGCTGGGCAGTTTAACCGGATTCTTCGCTACTCTAGACATTGTTGCACCTAAACCCGTCTACACCGCTCACCGTCAGGACACTTCGCAGATCAGCTCGCCGCCAACGTTGGCCTGGCGCGCCGCGCGATCGGAAATGATGCCCTGGTTGGTGGACACGACCATCACGCCGAGGCCGCCCTTGACCTTGGGGATCTCGCCGGCGCTCTTGTACACGCGCAGGCCGGGGCGGCTCACCCGGGCGATCTTCTCGATCACCGGTTGGCCCTCGAAATACCGAAGCTCCACGGTCAGGGTCGGTTTCTTCTCACCGTCCACCGCGAACCCTTCGATGTAACCTTCTTCCTTCAGTACCTTGGCAATGGCCTCTTTGGTTCTGGAAGAGGGGATATCCACCTTGCTCTTCCGGGCCATTTGCGCATTGCGGATACGGGTAAACATATCCGCCAGGGTATCTTGCATGCTCATGCCGCAATCGCTCCGCTTTAACCTTGCTTACCAGCTGGACTTGACCAGACCGGGGACGTCGCCACGCATCGCTGCTTCGCGCAGCTTGATGCGGCTCAAACCGAACTTACGGTAATAACCGTGCGGACGACCGGTGATCCGGCAGCGATTACGCTGGCGTACCGGGGAGGAGTCGCGCGGCAGTTTCTGCAGCTGGATCTGAGCATCCCATTTCGCCTCGGGTTCGGCGTTGGGATCCTGGATGATCGCTTTCAGCGCTTCGCGCTTGGCGGCGTAACGCTGAACCAGCTTGGCGCGCTTCGCCTCCCGATTTTTCATAGAGACCTTTGCCATGACAAATCCTCTCAGCCCTTCAGCGGGAAGTTGAAGGCGCGCAGCAGCGCGCGTGCTTCGTCGTCGGTCTTGGCCGTGGTGGTGATGGTGATATCCAGACCACGCAGCTTATCGACCTTGTCGAAATCAATTTCCGGGAACACGATCTGCTCGCGCAGGCCCATGGAATAGTTACCCCGGCCATCAAAGGACTTGGGGTTGAGACCACGGAAGTCGCGTACCCGAGGAATCGCCACGGAAACCAGGCGTTCCAGGAACTCGTACATGCGACGGTTACGCAGCGTCACTTTGCAGCCAATCGGCCAGCCCTCGCGGATTTTGAAACCCGCCACGGACTTGCGCGCCTTGGTGACCAGCGGCTTCTGGCCGGCGATCGCGGTCATGTCGGACAGGGCACCTTCGATGGCCTTACGGTCCGCGGCCGCTTCACCGACACCCATGTTCAGGGTGATCTTGGTGATTTTCGGCACTTCCATGACGTTGTCGTAACCGAACTGCTCCTTGAGCTTCGGCACGATCTCTTCGTTGTAAACCTTCTTCAGATCACTCATGGTTCACCTGTCCTCACGCGTCCAGCGGTTCGCCGCTGGACTTGAAGAAACGTACCTTGCGGCCGTCCTCGACACGGAAGCCGACTCGATCGGCTTTCTCTGCCTTGGCATTCCAGATGGCCACGTTGGAAGCGTCGATACCGGCTTCCTGTTCCACGATGCCACCCTGGATTCCGCGGTTAGGATTGGCGCGCACGTGTTTCTTCACCACGTTCACTCCGGCCACGATCAGGCGGCCGTTGGGCAGCACACGCTGTACCTTGCCGCGCTTACCCTTGTCCTTGCCCGCGATTACGATGACTTCATCATCACGCTTGATCTTGAGCATTTGCCTTCACCCGCCTTTAAAGAACTTCCGGTGCCAGTGAGATGATTTTCATGAACTGCTCGGTACGCAGTTCACGGGTCACCGGTCCAAAGATCCGGGTACCTACCGGCGCCTTGTTGTTGCCCAACAGCACGGCGGCGTTTTCATCAAAACGGATCACGGAGCCGTCCGGACGACGCACGCCGCGACGGGTGCGTACCACCACCGCGGTCATCACGTCGCCTTTCTTGACGCGGCCGCGCGGAATCGCTTCCTTTACTGTGACCTTGATGATGTCACCAATGCCTGCATAGCGGCGGTGGGAACCACCCAGCACCTTGATGCACTGCACTCGACGCGCGCCGCTGTTATCGGCGACTTCGAGCATGGTTTCGGTCTGAATCATCGCTTACTCTCTCCAACTCCTGCCCTGCAGGCAGCCACAGCAACGTCGGTCAGACCTTGTTGGTCTGCTCCACCACGTTTACCAGCATCCAGGTTTTACGCTTGGACAACGGACGGCATTCCTCGATCGTCACCAGGTCGCCTTCGTTGCACTGATTCTGTTCATCATGCGCCACCAGCTTGGTGGAGCGCTTGATGATCTTGCCATAAATAGGGTGCTGAACCCGGCGCTCGACCAACACGGTGATCGTCTTGTCACCCTTGTTGGAAATCACCTTGCCGGTAGCGGTCCGGCGCAGTTTCTCTTTCGCCTCTGCCATGACTAGTTACCCTGCTTCTCTCTCAGAATGGTTTTCACCCGTGCAATATCACGGCGAACCTTCCCAAGCTGATGGGTTTGTGAAAGCTGCCCGGATGCCAGTTGCATGCGCTGCTTGAACTGCTCTTCAAGCAACTCGAGCTGGTGGTTCTGCAGCTCCTCAACACTCTTATCTCTCAGTTCACTCGCTTTCATGGCTTACATCACCGTCCGAGTCACAACGCGGGTGCTGATCGGCAGCTTGGCCGCGGCAAGACGAAACGCCTCGCGCGCCACGTCCTCAGAAACACCTTCCATTTCGTAGAGCATGCGGCCCGGCTGAATCTGAGCCACCCAGTACTCGACGTTACCCTTACCTTTACCCATCCGCACTTCGAGCGGCTTCTGGGTGATCGGCTTGTCGGGGAACACGCGGATCCAGATCTTGCCGCCCCGCTTGATGTGGCGGGTCATGGCTCGCCGCGCCGCTTCGATCTGGCGCGCGGTGATCCGGCCGCGACCGGTGGCCTGCAGACCAACGGTGCCGAAAGACACCTTATTGCCCCGCTGTGCCAGACCGCGGTTACGGCCCTTCTGAATTTTCCGGAATTTCGTACGCTTCGGCTGCAACATCGTTAGTTACCCTTTAACCACGGCCGCGCTTCTTAGCGCCCTTGGCCTGCTGCTTCTGCTCTTCCTGAATCTGCTCCATGCCACCCAGCACTTCACCGCGGAAGATCCAGACCTTGACGCCGATGGTGCCGTATGTGGTCTCGGCACGGACGCTTGCGTAATCGATATCGGCACGCAGCGTATGCAGCGGCACCCGGCCCTCGCGGTACCATTCGGTACGGGCGATCTCGGCGCCGCCGAGACGACCGGACAGCTGCACGCGAACACCTTCGGCGCCGGCCTTCATGGCGTTCTGCACGGCACGTTTCATGGCGCGGCGGAACATGACCCGGCGCTCCAGCTGACCGGCGATATTGTCGCCCACCAGACGAGCATCCAGATCGGGCTTGCGCACTTCCTCGATGTTGATATGCACCGGCACGCCCATTTTGGCGGCCACATCGCGGCGCAGGCGTTCCACATCCTCGCCCTTCTTACCGATCACGATGCCGGGACGCGCGGTGGAGATGGTGATACGAACGTTCTCGGAAGGACGTTCGATTTTCACCCGGCTCACGGACGCGTTCTTCAGCCGCTTGAACAGGTACTCACGCACCTGCAGGTCGGTAACCAGGCAGTCGGAATAGGTTTTCGGCCCGGCATACCAGAGGGAGTTGTGCTCCTTGACAATGCCCAGGCGGATACCGATCGGATGAACTTTCTGACCCATCTGGTTACTCCTGACCTTCCGAGACTTTCACAGTAATGTGGCACGTACGCTTGAGAATGCGATCGGCGCGGCCCTTGGCGCGCGGACGGATACGCTTCATCGTCATGCCTTCATCCACGAAGATCGTGGATACCTTCAGCTCATCCACGTCGGCGCCCTCGTTGTTTTCCGCGTTGGCAATCGCGGACTCGAGCACCTTCTTCACAATGCGGGCCGCCTTCTTGGGGCTGAAGGCGAGAACATTCAACGCCTTCTCCACCTCGAGGCCGCGGATCTGGTCAGCCACCAGCCGGGCCTTTTGAGCCGAAATTCTTGCGCCCCGCAGACGGGCTGCAACTTCAGTCGCCATGGCTGTCACCTTATCGCTTAGCCTTCTTGTCCACGATGTGCCCGCGGTAGGTGCGGGTCAGGGCGAATTCGCCCAGCTTGTGGCCCACCATGTGCTCGGTGATCAGTACCGGAACATGCTGACGGCCGTTATGCACCGCGATGGTCAAACCCACCATCTCCGGGATGATCATGGAGCGACGGGACCAGGTTTTGATCGGCTTGCGGGAGCCGGCTTCCACCGCTTCTTCCACCTTCTTGAGCAGGTGGTGATCCAGAAACGGACCTTTCTTCAGTGAACGTGGCACAGCCTGAACCTCTCTCTATCCCTTACTTACGACGGTCGCGCACAATCATCTTGGAGGTGCGCTTGTTGGTACGCGTTTTGTGGCCCTTGGTGGGCACGCCCCAGGGGGTAACCGGGTGACGGCCACCGGAAGTGCGGCCTTCACCACCACCATGCGGGTGATCCACCGGGTTCATCGCCACACCGCGTACGGTCGGACGAACACCCCGCCAGCGCTTGGCGCCGGCCTTACCCAGCGAGCGCAGGCTGTGCTCGCTGTTGGAGACTTCGCCGATGGTGGCCTTGCACTCGGCGCTCACCTTGCGCATTTCACCGGAGCGAAGACGCAGGGTCACGTAACCACCATCCTTTGCCAGAACCTGTACCGCGGCACCGGCGGAGCGGGCCAGCTGGCCACCCTTGCCAGGCTTCATTTCCACGTTGTGCACGGTGGAACCCAGCGGGATGTTGCGCAGCGGCAGCGCGTTACCGGTCTTGATCGGCGCATCTTCGCCGGCCTGGACGTGGTCGCCGGCCTTGAGGCCCTTGGGCGCCAGGATGTAGCGGCGCTCGCCGTCCAGGTACTTGACCAGGGCGATGTGCGCGGAGCGGTTCGGATCATACTCGACCCGCTCGATCACGCCCGCGACGCTTTCCTTGTCACGACGGAAGTCGATGCGACGGTACTTCTGCTTGTGGCCACCGCCTTTATGGCGGGTGGTGATGCGGCCGTTGTTGTTACGACCGCCACTCTTGCTCTTGGCTTCCAGCAGCGGCGCGTACGGAGCCCCTTTGTAGAGCTCCGCGTTGACCACCTTGACGACAAAGCGGCGGCCCGGGGAAGTCGGCTTGGTTTTTACAATCGCCATGATTCCTTACTCCCTTACCTTACTCTGCGCCCAGGAAGTCGATGTCCTGACCTTCCGCCAGGGACACATAGGCTTTCTTCCAGCCCGCGCGTTTGCCGGCAACCCGACCGAAGAACTTCTGCTTGCCCTTGACGTTGAGGGTGCGAACGGACTGCACCTTCACGTCGAACAGGCTTTCCACGGCCTTCTTGATTTCCAGCTTGTTGGCGTCCTTCGCCACCTTGAACACGAAGGCATTGCCCTGATCGGCCACCAGGGTGGCTTTCTCGGAGATATGCGGCGCGAGAAGGACGTTAAAGATACGTTCTCTGTTCATGCCAGCGCCTCCTCAAGCTGTTTCAGAGCCGGCACGGTGATCAGCACTTTCTCGAAGGCGATCAGGCTGACCGGATCCACGCCCTTGGCGTCGCGGATGTCCACCTTGGGCAGATTGCGCGCCGCCAGGTAGAGGTTCTCGTCCACGTCGCTGGTGACGATCAACGCGCTGCTGATGGACAGATCCTTCAGCTTGGTGGCCACCGCCTTGGTTTTCGGCGCATCGACGGAAAACTCGTCGACCACCACCAGGCGCTCTTGACGCACCAGCTCGGAAAGGATGCAGCGCAGCGCGCCACGGTACATTTTGCGATTCACTTTCTGGGAGAAATCGCGGGGCTCCGCGGCGAACGTCTTGCCGCCGCCACGCCACAGCGGGCTGCGGATGGTACCCGCGCGAGCCCGACCGGTTCCCTTTTGCCGCCAAGGCTTGCGACCACCGCCAGCTACCGCGGCGCGATTTTTCTGGGCCTTGGAACCCTGACGGGCACCAGCCAGAAAAGCGGTCACAACCTGATGAACCAGAGGCTCGTTGAAGTCCTTGCCGAAGGCGACTTCGGAAACGGTTACGGTACCTCCAGAGGCAGTATTGAGATTCATCCTCTATTCCTCTTTCAGGCCTTCGCCTTCACTGCCGGGCGCACGATCACATCACCACCGGCCGCACCGGGGATGGCACCCTTTACCAGCAACAGATTCTTTTCCGCATCCACGCGCACGATCTCCAGATTCTGGACCGTGACGCGCTCGGCGCCCAGATGACCGGCCATCTTCTTACCCTTGAACACGCGGCCCGGGGTTTGGTTCTGGCCAATGGAACCCGGAGCGCGGTGCGCCAGGGAGTTACCGTGAGTGGCATCCTGGGTGCGGAAGTTCCAACGCTTCACGCCGCCCGCGAAACCCTTACCCTTGGAGGTGCCGGTCACGTCCACGGACTGACCTGCTTCGAAAATCTCCAGAGTGATTTCGGAGCCGGCTTCCAGCTCGCCCGCCTCGGCGCGGAATTCACCCGCCTTGCGGCCGGCCTGAACACCCGCTTTCGCGAAATGACCAGCCTGCGGCTTGGTCACCCGGTTGGCCCGGCGCTCACCCACCGTTACCTGCACGGCTTCGTAGCCATCTGTCTCGTCGGTCTTGACCTGACTCACCCGGTTCGGGGTCACTTCGATGACGGTGACCGGAACACTGATACCTTCCTCAGTGAATACCCGGGTCATCCCGCATTTTCGACCGATTACACCAATCGCCATTGTTTACCTCTTCACAACCTGTCGCGGTTGAACCGCCCGTTGTTGTCTCAGGCCAGTTATCCCAGGCTGATCTGCACGTCCACACCAGCGGCCAGATCCAGCTTCATCAGCGCGTCCACGGTCTTGTCCGTGGGCTCGACGATATCCACCAGCCGCTTGTGAGTGCGGATCTCGTACTGGTCTCGTGCATCTTTGTTCACATGCGGAGAGATCAGCACCGTAAACCGTTCTTTGCGCGTCGGCAGGGGAATGGGCCCCTGTACCTGCGCACCCGTCCGTTTTGCCGTATCCACGATCTCCTGGGCGGACTGATCAATAAGGCGATGATCAAAGGCCTTGAGACGGATGCGGATTCTTTGGTTAGCCATAGCTAACAAACTCCAGACTGTTTCGAACCATTCTTTAGATGGCAAAAAGCCCGCCCAACCTGTCCGTCCGGAAGGTGGTGGGTGTCAAAACAAGCCCGGGAACGATGCCCCGGTTGATCGCGCTCTCTAGCCGGCATTACCGGCAAAGAGGGCGCAAATTGTAGAGACAAAAAAAGGCCAGGGCAAGGCCCTGGCCGATTTTTTTTGCACTTACTCGATGATCTTGGAGACCACGCCGGCGCCGACGGTGCGGCCGCCTTCACGGACCGCGAAGCGCAGACCTTCTTCCATGGCGATCGGCGCGATCAGCTCAACGCTCATCTGAACGTTGTCGCCCGGCATCACCATTTCGGTGCCTTCCGGCAGC
>NZ_JABJWH010000040.1 GCF_015265435.1 Alloalcanivorax profundimaris | reverse complement strand
GATTTCTATTGGCGAGACTGGCATTGGCCGGCCTTCAACCTGGCTGATATTGCAATTGTCCTCGGTGCCTTACTTTTCGTTTCCGGCAGCTTTTTGGGTAAAAAAACAAACACCAATGCCGAGCCGGATGGATCTGACTGACACCTACGCCTATACAACACCATGACCGAACTTCCCGACAACATCCTTCACCTGCCGCAATACCAAGTACTGGGCTGCAAATCAACCGACGACGAAATGCACTTCCAGGTGGACGTGCCCGATCCGATCGCCTGCGAGGAATGCGGCGTGCAGGGTGAGTTCGTGCGGTTCGGCAAGCGTGATGTTCCCCATCGTGATCTGCCCATCCAAGGCAAGCGGGTCACTCTCTGGGTGGTCCGCCGCCGATACACCTGCCGGGCCTGCAAGACAACATTCAGGCCCCAGCTACCGGAGGTGGTGGACGGATTCCGTATGACACTGCGGCTGCATGAGTACGTGGAGAAGGAATCCTTCAACCACCCCTACACCTTTGTGGCGGCACAGAGACCGGCCTGGACGAGAAGACGGTGCGCGACATCTTCAACGCCCGCGCCGAGTTCCTGGGGCGCTGGCACCGCTTCGAGACGCCCCGCATCCTGGGCATTGACGAGCTATACCTGAACAAGCGCTACCGCTGCATCCTGACCAACATCGAGGAGCGAACCCTGCTCGACCTGCTGGCCACCCGCCGCCAGGACGTGGTGACCAATTACCTGATGAAGCTGAAAGACCGGCAGAAGGTCGAGATCGTCAGCATGGACATGTGGAACCCTTACCGGGCAGCGGTCAAGGCCGTGCTGCCACAGGCCCGCATCGTGGTCGATAAGTTCCATGTGGTACGCATGGCCAACGATGCCCTGGAGAAGGTGCGCAAGGGCCTCAGAAAGGAGCTGAAACCCTCCCAGAGCCGAACCCTCAAGGGCGACCGGAAGATCCTGCTGAAACGCGCTCACGAAGTTTCAGATCGGGAACGGCTGATCATGGAGACCTGGACAGGCGCATTCCCGCAACTGCTGGCCGCCTACGAGCACAAGGAACGCTTCTACGGCATCTGGGACGCCACCACACGGCCCCAGTCAGAAGCCGCCCTGGACGAGTGGATAGCCACCATTCCGAAAGGCCAGAAGGAAGTCTGGAGCGATCTGGTCAGGGCTGTGGGCAACTGGCGCGAAGAGATCATGACCTACTTCGAGACGGACATGCCCGTCACCAACGCTTACACGGAGTCCATCAACCGACTGGCCAAGGACAAGAACCGTGAAGGGCGCGGTTACTCCTTCGAGGTGATGCGGGCACGAATGCTCTACACCACGAAGCACAAGAAGAAGGCACCGACTGCGAAGGTCTCTCTTTTCTACAAGAAAACCATCGGTTACGGACTGCCGGACTTCGCAGAGGAACTCAACTACGGAGTCGATCTATCAACCATCTGAGGGTGGTATCAGATTGATGGGGTGAAGGTGCCCCATCAACCATTAAATCCGTATACCCCTTTTTATTTCACCCGGAACTTTCTCGGATTTTACCGAGCTAGAACCCCCGGCTGAGGCGGTGGCCGGTCGGGGTAGGAAGGTCGGGTTAGCGGCCCGGCACTAATCGGATTGGCGTTTGGCCTGACGCCAGAGGGCGTCGAGGTGGTCGTCGTCGAAATCGGACAGCGGCGCGCCGGCCAGTTGTTCAACCTGGCGGAAACGGCCCTCGAACTTGTTCGAGGCGCGGCGCAGGGCCAGGTCCGGGTCCAGCTTCAGGTGCCGGGCCAGATTCACCAGGGTGAACAGCACGTCGCCGAATTCGTCCTCGATGGCGTCGCGGTCGCCGGACGCCATCGCCTGATCCAGTTCCTCAAGTTCGCTGTCCACATGGGCGCGCACCGGCGCCGTGGCGCGCCAGTCGAAGCCCACCTTGGAGGCTTTCTTCTGCAGCTTGTGAGCGCGCTGCAGGGCCGGCAGCCCCTCCGGCACACCGTCCAGGGCGCTGTCGTACTCACGGCCCTTGCGGGCGCGCTCCTCGGCTTTGATCGCCTCCCAGTTTACTTTCACCGCCTGCTCGTCCTCGGCGGTCCGGTCCCCGAACACGTGCGGGTGGCGGCGCACCATTTTGTCGTTGAGCACCGCTACTACTTCGCTGAAATCAAACAGCCCCTGTTCGCGGGCCATCTGCGAATGGAACACTACCTGCAGCAGCAGGTCGCCGAGCTCTTCCTTGAGCTCAGGGTAATCCCGCCGCGCCACCGCTTCAGCCACTTCAAAGGCCTCTTCCACGGTGTAGGGCACGATGCTGTCGAAGTCCTGTTTCAGGTCCCAGGGGCAGCCGCCGTCCGGATCGCGCAGCCGCGCCATGATCGACAGCAACTCGGCGATGGCGGCTTCGGCGGAAGGCGGCTTAACGGTCATCGGCAGGCTCCTTTATTTTTTATAGCGTCGGACTTCGAGAACGCCCTTGAGCTGGTCCATCTTCGCCAGCACTTTGCCGAGGCCGCCCAGGGAGGCGATTTCCAGGGTCAGCAGCATGGTGGCGGTGTTGTCCTCGGTGTGCGACTCGGTGTGCACGGCGGTGACGTTGACCTTCTCGTTGGCGAGCACGGCGATCACGTCGCGCAGCAGGCCCTGGCGGTCCCAGGCGCGCAAGAAGATGTCCACCGGGTAGAAGATGCGGTCCGCTTCCCCCCAGCTCACTTCGATGACCCGGTTAGGCTCTTCGCCCTGCATCGCCAGAAGATTGTGGCAGTCGGCGCGGTGCACGGTGACGCCGCGCCCCTGGGTGATGAAGCCCATCACCTGGTCGCCGGGCACCGGCCGGCAGCAGGCGGCCATGTGGGTGAGCAGGTTGCCCACCCCCTGGATGGTCACGTCGCCGCTTTCCGACGCCTTGGAGCGCGCCGGCACGAACGCCAGCTCCTGCTGCGGGTCGTCGCCGAGCAGGGACTGGGCCTGGTTGACCACATGGCCGGGGCGCAGATCGCCGGCGCCCAGGGCGGCGAGCAGGTCGTCGCCGGTCTTCAGGTTCATTTGCGGCGCCAGGGCGTCCAGATCAATGCGGTCCAGGGCCAGGCGGGAGGTTTCCCGCTCCAGAATGGCGCGGCCCTGGGCAATGTGCACGTCCCGGTCCTGGCGCTTGAACCACTGCTGAATGCGCGCCCGCGCCGAGGACGTGGCCACATAGCCCAGCGACGGCGTCATCCAGTCGCGGCTGGGGCCGCCTTCCTTGGCGGTGAGAATCTCCACCTGCTCGCCGGTGTTGAGGTTGTAGTTGAGCGGCACGATGTGGCCGTTCACCTTGGCGCCCCGGCAGCGGTGCCCCACCTCGGTGTGGATGTGGTAGGCGAAATCCACCGGCGTGGCGCCGGCTTCCAGATCCACCACATGGCCGTCCGGCGTGAACACATAAACCCGGTCGCTGACCAGGCCGTGCTTGAGCTCGTCGATCATGGTGTCGGCGTTGTCGCCCAGCTCGTCGTGCCACTCCAGCACCTGGCGCAGCCAGGCGATGCGCTGCTCGTAGGAGCGGCTCTTGCGGCCGGCCTTGCTGCCTTCCTTGTAGCGCCAGTGGGCGCACACGCCGAGCTCCGCCTCTTCGTGCATGTCGAAGGTGCGGATCTGCACCTCGAGCATCTTGCGCTCCGGGCCGACCACGGCGGTGTGCAGGCTCTGGTAGCCGTTGTCCTTGGGGCTGGCGATGTAGTCGTCGAATTCCTTGGGCACGTGTTTCCACAGCGAGTGGACGATGCCCAGGGCGGCGTAGCAGTCTCGCACTTCGCGCACCAGCACGCGCACCGCGCGCACGTCATAGACCTCGCCGAAATCGAGATGCTTTTTCTGCATCTTCCGCCAGATGCTGTAGATGTGCTTGGCGCGGCCGTACACCTGGGTGCCCTTGATGCCGTTGCGGTCAAGATGGCCGCGCAGGCTGTCGATCACCTCGTCGATGTAGCCTTCCCGGTCCAGGCGTTTTTCGTCCAGCAGCTTGGCGATCTTTTTATAGGCGCCGGGCTGCAGGTAGCGGAACGACAGGTCCTCCAGCTCCCATTTCAACTGCCCCACGCCCAAGCGGTGGGCCAACGGCGCGTAGATGTCGAAAATCTCGCGGGCCACTTTCTGCTGGCGCTCGGGGTCGGATTCCTTCACCGCGCGGATAATCACGGTTCGCTCGGCCAGCTTGACCAGCGCCACGCGCACGTCGTCGACCATCGCCAGCAGCATCTTGCGGACGTTATCGAGCTGGCCGTCCTGCTGGCCGAGCACCGCCTTGCGGGTGGGGTTGAGGCTGGTGCCGATGGCGGCCATGCGCAGCACGCCCTCGATCAGGGTGGCCAGGGGGGCGCCGAACTCCTTCTCCACTTCCAGCAGCGACAGCTGGCCCTCGCGGACCGCCCGGTAGAGCACCGCCGCGGGCAAGGCCTCGGCGTCGGCGCCGAGATCGGCGAGCACGTCCGCCATTTCCAGGCCGATGGCCAGGCACCCCTTGCCATAGGGCCAGTGCCCGCCGGCGGCCTCGCCGGCGCGTTCGCATTGTTCCGCTCGGGCGCAGGCGCGCTCCAGGATTTCCCGATCACGTACCGGAACGCGGGCGGTGAGCTGTTCCAGCCAAGCCCGCCAGTCCCGGGCCTCGACCTCGTCGGTCTGTTGCCGGCGTACGGTTACCATTGCAATTCCTGTCCTTTCGCTAGCGTCGGTCGAACACGGCGATCGACTCAACGTGGGCGGTGTGCGGGAACATATCCATCACACCCGCCGCTTTCAGACGGTAGCCCCGCGCCACCAGTTCCCCGGCATCCCGGGCCAGCGTGGCCGGATTGCAGGAGACATACACCAGGCGATCCGCACCGAAATGGGGCATCAGCCGCACCATTTCAAGCGCACCACTGCGGGGCGGGTCCAGCAGCACCCGATGGTAGGCCTGCCGGGCCCAGGGTTGACCCTCCGGCTCGCGGCTCAGGTCCCAGGCATGGAATTCCAGGTTTTCCAGGTCGTTGCGGCGCGCATTCTCGTAACCGCGCTCCACCATGGCGTCGCTGCCTTCCACACCCACCACCCGGGCCGCGCGGCGCGCCGCCGGAATGGTGAAGTTGCCCAGGCCGCAGAACAGATCAAGCACCTGATGATGCGCCTCGACCTCCAGCAAATCCAATGCCAAGGGAACCATGCGGCGGTTGATCTCCGCATTGACCTGGGTGAAGTCCGTGGGGTGAAAAGCCAGCTCGGCGCCTTCCGTGTCCGGCCCGTGGGGGGCATGGCGGTAATAGAGGCGCTCCTCGCCCTGCTCCGGCCAGACCCGGTGCACGGTGCTCTCGTTGCCCGGCTGCAGGTACAGCTGCAGGCCCTTGTCCTGGCAGAAGGCCACCAGCTTCGCCAGGTCGGCGGCGGGCAGCGGATCCAGGTGACGGAACACCAGGGCCACGGCGTCGTCGCCCCGGGCCACCTCGATCTGGGGAATGCGGTGGCGGCTCTCCAGGCCGTCCATGAGCGCGCGCAGGTCGTCCAGCCGGTGGCCCACCTCCGGAATCAGCACCTCGCAGCGGTGCAGGTCGGCGATGAAGCTGTTGCGTTTCTCGCGGAAGCCCACCAGGGTTTCGCCACGGGCGTCGATGAACTTGGCGCCCATACGCGCCTTGCCCCGGTACCCGGTGACCGGGCCGGTAAGCGGCGCCAGCCAGGATTCCGGCTGCAGGCCGCCGAAATGGGCCAACTGCTCGGCGAGCACCGCCTCCTTGCGGCGGATCTGGCTGGCCGGCGCCACGTGCTGCAGGCTGCAGCCACCACAGATCAGGGCGTGGGCACAGGGCGGCTCGACCCGGTCCGGGGACGCCTCCAGGATTTCCACCGCCCGCCCCTCGTCGAACTTGCGGCGCATGTAGGTGTACTGGAAGAACACCTGCTCGCCGGGCAGGGCGTTGTCGATGAAGGTGGTCTTGCCATCCAGCCGGGCAATCCCCCGACCGTCATGGCTGAGGCTTTCAATGGTGGCGGCCACCGGCATTTCCGGCAGCTTTTTCTTGCGACGTCGACCCATAAATACAATTCAGTGAAGAGTTAATAGTGAACAGTTAATAGCGGCGCGCGAGAGGTTGGCCGAAACAGAACCGTCACGGGCCGCGCCAAAAGGCCGGGCGCGGCCTCGAACCGTTCGGACGCCACCCGCCTCGCTCGCGCCACTGTTAACTGTTCACTGTTAACTGTTAATTGCTCGCGGCTTCCCAGGCTTCCAGGAAGGCGGTGAAGTGCGGGTGCCCTTCCTGGCGCAGATAATCGCGCAGCAGGTCCAGCTCGGCCTGGTAGCCGGTGGCGTCGATCTCGCCACGCATCAGCTGGAAGCGCAGGAACACCAGCCAGGTGTTGAGCACGTCGGTTTCGCAGTAATCGCGAATGCCCTTGAGGTCGCCATCCTGAAAGGCATCGAACACCTTGGCGCCGCTCATGCCCATCTTGCCGGGGAAGCCCAGCAGGGTGGCGATCTGGTCCAGGGGCGCGTTGGCGCGGTTGTTGAACATGGCCAGTTGCTCCATCAGGTCCAGATGGCGCTGGTGGAAACGGCTGAGGTAGTTGTTGAAGCGGAAGCTGGTGTCCTCGTTGCCGGTTTCCCAGAACCGCCGCGCCACCACGCCATGCTTGAGGGCGCGGTAGTTGAGCACCGGCAGGTCGAAGCCGCCGCCGTTCCAACTCACGATCTGCGGCGTGAAGCGGTCGATGCCGTCGTAGAAGCGCTCGATCAGCTCCTTCTCGCCGGCGTCCTCGTCGCCCAGGGACCACACCTTGATGCCCTGGGCGGAGCGCAGCACCACGGAGATCGCCACCACCCGGTGCAGGTGCAGGCGCAGGAATTCGGAACCGTTTTCCTGGCGGCGCAGGTTGAACAGGGCGCTGGCGGTGTCCTTGTCGTCCAGGCCGTGCAGGTCGTAAAGGCGGCGGCCGCCGTCCAGGTCCGGGATGGTCTCGATATCGAACACCAGAACGTTCATGAGCCGGCCTCCGTATCGTCCCGTTCCGCGTTGAACACGCCGGTGGACAGGTAACGGTCACCCCGGTCGCAGACGATGGCCACGATCACCGCGTTTTCCAGCTCCTCGGAGAGCTGCAGGGCGCCGGCCACGGCGCCGCCGGAGGATACCCCGCAGAAGATGCCCTCTTCCCGGGCCAGCCGCCGCATGGTGTGCTCGGCCAGATCCTGGTCCATGTCGATGACCCGGTCCACCCGGGATTCGTCGAAGATGCTGGGCAGGTATTCCTTGGGCCAGCGGCGGATGCCGGGGATCGAGGCGCCGTCCGTGGGCTGCAGGCCGACGATCTGGACGTCCGGATTCTGCTCCTTGAAGTACAGGCTGCAGCCCATGATGGTGCCGGTGGTGCCCATGGAGCTGACGAAGTGGGTCATGGCGCCGCCGGTTTCCGCCCAGATTTCCGGGGCGGTGCTCTCGTAATGGGCCATCGGGTTGTCCGGGTTGGCGAACTGGTCGAGCACCTTGCCCTCGCCCCGTTCCTGCATGGCCTGGGCCAGGTCCCGGGCGCCCTCCATGCCCTCCTCCTTGGTCACCGAAATCAGCTCGGCGCCGTAGGCGGCCATGGCGTCGCGGCGCTCCTGGCTCTGGTTGGCGGGCATGATCAGCTTCATGCGGTAGCCACGCATGGCCGCCGCCATGGCCAGGGCGATGCCGGTGTTGCCGCTGGTGGCCTCGATCAGGGTGTCGCCGGGCTTGATCTCACCGCGCGCCTCGGCCTTGGTGATCATGTTGAGGGCCGGGCGGTCCTTCACGGAACCGGCGGGATTGTTGCCTTCCAGCTTCACCAGAATGGTGTTGGTCGTGTTCCCCGGCAGGCGTTGCAGACGCACCAGCGGCGTGCCGCCCACCGTGGACTCAATGGTCTTGTAGGTCATGGGCGCATTGTATCTCAAGGCGGGGGGCTCTGGCAGCGGCGCTCAAGTCGGTCATAATGGCCCCCAGGCCCGGCGCCGTGAAAACAACGACAAGCGACCATTCAGGGGGACCATGGCCCATACCAGCCTGCGCACCCGCGTCATGACGATGACCGCCCTGCCCGCCTTCCTGGCGGCGCTGATCATTGGCGGCTACACCCTGGCCACCCAGGTCATGGACGTGCGCGCCGACAACGCCCATCGCCAGCAGTTGATCGTGGAGAGCTACGCGGCGCGCCTGGCGGCGCTGGACGCGGACGGTCGCGATGCCTACCAGAACCTGCTGCGCGACCTGCTGGAGCAGCCGGACGTGCGCGCCGCCACCCTGCTCGACAACGGCGCCGGCTGGCAGCTGCACACCGGCCCGCGGCTGCGGCCGGTGGAGCAAGCGGAGCACCTGGACAACGGCCTGACCCGGCTGGTCACCGATTCCGGCTGGCAGCTGGTGCGGCCGCTGCCCGGCGAGGGCGAACGCCTGCTCACCGTGGAGTTCTCCCGCCAGGGCCAGTATGTGCGCATCCTGGAGGCGGTACTGACCATGATCGGCGTGGTCACCCTGCTGATGATCCTGGCGGTGGTGCCGGCGACCCACTTCGCCCGGCGCCTGACCCGACCGGTGCAAACACTGATCGACAACGTGCGCCGGGTGCGCGACGGCGACCTGGGGACCCCGCCCCAAGCCCGGGCGGAAGGTGAACTGGGCGACCTGGAGGACGCCCTGCGCGAGATGGTGGCGGCCCTCAACGAGGCCCAGGCGGAGCTGCAGCAGAACGTGGACCAGGCCACCCAGGACCTGCGCGAGACCCTGGAAACCATCGAGATCCAGAACATCGAGCTGGACATGGCCCGCAAGGAAGCGCTCAAGGCCAGCCAGATCAAGTCCGAGTTCCTGGCCAACATGAGCCACGAGATCCGCACCCCGCTCAACGGCATCATCGGCTTCACCCGGCTGCTGGAGCGCTCCAGCCTGTCGCCGCGCCAGCAGGACTACCTGGGCACCATCCGCAAGAGCGCGGAATCGCTGCTGTCGATCATCAACGACATCCTCGATTTTTCCAAGATCGAGGCCGGCAAGCTGTCCCTGGAGCACATTCCCCTGGACCTGCACGACACCATCGAGGACGTGCAGACCATGCTGGCGCCCATGGCCCAGGAAAAGGGCCTGGAACAGGCGGCGATCATCTACAACGACGTGCCCACCCGGCTGCTGGGCGATCCGCTGCGCATCCGCCAGGTACTCACCAACCTGGTCAACAACGCGATCAAATTCACCGAGCGGGGCTCGGTGGTGGTGCGCGCCATGCTAGAGGAGGAGCGCGGCGCCGAGGCGGTGGTCAAGATCACCATCACCGACACCGGCAACGGCCTGCCGCCGGCGGTGCAGAAGAACCTGTTCAACGCCTTCACCCAGCTGGACCAGAGCCGCCGCCGCCAGGAGGGCGGCACCGGCCTGGGGCTGGCGATCTGCAAACGCCTGGTGGAAGGCATGGGCGGCGAGATCGGCATCGACAGCACCACCGGCCACGGTTCCACCTTCTGGTTCACCCTGCGCGCCGAGCGCGATCTGGGCGCCGAGCCGGAGCCCGCCCCGACGGCGCTGGAAGGCCTTTCGGTGACCCTGGTGGAGGCCAACGAACACGCACGGCTGGCGCTGTATCACATGCTCGGCGGCTGGCGCATGAAGGTCACCGAGCTGCAGGCCCTGGACACCCTGCAAAGCCACCTGGACAACGACAGTCTGGCGCCCACGGATTTCTACGTGCTGGCGGTGCCCGCCTCGCTGCGCGACCCGGCCGGCCTGGAGCCGCTCATGGAGCGCCTGGCGCGGGCCACCGGCAAGCCGCTGCTGATCCTGGCCGCCCACGCGGACACCCTGGCCGGGCGCCTGGCGGGCCTGCCCGGCCCCTGCCGGGTGCTGGGCAAGCCCGCCACCCGCCGCCGGCTGCGCGACGGTTTGCTGGAGCTCGGCGGCCTGGCGACGCTGGCACCGCCGGGCAGCCCCCTGGGGCTGCTGGGCAAACCGGCGCGGGTGCTGGTGGTGGACGACCACCCGGGCAATCTGAAGCTGGCGCGGGTGTTCCTGGAGGAAATGGGCGTCGACGTGACCGCCTGCGACGGCGGCGAGGCGGCCCTAATCGCGTTCGCCAAGGGCACCTTCGATCTGGTGTTCATGGACGTGCAGATGCCGCGCCTGGACGGCTTGGAAACCACCCGCCGGATCCGCGAGCGGGAAGGCGAAGGCCCGCGCACGCCGATCATCGCGCTCACCGCCCACGCCCTGGAAAGCGAGCGCCGTTCGCTGCTGGCCGCCGGCATGGACGATTACCTGAGCAAGCCGATCACCGAAAACCAGTTGCGCCATACCCTCAACCACTGGGTGCACGGCGACGGCGCCCCCCACCATGGCGCTGACGGCACCTCCCACCATGACGCGGACGACGCCCCGGCGCCGGGCCCGGAAACGGACCCCGGGCCGGCCGGGGAAGCGCCGGCGGCGGACGCCACGGACCCGGTGCTGGACCCGGCGCTGGGCCTGCGCCGCGCCGGCGGCCGCGAAGAGCTGGCCGAGGACATGCTCGCCATGCTGCTGGCGAGCCTGGAACAGGACGCGCCGGGCATCAATGCCCTGGCCGAAGGGGACGACCGGGAGGCATTGCTGGAGCGGGTGCACAAGCTGCACGGCGCCACCCGCTACTGCGGCACGCCGCGCCTGGAAGCCGCCGCCCGGGCCCTGGAAGAGGCGCTCAAACTGGAGGCCGGGGACGAGGTGCTGGACCGCCTGGTCGCCGCCCTGCTGACGGAGATCGAGAGCCTGCGGCAGGCGGCCCGGCGTTAAGGCGCGGTCACGCCCCGCCAGGACCTTTCGCGGCTGAAGCGGAACGCCGCCCGGCCTCTCCTACCGGGCCGCCGCTCTGCTACCATGGGCGCCCGTTTCCCCAACCCCGTTCTGGAGCCCCCAATGCCCGTGCTGCTCGGCATCAACATCGATCACATCGCCACCCTCCGTCAGGCCCGCGGTACCCGTTATCCGGAGCCGGTGCAGGCGGCCCTGGTGGCGGAACAGGCCGGCGCCGACGGCATCACCGTGCACCTGCGCGAGGACCGGCGCCACATCCAGGATCGCGACGTGGAACTGCTGGCGCAAACCCTGCAGACGCGCATGAACCTGGAGATGGCCGCCACCGAGGAGATGGTGGGCATTGCCCGGCGCATCCGCCCGGCGCACTGCTGCCTGGTGCCGGAGAAGCGCGAGGAGCTGACCACCGAGGGCGGCCTGGACGTGGCCGGCAACGAGGCGTGGATCAAGCGCTGCACCGGGGAGCTCGCCGAAGCGGATATCCAGGTGTCGCTGTTCATCGACGCGGACCCGGCGCAGATCGAAGCGGCGGCGCGCTGCGGGGCGCCGGCCATCGAGATTCACACCGGTCATTACGCCGACGCCACCGATCCGGACCAGGCGGCCGCCGAGCTGACGCGCATTCGCCGGGGGCTGGATCTGGCCATCGAGGCGGGCCTGATCGTCAACGCCGGCCACGGCCTGCATTACCACAACACCCGGGAAATCGCCGCCCTGCCCGGCATCAACGAGCTGAACATCGGCCACGGGATCGTCGCCCGGGCGGTGCTCACCGGGCTGGACGAGGCGGTGCGAGCGATGCGCGTGCTGATCGACGAGGCGGCGCGGGACGCCTGAAACTACCGGAATAATTCCCGGCTGCGCAGGGGCCGGCCGCCCAGGTGCGGCTCCAGGGCGGCGCGCAGCAACGCCTTGGCCATGCGCCGCACGTCCCCGTTCCATTCATCCCGGCCCAGGGCCAGCAGCAGATCGCCGGGATAGCCGCGCGGGTCCGGCAGGAAGCCCTGCTCCGGCTCCCACCGGTAGAGTCCGTCATCGGCCAGCGGCCGGCCGTCCGCGTCCTGGTCCAGGGGCAGGCCGTAACCGGCTTCTTCCAGCAGGGTCATCTCGAAACGGCGCAGGGTCACGTCCAGGGCCGTGTCGCCGGCCAGGGCGGCCAGGGTGTGCTCGTAGGGCGGCCAGAGATCCGGGTGGGCATCGTCCCGGTGCAGCAGCCGCATCATCAGCTCGTTGACGTAGAAACCGCAGTACAGCGCCCGCCCGGCCAGCCCCGGCGCCGGGCCACGGGGCTCCACCTGGCGCAGGGTATACAGCTCGCCGCCGCGTTTCAGGTCCACCCAGAGCGGCAGGAACGGGGCCAGGCTGGCGTCGCGCCGGCCGCCCCGGGCCACGGCGCCAACGCGGCCGCGCTCGGGAAGAAACAGGTCGATGATCAGGCTGGTGTTGCGGAACGGGCGGCGGTGCAGCAGCCAGGCCGGCGACAGGCCGCCGGCGTGGCGTTCATTTGTGCTGGTCATAGCCCAGCGAGCGCAGGGCGCGCTCGTCGTCGGACCAGCCCGCCTTGATCTTCACCCACAGGTTGAGCATCACCTTGCGCTCGATCAGGCGCTCGATGTCCTGACGGGCCTGGGTGCCGATCTGCTTGATGCGCGCGCCCTGGTCGCCGATCAGAATCTTTTTCTGGCCGCGCCGCTCCACCAGGATGGTGGCGGCGATGTCGGTGACCTTGGGGCCGTCCTCCCAGAGATCGATCTCCACGGTGATCTGGTGGGGCACTTCCTGGCCCAGCTGACGGACTACCTTCTCGCGCACGATCTCGGCCGCCATGAAGCGCAGGCTGCGGTCGGTGAGCTGCTCGTCGTCGAACCAGAACTCCCCTTCCGGCAGACGCTCCGCCAGGGCTTTTTCCAGGGCTTCCAGGTTGTGCCCACGCAGGGCGGACACCGGGATGATTTCGGCGAACGAAAAGCGGCCGGCCAGATCCTGCAGGTGCGGCAGCAGCACCTGCTTGTCTTCCAGGTTGTCCACCTTGTTGACCAGCAGTAGCACCGGGGTGTCGCCGGCGCGCTGCAGCAGCTTGAGCACGTGCTCGTCGCCCTCGGTCCACTTGATGCCGTCCACCATGAAGCAGATCACGTCCACGTCGTTGAGCGCGGACAGGGCGGCGTCGTTCATGGCCCGGTTGAGCGCGCGTTCCTGGCCCGCGTGGATGCCCGGCGTGTCGGCGAACACGATCTGATAGTCATCCCGACTGAGAATGCCGTGGATGCGGTGCCGGGTGGTCTGCGGCTTGCGCGAGGTGATGCTCACCTTCTGGCCGATCAGGTGGTTCATCAGCGTGGATTTGCCCACGTTGGGGCGGCCGACGATGGCCACCAGACCGCAACGGGTGTCACTCATGGGACTGCTCCAGCCAGCTCAGGGCCTGCTCCGCCGCCTGCTGCTCGGAGCGGCGGCGGCTGGCGCCGGTGGCCACGAAACGTTGATTCAGATCCGGCAGCGTGCATTCCACCTCGAAGGTCTGGCGCGGCGCCTGGCCGGTCACCGACAGCACGTCGTAGGCGGGTAACTCATGCTTGCGCGCCTGCAGCCATTCCTGCAAGCGGGTTTTGGCGTCCTTGCGCACCGACTGCGGCGAGATGTGCTCCAGGCGCTCGGCGAACCATTCCAGGATTACCCGCCGGCAGGTGTCCTCGCCGCCGTCGATGACGATGGCGCCGATCAGGGCTTCCAGGGCATCGGCGAGAATCGAGTCACGGCGGTGACCGCCGCTTTTCAGCTCGCCGCCGCCGAGGATCAGGTATTCCCCCACGCCCAGCTCCCGGGCCACCTCGGCCAGGGTCTGGCCGCGCACCAGGAAGGCGCGCATGCGCGTGAGCTGGCCCTCGGCGGCATCCGGAAAGCGGTGGAACAGTTCGGTGGAAATAATCTGGCTGAGCTGGGCGTCGCCCAGGAATTCCAGCCGTTCATTGTTGCGCCGCCGGCTCACGCTGCGATGGCTGAGCGCCAGTTCAAACAGCGACGGGTCCTGGAACCGGTAACCGAGCCGGCGACTGAGGCGATCCAGATCGTCCATCAGCGTCCAATCGTCTTGTCGAAGGTTTCCTCGAAGTGCATCACCACGGACACGTTGTAGAACAACGGCCGCCGCACTTCATAGTCCACCCCCACGGCCAAAAGGCCCCCTTCCTTGCTGATCGCCAGATCGCTCACGCGGATGGCGTCCACCTGGTTGATGGTGAAGCGCTTGCTCAGCGCGGCGCGCACCTCGTGCTCCGACATCAAGGCGGTCTTGCTGTCGGAGAGCACCGAATTGATGGTGCTGCGGATGGTGTTGTATTCCATATAGGCGGGCACCATGCGGAACGCGGCGGTGCCGAACACCGCAAGCACGATCAGCACAACCACCCAGCCCAGCAGTGACAGCCCCCGTTGACGGGATCGGGTTATCATTATTCCGTCTCCACGCTAGTTCGTTTCAATTTTGTCGATCGAGCCGTTCCGGGAGAAACTCGGCAGCGAGAAGATCGGATCCCAGTGCATCCAGATCAGGAAGGCTTCCCCCACCACCAGCCGTTCCGGCACCACGCCCCAGAAGCGGCTGTCGTTACTGTTATCGCGATTGTCCCCCATCACGAAATAACTGCCCTCGGGCACCTCCCACTCACCCTGGGTGCCGCCCTGGGGAATGCGCGGCTCGCCGTTGTAGGGATCGATCAGGCCTTCCTGCCAGATCAGATGCTCCGCTTCCCCCAGGTGTTCAATGTACTCGCGGCGCCATACCCGCGGCGCGATGCGGCCGCTGTCCACCAGCTCCCGCTCCACCGGCTCGCCGTTCACGTAAACCACGTTGTCGCGCACCGCCACGCGGTCGCCGGGCAAGCCCACCACGCGCTTGATGAAGTTCTGGCTGGTGTCCTCCGGGAACTTGAACACCATGACGTCGCCGCGCTCCGGCTCGCCCACCGGAATGATCTTGGTATTGGTCACCGGCAGGCGCAGGCCGTAGGAAAACTTGTTGACCAGAATAAAATCATGAACCTGCAGGGTCGGCAACATGGAACCAGAGGGAATGGTGAACGGTTCCACAATGAAGGAGCGGATCACCAGCACGATGAACAGCACCGAGATCAGCGAGTTGGACGTTTCCACGGTGCTGCCGATCATGCCCTTGCGCTGGCGCAGCTTGAGCGCGCGGTCGGCGAGCCAGATCAGAACCGTGATCAGCAGCGCCAGGGTGAGCCAGAAACCTACATCGATATCCATTTAGTCATCCACCTTGAGCACGGCCAGGAAGGCGGCCTGGGGAATTTCCACATTGCCCACCTGCTTCATGCGTTTCTTGCCTTCTTTCTGCTTCTGCAGCAGTTTTTTCTTACGCGATACGTCGCCGCCGTAACACTTGGCGGTCACGTTCTTGCGCAGCGCCTTGACCGTTTGCCGGGCGATGATCTTGTTGCCGATGGCGGCCTGGATGGCGACGTCGAACATCTGCCGGGGCACCAGTTCCTTCATCTTCTCGATCACCACGCGGCCGCGATGGGCGGAGTGATCCAGGTGGCAGATCATCGCCAGGGCGTCCACCTTGTCGCCGTTGATGAGCACGTCCACGCGCACCAGCTTGGCGGCCTGGAAGCGCTCGAAGGCGTACTCCAGGGAGGCGTAGCCGCGGCTGGCGGATTTCAGCCGGTCGAAGAAGTCCAGCACCACCTCGGCCATGGGAATGTCATAGGTGAGCGAGATCTGCTTGCCCAGGTACTGCATGTTGATCTGCTCGCCGCGCCGCTCGGTGCACAGCGTGATCACGTTGCCCACGTATTCCTGGGGCACCAGGATATTGACCCGGGCGATGGGCTCGCGGAATTCCTCGATCAGGTTGCTTTCCGGCAGCTCCGAGGGGTTGTCCACGTACAGGGTGGAGCCGTCGGTCAGCTCCAACTCATAGACCACGGTGGGCGCCGTGGTGATCAGGTCCAGGTCGTATTCCCGCTCCAGGCGCTCATGGATGATCTCCATGTGCAGCATGCCCAGGAAGCCGACCCGGAAGCCGAAGCCCAGGGCGTCGGAGTTTTCCGGCTCGTAGAACAGGGAGGCGTCGTTGAGCGCCAGTTTGCCGAGGGCGTCGCGGAAGCTTTCGTAATCGTCGGCGTTGACCGGGAACATGCCCGCGTAGACCTGCGGCTTGACCTTCTTGAAGCCGGGCAGCATCTGCACGTCCGGGGTGTTGGCGTGGGTCAGGGTATCGCCCACCGGGGCGCCGTGAATGTCCTTGATGGTGGCGCTCACCCAGCCCACCTCGCCGGCCTCCAGCACGTTGGTTTCCTTGCGCTTGGGGGTGAAGATGCCAAGGCTGTCCACCACGTGGTTCTGGCCGGTGGATTTGACGTGGATCTTGTCGCCCTTCTTGAGGCGGCCATAGCGAATCCGCACCAGCGAGATCACGCCCATGTAGTTGTCGAACCAGGAATCGATGATCAGCGCCTGCAGGCGCTCCTCGCGCTTCCCCGCCGGCGGAGGAATGCGCTCCACCAGTTGCTCCAGCAGTTCCGGCACGCCCACGCCGGTCTTGGCGGAGACGTGGCAGGCGTCGGTGGCGTCCAGGCCGATGATCTCCTCGATCTCCTCGGCCACCCGGTCCGGCTCCGCCTGGGGCAGATCCACCTTGTTGAGCACCGGCAGCACTTCCAGGTCCTGCTCGATGGCGGTGTAACAGTTGCCCACGGACTGGGCCTCCACGCCCTGGGCGGCGTCCACCACCAGCAGCGCGCCTTCGCAGGCGGACAACGACCGCGATACCTCGTAGGAAAAGTCCACGTGGCCGGGGGTGTCGATGAAGTTGAGCTGGTAGGTCTCGCCGTTCCGGGCCGTGTAATAGAGCGTCACGCTTTGCGCCTTGATGGTGATGCCGCGCTCGCGTTCCAGATCCATGGAATCCAGCACCTGCTCCTTGAGCTCACGGTCGGAGAGACCGCCGCAGACCTGGATGAAACGGTCCGCCAGGGTGGATTTGCCGTGATCGATATGAGCAATGATGGAGAAGTTGCGAATGTGCGTAATGTCGGTCACAGATACCCGCCAAATGGTGGAAACGTAAAGAAAGACACAATGGAGGGCGATTCTATCGGATTAGAGCTCCGGGGGATAATCCCCCCGGCGGAGCCCCCCGGACGGCCCGGGGCGCCGCTTCAGCCGCGATCATCGGGCGCTGTCCGACACCGCGCGATCGCGGCTGAAGCCGCTCCTACAGGGTAAAGCCGGGGTCAGTCGCCCAGCTTGAGGGCCAGGAAGCGGGCGTTGCCACCCCGGTTCACCAGGGCCGGCACGCTCCCCGCCTCGGGCAGTTCGCCGACAATGCGCTGGTAGTCCTCCGGGCTTTTCAGGTCCTGGCCGTCCAGGCTCACCAGCACGTCGCCACGGCGCAGGCCGGCGCGGGCCGCCGGGCCCTTCTCCACGCCGGTGATCATGACGCCATTGGCGGCTTCCACCCGGGACAGCTCCGCCGGGCTGGCCGGACGCACGCTCAGACCCAGCCTGTCGGCGCCGTCGTCGCCGCCCTCGCCACCCTGGTTCATGGCCTGCTGCGGGTCGTCCGGCAGCTCGCCCACGGTCACCGTCAGGGTCTGCTCGTCGCCGTCGCGCACCACGGTCATGTCCGCCTCGGTGCCGGCCTTGAGCGCGCCCACCCACTTGGGCAGCTGGGCGGACCGCTGGATCTCCTTGCCGTTGAAGCCGATGATCACGTCACCGGCCTGGAGGCCGGCCTTGGACGCCGGGGAACCGGGCTGGACCTGGGCCACCAGGGCGCCCATGGGCTTGTCCAGGCCGAACGACTCGGCCAGGTCGCGATCCACTTCCTGGATCAGCACGCCCAGCCAGCCCCGGCTTACCTCGCCGTTTTCCTTGAGCTGGTCCACCACGTCCATGGCCAGGTCGATGGGAATGGCGAAGCTCAGGCCCATGTAGCCGCCGGAGCGGCTGACGATCTGCGAGTTGATGCCCACCACCTGGCCTTTCAGGTTGAACAGCGGGCCGCCGCTGTTGCCCGGGTTGATGGCCACGTCGGTCTGGATGAAGGGCACGTAGTTGTCGGTGGGCAGGCTGCGGCCCTTGGCGCTGACGATGCCGGCGGTCACCGAGCTGTCGAAACCGAAGGGCGCGCCGATGGCGAGCACCCACTCACCGACGCTGAGGTTTTCCGAGGAGCCGATGTCCGCCACCGGCAGGTCCTTGGCGTCCACCTTGATCAGCGCCAGGTCGCTCTGCGGGTCGGAGCCCACCAGCTCGGCGTCCAGCTCGCGGCGGTCCTGCAGGCGCACCACGATCTCGTCGGCCTCGCCCACCACGTGGTAGTTGGTGAGCACATAGCCGTCGCTGGAGATGATGAAGCCGGAGCCCAGCGATTCCATGTCGCCACGGCCGCCGCCACCGGGACCGCCGGGGCCACCCGGGCCGCCGCCGAACTCGTCGAAGAAGCGGCGCAGCATCTCCGGCAGCTCCTGCATGCGCGGGTCGTCGCTTTGATCGCGGTGGGTGACGGTGGAAATGTTGACCACCGCCGGCGCTTCCTTCTTCACCAGGGCGGTGAAGTCCGGCAGGCCGGTGACCAGCTGTTCGCCGCCGCTGTCATCGCTTCGCGAGCTGGTCTGGGCGTTGTCCGGCTGGCCGCCACCGTTGTCGGCCGGTTCCTGATTCTGGCCGCAGCCGGCCAGCAGGCCGGCGATCACCAGCGGCAACAAGCACTTGCGTAAAATCCCCATGGGAAGGCTCCCTTCTGCCGTTTTTCGCGGAAGATTCAGCGCTGCGGCGCGACGCGCACGATGGTTTCGCACGGGTCATCCAGGCGCCGCAGCACCACCGGCTGGTAACGGCCGCCGCGGGCCACGCGGCGGCCGTGCCAGCGATTGATCATGAACCCCAGGGCCAGGCCGGCCACACCCAGCAGGGCGGCGCCGTCCACGCCGCCCAGGCGCGGCGTCAGCGCCTGGCCCAGCAAGGCGCCGGCGAACAGCAACGCCAGGGGCAAACCGTACACCCAGAGCGCGCCGTGCAGCACGGCGTTCTCCGGCACGCCGATCAACACGGCGTCGTCGTCATTGAAGGTCTGGTCGGTGGGCACCCGCAGGCGGGCGCGCTGGCCGCCGGCCTGGCGGTTGATCAGGCCGTGGCCGCAGCCCTGGCGGGCCTGGCAGGATGCGCAAGCGCCGGCGCGCACGGTCTCCACCCAGATCGCTCCGGGTTCGCGCGCCACCACACGCCCGCGCTCTTCGATCATGGCCGCGCGGCCACCTCGACGCCGAGCCCTTCCATGACGCGCTCGGCGGTGGGTTGCGGGATCTCGCCCACCAGGGTGAGCAGGTAGGTGCGTTCGCCGGCGGCGGCCACGCGGCTGATCGCCACGGTGGGCCCGATGCGGCTCACGCCTTCCTCGATGTCGTCACTGGCCACCGACTCCACGAACACCGTGAAGGTGGCCAGGCCGTCGCTGTAACTCTGGGCGGCCACCGGGCTGCGCTCGGCGGTGACCCGGCGCCAGTCGCCCTCGGCGGCGTGGAAGCCCCGGGGCAGCCAGCCGGCCTCCAGGTGAATGCGGTCGGAACGGCTGGCGGGCACGGTTTCCAGGGCGCGCTCGGCGATCACCCGGGGCAGTTCGAAGTCGCTCTCGCCCAGGTCCGGCTCCAGGTCCAGGGTGACGAACTCCACCCGCTCCATGGCCAGGCCGCTGGCGTCCACCATTTCCGACTTGAGCAGCAGGTGGCTCTCGTTGTCCAGCCACAGCCGGTAGCCGTAGCGGTGATTGTCCAGGGGCGCCACGCGCATGCGGGTGGTGGCGCGGCCGGCGACCCGGCCGTCGCCGTCCACCAGCACGTTGTACTGTTCGGGAATCCGCGAGGACAGGCGCTGCCGGAAGGACAGCAGGTTCTGGTCCGGGTCGTCGATACGGGTGAGGGTGCCGTTGGGGTGCAGGCAGACCAGTTCGTCACCGAGGCGCAGTACCTCCACCAGACGGCCGTCCAGGTGGGTGAACCGCTGGTACTGCTCGCCGTCGATCACGGCGTGGCGGATTTCCATGGTGCTGACCTCCCCGCCCAGTTGATAAAGGAAGCGACCCTGGTAGTCGAGCTCCTGGGTGGCTTCCGTCATACGCTCAAGGAGCGTCTGGGCGGGCAGGCTGTCGGCGATCGCGAGAGGGGCGGCGGTCAGGGTAAGCCCCAGGGCGAGGATACGCATCATGCGTTAGCGCGCTCCGTTGCGGGCATCCATGCTAACCAGTCGGGCGTAGGGCATCATGCCCTGGCCACTGTGGCGGGCGGTGAATTCACTGTGGCGCAGCAGCATGGCGTTGACGCGCGGCTGCTGGCCGTTGGACACGGCGCGGGGCTCGGCGGCGCGCTGGGCGCCCTGGGCCACCAGGGAGGTCTCGCCGAACGGCCGGGTCATGCGCTGGGCGGCCACCGAAGCGGTCATGGAGGCTTCACCGGCGGCGCCGTCGTTGGCGGCGTCGGTGGTGGCCACCACCGGCGCGGCGCCGGTTTCCGCCGGGCCGCTCCAGTACTGCCAGCCGATCACGGTGACGGCGGCCACGGAGGCGGCCACCGCCACCCGCGCGAAGCCGTGCATCATGCCGGCGCGGCGCGCCGGCTTGGGCTCGGCGGCCAGCGCCTGGGACAGGCTGGCGTTGAACGACGCCGGCACCGCCATGCTGGCATGGCCGTGCAGCGCGTCGCTGGCGCGCTGCCAGCGACCCAGGGTGGCCAGGTCGTCCCGGTCCAGGTCGCGCAGCACGCGCCGCGTTTCGAAATCGTTGGTTTCACCGTCCAGGAAGGCGGAAAGCGCTTCGTAGTTCCTGCTCATGTCCTCACCCTTTGTCTCCGCGCTGCGACCCCAGCAGGGGGCGCACCGCTTCATCGATGGCTTCACGGGCCCGGAAGATGCGGGAACGAACCGTTCCCACCGGGCACTCCATGACCGCCGCGATATCCTCGTAGCTGAGACCTTCGAATTCACGCAGTGTCACGGCGGTCTTCAGCTCCTGAGGCAGCTCCTCGATCGCCTTGTGGATGACCGCCTCCAGTTCCTCGGACAACACGTGGGACTCCGGGGTTCCAATCTCGTGGAGCATTTCCGCGCCACTGTACTGTTCAGCCTCGGCGGCATCCAGGTCGGAGCCCGGCGGGCGGCGGCCCAGGGCCACCAGATGATTCTTGGCGGTGTTCACCGCGATGCGGTACAACCAGGTGTAGAAAGCGCTGTCCCCGCGGAACCGGGGCAGCGCGCGCCACGCCTTGATGAACGCCTCCTGGGCCACATCCTGGACTTCGTCATGGTCACGCACATAGCGGCTGATCAGCGCGAAGATCCGCTGCTGGTACTTGACCACCAGCACTTCGAAGGCGCGCTGATCGCCGGTCTTGGCTTTTTTGACTAATTGTTCGTCTGAAGACACCGGGTGCTCGCTCCCTGGAGGACGTATTATCCCGTGGCGGCGGGTAAAGCGCGGTATTGTAACAGGTGTTACCCGCGCCGCTATACTGGCCGGCGGTTTTCACATTGGTTCAACAATTTACCCCGATCCAGCGAGGATCCATGGCCACTTACCGTTACGATGTCCTGATCATCGGCTCCGGCGCCGCCGGCCTGACCGTCGCCCTGCGCCTGCCCGACGGCGCCCAGGCGGCGCTGCTGTCCAAGGGCAAGCTGACCCATGCGAGCACTTACTACGCCCAGGGCGGCGTGGCGGCGGTGCTCGACGACGGCGACTCCCTGGAAAGCCACGTGCAGGACACCCACCAGGCCGGCGGCGGCCTGTGCCATGACGACGCGGTGCGCTACACCGTGGAGAACGGCCCGGACGCGATCCGCTGGCTGATCGACCAGGGCGTGGACTTCACCCGCCTGGCGGGCATGGAGAGCAGCGAGGACAATCCCCTGCCCTACCACCTGACCCGCGAGGGCGGCCACAGCCACCGGCGCATCATCCACGCCGCCGACGCCACCGGCGTGGCGATCTCCAGCACCCTGATCGAGCGCGTCACCGAGCGCGACAACGTGCACCTGTTCGAGCACCGGGTGGCGGTGGACCTGATTCTGCAGGAGCATGACGGCCCCGACGGCCCGGAAAAACGCTGCTGCGGCGCCTATGTGCACAATATCCAGACCGGCGAGACCGACGTGATCCTGGCCCGCTCCGTGGTGCTGGCCACCGGCGGCGCCTCCAAGGTCTACCTGTACACGTCCAACCCGGACGTGGCCACCGGCGACGGCATCGCCATGGCCTGGCGGGCCGGCTGCCGGGTGGGGAACATGGAGTTCATGCAGTTCCATCCCACCTGCCTGTACCACCCCAAGGCCAAGAGCTTCCTGATCACCGAGGCGATCCGTGGCGAGGGCGGCCGGCTGCTGCTGCCCAACGGCGAGCGCTTCATGCCGCGCTTCGACGAGCGCGCCGAGCTGGCGCCCCGGGACGTGGTGGCCCGGGCCATCGACCACGAGATGAAGCGCCTGGGCGCCGACTGCCTGTACCTGGACATCAGCCACAAGCCGGCGGACTTCATCATCGAGCACTTCCCCACCGTCTACGCCAAGTGCCTGCAGCTGGGCCTGGACATCACCCGCGACCCGATCCCGGTGGTGCCGGCGGCCCACTACACCTGTGGCGGCGTGATCATCGACCAGCACGGACGCACCGACGTGCCCGGCCTGTACGCCCTGGGCGAGACCAGCTTCACCGGCCTGCACGGCGCCAACCGCATGGCCAGCAACTCGCTGCTGGAGTGCTTCGTGTACGGCCAGGCGGTGGCCGACGACATCGGCGCCCACCTGGCGGAGTGGCCGGCGCCCCGGGAGGCGGCGGAATGGGACGATTCCCAGGTCACCGATTCCGATGAGGACGTGGTGATCAGCCACAACTGGGACGAGCTGCGGCGTTTCATGTGGGATTACGTGGGCATCGTGCGTACCGTGAAGCGGCTGGAGCGGGCCCAGCACCGGGTGGAATTGCTCAAGAGCGAGATCACCGAGTACTACAGCAATTACCACATCAGCAACGACCTGCTGGAGCTGCGCAATCTGGTGGTGATCGCCGATCTGATCATCCGTTCGGCGCTGCAGCGCCGCGAAAGCCGGGGGCTGCATTTCATGCGCGAATTCCCGGAGGCGTCGGAGCCGCCGCGCGATACCATTCTGGTGCCTTGAGGGGCGGGCTCTCCATCACGGCCGCTTCCGGGTCGGGTGCGACCGGGCCGGACACGCGGCAAGTACGTCCCTGTAGCTCGTTTCCGGCATCCCTGCCTCCAACGGTCCGGCCCGGTCGCACCCGACCCGGAAGCTCCGAGGAACCGTCCGCGCCCCTTCTTTTGAGGGGTTGTAGGAGCGGCTTTAGCCGCGATCGGGCGGTGATGCGTCCACCGCCGTCGTTATCGCGGCTAAAGCCGCTCCTACATCGATCCGGCGGCCTTTTGCCGGGTAATCAGGTGCCGCAGAAGGTGCGCAGGACCCGTTCTTGGTCGGTGGGGGGGCGGGTGTAGGGGTCGTCCAGGGCGCGGTCCTCATAGGGATTGGCCAGGGCGTCCAGGAGCGCCCGGGTGGGGGCCAGATCGTCGTCGCGCTGGGCGGCGTTGAGGGCCGCCTCCACCTGGTGGTTGCGGGGGATCACCGCCGGGTTGGCGGCGCGCATGCGCGCCTCGGCCACGCTGTCCGGCTCCGGATTACGCCCCAGCCGGTCCCGCCAGCGGCGGTGCCAGTCCAGGAAGGCATCCTGATAGAAGGCCTCGCCATCGGGCACCGCCCGGCCGATCAGGCCACGGAAGGTATTGGTGTAATCCACCCGCTCCCGGCGCATCCAGTCGAGCAGGTCGTCCACCAGGGCGCGGTCGCCCTCCTCCTGCTCGCCGAGCAGGCCCAGCTTGTCGGCCATCATCGCCCGCCAGCGTTGCTCGTAGCGGCCGCCGAATTCGCCCAGCAGGGCCTCGGCGCGCGCCACGGCGGCCTCGCTGTCGTCGCCGATCAGCGGCACCAGGGTTTCCGCCAGCCGGGCCAGGTTCCACTGGGTGATCACCGGCTGGTTGCCGTAGGCGTAGCGGCCGCGCTGGTCGATGGAGCTGAACACCGTGTCCGGGTGATAGACATCCATGAAGGCGCAGGGGCCGTAGTCGATGGTCTCGCCGGACAGGGTCACGTTGTCGGTGTTGAGCACGCCGTGGATAAAACCCACCCGCATCCAGGCCACCACCAGATCGATGTGCCGCTCCATGACCGCGTCCAGCAGGGCCAGGGCCGGGTTGTCCGCGTCCTTCAGGTCCGGGTAGTGGCGTTCCAGGGTGTAATCGAACAGCGCGCGGAGCAGATCCGGGTCGCGGCGGGCGGCGGCGTACTGGAAGGTGCCCACGCGCAGGTGGGAGGCCGCCACCCGGGTGAGCACGGCGCCGGGCACGGCGGTATCGCGGAGCACCGGCTCGCCGTTGCCCACCACCGCCAGGCCGCGGGTGGTGGGGATGCCCAGGGCATGCATGGCCTCGCTGATCAGGTATTCCCGCAGCATCGGGCCGAGGGCGGCACGCCCGTCGCCGCCCCGGGAGAATGGCGTGCGGCCGCCGCCCTTGAGCTGGATGTCGCGGCGTTCGCCGTGCGGGGTGATCTGCTCGCCGAGCAGGATGGCGCGGCCGTCACCGAGCATGGTGGGGTTGCCGAACTGGTGGCCGGCGTAGGCCTGGGCCAGGGGCTCGCCGCCGGCGGGCACCTGGTTGCCGCCGAACAGCGCGGCGCCGGTGGGGCCGTTCAGCGCCGCGCCGTCCAGGCCCAGGGCCTCGGCCAGGGGCGCGTTCCACAGCAGTAGCGAGGGCTCGGCCACGGGCTGGGGGTCGGTGCGGGCGAACAGCGCCTCGGGGAGCCGGGCGTAGCTGTTGTCGAAGTGGAAACCGTATTCGTTGCTCATCGTTGCTCCTTGCCGTTATCGCCGCTGCAGAAACAGCACCTGGCGCAGCGGCGTCACCGCCGCCGGGTCGAGCTGGTCGGGGAACAGCCACACCCAGCCGGCGCCGGGGCAATGCAGGGCCAGCCAGTGCTCGCGCAGCAGCGCCCGGAACGGCGGCCGCACCGCCAGCCGGCGGCCGTCGCGCAGCACCAGCCGCACCGCCTCCGGCGACACCGCCAGCCGTGCCGGCGTGGCCGGGCGCCAGCGGCGCGCCAGGGCCAGGGCCGCCAGCCCCAGCACCGCCACCAGGCTCAGCGGCAGGCCGCTGACCAGCAGCGCCGCCCCGGCCAGCGCCAGGCCGGCCAGGCGCAGCCGCGCCGGATAGCGCGAGGCGCCCGGTTCAATCCGTCTCGGCCACACGGCGCAGCATCCCGGCCACGAATTCGCGCAGCTCCGGGTCCTCCGGCTCGCCGTGGCCGGTGAACCAGTCCAGCATGTCCACGTCGTGGCATTCCAGCAGGCGGCCGAAGGCGGCGCGCCGTTCCGGTGTGTCGTCCTCGAAAAAACGTTCCAGGTAGGCGTACAGCACCACCTCCACTTCGGAGGCGCCACGCCGGCATTGCCACTGGTAGCGGCGTTTCAGATCGGCGGTTTCGGAGGACGGGGAAGACGTCATTGATAGAATCTCTTTGCTTCATCGACTGACACGGGGGCTCACGATTATCTATCATCGGGGGTCCCACTGAATACCCGCACGGGCAACCACAGGAGCACCATGAACGCTTGGCAATCCCTGATCGAGGCGCAGCATCCCCGGCACGGCGGCGTAACGGCCCCGGCCCTGGCCACCGGCGAGCACCTGGCGGTGATCCACGCCGAGGGCGAGGAAGCCGGCGACTACCTGCAGGGCCAGCTCACCGCCGATCTGAAACCGGTGGACGAGGGCGCCCACCGCGCCGCCATGCACCTGTCGCTCAAGGGGCGCGGCCTGATCAGCCTGCGCATCGCCCGGGTGGAGGGCGGCTACCTGCTGCTGGTGCCCACCGGCCAGGTGGACGCCACCATCCGCTGCCTGGAGAAGTACAGGCTGCGCGCCAAGGTGACCTTCCGGCCGGATCCGGACACCCTGGTAGCGCAGCTCTCCGGCGGCGTGGACGCCACCCTGACCGAGGCCGGCCTGCCCACCCCGGAGGCGGGCCAGGCGGCCAGCCGCGACGGCGTCACCGTGCTGCGCTACGCGCTCACCGACCACGCCCTGATCGTGGCCACCTCGGCGCTGCTGGACAGCCACTGGCAGGCGCTCACCAAGGAACGGGTGATCACCGACGGCGCCGGCGCCCGCTTCCAGGACCTCCTCGCCGGCGAGGGCCAGATTCTGCCCGGCGCCGAGGATCTGTTCCTGCCCCAGGTGCTCAACTACGACGTGCTCGGCGGCGTCAGCTTCAAGAAAGGCTGCTACACCGGCCAGGAGGTGGTGGCGCGCATGCACTTCAAGGGCAAGCTCAAGCAGCGCATGCGCCTGTTCGCCTATTCCGGGCCGGAGCTGGCCGCCGGCCAGAGCCTGCGCAATGATCAGGGCCGCGCCGTGGGCGAGGTGGTGGACAGCGCCCCCGGGGAGCCCACCGCCTTGATGCTGGCGGTGGTGCGGCTGGATCATGAGGGCGAGCTGCTGGTGGACGACATGCCGCTGGGGGTGGAGCCACGGGCATTGCCCTACGAGCTTCCCAAGCCGAAGGCGTGACACTCTTCGAGCAGAGTGGCCACCAGCTCTGCCACCGGCAGGGCCCGGGACCGGTGGGCGCCGGTGCCGGCCCACAGACTCTTCCATTCCACCCCGGCGGCCTTGCGTAACGGCGACGTGAGCCGGTGCTGGTCCGGGTACGGCGCGATCGTCGCCGGCGCCCGCTCATCCATCCAGGCATTGGCCAGGCCCCGGGCGTAGCGCCCCGAGACCGCAGCGGTGACCGCCGTGGCGTCCGGACCGGCGGCGGCCAGGGCGTCCCGCCAGGCCGGCGCGGTGCCCGCTTCCGGGCAGCTCAGGAAGGCGGTACCCAGCTGGGCGGCGGCGGCGCCCTGGCCCAACACCCGGGCCATATCGGCGCCGTCCATCAGCCCGCCGCCGGCGATCAGCGGCCGCTCCAGATCCCGGCACCCGGCCAGCAGTTCAGCCAGCGGCGTGCCGGCGCCGCGCGGGTCGGCACTGCCCCGGTGGCCACCGGCCTCCTCGCCCTGCAGCACGATGGCGTCGACGCCATCCTCCGCTTGGTCACGGGCTTCCGCCCGATTGGTGGCGGTGCCGATCAGGCCGATGCCCCGGGCCCGGCAGGCGTCGCGACGGGCCTTGTCCAGGCGCCCGAAGGTGAAGCTGAAGAACGCCGGCCGGGCCTCGAGCATGGCCTCGAACTGTTCGTCGAAGCCGGGCAGCTCGGCGAAAGCCTCCGGCAGGGCCACGCCGGCGGCCTCATAACAGGGCACCAGGGCTTCCCGGGCGGCGCGCCATTGCGCCTCGCTGGCGCCCGCTTCGCCGGGGATGAACAGGTTCACCGCGAAGGCATCGGCGCCGCCCTGGCGGGCCGCCGTCACCGCTTCCTCGAGGGCGGCACCGGACAGGTAGCCGGCGCCGATGGAGGCCAGGGCCCCGGCCCGGGCGGCGCCCACGGTGAGCGGGGTGGCGTTGATGCCGCCGGCCATGGGGGCCTGGATCAGCGTGTAGTCCTGGAAGGGCATGGCGGGTCTCCTGTGGTCCGTTATCGGGATTCTAGGGAGCCCCGCTCATGACGGGAAATGATGATCCGTGATGTTCGCTATCACCCGTGGGGATAGAGGGGATCGCGGTCAGCCCAGATCGGCCAGCGGGTGCTCCGGCGCCGGGTTACGGAAGAAGCCATCGATGTAATCCGCGCTCACCTCGTCCACGGACCGGTGACGGAAGCGCGGGCTGCCGTCCTTGTCGATCAGCAGGGCGCGCACGCCCTCGCGGAAATCCGGGTGCAGGCAGCACTGCACCGCCACGCACCATTCCAGCCGCAGCGCCTCCGCCAGGGACAGGTGGCGGGCCCGGCGCAGCTGTTCCCAGACCAGATGCATGGTCTGCGGGCAGCCGGCGGCCAGGGTCTTGCGCGCCTTGTCCAGCCAGCCGTCGCACTGCTTGTGCTCCTGGATACGGGCCACCACTTCCTCCACGGTGGCGCCGTCGCACAGCCGCTCGATGGTGTCGCGGTGATCGCTCACCGCCGCCTGCAGCCCCTCCGGCGTGGTGCCCAGATCGCGCAGCTGGCGATACAGCCGGGCGCGGTCCGCGGCCCGGTCGCCGTCGTAGCGGTTCTCGGTGAGGGCCTTGAGCACCTCTTCCGGGTCCGCGTCCAGGAAGCGGTCCGCCAGGCCCAGGTCCAGGGCGTCCCGGGCGTTCAGGTGCACGCCGGTAAGCCCCAGGAACAGGCCGGTGTGGCCGGGCAGCCGGTTAAGGAACCAGCTGGCGCCCACGTCCGGGAACAGGCCGATGGTGACCTCCGGCATGGCCAGGCGGCTGCGCGGCGTCACCAGCCGGAACTGGCTGCCTTGCATCAGGCCCATGCCGCCGCCCATGACCACGCCGTCCGCCCAGCAGATCACCGGGGTCTCGGAGACGTGCAGGCGGTAATCGAGGCGGTATTCCTCGGCGAAGTATTGCTCCGCGAAGGGATTGCGGGCCTGGCCGGCGTGCTTGACGGCGGCGCCGTGCAGGGCGACCACGTCGCCCCCGGCGCTGAGCGCCTTGCCGCCGGCGCCGTCCAGCCAGATCGCCACCACCTCGTCGCGGCCCTGCCAGTCCGCCACCCGGGCGTCCAGGGCCTGGATCATGTCCAGGGTCAGGGCGTTCAGGGAACGGGGCGCGTTGAGGGTGGCGCGGCCGATCACGCGGCCACAGGCGGTGCTCAGTTCTTCGAACAGTACGGAGTCGGTCATGCCAACGGGGTCCTTATGATTCCGGGAGGGACCAGTCGATGGGGTCCTGGCCCTGCTGAAGCAGATATTGATTGGCGCGGGAGAAATGCCCGCAGCCGAAAAAGCCGCGGTAGGCGGACAGCGGCGAGGGGTGCGGAGCGGTGAGCACGCAGTGGCGCTGGCGGTCCACCAGCTTGCCCTTCTTCTGGGCGGCGCTGCCCCACAGCAGGAACACCACGCCCTCACGCTCGCGGTTGATGTGCTCGATGGCCTGGTCGGTGAAGCGCTCCCAGCCGTGGCCCTGGTGGGAGGCGGCCTGGCCGGCGCGCACCGTGAGGGTGGCGTTGAGCAGCAGCACGCCCTGGCGGGCCCAGTGATCCAGGTTGCCGTGGTTGGGCGCCGGAATGCCCAGGTCGCGCTCGATTTCCTTGAAGATGTTGACCAGCGACGGCGGCACCCGCACCCCGGGCTGCACCGAGAAACACAGGCCGTGGGCCTGGTTGGGGCCGTGGTAGGGGTCCTGGCCGAGGATCACCACCTTGACCTGGTCGAAGGGGGTTTCGTTGAAGGCCCGGAAAATGTCCGGCCCGGGTGGGTAGATGGTTTCGCCGGCCTGCTTTTCGTCGCGCAGGAAGGCCTTGAGCTCGTGCATGTAGGGCTGGGCGAATTCACCGCCCAGGGCCTGCTTCCAGCCGGCTTCCAGCTGCACGTCCTGTTCGGCCCTTGAGCCGATCGATGGTGCGTCAGTCATGGGGGACCAGCTTCTCCAGAAGATGTCGCATGCGGGTCTTCACGCTGGCCTCGCTGGCCAGTTCCGGGTGGGTGAGCAACCGCACTTCCAGCGCCATTATACGGGCGTGAATCACTTCCGCGTCCAGTTCCGGCGTGGGCGAGCCGATGGCCTCGCAGGCGCCCACCAGCAAGGTACCCATCTCCTCCAGGTAGAGGTCGGCGAGCTCGCGCAGGCGCGGGTCCAGAATCGCTTCCTGCAGGAAAGCCTGCTCGGCGATCAGGTGGTCGCGGCGGTTGTTGAGCTCGTCGAGCATGAAGGCGGTGGTCACCTGGGCCAGGGACTCGATCAGGGTTTCGCGGCTGGCGCCGTCGCCCTGGAACTCCTGGATCAGGGCGAACGCCTGATCACGGAACGGGCGCACCACGTTCTCCAGGGCTCGTTCCGCGAACAGCGTGAAGGCATCCGCGATCAGGTCGGAGATGTCCTTGAAGTAATAGGTGGTGGCGGACAGCGGCACGTCCGCTTCCCGGGCCACGGCGCGGTGGCGCACGGCGCGAATGCCGTCGGTGACGATGATGTTGAGCGCCGCGTCGAGAATCGCCTGGCGGCGTTGCTCACTGCCCGCGCGGCGGGTCTTGCGTCCCTGGTAGCGGATTGCCGAGGTCATGAATGCGGTCTGCTTTGTTGTTTGGTGATCTCCGATAGCCTAACAGGCACCGCGATGTTGTGGGAGTTCGTGGCAGGTGCCTTGCCCTTTCCATGGCGGCCGTGGCGGCGCGCGGGCCGCCACGGGGCACCAAGCCTACTGGCCGCGGGGACGCATGTGCGGGAACAGGATCACGTCCTTGATGGTGGGCGAATCGGTGAACAGCATCACCAGGCGGTCGATGCCGATGCCCTCGCCAGCGGTGGGCGGCAGGCCGTGTTCCAGGGCGGTGATGTAATCCTCGTCGTAGAACATGGCCTCGTCGTCGCCGGCTTCCTTCTCCGCCACCTGGGCGCGGAAGCGCTCCGCCTGGTCCTCGGCGTCGTTGAGCTCGGAGAAACCGTTGGCGATCTCGCGTCCGCCGACGAAGAACTCGAAGCGCTCGGTGACGAAGGGGTCGTCGTCCTTGCGCCGCGCCAGGGGCGACACTTCCGTGGGATAGTCGGTGATGAAGGTGGGATCCTGCAGCCGGTGCTCGGCGGTCTTCTCGAAGATCTCGATCTGCACCTTGCCCAGGCCCCAGCCGTCCTTGAGCGGAATGCCCAGGCCCTCGGCGATGCGCCGGGCGCCCTGCTCGTCCGCCAGCTCCTTGGCGTCCATGTCCGGGTTGTATTCGAGGATGGCGTCGAACACGGTGAGTCGGCGGAACGGCTTGCCGAAATCGTAGGTCACTTCGCCGGCGGGCTCGCCGTGTTCATCGAGCACGGTGTTGCGCACCAGGGTGTCGCCGAGCACGTCCCGGGCCAGGGTGCGCAGCATGTCCTCGGTGAGGTCCATGAGATCCTGGTAATCCGCGTAGGCCTGGTAGAACTCGAGCATGGTGAATTCCGGATTATGCCGGGTGCTCAGGCCCTCGTTGCGGAAGTTGCGGTTGATCTCGAACACCTTCTCGAAGCCGCCCACCACCAGCCGCTTGAGGTACAGTTCCGGCGCGATGCGCAGGTACATGTCCATGTCCAGGCTGTTGTGGTGGGTGATGAAGGGCCGCGCCGTGGCGCCGCCGGGAATCACCTGCAGCATGGGCGTTTCCGCCTCGATGAAATCCTGGCCGACCAGATAGTTGCGGATGCCGGCGACGATTTTCGAGCGGATCTTGAAGGCGGCGCGGCTGTCCTCGTTGACGATCAGGTCCACGTAGCGCTGGCGGTAGCGGGCCTCGGTGTCGGTGAGGCCCTTGTGCTTCTCGGGCAGCGGGCGCAGCGATTTGGTGAGCAGCAGGTACTCATCCATCATCACGTACAGGTCGCCCTTGCCGGACTTGCACAGCTTGCCGCGCACGCCCACCACGTCGCCCAGGTCCCAGTGCTTGGTGGCTTTCTGCACTTCTTTCGGCGCGTAGATCTGGATGCGGCCGGACATGTCCTGCAGCACCTTGAACGCCTTGCGGTCGAGCATCAGGCGGCCGGCCACGGCCACTTGAATGTCCTTCGCTTCCAGCTCTTCCTTGTCCAACGCGCCGTACTCCGCCTCCAGGTCGGCGGCCAGGCTGTCGCGGCGGAAATGGTTGGGGAAGGCGGCCCCGCTGTCGCGCCATTCCGCCAGCTTGGCGCGGCGTTCGGCGATCAGGCGGTTTTCCTCGTTGGCGTCGTTCTGCTTGGTCTGTTCGTCAGCCATTCTCTCAGAGTCCACTTTTCAGGGAAGCTTCGATGAATCGATCCAGATCGCCGTCCAGCACCTGCTGGGTGTTGTGGCTTTCCACGTTGGTGCGCAGGTCCTTGATGCGGCCGTCATCGAGCACGTAGGAGCGGATCTGGCTGCCCCAGCCGATGTCCGCCTTGGCGTTCTCCTGGGCCTGCTTCTCGGCGTTGCGCTTCTGCAGCTCCAGCTCGTAGAGCTTGGCCTGCAGCATCTTGGTGGCCTTGTCCCGGTTCTGGTGCTGGCTACGCTCGGACTGGCACTGGGTCACCACGATGTGCTCCTTGCCATTGTCCGGGTCGGTGAAGGTGTAGGTCAGGCGCACCGCGGAATCGGTCCGGTTCACGTGCTGACCGCCGGCGCCGGAGGCCCGGTAGGTATCGGTGCGCAGCTTGCCGGGATCGATCTCGATGTCGATGTCGTCGTCCACTTCCGGGGCCACGAACACCGAGCTGAAGGAAGTGTGGCGGCGGCCGCCGGAATCGAACGGGCTCTTGCGCACCAGACGGTGCACGCCGGTTTCGGTGCGCAGCCAGCCGTAGGCGTAGTCGCCCTCGAAGCGGACGGTGGCGGACTTGATGCCGGCCACGTCGCCGTCGGAGGCTTCCACCAGCTCGGTCTTGAAGCCGTGGGCCTCGCCCCAGCGCAGGTACATGCGCAGCAACATCTCCGCCCAGTCCTGGGCCTCGGTGCCGCCGGAGCCGGCCTGGATGTCCAGGTAGGCGTTGGCGGTGTCCATCTCGCCGGAGAACATGCGGCGGAATTCCAGGTCCGCCACCATGCGCTCCAGGCGCGTCAGGTCCGCTTCCACTTCCGCGACGGTGGCTTCATCGCCCTCTTCCACCGCCAGTTCCAGCAGGTCGCGGGTGTCGCCGACGCCCTGATCGGCGTCGCGCAGGGTGGTCACCACGCTTTCCAGCTGGGCGCGCTCCTTGCCCAGCGCCTGGGCCCGGTCGGGCTCGTTCCAGACGTCGGGGAGCGCCAGTTCGCGTTCTACTTCGACCAGTCGTTCACTCTTCTGGTCGTAGTCAAAGATACCCCCTCAGCGCTGCGACGCGCTCGGCCAGGTCGGTGAGGTGGGTTCTCAGCGGATTCACTTCCATAAAAGGTCTCAAATCCCGGTGTGTGAAAGGGCGCGCATTCTACCGGCTGGGCGATCAGTCGACCAGTTCGTAGACGTGGAACGCCTCCGGTTTGAGCGCGTCCAGGGTGGTGCCGATATAGACCGCGTTGTCGGGGATACCGCTGCCGGTGGTGAACACCTTGAAGCGACGCACCTCCTTGGGGGTGTCGATCACGGTGTCGGCGTCCACTTCGACCCACATGTAGATCAGGCGCTCCTGCTGGATGTAGTCCACGCGGAGCACGTCGCCCTCTTCCGGCAGGCGGATTTCCTGTACCTCGGTGCCGGTTTCCAGGCGATGCTTGTGAATTGTTTTCATGCTGTCCCTCCGTCAGGGAGAACGGCGCCCGGGCGGCGGTGGCCGCCGGCGCATTCCGGGACCCGGCCTTTTGGGCCGGGCAGTGATGATCGGCGCAATCCTAGCAAAGACCCGGGGGGCTGGCATTAACCGGAATGCCCGCCCCCGCCCGACGGAGGGAAAGCCGGGGCGCTCAGCCCTTCGGTTCCAGGTTGGCGCGCAGCACCGTGAGCGCCGCCATATTGACGATGCGGCGCACCGTGGCGCTGGCGGTGAGAATCGTCACCGGCGCGTCCGCGCCCAGCAGGAAGGGGCCAATGGCCACGTTGCTGCCGGCGGCGGTCTTGAGCAGGTTGTAGGCGATGTTGCCGGAATCGCCGTTCGGGCACACCAGCAGGTTGGCGGAGCCGGTGAGGGTGGAATCCGGCAGGATTTCCTTGCGGATCGAGGCCTCCAGGGCGGCATCGCCGTGCATTTCGCCGTCCACCTCCAGCGCCTGGTCCCATTCGCGGATCAACGCCAGGGCGTGGCGCATCTTCTCGCTGGCCTGGCAGCGCTCGGAGCCGAAGTTGGAGCGCGACAGCAGCGCCGCCTTGGGCTCCAGGTTCAGGCGCCGCATTTCCTCGGCGGCGGCCAGGGTGAACTCGGCGATCTGCTCGGCGCTGGGGTCCTCGTTGACGTGGGTGTCCACCACCGCCACGGTGCGCTCGGGCAGCAGCAGAACGTTCATGGCCGCGTAGGTGCGCGCCTCCGGGCGCAGGCCGATCACCTGATCGACGAAATTGAGGTGCTCGGCGAACCGGCCCACGGTGCCGCACACCATGCCGTCCGCCTCGCCCAGGTGAACCATCATGGCGCCGATCAGGGTCATGCGGCGGCGCATCTCGGTGCGCGCCACTTCCTTGGTGACGCCGTGGCGGCAGCGTTTTTCCCAGTAGGCGTTCCAGTAGCGGTGGAAGCGGTCGTCCTGCTCCGGATTGGTGACCTCCACGTCCTCGCCCAGCTTCAGGCGCAGGCCGTAGCGCTCGATGCGCATGGCCAGCACCTCCGGCCGGCCCACCAGGATCGGGAACGCCAGGCCCTCGTCCACCACCACCTGGACGGCGCGCAGCACGCGCTCCTCCTCGCCCTCGGTGAACACGATGCGGGCCTTGCCGCCGTCGCGCACCAGGGCCTTGGCGGCGGAGAACAGCGGCTTCATGAAGGCGCCGGAGTGGTAGACGAACTGCTTGAGCTGCTCCGCGTAGGTGTTGAGATCGGCGATCGGCCGGGCGGCCACGCCGTCGTCCATGGCGGCCTTGGCCACCGCCGGCGCGATGCGCACGATCAGGCGCGGGTCGAACGGCTTGGGAATCAGGTAATCCGGGCCGAAGCTCAGGTCGTAGGTGCCATAGGCGGCGGCCACCACTTCGTTCTGTTCTTCCTGGGCCAGGCCGGCGATGGCGTACACCGCCGCCTTTTCCATCTCCCGGGTGATGGTGGTGGCGCCGGCGTCCAGAGCGCCCCGGAAGATGTACGGGAAGCACAGCACGTTGTTGACCTGATTGGGGTAATCGGAGCGGCCGGTGGCCATGATCAGGTCGTCGCGCACCGCCTTGGCGTCCTCCGGCAGGATCTCCGGGTGCGGGTTGGCCAGGGCCAGGATCAGCGGCCGGGCCGCCATGCGCTGCACCATGTCCGGCTTGAGCACGCCGCCGGCGGACAGGCCCAGGAACACGTCGGCGCCGTCGATCACCTCGCCCAGGGTGCGGGCGTCGGTGGCCTGGGCGAAGCGTTCCTTGTCCGGGTCCATCAGTTCCTTGCGGCCCTGGTAGACCACGCCCTCGATGTCGGTGACCCAGATGTTTTCCTGGGGCAGCCCCAGGTCCACCATCAGGTCCAGGCAGGCCAGCGCCGCCGCGCCGGCGCCGGACACCACCACCTTGACCTGGTCGATGGGCTTGCCGGCCACCTTGAGGCCGTTGATGAAGGCGGCGCTCACGGTGATGGCGGTGCCGTGCTGGTCGTCATGGAACACCGGGATGCTCATGCGCTCGCGCAGCTTGCGCTCGACGATGAAGCACTCCGGCGCCTTGATGTCTTCCAGGTTGATGCCGCCGAAGGTGGGCTCCAGGGCGGCGATGATGTCCACCAGCTTGTCCGGGTCGTCCTCCTTGATCTCGATGTCGAACACGTCCAGGCCGGCGAACTTCTTGAACAGCACCGCCTTGCCTTCCATCACCGGTTTGGAGGCCAGCGCGCCGATGTTGCCCAGGCCCAGCACGGCGCTGCCGTTGCTGATCACCGCCACCAGGTTGCCGCGGCCGGTGTAGCGGAACACATTGTTCTCGTCCTCGACGATTTCCTCGCAGGCCCAGGCCACGCCGGGGGAATAGGCCAGCGCCAGATCGCTCTGGTTGGTCAGGGGCTTGGTGGCGACGACGGCGGTTTTACCGGGGACGGGGTGTTCGTGGTAATCGAGTGCAGCGCGGCGGCTGTCGGTGGCCAAGGCGGGTCTCCTTCCGGGATCGGGTGTGTACATCGTTTCGTGGTGTCCATCGAGTGTACTGCGCCTGGGGCGCGCCCGCATCCGGCGGCCAAGTTTTGTCACAACTCCAGGCGGTTCCGGGGTTATACCGGCCGCAAATGCTCGAACATCATCTGCGGCGAGCGCCGCCCGCGGAACTCGTTCACCTCCAGCCGGTAGACCCCCTCGATGCGACTCAGGCGCGCGCCCAGCAGCGCCGGGTCGGCGTTGAAGTGAATGCCATCCACCACCCCGTTGACGCCCGGCAGCCCCAGGGTGAGCTTCAAATGACGCTCGCCCACCACCCGGTGGTTGAGCACCTCGAACTCGCCGTCGAAGCGCGGCGGCGGGAACCCCTGGCCCCAGGGGAAGCAGTGCGACAGCATCTCGGCGGTGGCCAGGGTGATGTCGCCGTCGCCCAGGCCGCCGTCGCTGTCCACCACCTGATCGAACAGCTCCTCGCTGGCGGCCTCCGCCACCGCCGCCTGAAAGGCGTCGCGGAAGGCGTCCAGGTCGTCGGCGCGCAGGGTCATGCCGGCGGCCATGGCGTGGCCGCCGAACTTGTGCAGCAACTCCGGATGGCGGGTGGCCACCGCGTCCAGCACGTCGCGCAGGTGCAGGCCGGGAATCGAGCGACCGGAGCCCTTCACCAGCCCTTCTTCGCGGGCCGGCGCGAAGGCGATCACCGGCCGGTGCACCGCCTCCTTCACCCGCGAAGCGAGAATGCCCACCACGCCCTCGTGCCAGTCACGGCCGTGCAGGCACAAGGCCGGCGGCAGGGTCCGGTCGCGCAGGCGCTCCACCTCGGCCATGGCGGCATCGCGCATGCCCTGCTCGATGCCGCGCCGTTCCCGGTTGATGGCGTCCAGCTCCTCCGCATACTGGCGCGCCTCGGACACGCTGTCCGCCAGCAGGCACTCGATGCCGTGGCGCATGTCCGCCAGCCGGCCGGCGGCGTTGAGCCGGGGCCCGGCGGCGAAGCCCAGGTCCGCGGCCAGGGCCCGGGCCGGGTCGCGGCCGGCCACCTGCAGCAGGGCGCGCAGCCCCGGGTTGCCCTTGCCGGCGCGCAGCCGGCGCAGGCCCTGCTCCACCAGAATGCGGTTGGCGTCGTCCAGGGCCACCACGTCCGCCACCGTGCCCAGGGCCACCAGGTCGAGCAGATCCACCACGCCCCGGCGCACGCCCAGGCCGCGCTGCACCGCCATCAGCAGATAGAAGGCCACGCCCACCCCGGCCAGGTTGGGCGCCGGGAAGCCCTGCTCCTCCAGGCGCGGGTTGGCGATGGCGTCGGCGTCCGGCAGGCGGTCGCCGGGCAGATGATGGTCGGTGATCAGCACGCGCATACCCGCCGCCCGGGCCGCCGCCACCCCGTCCACGCTGGCGATGCCGTTGTCCACGGTGATGATCAGATCCGGCGCCACCGTCTCCCGGGCCAGATCGACGATCGCCGGGGACAGGCCGTAGCCGTACTCGAAGCGGTTGGGCACCAGATAATCCGGACGCGGGAAGCCCAGGGCCTCCAGGCCGCGCACCATCAGCGCGGTGGCGGTGGCGCCGTCGGCGTCGTAGTCGCCCACGATGCAGATGCGCCAGTGCTGCTCCCGGGCGGCCAGCAGCAGCTCCACCGCCGCCGCCAGGCCCCGGAAGCCATCCGGATGGGGCAGCCGCCCCAGGGTCAGCTCCAGTTGCTCGGCGGAGGTCAGCCCCCGGTTGGCGAGGATGCGCGCCAGCAGCGGCGGTACGCCGGGCCAGTCCACGGACACCGAAGGACGGCGGCGAATACGGGGGTAGGAACTTGCGGTCATGGATGCCATCACAGGAAGCGATGGCGGCAAGCGTCCGCATATCCGTGGTCGTCGTCAAGGGCGCCGACCCGTAAGTCACGCAAAGGGGCTAACATCAAGGCGCCGTGATTCTTATACTTGGCAGCCCTGAGCGGTTTGGCCGTTGATGTAAGCAAACGCTCACATGAACGGTGACTCACGCCTCCAAGGAGGTTAAAGCAGGCTCACCAAAGCGGCTCCGCCGCGTACTTTGGGACTGGAGAGCAATCGTTATGATTTACCAAGGCAACGCCGTAAGCGTAGAACTGCTTGACGACGGCATCGCCGAACTGAAGTTCGATCTTCAGGGCGAGTCCGTGAACAAGTTCAACCGTGCCACCCTGGAAGACCTGAGCAAGGCCACCGAGGCCCTCAAAGGCAACGACCAGGTCAAGGGCATCGTGGTTACCTCCGGCAAGAAGGTTTTCATTGTCGGCGCCGACATCACCGAATTCACCGAAATGTTCGCTCAGGACGAGGCGGAGATCGCCAAGTGGTCCCGGCAGGCGAACGACATCTTCAACGCCTTCGAGGACCTGGACGTACCCAAGGTGGTCGCCATCAACGGCTTCGCCCTGGGCGGCGGCCTGGAAATGTGCCTGGCCTGCGACTTCCGCGTCATGGGCGAAGCGGCCCAGGTGGGCTTCCCGGAAGTGAAGCTGGGCATCTACCCGGGCTTCGGCGGCACCGTGCGCACCCCGCGCATCATCGGCGTGGACAACGCCGTGGAATGGATCGCCACCGGCAGCCAGAACAAGGCGGACAAGGCCCTCAAAGTGGGCATCGTCGACGCCGTGGTGAAAGCCGGCGACGAGCGTGACGCCGCCCTGGACCTGATCCAACAGTGCCTGGCCGGCAAGATCGACTTCCGCGCCAAGCGCCAGGAAAAACTGGAGCCGCTGCCCATGCCTCCCATGGAGCAGATGATGGCCTTCCAGACCGGCATGGCCATGGTCCAGCAGCAAGCCGGCAAGAACTACCCGGCCCCGGTGGAAGCCGTGAAATCCATGCAGAAGGCCGCCGGCATGAAGCGCGACGACGCCCTCGACGTGGAATCCAAGGGCTTCGCCAAACTGGCCAAGACCTCCCAGGCCACCGCCATGGTGGGCCTGTTCCTGGCCGATCAGCAGGTCAAGAAGGTCAACGGCAAAACCGCCAAGGGCGCCCCCGAGATCAAACACGCCGCCGTGCTGGGCGCGGGCATCATGGGCGGCGGCATCGCCTTCCAGTCCGCCCTCAAGGGCACGCCCATCGTCATGAAGGACATCGCCGACAAGGCGCTGGACCTGGGCATGAACGAAGCCTCCAAGCTGCTCTCCAAGCGCGTCGGCAAGGGCAAGATGGACGCCGCCGGCATGGGCAAGGTGCTCTCCGCCATCCGTCCCACCCTCAGCTACGATGACTTCAAGGGCATCGATGTGGTGGTCGAGGCGGTGGTCGAGAACCCCAAGATCAAGCAGTCCGTGCTCGCCGAGACCGAGGAAAAAGTGGACGGCGCCGTGCTCGCCTCCAACACCTCCACCATCTCCATCACCCGCCTGGCGGAAGCGCTCAAGAAGCCGGAGAACTTCGGTGGCATGCACTTCTTCAACCCGGTGCACATGATGCCCCTGGTGGAAGTGATCCGCGGTGAGAAAACCTCCGACGAAACCGTCGCCACCCTGGTCGCCTACGCTCAGAAAATGGGCAAGAACCCGGTGGTGGTGAACGACTGCCCCGGCTTCCTGGTGAACCGTGTGCTGTTCCCCTACTTCGCCGGCTTCAGCATGCTGGTGCGCGACGGCGCCGACTTCCAGCAAGTCGATAAAGTCATGCAGAAATTCGGCTGGCCCATGGGCCCCGCCTACCTGCTCGACGTGGTCGGCATCGACACCGGCGTGCACGCCGCCCAGGTGATGGCGGAAGGCTTCCCCGAGCGCATGGACCACGACTTCAAGGACCCGACCGAGATCATGTTCGAAAACGAACGCTATGGTCAGAAGAACGGCATCGGCTTCTACAAGTACGAGGAAGACAAGAAGGGCAAGCCCAAGAAAGTGGTCGACGAAAAGACCTATGAGCTGATCAAGCCCGCCGTCACCAGCGAGCCGAAGGACTACGACGCCGAGGAGATCATCGCCCGCATGATGATCCCCATGTGCACCGAAACCGTCCGCTGCCTGGAAGACAACATCGTGGGCTCCCCCGCCGAAGCCGACATGGCGATGATCTACGGCATCGGCTTCCCGCCGTTCCGCGGCGGCCCGCTGCGTTACATCGACAGCATCGGCACCAAGGCATTCGCCGAACTGTGCGACAAATACGCGCACCTGGGCGCCCTTTACGAAGCGCCGCAAATGCTCAAGGACAAGGCCGCCAAGGGCGAGTCCTTCTTCGGCTAAGGCACGGGCAAAGGAGATCTGGAAATGAGTTTGAATCCGAAAGACGTGGTCATCGTCGATGCCGTGCGCACCCCGATGGGCAAAAGCAAAAACGGCATGTTCCGCAACGTGCGCGCGGAAAAACTCTCCGCGCTGCTGATCCAGGCGCTGATGGCGCGCAACCCGGACTGGAGCGTCGAGGAAACCGAAGACGTGATCTGGGGCTGCGTCAACCAGACCAAGGAACAGGGCATGAACATCGCCCGCAACATCGCCATGCTGGCCGGCGTGCCGCGCACCAGCGCCGCGCAAACCGTCAACCGCCTGTGCGGCTCCTCCATGCAGGCCCTGCACAGCGCCGCCCAGGCCATCGAAACCGGCAACGGTGACGTGTTCGTGATCGGCGGCGTGGAGCACATGGGCCACGTGGCCATGGACCACGGCGTGGACCTCAACCCCGAGTTGTCCAAGTACACCGCCCGTGCCTCCAACATGATGGGCCTGACCGCCGAAATGCTCGGCCGCATGCACGGCATCACCCGTGAACAGCAGGACGAATTCGGCGTGCGCTCCCACAAGAAAGCCTGGGAAGCCACCGAACAAGGCCGCTGGAAAAACGAAATCGTGCCCATCGAAGGCCACGACGCCGACGGCCGCAAAGTGCTGTGCGAAATCGACGAAACCATCCGTCCCAACGCCAGCCTCGAAGACATGCAGAAACTGCGCCCCGTCTTCGACCCGGTCAGCGGCACCGTCACCGCCGGCACCTCCTCCGCCCTCTCCGACGGCGCGGCGGCCATGCTGGTGATGAGCGCCGAAAAAGCCCAGGCCATGGGCCTCAAACCGCGGGCCAAAATCCGCAGCATGGCCGTGGCCGGCTGCGACGCCGCCATCATGGGCTACGGCCCGGTCCCGGCCACCCAGAAAGCGCTCAAGCGCGCCGGCCTGACCATCGACGACATCGACTACGTGGAGCTCAACGAAGCCTTCGCCGCGCAATCCCTGCCGGTGCTCAAGGACCTCAAGCTCCTCGACAAGATGAACGAGAAGGTCAACCTCAACGGCGGCGCCATCGCCCTGGGCCACCCCCTGGGCTGCTCCGGTGCCCGCATCACCGGCACCCTGCTGAACGTACTGGAAGGCAACGACGGCCAGATCGGCCTCGCCACCATGTGCATCGGCCTGGGTCAGGGCATCGCCACGGTGATCGAGCGGGTGTAACCACCCTTCTCTTCACCGTTGCCGAGAGCTGAAAAGCCCCGGCGGGTTCGCCCGCCGGGGCTTTTTTACGGGTTCAGCGCGCCCAAACCCCTCCTACCCGGGGGGCTGGGTTCTTGATGTAGGAGCGACGTCAGTCGCGATGAAAATGGCACCACCGCTGATCCAGTCAGAAGCGCCTCCCCTTTCTACCCCCCAAAGATGGACAAACTTTGTCCGCCGCATAGCATAACCATGTACCCCAACCCCAGGAGAGTGAGCATGCACATCTCACTACCCCCCGAACTGGAAGCCCACATCAAAATCAAAGTGGAAAGCGGCCTCTACAACAACACCAGCGAAGTCATCCGCGAGGCCCTGGGCTTCGTGAAAACCCATGAAGAATGGATCAATGAACTCAAGCTCGCGCGCCTGCGTGAGCAGCTGCAGCAAGGCGTGGATCAACTGGACTGCGGCGAAGGCACACAAATCACCTCCAAAGCCGGCCTGGACGAATTGTTCGAAGACTTGAAAACATAACCATGCCACATCACAGATCCTCTCATCCGCCGCTCGCGAGAATCTGGTAGCAATTCGGCATATGGCACTCTCTATTGGGGAAGGCCCCGCTCCGACAAAATACCTGGACACTCTAAAAAAGCAATCTGGTCGCTTCTGGAACATCCAGAGACAGGCAGAGCAGGCACTGAGTTCTCAAGTGAAATACGTAGCCTACCGGTGTCCAGTCACGTCATTTTCTACCGCATCTAGCAGAAACAGCTTGAGGCCACCAGGATTCTTCATGCCCGGCAGGATGTTGATCGGCATCTTTGATGAATCAGTACGATCTATTCCACCAGCTCTAAGAGATCGAACACCGCACAGCCCGCGCCCGGCGACCGCAATCCAACGGCTTAGTGTAACGCATGCACCGCACGTTGCTGGATGAGCACTTCCGGATCAAGAGCCGCGAAAAGAGGTATGAGAGTGTCGACGAAATGCAAACCTACCTGGACGACTACCTAGTTCCCTACAACACCAAACGCCCCATCAGGGGGCGACATGAACGGCAGAACGCCCTATGCCGTGTTCGTGAAAGGCCAGCTAAAGGAGAAGAAAGTCGCTGCAAAAGCCACCGCACAAACGGCATAACTGAAACTGCCCGTCAGGAGTGGACTGACAAGTAATAAACATCACTGTAAAAACCACAATTCCAGATTAGCCGCCAGCACGGCCCTGACAAACTAAACACATATCAACTTTAGAGGCGGCGGCGTCTTATCTTCATAAAATGCATCTGAAGCATGCCCCCGAAACTAGGCCAAATTTACACTTTCATCTGGCCACCCGATAATAATTTAATATCCAACACGAACACCAAAGCAAGCTTGACAGGCGAACATTTTTTTGCTTACATTTCGAAGCTCTTTAGCGTTTGAGCTTACACATTAATCGTGCTGTGAGCTTAGTCGGGCGATAAGCCAGACTCAAAGTATTGCTTGCATTTATGGCCGCAGATACCTTCTGCGGCTCTACATTCGCAAGCTCATTCCGACCCGCAGAAGGTATCTGCGGCCGGCTTCAGGTAAAGAGCTCCTTATATGAAGCAGTCAGAGCGACCTTAAGAATAAGAATGGCAACTAACGCCCTTTTTGCAGTTATCACTAAACCACATCAAACCCATCTATATCTAGATGTTTGCTTCCGCTTGACTGTTCGAAAATGGATCTAAGCGTTCATGGAAGAGCAAAACCAAGCGGAAGATTATCATCTAAATATACTGTCAAAGATTGACCTTGATAAATCACGCTTTTCCCCTTCATCCTCTCCGATTATTCTATTGTGCGGTGGAAAAGTTACTGGAAACCAGCACCCTGCCTCTTTTCGTCATGCTCTAATTAATTACATTCCCTCCCCTAAATATGAATTTTTTTGCCCAGAGGAGATTACTGACTGGAAGGAGGATGCCGTTTTTTACGATCTCCTAGATCTAGAAAAAGAATTAAGCTCTATCTGCAACTTAGTCGTGGTAGTTCTAGAAAGTGAGGGCGCATTCGCAGAACTAGGCGCATTTTCTCAAATGCCAGACCTAAAAGGAAAGGTTTATGCAATAAACTCGGAACCCTTTAGTTCTTTAGACTCCTTTATAAACCTTGGCATCCTTAGGCATATTGAGAAAACCTCCAATACAAGTGTCAGAATCTATCCCTGGGACACAGGCCACCCAGAGGAAATTAGCAACCACACAACTCAAGATGCGATAGAGGACATACATGAACAAATAAGAAAAAGCCGATCTCAGCATAACTTCAATTCAGAAAACGGATCTCATATAATAACACTCATAGCAGAGCTAATAAAAATTTTCGTAGCACTGAAAGAGTCGGAGATATTAACCTACCTAGACCTTTTGGGCATCAGCATGAAACGAGAATCCTTAAGAAGGAAGCTATTTATTCTCGAGAGATTCAGAATTGTAAAAAATAGTAGATATAGCGACTCATCTTTTTACATGAGGATCACAGACACCTTTAGTGGAATAAAATTTGGCACCAGAGAAGATTTTCATTATGACCGATTGAGAATTTCTTTACGCTGTAAAGAGCTATATTCAAAAGAGAGAAAACACAGACACAGGGACCGTGTTATAAAGGCATCGGAGAGCAACGATGGATGAAACAGTTTTTCAGTCACTTTTACAAAAAGAACTCGCCATCAGCACATCTGAATCCGGCCGACTAATAGCAAGAGCTCCATATGCGTATAAAACTTATAGCATTAAAAAAGCTAATGGCGGCCGAAGGACTATTTCACAACCAGCAAAAGAAACAAAGTTCGTTATGCGCTGGCTTGTAGATCGAATCTTTTCTAAACTCCCGATTCATGAATGCGCCTCAGCCTATCAAAAGGGCAGCAGCATTAAAAGAAACGCCATCACTCATTCCAATAATGGTTATATTGCAAAATTTGATTTTAAAGACTTTTTCCCCTCCATAAAGAGGGAAGACATAGAGACTCATCTTTACCAGTATTTACCTAAAGATTTAGAACTAGACAGAAAGAGCATCAGCCAAATAGCTCGCCTATGCACCATCTCGACAGGCGGAGGCCGCCTAGCATTAAGTGTGGGGTCGCCTGCCTCACCCGCACTTTCAAATTCAATTATGTTTGATTTTGACACAATAATAGCCAACTGGTGTTTTTCTAATTCGATTTTTTATACTAGATATGCAGATGATTTGACCTTTTCAACCAACAGGAAAGGTTTAAGTTTCTTAATCCTCGAGCAGATACACAATACCCTAAGCGAGGTAAACTACCCGCAGCTAAGCATTAACGACAGAAAAACCGTCTACTCTTCAAAAAAAGGACACAGGAGAGTTACTGGGGTCGTAATTAATAACAACGGCAAGCTTTCCCTTGGAAGAGAAAGAAAAAGGAAAATAAGCTCCATGGTTCACAAATCTTGTCTGGGAGTTCTTTCAGACGATGAAACCAGACATCTGCAAGGGCTACTAGGTTTCGCAAAAGATGTGGAGCCCTTATTTATCATAAGATTGAAAAACAAATACGGCAAAAGAGCAATACAAGAAATTTTCAACTCCCAAATTATTTGACCCCCCCCCCCACGTCGATGGCAGGAGATAAAGAGGGACAAAACCCTAGCCACCTTTAAGTATGCAAAAAATACAAATCATCTCTGCAACCCTCCCACAATTTCAGACAAAACAGCATAATCATAGCCACCTTTTTCACCAAAAGGGAAAGCAGAATAGTACTGGCAGTATGTATACATATTATTTTCTTTATTTATAGCCATACAAGAAAATCTAACCATAACACCCAAAACACCCTTTTTTCTTAAAGCTAACCATTTATCTCTATTCATCTCTATAAAGTCATAAACACAACGCCTCAGCCTCTCATTAAGGTTGGTCTCATCGTCGCCAACCAAAACTTTAAACCCATCGTTAATTATACGTCCAGCATCTATAGCAACGATACCTCTAGTAGCATTATTACCAACGCCTCTCATTCTCTTTTTTATCTGCTTTATCGCTCTATTTACATTTCGGCAGGCGCTGTTTTTAGACACGGGCCTCTTGCATTCAATTAATAGTCTTATCCCATCATTCTCCACCACCACATCCGTAACCGAATCAAAACCAACCACAAAGCCACTACCCATAAAGCGCCCAGCCACCAAAAGCTCAAAAGCAAAATTACGCGCCCTATTCCCGGACGCCCCTTCATCTTTATAATTATCTGGCCCGCTAACAATCTTTTCTATCCTGTCTTTTATCAATGCTGGCTGAACACCACCTATAGTTTTGTGGATGAAAATGATCTCGTTGGCTTCATAAAGCGCATTGAGATAAGAAGAAAGCTCTTCGTTTATCTCTTCAAATTTTTCATTCTCATAAAGAGCAACCAGAACATCGATCAATTTCCGATATGCCGCCACCCTATTATTGTCAGTTGAAAACCCAATTTCTCGCAACCACTCCTCAGCTTCGACAAATTCATTACGCAATTCATCGAAGCTCTGCGCACCTACCATTTCAATGGTCATAAAATTCCTCGAATTCACTAATAAATCGATCTTTAGTCACCCATTTTATAATGGATCCGGACGCCCTAAACATGTAACCCCCTACAAAAGCAGACTATCTTCGCCGCCAGCCAAAAAACTACTTCGCCCCCAATTTATAACCCCACAAAACACACGCACTCAATACTCCAGGTTCTCCTCATCTTCATTAATTCCGCCCAGTCCCACCAACATCAGTGCTTCGATCCCCACTTCCCGCTGCCCTGTCGTGTTAGTAGAATTACATTATTGGTATTGGCACCGCCGGCTTACTTTTATCGTATGCTTTTGATATTGCGCCGTAACCCCAGGGGAAACAGAGGCGGCCCGGGGCCGGCGGTTTGCTTGCGGTGGTCGTCGCCCTGCAAACGGTTGATCGCGACCAGGCCGTATTGGCGCGCCTGTTCCAAGGGGTTGCTGACGGTTTTTAGGCCGGAGGGGGTGTGAATGTCCGCGTGGGTGGGAGTAAGACGCCGGAGGGTATCCGGTTTCCAGTCCTTTACTTCCAGGAACAGCAGACCCCGCCCGGGGTGCAGGACGATAAAATCCGGGTAGCGGCGCTGTCGGCCGAGGGGAATGTCGTACCAAACGGTGTAGTCGTCTTCAAGCAGGGTTTCGAGGCGCTGGCCCAGGCAACGTTCGCCGGGCGTCATATTACGGAGGGTGCTGAGGTTGGGGATCACCGTCGCCATGCGGTTTATCCCCTTCGCGGTGCCCAGTCCGGACCTAGGTAATCAGACATCCGTTTCCCCTTTATCCCCTTATTAGCCGGGCTCTCCAGGCCGGCTTTTTATGTGAAGCAGTTCCGAATTTACCTATCCCGCCAATAAATGCAAGGAGCTTGTTCCTTCGAATTGAGGGTTATTCGTCCCCTTTATAAAGCCCGGCGCTTTCGGCCTCCAGTACGTAACCGGCGGTGCCGTATTCCGTGTCCTGGGAGTCGACCTTGAGGGTGCCTTCGATTTCCACGGCGTCCCACATCATGTCCACGGGCATGCCCTCGCCCTGCATTTTGACCAGCACCACCTGGTTGCGGGGCGGCGGGGGGAAGTGGATGCAGGCGCCGAAGTACGGCACCAGCAGGAATTCGCGCAGGTGTTTGTCGTCGCCTTCCAGGGGGACCACGAAGCCGGGGAGAGTCAGGGCGGTGTCGTTCAGGTCCTGGCGCAGGGGTGCATTGCTCCAGGCGTCCTGCATGGCGTCGAAGAGTTGCACGGCGCGGGCGTCGGTGTCGTCGAGCTGGTCGGGGGAATTCTCGCCGTAGATTTCCTTTGAGATGGCTTCGTATTCGGCGCGGGGGTCCCAGTCCTTGGGGACCAGGGTGTCCCAGACATTGGATTCCGCCTGGACGTCCGGAGGCTCGGCGGGCGGGGCGGGCTCGGCTCCGAACGCCGTGGTGCTGAGTAGCAAGGCGACCAGGGCAAGGGAAAGGTGTTTCATGTCAGCTCCGGGGAGTGAGGCCGTCGGCGAGGCTGTTGCGGAAGGCTTTTTCGGCCGGCAGCAGGCCGGCCAGGGAGCCGGCCAGCAGCACGGCGGCGACCAGGGGCAGTTCGCGCCACGCCAGCAGGTACGAGGGCAGCCGCAGGGACCATTCCATGAGGGCCCAGGGGGCAAGGATCTGTTGGGCGGCGAACAGCAGCAGCACCCCGCTGGCGCAGCCGGCCAGGGTGAGGCAGAGGCTTTCGCCGACGATCACGCCGTAGACGGTGCCCCGGCCGGCGCCGGCGGCGCGCAGCACGGCCAGTTCGTGGCGGCGGCCTTCCAGGGCCGCCAGCACCGTGGAAATCAGTACCAGCAGGGCGACCAGGAACACCGCCACCGAGGCGGCGCGCAGCGCGTTTTCCACGTTGGCGGTCATGCGCCACAGGCGCTGTAGTTCCACGCCGGGGATGATGGCGCTGAGCGGTTCGCCGTCGTAGTTGGACAGTTCCCGTTGCAGGCCGAGGATGGCGGTGCGCTGTTTCAGGCCCAGCATCACGGCGTTGACGGAGTCCGGCATGTCGCTGGCCGCCGGGCCGCCGGGCCGCCCGGTGTTGGATAAGCGTATCGCCCGCCGCTGTGAATCAGCGCCATGGCCTGCAGGGAGATGTACAGGCCCTGGTCCACTGGGGTGCCGGTGGGCGCCAGGACCCCGCTGACGGTGAAGGGGTGATCCGCGTGTTTGATGATGGCCGGGCCGCCGCCCGAGCCGTGGGCCAGCACCACCGAGGTGCCCGGGCCGTAGCCCAGGCGCCGGGCCACGTCGCTGCCCAGCACCACCTGGTCGGGGCCGGCGAACCATTTACCGGTGGCCAGTTCCAGGGGGCGGTCGCGGCCGTAGCGGTAGTGTTCCAGGTAGCTGTCGTTGGTGGCCACCACCGGGAAGCCGCGATGGAAGTCGCCCAGTGAGATGGGAATCCACCACTTCACCTTGGGGTGGGCGGCCAGATGCTCCACGGTGCGCCATTCAATGCCGGCCGTGGGCTCACTCAGGTGGAAGACGCTGTAGAGCAGGATGTTGGTGGCCCCGCCCCGGGCCCCCACGATCAGGTCCATGCCGGAGACGGTGCTGGCGAAGTTGGCGTGCACCTGGTGGCGCAGCCGCTCGATGCCCAGGATCATCACCAGACTCAGGGCGATGGCGGCAACGATCAGGGCCGCCGAGGTCTTGCGGGTGGCCAGGGAGGCCAGGATCACTCTAGGCAACATGGTGGGCCGCCCGGTTGAGCTCGTCGAAGGAAAGGGCGCGATGGAAATACCCGGCCACATCCGGATCGTGGCTGACCATCAGCAAGGCGCTGCCGCTGCGTTCGCACTGTTCCGCCAGCAGCCGCATCAGGCCATCGCGGTGCTCGGTGTCCAGGGCCGAGGTGGGTTCGTCGGCGACAATCAGCTCCGGTTCGCCGTAGAGTGCCCGGGCCGCCGCCACGCGCTGCTGCTGGCCGAAGGACAGTTGATGGGCGGGCAGCCGCGCCACCGTCGAATCCAGGCCCAGCCGGCCCAGCAGGGCCAGGGCGGCGCTCTCTTTTCCGGCTTTATCAGCCGTATCGGACGTATCGGCGCGGCCCTCGCGTTGCCGGCGGCGTTTGGAGAACGAGGGCGTCAGGCGCACGTTGTCCAGGGCGGAGAGATAGGGCAGCAGGTTGAAGGCCTGGAAAATCACCCCGATGTGGTCCGCCCGGAAGGCATCACGGCGGCGCTGGGACAGCTCCGAAAACGGCTCGTCGGCCACCCGGATGCGGCCGCGCTGCAAGGGGCGGATGCCGGTGATCAGTGACAACAGCGTGCTCTTGCCACAGCCGCTGGGGCCATGGATCAGCACCCGTTCGCCGGCTTCCAGATGAAAGCGCTCCACGGCGATGAAGGGCCGTGTCTGGCCCGGGTGATGGAAACGCAGGTCCTCCACCTCCAGCGCCATGGTCACTCCAGGGGCAGCCGGGTGTCGCCGGGGCTCAGGGTGCGGGCGCCCTGCCCGCTCGGCAGCAGCAGGATCACCTCGGTGGTGAGGCTGGGAAAGTCCGACAGGAAGGGCCAGGTCACCGCGTCCAGTTCGGCGATGTGGTCACACTGGTAGGTCCAGGTCGCTTCCAGGTCCTGATGGTGGGCGTGACGGTCGCCATGGTCATGGTCATGGTCATGGTCATGGTCATGGTCATGGTCATGGTCATGGTCATGGTCATGGTCGGCAGGATCGTGACCCTCTGGAAACAGTTCCGCCAGCCCGCTGACCCGCTCATCCTTCAATTCGCAGCCCGCCGCCTCCGCCGGCCGCGGCGCGGTGACTTTGGCCATGCGTTCCCGGTAACGCTCGCGCTCCGCGGTGTCCGCCGGCGACCGCTCGGCGCCGACGATATCCATCAGCGGCGCCCGGAACGACAGCGTCAGAGAGTCACCTTCCACCACCAGAGCCGCCTCCGCGCGGCCGTGCTGATGCACCGGCGCGGCCTGGGCCGTGGCGCCCAGCAGCACCCCGAAAGACACGAGGGGCAGAAGAGTCCGTCGATTCATGGCAGCTCCCGGGATCGGCGCATCAAAGACGTTATAAGATAACATTCTTGACGCACCACACAACCGGCTGACGAAAAACGCCGTTCCTGCCACCCCCGTCAGCAGAACTCCGCCGGATTATTCGCCCATAAAGAGAACGGTCTGCGTTTCGCCTCGTCGACCTTCGTGGACGTGTTCCCAGGTGGCGTTCACCGTGGGTTCGGCCTCGCTCAGGTCGACGGTGGCATCGACCAGGTAACCAGCCATGGACATGCCCAGCAGACGGAGGGCTCGGTCGTTCGTGCTGACCACTTCGACGACCACGATATCCCCATACTCCACGTCGTTCTCAAGCTGCTCGGAGGGCGGCCCGCCTTCAAAGAAACCGAACGGCGCGCCGTCCAGGCCCTCGCCCGCGCTGGCGATCACGAAGGGCGCATCGCTGTTCTCGCCGATGCCAATGGCCAGCGGCAGCAGATCCGCGAAGTCCTGAACCAGGTCCTGGTCGTAGAGCGGGTCGAAGGCCAGGCGGCGGATAGCTTCGAAACGCGGGTAGTCGTCACCCGCCGGCTGGCCGGTCGCCCGGCCCTTGGCGAAGGTGGCGTCGATAAAGTAGGTGGCGCCACTGGTGCCGTCGATCTTGAAATCGTCGCCGCTGCCCAGGGTGCTCAACCAGTCCGAGCTTTCCTCGAAACCGGTGGCCGTATAGAACCCCTCGGCGGACTGGTTGCTGCCGTAAACGGCGCCTTCCCGGGTGACCAGGAAAGTCATGCCGTTGGTGGTGTCGACCGTGTGATGCACGGTGCCACGGTACAGGCCGGCATTGGTCAAATGCAGCGCCAGGGTGACGTGGTCCTGGGCGTCCGCCGTGGCCACCAAGGGGTGGGGGCCGCCGGGCAAGTCGTTGGTGAGCATGTCCAGGGCGGAGGCGATCGCGGTTTCAAAGGCCACCGGGTCCAGGCTGAAGTCGATGGCCAGGCCCAGGTCCTGGTGCGAGGCGGGATCGATCTGAATGCCGTTGGCCAGGTCCTGGTCGGCGTCCAGGCTGATCAGGAAACGGCTGATGTTGATCACCGTGTTGTCGTTTTCATCGGCGTCCTCGCCGGCCAGGTCCGCCGGGGTGATGAAGACGGTGTTGCCGTCGACCACGGTCTCGCCCAATTGAATGTCGCCGATCAGAAAACGTGCCGTGGCGCCGTCCGGGCAACGCAGCAGGCCCTGCTCCCCGGTGGTCTGGGTGCTTGAACCATCGCAGGTGTAGTGCAGGCCGGTGACGGCGTTGTCCACGAAGTGGGCGGTGCGGGCAACGGCCCCCCCATCGCTACTGGAACTGCTCGACCCGCCACAACCGGTCATGGCCAGGATCGCGGCCATGGCCGCCCCGGCGTAAATGCTTTTATCCATCTTATCCCCCAAAATTTCATGTAGTGCGCCCTTGCTGTTATGTGTACCCAGACGCATTGCCGAATGATTCTAGACACGCTCCTCGGGAATACCGTGACGCAAAACACATTCCACCTCCCCCTATTCAGGGTTTTTTGCGCCTGTTCCGCTCCGGCTAATCCATTGCCAGCCGTAGTGCCGGGCGTAGCGGCGCGGGTTGAAGCGCAGCGCCATGGCGATGAGCAGCACGTAGAGCGCGCCGAGCCCCACCCAGGCCAGGGCGAAGTCGCCGAGGCGGTCGCGGATCAGGCCGGCCAGGAACGGCGAGAAGGCGGCGATCAGGTAGCCGATGCCCTGGACGATGCCTACCAGGGCGCCGGCGACTTCCGCGTTGTCATGGTGGTCCATGGCGACGATCAGGCTGAGCGGGAACAGCCCGCCGATGCCCAGGCCCAGGAGGGTGGCCACCAGCAGCGGCGAGCCCAGGGGCCAGCCGGCCAGCAGCACGAACCCGGCCAGGGCGCTGGCGAGCACCGCCAGCAACGCCGGGCGGCGGTCCGGGCTTTTCAGGACCAGGGGCGGCAACAGCAGGCCGGCCACCACTTCCATGGCGGTGAGAAAGCCGAGCAGGCCGCCGGCCTGGCTGGGGCTGAAGCCCCGTGCCACGTAGTACGGCGGCAGCCAGGCCAGCACGCAGGTGTAGCCGGCGGTGCCGAGGCCGAAGAACAGCGCCAGGGTCCAGGTGCGGGGACGCCGCCAGAGGCCGGCGGTGGGCACGGCGGCGCCTTGCGCCGGCGGCGCGCCGAACACGGCCCGGCCTCGCCACCAGGCCAGCAGCGCCAGCACCGCGAGCGCGGCCCATACCGCCAGGCCAGCCCGCCAGCCGCCGGCCAGGGTGGCCAGCGACGGCGCCAGGGAGGACGCCAGGGCGGCGCCGCCCATCACCGCGGCGATGTACCAGCCCATCACCAGAGCGGTGTAGCCGCCGGCGCGGCGTTTGATCAGCGCCGGCAGGCGCACCTGCAGGAAGGCGATGCCGAAGCCGGCCACCAGGGCGGTGAGCATCAGGCCGGCCAGGGTCTGGTTGGCCAGGCGGGCCAGGTCCGCCAGCAGGATCATCAGCAGCGAGGCCACCACCAGGGCCGGGTCGCCAAGGCGGCGCGCCAGGCCAGCGCCGAGAAAACAGCCGGCGGCCATGGCCAGCACCGGCAGGGTGGTGAGCAGGGCCAGGCCGGTATAACTGGCGCCCAGTTCCGCCTGGATGCGGTCGGCCAGGGGGCCCACGGCGGCCATGGAAGGCCGCAGGTTCAGGCCCACCAGTACGGCCACGGTGATCATGCCGGCCAGGGCGCGGCGCGGTAACGCCGCCGGGGTTGGGGTGGTCATGGTGCTTCCTCGCTGCGTGAAAGAGCGCGGAAGTCTGGGACCTTAACCGTGGTTCAGGTCAAGGGCGGTGTTGGTGGCGACATCGGTGGCGGCCTGGGTGTAGGCCTGGATCGCCTGGGCCACGTCCGCGGTGGTGACGGACTCGGCCGGGTGATGGCTGATGCCGCCTTTGCAGCGCACGAACAGCATGCCCACCGGCCAGTGTTCGGCCATGGCGATGGCGTCGTGGCCGGCGCCGCTGGGCAGGTGGGGGGCGCTGCCCTGCACCGCCGTGACGGCGCTGGCCAGTTGCTGTTGCAGCCCGGCGTCGCAGGCGGTGGCGGCGATGCGGTAGAACTCGTCGGCGTCGAAGGTCAGGTCGCGGCGTTCGGCGATGGTGTGGGCGCGGGCCAGCAGGTCGTCGAGCAGGGCCTCCAGCGGTTCTTCCTCCGGGCCGCGAATGTCCAGGGTCAGCCGCGCTTGCCCGGGGATCACGTTGACCGCCCCTGGCTTGCACTGCAAGGAACCCACGGTGGCCACCCGATCCTGGCCGGCCTGGCGGGTGACCTGTTCGACCACGGTCATCCATTCGGCGGCGCCGGCCAGGGCGTCGCGGCGCTGGGCCATGGGCACGGTGCCGGCGTGGCCGGCCTGGCCGGTGAAGGTGCAGTTGAGCCGGCGGGCGCCGTTGATGGCGGTGACCACGCCCAGGGCCAGGTCGGCCTGTTCCAGGCAGGGGCCTTGCTCGATGTGCAGTTCCAGGTAGGCGGCGATGTCGCCGGCCGGGCGGGCGGCGTCCGCCACCCGTTGCGGGTCCAGACCAAACTCGCTCATCGCGCCGGCGAGGTGGATGCCCTGCCCGTCCTTCTGGTCCAGCCAGCCTTCCGGCCAGGTGCCGGCAATGGCCCGGCTGCCCAGCAGGGTGATGCCGAAGCGGGTGCCCTCCTCGTCGCCGAAGCCCACCACTTCGATGGCCAGGGGCAGACGTGCGTTTTGCCGGTGGAGGTGGCGCACGGTTTCGATGGCGGAGAGCACGCCGAGCATGCCGTCGTAGCGGCCGGCGTCGCGGACCGTGTCCAGGTGCGAGCCCAGCAGCAGGGCCGGCGCCTCCGGGGCGGCCCCTTCGTAGCGGCCACGGATATTGCCGACGCTGTCCTGGTGGACGCTCATGCCCGCCTCGCGCATCCAGTCACCGGTGAGGGCGTTGGCGCGCCGGTGTTCCGGCGACAGGTAAACGCGAGTCAGGGCGTCCGGGGTTTCGCTGAGGGCCGCCAGTTCATCGCAGCGGGCCATCACCCGCTCGGCGGCGGCGCGGGCCTGGTCCGGGGTCATCGCGGCGGCGTTCATGCGGCGCTCCCCGCGTGCCGGTCGTAATAATCCCAGGCGGCCTGGGCTCCGCCGCCCTGGGGCGCGCGGAAGCCAAGGCGGAGCAGCACCGCTTCCAGGGCGGTGAGAGTCTGCAGCACGCAGTCCCTGCGGGCGTTGTAGCCCATGGTGCCGATGCGCCAGATCTTGCCCTGCAGGGGGCCGAAGGAGGTGCCGATTTCAATGCCGAAGTCGTTGAGCAGCAGGCCGCGCACCTGTTCGCCGGGGATGCCCTCCGGGATTTTGACGCACAGCACGTTGTTCATCTTGTGCTCCAGGTCGCCGAAGGTTTCCAGGCCCATGCCCTGGACGCCGTGCAGCAAGGCGGCGCCGTGCAGGGCATGGCGGGCGATGGCGTGGTCCAGGCCTTCCTGAAGAATCAGCCGGGCGCATTCGCGGGCGGCGAACAGCATGCTGGTGGCCTCGGTGTGGTGGTTGAGGCGTTCCGGGCCCCAGTAGTCCATCACCATGCCCAGGTCGAAATAGTTGGAGGCGATCATCTCGTCCTCGCCGTCCTGGTGGGCCTCGGTGCGGATGCCCTGCTCCACATGCTTGCGACGGCGCATCACCGCTTCCATGTTCGGGCCCAGGGTGATGGGGGCGCTGCCGGACGGGCCGCCCAGGCATTTCTGCAGGCCGGCGGACACCGCGTCCAGGCCCCAGGCGTCGGCTTCCAGGGGGTTGCCGCCGAAGGAGGCGGTGGCGTCGGTGTAGAACAATACGTCGTGGCGGCGGCAGATCTCGCCCAGCTCCGCCAGCGGTTGCAGCTGGCCGGTGGAGGTGTCGCCCTGCACGGTGAGCAGCAGGCGCGGTTTGACGCGCTTGATGGCGTCCTCGATGGCCTGGGGCTCGAACACCTGGCCCCAGGGCACCTCGATGCTGTGCACCTCCGCCCGGCAGCGGCGGGCGATCTCGCACAGCAGGTGGCCGAAGCGCCCGAACACCGGCACCAGCACCCGGTCGCCGGGACGGATCGCCGACACCAGAATGGCCTCGATGCCGGCCCGGGAGGTGCCGTCCACCAGCATGGTCCAGCGGTTCTCGGTGCGGAACAGGGCCCGGTAGAGCGCCATCACCTGGTTCATGTAGCCGGTCATGGCCGGGTCGTACTGGCCCACCAGTTGGGCGGCCATGGCACGCAGCACCCGGGGGTCCGCGTTGATCGGGCCGGGGCCCATCAGCAGACGGGCCGGTGGGTTGATCTGGTCGAACTGGTTGATGTCCAGCATGGCGTCCTCTGTGCGGGTGAAGGCATCGCGGCATCGCGGCTGAAGCCGCTCCTACGGGGCCTGGTGGCGGCTTGGCGCCACGAAACGATAGTTTCAATAATACATAACTGAAACAGTTGTTCCAAGCGTGGCATCAAGGCGCCCTGGCCGCTCAGGCGGAAGGAAGCGCTAGGGGGAGGGTTTTTCCAGCTCGTCCAGGTCGTCGTAGAGGTCGGTGATCTCGTGGATACGCCGGCGCCCGTCGGCCAGCACCTCATGCAGCACGGCGTTGGCCAGCAGGCTGGCCAGGCTCATGGCGGCGGCGTAGCTGTCGAAGGCGGACAGGCTGTCCAACGGCACCGGGAAGTGCCAGCGGGCCAGCTCCGGCAGCGCTCGGGCCTGGGGTTCGCACAGCAGCACCACCGGTATCTTGCGCTGCCGCAGGCTTTTCAGCAGGGGCGCGATCAGCCGAGGGCGGCGGCGAAACGCCACCACCAGCACCACGTCCGCCGGGGTCAGATCCACCAGCTCTTCCGCCAGGGTCTGGCCGGGTTGCGGCGCCAGACGCACCTGGCCCCGGGCCTGGATCAGCTGCTGGCGCAGGTGCAGCGCCACCGGGTAGGCATTGCGCTGGCCGACGATCAGTACCTGGCCGGCACCGGCCAGGGCCGCCGCCGCCTCGCCCAGCCGGCGGGCGTCCAGGCCGGCCAGACACTGGTTCAGGTTGGCCAGCTCCTGCTGGTAATGGCGGGCCGGCAGGGTGTCGCCGTCCGCCAGGCCACGGGCATCGGCCAGGGGCACGCCGCTCTGGCGCAGGGCGCGCAGCTCGTCGCGCAGGGCCTTGTAGCCGCTGTAGCCCAGCCGCTTGAACAGACGGCTGACGGTGGGCTTGGAGACACCGCTCACGCGCGCCAGCTCGGCGCTGTTGTAGCTGATCAGGTCGTCGTAGTGGTCGAGGATAAAGTCCGCCACCCGCCGTTCCTGGGGGGACAGGCTTTGGTAGTGGGCGCGCAGACGCTCATTCAGTGGTTGCATCCGGTTCTCTGAAACGGTGGGCGTGAAACCTTTGTTTCAGGGACCATACCACAGGTGTCCGCCGGGAGCGCTCCGCGGCAACATTATCCGGTCCCATGCGCCATCAAAGGCGGAAGTCATCGTGGAGCGCACGCCAATGGGCCCGCAGCGTCTGCTTGTGTCCCTGGTCCATGGGCAGGTCATCCAGCGCCGCCGGCCAGAGCGTTCGCGCCTTCTCCATAACGTCCAGCAAGACTGGCCGGATCGCGCGCCAGGGCACCCCGGCTTTCAATGCCCAGGCCTGGAAATGCGCCAGCGTCAGCTCATACCAGGATTTGGTCTTGCCCAGGTTCAAGGCGAACTCGCTCTCGTTGGCGATGTAGGCACGGGTGGTGACGATGTCATAGGCAGGGGCCAGAGTGGGAGTCTGCTGATCCTGGTACAACAGGCTCCAGTTCTTCAGATGGGCATCACCATTTGCCAGAAGCGCGTTGCTTAACAGGCGCCGGGCCAGTTGTTGAACATCCACCAGCGCCTGCCCGGAATACTGATACAGGATGCGACCAATCTGTTCGTAGTTGGCGGACCGGTATTTTTCGTGGGCGTACTTGACCAGAACCTGGGCGAAATCCTCCATGTGGATTCGCTCCGCGCCGTCTCGATCGAAACGGCGGATGGCGAACGCCAGCTCTTCGTCGGGCAGGTTGATGTCGGGGAGGTTATCCAGTTTATCCAGCGACACCAGTCGAATGTCCGGAATCTCCACGCCAACCATCGCGGCCAGCATCATGGCGCTGTATTCGTTCTCGGGAACCCGGCGATGGGTGGTCGAGGGTGTCTTGATAATCCAATCACCCAGTTCATCGCCGACCGCCACGTTGAAGCGGCCATCCCGCTCCTTCATGGAGAATTTCATTTGCACGCCGGCCAGCGAGAATTTTTTTTCGCCCTTTCCCGGCACCAGCGTCAAAGGCGCCACCTTGCCCAACTCCGATTTCAAACCCGGCGGCAGATCATCCGGATGGGCCGGCTCGGCGACAAGCGCACCGGGCAGATCAGCACCGAGATAAGCCATCATCTCGAATTCATTGTTCTCGTGAACCTTGAGCGATTGCGCGATAAAGGCTCGCAACGCCCCTTCCGGCAGCAGGTTGGACAACACCGGATGAAGCCGTTGCCGGGTCACCCAGGGTTTGGACAATAATGGTTGAGCGTTTGGGAAGGCAGGGCTGGTGATCAAGCTAAAGGTCGGGCGAAGCGGATCATCCCGGAAGCCGGCATCGAAAGTCAGGATGTTGCGGCCGTCCCGGGCCCCCACCAGATAACCCACCAGGCGGCCATGCAACGAAAGCGCAAGGACCCGGGCCTCGTTCATGCGTCGTCGTCCAGAAGCCCCGCCCACGGATCCTCGGCGTTGGACAGCGTGGGCTTGCCGACCTGGCCGCTCCCCTCGCCATCCAGCAGCGCCCGCACCTCAAGGAGTTTTTCCCTGGGGATAAGCATCACCTCGCTGTCCAGCCCTTTGGCGACCAGCTCCAGGGTGTCCAAGCGGGGGTTACCCTTGGCTTCCAGGTACTGATATTGCTGACGGAGCATACCAATCCGTTGCCCCATATCCTCCTGGCGCAAGCCGAGCGCCTTGCGGCGCTGTTTGATCTGCTGACGAAGAGAAGCCATAAAAGCGTCTCCTGGGTTGCTTTCTGCTCAATAAGAAATATATGGGTTTCTTATTACATATCAAGCAATTTAATTATTGCTTCCCAAAAAGCAGAGAGGCAAAAATCGCCGAAAGCAATTCATGAATTGCCTATCAAACGCTTTCCAGCCGCTTACGCCACGCCCTGGCTGCGCAGGTAGTCCTCGTAGCTGCCGTGGAAATCGACGATGCCGGTGGGGGTCAGCTCAATGATGCGGGTGGCCAGGGACGATACGAACTCGCGGTCGTGGCTGACGAACAGCAGCGTGCCCGGGTAGTTTTCCAGGGCCAGGTTGAGCGACTCGATGGACTCCATGTCCAGGTGGTTGGTGGGTTCGTCGAGCAGCATGATGTTGGGGCGCTGCAGCATGATCTTGCCGAACAGCATGCGGCCCTGCTCGCCGCCGGAGATCACGTCCACGGTCTTGTTGATCTCCGTGGAGGAGAACAGCAGCCGGCCCAGGGTGCCGCGAATCACCTGTTCGTCGTCGCTGGGTTTGCCCCACTGGCTCATCCAGTCGAACAGGTTTTTCTTGTCGGCGAAGTCGGCGGCGTGGTCCTGGGCGTAGTAGCCCAGGGTGGCGTTCTCGGACCACTTCACTTCGCCGGCGCCGGGCTCCAGGTCGCCCACCAGGCAGCGCAGCAGGGTGGATTTGCCGACGCCGTTGGGGCCGATGATGGCGATGCGCTCGCCCACTTCCACGCGCAGGTCCAGGTCGGAGAACAGCTCTTCCCCGTCGAAGGATCTGGCCAGGCCCTTCACTTCCAGGGCGTTGCGGAACAGCTTCTTGTCCTGCTCGAACACGATGTAGGGGTTCTGGCGGCTGGAGGGTTTGATCTCTTCCAGCTTGATCTTGTCGATCTGCTTGGCCCGGGAGGTGGCCTGCTTGGACTTGGAGGCGTTGGCGGAGAAGCGGCTGACGAATTGCTGCAGGTCGGCGATCTGCGCCTTCTTCTTGGCGTTGTCCGCGCGCTTGCGCTCCAGGGCCTGGGTGGCGGCGGTCATGTACTCGTCGTAGTTGCCCGGGTAGACGCGCAGCTCGCCGTAATCCAGATCCGCCATGTGCGTGCACACGCTGTTCAGGAAGTGGCGGTCGTGGGAAATGATGATCATGGTGCACTGGCGCTGGTTGAGCACGTCTTCCAGCCAGCGGATGGTGTTGATGTCCAGGTTGTTGGTGGGCTCGTCCAGCAACATGATGTCCGGATCCGAGAACAGCACCTGGGCCAGCAGCACGCGCAGCTTCCAACCCGGCGCCACTTCGCTCATGGGCCCGAAATGCTGCTCCACCGGGATGCCCACGCCGAGCAGCAGATCACCGGCGCGGGACTCGGCGGTGTAGCCGTCCAGCTCGGCGAATTCCGCCTCCAGCTCGCCGGCGCGGATGCCGTCTTCCTCGCTCATCTCCGCCTTGGCGTAGATGGCGTCGCGCTCTTCCTTCACCGCCCACAGTTCCTCGTGGCCCATGATCACGGTGTCCACCACCGAGTACTGCTCGTAGGCGAACTGATCCTGGCGCAGCTTGCCGACCCGCTCGTCGGGGTCCTTGGACACATTGCCGGCGGACGGATCCAGGTCGCGGCCGAGGATCTTCATGAAGGTGGACTTCCCGGAGCCGTTGGCGCCGATCAGGCCGTAGCGGTGGCCGTCGCCGAATTTCACGGAGACGTTCTCGAACAGCGGCTTGGCGCCGAACTGCATGGTGATGTTGGCGGTGGTGAGCAAGGTTGGAATCCGGCTTGGTGTGGTGTGAGGGGTCGAAAAGCCGGCGGAGTATGGCACAGGGGCCGCCCCGGGTCACACCGGCCTTGATGCTTCGCCTACCCCATATGGGGCATGCCGGCCGTCGCCGGGCTGTCTAGCATTCCGCTTAATCCTTCCCCAACCCGAAGACGACGAGAGGCGGAGCATGACGATCCGGACCCTGAGCGTGGCGGCGGTGGCCGCTGCCCTGTTGGCGGGCTGCGCGCCCAGCCAGGTGGACAATGTACGTGGCCAGGCCACGGTGTACGAGGACCCGCGGTCCTCCGGCCGGGTGCGGGGCGTGGGCATCGAATCCCAGGACGTGGTGGCGATGACCGACGAAATGATGCGCGACATGCTCGCCAACCGGATTCTGGCGGCGCGCGCCACGCCGCCGCGCATCATCATCGACAACGAATACTTCCGCAACGAGAGCAGTTCGATCATCAACACCAACCTGCTCACCGACCGGCTGCGCGTGGAACTGAACCGGGCCGCCAACGGCCGCATGGTGTTCGTGGGCCGCCACTACGCCGACATGGTGGAAAAAGAGCGCGAGCTCAAGCGCGATGGCGCCGTGGACGGCGGCACCATCCGCAAGACCCAGGCCACCGCCGGCGGCGACTACCGGCTGGGTGGGCGCATCGCCTCCCTGGACGCCATCGACCGGAACACCCAGACCCGCTCCCGCTACCACCAGGTGACCTTCGAAATGGTGGACCTGGAACTGGGCACCATCGTCTGGAGTGGCGCCTATGAGATGCGCAAAGCGGCCCAGGACAATGTGCTCTATCGCTAAACGGGGCGCGGCGGCGCTGGTGGCGGCCTCGCTGCTGGCCGGCTGCGCCACCGGCCCCACCCAGTACCAGGCGCGTACCCTGTCCGCCGGCCAACAGGATCTGGTGGCGGACAAGCCCGCCGAACTCCAGCCCCTGTACCGGGAGCTGTTCCAGGAGGGCCGCCGCAACGAAGTGCTCAACCTGATGGAGATCGGCGCCGCCGCCTGGCGCACCGGCCATTACGATCTGGCCCGCGCCGCCCTGGATGAAGCCATCCTCAATATCGAGAGTGTCTACGCCGACAACGACGCGGCGCGGCGGGCCCGCAGCCTGTGGTACGAGGAAGGCGAGAAGGACTTCAAGGGCGAGCCCTATGAACGGGCCATGGTGTTCTATTACCGGGGCCTGCTGTTCCTGCGCGACGGCGATTACGGCAACGCCCGGGCCAGCTTCCTGAGCGGCCTGCTGCAGGATGCCTTCGCCGAGGAGGAGCAGCACACCACGGACTTCGCCTCGCTGATCTTCCTGGCCGGCTGGGCGGCGCGGCTGGACGGTAACCCGACCCTGGCCGAACAGCATTTTCAGGAGTACCGGTTGTTCCGCCCGGACGGGCCGATTCCGGAGGCCGGCGACAACCTGCTGGTGGTGGCGGAAACCGGCAGCGCGCCGCGCAAACTGGCGGACGGCGTCGGCCACTACCAGCTGGTGTACCGGCGCGGCAAACACATCCGCGCCCATGGCGCGCGGCTGGCCGCGCCCGCGCCCCGTGATCTGTTCCCGGCGGAGGACGTGTTCTTCCAGGCCTCCACCCGGGGCGGGCGCACCGTGGACCGCATCATCGAGGGCCAGGTGCGCTTCAAGAAGAACACCCAGGCCACCGGCGACGTGCTCACCGCCGCCAGCCAGAACAGCGCCGTGGCCGGCCTGAGCGCCGCCGCCGGCGGGGCGGTGGCCGCCGGCTTCCACACCATCACCGCCATCGGCGTGGCCGCCGAGGGGCTGTCCGCCCGCTCGCGCACCCGCGCCGACACCCGTTACTGGCACCGCCTGCCGGACGGCTTGCACCTGGCCACCCTGCGCCACGCCCCGGACGGCGGCCCGCTGCACGTGCGCTTCCTGGATGAGCACGGCCAGCCCCTGGCCGGCGCCGACGTGGACGCCGCCGTGCATTTCGATCACCGGGGCAACGGCCTGGCCTTCGCCAGCCACCGCCCTCGGCAACACCGCTCCCTGAAAGAAGGAACCGCGCCATGACCGCCAAGCCCCTGTTGATCTCCGCCCTGCTGGTCGGCGCCGCCCTGGTGGCCGGCTGCCAGTCCGGCATGAGCAAGAAGGAATACCAGCAACGCACCGAGGCGCGCGGCTACAACACCGTGCTGTTCACCGACTACGACCTGAACCGCAACTTCAAGGACGGCCTGGTCGGCCCCAACAAGGTGATCCGCCTGACCAGCACCGGCCACGGCATCCAGCGCACCGACACCGGCACCTCCCAGGTGTGGGTGGAGCTGCGCAACCACACCGACTACGACTACCAGGTGGAAGCGCGCACCCGCTTCTACACCGAAGGCGGCATGCCCACGGACGCGGACCCGGTGTGGCGCCGGCTGACGGTACCCGCCAACGGCAACGCCGTGTACCGGGAAAAATCCGTCGGCACCGAGCGGCTGCAATACCGCGTGGAAGTGAGGCAAACCCGATGAAAGCGTCCAGCCTGCTGGCCCTGGCCCTGATCAGCGGCCCCGCCCTGGCCGCGTCCGACCACGAGGCGGCGCCGATGATGGCCCCCGCCCAGGCGCCGCTCACCGAGGACGCCTACCGGGAAGGCCAGGGGCCGGAAGGACGCCAGGGCCAGCCCGAAGCCATCCTCGCCGCCTTTCGCCAGCGTTTCCAGGCGCCGCGCATCGCGGTGCTGTGGAATCGCGCCCTGCCCGACCGGGTCAGCGACTGGTACGGCCGCTACCGGGCCAGCGTGGGGCAAAGCGCTTCGTTGAGCGGCCAGGCCAACGGCGAAACCGTGGACCTGCGCGGCAAGGCCAGCGCCGGCGCCCAGGCGGAAACCCGTGGCCCGCGCCCGGCGGAGTCCGGCCCCGGCGCCGCCTTCGAGCTCCAGGACGGCCTGATCAGCGCCTTCCAGGACGGCGGCGCGCGCGTGGTGGACCAGAGCCTGGCCCGGCGCCTCACCGACAACGCCCTGGAAGACGGCACCTTCTCGCGGCTGTCGCCGGACCGGGCGCGGCTGGGGATGCGCGCCCTGGCGGAGCACGCCGACTACGTGCTGGAACTCACCGCCGGCCCGCGCTTCGAGGACCAGCCCAGCTACCGGGTGCGGGTGCTGGCCACGGACGACGCCCGGGTACTGGCCACCTTCGTCACCAGCGGCCGCCCGCCGGAGGAGCGCCGTGACTACCAGTGGGTGGCCACCGCCAACGGTTACCAGAAACGGGACAAACCCCTGTCCCTGAATGAAGTGGGCCGCGAACTGGCCCTGCGCACCATGGAAAAAATGAACAACTGAAGAAATGAACAACTGGGGAACGACAATGACTGCACGCTTTTTTCAATTACTCCGCTGCCTGCCGGCCGTCCTGCTGCTCGCGCACCTGAGCGGTTGCGCCACCACCTCCTCCGCGCCGACGGCGCCAGGCGCCATCGGCGCCGGGCTGGTCGTGGACGGCGGCTATCCCGCCATCCAGTTCATCCAATCCGGCTCGGTGGCGGAACAGAACGGCGAACTCAAGCCCGGCGACCGAATCGTGGCGGTGGCCTCGCCGCCGGAGGCGGCGCCGCTGTCGCTGCATGGCTATACGCCCGATGAAGCCGCCCGGGTGATCCGCGGCCAGCCCGGCGCGCCGGTGCGGCTGCGGGTGCAAGGCCCCCACGACAGCATTCCCCGGGACGTGGTGCTGATTCGCGGCTACCTGGGCCGCGCCAGCGCCGACACCCTGATGGCGGCCCGGGCGGCCCCCGGCCAACCGGCCGGCTCCACCACGCCGGCGGCCGAGCCCGACCCGGCCGGCGCCGCGCCGCGAACCCCCAGCCTGGTGCTCAGCGGCAACGGCGGCGCCTACCTGAGCCCCTACACCAGCGACGGCGTCGCCGCCGAATGGGTGGACAAGGCCATCAACGCGCGCATGGGCGCCGCCACCGGTTCCGCCCTGGGCACCGCCGCCGGCGCCTACGCCGGCCGCAAGCTGATGGAGAAGGTCCCCGGTGGCAGCCTGCTGGGCAGTTTCTTCGGCGGCAGCGCCGGCTCCAAGATCGGTAAAAACACCGGCCGGGACGCAGCTATCCAGGCCTCCGGCGGCTGGGACTACATCCGGTCCACCTCGGACCTGTCGTTCCGCTCGGTGGACGACATGGCCCGCTGGCTACTCAACGAACACGGTGATAACCCCACCTTCGCGGAGGTGATCAAGGCCTCCTCGGCGGTGTACCCGGATCTGCAACCGGCCCTGGCCCGGGCGCGCTAACGCGCCCCGGACCGGGCCGCCACCGCCGCCACCAGATTCCCGGCGGCCTCCATGGTCGTGCCGCCGGGCGCGAAACGCCGTTGCGGGTAGATCCAGTCGTTCAGTTCATCATTGAACAGGTAGATGGCGCCGGTGACCGGAAGGATCAGCAAAAACGGGGCCGTGAACAGCCCGGCATGGAAATGCCAGCGCCACGCCGTGGGGTAGCCGTTGGCGGCCATCAGAAGCGACCGGTCCAGCCGATCTCCACGGTACGCGGCTCGCCGATGTAGACCTGGGTGGCGCTGTAGCCGGACCAGTCCGCGTAGAACTCGTCGGTGAGATTGCGCCCGCGCAGGGTCAAGGTGCCGTCGGCCACCGGGTAGCTGATCCAGGCGTCCACCAGGGTACGCTCGTCGATCCGGTATTCATTGTCGGTGCCGGCGAAGAAATCGCCGGTGTAACGCACCGCGCCGCCCAGGGTCAGCGGCAGGGCCGCCAGGGTGTAGGCGCTGCTCAGGTTGGCGGTTTTCTCCGGCACATTGGTGAGGCGGTTGCCGGACAGATCCACGCCGCCGGCGCCCAGCAGCTCATCGTATTCCGCGTCGTTGTAGGCGCCGTTGAGGTTCACCCACCAGCGCTGGTGGGGCCGCAGGGTCAGGTCCACTTCCACGCCCTCGGCGCGCAGGCTGCCGCCCTGCACGGACAGGGCCGGGTTGGCCGGGTCGCGGGTGAGAATGTCGTCCTGATTCAGGCGATACAGGGAGACCGTCAGGCTGGCGCGGTCATCAAGAAAGGCCGCGCGGCTGCCCACTTCCACGGCCCGCCCCTTGCTCAGATCAAACTCCGCGTTGCTGGCGCGGCTCAGCAACAACCCGCTCACCGGCGCGGCGGCGCGGTTGTATTGGGCGAACACCTGCACCTGGTTGCTCAGGTCGTAGACCGTGCCCAGGCGCCAGGACAGATCCTCGTAGGTCTGCCCGAAGGTTTCCCGGGTGCCGGCGACCCGATCGTCGATGCCGCGATCCAGGTCCAGGTATTCGTAGCGCAGGCCGCTGACCACCACCCAGTTGGGCGTCAGGTTGAGGGCATCCTCCACGAACAGGGCGCCGCCGGACACCTGGCTGTCGTAGTCCGCCCGGGAGCCGTAGTTGGCATCGGTGTTGGGTGGCAGATCACCACGATCCGGGTCGAACGGGTCCACCGAGGTGGTGGCGCCGAAGCGGCGACGGCTGTCGAAGTCGGTGTACTGGTATTCCGCGCCCACCGCCAGGCGGTGGCGGCGCTCGCCGAGCTGGCCGTCATGGACCGCGTAGAAACGATCGGTGGCGAACCGGTGATGGTGGTTGATGCGCGTGGTGCCGCGATCCAGTTCCCCGGTGGCGTCGTTGTAGGTGAAGTCCTCGGAGTTGGCCCAGTCCCGGTTGGCGTTGTAGAGGCTCAACTCATTGACCAAGCGCCACCGGTCGTTGAGCTGGTAATCCGCCTTGGTGCGCAACCACTGGCTGTCGGCGGTCATTTCACCGTCGCGCACGTTGTAGTTGTTGTCGCGCAGGGATTCATCCAGCACCAGACCGCCGCCGGACACCACGTCGCTGGGGTCGCGAGCCACGTCCGCCGGCACCAGCGGCGTGCCCTGGTAGGGCGTGGCATAACGGTCGGTGTACAGGTCAAGGGCGGCGCTCAGGGTCAGCCGGTCACTGGCCTGGATCAGGATGCCGGTGGTCAGCGCCGTGGTCTCGCTGTCGGTGTCGTCCACGTAGCCGCTGCTCCGGCCGTGGCTGAGGTCGGCGCGCACCGCCACATCCGGATTGACCACCCGGTTGGCGCCCAGGCCCAACCGCAGGCTGTCATGGCTGCCGTATTCGATCATGCCGTCGTTGCGATCGCCGGCCAGGTCCGGCTTGCGGGTCACCAGGTTGATGGTGCCGCCCAGGGCACCGCTGCCGTGCAGCACGGAAGCCGGGCCCTTGAGAATTTCCACCTTTTCCAGATTCCAGGTGTCCAGGTTGCGTGACATCATGGACGGGTCCGCCACGCGCACGCCGTCGAACAGGTAGCCCACATCGGTGAGGCCGCGCATGGACACCGACGCCGGCGAGCCGGGAATGTTGCCCGCGGCCACACCGGGGGCGCTGCGGTACAGCTCGATCAGGTTGCGCAGGCCCAGCTGCTCGATGTCCTGCCGGTCCACGGTGCTCACCGTGGCCGGTGTCTCCCGCTCGCTCAGGCCCAGGCGGCCATCGGTGGTGGTGGGCGACGCGGGCGCATCGACCGGGTCGGCCACTTCCACCGCCTCCAGGCGGTGTTCCGGGGTCTGCGCCCAGGCGGTGGGCATCAACAGGGACAGGACAAACAGCGGCCCGACTCGATCGGCACGGACAGACAGGCGCAACACGGTGTACTCCGGATGGAAAGATCGCGCGCCAGCCTAGCGACCCGGCCGGGAAAGGGAATGCGGCGTTTTGTCGCACATCCTGATCGGCGGCATCGAACGCCCAAAAGCCTATCTCGCTCATGCCCCTCCCGTCGCGGGCTCCCGGGCCGGTGGCTACCGACTAGTCATACCCACATCAAATTCGATATCCAGCGTCAGCGTATCGCTACCGTTGGGCGCCTGCCCGACCCCTTCCAGGCGCACCAACATACCCTGGTAACGGCCCCTCAGTTGCGTTTGGTTGCCATGGTTATCCAACGCCTTGATGGTCAGGTCGCCGGCACCTTCATTGCTGTACACCGGGAACAGTTTGTCGCTGGGAAAATAGGACACTTCGGGCGCTCCCAGCAGTTGCCCGTTCATTACCGTGAAGTTGAGGCTCAGCGAGCCACGCGTGGCGAACGTTCTTTCGAGGTGCCCCTGCAGGCTGTAACGCGCCATACCAGGCCCGAGCACGGCGAAGGTGGCAGTGCCCTGCGCGCCATCCTCGCCGGACAGTACGTACCAGCGCTGGGGTTCGCCCCCCAAGGTGCCTGCCAGTTGGTCGGCTCGGGCGCCGCCGACCAGGACCAGCGAGCCGAGCATCAGCGCCGCCAGCAGCGGGCGGGGCAGAATGGGGATACGCTGTGCGTTCATGGTTGAGTCCCCCGAATACGGAATCGGTATGGCGCGGATGACGGGCTCAGACCCGACACGCGCTGGTAATCGGCGTGCACACGCAGGTAGTAGAGGCCCGCCTGGCCAGCTTCGAAGTCATGGCGGAAGCCCTCGCAGCGGCGCACCGAACGTTCGCTGACCACTTCGGTGTCCCTGCCCAACAGCTTGACCAGCAGTACCCGGGTGCTGTGGCCCGGCGGCAGGATGGCGTCGCCGCAGAGAAACTGGTCCACCACCAGGGTGCGTCCGGCGGTTTTGCCCAGGTACAGGAAGTAATGGGCGTGGCTGTTGGCGGTTTCCGCCGCGTAATCGGAGGGCGCCAGGCTGCCGTCGCGGCTGCCCACCTGGCCCTGGTGCGGTGCCAGGAAGGGCTCAATGATTACCGGCTCCAGCCAGTGGCCGTCGCTGAGCAGTATCGCTTCCACCGACACGGAACGCTCACTGCCACTGTTGGCGATGGCGCGCAGATACACCCGTTCGCCCTTGCGCAGTGACATGGACGCCACCGTGCAGGCGCTGCGGGTACTGCACTCTTCCAGCAGGGTGCCCGGGCCACTGCTGCCGGCGCGGCGGTACTGGAAGATGGTGTCGGAGTCCGGCGTCTGGCCGTCGTGGCTGAGGCGCACGGTGAAGGAGCCGCCATAGGGTGCCTCCAGGTAAAAGTCCCGGGCGTTGGCGGCGCCGGAAGCGAGGCTGGTGGTTTGCGGCCCGGCGTCCACGCAGACGCGCCGGTAGCCTTCCTCGCCGCCGTCGGGGCCCTGGGAACAGGCGGGCGCGAACCCCACTGCTTCCGAGAGCGCCCCCAGGGACGCCGGCGGAAACCCTTCACCTTCATTGAGCGGGTACTGGCCCGACAGGTTTTGCTGGATGTCGGCCACCAGCGATTCTTCATCCGGGTATTCGGCCAGCAGGGTGCCATAGCCGGTTTTCATCGCGTCCCAGAACGCCACGGCATCCTCGTCATCGGCGCCGCCCCGGGCAAAGCCGGCGCGCCCCGCTTCCAGGGCGGGCAGCCCGTTTTCCGCCACCGCCGCGCTGAGCAGCGGTAGCACCCGCACCTCCTGGTAGAAACCCACGTCCAGCGTCTCGCCGGGGATAAAGCCGGCCAGCATGTCCAGCTGACCCGGCGGCCGGCGCAGGCCGGTGAGTTCGCGGTAGTCCGGCATCAGCGACGCCAGGGCGGCGGCATAGTCGTCGTTGTGATCCGCCAGTTCCGCCATCAGCCGCTCACTGATCAGGTCGGAGAGCACATTGACGTTGGCGTCGGCGGCCGGTTCGCCCTCTTCAAGGAAGACCACCGCGCTCAAGGTCACCGGTTCACCGCTGAACTGGCCCTCGCCCTCGTCGAACCAGAACCCGCTAACCGTCAGCAACGCCGGCCCGACGAAGCCGGTTTCCGGGAACGCATAGCGGCCGCGTTCGTCCACGGTGGTTTCCAGCGCCGCGGTGTCGCTGTCCACGGCGCCGTTCACCAGCCTTTGCAGCCGCGCGGTGGCGCCGGCCTGGAACGGGCCTTTCTGCGCCGCGCCACTCAGCGCGCCGCCGCCCTCGGGGGTGCCGGGGCCGGGCTGTTCCGGCCCCGGTTGTTCGGCCGCCGGTCCGGCGGCGGTGGTGCCGCCGGAGGAGGAAGAGTCGCCGCCGCAGCCGGCAAGCACGGCCAGCAGAGAGAACAGAACGAGAGTCGAGTTTTTCATCAGAAGCCCTTCACCGGACGTTGGTCGGCGTCGCCGCTGGACTGCTCGCTGATCACCCGCAGCGAATCCTCTTCGCGGGTGTTCACGTACAGCACGTCAAGGGTTTCCGGCGCGCCGGAGCTGACCGCCTGCAACAGACGGTGGGGGCCGGGGGCCAGGCCGTACATCCGCACTTCGTCCGCGGCTCCAGGCAGCTGACCCAGACGTACCGCCCCGACGTCCGGGTTGGCGGCATTCACGGCCGCCAGCTCGGAGCCGCCGCCCAGCATGAAGACTTCCGACACTTCCATGGCGTCGAGCTGGGTGCTGGAAGGCGCGGTGCCGGTAGACGAGGCGCCCACCCAGGAGGCGTCGGCGATCACCACCTGATCGCTGCCGTCCAGCCGGTTGGCCACCGCGAAGCGGTCGGCGCCGCCGATGCCGGTGTCGCGGTTATAGAAAATCCAGCCGTTGCGCGCGCCCAACACCGGCGTGGAGATGTCCTGGCCGAACATGGAATCGTCGCTGTCGATCACGCGTCGGTCGGAACCGTCCAGCGCGAAGCTGAGCACCTGATCTTCACTGTGCACCGCCACTCGGTCGCCGCTGGCGATGACGAACTCACCCAGGCCGGTTTCCGTGGCCACCAGACGCCATTCCGCGCCTTCCACGCGCACCAGATCGAAATCCCCAACGCCGAGCACGTTGCCCTGCATGGCGAAAAACAGAACTTCACCGCTACGCGTAAGATGCCGCGGCGCCGGCAGCGCCGGGGTCGGCGGCGGGAACAGGGATTCGTTGAAAATAAGCGGGTCACCCTCCCCGTCGACCACCTGCTCGAGCGTGCCCACGTCGCCCTGATCCGGGTGGTACAGGAACAACCCGCCGGTACCGGGGCTGTCCTCGCCGCTGATCACCAGATACTGAGCGCCGTCGTTGAGCGGGCCGCCCAACGGCAACACCCGGGCGGTCTCGGCGGGCGCCACCCCTTCGATGGTGACCTGGCCGGGCTCCAGGTGCAGGTCCATGCCGACCCGTTTAATGCGGTTGTCGTCGTCGCTGTCGATCACCAGATAGCCGGCGCCCCGCGCCAGGTCCGGGTCGAGCACCGGCGCCACCGGCGTAAAGCGCTCCGCCAGTTGCAACGGGTCGGTGTTTTCATCGTCGCTGAGCAGGAACTGGTACCAGCCCTGGTCGCTGAGTTCATAGAGCACCGAGGTGTGGTCCGCGTCGTCCAGGGCGTACTGGATGATGGCGTTGGTCAGCAGAATCAGGTCCTCGGAGGACACCGGATCGGGCTGCGGGTCAGCGGCATCGGTGACCGCGGTATGAAAGCCGTTAGTGTCCAGCAGGGAGCGGTTGTCGAAGTAGAGCACCCGATCGACGCGGAAATCGGACAGCGAACCGTCCTCGTTGAGGGTGGCTTCGTGGATCGGCAGGAAGCTGCGATCGTAGGAAAGCGAAAAGGCGTTTTCATCCAGTAGCACCCGATCATCCACCAGGATAGAAGTCTCCGGCGCCGCCGGGTCCACCGCGTACAACCCCGGATCGGCGCCTTCGGGCTGGGTGAAATACAGCAGGTCCTGGTTGTCGGCGTCGCCTTCTAGCCCGGCCAGGGCTGGCAGCTCGGTGGGCTCAACGCCGCCACCCCCGCCGCCGGGGTCGGACGGGCCTGCCGCCGAGCCCTTGCTGGAGCTGCTGTCTCCACCGCAACCGGCCAGCAAAGCGCCGAGTGCCACCGCCAGCACGCCCGCGCGTGCCCCCGAGAATTGGTTACGGGTTTTCATGTTGTTCCCCTATTATCCGCTGCGTCGTTCCATGGAGCCCTGTGGACCAGGGCAAGCGGAGTCAGCATAGGCGGAGGGGAGCAGCCGCCCCATCCCCCAAACGGGGTCACTCGGTCTCAGGGACTGGCGGGCAGGAAGGACTCAGTCGCCGTCCAAGCGAATCACGGCATCGACGGTGGCCGCCTTGCCACGGATATCGAACGCGAATCGGCCGCCCAATTCTTCGCAGCGGGTTCGCATGTTATTGAGGCCACGCCGGGCGATACTTTCCGTCAAGGAAGGGTTACCAGCGACACCGTCATTGGTGACATTCATACGGAGCATTGAGCTATCAACCGTCAAATGGACCTTGATGTAGTCCGGGCGAGCGTGCTTGAAGGCGTTGGTCAGCGCTTCATGGATAATGCGGCTGACATTGATGCGCTGGCGCACGGTGATTGCCTGATCCTGGTCGATGTCTCCGGTGAAGAACCACTGTAACTGTGCCCCCATTTCATGACAGCGCTGGGAACAGAGTTCATGCCAATCCTGAATGCAATCGGCCAGCCAGCTCGAGGAGTCCAGATCGAGGGCTTGTAGTGCGTCCCGCAGCGATTGCAGCGCATTTCGGGCCAGAGAGACTTGGCGTTCATCGCCGGCATTGTGAAGCACGCTCAGGAGCCGGCCTCCCACATCGTCGTGCAGATCGCGCATAATACGCCGGCGCTCCGCTTCGGCGCCGTCTTCGCGTGCTCTTACGGTGAACAGAGCCTGCTTGCTGATCGCCCTGAGCAGAGTGGCGATACGCAAATCCTCGGGGCTGAAGAGACGCCGCCCGCCATCCGCGAACTCCAGCTTCAGCACCGTCTGGCCAGCCTCCAGGGCACTGATGGTGAGTTGTACGCCGTCCCTGGAAACCGCCACCGGCTTTCCGCCGGTCCCCTGGCTGGTCTCCGTGATGGAAAGCGGCGCGAAGGTCTGCGCCAGCAGATCCGGCCAGGCGGCGAGAATGCGCCCGACGCTGTTGGCTGAGAAAAGATTATCGACCAGATTTTTCAGTGCCAGATCAAAGTTGTTGTCACGGTTTCGCCCCAGTCGGCGCATCAGCGCCTGCCTCAGCGGGAAATACAGCCAGCCTGCCAAGGCCAGGGACAGAGCCAGGGCCATCTCCCCCGCCAGCCCGAGACCAAAGATCAGCGCCAGGTCCAGCAGCACGACCAGGACACCACCGAAAAACCATATCCAGGTCTTGAACCACCACCTCTCCAGGTCGAACAGCCGATAGCGGGTCAGGCCGGCCGCCATCCCCAGATACAGCACCAGCACGGAAATCAGGCTGAGCGATAAGGGGATACCCCGATTGGCCCCGAGTGCGGGCGGCAGCATAATCAAGGAAGTCAGTAACAGGCAGCCGGAAAAAACGGACAATGCGCACCACTTCAGGGACGCTCTCTCCAGCGGAGAATTGCGGGTAAGCCACCATTGTCGCCCCAGCACCAACACACCGAAAATAAAGCCGGCCACGATCACGGAATAGACCGTATAGCGGGATCCCGCGGTCAGTTGCAGTTGATCACTGAGCCAGGCCAGCCCCCCCGCCCCAAGAATCACATAATGCAGAGGGAAACGGCCTTGGCGGATCGGATAGACCCAGAACAAAGCCGACAGCGAGGCACAGACCTGTAACACCGAAAGGTGGTTGATCGACATCAGGAAGGCGAACACATCGCCATCAATGGCGATTTCACGCCCGCCGTAGGTGCCCAGCGTCAGGGTGGTGAGAAAAATGCTGATGCCTGACAAACAGAACAGCCGTGTCTCGATTCTTCCCGGGCTGTAAGCCCAGATGCCCACCGCCACCAAAAGCGCCACCCACCCGTAACCGGCTTTCATTAGGAAGTAGCCAAGGGCGTCGGAGTCAACCAGGGTGGCGGCGGTAAGCGTTACGACCCTGTCTTGCGATGTGATGAAGGTGATTTCACCCTTCTCAAGCTCCTCGACTATCCGGCTCTGTTGCTCCAGGAGCGCGTTATAGGCCTGATAGGAGAGCAAATCCGGATCTTCGTGGACGGTCTCCGCCGACAGCGGAGTGAGACCGCCCCCCTCCCGCTGGACAGCCACCACGCCCTCGCCGGGAATCAGCTTGCCACTGTTGGGCCCCTCCTCGGAGACGCTTTCGACCACCAACTGATCGCGCGCCGCGTCGGGCTGCCAGTTGACGCCAAGCTGCGGGACACTGATCACGTACCCCGCCGCCAAAGCAGTAACGAACAGCGCGATCAGGGTCACGAAAAGCAAACGTTGTTGTGGCGCAACCGGTCCCAGCCGAACCATTACTGATGATTCCCCGGGTCAGCCATCCCGTCTTACCACCCCCAAACGCACGGCCTCCAGCGCCGCCTCGGCCCGGCCGGACACCCCCAGCTTTCGGTAGATACTCTTGGTATAGGTGGCGACGGTATTGGCGGCGATACCCAGGGCGGCGGAAATATCCGTGCGAGTGAAACCCCGCGCCAGCAATCCAAGCACTTCACGCTCCCGATCGGTGAGCAACGTATCGTCGCGTTCGGGCTCATGACTCTGGCGAAAATGCCGCATCATGCGACGGGCAATGCTGGGGGAGAGCGGCGGCTCACCACGCAGAATCCCGCACAACTGCTCGATCAGCCTTTCCCGGGGCTGGTCCTTGAGAAGGTAACCATGGGCACCGGCGCGCAAGGCGGCAAACAGATGATCGTCGTCGTCGAAGATCGTGGCCATCACGATATAAGTATCAGGGGCGCGATGGCGCAGCCACTCAACCAGAGTCACGCCATTGCCATCCGGAAGGCTGATGTCCAACAAGGCAAGGCTGAAGGTGTCGTTTTGCAAGGCAGCCAGCCCGCCAGCGACCGTACTGGCGGTGGTCACGCTGATATTCGGAAAGGCATCGCCCAGAAGGGTCGTCATCCATTCCCTGGTATCGTCATGATCTTCCACGATGATCGCGGCCTTCATGCCTCTCCTCCCCCAGCGCTTTCTTTCCAGCAGTGTCCCATTGGGACACAACGTGCCTGCAAGCTCCACTTTACCATGTAAAGTTGGGAAAGCGGGCACACGAGCCGTGAACATTACCCGGCACTCGATGGCAGCACCAGTTCCACCAACTGACGCCGCACCGGCTTGCCCGGCTCGGTGAAGCGGAAACCTCCGATCTCGGTGCGGCCGGCTTCCAGCTGCAATCGTGTATGCATATTGCGCCGTATGGGCGGGTCGATCCGATTCTCTAACAAGGTAATGTCCAGCTCGTACAGCGTGGGACCTCGACGGCGAATGTCGATGCGATGGTCCTCGCCCTCGCTGTGCCAGCGGGTGCGGGTGTCGGTGTTGCGCAGTTCGACCACCATCACGGCGGTGCCGTCCCGGTCTTCATGCAGGATGCGCAGGTCATCGTGCCAGGGGGCCGGCACGCCAGGCAGCAGGCCGCCGCGCCAGGCGGCGACCAGGGACAGAATCAACAGGCCGACGATGGCCAGGAAGCGGAAGGGTCGTTTCATGCCGGCAAGCTTCCCGGTTCCCGGCCCGCGATGCAAGCCGCGAGGGCGGCCGGATCCGCCGTCCTTCATCGGCCGCCCTTCATCAGCCCTCTTTCACCAGGCGCGCCCGGGCCGCCGAGCGCAGGGCCTCGTCGTAATCACCCAGCTCCGGCGGCGCGCTCACGGTGAGCGGCGGCTGGTGGTCGAAGCTCACCGGCGAGCGCACCGTGCGCCATTCGCCGCCGGCGGGATGGGGCGCGTTGATTTCCAGTTGCAGATGCCGGGCCTGGGGGTCGCGCAGCGCTTCGCTGCTGTCGTACATGGGCGCGTGGGGCACGTCCTCCTCTTCCAGGCGCCGGCACCAGGCGTCGCGGTCGCGCTGCTTGAAGCGTTCCCCCAACAGATCAATCAGTTGCTCCTGATGGTCGATGCGCTTCTCGCGACTGCAGAAACGCGCGTCGCTGAGCAGGTCCGGCTGATCGATGGCGTTGGCCAGGCCCTGCCAGAACTTCTCCGGCGAGGACATGTGCAGCGCGATCCACTTGCCGTCGCCGCACTCCAGCACATAGGACTGGGACACGCTGGGTCGGCTGTAGGGCGTCATCACCTCGCCCTCGGCGAAGTAATGGGTGAAGGCGTCCAGGTTGAAATGGCACATGGCTTCCAGCATGGACACGTCCACCGCCCGGCCCCGGCCAGTGCGATGGCGTTCATGGAGCGCGCCGAGAATACCGTAGGCGGCGTAGAAGCCGGTCAGCGCATCGGCCATGGCCGGGCCCACCACGCGCGGATTCTCCGGGTTGATCAACAGCCCCAGAAAACCGCTGGCGGCCTGGGCCACGGTGTCGTAGGCCGGGCGGCCGGCGGCCGGTCCATCCTGGCCGAAACCGCTGATCGAGCAGTAGATCAGCTTCGGGTTAATGGCGCGCAGGCGCTCCTCGCCGGCGCCCAGCCGCTCGGCGGTGCCGGGGCGGAAGTTCTGGATGTAGACGTCGGCGTCGGCGATCAACTGATCGAACAGGGCCAGATCCTCCGGCTCCTTGGTGTTGAGCGTGACGCTGCGCTTGTTGCGGTTGTAGGTCTGGAAATGGGGACTGTAGAGGCCGCCCTTGAAGGCCCGGAACGGATCGCCGCTGCCGGGTTTTTCCACCTTAATCACTTCCGCGCCCAAGTCGGCCAGCAGCATGCCCGCGTTGGGGCCGGTAATGAAGGTGCCCTGCTCGATCACGCGCACCCCTTCGAGAACCTTGATCATGAGCGCTGCTCCTCGAACCCGGCGGGCACCTCACCCTGATATTCCACGTCCCGGGACGCCTGGTAGGACAGCGCGAACCCGATGGACTGGTTCATCTCCTCGAACAGATGGGCGATCAACCCGGCGCTGCGCGCCAGGATCGGCACCCCGCGCAGGGCCTTGAGCGGGAAGTCCGCGCCCAGCAGCACCGCCGGGATCGCCGCCGATACGTTCAGCCGCAGGTCCTTGCCCACCACGTCCGGAATCACCCTCTCCACCGCCTCGGCGATCTCCACGTAACGCTGGCCGGCGCCGGCCTCGCTGGAGGTTTTGAACAACGCCGCCACGCGCGGGTCGCGGGCCTTGTGCAGCGGGTGGCCGTAGCCAGGGATGGCACGCTTGGCGGCGCGGTACTCGGACACCACCGCATGGGCGGCGCGGTCCAGGTCCTCACCCTGCTCCCGGGCGCGCCGGTCGATGGCGTCGAACAGTTCACCGGCCTGCTGGGCGGCGCCCAGGATCACCGAGCCGCAGCCCAGCAAACCGGCGGCCACCGCGCCTTGCACCGCCTCCGGCGCCGCCGCGTAGGTCATGCGCGCCGCCTGCACACTGGGCACCAGGCCGTGCTCGGCGATGGCCACCAGGGTGGCGTCCAGCACCGCCCGGGTGGCGGGCGTGGCCTGGCGCCCGGTGAGCAGCAGGTAGAAATAATCGGTGAAGGACAGCTGGCCGATGGCGTCCTGGCACAGGTCCAGGCCGCGCACCACGATGGTGTCCTGGTTGGAGGTGCAGATGGCGGTTTTGGGAACCGTTTCCTTACCTATCTTCATTATTCTCATCCATCCGATCAGTGAGATTTCAATAAAGCGTAGAAGGGGGCTATAGTGGTTAAAAGTGATAAATATCCATAAAAATGATCGATGGCATCACTAGTTAAAAAAGAGACGCCCCATGGAGCTCCGACATCTGCGCTATTTCGCCGCCCTGGCGGAAACCCTCAACTTCACCCGCGCCGCCGAGAAGTGCCACGTCACCCAGTCCACCCTGTCCCACCAGATCAAGCAGATGGAAACCGAACTGGACACGCGACTGTTCGAACGCATCGGCAAGCGGGTGGTGATCACCGAGGCCGGCGATACCTTCCTGAGCCGCGTGATGCCCGCCCTGCAGCAGATCGACGGCGCCGTCAGCACGCTCCACCAGCCCACCGACGCGGTGCAGGGCGAAGTGCGCGTGGCGGTGATTCAGAGCTTCAACACCCGGCTGGTGCCGGCCTGCATCTCCGCCTTCCTGGACCGCTACCCGGCCCTGCGCATCAAGGTGGAGGAGCTGCCCCAGCACCGCATCGTCGAACGGCTCAAATCCGGCGACCTGGATCTCGGCATCGCCTACCGCCCGCCGGACGACCAGGACCTCTGGTTCGAACCGCTCTACAACGAGGAAATGGTGCTGGTGGTGGCCGACTGGCACCCCTTCGCCAGCCGCAAACGGGTGCGCATGGTGGAGCTGAACAACCTGCGCATGACCCTGTTGCCGCCGCAGTACTCCACCCGTCAGCTGATCGACGAGCACTTCCGCTCCGCCGACGCCCAGCCCCAGGTGGTGGTGGAACTGGACTCCATCGGCGCCATGATCCAGCTGATCCGCAAATCCGAGCTGGCCGGCATCGTCGGCGAGATCGCCATCGCCGACACCGACGGCGTCAGCGTGGTGCCCTTGGAGAACCCCACGCCGATCCGCACGCCGGGGCTGCTGTGGATGCGTGGCGGCGGCGTGCCCGCCGCCAGCCAGGCGTTCGCCAAGCAGATCCGCCGGGTGCTGAAGGAGGAGTGATGCGGCAATCTCCGGCCCGCCGGCGCTAGCCTCCCAGCGGCAAAATGAAGTTCAGCCAGACTTTTTCACCCTGGGGCCGGTTCTCGGCGTCGACCTCCTTCTGGAACGAGGCGGAGAAAATCGCTGTCTTGGAGCGATACTGAATCGACGGGCCAATGGCCAGCACCTCGCCCCGATTACCGTCGGGGCCCACCGTCCTGCCGGAAACGCGATCATCCGTGACCTGCTTGTTGTAATACCCCGATACGCCGGCGGACCACTTTCCAAAGCGCCACCCCGCCGCGTAATCCATATGGACCTCATCGCCGGATTCATAGCTGGTTTTATTGTTCTCGAAGCTGATGTCGTACATGAACTTACCGGACAGCTCGAGCCCGCTGGGATGCAGATAGGTGACGGCCAGCGCCGGCTCGATGGTGTAGTAATTTCTGCCGATATTGGCCAAACGCTGACTGTCGTAGCGCCCGGTTGGCAGGATGAAATCGACGCCGGCCACGACATGCAGATCGTCAAAGTGCCAACCGAGAATAAAAGGATCGACAATGATGTCGCCCAAACCGGTGCGGCTGTCCCTTTGCCCAAGCATCTCGACCTCAAGGTCGACCACCGGCATCAGAACCTGGAACGCGTAACTGGCGCCCCACAGTCGTTTGTCCGTGACTTTCACATAACGAAAGACGTTCGCCTTGGCCTCGATGCTGAAATCGTCGATTTGGGTTTTACCGTCGGGACCATTAAGGCGGTCCGCGGAGTAGTAATTCAGATAGTTCAAATAATAGTCGCCCGGGGGCGGTAACATCCCGGTCATCCAGCCCTCCGCGCCATGGGCGTAGGCGGAGCCACCGGATTCGGTGGCGTGACCGAACGAGGCCGCCACCATCAAAGCCATGCCCAATAACATTCGGACCTTTGATCTTGTTGTTTTCATATTCATTCCTCAAAAAAACCGCCCGGAAGGCGGCTAAGGCAAGCACTATTCGGAGAGGACAAAATCCTTGGGATTCTTTCGGGTGTGTTCCACGTACTCGACCAGAAGCCCGTCCGGGTGACGAATCAGAGCGTATTGTCCGGTTTCAATGGTGGTGATTGCCTCGACCAGCCGGGCGCCTTGGGCGACGACATCGCGCACTACATCCTCGAGCTTGTCCACCAGAAACGCCGAGCGGACATCCGGCATCTCGCCGGCCATATCCGCACCGACGCCAACCAGAAGGACCGAGGCGACCTGGGCCACGTGCAGCGCCCCTTCAACCGGCGTCAGCCGAAGCCGGGCCTCTTCGTTGAAGAGACCCTCGTAGAAACGCACGCTTTCCTCGAAACGGGACAGATCGACGTGCTGACGGACAAGGACGTGATGAATCTTCATCGTCTCAACCAACCGTCTCGCCAAGGCGCTCCTCGGCACCCGTATTCGCCGTATCGCCGGCCTTGGCCCGCGCCGGAAACCACTGTTCCATGTATTCGCCGATCAGGTTGCCGTCCTTCGGCAGACAGGTCAGACCAATGAACAGGTCCGGCCGGATGACGACCAGGCGGCCTTCGTCGCCAATCCCGTATCGTTCCAGTACCTCTCCGGTTTCATCCGCGCAGCAGTGATCCATATCGAAGCCGGCCCGCTCATCCTCGGCGATCAGAAAAACGGACACGGAAGCACCGAACTTCGCTTCCAGCTCCTGGCTCAGCCTCGAGAAGGAAGCCAGATCCTGCTCACGCGCCTTGCCCGGAATCGCGAGAACGGTGAAACCGGGATGCCGGCAAAGGTCATACACCCGCTTCCGCGGCTCGCGAAGCAGCTTGGCATCCGGGGCCCGATCCCCCGCCTCCGGGCCGGCCACCGCCGATAGCCCCTCGGGCAGACGCACCACGTCCCGGTAGGTGTGCGATAAGCCGGATACCAGATTCACGGTCCGCTCCTCCCAGCCCGGCACCTTGGTCAGGTGCAACCGGTCCTCCGGCTCGACGCCGAAGCCCATGACGATCTCGTGGGTCGCCATGGCCCCCTCGCTGATCTGCTCGCCAATGGGCTTTCGTTCAACTTCGTAGGTATCCAGGATCCGCTCCGGCGCCTGCCCCTTGTAGACCGCGGCCAGCTTCCAGCCCAGGTTGAACGCATCCTGCATACAGCCGTTCATTCCCTGCCCGCCGGAGGGCGAATGGACGTGCGATGCATCGCCGCATATCAACATGCGGTTATTGCGGTACTTCTCGGCGATGTTGTTTCTGATTTGCCAGGAAGTGGCCCATTGCGGTTCGCCCACCTTGAAGCCGATGCCGATCCGGTCAGCCACTTCCTGAAAAGCCTGCCTCTTGTCCTCGGCGTTCACGTATTCGCCGGTGGGCTCACTCATGTAGATCCGCCAGTACTTCCCTGGCAGCTTGGTGCAGTTCATGAACAGGTCTTTATTGAAGTAGTAATTCATCCAGCGATCATCGAAAGTGACGTTCTCCAGTTCAACGTCCATCATCGCCATGACCGCCACATCCTCGCCGACAAACTCAATGCCGGCGGCCTCGCGGACAAAACTGCGTACGCCGTCGCAACCGACCACCCAGGGGTAATCCTGCTTTTCCAGGCTGCCGTCGGGGCGTTTGATCGAAGCATGAACACGGTCGCCACCCTGACTCAGGCCCACCAGCTCCGTTTGGTACTCCGGCCGAATGCTGTAATGCGAATAAAGGTGCTCCCGCAGAACCTGCTCGAAGTCGTTCTGGTTGATCTTGTAGTAGAAAGGAAAACGGGTGGGAAGATTCCGGTAATCGGTACGCGGATGCTGATGATCCTCCAGGAAGGGAAAATGGTAGATATTGCCGGGGCACTCCAGACACACTTCCTCGAGCCGGTGCGCCAGGCCCATGTGTTCGAACATTTCCATGGAACGGGCATGCACCGTCATCGCTCGCGTGGTGTGGGACGGCCCCTGCCTTTTCTCCACAATTCTTACCGGCACCCGGCGACGCAGCAGTTCGTGCGCCATGATCAAACCGCTCGGGCCGCCACCCACGATCAGAACTGTTTCAGTATTCATTTCAGATCTCCTGGTTCTTGATTCTTGTCTTTGTTTTTATGCGCGCACCCAGCCGTCGCCGCGCTCGGTGTTGTTGCTGGCCATGTCCTCTTCCTTGAGCCAGGTGGCCAGGGTCTCGTGGGCGGTGTCGGCGGCTTCGTTCATCAGCCGGTCGGTGGCCGGCACCAGGGTGGTCAGTTCCACCTGCAGCCCGTTGGGGTCATGGAAATAGATTGAGTAGCAGTAACCGTGGTCGGTCTCGAAAGCGGACACGCCGGCGTCGGCCAGCTTCTGCTTGAAGTGGCGTACCGTATCCTTGCCTTCCACGGTGAGCGCGATGTGGTGGGCGAAGGGGTTGATGTCCTCGAACTTGTTCACCGAGGTCTCCTCGCTCGCCTGCTCGGATTTGAACTGGAAGAACGCCAGGCAGCTGCCGTCATTGAGTTCGAAGAAGGTGTGCACGTAGTTGTCCGGCTGGCCGGTGACCGGGTTGACCCGCTCCACCCAGGTGCCCACCAGCGGCAGGCCGAGGATGTCCTCGTAGAAGCGGCGGGTTTCTTCCATGTCCCGGGCCATGAAGGCGTGGTGGTGCAGCTTGCCCACGCGATTGGCCTGGCGCAGGGCGGCGATGCGTTCCGGGTTGCCGTTAACGGTAGTGGCTTCGGTCATCGTCATGTCCTCTTGTTTTTAGTCGACATTGACGGGGCGGGCCGGGGTAGGCGCCGCCCCTCGGGAACAAAGCGGCCGGGTCGCCGCGACCCATTCATCCAGGGCGGCGTTGACGGCCTCGGGGTTTTCCATGGTGAGCATGTGCCCGGCACCGGGAATCTCCACCAGCCGGGCATCGGGGATCAGGGCGGCCATTTCCCGGTGGGCCGCCGGCGGGCGCAGCCGGTCCTCGGCGCCCGCCAGGAGCAAGGTGGGCGTGGCGATGGCGCGCAGCACCGCGCGGGAATCCGGGCGCGTGGCGCCGGCGGCGATGTGGGCTTCCAGTTGGTCCGGGGAATGCTCGGCGATCATGGTGAGGATGTCCTCGACCAGTTGCTCGTCGGCAAGCCGGGCTTCCGGGATCAGGGCCGGCAGCCAGCGGCGGGCCATGGCGGGCATGCCCTGTTGCCGGGCCACCGCCAGCAAGGCGTCGCGGCTTTCGGTTTCCCGGCGGCCCGCTTCGCCGGCGGGGCTGGGGCCGCATTCAGTGCCGGCGAAGCACAGCCCGAGCACCCGCTCCGGCGCCAGCCGCTGCACTTCCATGGCCACCCGGGCGCCCATGGAGTGACCGGCCAGCAGGAAGCGGTCCGGCGCCTGGGCGAGCACCGCCCGGGCCATGTCGGTCATGTGGCGGGCGCCGCCGTAGTCAGCGATGCGCGGTTCGCAGCGGCCCGCCAGGTGGCGGGCCTGGTCGCGCCAGGCGCGGCCGTTGCACACCATGCCGGGCAGCAGCATCAGAATCGGCCGGTCGGGGTCCGGGCGGTGAGCGCCCGGGGCGGAAATCGTGGTTGCCTTCATCGTGCCGCGCTCCTCTTTTGTTGTGTGTGATGGGAACCGATGAAGAGGGCCTGAAAATGAATATAGAGGGGCACAATAATGCTTAAAAATGATTAAGTTGCATGAAAACCATCGATGACATCGATTTTGTTTCACACTGCGGGACAAAAAAAACGGGCCGAAGCCCGTTTTCTCAATCGCGCGGCGCGTTTAGAAGCGCGCGTTCATGGGGGGGCGTCAGAGGTGAATGCCGCACTCGGTCTTGCTGGAGCCCTGCCAGCGGCCTTCGCGGCCTTCGCCTTTCCAGGTGCAGTGGCTGCAGCCGATGGAGTGGTAGCCTTCCTCAACCAGCGGGTGGAACGGCAGGTCGTGGTCGGCGATGTAGGCATCCCGTTGCTCCCGGGTCACGTCGATCATGGGGTTGAACTTGATCATGCCCCGGCGCTCCTCGAAGACTTCCAGGCCGGCCCGGTGCTCGGTCTGCCAGCCCATCAGGCTGGAGATCCACAGGTCGTAGTTTTCCTTGGCGTCTTCCAGGGGCTGCACCTTGTTGACCTGGCAGCACAGGTCCGGGTCGGTGCGCCACATTTGTTCGTCCTGGGTGATCTGGTGCTGGCGCGGGTCGGCGCGCAGGTCGATCACGTCCAGCTTGAACTTCTCCACCAGGTATTCCTTGTAGTCCAGGGTTTCCTGGAAGTGGTACCCGGTGTCGATGAAGTGAATCTTCTGCTCCGGTCGGATGCGGGAGATGATGTGCAGGAAATAAGCGGAGGTGGCCGCGAAGGACGAGGTCACCATGACCTTCTCGGGGGCGAAATCCTGATAGACGCGGCGGATCCGGGCTTCGAAATCCAGGGGCGCGTAGATCCGGTTGAGATCCTCGATGGCGTCCCGGGAGAGGCCGGCGCTGTTGTCGCCCACTCGTGTGATCAGCTGCGCGTTACCCATGGTGTTGCCTGTCCTTGTTCCAGATCGGTGGCTTGGAATGGACATGATAAGGACGGCCGAAACATTTAAAAGAAATATCTAGTGCTATTTTTATGCCCATAAAGCATATGTGAACAAAGGCGGCTTTACGGAATTTGACGCTCCGGCGCCGGAACTCATGCTCTAAGGCCGGTCCCAATGAGGGGACACAGGAAATATGTCCCCTTTACCAAGCAGTCAAGGAGCTTTGCCATGAAAAAACGAGTTCTGTCTCTGTCCGCTCTGTTCCTGGCCGCCGGCCTCAGCGGCGCCGCCCTGGCGCAGCAGAACGCCGCGGGTCAGCAGCCACCTCCGCAGGCACCGCGGACCGCTCAGCCGGCCCTGGGCGAGGCCTCGGACATTTCCGACAACGAGGTTCAGCAGTTCGCCGACGCCCAGCAAAAGGTGGAGGAGATCAAGGGCGAGTACCGCACCAAGGTGCAGGAGAACTCCGACCAGCCGGAGCAGGCCATGGAGATGCAGCGCGAAGCGCAGCAGGAAATGGTCCAGGCGGTGAAGGATTCCGGCCTGGAGGTGCGCAAGTACAACCAGATCGCGCAACTGGCCCAGTACGATTCCGGACTGCGCGAACGCATCGAGGAGCAGCGCTAAGTCCCCGCTTTCCCCCGGGAACCAGAAAGGCCGGCATTCGCCGGCCTTTTCGGTTTTACCGCGGCTTGGTCCTCAGAAGGTGACCTTCATGCCCAGCCAGTAGCGGCGACCGTCTTCCACGTAGCCGTACTCGTCCTGGAAGATTTCCTTGTCGGCAACGTTGTAGATCCCGGTGTTGAGGGTGGCGTTGCGGTTCAGACGGAAGGCCAGGCCGGCGTCCACCAGGGTGTTGGAGGGCGCCACGATGCTGCTGCTGGACGGCCCGGTGACCGGCTGGCTCTCCTCGCCCCGGTAGCGCACGGTGAGCCACGGCGAGAGCGTGTCGGTGGCGCGCCAGTCCGCCTGCAGGCTGGCCAGGTGCTTGGGAATCTGGTTGAGCGGTTCGCCTTTGTATTCGCCGGATTTCTGCTCGGAATCCGTGTAGGTGTAGCTCAGGGTGATGTCCAGTACCCGGGCGATGTTGGTGGACAGCGCCGCTTCCACGCCCTGGGTGATGGCCTCGTCCACGTTGACCCGGTAGGTGGGGTCGGAACCGAACTGGTTGGGTCCGTCGGTGCAGATGCTGATCGGGCAGGCCACCCGGGTGATCTTGTCCTCGAAATCGTTGTGGAACACGGTGACGCTGGCCTGCAGCGGCCGGCCGGCGTTGAAATACAGCCCCAGCTCCTTGTTGAGGGAGGTTTCCGGTTCCAGGTCCGGGTTGCCGTAGATGTTGCCGCCCCGGCTCACCTGGCCCCAGTCCGGCGTGATCTCACGCAGCGACGGCGAGCGGAAGCCGGTGGACACGCCGCCCTTCAGGGTCCAGCGCGGCGCGAAACCCCACACGCCGTACAGGCGCGGGCTCACGTGGCTGCCGTAGTTCTCGTCGTCGTCCAGGCGCACGCCGCCGGTAACGCTGACGTTGCCCGGCAACATCCACTCATCCTCGGCGAACACCGCCCATTGGGCGGCGTCCACCTCGGTGCGGTCGGAGATGCGGTTGGAGGTCTTGTCGGACAGCTCCTCCTTTTCCACGTTGGCGCCCAGGGTCAGCATGTGGTCGCCCAGGGGCAGCACCAGGCTGGATTTGGCGGAGGTGTTGGTGATCTCCATTTCGCGGGTTTCGTTCTCCGCTTCCTCGCGCTGCACATAGGTGTCGGTGGTGCCGAAATCCCAGCGGCCGGTGTGGCTCAGGGAGAACGCCTCGCGGCTGAACTCATTGTCGGAATCGGTGCAGCCGCCCCGGCAGCCGGTGGCCGGCGCGCTGTAGCCGATCAGGGAGCGGCGGCGCTGGTTGGTGCGGCTGGCTTCCAGTATCCAGTCCTGGTTGTCCGTGGGGGTGAAGGACAGCCGGGCGTTGAGGCTGTTCATCTTCTTCTCTTCGTAGCCGTCCACGAAGCGGTCTTCCTGGCGGCTGTAGGCGCTGCCGTAGAGTTGCAGGCCGAGGGTGTCCTCGAGGAGCGGGCCGCTGAGGCTGAAGTTGCCTTTCTGGATGTCCCCGGAGCGGGAGTCGTCCTGGATGATGGTGTCCAGTTGCAGGCTGCCGCCCCACTCCCGGTCCACCTTGCGGGTAATCACGTTGATCACGCCGCCGATGGCGTCGGAACCGTACAGGGTGGACATGGGCCCGCGCACCACCTCGATGCGCTCGATGGCCTGCAGCGGTGGCAGCCAGTCCTGCTCGAAGCCGGCGCTGCCGTTGGGCCGGGTTTCCCGGGTGGAGACCGGTTTGCCGTCCACCAGGATCAGGGTGTAGGAAGACGGCATGCCACGGATCACGATGTCGTTGCCGCGGTCCCCGGAGCCGCCGCCGGTGATGGTGACGCCGGGCACGTCGCGCAGGGCGTCGGTGGCGTCCTGGTAGTAACGCTGCTCGATCTGCTCGCGGGTGATCACGCTGATCGAGGCCGGCGCGTCTTCCAGCTGCTGAGCGTGGCCCGCGGCGGTGACGGTGACCGCCCCCAGCCGGTGGTCGTTGTCGGCGGTGTCATCGGCCAGGGCCGGCACGGCGGCGGCCGCCAGCAGCCCCGCCAGGGTAAGGCGCCAGGTGCTTCCCATCCCAGTACTCCTCTTATTTGCATGGAACCTTGAATAGCCCGAAATGCTATTCATTCGTATTTGCAAATAAAGAGGATTTACATTCTATACATCCGGCTCCGCCGGCACCCGCAGGTGCACGCGCAGGCCCGCTCCCTCATTGTCCGCCCACAGCGTGCCGCCCTGGCGGGCCACCGCGCGGCGGGCGATGCTCAGCCCCAGGCCAAAGCCATGGTCGGCGGAGCGCGCCCGGTCCAGGCGCACGAAGGGCTCGAAGATGGCTTCCAGGCGCTCGTCCGGCACGCCGGGGCCCTCATCGGCCACCCACAGGTGCCAGACGTCGCCCTCGCGGCGGCCATCCAGGGTCACCCGGCCGTCCGGTGGCGAGTGACGCACCGCGTTGCGCACCAGGTTTTCCAGGGCCTGGGCCAGGTCGTTGAGATTGCCCCGCACCCGGGCCGAGGCCGGCACCCGACAGGGGAAACGGGCCTGGGACCAGTCGCTTTCGAAGGCGGCGTTTTCCGCCACCAGTTCCCACACCGAGGCCGGCGACAGCACCTCGGTGGCGGCCCGGCTCTGCTCGGTGTCGTGCCAGGCCAGGCTCAGGGTGTCGCCCACCAGGGTGCGCATGGCCGCCAGCTCCCGGGCCACGCGGCGGCGCAGTTCCGCCTCGGAGAGGTCGCCCTCCAGGGCCACGGTCAGCCGGCTGAGCGGGGTGCGCAATTCATGGGACAGGTCGTGGAGCAGGCGGCGCTGGGTGTCGAGCATGCCGGCGACCCGCTCCGCCATGCGGTTGAAGCGCCGCCCCAGTTCGCCGAACTCATCGCCGCGCCGGGCCAGATCCGCGTCCACCCGGGCCGCCGGGTCATCCTGGAAGCGCCGCACCCGGGCCTGCAGCTGGCGCAGCGGCACCATGATGCGCCAGTACAGCAGGGCGCCGGCGAGCAACGCCAGCAGCGCCGGCATCACCACCAGCAGGAAGGTTTTCCAGTAGGGCCAGCTGCCGCCGGGGAAGTAACGGGGCGGCAGCTGCATCACCAGGCTGCCGGCCTCCGGCGCCTGGGGAAAGGGCACGCCGATGTAGGGCATGGCGGTCATGCGGAAGCTCATGCGCCAGTCCAGTTTACGCTGGAAGCGCAGTCCGGCGCGCTGGGCGTCGGTGAGCGGCCGGCCGCTGAGGGAAGCGTCGTCGGCGTTCACCACCATGGCGTCACCGGGCTCCCGCTCCGCCAGGGCGTTCAACCAGGCCACCACGCCGGCTTCACCGCCGCCGTCCCAGGCCCGCCAGGCCTCGGTGGCGTAACCGCGCATCACGGTCCTGGCCTCGTCGTCGAGCAGCAACACCCGGTTGCCCACGTGGCGGGTCAGTGTCCAGCTCAGGCCCACGGTGATCACCGCGCTCAGGGACAGCAGCAGGGCCAGCTTCCAGAACAGGGAACCACGGCCGGGCATCACAGCCCCTCGGTGACCAGGGTGTAGCCCTGGCCCCAGACCGTGCGCAGGGGCTGGCCGGCGATGCCGGCGTCGCGCAGCTTACGGCGCAGGTGGCTGACGTGCAGGTCCAGGCTGCGATCATGACGGCCGTAGCCCCGGTGCAGCACGGTCTGATAGAGAAACGCCTTGCTCAGCACCCGGTCCGGCTGATCCAGGAACACCTGCAGCAGGCGCAACTCGGTGACCGTGAGGCCCAGGTCCCGGCCCAGGTAGACGGCGCTCTCGGTGCCCGGGTCCAGACGCAGCCCGCCGGCGCTCTGCACCGCCGGCGGCGCGCGCCGCTCCAGGGCCACCCGCCGCAGCACCGCCTCCACCCGCACCGCCAGCTCCGCCATGCTGAACGGCTTGGGCAGGTAATCGTCGGCGCCGCGCACCAGGCCGGTGATGCGGTCCTGCTCATCGCCCAGGGCGGACAGCAGGATCACCGGCACCGGGCTGTGGCGACGCAGCTCCGCCAGCAACGCCAGGCCGTCCAGGCCCGGCAGCAGGATGTCCAGCATCACCAGATCGAACCGCTCGGCGCGGGCCGCCGCCAGCCCGGAGTGGCCGTCCCGGCACACCGTCACGCTGTGGTGGCGGTCGTTGAAATAGGCGTGCAGATCCGCCGACAGCACGGGATCGTCCTCGATCACCAGCAGCCGGGCCGGACAAAGGGTCAGGGCATTCATTCGCGAATAATAGGCATTATCATTCCACACCGCCAGCGGGGGCATTACATTCCTTACACCGTGTCGATTGCGAATTAAAAACGATTCTTATTATCATGCCTGCTTTCGCGGCTGGTCGGATCGTTCCCTTGGATAAGAAAGCCAAAGCCCGCTGGTTGAAGCGCTTCCACCAGTGGCATTGGATCAGCTCGGCGGTGTGCCTGGTGAGCATGGTGCTGTTCAGCGTTACCGGCATCACCCTCAACCACGCCGGCGCCATCGGCGCCGAACCGGAGGTGACCGCCGTGGACCGGGTGCTGCCGGCGGAGCTTCTGAGCGGCCTGGAGGGCGTGGAATCCGGCCCGCTGCCGGCGGACCTGCGCCGCTGGTTGAGCCAGGAAACCGGGCTGGCGGTGGACGACCGGCCGGCGGAGTGGTCCGACGCGGAGGTCTACCTGGCCCTGCCCCGCCCCGGCGGCGACGCCTGGCTGGCCATCGACCGGGCCGACGGCGCGCTGATGGCGGAGGACACCGACCGGGGCTGGATCGCCCTGTTCAACGACCTCCACAAAGGCCGCCACGCCGGCACGGTGTGGCGCTGGTTCATCGACATTTTCGCGGTCGCCACCCTGGTGTTCGCCGCCACCGGCCTGGTGCTGATGGCGCTGCACGCCAAACGGCGGCCGGCCACCTGGCCGGTGACCGCGCTGGGGCTGATTCTGCCCTGGCTGCTGATCGCCTTTTTCGTTCATTAGGAGACGTTATGCGAGTTGCCCTCGCCGCCGCCCTGTGCGCCCTGGCCGGCGCCGCCTGGAGCGCGGAATTCAAGGTCGAGCTGGAAGTGCCGCGCCTGAGCGTGGCGGAGTACCACGCCCCCTACGTGGCCTTCTGGGTCCGCCACGACGAATCCGGCGCGGTGACGCCGCTGGGTCTGTGGTACGACGACCAGGAGAAATGGCTCAAGGACCTGCGCCTGTGGTGGCGCCGTACCGGCCGCGGCCAGAGCGATCCCTATGACGGGCTCACCGGCGCCACCCGCCGCCCCGGCCAGCACAGCGTGGATTTCTCCGAGCTGCCGGCCCTGGCCGACCTGCCGGAGGGCGATTACCAACTGGTGGTGGAAGCGGCCCGGGAAGTGGGCGGCCGGGAAGTGGTGCGCCTGCCCTTCCACTGGCCCGCCGACCAGGCCGCCACCGTGGATGCCAGCGGTGACCAGGAATTGGGCCGCGTGCGCCTGCGCACGGCGCCCTGAACAACGCTTTTCCGACACAAGAACGCACGACAAGGAGTTCGCCATGAAAGTCCTGCCCTTCGCCGGCGCCGCCCTGGCCGCGCTGCTGGTACTCAGCCCCGCCGCCCAGGCCCACAAACGCTGGCTGCTGCCCAGCCACACCGTGGTGTCCGATACCCAGTGGATCACCGTGGACACCACCGCCTCCAACGACATCTTCTATGTGGACATGCCGTTCCCCCTGGATGGCCTGAGCGTCACCGGCCCGGACGGCGAGCCCGCCGAGGTGGACAACCGTCTGCAAGGCCACCGCCGCAGCGTGTTCGACGTCAATCTCAACCAGCAGGGCAGCTACCGCATCACCCTGGTCCGGCCGTTGTACGTGAGCCTTTACCAGCTCGACGGCGAGCGCCAGCACCGGCGCGGCGGCTCTCCGCAAGAACTGCGCGAGGCGCTGCCCGAAGGCGCCGAGGACGTGCGCATCTCCGAGGTGATCGGCCGCCTGGAAACCTTCGCCACCGTGGGCGCCCCCAACACCAAGGCCCTGGCGCCCTCCGGCAAGGGCCTGGAACTGGACGCGCTGACCCACCCCAATGATCTCTACGACAGCGAAGCCGCCCGGTTCCGTTTCCTGGTGGACGGCGAGCCGCTGTCCGGCCTGGAAGTGGAAGTGATGCCCGCCGGCACCCGTTACCGGGACAGCCAGGAGGCCTGGACCGTGACCACCGACGACGACGGCGAGGTGACCCTGGAATGGCCGCACGCGGGCCGCTACTACCTGGAGGCCAACCACGGCGATGACCGTGTCGAGAACGATCAGGCCGACAGTCGCCGGCTGCAGTACATGGCCACCTTCGAGGTGTTGCCGCTGTAACGGATCGAATAATCTGAAGAAACCGTGCCGGTGAGGCGGTGGTTCCTACCCCGCCTCCCCGGCTAGGCTGGAGCCACCAATCAGGAACCCGTAAGGAGACGTCATGCGATCCGCACTCACCGGCCTGTTCGCCGCCGCCCTGTTCACCCTGGCCACGCCGGCCCTGGCGGACACCACCGAATACACCCTGGACCCGGGCCACACCCAGGTGCGTTTCTCCTGGAACCATTTCGGCTTCTCCGTGCCCGAGGCCAACTTCAACGACATCAGCGGCACCCTCACCGCCGATCCGGACAACCCCACCGACGCCCGCGTGGACGTGACCATTCAGGTGGACAGCATCGACACCCACGTGCCGCTGCTCAACGAACACCTGCTCAACAAGCCGGAGTTCTTCAAGGCCGGGGAACACCCCACCATCACCTTCAAAAGCACCGGCATCCGCAACGTGGCCGATGACCGCCAGTCCTTCGATCTGGTCGGCGACCTGACCGTCAACGGCATCACCAAACAGGTGGTCCTGGACGCCACCGTCAACAAGGTGGGCGAGCACCCCATGTACGACGGCGCGCCGGCGGCCGGCTTCAACGCCACCACCACCCTGCAACGCTCCGACTTCGGCATGGACGCCTACGCGCCGGCGGTGAGCGACGAGCTGGACGTGCGCATCACCGTGGAAGCGGTGGAAGCGGACGCCTTCGCGAAGAAGCAGGAGGGGTAACACACACCGTCCACCCCATCGCGACTAAAGTCGCTCCTACGGGGGGCGCGTAGGAGCGACTTTAGTCGCGATCCCCCCACACTTCCCATACCACGCCAATCCCGAAAAAGCGTGCAATCCCGCCCCGCTTACCGTATAGTCCGCATCCCTCATTTCAGGGCCACGCCGGCACCGCACTGATCGACAAGCCCGGCCTAGCGCCCGTCCACCGAAAGGTCTGTGCATGTCGTTCGATACCCTGGGCCTGCCCGAGTCGCTGCTCGGCGCAATCGCCCGTCTTGGCTTTGAAACTCCCTCCCCGATCCAGGAACGCAGCATTCCCGCGCTGCTGGATGGCCGTGATCTGCTCGGCCAGGCGCAAACCGGCACCGGCAAAACCGCCGCCTTCGGCCTGCCCCTGCTGGCCCGTCTGGATCCGCAACTGAAAGCGCCGCAGATGCTGGTGCTGGCCCCCACCCGCGAGCTCGCGCTGCAGGTGGCCGAGGCCCTGGAAACCTTCGCCTCCGGCCTGCCCGGCATCACCGTGACGCCGATCTACGGCGGCGGTGGCTACCGGGATCAGCTGCGCGCGCTGAAGAGCGGTTCCCAGGTGATCGTCGGCACCCCGGGCCGGGTCATGGACCACATGGAGCGCGGCAGCCTGCGCCTGGACCAGCTGCGCGCCCTGGTGCTCGACGAAGCCGATGAAATGCTGCGCATGGGCTTCATCGACGATGTGCGCTGGGTCCTGGAGCGGACCCCGGCGAACTGTCAGCTGGCGCTGTTCTCCGCCACCATGCCGTCGGTGATCAAGACCATCGCCGACCAGCATCTGAAGAACCCGGAATGGATCCGCATCGACGGCGGCAAGGCGAGCACCGGCGAGCGCATCCGCCAGCGCTACTGGCCGGTGGCCGGCATCAACAAGCTGGACGCCCTGTGCCGGATTCTGGAAGCGGAATCCCACGATGGCGTGATCGTGTTCGCGCGCACCAAGCAGGCCACCATCAACCTGGCGGAACAACTGCTGGCGCGGGGCTGGCGCGCCGAGGCACTGAACGGCGACATGCCCCAGGCGCAGCGGGAAACCACGGTGGCGCGGCTGCGCGAGCATCGCATCGACCTGCTGGTGGCCACCGACGTGGTGGCCCGGGGCCTGGACGTGCCGCGCATCACCCATGTGTTCAACTACGACATGCCCACCGACCCGGAAGCCTATGTGCACCGCATCGGTCGCACCGGCCGGGCCGGCCGCGACGGCGCGGCGATTCTGTTCGTGGCGCGCCGCGAGCAGGGCCTGCTGCGCGGCATCGAGCGCACCACCGGCCAGCGCCTGGAAAGCATGGATCTGCCGTCCGTGGACGACCTCAACCAGCGTCGCCGGGACGCCTTCCGGGACCGCCTCGGCGAAGCGCTCAAGCGCGGTGACGCGGAAGCCAACCGCGACCTGCTGGCCCGGCTTTCCCAGGAACTGGAGCTGCCCGCCGAGGATCTGGCGGTGGCCCTGGCCACGCTGATGTTCGAGAAGGAGCCGCTGTTCCTGAAGGCGGCGCCGCCGCCCTCCAAACGTGAACGGCAAGGCGCCACCGCCGGCAAGGGCGCCAAACGGGAGCGCAAGAACGGAAAAGCCCCGCGTAACGCGGGGCCGATGAAAATGTATCGCGTTTCCGTGGGCGAGACCCACGGCGTGCGCCCGGGCAACCTGGTGGGCGCGATCGCCAACGAGGCCGGCCTGAGCAGCGGCCAGATCGGCGCCATCCGCATCCACCAGGACCACAGCACGGTGCAGCTGCCGGAGGCACTCAGCGCCAAGCAACTGCACCAGCTGCGCACCACCCGGGTGTGCCAGCGCATGCTGGAACTGGAAAGCGTCTGAGGACGCTCCGGGTCGGCGCTCTCAGGCGTCGACCCGGAACCCCACGTTCACCACCACCTGATAGTGACCCACCTTGCCATTCTCGATATGGCCGCGGGTTTCCTTCACCTCGAACCACTCCAGATTGCTGACGCTTTTCCCGGCGGCGGCCACGGCGTTCTCCACCGCGTCCTCGATGCCGGTCTTGGATGAGCCGACCAGTTCCAGCTTCTTGTAAACGTGCTCGCTCATTACTGCCTCCTTTCCTAAGTGTCCCCCCAGCCTTGACCCCCAGAGGCCCGTCTTTCAAGGCCGGCGCCCCGTCTTTTACGGTGTTTTCGTGAAACGCGCACACTGACGCCGGTCAAGGAAGCGGCGCGTCGGGGCTTGAATCCCGGCCCGGCGGCCTTAATGTCAAAATGAGAAGGTTGTCAGAAGGAGTTGAACCATGAGCAACAGCAAACTGCTTCCCTGGAACTGGTTGAGCAAGGAAACCAGCCGCGACCGCCCGCTGACCCAGCGGCGCCCGTCCCACCCGCTGCTGCGCTGGGACCGGGAGTTCGACAACTGGTTCGAACAGATGCTCGGCGACATGGCCTGGACCACGCCGGCGCCCCACGCGGAGCCCTCCTCGCCGTTCCGGCCCAACATCGACATCGTCGAGAAGCCGGATCGCTACATGATCACCGTGGAAGTGCCCGGCATGGAGCGCGACGACCTGGCGGTGAACCTGGACGGCGACACCCTGGTGATCAGCGGCCGCAAGGAGGAAACCCGGCTCAACGACGAGGACGGCTACCACTACAGCGAGCGCCGCTTCGGCCGCTTCCAGCGGCTGCTGACGTTGCCCGCGGACGCCGACGGCGACGCGCTGAGCGCCTCGTTCAACAACGGCCTGCTGACCCTGGACGTGCCGCGCCACGAGAACCACCCGCGCAGCACCCGGTCCATCGAGATCCACTGAGCGCGCTCAGCGCTCCGGGATACGCAGCGCCGAGGCCGGCAGTTTGTCCGGCTGGAAAGTGTTGACCGTGGCGTCGGCCCGGTAGCCCAGGGACAGCCCGCACAGCAGCTGGTAGCGCGCCGGAATCCGGAAGTGCTTCTCCAGCGGCGAGCGCCACAGCCCCAGGGCGCCCTGGGCGCAGCTGCCCAGGCCCTGGTCGGTGGCCGCCAGCATCAAGGTCTGCAGGAAGATGCCGGCATCGAGCACGCTGTAGACGTCCAGGCCCTGGTGCGCGAACACGAACAGGGCCACCGGGGCGTCGAAAAAGCGGAAGTTGGCGGCCATCTGCTGGTGGCGGGCGGCCTTGTCGGCGCGGCCGATACCAAGCTGCTGGTACAGCGCCCGGCCGGTGGCCACCCGACGCGGCTGCAAGTCGTCCGGGTAGTCCACCACCGGGCGGAAGTCCCCGTCCGGCAGCCCGGGATCCCGGCGCAGGGCCGCCAGGGCCTTTTTCCAGGCCGGCGCTTTTTGCAGCCGGCTCAGCCGTTCGAAGCGGCGGCTCAGTTCGCCGCGCAGGTCGTCCAGCACCGCGCCGGTGGCCACCGCCACCTGGTAGGGCTGGGTATTGGACCAGCTCGGCGACGCCGTGGCGGCGCGGTCCAGCAGGGCATCAAGCACGGTGTCCGGCACCGGCTGTTGGGTAAAGGCCCGGGTACTGCGCCGGGCATCGAGCACATCATTGAATTCCATCGGGAGTTCCTGAATGGGAAGGCGCACTGGCGGCAGTGTGGCAAAGCGGTACACTAGCGCGCCATGACGAAGCCGCTCGACCACATGGTGAGATCCGCCAATTTCTCCCGCTGCCGCCGCTACCGCTACGCCCTGTGGCGCCGCTGGCGCGACGGCGATGACTATGTGCTGCTGGTGGGCCTGAACCCGTCCACCGCCGACCACCGCCAGGACGATCCCACCATCCGCCGCTGCATCGGCTTCGCCCGGGACTGGGGCTACTCCGGCCTGTGCGTGGCCAATCTGTTCGCCTTCCGCGCCACCTACCCACGCGACCTGTTCGCCGCCGACGACCCGGTCGGCCCGCGCAACGACTGGTGGCTGCGCCGGCTGGCCGGCGACGCCGCCCTGGTGGTGGCCGGCTGGGGCAACCACGGCACCCACGACGACCGGGCGGCGCGGGTCCGTGCCCGGCTGCCGGCCCTGCATTGCCTGCGCCTGAACGGCTCCGGGGAACCGGCCCACCCGCTGTATCTGCCCAAGACCCTGACGCCCTTCCCGATGCCCGCCCCGGACCCGGTTTAAGCGCCACTTCTTGGCAGCGCCTTCACCCGGCCACCGCTAGCCTTGCGATCGGGTTGAAAAGGGGAGAAAACCGGTGCCTAACCGTTTCGCGAAACGCAACAGGATGGCCGCCCGCTTGCTGGGCATTGGCGGCCTGATTCCGTTCTACTTCTGCGCGCTGCTCACCTGGGTGGAGACCACGCGGGTCTGGGCGCTGGACGCGGTCACCGGCTACGCGGCGGTGATCCTGGCGTTCCTGGGCGCGGTTCACTGGGGGCGGGCGCTGGCCGAACTGGACCGGCGTAATCACATCGGCACCCTGGTGTTCGGCATCCTGCCGGCGCTGATCGGCTGGCTGGCCCTGCTGCTGCCGGTGGAGTTTTCCCTGCCCATGCTGATCACCGGCCTGGTGTTCGTGTGGGGCAGCGAGCAGATGGTGTTCTTCGAGGTGCTGCCGCCCTGGTACCGCTCCCTGCGCCACTGCCTCACCGCCGGCTCGGTGCTGGCCCTGGTGATCGCCTGGGCGGCGGCCATGATGGCCATGTTCTGATCCGCGCCGCTGGGCTAGACTCTGCCGCATACTGTACTGGAGGGACCCATGGCCGGAATTCGCCGATCGCCACTGCTTGCCGTCTGTCTGCTGATCACGCCCGTGCTGGGTGGCTGCGATGACGCCCCGGACACCGCGCCGCCGTCCTCGCCGGTGAGCTTCAACCAGGACGTGCGGCCGATTCTGGAGAACAAGTGCATCGCCTGCCACGGCTGCTACGACGCGCCCTGCCAGCTGAAGCTGGAAACCGTGGACGGCCTGGACCGAGGTGCCTCCACGGAACCGGTCTATAAGCAACGCACCCGGGCCGCCGACCCGACCCGATTGTTCGTGGACGCGCGCACTACCGCGGACTGGCGCGACAAGGGGTTCTTCTCGGTGATCGACAGCACCGAGGGGCTGGAAGCCTCCCTGCTCTACCGCATGCTGGCCCTGGGCCGAGCCCGCGAATTCGCCCCCGGCGACAAGCTGCCCGAGGAGATTCAGCTGGGTCTGAAGCGGCAAAACCAGTGCCCCACCCCGGCCGGCATGGACGCCTACGCCGAGGACCACCCCCTGGGCGGCATGCCCCTGGGCACCCCGGCGCTCACCGACGAGGAATTCGCCACCGTGCGCGCCTGGCTGGAGGCCGGCGCGCCGCCGGGGAACGACAGCGTCACCCTGTCCGAGGCGGAGACCCGGCAAATCCGCGCCTGGGAAAACTGGCTCAACCGCGACGGGCACCGCCAGCAACTGGTGGCGCGCTGGGTCTACGAACACCTGTTCCTGGCGCACCTGTATTTCGACGACGGTAGCGGCCAGCGCCCGGACCATTTCTTCACCCTGGAACGTTCCCGCACCGCCCCGGGCAAGCCGGTGGTGCCGCTGGCCACGCCGCGCCCCAACGACCCGCCGGGCGGGGAGTTCTGGTACCGGCTGCGGCCGGTGCGCGGCGCCATCGTGCACAAGACCCACATCACCTACGCGCTCACCGAGGCCAAGCGCCAGCGCATGGAGAAACTGTTCTTCGCCGAGCCCTGGACCGTGAGCCGGCTGCCCGGCTACGGCGAGGACGAGCGCGCCAACCCCTTCACCACCTTCGGCGCCCTGCCCGCCCGGGCCCGCTACCAGATCATGCTGGACGACGCCGAGTACTTCGTGCGCACCTTCATTCGCGGCCCGGTATGCCGGGGCCAGATCGCCACGGACGTGATTCGCGACCGCTTCTGGGCGGTGTTCCAGGACCCGGACCACGACCTCTACATCACCGACGCCGACTACCGCGCCAAGGTCTCCGACCTGATCGGCCTGCCCGGCCAGGAGGGCAAGCTGCTGGACCTGGGCCCGGAGTGGCTGCGCTATACCCATCGCCGCAACCAGTACCTGCGCGCCCGCCACGACGTCTACGCGGAGCAGGAAACCGGTGGCCCCGGCTGGGACTCGATCTGGAATGGCGACGGCGACAACGACAACGCCCTGCTGACCATCTTCCGCCATCACGACAACTCTTCCGTGCGGCGCGGACTGATCGGCGATTACCCGCTCACCACCTGGGTGATGGACTATCCCCTGTTCGAGCGTTCCTATTACAATCTGGTGGTCAATTTCGACGTGTTCGGCTCGGTGTCCCACCAGGCCCAGACCCGGCTCTACTTCGACCTGATCCGCAACGGCGCCGAGCAGAACACCCTGCGCTACCTGCCCGCCGACACCCGCGAGGCGGTGCTCAACAACTGGTACCAGAAGACCGGCAAACTCAAGCTGCTGATCAGCTACGCCGAGGCGGACACCGACACCCCCACCGCCATCGATTACCAGACCGCCACGCCCATGAACGAATTCAACGCCGGGCTGCTGGAACACTTCGCCGTCGTCAACGCGCGACCGGACCCGATCAACCGCTGTGGCGACGACCAGTGCGCCCGCTCCGACGCCAGCGACCTGGAGCGCCGGGTGGAAACCACCCTGGCGCCAATCGCCTCGCGGCCCGCCGCCGACCTGCCGGTGGTGGACTGGATGCCGGAGGCCAGCCTGCTGCTGGTGGAGGACGGCGAGGACGCCACGGTCTACTCCCTGCTGCGCAACCGGGCCCACTCCAACGTGGCGTTCATGTTCGGCGAGTCCCTGCGCTACCAGCCGGAAAAGGACACCCTGACCCTCTATCCGGGGGTGCTGCTCAGCTACCCGAACTTCCTGTTCCGGGTCGAGGCCGGGGAGCTCCAGGCCTTCGCCGACGCCCTCGCCGGCGCCCGCGACGAGGCGGATTTCACCGCCCTGGTGGAACGCTTCGGCCTGCGCCGTACCGAGACCGACTTCTGGCAACACATCCATGCCCCCCAGCGCTACATGGAACGCCACGAGCCGGTGCAGGCGGGCATCCTGGACATCAACCGCTATGGGAATTTCTAGGGAATGCACATAAAAAAAGCCCCGCAAGGATGCGGGGCTTAACACTACCGTCATAGCATGCCTGCCGTGGCAGGCTCCCGAGCCTGATGACGATATTCGTCGCGACGGGATGAGCCCGGCTCACCCCGCCCTGAACCAGCGCCGGTTCATGTTCCAGAATACGCAACAGGATGGCAGCCCGGGCCCCGGACTGGTATTGTCGCCCGTGACGTATTCATGGTGATTCGCGACAAACCGGCCGTCCGGCCCTCGAATAAGAGACGATATGTATCAAGTCAGTGTGCTTGCCTACGACGGCGTGTTCGCCTCGGCCCTCACCGGGGTCATGGATCTGCTCAATCTTACCGGCGTCACCTGGAACCGCATCCACGGCCAGCCGCTGAACCGCCAGTTCAAGGTCCAGGTGGTGTCCCGAGGCGGCCAGCCGGTGCGCTGCACCGCCGGCATGCGCATCGCCGTGGACAATGCCCTGGAGCGGGTCGACCAGTGCGATCTGGTGGTGGTGCCCACCATCGGCAACGAGATCACCCAGGTGCTGCGCCAGGAGCAGGACACCCTGGAATGGCTGCGCTTCCTGCACGCCGGCGGCGCCGACATGGCCAGCAACTGCACCGGCGCCTTCCTGCTCGCCGAGGCGGGCCTGCTGGACGGCCGCCGGGCCACCACCCACTGGGGCTACAGCCCACTGTTCCGGGAGCGCTACCCCCAGGTCAATCTGGACGAGCGCGAGCTGATCACCCGCGACGGGAACATCTTCTGCGCCGGCGGCGGCACCGCCTGGCGGGACCTGACCATTCTGCTGGTGGAACGCTACTGCGGCGCCGACCTGGCCCGGGAACTGGCCAAGGCGTTCGTCATCGACGTGCGCAACGACCCGCAAAGCGTTTACGCCGGGCTGCCGGCCAAGACCTATCACCGCGACGAACAGGTGCAGCAGGTACAGGCCTGGCTCCACGAGCATTTCGCCGAGGGCACCACCCTGGCGGACCTGGCGGAGCGCGTGCACCTCAGCCCCCGGCAGTTGCAGCGGCGTTTCACCAATGCCCTGGGCGAGCCGCCGCTGCAGTATCTGCAGCGGGTGCGCATCGAGGCGGCGCGTAAGATGCTGGAGCGTGGCGCCACCAACCTGGGCCACCTGGCCGAGCAGGTCGGCTACCAGGACGTGAGCAGCTTCTCGCGGCTGTTCAAGCGCCACACCGGCCTGTCGCCGAGCCACTACCGGCAGCGCTTCGCCCGGGTGGGCTCGCTGCGCGACTGAGCCGGCGCGGTGACGCCCCGGGCCTACCCTGCTAGGGTAAGGCGCCATGAACGATATTTATAAAAACCTCGACCAGGCCCTGGAGGCGGTGGTGGGGTTTCTCTGGGGACCGCCGCTGGTCGCGCTGCTGATGGGCGGCGGCCTGTTCTTTCTTCTCTATTCCCGTTTGCTGCCGTACCGGCACCTGTTTTCCGGCGTGCGGCTGCTGTTCATGCCGGCGGACCGTAACGACGAAGGCACCCTGTCGCACTTCCAGGCGTTGAGCACGGCGCTGTCCGGCACCCTGGGCATGGGCAACGTGGCCGGCGTGGCGGTGGCCATCGCCGTGGGCGGTCCGGGCGCCATCTTCTGGATGTGGATGAGCGCCCTGGTGGGCATCGCCACCAAGTTCTACACCTGCACCCTGGCGGTCATGTACCGGGGCCGCGACAGCGAGGGAGCGCTGCAGGGCGGCCCCATGTACATCATCCGCGAGGGCCTGGGGCGGCGCTGGCGGCCGCTGGCCTACTTCTTCGCCCTGGCCGGGCTGCTCGGCACCATGCCGATTTTCCAGATCAATCAGCTCACCGAGGTGGTGCGCGAGGCAATCGCCATCCCCGCCGGCTGGACCCACTCGGACGACCACTTCACCTTCGATCTGGTGTTCGGGGTGATCCTGGCCGGGCTGGTGCTGGCGGTGGTGTCCGGCAAGCTGCCCCGGGTGGGCAAGGTCACCGGCGTGCTGGTGCCGTCCATGATCGTCGGCTACCTGCTGCTCACCGCCGTCGTGCTGATCACCCACGCCGACCAGGTGGCCCCGGCCCTGGCCTTGATCGTGCGCGATGCCTTCAGCGGCCAGTCCGCCGCCGGCGGCGTGCTCGGCGCGGTGATCATCACCGGCATTCGCCGGGCGGCGTTTTCCAACGAGGCCGGCATCGGCACCGAGGCCATGGCCCACGGCGCGGCGCGCACCGCCGAGCCGGTGCGCGAGGGGCTGGTGGCCATGCTCGGCCCGATCATCGATACCCTGATCGTGTGCACCTGCACCGCCCTGGTGATCCTGATCAGCGGCGTCTGGCAAAGCGGCGACGACAATGGCGTGAGCCTTACCGTGGCGGCCTTCGACAGCCTGTTCCTGGACTACAGCGGCGTGCTGCTGGCGGTGCTGGTGGGCGTGCTCAGCCTGAGCACCGTGGTCACCTTCTGGTATTACGGCGCCAAGTGCCTGGGCTTTTTGATCGGCGCCCGCTACCAACACCATTACGTTTGGTTTTATCTTTGTCTGGTGGTGATCGGTTCGGTGGCCTCGCTGAGCGTGATCATCCGCGTGGTGGACAGCATGTACGCCCTGATGGCGCTGCCCACCATGATCGCCTCGCTGCGCCTGGCGCCGCGGGTAAACCGGGCGGCGCGGGCCTATTTCGCCGGCCGCCGGCGTGAGGAAGATTGACAGTGCCTTGACGCTCGCGCAGGGAAGATAACGATAACGAAAAAGGAGTGTGACCCATGGAAAACCTGTCCATTCTGCTGGTGGAAGACCACCGCCAACTGGCACAGAGCGTGCTCGAATTTCTGGAGCAGGAAGGGGCCATGGTGGATTACGCCAGCGATACCACCCTGGCCCGCTCACTGGTGCAGGAGCATCACTATGACATCCTGATCCTGGACGTGATGCTGCCCGGCGAGGACGGTTATACGTTCTGCCAGGCACTGCGCAAGGACATGGCCAAATCCATGCCGGTGATCTTCATGACCGCCCGCGACCAGCTGGACGACAAGCTGGAAGGCTTCGCCCGGGGCGGTGACGACTACATCGTCAAACCCTTCGCCTTGCCGGAACTGGTGGCCCGGGTGCGCGCCCTGGTGCGCCGTGAGCGTCGCGAGGTGGCCGCCAACTTGCTCACCGTGGCCGACCTGGAACTGGATCCGGCCCGTCAGGAAGTGCGCCGCGATGGCCAATTGCTCAAGCTTTCTCCCACCGCGTTTCGAATTTTACGAATTTTGATGCGCGAATCTCCCAAGGTAGTGAGCCGTGAGCAACTGGAGCAGGAACTGTGGGGAGACCTGGTTCCGGACTCCGACGCACTGCGCAGCCACTTGTATAACCTGCGCAAAGCCGTCGACAAACCCTTCGAAACCTCACTGCTGGAAACCCAACCCGGCGTCGGTTTCAGTATTCGCGCGCCTCGGGAGTAAGGTTTCGCCCCCTTGCGGAGCCGCGTCTGCGAGCACAGAATGGCGCGATCAAAAAGCGGGCGACACGATAACGATATGCACCGGGGGAAAAGTCACTCTTTCAAGGACTTCGTCGAAACGCAGCTGCGTGATCTGCAGTCGCGGTTCGGCATGGCCATGTGGTTTTTGGCGCGCTACCGCGACGACGACTGGCTGTTGCTGAATTCCTTCGGCGAAGGCTACGACCTGGAGCGCGGCGACCTGCTGCGCTGGCGCGATACGCTGTGCTACCAGCGGGTACGCGAACGGGGCCCGTTGATCTGCACCGACGTGTCCCGGGAGCCAGCCTACCGCGACGCGCCGGTCACCGACCAGCTCGGCATCGGCGCCTATCTGGGGCTGCCTCTCACCGATCACCGCGGCCGTCTGTTCGGCACCCTCTGCGCTCTGGATCCAAAGCCGCGCCCGGAGCTCGACCAGGACGGCGCCCGCGAGGCGCTGTTGCGCCAGGCGCACCTGCTGGAAACCGCCCTGGTGTGGAATCTGGCCGGGCTGGATCAGCAGCGCATCGCCGAGTTCTTCGAAGAGGAAAGCCGCGATCCGGACACCGACCTGCTGGACATGACCGGCTGGGGCCGGATTCTCGATCAGGAGCGCGAGCGCTGCCGGGATTACGGACTCAGCGCCGTGGTGCTGCGGGTGCACGGCGACAACCTGAACCCGGACGACCGCGCCGAGGTGGCCGACTCCCTGGCCGCGCTGATCCGTCACCAGGACATGGCCGCCTACCTGGGCCACGATCAATTCGCCGTGTTGCTCACCGAAAACACCCCCTGCCGCGCCGAACAGGTGCGCGAGCGTCTTCTCGACGCGCTCAATGCCAAGGGATTGTTGATGCGCTGTGAGTACGAACCGTTGCGCACCACGCCGGGGCTGGTGCAGCCCGAGGTGCTGCTGAACGGCGCCGTGCATTGAAACGGTCCGGGGCCGACTAGCGGAAGCGCACCCGCACTTCCGTGCCCTTGCCGGGCTGGCTGGCCACGTCCAGCCCCCAATCGAACCGCTCGCACAACCGCTGCACGATGGCCAGCCCCAGGCCGTGGCCGCCCTCGCTGCTGTCGCCGCGTTCGAACGGTTTGAGGAAACGGGCCAGCGCCTCGGCATCCATGCCCGAACCGGTGTCCACCACGTGCACCGCGCCCTCGGCCACGACGATGGTGACCTCGCCGGAGCCGCTGTAGTTGATGGCGTTGCGCACCAGGTTGGTGAGCACGATGTTAAGCACGGTTTCCGAGGCTTCCAGGGTCAGCAGCGCGGTCTGGCGAACCTGCAGGCGGATCTGCTTACGCTCCGCCAGGGGTTGCAGCCGGTCGAGCAGATTCACCGCCACGTCGTTGACCACCAGCTCTTCTTCCACCACCGGTTGCTGCTCGGTGCGCGCCAGCAACAGCAGGGTTTCCACCAGGGATTCCATATCGTCCACGGTGTCGGACATGCGGCCGATCACCGGCCGATCGCCAACCTGTTTGGCGAGCAACTCCAGATTGGCGCGGAACACCGCCAGCGGCGTGCGCAGTTCGTGGCTGGCGTCGCGGGTGAACTGACGCTCGCGGTCGACGAAACGCAGCAGGCGGTCCGCGTAGGCGTCCAGTGAGGCCAGCAACACCTCCGCTTCGCTGCCCGGCTCCGCTTCCACCCGCTCCAGGTTGGGGCGCGCCTGTTCCGGATCGTTGAAGTCGGTGTGGCGCAGGGTTTCCGCCAGTTGCACCAGCGGCGACACCAGGGCCCGGGATTTACGCCAGCCCAGGAAGGAGGTGAGATAAATCACCAGCAGCACCACGGTGAGCGGCAGGATGCCGAACAGGAACGCCAGCACCGAAACCCGTTTTTCGTCGAAGATCAGATACAGGCGGGCGTCGCCGCGGTGCTCGATGTAGACGATCGGTGTTTCGCCGTCCAGCTCCACGCGCTGGTAGCCATCGGGCAGGCTGGCGAGCGCCTTGGGGATCGCGTCCCGGGTATCCTGGTCTTCGAGAAGGCCGAGCAGATGGCGGGTGTTGGGGCGCGGGAAGTCGTCGTCCTGCTGGTAGAGGGTCCAGTAATGCTCGGCCTCCTTGATCAGGGCTTCCTTGACCAGCACGTTCTCGATGATCTGGGCGGTGGCCCAGACCCCGAACACCGTGGACAGGCTGATGAACAAAATCTGGATCAGGAATACCCGGGTAAGCCGGTGCTGAACCCCCTTGCGCGTCATGCCATCCCCGTCAGACGTTAATCGCGGCGGAACCGGTAGTGGCCCACGAACCATTCGTCGCCTCCACCATAGTTGAACAGTTCCGCGCAGGCCATGAAAAACATGCGCCAGCGCTGCAGCCAGACGGCGCCCTCGCCTTCGCCGTAACCTTCCTCCAGCAGACGGATCAGCGGCCGGCGATGGTCGTCCGCCTTGGCCAGCCAGGCTTCCAGGGTGCGGCCGTAATGACGGCCGTTCACCGCCCAGCGATCCTCCAGGGCCAGCTCGCCGGCACAGCGCGGCAGCCAGTCGAAGGCGGGCATCACTCCGCCGGTGAAGAAGTAGCGGCCCATCCAGTTGCTGGCGCCCTGGGTCTCGAACAAATAGGTCAGCTCGCGGTGCACGAAGATGTGCACGAACAGCTTGCCGCCCGGGTTCAGCCAGTCATGGATGCGCCGCATCAGCTCGCGGTGGTTGCGCATGTGCTCGAACATCTCCACGGACACCACCCGGTCATAACGCTGCTCCGGCTGGAACACGGTGACATCGGCGGTGATCACGCGCAGGTTGTCCAGGCCGCGCTCGGCGGCCCGCTCGGTGATCCAGGCCTTCTGCGACGCGGAGTTGCTGACGGCGGTGATGCGGCTGCCCGGGTAGTGCGCCGCCATCCACAGCGTCAGCGAGCCCCAACCGCAGCCCAACTCCAGGATCTCCTGACCGTTGGCCAGCTCCGCGCGCTCGCCGGTGAGCGCCAGCATCGCTTCCTCGGCGCCGGCCAGGTCGGTGACTCCGTCGCCCCAGTAACCACTGGAATACTTCAGGTGCGGGCCCAGGACCTGATCGTAGAAGCGGGAATCCACTTCGTAGTGCTGCTCGTTGGCCTCGTCCTGGGCGATCGCCACCGGCCCCCGGGAGAGCTCCTGGAACAAACGCTCCTGGTCCTCGCGCCGGCCGCTCTCCTGGGAGAGACGGCGCTTGAGCAGATGGCGAATACCGCCGCGTACCAACCGGTCCGGCAACAGGCCGGACTCCGCCATGCGAATGATCATGCTCGGGGTCTCCAGGGAATGAAGGGGCTGGTGGTGCGCTGATACTCGCGGTAATCGTCGCCACGGGATTTCAGCGCCTGCTTTTCGGTGTAGGGAATGCCGGTGACGAACCACAGGAACAGGAACATGGCCACCGGCAGCAGCCACAGCCAGGCGCCGTGGGGCGCCGCCACCGCGGCGATCAGCGGGTAGCTGAACCAATGCAGCCATTCGAAGAAATAGTTGGGGTGGCGGGAATAACGCCACAGACCTTCCCGACAGGTGCGGCCGTGGCTGTCCGGGCGCGCCTTGAAGCGCGCCAGCTGGCGGTCGGCCAGAGCCTCGCCGACGATCGCCACCACGCCCACCGCCAGACCCAGGTTGACGAACAGGGGAATGAAATCCGGCTGGTGGCCGATCACCCAGAACGGCAGGGAGAACGCCCAGGCGAGCCCGGCCTGGGCCCAGAACACCAGCAGGAACACCGGCTGGGCGGCGCCGCCCAGGCGCTCGCGCATGGCGGCGTAGCGACCGTCCTCGCTGCCCTCGCCGACCACCCGGGAAAGAATGTGCCCGCCCAGGCGCAGGGCCCACAGGGTCAGCAGGCCGCCGGCCACCCAGCGTGGCCAGGCCTCGCCGTCGCCCACCAGCAGGTAGCCAAGACCGACGATGCCGGTGCCGAAGCTCCAGGCCACGTCCACGTAACCGGCGTTGGCGGTCAGGCGCTGCACAGCCCACGCCAGGGTGAACAGCATCAGCAGCACCGCCAGGCTGAACCACAGCATCTCAGGCATAATCCCTTTGCTCCTCTTCCAGTCGACGGGCCAGCCAGGCCAGCCCGGGCACCACCGCCGCCCACACCACGCCGTAGACCAGCGCCAGCGCCCACCAGCCGTGGGGCGTGTCGGCGGCGCCCAGACGGATGCCCACCGTCACCGAGAATACGCCGCCCAGAGCGCCGAACACAGCGGCCAGCCACAGCCGCCGGCGCAACCACGCCAGGCAGTAATTGAAACTCACCGCGAAGCCCAGCCACAGTGCCCAGATCCAGGCCGGCGCCAGCCAGCCGGCGGACCAGTCCACGTAGCGGATCAGTTGCGGCGCCATCCACAGCGGCTCGCACACCAGGCAGGCCAGCGCGCCCATGGCCAGCAGCGGCGCGTCCCGGCGCCAGCCCCGGTTCAGTGCCCATACACCGGCTTGCATGGCCAGCAGCACCAACAGCGCGGCGGCACCCCAGCCCCGGGCCGCGCCGTACACGGCCACGAACCAGAGCAACTGAAAACCGATGAAATTGACCGCCAGGGCGGCGAATGATCCGTTCATGCCGGCGAGCTTGGCCCCGCCCCCGTCAATGGCCTGTGAACCGGCTTCACAGGGGATTCACCGGGCGGCGTGGAAAGTAGCGTCCATGAAAACATCTTCCCTGCTCACCCTCATGGTCGTACTGTTCGCCGCCGCCGGCTGCGCCAGCCGCGCCGCCGACAACGACGGCTACTCCCGGCTCTACGAGCAGGGGCTGCGCGAACGCGCCGGCGCCACCCGGGTATCGGACGCGGCGGTGGAGCGCTTCGTGGCGCTGTACTCGCCCATCGATGCCGATTACATCGACGCCCATCTGGACGAGGTGTACGCCGCCGAGGTGTATTTCAACGACACCCTGGCCACCATCTACGATCGCGAAGCGCTCAAGGAGCATATGCTCAAGACCGCCAAGCGCCTCGATTACATGAGCCTGGACGTGCAGCAGCAATGGCGTGATGGCCAGGACGTGTTCCTGCGCTGGATCATGGAGACCCACTTCTCGATCATGGGCAGCCAACGCCAGTCACGCACCATCGGCATCTCGCAATTGCGTTTCGACGACCAGGGCCGGGTGATCTTTCACCAGGATTTCTGGGACAGCAGCCAGGGCCTGGATCAACATCTCCCCATTCTGGGAACGGTGACACGATGGTTAAGAGAGCATCCCTGATCGCCTTGCTGCTGGTGGCCACCGGCGCCGGCGCCACCGATTTCGACGAACTGCCGCGCTGTTCCACCGGCAAGGTGAAGGCTCTCAAATTCTTCCATGTGGGCCAGGCATCTCTGTTCCGCCCGGATTGCGCCGCCGCCGACAAGCTGGCACCGCCGCTGCGGCTGGCGTTCGGCTACAACCGGGAAGTGCCCGGTGACGCCTTCGCCAAGGCGGCCCGCGAGATGATCGAACGCAACCTGTCGGAACAGCGCTTCCAGGCGCTGCAACAGCGCCTCGACGCCTTCAACCGGCACTACCGCACCACCAATGATGGCGACCGCTATACCCTGGATTACGACCGGGACCAGTCCCTGGTGCTGCGCCTCAATGGGGAAGTGCTGGCCCGGGAACAGGGGCGCGACTTCGCCGACGCCTACCTGTCGATCTGGTTCGGCGAGGATCCCTACTCCGATAACCTCAAGGACGCCCTGCTCTCCGGCGGCGCCTGAGCCGCGCTTGCACCCCCTCCGGGGACACCGGATACTTTCACCCAAACAACGGTTCCATCTCTGTTTGGGGGTTTCACATGGCCAGTGCGCCGCAAGGTCGCTTCAGCCAGGCCGCGCCGGTTCACAACACCGACCGTTTCTTCGCCCTGCGGCTGACCGCCGCCTATACCCTGGGCGGTCTGGTGCTGTCGCTGCTGATCACCACCGTGGGCGTGCTGCTCACCGGCCAGCGTGACTGGCTGGCGGCGATTACCCTGGCGCTGCTGATCCCCCTGCTGCTGGTACCGCCGGTGTGCTACCCGATGCTCTCGCGCCTGTCGGCGCTGAGCCGGGAAAACCGTCTGCTGCGCCAGCAGGCCCGCGAGGATCACCTCACCGGCCTGTTCAACCGCCCCCACCTGCTGGACATGCTGGAGCGGGAGTTGTCGCTGAGCCAGCGTCACGACTACCCGGTGTCCATCCTGCTGGTGGACATCGTCGATTTCAGCGACATCGCCGACCGCCACGGTCGCCATCTGGGCGACTCCCTGCTGCGGGTGTTTTCCGAGCGCATCCGCGACAAGATCCGCGACAGCGACCTGTTCGGGCGCATCGACGGCGCCCAGTTCCTGCTGGTATTGCCGCATACCGACTACGACGACGCCCTGCACATGGCCCAGGGTCTGCAAGCCCTGACCGCCACCATCCAGATCCAGGACGGCGAGCAACCGGTGGAGTTCGAGATCCGCATCGGCGCCGCCTGCACCGAGAACAGCGGCCGCCAGCTCAACGCCCTGCTCAACGAAGCGGACTACATGCTGTACCAGAGCCGTAACGAACACCGCCCTCATGAAACCGCCTGATGGTCTTTTCATATCAGTCTTTTTCCCCATCAAAAACGATTAATTTTTACAAAAAAATTCGTTTATCCGCCGCCGGTTCCCGTTCTTTGTAAATTTTTTTATTAAGCTTTCATGGAAGCATTTACAGTACCGTCCCGTGAGGCAAAACTGCGGACACTGTTTTTCTGCCTACAAGACAACAAGGAAGGAGTTATGGACGCTAAACGTTTTCTCGCCTCCAGCATCGCTTGCGCAACGTTGGGTCTGGCCACCACGGCCGTCGCCAACGACATCCCGGATCGCTACTTCTACCTGGGTGGTCACGTGGGCCAGCAATGGCTGGACATCGGTGATCACTACGAAGGCGACGGGTACATCAGCGATTCCGCCTACGAGCAGGACACCGTGACCCTTCCCGGGGCTCAGATCGGTTACCGCTTCAACGAAAACTGGTCCATCCAGGCCACTTACCAGCGCAACAACATGGCCACCAGCAGCGGCAAGGTGTACCTGCGCGAAAACTTCGCCAGCCTGCGCCGCCACTTCGGTAACGACGATTCCGCCTTCGAAACCTATCTGGGTATCGGCGGCGGCGAGACCCGCACCGAGTTCAACAGCGAAAGCAGCGACGACTTCAAGGAAGCCACCGGCGGCCTGGAAGCGGGCATGCAAACCGCGCTGGCCAGCAACTTCCTGCTGGACGTGGGCGTGCGCCCGACCTACAGCTTCCGCACCGAGCGCTGGGACGGTGAGGTCTACGCCGGCCTGAACCTGCTGGTGGGCGCGTCCCACGACGAAGAACCGGAGCCGGTGACCGAAGCCGCCACCGACAGCGACGGCGACGGCGTTCCGGACAACAACGACCGCTGCCCGGGCACCCCGGCCGGCGCCCAGGTGGACGCCACCGGCTGTGAACTGGACGACGACGGCGACGGCGTGGTCAACAGCAAGGACCAGTGCCCGGACACCCCGGCCCGCGCCAAGGTCGACGAGAAAGGCTGTCAGGAGTACCTGACCAAGGACGTGAAGGAAACCCTGTACGTTCAGTTCGGCCTGGACAAAGCCGAGGTTCGCGAAACCTCCTACCCGGAACTGGAAAACCTGTCCGAGCGCATGTACCAGTACCCGTCCGCGAATCTGGTGCTTGAAGGCCACACCGACAGCACCGGCTCCGCCGCGTACAACAAGCAGCTTTCCCAGAAGCGTGCCGACGCGGTGAAAAACGTGCTGGTGGGTGAGTTCGGCATCGACGGCGAGCGCATCAGCACCGTCGGTTACGGCGAGGAACGTCCGATCGCCGACAACGGCAGCCGCGACGGCCGTGCTCAGAACCGCCGCGTGGAAGCCATCATGAAGGCGACCACCGAGGAAGCGCAGTACGAGGACTAAACCCCTCGCCAACGCGCAACGAAAAGGGCCGGCATTCGCCGGCCCTTTTTTATGCGCGGATGAGAACAACCATGGACCAATGGCACCGTGGGAGCGACTTCAGTCGCGATACCCGACGCCGATGATCGCGACGCAAGCGCAATAACGCCCTCCCGGAGCCTACTACCCCGCCCCCACCCTGAACAGCGCCCCAGCGCCGCCGCGCTGGCTGCGTCGCCCGCGCCGCCAGGCAAGGGAGTCAATGGTCCTGGCCGTCACTGACCGATAATCCGGTGATCGCTTTCCAAACAGGACCCCGACCATGGCCAAAGACGCGATCGGCTTCGCGCTGAGCGCCCTCAACCGGCTCGCCGGCTCCGAGTTTCTGGACCGGCTGGGCATGCGGCAAGGCGCCGAACGGCTGGCCTACCGGCTCACCAAGAGCGGTTTCCAGGTGATCACCACCAGCGCCCGCGCCTTCAAGAGCAAGGGCAACCCGGACCAACCCCAACGGCTGCACGCCCCCGGCGAGACCACGGATCTGTTCGATCTGGGCATCACCGAGGAGCAACGGATGATCCGCGACAGCGTGCGCGGCTTCGCCGAGGAAGTGCTGCGCGAGCGGGCCGAGGAAGCGGACGCCGCCCAGCGCACCGGCGACGATGTGCAGGCCCAGGCCCGGGAACTGGGCCTCAACTTCTTCGCCGTGCCGGAATCCCTGGGCGGCGCCGCCGCCGAACGCTCCACGGTCACCGGCATGCTGGTGGCCGAGGAGCTGGCCCGCGGCGACATGGGCCAGGCGGTGGCGATCCTGGCGCCCATGGGCGTGGCCAATGCCCTGACCCACTGGGGGTCCGCCCTGCAGCAGGACAAGTATCTGACGCCCTTCGCCGACGAGGCGCCACCGCTGGCCACCATCGCCCTGTGCGAGCCGCGTCCGCTGTTCGACCCGAAACAATTGCGCACCACCGCCACCCGGGACGGCGACCACTGGGTGCTCAACGGCGAAAAGTCCCTGGTGCCCCTGGCCGCGGAGGCGGAGCTGTTCCTGGTGGCGGCGGCCACCGAGGACGGCCCGACGGTGTTCATCGTCGAGGGCGGCAGCGACGGCCTCACCGCCGGCGACGATCCGTCCATGGGCATCCGCGCCAGCGCCCAACGGCCCCTGTACCTGAAGGATGTGCGGGTGCCGGCGGACCAGCGCCTGGGCAGCGACGACTTCGATTACCAGGCGTTCGTGGACCTGGGCACCCTGGGCTGGTGCGCGCTGGCGGTGGGCACCGCCCAGGCGGTGCTCGATTACGTGATTCCCTACGTCAACGAGCGCCAGGCGTTCGGCGAGCCGATCAGCCACCGCCAGGCGGTGGCGTTCATGGTGGCGGACATCGCCATCGAGCTGGAATCCATGCGCATGCTCACCTACCGGGCGGCCTGCCGGGCGGAACAGGGCCGGAGCTTCCAGCGCGAGACGCACCTGGCCCGCACCCTGGTGAAGGAAAAGGCCATGCAAATCGGCACCGACGGCGTCCAGCTGCTGGGCGGCCACGGCTTCACCCACGAATACCCGGTGGAACGCTGGTACCGGGATCTGCGCGCCATCGGCGTGGCCTTCGGCGGACTGCATCTGTAAGGGGACGGCACATGAACATCGAAATTCCCAGAAAATTCAAACCGGTGATCCACAACGCCCGCCAGGTGGCGCTGAACAGCTTCCGGCCGATCTCGCGCAAGTACGACCGCGCCGAGCACGAGCGCCCCAAGGAACTGGACATGGTGGCCTCGGTGCTGGACGGCTTCAACGAAGGCGACCCGGCCAACTCCGCCGGCGCCAGCCAGACCGGCAAGGGCAAGGTGAGGGACGACGGCTCGGTGAAGAACGGCGCCAACATGATGACCTGCCTGGGCGCCCTGGAATTCTGCTACGGCGACACCGGCTTCCTGCTCGGCATGCCCCGCCAGGGCCTGGGCAACGCGGCCATCGCCGCGGTGGCCACCGACGAGCAGTTGGAGCGTTTCCAGGGCAAGTGGGCGGCCATGGCGATCACCGAACCGGGCGCCGGCTCCGACTCGGCGGCGATCCGCACCACCGCCAGGGAAGACGGCGACCACTACGTGCTCAACGGCGAGAAAATCTACGTGACCTCCGGGGAACGGGCCGACTGCGTGGTGGTGTGGGCGACCCTGGACCCGAAGCTGGGCCGGGCGGCGATCAAATCCTTCGTGGTGGAATGGGGCACGCCGGGCATGGAGCTGGCGCGCCTGGAAAAGAAACTGGGCATCCGCGCCTCGGACACCGCCGCCATCAGTTTCAACGACTGCCGGGTGCCCAGGGAAAACCTGCTCGGCAATCCGGAGGTGGACACCAAGGGCTTCGGCGGCGTCATGGAGACCTTCGACAACACCCGCCCGCTGGTGGCCTGCTTCGCCCTGGGCGTGGCCAAGGCGTCCCTGGAGCGCACCCGGGAGCTGCTCGCCGAGGCCATCGACTACGACTACGGCAAGCCGGTGGACACGGTCGGCGCCGCCGAGGCGGACCTGTACCGCATGGAGGCCGAATGGGAAGCCGCCTACTGGCTGGCCATGAAAGCGGCCTGGATGGCGGACAACAAGCAGTCCAACTCGGTGGAAGCGTCGATCTCCAAGGCCAAGGCCGGCCGGGTGGGCAACCAGATCACCCTGCGCTGCGTGGAACTGGCCGGTTCGGTGGGCTACACCGAGGACGAGCTGCTGGAGAAATGGGCGCGGGATTCGAAGATTCTCGACATCTTCGAGGGCACCCAGCAGATTCAGAAGCTGATCATCGCCCGCCGCATCCTGGGCCTCAGCTCCAAGGAACTGAAGTGAAGTGAGGCAGTTAATAGTGAACAATTAAAAGTGAACAGTGAATGAAAAAAGGCGCGGACTCTGCCCGCGCCTTCCTGTTTTGACGTTAGCTGTTAACTATTCACTGTTAACTGTTAACTGAACTGGCGGCGCGGCTACAGCCGCGCCGCCAGTTCCGAGCCTTGTTTAATGGCGCGCTTGGCGTCCAGCTCGGCGGCCAGTTCCGCGCCGCCGATCAGGTGATAGCGGGCGTCTTCTTCCTGGTACAGCTCACGCAGGGATTCCTGGCCGGCGCAAATCACCACGTGGTCCACGTCCAGCAGGCCCTGTTTTTCATCCTGGGTGATGTGCAGGCCATGGTCGTCGACCCGGTCGTACTGGCAGCCGGCCAGCATTTCCACGTTGCGCGCCTTGAGCGTGGCCCGGTGCACCCAGCCGGTGGTCTTGCCCAACCCCTTGCCCGGCGTGCTGGTCTTGCGCTGCAGCAGATAAAGCTGGCGCACCGGTTTCTCCGCGTGCTTCTCCACCAGGCCGCCACGGGTTTCCGCCTGGAAATCCACGCCCCATTCCGCCAGCCATTCCGGCAACGGCTGGGCGCCCTCCCGGGGGGCCTCGGCGAGGAATTCCGCCACGTCGAAGCCGATGCCACCGGCGCCGATGATGGCCACCTTGTCGCCCACGGTGACCTTGCCGGTGAGCACATCCACGTAGGACACCACCTTGGGGTGGTCGATGCCCTCGAGACCCGGCCGGCGCGGCAGCACGCCGGTGGCGATGACGATTTCCTCGAAACCTTCCGCTTCCAGCTCGCCCTGCTCCACCCGGCGGCCCAGCACCAGCTTCACGCCGGTGCGCTCGATGCGCTTGCCGAAGTAACGCAGGGTCTGGTGAAACTCCTCCTTGCCGGGCACCACCTTGGCCATGTTGAACTGGCCGCCGATGCGGTCGGCCTGGTCGAACAGGGTCACGTCGTGGCCGCGCTCGGCGGCCACGGTGGCGCAGGCCAGGCCCGCCGGGCCGGCGCCCACCACCGCCACCTTCTTGGGATGGGCGGTGCGCAGATAGACCAGCTCGGTTTCGTGGCAGGCACGCGGGTTCACCAGGCAGGAGGCGCGCTTCAGTTCGAAGGTGTGATCCAGACAGGCCTGGTTGCAGGCGATGCAGGTGTTGATCTCGTCCTCGCGGCCCTCGGCGGCCTTGTTGACGAAGTCCGGGTCAGCCAGCAACGGCCGCGCCATGGACACGGCATCGGCCTGGTCCTCGGCGAGGATGCGTTCGGCCACCTCGGGGTCATTGATGCGGTTGGACGCCACCACCGGAATCGACACCACCTCGCGCACCTGGCGGGTGGCCTCCACGAAGGCGGCCCGGGGCACCGAGGTGACGATGGTGGGCACGCGGGCCTCGTGCCAGCCGATGCCGCTGTTGATCAGGCTGGCGCCGGCGCCTTCGATGGCGCGGGCCAGATCCAGCACTTCCTCGCGGGTGGAACCGTCCGGCACCAGATCGATCACCGACAGCCGGTACATGATGATGAAATCCTCGCCGCAGCGGCGCCGGGTTTCCTCGACGATCTCCACCGGGAAGCGGCGCCGGTTCTCGGCGCTGCCACCGTATTCGTCGGTGCGCCGGTTGCTGCGCGGCGCGGTGAACTGATTGATCAGGTAGCCCTCGGACCCCATGATCTCGACGCCGTCGTAGCCGGCCTGCTTGGCGAGCTCGGCGGTGCGGGCGAAATCGCGCACCGTCTTTTTCACCTCGCGGGTGCTCATGGCCTTGGGCTTGAACGGGTTGATCGGGCTCTTGATGGCCGACGCGGAACGGGAGAACGGGTGGTAACTGTAGCGCCCGGCGTGGAGAACCTGCAGGGCGATCTTGCCGCCTTCCTTGTGCACCGCCTCGGTGATCTTGCGGTGGTTGCGGATGTCCAGCTTGCGGTTGAAGGTGCCGGACAGCGGGTAGAACCAGCCATGGCGGTTGGGGTTGATGCCGCCGGTCACCGACAGCGCCACGCCGCCCCGGGCCCGCTCGGCGAAATAGGCCGCCAGCTTGGGGTACTGCCAGAAACGGTCTTCCAGACCGGTGTGCATGGACCCCATGATCACCCGGTTCTTGAGCTGGGTGTGCCCCAGATCCAGCGGGGACAGCAGGTGCGGGTAGGCGTTGGCCACCATGTCGTTCTCCTTCCCGAATACGGGTGTGGCTGGGCCGGCGGGCCGGCCTGGCTAATCTGGACGCCGTCAAGATACGGTGCTATTTTGACGCCGTCAAGATTCAACCAAGGAACCCCATGTCCCGTCCCGACCGCTACCACCATGGCGACCTCCACGACACCCTGCTGCGCGAGGCCGGCGTTCTGCTCCGCGAGCAGGGCGTGGAGGGCCTGTCCCTGCGGCGCCTGGCGGAGCGGGCCGGGGTCTCGCGCACCGCGCCCTACCACCATTTCGAGGACAAGAACGCCCTGCTCTGCGCCCTGGCGGAGCGGGGTTTCCAGCGTCTGGAGGGGCTGATCGACGAGCTGTCCCTGGACCCGGCGGATCCGGAACCGGGCCTGCGCCGCTTCGTGCGCGCCTACCTGCGTTTCGCCAGCGAGGATGGCGAGCGCTACGAGTTGATGTTCGGGCGTACCCTGTGGAAGGCGGGCCGGCCCAGCGCCGCGCTGACCCGGGTGGCCCATGGCTGCTTCCGGCGCTACGTGGAAGCGATGGGGGTGGAGCGCCTCGGCGGCCCGCGCGACGGCGCCGACCCGCTGCGCGTGGCCCAGGCCAGCTGGGCCACGCTGCACGGGCTGTGCCGCCTGCTGCTGGACGGCATCTACCTGCGCCGCGAGGACATGGAGGCGGTCAGCGATCAGGCGGTGACGCTGATGCTGGCCGGCCTCACCCGCGGCTGATCAGTCGCTCCCGTTCCGGCCGTTGCCCTCGAGAAAGGTTTCCAGGGCTTCCATGTAGCGGTCGAAGGTCTCGAACTGGGGCACATGGCCGATGTCCGCCAGCTCCACCAGTTCCGCGTCGGGGATGCGCTGGGCGGCGCGCTCGCCCAGTTGCTCGTACAGGCCCAGTTCATCGCGCACCGCCTCCGGCGCCCGGCCCTTGCCCAGGGCGGTGCGATCCCGGGTGCCGATGATCAGCAGGGTGGGCAGGTCCAGGCGCGGAAAATCGTCCACCACCGGCTGGGTAAAGATCATGTCGTAGGTGAGCGCGGAGTTCCACGCCACCCGCCGGTAGTCCGGGCCGCGAATCCAGCCTTCCTGAATCGTCAGCAAGGGGTCGTAGGCGCTCTTCCATTCGCCGTCGAAATAGCTGGCGGTCATGTATTGCTTCACCTGCTCCGGCTTCTTCTTCAGCTCGCCCCGGTACCAGGCGTCCACCGGCTGGTAGGGCACGCCCTTGGCCTCCCAGTCCTCCAGGCCGATGGGGTTGACCAGCACCAGGGAGGAACTGCGCTCGGGGTACATCAGGGCAAAGCGGGTCGCCAGCATGCCGCCCATGGAGTGCCCCACCACGGTGACGTCGTCCACCTCCAGGTGATCCAGCAGGGCGCGGGTGTTGTCCGCCAGGGCGTGGAAGGTGAACTGGTGGCGGGCCGGCTTGCTGGATTTGCCGAAGCCGATCTGGTCCGGCGCCACCACTCGGTAGCCGTCGGCGACCAGGGCCTCGATGGTGTCCTTCCAGTAGGCGCCGGAAAAATTCTTGCCGTGCAGCAGCAGCACGGTGCGGCCGTTGGGCGTTTCCGGGCGCACGTCCATGTAAGCCATTTCCAGGGTCTGGTCCTGGCTGTCCAGCGCCAGGGTTTTCACCGGGTAGGGGTAATCGTAGCCGCTCAGGCGGGCGTCGAAGGCGGGCTGGTCGGCGGCCCGCGACAGCGGGCTCAGCGCCAGCGGCAGCGCCGCCAGCAATATCCAGAACAGTCGCATGGTCCCTTCTCCTTGGTTGGGTGGTTCAATCAATTGGGTGATTCAAGGAGAGGCAAGCAAACCGGGACGAAAGTTCCAGATCGGCGCCCGGTTCAGTCCGGCAGCGGCAGGCGGGCGCGCACCCGCAGGCCGCCCAGGGGCGATTCGCCCAGTTCCAGGGTGCCGCCGTAGGCGTCCACGGTGTCGTTGACGATGGCCAGTCCCAGGCCGTGGCCGGCCACCCGCTGGTCCAGGCGGCGGCCGCGCTGGAGCACCGCTTCGTGGCGGTCGGCGGCGATGCCGGGGCCATCGTCGTCCACCGTCACGCACAGATCCCCGCCGTCCCGCTCCAGGGTCAGGCGCACCTCGCCGGCGGCCCATTTGCAGGCGTTGTCCAGCAGGTTGCCGAGCAGTTCCAGCATGTCGTCCCGTTCCACCGGCTGGGGCGGCAGATCCTGGCCGCTGGCGCTCAGTGTCAGGGGCCGGTCATGGGCACGGCGCAGGGTGTCCAGCAGCACCGGCAGGTCCTGGGCCGGCTCGAAGCGGGTGGCGGCGGTGGCGCCGGCGGCCACCCGGGCGCGGCCCAGGGCCCGGCCCACGGTGTTTTCGATCTGGTCGAGCTGCTCGCTGAGCAGCCGGTACAGGTCCGGGGCTTCCCGGCGCAGGCGGTCGTCGCAGCGGTTGCGCAGCACCGCCAGGGGCGTCTTCAGGGCGTGGCCCAAGTCACCCAGGGCATGGCGGGAGCGGGCCAGCTGCTGCTCGGTATGGCGCTGCAGGCGGTTGATCTCGGTGACCAGCGGGCGCAGTTCCGCCGCCACCTTCTCGTCCAGTTCCCCGCGGCGGCCGCCACGCAGCTGCTCGATCTGCCGGCGGGCACTCTTGAGCGGCCGCAGGCCATGGCGGATCAGTGCCTGCTGGGCCAGGGCCAGTGCCACCAGCAGCACCACCCAGGCGGCCAGGGCGGCGTGTTTGAGTTCCTGGAACTTGGCCAGTTGCGGGCCGTAGTCCTGGGCCACCACCACCGTGAGCGGCCGGTCGTCGCGGCGGAATTCCGCCCGATAGCGCAGCAGTCTCTGGCCGCCGGGGCCGGGGCGCAGCCCGGTGTCCATGCCGGTGTGGTCCGGCAACGCCAGGCGCGCGTCCCACAGCGACCGGGAGCGCCAGCGCTGGTCGCCGATCAGCACCACGAAATAGCGCCCGGACAGGGGTTTGCGGTAGGCCGGATCGAGCATGTCCTCGTTCAGCACCGGCCCGCCGGGCCCGGTGACGATGGCGGCCAGGACACTGGCGGCCTCCTCGCGCAGCTGGCGGCCGCTCAGTTGGCGCTGCTCGCGGTCCAGCCACCACAGCGCCGCCTGCCCCACCAGCACCCCGGCCAGCAGCAGACTGACGAACAGGCTCAGGCCCAGCCGCCGGCCAATGGACGGGTGGCCCATGGTCACGCCGCCCCATGGCCGACGAACAGGTAGCCCTGGCCGCGCCGGGTCTGAATGGTGTCGCGGCCCAGCTTGCGGCGCAGGCGGTTGACGTGCACCTCCACCACATTGGAGTCACGCTCGCTTTCGCCATCGTAGAGATGCTCGGTAAGCGCCGCCTTGGAAAGCAGCCGGTCCGGGTTGAGCATGAAGTAGCGCAGCATGCGGAATTCGGCGCCGGTGAGTTCCATTTCCCGGTCGCCGTCCCACACCGACTGGCGCGCCTCGTCCAGGGCCAGGCCGCCGGCTTCCAGGCGACCGCCGCCGCTGCTGCCGTGACTGCGGCGCAGCACCGCCTGCACGCGCAGCAACAGTTCGTCGGGGTGGAAGGGCTTGGTCAGGTAATCGTCGGCGCCGGCGCGCAGGCCGTCCACGCGCTCCGCCCAGCTGTCCCGGGCGGTGAGGATCAGCACCGGCATGGCCAGGCCCTCGTCGCGCCAGCGGCGCAGTACCTCCAGGCCGTCCAGACCGGGCAGGCCGAGGTCGAGAATGGCCAGATCGAAGGGCTCGTCATGGGCCCGCACCAGGGCGTCGCGGCCGTCCGCCAGCCAGTCCACGGCGTAGCCGTTGTCGCGCAGCATGGGCATCAGCTGATCGGCCAGATCGACGCTGTCCTCCACCAGTAACAGGCGCATCAGTCGTCCACTTCGTCCTCGATGATCTCGCCGCTGCGGGCGTCGATGTCCATTTCCCGGACCACGCCGTCGCCGGTGAGCAATTCCAGTTCATAGACCAGCTCGCCGTCCTCGCGCTCCAGCTCCGCTTCCAGCAGGCGGGCGCCGGGGTGGCGCTCCAGGGCCACGCCCAGGATCGCCTCGAAGGAACGCACCTCGCCGCTCTGGCGCAGCCGCAGGGCCTCGTCCTGGTCCACGTCCAGGGCGCCGGCGGGGGCGGCCACCAGACACGCCAGAAAGGCGGCCAAGGCCGCCTTTCCCATGCGTTGAAGGGTATCAGGGCGCATTCAGTCGTCCCGTTCCTCGCGCAGGATTTCCGCGTTGGTGGCGTCCAGCTCCACGTCCCATTCCTGTCCCTGGGCGTCGCGCAGGTCCACCTGGTAGATGTAGCGGCCGTATTCCTCTTCCAGCTCGGTGTCCTCGATCTTGGCGTCCGGGTGGTTGGCCAGGGCCGCCTGATTGAGTTTCTCGAAGGACTGGATGGTGCCGTCATTGACCAGCTTGACCACCTGCTCGGGACCGACATCGTCGGCGTGGGCCACGGTGGTGGCGCCGGTGAAAGCAATCAGGGTGGCGAGCAGCGTTTTGTTGATGGCGTTCATGAGTGTCTCCTTTCCTCATCGGGGCAACGCGGCTCGGCGCTGCCGGTTATCGTGCGTACCGCCTGGGTACGGTTTTCACGATACGACGGCTCGCTTAATTCTCCCTGAAGCGATCCTGAACGCAAGCTGAACGGCCGGCCCGCTTGCAATGGGGCGCCGACTGGGGTGAAGTTGTCTTTTTGAAATTCGCTTTCATTTTTATAAGCCACAATTCCCACAACAAGGATACGCCATGGACACCGACCTGCCCGATCTGCTCGCCCTGCTCGACCTGACGCCCCTGGACGAAGACCGCTTCCAGGGCGAAAGCCGCAACATCGTCGGGCCTCGCATCTTCGGCGGACAGGTCATCGGCCAGGCCCTGGCGGCCGCGTCGCGCACCGTGGCGGCGCGCCCCGCGCACTCCCTGCAGGCCTACTTCCTGCGCCCCGGCGACGTCCGCGAGCCGGTCATCTACCGGGTGGAGCGGGTCCGCGATGGCGGCACCTTCTCCACCCGCCGGGTGGTGGCGGAGCAGCGCGACCGGCCAATCTTCGACATGTCGGTGTCCTTCCACCAGGCCGAGCAAGGCCCGGAACACCAGACCGCCACCTTCGAGGCGCCGGACCCGGAAGAGCTGGACACCGAACAGGCGGTGACCGCCGCTTTTCTGGAAGGCGAGGACATTTCCGAGAACTTCCGCGCCGCCCTGCTGCGTCGCAAGCCCATCGAGATCCGCCCGGTGACCCGGCGCCATCCGTTGCGTCCCGAGAAAAGCGCGCCGGTGCGCCAGGCCTGGCTGCGCGCCACCGGCCTGGACAGCGACGACCCGCTGCTGCACCAGGCGATGCTCGCCTATGTGTCCGACCACAGCCTGATGGGCGCCGCCCTGCTGCCCCACGGCGTCACCTTCCTGAGCCGGGACATGCAGGTGGCCAGCCTGGACCATACCTTGTGGTTCCACCGGCCGGTGCGGCTGGACGACTGGCTGTTCTACGACATGGAAAGCCCCATCGCCACCGGCGGGCGGGGGTTCACGCGGGGGCGCATCTTCAATCGCGCCGGGGAGCTGGTGGCCTCGGTGGCCCAGGAGGGGTTGATTAGACAACAAAGTTGAAAGTTGAAAGTTGAAACGCGGCGCAGGGCCTCGCCTTTTCGGCCAGGCCGTGCCCGCGCTTTCTCCTTTTAACTTTTCACTTTCAACTTATTTTTCCAGGATGGCGACCACGCCCTGACCACCGGCGGCGCAGATGGAGATCAGGCAGCGGCCGGAGCCCTTCTGATTGAGCAGCTTGGCGGCGTTGGCCAGAATCCGGCCGCCGGTGGCGGCGAACGGGTGACCGGCGGCCAGGGATGAACCCTTGACGTTGAGCTTGCTGGTGTCGATCTCGCCCAGGGGCTTGTCCAGACCCAGCCGCTCCTTGCAGAAGGTCTCGTCGTTCCAGGCCTTGAGGGTGCTCAGCACCTGGGACGCGAACGCCTCGTGGATTTCATAGAAATCGAAATCCTGCAGCGTCAGGCCGGCCTTCGCCAGCATGCGCGGCACCGCGTAGGCCGGCGCCATCAGCAGCCCTTCCTTCTTGCCGACGAAATCCACGGCGGCCACTTCGCAGTGGGTCATGTAGGCCTGCACCGGCAGACCGCGCTGCTCGGCCCATTCCTCGCTGGCCAACAGCACCGCCGAGGCGCCGTCGGTGAGCGGCGTGGAGTTGGCGGCGGTCATGGTGCCCTCCGGGCCGCCGAACACCGGCTTCAGGGTGCTCAGCTTCTCCACGGTGGAATCCGGGCGCATGTTGTTGTCACGCTCCAGGCCATGGAACGGGCTCATCAGGTCCTGCTGCCAGCCTTCCTCGTAGGACTTGGCCAGGTTCTGATGGGAGCGCCAGGCCAGCTCGTCCTGGGCCTCCCGGGTGATGCCCCACTCGGCGGCGGTGATCGCCTGGTGCTCGCCCATGGACAGGCCGGTGCGCGGCTCGCCGTTCTTGGGGATGTCCGGGATCATCAGCTTAGGATTGATCAGCTTGACCGCCTGCTTGAGCTTGTCGCCGGTGCTCTTGGCGCGGTTGATCTCCATGAAGATCTTGCGGGCCTGCTCGTTGACGCCCAGGGGCGCGTCGGAGGTGGTGTCCACGCCGCCGGCCACGGCGCTGTCGATCTGCCCCAGGGCGATCTTGTTGGCCACCAGGATGGCCGCTTCCAGGCCGGTGCCGCAGGCCTGCTGCAGGTCGTAGGCGGGGGTTTCCGGGGCCAGCTTGGAGCCCAACACGGATTCGCGCACCAGGTTGAAGTCCTTGGCGTGCTTCATCACCGCGCCGGCGGCCACTTCACCCATGCGCTCGCCGTGGAGTTTGAAGCGATCCACCAGGCCGTTCAGGGCGGCGGTGAGCATGTCCTGGTTGCCCACCTCGAAATAGGCGGTGTTGGAGCGGGCAAAGGGGATGCGGTTGCCACCGACGATGGCCACCTTGCGTACGTTATCACCTGCCAGCATAGTTGAAGTCCTCCACAGTGGCGTCTCCGGGTCGGGACCGCCAGATTAACAGATGAGCGCAGTCTATCTCCCCCCCGCACGGCCTCATTGGCTTGGGCGCCTACCGGCTTTTCCGGCCGGTCAATACACCTTTTCGAGGTGGGTGCTTCAATACGCGCCCTCACTACACATCGCACGGCAAAGGACAGGATCATGAGCGATACCTATCAGACGATTGCCAACTCCCCCATGGGCAAGGCCCTTTTCAACGCCATCAATCTGCCCATTCCGGTGATTCTCGAACGCTGGCAGCCCGGCCAGAAATCCTTTATCAGCGGCCGGGTGCTGGTGGGTGCCGCCCCCGGGTCCAGCGCCGTGGATACCGTTTTCGCCACCCTCAAGGGCGCGCCGGAAGCGCAACCGGCGGTGCTCGCCAACACCGGCAACGCCAGCGACCTGCAGAAGCAGGCGGCCGCCGCCGGCGTCAGCGCCGACAACTATACCGCCACCAAGGAAGACGACAGCAAGTTCAAGGCCCTGGTGTTCGACGCCACCGGCATTGAAACCCCGGAGCAGCTCAAGGCGCTGTGGGAGTTCTTCCATCCGGTGATCAAGAAACTGGACAAATGCGCCCGGGTGCTGGTGATCGGCCGCACCCCGGAAACCCTGGGCGGCGCCGCCCGGGTGGCGCAACGCGGCCTGGAGGGCTTCACCCGTTCCGTAGGCAAGGAAATCAAGAGAGGCTCCACGGTGCAGTTGGTGTACTGCGACGCCGGCGCCGAGAGCCAGCTGGCCGCGCCGCTGCACTTCTTCCTGTCACCGAAGTCCGCCTATGTGTCCGCCCAGGTGGTGCGCGTGGGCGCCTCCGGCTTCGACGCCGACGCCTTCGACTGGGACAAGCCCCTGGCCGGCAAGAAAGCCCTGGTCACCGGCGGCTCCCGGGGCATCGGCGCGTCCATCGCCCGGGTGCTGGCCCGGGATGGCGCCGAGGTCACGGTGCTGGACATTCCGCCCATGGCCGAGGACCTGAACAAGGTGGCCGAGGAAATCCAGGGCCAGACCCTGGAGCTGGACATCACCAGCGACGAGGCGCCCCGGGTGATCGCCGAGGCGGCCCGCAAGATGGGCGGCCTGGATATCCTGGTGCACAACGCCGGGGTCACCCGCGACAAGATGCTCGGCAACATGCCGGAGAACTTCTGGGACATGGTGCTGAACATCAACATCGCCAGCCAGCTGCGCATCAATGAACAGCTGGTGGCCGACGGCGCCCTGGGCGACGGCGGCCGCATCGTCTCGATCAGCTCCATCGCCGGCATCGCCGGCAACCTGGGGCAGACCAACTACGGCACCTCCAAGGCCGCCGTGATCGGCATGATCGACACCTACTCCGAGGAGTACGCCGACAAGGGCATCACCGTGAACGCGGTGGCGCCGGGCTTCATCGAAACGCAGATGACCGCCGCCATTCCCTTCACCATCCGCGAGGCCGGCCGGCGCATGAACGCCATGAACCAGGGCGGCCAGCCGGTGGACGTGGCGGAAACCATCGCCTTCTTCGCCAGCCCCGCGGCCCAGGGCCTGAGCGGCAACGTGGTGCGCGTCTGCGGCCAGATGATGCTGGGCGCCTGACACTGGATCGGCGGGCGTCCCTGGCGGGCGCCCCTGTAGGAGCGGCTGAAGCCGCTCCTACAACTGCCCCAACCGGCCTTTCCCTCCGCCCGCTCCCCCTTGAATCCCTCCGCTTCGCCGCCACCTCTGAGGAAACCGTAATGTTTTCGAGGTGCCCATGGGCTTCGGCCGTGTTTTTCTGACCATTCTGATCTTCGCCCTGGTGGAAGTGATGGTGCTTGCCGCCGTGGCGGACGTGATCGGCTGGCCGGTCACCATCGTCGCCGTGGTGACCACCGCCCTGATCGGCAGCGTGCTGTTCCGCCGTCAGGGGCTGGATACCTGGGTGCGGCTCAATGAGCGCATGAACCGGGGCGAGATGCCCGGCCGCGAGCTGGTGGAGGGCATGATGCTGCTGCTCGGCGGCGCCTTCCTGATCACCCCCGGGTTCATCACCGATGCCCTGGGCTTCGTGCTGCTGCTGCCGTTCACCCGCCGCGCCCTGGCGGAGCGGCTGATCCGGCGCGGCGCGGTGCAGGCGTTCGCCTCCCGGGGCGGCAACGGCGGCGTGTTTTTCTATCAGAGCACTCGGTGGCGAGGCGGGCCCGGCGGCGGCAACGTCTACGACGGCGACGCCAGCGTGGACCGGGAGCCGGCCAACGACGGCGACCAGCGGCGCCGCCCGCTGACCCTGGACGAGAACGAGGAGGACAGCGGGCGCGACGGCCCGCGCTGATCAGAGCTCGCCGCGCGCCTCGGCGGCGTCTTCCTCGGCCTTCATGCGCCGGTATTCGATGGGCGTCATGCCCACCCAGCGCTTGAAGGCCCGGTAGAAGGTGGACGGCTCGGAAAAGCCGGTGAGATAGACGATCTCGTCGATGGATTCATCGGTGCCGGCCAGCAGGCGCTTGGCCAGCTTGCAGCGGTAATCCGCCACCAGTTGGTTGAAGTTGGTGCCGGCGTCGGCCAGCCGGGTGCGCAACTGGCGGGCCTTGATGCCGAGCCGCTCCGCCACCTCTTCCAGATTGGCGTGGCCGGATTCCAGCAACTCGGCGATCAGCCGGTTCACCTGGGCCACCAGGTCCTGCTTCTCCAGGCGCGCCACCTGCTCGCTGGCGAGCTGCTCGTGGAGACGCAGCAGCTCCGGCTCGTGGTGGGCGGAGGACAGCGACAGCAGGGCCGCGTCGAAGTAGACGCCCACCGACGGCATGTCGAATTTCACCGGGCAGTCGAAGGCCCGTTCGTATTCCAGCAGGTCGCCCTGGATGGTGTGGCCGAAGTGCACTTCCAGGGGCTCGAAGGCGTCGTCGGTGACGAAGCGGAAGAACTTGATCAGGCCCATCATCACGCATTCGTTGAGGTGCGACAGGCGGCGACCCCAGAACGGTTGCCGCAGGAACACCCGGTCGCCTTCCCGGAACAGCTCGGCGCTGGCGGCGTCGGACAGCAGCCGCTGGTAGCTCAGCGCCCGGTCCAGGCCCTCGCCGAAATTGGGGCTGGAGAGGAACAGGTACTCCAGCACCTGCCCCTTGTACACCGGAATGTGCTTGCCCAGATGCAGGCCCACATGGGGGTCGCCGGACACCTTTTCCAACGCCTCCCAGAACCATTCCTGGCCATCGTGGGGCGTGCGCAAATCCGGTATGTCCAGTATCGAGCGGTCCAGGCCCAGTTCGGCCAGCACCGCGTCGGCATCAATATCCGCGTTGAGCATGGCCCGGTACGCCATTCGCAGGAGCACGCCGGAATCGGTCAGTTCTGCCATCCTTTTGCAACTTCCCCAACGGTAAACACCAAGTCCGCAGACTAGCATACCGTCATGGGACCCGGAACCACATCACACCGGTGCGGAATTCGCACGTCGGCGACCGGGCAGCGCCAGCCGGTGGATCCGCTTGAGGACGGTGCCGAACTGACGGCTCAGCCGGCCGGTGTTGTAGTGCAGCCCGTAGCGCTCGGCGATGGCGCGCACCCGGGGCGCCGCCTGGCGGTAGCGGTTGGACGGCATGTCCGGGAACAGGTGGTGCTCGATCTGGTGGCTCAGGTTGCCGCTCATGATATGGAACAGCGGCCCGCCTTCCAGATTGGAGGAACCCAGCAGCTGACGCAGGTACCACTGGCCCCGGGTCTCGCCGACGATCTCCTCCTCGGTGAACATCTCCGCGTGCTCGGTGAAGTGGCCGCAGAAGATGATCAGATAGGCCCACAGGTTACGGGCCAGGTTGGCGCTCAGGTTGCCGGCGAACACGAACGGGAAGAAAGGCCCGGCCAGGGCCGGGAACAGCAGGTAGTCCTTGAGCACCTGCTTGCGCACCTTCTTCATGATCTTGCGCCGCTGCACCCGGTATTCCGCCCAGCTCTTCTCGCCCTTGAGCAGCTTCTCGTACTCCAGGTCGTGGAACGCCACGCCCCACTGGAACAGCGCCGCCAGCACCCAGTTGTAGGCGGGCTGGAACAGGTACAGCGGGTTCCAGCGCTGCTCGTCGGACAGGCGCATGATGCCGTAGCCCACGTCCCGGTCCTTGCCCACCACGTTGGTGAAGGTGTGGTGCATGTAGTTGTGCGAATGCTTCCACTGCTCCGCCGGGCAGGTGTTGTCCCAGTCGTAGGTGGAGGAATCCAGGGCCGGGTCGTTGAGCCAGTCCCACTGGGCGTGCATCACGTTGTGGCCGATTTCCATGTTCTCCAGGATCTTGGACACCGACAGCAGCGCCGTGCCGGCCAGCCAGGCCGGCGGCAGCACGCCCAGGAACAGCAGGCCGCGGCCGGCCAGTTCCATGCCCTTCTGGGTCTTCACCAAACGGCGGATGTAGCGCGCGTCCGCCTCGCCCAGGTCGTTCATGATCTCCTCGCGGAGGGCGTCGATCTCGCGGCCGAAGGCCTCCACCTGGGACCGGGTGAGCCGGGTGCCACCCCGTTCAAGGATAATCGGATCCAGTTCTTCTACCTTGGCGTTCATGCAAAACCTCCTTAGAGATCCAGTTCCACGTCGCCATCGGCGCCGTGCACGCAAATTCGGATTTCCTGATCGGCCAGTTCCCGGCGGGCGCCGCTTTGCAGGTCGCGCACCCGGCCCCGGGTAACGCGGCACTTGCAGGTATGGCAGATGCCCATGCGGCAGCCGTGCTTGGGCCGCAGGCCGGCGGCCTCCGCCGCTTCCAGCAGCGACTGGGCGCCCTCGGCCTGGACGTCGCCGCCGCTGCGCGCGAAACGCACCCGGCCGCCGTCGCCGCCGCTGGCCGGCGCGCTCTGGAAACGCTCGTGGAAAAGGGGCGCGAGACCGTGCCGCCGGTGCCAATCGATCACCGTGTCCAGGAAGCCTTCCGGGCCACAGGTGAACAGCGTGCGCCCGGCGGCGTCCGGCACCTGTTCGGTGAGCCAGTGTTCATTCAGGCGACCGGCCTGGTCACCGTCCCGGGGCGTGTCGCCGGTGAGCACCAGCCGGAAATCGAGACGATCGTCCAAGGCCAGGCCACGCAGGCTCTCGCCGAGGAGCCACTGGTGATAGCCACGCTCGAAGTGGGCCCAGACCAGCTGTCCCTCATAGTTGGACGCGAGCAGGGACTTCACGATACTGTGAACAGGTGTTACCCCGGAGCCGGCGGTAAGGAACAGAATGCGCTCCGGTGCGGCTTCCGGCAGCACGAAGTCACCGGTGGCCGGGGACAGAGTGACCAGGTCCCCTTCCCGGCAGTGGTTCACCAGGTGGTCACTGACGCCGCCGGGGCCATGGCGCTTCACGGTGATCGCCGGGCGCGGGTCGGAGGGCGCCGAGGACAGGGAAAAGCAACGCTGGTGACGCACCCCGCCGATATCCACGCCAAGCATCACATGCTGGCCCGCTTTATGCGGTCTCCAGAGCCGGTTGGGCGCCAGCTCCAGGGTCACCGCCCGGTCGCCTTCGCGGCGCACCCGGTGCACCCGGGCGCGGATTTCCCGGGCCGAATGGCGAGCGTCGAACAGTGCCAGGTAGTCCTCCGGGTCGAAGGGCGTGGCCAGGGCCTTGCCCAGACGGCGCATCCAGCCGGCGGTGTCGAAACGCGTCTCCAAGTGCATGACCAACTCCGAATGTTTACAAGTGTGCACTTTTTACCGCGACCACCATTTTCAGTCAACACGTGTTCACAAATATTTTTTTACACAGGAAAATCAAGTAGTTGTATGTATCCGGGAGAGAAATTTGAATAACATGGCGAAAAATTCAGGTTTACATGAATGGCCAGGAGCCATTGCCAACGTCATGCCCTCGGCGGCCCGAAAGGTGACCGCCGTGGACGGCGCGCATAACAATCACCATCGGGGAGCCAGACCATGAGCAGAGAAACGCCGGCCCGCGGGCGGCGGCCCAAGCGCGGACGCACGCGTCAGGCGCTCATGGACGCGGCCCTGGACCTGGTGGCCCGCAAGGCCCCGTTCTCTTCGCTGAGCCTGCGCGAGGTGACCAAACGCGCCGGCGTGGTGCCCACCGCCTTCTACCGGCACTTCCCGGACATGAGCGCCCTGGGCCTGACCCTGCTGGACGAGTCGTTCCGCACCCTGCGCCAAATGATGCGCGAGGTGCGCCAGCAGGAACTGCCCAACGAGCGCATGATCCGGGGCTCCATGGAGACCTTCTTCACCTACGTGCGCAACAACCGCACCCATTTCCTGTTCGTGTCCAAGGAGCTGTACGGCGGCTCCGCCACCATGCGCCAGGCGATCCGCCGGGAAATCCGCCTGTTCGTGAGCGAGCTGGCCATGGACATGGCCCGTTTTCCGTTCCTGGTGCAGGTGAGCGCCGAGGATCTGCAGATGATGGCGTCCCTGGTGGTCAACAGCGTGGTGGCGCTCACCCAGGAGATGCTGGAGCTGGACGAGGACGACGAGGCCGGCCAGCGGGAGATGCTGATCCTGGCGGAAAAACAGGTCCGGCTGATCTATTTCGGCGTCGCCCAATGGCGTTCCGAGACCGGCGCGCCGGCCTGAGCGACGGCCGGCGGCAAATAATAGGCTCTACCAGCAACCTTTCAGGCGGAACGGCCAATCAGACGCTCCAGAGCGCTGCCTATACTGTCCCCATAGTTTTCCGGACCTTTTTTGTACAGATTCAAGGACGCTGCTATGAGTGAAGTCCACTTCCGCGAACTCCGCCACGCGCCGGCGATGCCGGTGAATTTCGCCAAGGCGGTGCTGCGCGCCGGGGTCAAGCCGGGCAAGAGTCCGACCCTGCCCAACGTGGGGCTGCGCCTCAACGACGTGGGCCTGGACAGCAAGCACCTGAAAGCCTACCGCAAGGTCTGCGGATTCAGCGCCGACGGCCGCCTGCCGGTGACCTACCCGCACATCCACGCCTTCCCGCTGCACATGGCGCTGATGATGGAAGAGGGCTTCCCGTTCCCGGCCATGGGCCTGGTGCACGTGCGCAACCGCATCACCCAGTACCGCCCCATCGCCGAGCGCGAGCAGCTCAACATCAAGTGCTCCCTGGGCAACCTGAATCAGGTGGAAAAAGGCTGGGAGTTCTCCATCTTCACCGTGGTCAGCACCGCCGGCGAGCGGGTCTGGTCCAGCGAATCGATCAACTTCTTCCGGGGTGGCGGCCACGGCCGCAAGGACGAGAAAAAAGCGTCCGGCGAGCCCACCCCGGCCACCGACACCATCGAATGGAAGGTGCCCGGCAATACCGGCCGCCGCTACGGCGCCGTGTCCGGCGACCGCAACCCGATCCACCTCTACCCGCTCACCGCCAGACTGTTCGGTTTCAAGCGCCAGATCGCCCACGGTATGTGGTCCAAGGCCCGCGCGCTGGGCCAGTTGCAGCAGCAACTGCCGGAGGAGGCGTTCCGGGTGGACGTGCAGTTCAAGCTGCCCATGTTCATTCCCGCCACCGTGAAGTTCGAGCAACAAGACGTGGACGGCGGCCTGGATTTCCGGGTGCTGGCCCGGGACGGCGTCAAACCCCACCTGACCGGTCAGCTGCGCCTGCTCGGCGACTGACCGCCGCGCTGGCGCCATGGCCGACGATACCCGCGACTACCGCGCCCTCTTTCTTAACCGCGCCCCGCTGCTGGACGTGCGCGCGCCGGTGGAGTTCGCCAAGGGCGCCTTCCCCGGCGCCACCAACCTGCCCCTGCTCGACGATGGCGAACGGCACAAGGTCGGCATCCGCTACAAGCAGGCCGGCCAGGCCGCCGCCATCGACCTGGGTAACGAGCTGGTCAGCGGCCGCGTCAAACGGGCCCGCCTGAACGCCTGGCGGCAATGGCGGGCGGACCACCCGGACGGCTACCTGTACTGCTTCCGGGGCGGTCTGCGCAGCCGCACCACCCAGGCCTGGCTGGCCAACGAAGGCATCGACGTTCCCCTGGTGGTGGGCGGCTACAAGGCCATGCGCCGCTTCCTGCTGGAAAGCCTGGACGCCCAGCTCGCCCGCCAGCCGCTGTGGGTGCTGGGCGGGCGCACCGGCTGCGCCAAGACCCGGGTGATCCGGCAACTGGACAACGCCGTGGATCTGGAGGGCCTGGCCCATCACCGTGGCTCCGCCTTCGGCCGCCGCCCCGGCGGCCAGCCCACCCAGATCGACTTCGAGAACCGGCTCGCCATCGACCTGCTGCGCCTGGCGGACCGCGGGGTGGAGCGGGTGGTGGCCGAGGACGAAAGCAAGCTCATCGGCCGTTGCTTCCTGCCCACGCGCCTGCAGGCGCGCCTCAAGGACGCGCCCCGGGTGTTGATCGAGGAACCCCTGGAGGCCCGGGTCCAGGTGACCCTGGAGGACTATGTGCTCGGCCCGCTGGACGAATACCGGCGCCATTACGGTCCGGCCCACGCCTTCGAACGGCTGGCCGGCGATCTGCTGGCAGCCATGGACCGCATCCGCAGGCGGCTGGGCGGCGCCCGGCACGAGGACCTGCGCCGGCGCCTGGCGGACGCCCTGGAGCAGCAGCGCCGGCACGGCGAGAGTGACGCCCACCGGGGCTGGATCCGCGATCTGCTGGCCGGCTATTACGATCCCATGTACGACTACATGATGAGCAAGCACCGGGACGGGGATATCCTGTTCCAGGGCACGCGGGACGAAGTGCTGGCGTTCCTGCGCGACGCTTGAAGAAAACCGGCCCGCCGCGCTGACCGGACCAGCGGCGGGCGTTGATAACGGTCCGGCCCGACTCCCCATTGAACGGAGACGACCATGCCCTTGCCGATTGCCACCCGCGCCTCGCGGGTTGCCCGTACCCTGATGGCCGCCGCCGGCGCCGCCCTGCTGCTCAGCGCCTGCGGCCCCGCCGAACAGGCGCCCACCTTCACGTTCACCGCGATTCCCGATCAGGATGAATCCCAGCTGGAAAAACGCTTCGGCCAGGTGGCCGACTACCTGGAGGAAACCCTGGAGGTGCCGGTGGACTATGTGCCGGTGAAATCCTACCCGGCGGCGGTCACCGCCTTCCGCAACGACCAGGTGCAGATGGCCTGGTTCGGCGGCCTGTCCGGTGTCCAGGCGCGCCGCCTGGTGCCCGGCTCCCGGGCCGTCGCCCAGGGCGAGGAGGACACCGCCTTCAAGTCCTACTTCATCGCCCACGCCGACACCGGCCTGGAACCCGGCGACAGCCTGCCGGACGCGTTCGCCGAGCAGCCGTCGTTCACCTTCGGCTCCAAGGGCAGCACCTCCGGGCGCCTGATGCCGGAGTACTTCTTCCGCGAACGGTTCGGCGCCGCGCCCCAGGCGCTGATCGACAAGGTCGGCTTCAGCGGCGACCACAACCGCACCCTGGCCCTGGTGCAAAGCGGCGCCTACGCCACCGGCGCGCTCAACTACAAGGTCTGGGAACGGGCCCTGGAGGACGGCAAGGTGGACACCGACAAAGTGCGCGTGATCTGGGAAACCCCGCCCTACCCGGACTACCACTGGACCGTGCGCGGCGACCTGGACGAGCGCTTCGGCGACGGCTTCACCGAACGGGTCACCGACGCGCTGCTGGCCATCGACGACCCGGCCCTGCTGGAGGCCTTCCCGCGCCACCGCTTCGTGCCGGCGTCCAACGACGACTACCAGGCCATCGAGGACACCGCCGAGGCCATCGGCCTGCTGGACTGACGCGGTGAGCGAGGCTCTGTTCCGGTTCCACGGCGCGCGCCTGGGCCACGGCGACGCCACCGTGTTCGCCGCCCTGGACCTGAGCGTGCGGCGCGGCGAAACCGTGGCTCTGCTGGGCGCCTCCGGCAGCGGCAAGTCCACCCTGCTGGCCGCCCTGCGTGAACAGCGCCAGGCCCTGTGCGCCTGGTGCCCCCAGGAGCAGGCCCTGGTGCCCATGCTCAGCGTGTTCCACAACATCTACATGGGCGGCCTGCACCGCCACGGCACCTGGCACAACCTGCGCACCCTGCTGCGCCCGGCCGCCGCCGACCGCGCCGAGGTGGGCGCCCTGGCCGCCGAACTGGGCCTCGCCGACAAGCTGTTCACCAGCGTCGACCGGCTGTCCGGCGGCCAGGCCCAGCGCACCGCCCTGGGCCGCGCCCTGTATACCCGCCGCCCGGTGCTGCTCGGCGACGAGCCGGTCTCCAACCTGGACGAACACCAGGGCCTGGCGCTGATGCAACGGGCCCTGGCCACCCACGACACCGCCGTGGTGGCCATGCACGACCGCGCCCTGGCCCTGGCCTGCTTCCAGCGGGTGCTGGGCCTGCGCCACGGCGAGTTGGTGCTGGATGCCCCGGCGGCGGCCCTGACCCTGGCCGACCTGGACGAGCTGTACCGGCCATGAGTGCCCGGCCCGCCACCACCGCCGCCGGCTGGCGCCGCGCCAGCGGCTGGTTGCTGCTGGCCGGCTTGCTGGCCTTCGCCTGCGCCGATCTGGCGGTGACCCGCACCGCCCCGGGGGCCGAGTTGCTGCGCGTGGCCCGGGGCTTCCTCGCCCCGGTGTGGCTCGGCGACGACGGCCTGGCCGCCGCTGAACTGGGCCGCGCCCTGGCCAATACACTGGCGTTCGCGTTCCAGGGGGTGGCGTTCGGCGCCGCCGGCGGCTTCCTGCTGGCGCTGTTCTGGCACCGCCGGGCGGTGCGCGCGGCCGCCGCCTCGGTGCGCGCCGTCCACGAGCTGTTCTGGGGGCTGTTGTTGATGCAGGTGGCCGGGCTGTCGCCGCTCACCGGGGTGCTGGCCATCGCCCTGCCCTACGCCGGCATCTTCGCCAAGGTGTTCGGCGAAATGCTGGAGGAAGCGGACCCGGCGCCGGCGGCCAGCCTGCCCCGCCAACGGCGGCGCCTGAGCACGTTGTTCTATGCCCGCCTGCCACTGATCGCCGCCGACGCCCGGGCCTACACCGCCTACCGGCTGGAGTGCGCCCTGCGCGCCTCGGCGATTCTCGGTTTCATCGGCCTGCCGACCCTGGGCTTCCACCTGGAAACCGCCTTCCGGGAGGGGCTGTACGCCCAGGGCGCCGGCCTGCTCTACGTGCTGTTCGCCCTGATCCTGAGCCAGCGGCTGTGGCTGCGCGCCCGGCTGGTGCCGGTCTATCTGCTGGCCGCGCTGCTGTGGGCGCCGCCCCTGGGCCAGGGGGACTGGGCCACCCTGGCCCGCTTCGTCACCCAGGACCTGGTGCCCGCGCCCCTGGCCCGGGATCAGGGCTGGGCCGCCCTGGGCGACTGGGCCTGGATGCTGTGGCGCGAGCAAGTGGGTCCTGGGCTTTGGCATACCCTGGTGCTGGGCATGGCGGCGCTGCTGCTCACCGCGGTGCTGGCGCTGCTGCTGTTTCCGCTGCGCTCGCCGCTGTTCGGCAACCGGGCCACCCGGCTGCTGGGCCACGGCCTGCTGGTGGTGCTGCGCACCACGCCGGAGTTCTTCCTGGCGTTCTTCCTGCTGATCATCCTGGGGCCGTCCATGCTGCCGGGCATTCTCGCCCTGGCGCTGCACACCGGCGCCATCATCGCCCACCTCACCGGCCGCTTCAGCGAGGGCCTGCGGCTGCGCGCCGACAGCGCCCGGGGCGTCAACCGCTACGCCTACGAGGTGCTGCCCCGGCTGTCGCCCTCCTTTCTCGCCCTGCTGCTCTACCGCTGGGAAATCATCATGCGCGAGACCGCCGTGCTGGGTATCCTGGGCATCCACACCCTGGGCTTCTACATCGACTCCAGCGTGGCCGAGTTCCGCTTCGACCGCACCCTGGTGTTGATCCTCGCCACCGTGTGCCTGAACCTTGCCGTGGACGCTTTCTCCCGCTGGCTGCGCGCCCGTTTGCGTCTGGCCGGCGAAGGGCGCCGCCTCGGCTCCAAAAAGGATTCCCCATGAACCCAGTGAGTACCCCGGCGGACCGGGATCTGGTCCTGGTCGGCGGCGGCCACAGCCACGCCCTGGCCCTGCGCATGCTGGCCATGAACCGGGAACCGGGCCTGCGGCTCACCCTGGTGTCCCCGGACAGCCTGGCGGCCTACTCCGGCATGCTGCCCGGTCTGGTGGCCGGCCACTACACGCTGGAGGAAACCCACGTGGACCTGCGCCGGCTGTGCCAGGCCAGCGGCGCCCGTTTCGTGCGCGCCCGGGTCACCGACCTGGACCCGGCGGCCCGCCGCCTGACCCTGGACGACGGCACCACCCTGGACTACGACTGGCTGAGCCTGGACGTGGGCGCCACCCCGGACCTGGACGCCGTGCCCGGCGCCGCCGCCCACGCCGTACCCGTGAAACCGGTGAGCGACTTCCATTATCGCTGGCGCTCGCTGCTGGCCGACCTGGATCACCGCACCGACGAACTGGCGATCTCGGTGGTGGGCGGCGGCGCCGGCGGCACCGAGATGATCCTGGCGGTGGCCCGCGCCCTGATCGATCACGGCCTGGCCGCGCGGCTCACGCTGGTTACCGCCGGCGAGCTGCTGCCCGGCTACCCCGACGCCGTGCGCCGGCGGATGGCGCGCCGCCTGGCGGATTACGGCGTGCGGCTGTGCACCGAGAGCCCGGTGCGGCGGGTGGAGGCGAGCCGGCTGATCCTCGACCACGACACCGTCGCCCATGACTTCCTGCTCTGGTGTACCGGCGTCAAGGCGGCGCCCTGGCTGGCGGCCAGCGGCCTGCCCTGCGATGAGCGCGGCTTCGTGCGCGTCGACGAACGGCTGCGCAGCCCCGCCGATAAGCGCATCTTCGCCGCCGGGGACTGCGCCGCCTTCCCCGGCGGGCTGCCCAAGGCCGGCGTCTACGCGGTGCGCCAGGCGCGCACCCTGGCGCACAACCTGGCCGCCGCCGCCGGCGGGCGGGCATTGCGCGCCTACCGTCCGCAGAAACGCTTCCTGTCGCTGCTGTCCGCCGGCGACCGCGACGCGGTGGGCAGCCGCGGGCCGCTGCTCACCGTGGCCGGCCCCTGGGTGTGGCGCTGGAAGGACCGCATCGACCGCCGTTTCATGGCGCGTTTCGACGAACCCTTGCCGCCGATGCCAGCGCCCGCCGCCGAGGCGGCGCCCCACTGCGCCGGCTGCGGCGCCAAGATCGGCGCCGGCGCCCTGGGCGAGGCCCTGGAGCGGCTGCAACCGGCGGTGCGCGAGGGCATCGAGGCCGGCGTCGACCAGGCCGACGACGCCGCCGTGATCCGCTGGCCGGCCGGGCAACGCCTGGTGCAGACCCTGGACTACTTTCCCGCCTTCCTGGACGAGCCCTTCGTGTTTGGCCGGGTGGCCGCCCTGCACGCCCTCAGCGACCTGTACGCCATGAACGCCACGCCCCACTCCGCCCTGGCCACGGTGTGCGTGCCACGCCACCATCCGCGCCTGCAGGGCCGCGACCTGCAACGACTGATGGCCGGTGCCGTGACGGAGCTGAACCGGGCCGGCTGCACCCTGGTGGGCGGCCACACCATCGAGGGCCCGGAGCTGGCCGCCGGCTTCACCGTGAACGGCGCCGCCGCCCCGGAGGCCCTGTGGCACAAGGGCGGCGCCCGGCCCGGCCAGTGCCTGATTCTCACCGGCGCCCTGGGCACCGGCATCCAGCTGGCCAGCCTGATGCACGGTCGCGCCCGTGGCCCCTGGCTGGACGCCACCCTGGAGGCCATGCTGGCCGGCAACGGTGCGGCCCGTGAGGCCCTGGCCGGCCTGGGCGACCTGGACGGGACGCGGCCCGGCGCCTGCACCGACGTAACCGGCTTCGGCCTGCTCGGCCATCTGCTGGAGATCTGCCAGCAAAGCGACGTGGACGCCCGCCTGAATCTGGAAACGGTGCCGCTGCTGCCCGGCACCCTGACCCTGGTGGAGGCCGGCGTCACCAGCACCCTGAAACCGGCCAACGACCAGGTGCTGGCCCGCTGCGAGCACCACGGCGTGGCCACCGACGACCCGCGCCTGGCGGCGCTCACCGACCCGCAGACCAGCGGCGGGCTGCTGTTCAGCATCGACCGGGAACGCGCTCCGGCGGCCCTGGCCGCGCTGCGCCGCCACCGCGTGCCCGCCACGCAAGTCGGTGAACTGACTGTAAAAAATCACAAAGCTTCCGCCACCATGACGTTGCACGACGGCGGCCCATGCTAGTGTTTGGCCATCATTTCAAGTGGAGCGATGCCAATGAAAAAGTCCATCACGGGCGCTTTGACCGCCCTCGTCATGCTGATCACTCAAGGCCTGTTCGTCCCCGCCGCCCAGGCCGCCATGGTCACCACCGACGGCATGGTCGCCAATGAACAGCGCGCCGCCATGGAACAGAAGGTCATGCGTTTCATGGAACGGGACGCCGCCGCCAAGGTGCTCGCCGACAACGGCGTTACCCGCGACGACGTGCAGCAGCGCCTGAGCCGCCTGAGCGACTCCGAGCTGCAAAAACTGGCCACCAAATCCGACCAGATGCCCGCCGGCAGCGGCGTGGTGGGCGTGATTCTGGCGGTGATCCTGATTCTGGTGCTGCTTGATCTGCTGGGCGCCACCGACGTGTTCCCGGTCATCGATCCGATCGGGTGATGCCCCTGCCCCTGATGCGCGGCGGCCGCGTGGCCGCCGCCTTGCTGCTCGGCCTGCTGCTGGCGGCCTGCCAGACCGTCCCCCCGCCCCAGGAGGCGGAACACCCTCCCCAGCAATACCTGGACGTGCCCTTCATCGCCCAGGACGCCTACCAGTGCGGCCCGGCCGCCCTGGGCATGATGCTGCAATGGAACCGGCTGCCCGGCGACAAGGAAGCGCTGGTGGACGAAGTCTGGCTGCCCGAGCGCAAGGGCGCTCTGGGCATCGAGCTGAAGGCCGCCGGCCGCGCCCGCGGCCTGCTCGCTTACCCGGTGCAATCCCCGGATGCCCTGTTCGCCGAAGTGCAGGCCGGCCATCCGGTGCTGGTGCTGCAGAACCTGGCCCTGCCGCAATGGCCCATGTGGCACTACGCGGTGGTGATCGGTTACCGCGACGGCGGCGAGCGCATCGTGCTGCACAGCGGCACCAAGGAAGCCACCACCAGCCACTGGAACCGTTTCCTGCGCACCTGGGCGCGGGCGGAATACTGGGGCTTCGTGCTGCTGCCGGCGGGTGAGCTGCCGGCCAGCGCGCGACCGGAGCCCCTGCTGCGCGCCCTGGCGCCGATGCAAAAGGACACCCTGGCCCACTGGCAAGCGGCGGTGGCGCGCTTCCCGGACAACGGCCGGCTGCGCTTCGGCCTGGCCAATGCCCTGTGGGCGGCGGAGCGCCACGACGCGGCCCGGGACGCCTACGAGCGCACCGTGACCCTGGCGCCGGAGCTGGCGCCGGCCTGGAACAACCTGGCCTACGCGCGCCGCGCCGCCGGCGACCGGGACGGCGCCCGGCAGGCGGTGTGCCGGGCCCGCGCGCTGGCGCCGGACAGCGACAACGTGGCCGACAGTGTCGAGGAAATCACCGGCGGCGAGGGGTGCTGACCCGGGCGCCGTCGGTGGCTATCGTAATACGGCGTAATAACGCCTAAGCTGCGCAAAAAACGACGGAAGACAACGCCCGTGTGGATTCGACTCTTGCTGCTGGGGCTGCTGTGCGCGGCGCACCCGGCCGTGGCCCAGACCCCCGCTGACTTCACCCTGCCCGGCATCGCCGATCTGGAAAAACAGCTGGCCGGCGGCGGCGACGGCGGCGGTGACAATGGCGGCCAGAACGACGCCGCCGGGCAGGACAACCCGGAACACCGGGAAACCCTGGAAAAGACCCTGGAACTGCGCCGCGAGATCGACACCAACCGGGAACGGATCGAGGCGCTCAAGAAGGAGAAGGCGGAAGCGCCGCGCCGCCGGGCCAGCCTCAACAGCCAGTTGGACGAAGCCCGCCGCCAGCGTCAGCAGGACTGGCGGCAACAATACCGCTCCCTGTCCCTGGCCGCCCTGGTCCAGGAACTCAGCGACCAGCTCGACGCCCTGGAAAGCAACCAGCAGGAACTGGCCAAGGTCAGCAGCGAGCTGACCCGGGCGCAGACCCTGCCGGAACGGGCCCAGACCACCATCAGCGACAGCCTGGCGCGGATGGACGAAATCCGCCAGCGCCTCAACCGCCAGGAAGACAACCTGGACGACGCGGAAAAAACCCGCCTGCAAACCGAGCTGACCGCCCTGGAAACGCGCATTCAACTGCGCAACCAGGAACTGTCCGTGGCCAGCACCCTGGAGGAACTGTCACGGCTCAACAAGCGCGTGCTGGAAGCCCAGGAAGCGGCCATTCAGGAGCGTCTGGACGTGCTCCAGCCGATGATCAACGAGCGCCGCGAGGAAAGCCTGAGCACGGAGATCGGCGACGACGAGGCCGACCTGCCCGCCGGCCTGGCCGACCACCCGCGCCTGAAACAGGCCCGGGAGCGCAACGACGGCCTGCGCGATCAGCTCAAGCAGACCAGCAACGAGGTCAACGAACTGATCCGCGAGGTGATCAGCGCGGAAACCCGTCTCGACCGGGCGCGCTCGCTGTCCAGCACGGTCAACGATCAGATCCGCATGCTCGACGGCAGCCTGCTGCTTTCGCGCATTCTCTACGAGCAGCAGAAAAGCCTGCCGGAGTATCACCCCCAGGAAGGTCTGGACAAGCTGATCAGCGACACCCGCCTGGCCCAGTTCGACCTGCGCCAGGCCATGCAGGAGCTGGAGAACCAGCCGCTCCAGGTGGACAACACCGACAACCTGCCCCCGGCGGAACGCCAGCAGTTGGACGACGCCCTGCGCCGCCTGGCGGACACCCGGGTGGAACTGCTCAACCAGCTCGACCAGGAGCTGGGCCGCAAGCTCAATATCCTGGTGCGGCTGAACCTGTCCCAGGAGCAGCTGCGCAAGATCACCGAGAACCTGCACGACACCATCTCCGAGCAGACCTTCTGGATGCCCAGCACCCAGCCGCTGCCGGCCTGGATTCGCGATTTCCCCACCCAGGTGCGCGACCAGATGGGCGCCATTCCCTGGCAGCGGCTGGGCGACGACGCCGCCGAGCTGATGAACAGCAAATGGCCCTGGTTGTTCCTGCCGCTGCTGCTCGCCGGCCTGCTGTGGCTGTGGCGGCGCCGGCTGCGCGCCCGGCTGCGCGCGCTCAACGGCGACATCGGCTTTCTCAAGCGCGACAGCCAGCGCCATACGCCGGTGGCCATCGTGTTCACCACTCTGATGAGCGCGCCGGTGCCCCTGGCCATCGGCCTGCTGGCCTGGGGCCTGTGGAGCCAGCCCGGCACCCTGAGCACGGTGCTGGGCGCCGCCCTGGCCAAGATCGCCCTGCTGTGGCTGGTGTTCGAACTCTGCTACCGCCTGCTGGCGCCCAAGGGCATCGCCCAGCGCCACTTCCGCTGGCAGGCGGAGGGCAACCTGATCCTGCGCCGGCGACTGCTGGTGGTGGGGCTGACCATGGTGCCCATGACCCTGGTGATCGCCTTCGGCGAGGAATGGCCGGCCCAGCTCAGCAACGACCGCATCGGCCTGGTGACCATGGTCGCCGGCCTGCTGGTGATCAGCGTGACCCTGTCCCGGGCCGCCCTGGCCTACCGCGCCCGGCGTTACTCGCGCACCGTGCGCGGCGCCGCCGTGATGCTGTGCGCCGGGGTGCCGCTGGTGATGGTGGCGCTGATCGTGGCCGGCTACTACTTCACCGCCGTGCGTCTGTCCGGACGCATGATCGACACTTTCTATCTGTCGTTGCTGTGGATCCTGCTCGACGCCACCGCCGTGCGCGGCCTGGCCGTGGCCGCCCAGCGGCTCGCCTACAAGCGCGCCGTGGCGGACCGCGAAGCGGAACACAAGGAAAGCGTGGAAGGGGTGGAAGTGGAGGAACCCCAGCTCGACCTGCAGCAGATCAACCAGCAATCCCTGCGCCTGATCCGGCTCGCCCTGCTGGGCCTGTTCGGCGTGCTGCTCTACTGGGTCTGGGCGGACGTGATCAACGCCTTCTCCTACACCGACACCATCGTGCTCTGGCAAAGCACCGAGGGCAGCGGCCTGAACGCCACCAACACGCCGATCAGCCTGGGCGACGTGATCACCTCCCTGGCCATCGGCGCCGGTACCTTCATGCTGGTGGCGAACCTGCCCGGCCTGCTGGAAGTGCTGCTGCTGTCGCGGCTGAACCTGCGCCAGGGCTCCAGCTACGCGGTGACCACCCTGCTCTCCTACCTGGTGATCGTGCTCGGCGTGATCATCGCGCTGGGCTCGCTGGGGCTGTCCTGGAGCAAGATGCAGTGGCTGGTGGCGGCCCTCGGCGTGGGGCTGGGCTTCGGCCTGCAGGAGATCTTCGCCAACTTCATCTCCGGCATCATCATCCTGTTCGAACGGCCGATCCGCATCGGCGACGTGATCACCATCGACAACCTGTCCGGCACGGTGAGCCGCATCCGCATCCGCGCCACCACCATCATCGATTTCGACCGCAAGGAAATCGTCATCCCCAACAAGGTGTTCGTCACCGAGCGTCTGATCAACTGGACGCTGTCGGACACCGTCACCCGGTTGACCATCAAGGTGGGCTTCGCCTACGGCTCCGACCTGCAGGCTTGCCACGATCTGCTGGTGAAGGTGGCCAAGGACAACAAGCGGGTGCTCACCGATCCCGAACCGCTGATCCTGTTCATGGCGTTCGGCTCCAGCACCCTGGACCACGAGTTGCGCGTCTACCTGGGCGAGATCAACGACATCCTGTTCGCCACCGACGAACTGAACAAGGCCATCGACGCGGCCTGCCGGGAGCGGGGCGTGGAAATCGCCTTCAACCAGATCGACGTGCATCTGCGTTCCACCACCGACGACGTCAAGATCCTGGAAGCCGGCGGCGAGCCGCCGGAGACACCCCGCCGGGGCGGCGACACCCGGGGCCATTACGGCAATACCCGGAGCCATTACCACGATGGCGACGAGCCGCCCAAGGGCGTCGGCGACGGAGGAGAGGAATAAGCCTGATCACGGTTGGCGGGAAATCGGCGGAGGCCTCTCCATCGGGGCCGCGTCTTGGCGTGGTCCCCCTTCCGGGAACGTCGTGAATCCGTCCGTGGAGACTCCCGGTCAAACATCCTGTTTGACAGGGTCCCGGAAGGGGGACCACGCCAAGACGCTACGAGGTAGCGTCCAGCGCCGCTCCGTAGGTTGGGTGGTGCTGTAGTGTAGGAGCGACTTCAGTCGCGATGGCCGGTGGCACCGCCGTTGATCGCCACTGAAGCGACCCTCCGGCCAGGCGGGTCAGTCCGGGTCCGGCGGCGCCAGCTCCGGGAACCGGGACAGCAATTCCTCGCGGCGGGCTTTCAAGCCTTCCAGCTTGCGCCGCCCTTCCGCCAGTTGCTCCGGCGGCAGGCCGTCCCGCTCGCCCCGGGCCACCAAATCTTCCAGCTCACCGATGCGCCGCTTGGAGGCGTCCATGAAGGACGCGTACACCGCCATTCTTTCCCCCTGCTCATAACGGCTGTACCGCTCCGGGTCATCGAGCACGTCCTGGGGCGGCGGCACCCGCGGTTCCCGGGACGCCACCGGCGGCGTGCGCGGATCGCCGTCGCGGCGCGCCCGGCGCAGGGATTCCGCCGCCTCCGGGCGCACCCGGGGCGCGATCACGCCTTCCGCCGCCGCCGGCTCGGAGCGCTCCGCTGGTGGTGGCGGCCGGTCCCGCGCGGTCGGGGCCGGCACCGGGCTCACCGGCGACCGGGGCGTGACGGCCGGCGGCGGTGGCGTTTCCGGATCGGGCCCGGCCACCGCCGGCGCCGGGGGCGTCGCCGGCCCGGCGGGCCACAGAACCGCGGCCCCGGCCAGGCCGGCGCAGGCGGCGGCCAGAAGCAGCGCCCGCCACATCACGGCGACGGCTCCAGGTAAAACCGCACGCGGGCGGCGGCCTGGCGCCGGGCCAGACCGGTGCGCAGCCGTTCCCGCAAGCGCTCCCGGGCCAGCACCCGCGACGCCTGGTAACGCACCGCCTCACTGTCGGCGGCCTGGAACCCTTCCCGCCGCCGGTCCACCGCCACGATCACCCAGCGCGCCTCACCGGGCACCCGGGCCGGCGGTGACACCGCGCCCTCTTCCACGGTGAACGCGAAGCCTGTGAGCCAGGCGTCCGGGTCGCCGCGCTGCAACCAGGCCGGGGCCTGATAGCTAACGCCCGGCCGGTCGGCGTGGCGCCGCGCCACCTCGGCCAGCGGCTCACCGCCTTGCAGACGTTGATGGACGCGGTCGGCCAGCGCCTGATCGGGCAAATACAGACGCGCCGCGCGCACCTTCTCCACGCGCCGGAAGTGCTCGCGGTGCAACTGGTAATAGCGGCGGATGTCCTTGTCGGGAATCGTTTCCGCCACTTCCCGCAGCCGCAGATTGTCGTCGTGGGGATCGTCACTGAGGCCCAGGGCGCGCAGCAGCGCCCGCTGGTCCAGCCGGTCCAGCACCAGTTGCCGGATCCAGTCCCGCTCCGCCGGTTCCAGCGGCGCCCGGCGCTCGAACCAGTCGAGCACGAAGGCGCGGCGCACCCAGGCTCCGGCGGCGTCCGCCATGGCGGCGCCGTCGAGATTGTGGAAGCGGGTCTTGAGGGCAATGTTCTGGGCGTCGTACAGCCGCGCCAGGGTCAGGCGGCGCTCCTCGCCGCCGGGGAAGCGGTAACGGGCCACCACCCAGCGCCGGGCGGCGGCGCGCTGGCGCTCGTTCAGTGCCAGGCGCAGGCCGGAATCGGCGGTGAGAATGGGCACCAGCTTGTCGGCGTCCAGGTGCCAGGGGCCCGCCACCGCGTCCAGCGGCGAGTCCCAGCCGTGGGCGTCCAGGGCCGCCGCCAGGGCGTCCCGGTAGGCCACCCGGATCAGCGCGGCGGTGTCCCGGTCGGCACGGGTGGCGCGGTCGTAGCCGACCCGGGCCGGCCCGTGGTCGACGGCGTGCTTCTCCCGGTACCAGGCGCCCATCAGATGGATGTCCACCAGATCCGCCAGCACCTGGCGGGCCGTCACTCGGTCGTCATGGAGGCGGGCCGAGGCCAGGAACACCGCCAGCACCGGCCGGGTCAGCGCGGCGCCGTCGACCTCCGCCACCACCTCCGGATCCCGGGGCGTGGCGCCGGCCAGGGCCACCATCAGCAGCGCCGCCAGCGCCAGGGCGCGGCGGCGCGGTGCGCGCATGCCCATGGGTTACTGGGTCAGTTGCGCGGACGCGTGGCCCAGCAGGTGCACCACCAGGGCAATGGCGTGGGGCACCACCACCCGGGCCACCTGCACCCGATCCGAGTGATCGGTGCTGGACAGCACCAGAGCGCCGTTGGCGTAGGCGATGTCGCCGCCCTGGGTGAGCAGCGGGCGGATGTCCGTGGTGCCGCCACCTGGCGCCGTGTAGCTGGACAGGGCCTGGGTCACCAGGGTCTCGTCGTTGAGGTCCTCGCTGTCGTAGTAATCCGCCACCCAGCCTTCCCAGCCGCTGTGGTTGAGCGCCGAGGTGGTCCATACATGATGCGGCTGAACCACGTCGGTGGCGTGCAGGGCGTAGCCCAGGCTCTGGGCCGTGGGGTTGGCGAGAAACTGGTCGTACCAGTACTGGGCCAGGTTATCCAGCGGCTGGAACGGCATTTCCTCGAAATCGTCGTACATGGATTTCGAGGAGGTGGTGCCCTGGCGGTAGTTGGCCTCGGTGATGCCGTAGGTGTCGTACTCGGAATCGTCGTTGGACCACCAGCCGGTCATGCCGCCGGGGCCGTCGTCCAGGTAATCGCCCACCAGCCAGGTGGCGGCCAGGTTGTCGATGTCGCCGGACACGGTGAGCTTGTCGTAGTTGTAACCGCCCAGGTCGTTGCCGTGCACGTCCGGCCCCCGGGTGTGGTTCTGGAAGTGCCAGTAGGAGGTGTAGTTGACCAGGGAACTGCCGGCGTTGAACACCGGCGCGTAGACACAGTCGCCGGTGATGGCGCCGCAGAAGTAGGTGTCCTGGAAGTCGTCCACGTCGTAGGCGCTCTGACCGAGCACCTGGGCGAACTGGGCCACGGTGTAGCCGGCGGCGCTGGCCACCGCCTGCAGGTCGGCGTAACCGGTGGTCTGCGGATGGGCCTGCATATAGGCCACCGCATCCTCCACCAGGCGGCGATGGGTCTCTTGCTTGAAGGCTTGGGCGGTGGGGCAGACGCAGGCCACGGCCAGCAAACCGATGAGCATCCGTTTCATGATTCCCTCCCTGGGATGTTGTTTTTGGTATGCCCGTCCTATACAGGCGTAATTCGGTCTCCGCTTCAATTGTTCATCCGCGACATTCGCCTTCACGCGCGGCCCCGGCGGGCCGCGCGCCGGCTCGTCAGTTGACGATCGAGAACTGGTCGAACAATTGCACCTCGCCGTTCAGGTCGGCGGGGTCGAATACATAGCTCTTCACCAGCCCGGTGTCCGTTTCGAGAATGGAAAACACGCTCAGATTATTGCTGGCCACGAACGGCAGATCCGGATAGCCGCCGTCCTCCCAGCTCATCGGGCTGAACTCGGTGGGCAGGGCCATGGTCCGCCCCTGGGGGTCGCCGTTGGGGGCATAGTCGTCGATGCTCCAGCGCGGGTTCGGCCCGTTCACGTCGTCCCAGAAATCAGCGCCACTGGAACGCACGTTCTTGGTGTAGTTGCCGGTGTTGTCCTGGTAGTAAGCCCCGTAGCTGTTGCCCACGTTGGAGCTTTCCAGATAATGCATGCCCTCCACCTCGGCCCGGTTCCACAGATGGGAGTGGCCGATGTGCACCAGATCGACGCCGTTTTCGATCAGCAGCGGCTCGATATCGCGGTACCAGACGTCTTCTTCCAGGGGGTATTGGTAGCGCACCTCGCTGAGGGAGGCGGAATCCAGACGCGGGCGCACCTGCTGCTCCCACTGATCGGCGCTGATCGGAAACGGCAGTTCGGTGATGACTTCCTCGCCATTCTCCACTTCCACCAATTGCATCACCGGCTCGGCAAGCACCGGCACGGTGTTGTCGCCCAGGCCGAAAACGCCCTGGTGCGCCATGACCACCTTGTAGCGGGCCTGCTTGAAGGCATCGCTTTGCAGCACCTCTTGCAGCCAACGGTACTGTTCCGACTCCTTGTCGAAACGCTCGAAGATGAACTCGCCGAATCCCCAGGCCTCCGGGTTCTCCAGCTCACTCAGGGTTTCCACGAACTTGCTTCGTCCGGTGCCGCTGACGCTCCAGGAACGCCAGATCCTCGAGACGTTCATGGAAATCAGGAACACATCGCCGAACGCCACCGCGTAATAATCCTCACCGGCCGGGCCGCCATCGGGGAAACTGAAAATCTCCCGGTAGCTTTCATGGTTGTGGGAATGGTCGGCGATCCATTGCGCCTTAATGTCCTCGTCGCCGGTGGGATTGACCTGGTCCTTGAGCTGCTCATAGGCAATGGCGGCGTACCAGCGCGGCTGCGGGTCACCGAAGGCGCCACCGAGGGTGTAATCGCTGTCGGCGCTGCCGTCATGGGTGTAGCGGCCCATCACCTCATGGTTGCCGATGGTGGCGAACAAGGGCGCGTGTTGAAGAATCTCACCACCGGTGTAGGGGTAGCCGGGCAGAAATTCCTGATAACGGCCCTGCAGGGTGGGGAAGAAGGCCGGCGCGTTGTCCGAGGCCTGATCAAACCATTCGGACGCGCGATCGGGCACATTCACCAGGTCACCGGCGAAGAACACCGCGTCCGGACGGCCCACGGTTTCCACCACCTTCTGATAATTGGCGGCGGCGTTTTTCTTCAATTGAAGATCGGAGGTCAGCAGGATTTTCAACGGCTGGTTTTTGCCGGGCGCCGCCGCCAGCGAAAAGGTTTCGCTGGTCAGGGTGTGGCCATTGTCGTCGGTGCTGGCGACGTGATAATCAATCCGTTCACCGGGCGCCAGGTCGCTGGCGGTGGCCTCGTGACGATACACCGGCCGCTCCGCGATGCCCTCATAGGTCTTGCCAAACTGCTTCGAGGAAGCGTCTTCCATCATCCGTGACAGCTTGGTCGTGTCCGCCGCCGCGGTACGACCCTCGCCATAATGCAGGGTATGTTCGGTGCCCGGGAAGGTGGTGAACCAGACCACGTTGACCGAGTCCCTGGTGGGCATCTGAAGGAAGGGGTCGGTGATGAACCGGTTCTCCTGGTTCAGTTCCACAGGCACTTCGGTGGTCACTTCCACCCGGTCGTCGTCACCGGCACAGCCAAACAGGGCCAGGGCCCCCGAAAACAGCAAAAAAGGCGAAAACAGCGATCCGCGCATGATCCATTCTCCAGCGAATAAAAGGCTGGCGCCATGCTCGACGGGCTCGGTTACAGAACCGTTGAGATTTCATGACGCCGGCCTTCACTGTGCGCCGGTTCACACCACCACCTTCCACCCGGCAAGGTGTTACACTGGGCGCTTTATTCATTACCGCGACCCGCGTCCCTACATGCCTCTTATTACCCTTCGTGATCTCGACCTCCATTACGGCGAGCAGCCGTTGCTCGACCAGGTGAATCTGGCCATCGAACCCGGCGAACGGCTGTGCCTGGTGGGCCGCAACGGCACCGGCAAGTCCACCCTGTTCAAGGTGCTCACCGGCGAACAGCAGCCCGACGACGGCCAGATCGAAACCGCCCGGGAACTGACCGTGGCGCGCCTGGAACAGGAAGTGCCCGACGACCAGGACCACAGCGTCCACGACATGGTGGCCGGCGGCCTCGGCGAGCTGGGCGAGCTGCTCAACGAGCACGACCGCCTGAGCCGCGCCCTGGCCAGCGGCGACGAGGACGCCATGGCGCGTTTCGAGACCCTCAACGACCGGATCGAGGCGCGCGGCGCCTGGCAGCTGTTCCAGCGCGTGGAGACGGTGCTCTCCAAGCTCAAGCTGGACGGCGAGGTGGCCTTCGCCGGTCTCTCCGGGGGCATGAAGCGGCGCGTGCTGCTGGCCCGGGCCCTGGTGCGCGAGCCGGACATCCTGCTGCTCGACGAGCCCACCAACCACCTGGACCTGGACAGCATCCGCTGGCTGGAAAGCTTCCTGAAGACCTACCCGGCCACCCTGGTGTTCATCTCCCACGACCGCGCCTTCATCCGCGCCCTGGCCACCCGCATCATCGAACTGGACCGGGGCCATCTGAGCAGCTGGCCCGGGGACTACGACAAGTACCTGGCCGGCAAGCAGGCGGCGCTGGACAACGAGGAGCGCGCCAACGCCGAGTTCGACAAGAAACTGAGCCAGGAGGAACGCTGGATCCGCCAGGGCATCAAGGCCCGGCGCACCCGCAACGAGGGCCGCGTGCGCGCCCTCGAGAGCCTGCGCGAGCAGTATGCCCAGCGCCGTAACCGCCAGGGCACCGCGGGCCTGGAAATCCAGCAGGGCGACAGCTCCGGCAAGATCGTCATCGAGGCGGAACACCTGGCCTGCGAGCTGGGCGGCAAGCGCATTCTGGAGGATTTCTCGCTGACCCTGATGCGCGGCGACCGGGTCGGCGTGCTGGGCCCCAACGGCTGCGGCAAGTCCACGCTGATCCGCCTGCTGCTGGGCCGCCTGGAGCCGGATCACGGCACCGTGAAACCGGGCACCCAGCTTCAGGTGGCCTACTTCGACCAGTTGCGCGACACCCTGGACGGCGACAAGAGCGTGCTCGACAACCTGGCCGAAGGCTCCGACGTGGTGGAGATCAACGGCCGCAAGAAGCATGTCATGGGCTACCTGCAGGATTTCCTGTTCGAGCCGGCGCGGGCCCGCCAGCCGGTGCGCTCGCTGTCCGGCGGCGAGCGCAACCGGCTGCTGCTGGCCAAGCTGTTCACCCGGCCGTTCAACCTGCTGGTGCTGGACGAACCCACCAACGACCTGGACGTGGAAACCCTGGAACTGCTCGAGGAGCAGCTGGTGAACTACCAGGGCACCCTGCTGCTGGTGAGCCATGACCGGGAATTCATCGACAACGTGGTCACCTCCACCCTGGTGTTCGAGGGCGACGGCGATCCCCACGTCTATGTGGGCGGCTACCAGGACTGGTTGCGCCAGCGTCCGGAACCGGCGCGGGCGGAGGGCGTCAAACCCGCCGCCGCGCCGAAAACCGAAACGAAGGTAAAAAGCGCGCCCGCTTCCGCGGCGGACGACCACGGAGCCCGTAAGCTGACCTACAAGGAACAGCTCGAGCTCAAGGCGTTGCCGGAAAAGATCGAAGCCCTGGAAGCGGAGCTCGACGCCGCCCAGGAACGGCTCGCCGACCCGGACATCTATAAGGGTCCGGCGGAGGACATCGCCGCCGCCCAGCGCCAATTGCAGACGCTGGAGCAGGCACTCAACGACCACTACGGCCGCTGGGAAGAACTGGACCAGCGGCCCTCATAGAAGGCCCGGCGATCCCGGGCCGCGAGGAGGATGTGTTTCGTGACCCCGAGGCAACCGCTGAAGAACGCCATCATCGCCCTTTCCCTGCTGGCGCTGGCCGCGCCGCTGGCGGCCAATGAGAGCGAGGACGAGGACGGCCGCCACGCCGCCCCGGCCACCGCCGACCAGGCGGCACCACGCCCGGAGGACCCGGACGGCCCGCCGGCGCGCCGCGATGAAGACCGTGATGACGACGGCGGCGAAGCCCGGGAAAGCGCCGCGAACCAGGACGAGGCCGAGCCCGAGCCGGCCATGCCGCCGGCGCCGGACCCGGTGGCGCCCCTGACGCTGCTCGACCAGAGCGTGCCGGTGGGCACCTTCGACACCCTCTACTGGACCCCGGACCAGTCGTTCCGCTCCATCGCCACCCCGGTGCCGGTGCTGGTGGCCCACGGCACCAAACCCGGCCCCCATCTGTGCCTCACCGCCGCCGTCCACGGCGACGAATTGAACGGCATCGAGATGGTGCGCCGGCTGATGTACGAGCTGGAGCCCGACGAACTGGCCGGCACCGTGGTGGGCGTGCCCATCGTCAACCTGGACGGCTTCCGCAACGGCTCCCGCTACCTCAGCGACCGCCGCGACCTGAACCGCTATTTCCCCGGCCGCAAGAGCGGCAGCGCCGCCAGCCGGGTGGCGTACTCCCTGTTCGAGAACATCGTGCGCCACTGCGACTACCTGGTGGACCTGCACACCGGCTCCCAGAAACGCATCAACCAGCCGCAGCTGCGCGCCGACCTGGAGGATCCCCGGGTGGTGGCCTTCGCCAAGCACTTCGGCGGCATGACCGTGCTGCACAGCCCGCCGGCGGACGGCATGCTGCGCGCCGCCGCCGTGGACGAAGGCATCGTGGCGGTGACCATGGAAGCCGGCGGCCCCAACCGCCTGGAGGAAGAGGCGGTGGACTACGGCGTGCAGGCCCTGGAGACGCTGCTGGAGAACCTGGACATGCGCAAGGCGAGCCGCTTCTGGGGGGCGCCGCAGCCGGTGTTCTATGAGTCTGAATGGATTCGGGCCGGCCAGGGCGGGATTCTGCTCTCCGAGGTGGAACTCAACGATCAGGTCAAGAAGGGCCAGATCCTGGGCACCGTCACCGACCCGATCAGCAATACCGGCAGCGCCATCATCGCCCCCTACGACGGGCGCGTGCTGGGCATGGCGGTGAACCAGGTGGTGCACGCCGGCTTCGCCGCCTACCGCATCGGCGAGGAGAAGAGCGCCGAGGAAGTGGAAGCCAAAGCGGAGCAGGCCCAGGAACAGGGCGATTCGGATGGCGACGGCAACAAGGACGAAACCGCGCCCGCCGATGAGCCCGACCGGCCGGATGGTGATACCGAATAGCAGCCTGGGTGAGGATCGCGGCTAAAGCGGTACGCCGCGATGGGTTTCAGCCGCGATCCGCCAGGGGCCCGCACACCCGCTCGAACCCGGCCACCACGAACGGAATCATGCGGTCGTAGGCGGTCTGGAAATCGTCGGAGCGGCACAGGCCGCCGGACATGGCGTTGATGCGCCCGGTGTTGGCGAAGGTCAGGGTCATGGATCCGGACATGAAGTGGTAGCACCAGTAGAGGTCGGCGCGCTCGGCGTCGGGCAGGACCCGCGCCAGGGCTTCCACGAAGGCTTCCATGGGGGCGTCGAAGTGGCGGCTCATGAGCACCGGGCCCCACACCGGGGAGGTATTCACGAAGGCGAGCAGCGCGCAGTAATTGCGCCAGCCCTGGTCCTCGCTTTCCTGGGCCATTTCCAGCGGGCGCAGATAAGCCTCGATGATGCGTTCCAGGGGCACCGGCCGCGGATCGGCCTCGGCGCGGGCGCGATTGAGGGCGTCCAGGCGGTCGTCGTTGAGGATGCGGGCGCGGCGTTGGAAGACGGTATCGAAGAGCTGCTGCTTGGGGCCGAAGTAGTAGTTGATCAGGGCCACGTCCACGCCCGCTTCCCGGGCGATGGTGCGCAGGGTCACGCCGTCGTAGCCGTGGCGGGCGAACAGCCGTTCGGAGACATCGAGGATGGTGGCGCCGCGATCGCCGGCGCCGTCCCGGGCCCGGGGGCGGCCCACGGTCTTTTTCGTCATGCGCGGATAGTACGCAAGCGCCGCTGGGACGACAAGCAACCCGGTCCTATGCGCGTCACCCTCCAGCCGGGGCGCGATTCCGGGCCAGGCCCTTCCGGGAACGCCGCGAGTACGTCCATGTAGGCTCCCTTTCGAACGTCCTGTTCTCAAGGGTCCCGGAAGGGCCTGGCCCGGAACCGCTTGGCAGTGATCTTCCACGTAACGGGGTTTATCCCGGCGCCAGGATGGAGAGTGTAGGAGCGGCTTTAGCCGCGATGCCGGTGGCACCGCCTTTGATCGCGACTGAAGCGGAACGCCGCCCGGTCGCTCCTACGGACGCCCCCGGCAAGAACGGTCAGGGGCAGGTGCCGACCTGCCAGGTGGCGCCACCGTCGCTGCTGTGCAGGGTGGTGTTGCCCCAGGTGGAGCCGGCCATGGGCTGGTCGCTGCCCTGGGCGAAGTAGTCCGGGGTCAGGTAATTACCGGTGCTGTACGCGCGGCCGGCGGTCTTGTGGTAGTAGTTGTAGGCGCTTTCCTGCTGGCAGCCCGGTTGCGGGTCGCCACCGTCACCGCCGCCGGCGCAGGCCTGGATCGGGCCGGTGCAGCTGGCGTCGTCGTCTTGCCATTGGCATTGGTCGCCGCTGGCCTGCTCGGTGAGTTTGAAGGTGTCGGTGCCGTATTCCAGGTAGCAGTTGGCGTAGTTGGTGTAGTCCAGGCGGCCGGCGCTGATGTGCTGGTCCAGGGTGGCCACCTGGCCGGCGTCGATCTGGAAGGTGATCTGGTCGTTGTCGGCGAGGCCGCCCTGGTCCAGGGCTTCGACGCTGGCGTTGTTGGTGCCGCCGGGCAGGTCGCAGGCGCGGGCGCTGTAGTGCACGCCGTCCAGGTCGGCGGTGACGGCGCCGCTGGCGAAGGTCACCGTGACCGAGGCGAGATCCTGGTTGCGGTCCACCACCTGGCCGCTGACCGTGGCGCACTGGCCGTCCACGCTCACCGCGATGTCGCTGAGCACCGGGGCGCTGGGCGGCGGCGCCGGGCCCACCCGCACGGTGTCGATGGCCGGGTCGCTTTCGCCGCCGTCGTTGTCCTCGGCGGTGACCGCCACGGTGTAGAGGTCGTCCGCCAGGCCGCCGCTGTTGGCCTGGAAGGCGCCGCCGCCGTCCACGGTGGTGGTCAGGGTGTCGCCGCCGCCGGCCAGGCCCTCGATAACGATGGTGATGGCGGTGACGGTGCCGTCCTGGTCGGCGGCCTGGCCGCTGACCTGAATGGCGTCGCCGTTGGCGGCCAGGGTCAGGCCGGTCACGCTGGGCGCCAGGTTGCGATTCACCCGGGCGTTGTTCTGGCTGAAGAATTCGCCCAGGTAGCGGGCGTAGTTGATGCTGGCGCCGCCGATGTAGTTGCCGCTGGCGCCCTGGCCGCCGGACCAGGAGTGGTCCAAACCGTTGAGCCACAGCATGGAGACGCGGCCGTCCTGCCACAGGAATTCCTCGGCGGTGCCGCCGTCCTGGCTGATCACGGTGCTGCCGGGCAGCTCGCTGACGCCGTAGAGGCCGGCCATGCCTTCCGCGTTCTGGCGGTTGTAGCAGGTGTCCACGGTGGTGTCCGCGTCGCCGTGGGCGATGGACGCTACCTGGGTGTCGAAGGCGCTCCGGTAGGCGCCGCCCAGGTTGCGGCAGCGGCTTTCCACGTTGGCCTGCTCGCAGACGCCGATGGAGCTGGTGCCCACGCTGGGGCCGGCGCTGACGCCGACGCCGGCGAACACGTCCGGGGCCAGGCAGGCGGTGGTGTTGGCGAAGCTGGCGCCGGACGACAGACCGGCGATGTAGACCTGGTTGGGATCGATGCCACGGGCACCGTCGTCGGACAGCTCATTGGCCAGGTCGATCAGGTTGTTGTAGTCGCCGGCGCTGCGCGATTTGCTGCCCTGCCAGTAGGACCAGCAACTGAAGCCGGCCTTGTTCATGGCGTCCGGCACCGCCACCACCATGCCGTATTCCTCGGCGGCCACTTCCAGGTTGGCGGTCTTGTAGGCGTTGATCGACTGGGTGCAGCCGTGCAGCACGATCAGCAGCGCCTTGCCGGCGCCCACCGGCGAGTCGGTGTCGGGGGTGTAGAGGTGGACATTGTTGAAACCGCCCAGGGACAGGTTGTCCTGCCAGCTACCGGCGTGGACCGGCGCCGCCAACAGGAACAGAGCGCCCGCGAGGACGGCCAGGGCCTTCTTGATCATGGTGTTCTCCCGTTTTTACGTTGTTGTTCTGATCGGTTGTTGTGATCGTTTTTTCATTATTCATCGGCCGATGAATAAAAACTCTACAACCGTTGAATAACCCGGGTCCACCCATGAACGGCGATGAAAATGTATAACTTTTGAACAGGCTCACAATTGGGGTAGCGTCCGGCGCCACCGCTGGTAGTCTTGCCGGATGCTGAAACGACATCGCGTATACGTTATCTCCACCACCCTGATGGCCCTTCTGGTCGCCCTGGGCGTGGCCGCTCCGCAGGCCTTCCAAAACATCTCCGAGACCGTGCTCAATACCCTGGGGCACTACTTCGGCTGGTTCTATCTGATCAGTACCTTCGTGTTCGTGGTGTTCCTGCTGGGGCTGGCCATGAGCCGCTACGGCAAGATCCGCTTGGGGCCGCAGAATTCCGGTCCGGAGTACGGGGTGTTTTCCTGGTTGAGCATGCTGCTGTCCGCGGGCTTCGGCGTCGGCCTGGTGTTCTACGGCATGGCCGAGCCGATCCAGCATCTCACCGAGCCGCCCCACGGCCTGGCCGAGCCCGGCGGCGCCCAGGCCGCCACCCTGGCCATGCAGTACAGCTTCTTCCATTGGGGCATGAACCAGTGGGCGGCGTTCACCCTGGTGGGCCTGATCATCGCCTTCTTCCAGTTCCGCAAGGAGCGCCCCGGGCTGGTGTCCACCATGGTGGAACCGGCCACGGTGAAACTGCCGGGCCGCCAGGGCCTGTCCGATTCCCTGGACGTCTTGGCGGTGGTCGCCACGGTGATGGGGGTGGCCACCTCCCTGGGCCTGGGGATTCTGCAGATGAACGGCGGGCTGCACACGGTGTTCGGCTGGGCGGACAGCTTCTGGACCAAGGCGGCGATTCTGGGGGCCATGTTCGTGTGCTACACGGCCTCGTCCTACAGCGGCCTGGACAAGGGCATCCGCGTGCTCAGTAACCTGAACATGGCCCTGTGCCTGGGTTTCATGGGCTATATGCTGTTCACCGGCCCCACGGTGCTGATCCTGGACAATTTCGTGAACGGCCTGGGCGCCTACCTGGGCAACTACATCGAGATGGCGCTGACCATTCCGCCCCTGGAAGACCGGGACTGGATGAACCGTTTCACCCTGTTCTACTGGGCCTGGGTGATCGCCTGGTCACCGTTCGTGGGCACCTTCGTGGCGCGCATCTCCAAGGGCCGCACCATCACCGAGTACGTGCTCGGCGTGCTGCTGGTGCCGCCGCTGCTGGCCTGCGCCTGGATCGCCGTGTTCGGCACCACCGCCCTGGACCTGCAACTCAGCGGCGGCGTGGACCTGGCCGGGCCGGTGGCCGACGACGTGGCCAACGCCCTGTTCCAGATGTACCAGGCGCTGCCGTTCAGCACCTTCCTGTCCGGCGTCACCATGCTGATTCTGTTCGTGTTCCTGGTCACCTCGGCGGACTCCGCCTCCTACATCGTCTCGCAGATGACCGACCACGGCTCGCTCAACCCGCCGCTCTACAAGCGCCTCACCTGGGGCGTGCTGATCTCGGCGATCTGCCTGACGCTGATCGTGGCGAGCGGCCTGGAAGGGCTGCAATCCGCCAGCCTGCTGGCGGCGCTGCCCTTCGCCATGGTGCTGTTTCTGATGATGGGGGTGCTGATGTCGCAGCTGCGGGCGGACCGCCGCGCCATGCTGGTGGAGCTGTATCAGCGCAACGCGGAAACGCCGGTGGGCGCCGATGTGTTCGAAGCCGACGACTTCACCGACCTGCCGCCGGAGAAACGCATCCGGCGGCGGCTCAATTTCAATCGCAAGCCGTAATTTGTAGGAGCGACTTCAGTCGCGATTCACCGGCGGCGCCAACTTCATCGCGACTGAAGTCGCTCCTACAACACCGCATGCAGGGCGGCTTATTCCAGCGAGGCCACCGCCTGATCGATGGCGGTGTCGCCGCTGATCAGGTCGAACTCCCGCTTGCTGCTGCCCGGGTGGTCGAGCACCGCCCGGATCACAGCCGCCACGTCCTGGCGGGGGATCTCGCCGAACTCGTCGATGCGCTCGGCGAGCCGCACCTTGCCGGTGCCCTCGTCCTCGGTGAGCCGGCCCGGGCGCACGATGGTGTAGTTCAGGTGGCTGGCGCGCAGATGGTTGTCCGCCTTTTGCTTGGCGACGAAATAATGGCGCATTTTTTCCGGGCCGCTGTCCGGGTCGTCGGCGCGCATGGAGCTGACGATCACGAAACGGGGCACGCCCATTTCCTGGGCCAGGTCGATCAGGTTGATGGCGCCGTTCTGGTCCACGTCCACGGTTTTCTCCGGCCCGGTGTGCGGCCCGGAGCCGGCGGTGAACACCACCGCGTCGCAGGTGATCAGCGCGGCCCGGCAATCGCCTTCCAGATCCGCCACCACCACTTCGTCGGCGCCCAGCTCGCGCAGTCCCCATTCCTGGGACGGGTCGCGCACCATGGCGCGGCACACATGGTCGCTGTCGCCCAGCAGCTTCACCAGACGACGGCCAATCTTGCCGTTGGCCCCGGCGATCAGAATCCTCATTGCGGTCTCCTTCGGTCCGACCGGTCGTTGCGTTTTCACCCTACGGGGGTGGGGGCGCGAACGCCAGCTTCAAGCCGTGCTCACCAGCGCTGCGGCACGCGCTGGATGCGGTCGGTGTCGTAGCCCGCCTCGGCGGCGATCCGGTAGAGCCGCTCGAACGTCTCTTCGTCCGGGTTCGGCTCCCGGGCCATGATCCACAGATAATCCCGCTTCTGCCGGCCGATGATGGTGGCGCGGTAATCCTGGTCCACGTGGACCACCCGGTAGTCCGCCCGCAACGGCCAGATGAACTGCATCTTCCAGACCGCGTTGTCCGCTTCGGTGACGAAGCCGGTGGGCGTCATGGTTTCGCGCTCGCCGTCGAAGCCGTCCTCGTTGAAGCTGAAGGTCACGCCGATCTTGTCCGGCCCCAGCCGCTGGTAGCTTTCCACCGCGTTGTGGGCGCCCTTCTCCGGCGGCGTGGGAATGTTGGCGATCACGTACCAGTCGCCCATGAAGCGGTCCAGATCCAGGTTCTCCGCCAGCGGAATCGGCGGCCGCTCCGGCCGGCTCAGGCAGGCGGCCAGCAACACCGCGAACACTCCGATCAAGGCAAGGCGCATGGCAAATCTCCAAAGCGGAACGACAATCCCGGAAGCCTGCCCGCCCCCCGGCCAAGGGCGCGTGAAACCGCCCTTCCCTTTCCGCGACCGCTTCAGTCGCCGAGCACCTTGAAGCGGCGCTGAAGCCGGAAGCCCTGATCGTCCACCAGGGTGAGGGTGTGCCAGCCCGGGTCGGCGCGCAGGGCCCATTCGTGGAAGTGCTCGGTGACCCCCAGGTAGCGGTCGTCCAGGTGCCAGAACAGCCGTGCCCCGGCCCGCTCGTGGACCACCCGGAACACCGCCTGGCCGCGCCGCCCGCCCAGCTCCCGGGGAATGTAGAGGCCGGCGCCAGCGTGGGGATAGAGCACCGCCATGGGCGGGTCGGCGTCCAGGGCCCGGGCCCCGGCCAGGCAATCCGAGCGCCAGGCCGGCAGGGGCCGGTAGTCCGGATGGCGCTGGCGGTAGAACCAGGCCTGGGCCGGCGGCAGCACGAACCAGTCGCGGCTTTGCATGGCGGCCACCGCTTCGCAGCCGCCGTGCACCCGCTGGCCATTGCCGTCCAGATGCACCCGCCGGTGGTGCGGCGTCACCGTCTGGAAGTGGCCGTGCAGGGGCGCCAGCACGGTGTTCGCCGTGCAGCGCCCGCCGGCCAGGTAGCCGTCGTCGGCGCACACCCGCACCTGTTTGAGATCGTTGAGCGGCGGTTCCGGGAACGGCGCCGGGCCGAGCAGGCTGAACACATCCAGCATCAAGGGCGCGGCGGTGTCGGCGCCGCCCAGGTGGGGCGCCGGCTCGCCGTTGCCGTTGCCGGCCCACACGCCCACCGTATAGCGGCCGTTGCTGCCGATCGCCCAGGCGTCGCGCAGGCCGTAGCTAGTGCCGGTTTTCCAGGCGATCGGCTGGCTGGAGCGGTACAGCCGCCATTGCCGGGCGGTGCCGGGCCGGGCCACGTCGCGCAGGGCGTCCAGGGTCAGCCAGGCGGCGCCGGGGCTGATCGCGAACGGCTCCGCCACCGGGGTGATGCCGGCCAGGCGAGTCACCGGGGCGGCCTGGCCGTCCCGGGCGGTGGCGATCAGCCGGGCGTAGATGCCGGTGAGCTCCTCCAGGGTGCCCTCGGCGCCGCCCAGCACCAGTGTCAGGCCGTAGTCGTCGGCGGGCCGGAACAGGGTGGTCATGCCCAGCGCGCGGAGCTGGTCGTGGAAGCGGCCCACACCATAGCGACGCAGCAGGCGCACCGCCGGCACGTTCAGGGAGCGGGCCAGGGCCTCGTGGGCGGGCACCGCGCCCCGGTATTCCCGATCGAAGTTTTCCGGGCTGTAGCCGCCGTAGTTGGTGGGCAAATCCGGGATCAGGGTGTCCGGCAGGATCAGGCCGGCGTCCAGCATCAGGCCATAGAGCAGCGGCTTGAGCACGCTGCCGGTGGAGCGCGGGCGGCTGGCGATGTCCACGGCGGCGCCGTAGGTGTCGCCGTCGCCGTGCTGCACATTGCCCAGGTAGGCGCGGGTTTCCAGGTCGCGGTGGTCGATCACCACCACCGCCAGGTTGTGCACCCCCTGGCGGCCCAGGCGGCGGCCGTGGCGGCCGGCCAGCTCGCGCACCCGGCGCTGCAGGTCCGCGTCCAGGGTGGTGCGCAGCAGCGGGCCGCCGCCGTCGGCGCTGAGGGTATCCAGCAGGCGCGGCGCCAGGGACGGCAGCTCGTGGACCCGGGGCAGCGGTTCCAGCCTGGCCAGGGCCAGGTCGTCGGCGTCCAGCTCGCCCTGCTCATGGAGACGGGCCAGCAGCCGGTCACGCTTGGCCCGCAGCCGGTCCCGGTCGCGGCCCGGGTGGATCAGCGCCGGGCTGTTGGGCAGCACCGCCAGCAGCGCCGCCTCGGCCCAGCTGAGCGCCTCCGGCGGGCGCCGGAAGTAACGCCAGGCGGCGGCGCGCAGGCCCACGGTGTTGCCACCGAAGGGGGCGCGGCTGGCGTACTCGGCGAGGATCTCGTCCTTGCTCAGGTGCCATTCCAGGCGCAGCGCCAGCAGCGCTTCCCGGGCCTTTTCGTCCAGGGTGCGCGGCGGATCTTCACGCAGCAGCCGGGCCAGTTGCATGGTCAGGGTGGAGCCGCCGCTGACCACCCGGCCGGCGCGGGCGTTGGCCAGCGCCGCCCGGGCAATGGCCACCGGGTCCACGCCCGGGTGCCAGGGGAAACGGCGGTCCTCGAAGGCGAGCAACGCGCGGCGGTACTTGTCCGGCACCGTGGTCACCGGCGCGAACCGCCACTGCTGGTCGCCGGCGATGCGCGCCGCCAGCGGGCGGCCGTGCCGGTCCAGCATCAGGGTGGCGTAATCCACCCGCTGCAGGGACGCGGGCAACGGCGCCCACTGCAACCAGGCCAGCGCCGCCAGCAGCAGCGCCAGCGGCACCGCGACCCGGCGCCACCGGCGGCTCACGGCCGTTCCCTCAATCGCCGTCGCGCCGCCGCGCCGGGTCGGTCACCTCCACCCAGCGGCCCTGGTCCCGGGCGCGAACGTCGCCCCGGTACATGGCCTCCACCTGCCAGCCGGGCAGGTAGAAACGGCCGGCGAAGGTGGCATTCAGCCCCAGGTGGTAGGTGCGGCTTTTGCCGGCGGGCAGGGAGAAGTAGCTGAGCACCCGGTCGTCGCGCTGGTCCCGGTAGTCCAGGGGCGCGGCCTGGTCGTCGCCGGCCAGGCGGCTGTCGGTGATCTGCCAGCCGGAGGGGATCACCTGGGTGAGCGCCAGATTGTCCAGGTCGCGGCCGCTGCGGTTGGTGATGGTGACGCTGGCGCGGAAATCCGTGCCCTGGGCCAGGGACGCCGGGTTCAGCTCGCGGCCGTCCAGGGTGCGGAAGCGGGCGTTCAGATTGAGGCCGCGGCTTTCCGCCCGCTCCTGGCCGGGCGCCGGGGTGCCCCGGGTGCTCACCGAGACGAACAGGCGCCGCTCGCTGTCGTTGCGCACCGCCAGTTCGGCGCCGTCGCCATCCAGATCCAGGGTCTGGCGGAACACCGGCGCCTGGCTGGTGATCGCCTGCCAGTCGCCGTCGTCCTGGCGCCAGGCGAAGTCGTACCCCTTGGCGCCATCGCTGCCAGCGAAGCGGGCCATGGCCATCAGCGCCCAGGCGGTGCTTTGGGTGGAGTACCAGTTTTCCGACGCCAGCTGGTTGGCGATCACGCGGGCCTGTTCCCAGGCGCCGTCTCCGTCGCCCCGGGCGTCCAGCACCATCAGCTCGATGGCCCGGTCACGCAGCCGCGAGCCGTAGGTGGGCCCGGGCCGGTCGTAGTCGGCGTCGTTGTCCCGGGCGGCGGCGAGCAGTTCGCCGGCCACCTCGGTGAGGCCCATTTGCTGGTAGGCCGCCGCCAGCAGCCAGCGGCCGGCGCGGTAACCGGGCTGGTCGCCGCCATTCTCGGCGGCGCGGGCCTGGTAGGCTTCGCGCAGGCGGTTCATGGCACCCACCTCCGGCTCGCCGGCCAGGGCCAGGGTGTACAGGCGGTAGGCCTGGGCCGCCCATTGCCAGGGGTAGCGGCCCGGGTTCTGCCCTACCCGGCTCTGGTAGGCGAGCCAGGGATCGAGCAGGTCGGCGGGCACCGCGTAGCCCTGGCGGCGGGCTTCCAACAGGAAGTGGCCAGCGTAGGAGGTGCCCCAGTCGTTCACGGCGCCGTCGCCGGGCCAGTAGCTGAAGCCGCCGCCCTGCTGGAAGCGGCGCAGCCGCTGGATGGCCGCGTCCACGTTGTCCTGCACCGCGGTTTTCTGTTCCTCGCTCAGGGTGGTGAGCCGGGACAGGTAGAGCTGCGGCAGCACCGCGGACACGGTCTGCTCGATGCAGCCGTGGGGGTAATCGATCAGGTACTCCAGGCGCCGCTCCAGACCCATGGCCGGCAGGCTGCTCACCGTGAGCCGGCTTTCGTTGGTGCCCGGCAGGCCGTGGGGAACATGGGTCAGCGACCAGGTGGCCCCGGCTTCCAGCAACTTGCCGCTGTCGCGCACCGTGGGCGGGTTGGCGCTGCGCACCGGCAGGTGCACGGTTTCCTCCGCCCGTTGGTCGCCGGCCCGGGCGCGCACCGTCACGTCGGCGATGCCGGTGGCGTCGCCGGCTTTCAGGGACAGCGCCGCCACCTGGTCACCGCTTTGCGGGAAATTCAGGGTGGCGCTGTCCCGGGTCAGGGTCAGCGGGGCGCCGGCCTCGGCGCTCACGGTCACCTCGCCCAGGCCCTCCTCGGCGGCGAACACGGTCACCGGCAGATCCAGGGTCTCGCCGGGGCCGAGCACCCGGGGCAGCGTGGACAGCAGGGTCAGCGGCTGGGTCACGGTGACGTCCCGGTCGGCGTGGCCGTAGGCGCGCTGGTTGCCGGCCACCACCATCACCCGCACCTGGCCCATGTAGGGCGGCAGGTCGATGTCGTGCTCCCGGGTCTCCCCTTTCTTGAGCTGGAACGGCCCGGCGAAGCGCACCACCGGCGGGAAACGCCGGCGGCGCTGTTCGTCGCCGTCCTTGAGGGCATCGGAGCCGCCCAGGGCCAGCAGCTGGTCGAGCTCGCCGCCGTAGGCGCCCACCACCTGATCGAACAGGTCCCAGGTGAGCACGCCCAGGGCCTCGCGCTGGTAGAAAGCGTCGTGGGGACGGGGCGTGGCGAAGTCGGTGATGCCCAGCAGGCCTTCGTCCACCACCGCCAGGGTGTAGGTCATGGGGCGACCCTTGCCTTCGGACACCGCCACTTTCAGGGTGCTGTCCGGCTTCACCTCGTCCGGCGCGCGGATCTCCGGGGCCAGCCGGGTGGCCGGGTCTTCCACCATCAGCGGCGCGATGCCGTAGAGGCGGATGGGCCGGTCGTTGTCGCGGCCGCCATGGGGCTGCAACAGGGCCACGTGCACGTACACATTGGGGGCCATGTCGGCGGTGACCGGAATTTCCAGGGTCAGGCTCTCGCCCTCGGCGCCGGTGTCGTCCACCCAGTAGTGATCGAGCACCCGGTCGCCGGTTTCCAGGCTCACCAGCAGGCGGCCCTGGCCGCTGGCGGGCACCCGCACGCGGGCGGTTTCACCAACCTGGTACTGGTCCTTGTCGCTGGACAGGGCCAGGCGGGTGGCGGCGTCGCCCTGGGCATTGCGCTCGCCGCTCCAGCCCAGGTAGACGGTGCGCGCGGCGCAGTGGCGGCCGTCCTTCTGGCACACCCGCAGCAGATAGCGGCCCCAGTCGTAATCGGCGCCGGCCAGGGTCCATTGGGCACGGCCCTGGTCGTCACTGGTAAGGGTTTCCTCGCGCAGTTTTTCCGTGTGCGGATCGCTGATGAAGTGGGTCAGGTCCTCGCCGCCCCGGTCCCACCACCAGCGCCAGTCGATGCGGTAAACAGCGAGGGTCAGCGCGCGGCCGGCCTCCGGCTTGCCGTCCCGGTCCAGGGCCAGCAGGCCGATTTCATGGTCCCGGTCGCGGCCCAGGGAATCGCCCCAGCCGCTGCCCTCGGGCACCCGCAGGCCCACCCAGTGGGCATAGGGGGACACCGCCAGGCGTTTGATCTGGGTGCTGTAATCGCCGCTTTGCTCGAACACCCGGGTGGTGAGCAGGGCCGCCGCCATGCCCGGCGGCGTGATGTCCGGCAGTTGCAGCGGGAAACGGGCGTCGCCGCCGGCGTCCAGGTTGCCCTCGAAGGCGGTGAAGGGTTCCGCCCCCAGGTTGCGGGTAGGGTCGGAGAAGGTGAAGCCGTCGTAGCCCTCGAAGGGGTCGCCGGCGTTGACCAGGCGCGCCTTGACGTCGGCCTTGAGCGCGCCGGCGCGGGCGCCGTTGAGCCACTGGCCATGCAGGGAAACCGGGTTGTCGCCGCCCACCTTCAGCGGGTCCGGGGCATCCAGCTCGATCTTCAGGCGGTTGGGTTTGATCGCTTCCACCCGCAGGGGCGTGTCGAAGTAGCGCTCGCCGACCCGGGCCACCGCCCGCCAGTTGCCGGTGGGCGCGTCCTCGGCGGTACTCAGGGTGAAGGCATGGAACTGGCCCACCGGCTCGGCGTTGCTGTAGCTGGCCACCTTGTCGCCGCGCGGGTCGAACCAGTCCAGGGTCACCGGGTGGTCATCGGGAATGCGGTTTTGCGGGTCCGCCAGCACGAAGGTCAGGTGGATGTCGTCGCCGGGTCGCCACACGTCCCGCTCGCCGTAGAAGAAGCCCTTGAGGCCGTCGCGCACCTTCTCGCCGCCGGTGTTGAACTGGTTGGTGGGCAGCGCCCGGTTGCGGGCCAGCTTCAGGTAGCCCCGGTCGTCGTTCTCCCGGGCCACCAGATAGAAGGGGCTGCCGTCCAGGGCCAGGGTCACCTCGCCGTTGTTGTTGGTGGTGCCACTGGCCAGCACCTGGTGCTGGTAGTTGTGCACGGTGACCCGCACCTTGGTGGCCGGAGTGTTGTCGTCCAGGTGGGTGGCGATCACGGTGAGCCGGTCGCTCTCGCCCTGCTTGGCGATCAGGCCCAGGTTGGAAGCCAGGAAGGCGCGGCTGGATTCGGCCCGGTCGTTGTAGCGGTAGTAGGCGTCGGAGCAGGGGTTGTCCCGTTCGCTCCAGCTCAGGTAACCGGCATCGCGGTAATAGCGCCGCAGCCGGCTGTCGTCGTCGTCCTGGCCGGGGCCGTCGTAGCTGTCCGGCAGTTCCGCGCGCCGTTGCGGGCCCTCACCGTCGCACTGGTAGTCGATGGTGTCGCCGTCCAGCTTGAGGGTGAGCATGATCAAGCCGTTGGGGTGGCCGGCCATCAGCTCGGAGAGATCGAGCCGGTAGCGTTGCCAGTCGCCGCCGGTGGCCGGCGGCAGGGACAGGGTTTTCTGCCACAGGTAGCGGCCGCTGCGATTGTCCTGGTAGGCGGTGTCCAGTTCATTGCCCTGCAGGTAGCCGGCGATGTTGTCCTCGAACACCTCGAAGGCCTGCACCTTCACCGCTTTGGCGGCCACCGCCTCGAACGGCACGCTCAGGGTCTCGCCGTTGGGCAGGATGGCGCCCTCGCCGACGAAGCGCACGCCGGGCTTGGCCACGGTGAGCGTCAGGTCCTGCTCGAAGGGGGTCTCCAGGCGGGCGCGGGCGGCGCTGCGCAGACCCGGGTCGATGCGCAGCTGAAAGCGGCCGTCGCCCAGATCGTCCCGGTCCGCCGGGTAGACGCGCAGGCGGCTGCCGTCGATGCGCACCCGGGCGTCCTCGCCGTTGAGGGTGACCAGGCCGGCGGTGTTCTGGGTGCCCATCAGGGGCTCGGAGAACTGCACCAGGATCTGCGGCTCCGGGTAGCTCAGGGTGCGCGCCGTGGTGACCCGGAACTCGCCGGGGGCGGGCACCGGATAGCGGCGTTCGCCGCGCTCGTCCACGTCCAGGGGCGCGCCGTCCCAGGTCAGGGTCACCGGCGCCGCGTCGTCGGCGCGGCGGATGCCGGTGATCACGAATTCATGGCTGAGGCTGGCGGCGTCGTGCTGCCAGGCGATCTCCAGGTCGCGGTCGCCCTGGGCGGCGCCGAGCACCGCCTGGGCGTCCGCCGGGTCGGCCCGGTCCCGGGTGCGCAGGGCGCCGCTCAGTTGCATGGCGCCATCGTCGCCGGGTTCCGGGGCCAGGGCGTCCACGCGCAGGCTGAGCCGCTGGGTCATCACGGTGACGTCGGCGCGCAGCGGCGGCAGGCCGTCGTCGACCCCGGAAAGCGCCTGGGGGAACAGGGTCAGGGTCAGGGTCTCACCGGCGGGCTGCGCCTGCTTCGGCCGGATTTCCAGGCGGTCGCGGGCGGTGAACACCGCCTCGAAGGGTTGCTCCGGGGCCAGCCGGGCGACGCCTTCGGCGGGCTTGTCCAGACGGCTGTCATCCACCACCGGATGGGTGAACCGCACCACCAGCGGCGCCCGCGCGCTCACCGCGCCGTGGGGCCAGCTGTCCAGGTGGTCGCGCCAGCGCGGATCCGGGGCCGGCGCCCGCGGCGTGCCACCAGTCTCCCCCGCCGCGCTCCCGGAATCGGGTTCGGCGGCCTGCTGCTCCGGTTTTTCCGGGGCCGGGTCGCAGGCCAGCAGGGACAGAGCCAGAAACAGCACGCCACAATGATGTAATCGCATTCCTTTGACCGCCTTCGTGGTTATTTGGAAACAGTGGTTATTTGGAAAGACTTGAAGCCTGATCGGCAAAACTAGCACAGTTGCCGACCCCGATTCGGCGATGCCTTTGTTAAAAATGACTTCCCGTAAGGCTTTTTTGCTGGCCCCGCCCCTGGCCGCCCTGATCGGCCTGGCCGCGCTGCTGTGGCCCGGCGACCCGGCGGACGCGCTCTGGGACGGCTACCTGGACCGGCTGTCGCGGCTGGCCCGCCAGGAGGCGCCGCCGGCGGCGGCCCTGCCGGACCTGGAAACCCACCTTGCCGCCCTGGCCCATTCCTCCGCCGGCGGCGACATCCTGCGCCAGACCGCCCGCGCCCGGGTGGAACTGGAACGGGCCACCGCCGTGCTGCGCGGCCTGGAGGGCGACCGCCTGTGCCCCCGGGGGCGGGCCAGCCAGCGCGCCCACCGGCTACGAAATCTGCTGGACGGCTACTACGGGGAGCGGGTGCAGGCCTTTCTGGCGGAGCTGGACCGCCGCCACCGGGCCCTGGGCCAGGCCCTGGACGCCCTGCACGGGGTCACCGGCGGCACGCCGGCACTGGACGCCTGGCTGGATCGCTACTTCGGCGACGGCGGCCAGGTGGCCCGGCTCAACCGGGCGCTGAAGGCCCATACCGGGCGCTGGCGGGACCTGATGGGCGCCTGCGGCTTAATGCCCGGCGGGGCGGGAACGGGGACGGACACTTATTGACCAACGAATCGTTTGTGAACGGCTGTACAGCTAATGTTTTTGAACCAGGTCACGAACATACTTTCTCTTGTCGACGAGGTCCCATCCGTCGACAGCGGAGTTTCGGCTCCGTAATAGCTCTCCCGAGCCAAACGATTCATCGGCGCCCATTGGGCGCCGTTTTTTTTGCGCTTGGTTTCGTCGGGACAAAATGAACGGTTACCGGGCTCTAAAGCAGCCGGCTGTTCTTACCGAACTGCCCGCGCAGGAATTCCATCTGGTCGCCGCGGATGCGGTGGCTGTTGATCAGCGCCAGGTACTCGGCCATGTTCGGCACATAGGGCAGTGCCAGCAGTTCCATGCCGATTTCCTCGGGCAGGCGATTGCCCTTGTGCTGGTTGCAGCGGCGGCAGGCGGCCACGACGTTGAGCCAGTTGTCACGGCCACCCCGGGAGGTGGGGCGGATGTGGTCGCGGGTGAGTCGGGCTTCCGGGAAGTGTTTGCCGCAGTACAGGCACAAGTGCTGGTCGCGGCGGAACAGGGCCCGGTTAGTGAGCGGCGGCCGGGTGCGGCGGCGCGGGCTGGCCAGGCCATCGCAGGCGATGATGGAATGCAGCATCAGGCGGGAGCGGTCGCCGGTGAGCCGGCTGACCCCGCCGCGCAGCTGGTAGATCACGTCGCCCAGGGTCCAGGTCACCAACCCCCGGGCGTACAGCACCGCCGCGGCCTGCCAGTCCAGCCACTCCACCGGCGTGCCGGCCTTGTCCAACCGCAGTATTCGTTCACTCATTCGACGACCTCGCCCGTCCGACGACTTCAAACCCGCGCTGGCGGGAGTTTCCTGCCGGTGCCGCCCGCGCGCGGCGGGCGCCACCTTGGATAACGACGATACGGTGACGGGCGGATGGAAGGCGGGATGCGCATCCGGCTTCGACCGCGCTTCGCGGCGGCGCGCCCAGGCCCGGGTTCGGCTCCGGTCCGGCGCGGCCTGCCCTGGTCTCTGGTTAACCGACCGCGACCGGCTAATCAGAAAGCAGAATTGCACAAATCATAAACAGCCCGGCGTCGAATCCGCAACCGCGCCGCGTTCCGGCCCGGGGCGCATTGGCCGGGGCGCGGATACAAAAGGTCAATCACATCGGTGCAATCGCCCCGATATACTGCCATTGTTCAATGACACTTTTATTCTCCCAGGGGGCGCCATGCAGTTCGACTATGTGATCGTGGGCGCCGGCTCCGCCGGCTGCGTTCTGGCCAATCGCCTATCGGAAAATCCCAACAACAAGGTGTGCCTGATCGAGGCCGGCCCGGACGACAACAGCCTGTTCGTGCGCATTCCCGCGGGCATCATCTGGCTGATGCGCTCCAACGCCCGCAACTGGCGCTACTACACGGTGCCACAGAAAGCGCTAAACAACCGCCAGATCTATATTCCCCGGGGCAAGACCCTGGGCGGTTCCTCGGCGGTGAACGCCATGTGCTACACCCGGGGCCACCCCTGGGACTACGACCACTGGGAATCCCTGGGTAATCCCGGCTGGAGCTATCGGGACGTACTGCCGCTGTTCAAGCGCTCCGAGCACTACGAACCCGGCGCCAACGAATTCCACGGCGACCAGGGCAACCTGAACATCGCCGAGCTGCGCTTCCGCCACCCGGTCAGCGACGCCTTCGTCCGGGCCGGCGTGCAGGCCGGCCACCCGGCCACCGACGACTTCAACAACGACGTTCAGGAAGGCGTGGCGCTGTACAAGGTCAACCAGAAAGACGGCGAGCGCTGGGGCGTGGCGCGCGGCTACCTGCATCCGGCCATGGAGCGCGACAACCTGACCGTGCTCACCGAGGCCCTGGTGCACCGGGTGGAGTTCGACGGCAAGCGCGCCACCGGCGTGCGCCTGGAACGCAAGGGCCGGGAGGAAACCATCGAGGGCGGCCAGGTGATCCTGTGCGGCGGCGCCATCAACTCGCCGCAACTGCTGAAGCTGTCCGGCGTGGGCCCCGGCGAGGAACTGGCCCGCCATGGCATCCCCCTGGTCCACGAGCTTCCCGGCGTGGGCGAAAACCTGCAGGACCACCCGGACGTCCTGGTGGTGCACCGCAACCGCCGCCACGACACCCTGTCGCTGGGCTCCTGGGAGCTGCCCTTCACCGGCGCCAAGGCGCTGTGGAATTTCTTCGCGCACCGCAACGGCCAGCTCACCTCCAACGTGGCCGAGGCCGGCGGCTTCATCAAGTCGCGCGCGGAGGAGCCGCGCCCGGACCTGCAACTCCACCTGACCGCCGCCAAGCTCGACAACCATGGTCTCAACTGGCTGTTCAGCTTCGGCCACGGCTACTCCGGCCACGTCTGCATCCTGCGCCCCAAGAGCCGTGGCAGCATCGGCCTGGCGGACGCCAACCCGCGCTCGCCGGCGCTCATCGACCCGCGCTTCCTGAGCCATCCGGACGATATGGAAGGCATGGTGCGTGGCGTCAAGGCGATGCGCCGGATCATGGCCCAGGACGCCCTGGCGCCGTGGCGCGGCGCCGAGATCCTGCCCGGCGACGGCGTGCAAAGCGACGAGCAGATCCGCGCCTTCCTGCGCGAAAAGTGCGACAACATCTACCACCCGGTGGGCACCTGCAAGATGGGCGTGGACGATCAGGCGGTGGTGGACCCGGACCTGAAGGTGCACGGCCTGGAAGGCCTGCGCGTGGTGGACGCCTCCATCATGCCGACCCTGATCGGCGGCAACACCAACGCCCCCACGGTGATGATCGCCGAGAAAGCCGCCGACAAGATCCTGGCGGAATAGCTGCAAGTTTCAAGTTGAAAGTTGAAGCGGGAGGCCGCGCGGCTTTCCCGTGGCCTTCGGCCGGGAAGGCCGGTCGCGGTTCTGAATTCCCTTAAGCGCGGGCACGGCCCTGCCGTCTCGTGGCCCCCCGCCCGCGCTTCAACTTGCCACTTGTAACTTTCAACTGGCGCCCCGCCATTGGCATGGCCCCCTTCTCCAGCACGGCCTGCTTGTAGCTTGCAAACCTTCATAAAGCGGTCATGGGCACCCTTCAGACTCCCGGACGTTAGGAACATTTTCCGAGGGGGTTGAGCATGAGCGCCGAGTCTTCGCCGCGGGCGCGGCTGGTGGAGTTGCTGTGGCAGCTGAAGCAGAACTACGACCGCGAGGGCGGTGGCGGGCTGCGTTTCATCCACTTCAACACCCTGCTCAACGATTCGGAATACCGCGCCGAGGTGATCGAGCAGGCGCTGACCAGCGACAACCCCCGCATCCGCGACCTGGGCCGCCAGCTCAAGACCGCCAACCGCCAGGGCGTGCTGCTGGGCCGCCAGCCCGGCCAGACCACGCCGCCGCGACCGGCGCCGGCACCGGCGGCCACCACCGGTGGCGACCGGTCCCGCCCCTGGCCCTGGCTGGCGGCGGCCGCCGCGGTGGCGGCGCTGATCGCCGCCGTGTTGCTGTACCGGCCGCTGATGGTGATGGTGGCCGGCGAACAGGTGGTGAGCGGCACCCTCAACGGCGACCAGCACTGGGGCGCCGACCGCACCTGGATTCTGGATGGCATCGTCTACGTGGAGAGCGGCCGGCTCACCATCGACGCCGGCGCGCGCGTGGAAGGGCGCCCCGGCTCGGCCCTGGTGGTGACCCGGGCGGCCAGCCTGCACGCCGCCGGCCGCGCCGACGCGCCGGTGGTGTTCACCAGCAATCAGGCGGATGGCACCCGCCAGGCCGGCGACTGGGGCGGCGTGGTACTGCTCGGCGACGCGCCGGTGAACCAGCTCGACGCTCAGATCGAGGGCGTGCCGGACAACGACCCGCGCGGCGCCTTTGGCGGCGACAACGCCAACGGCAGCTGCGGCGTGCTGGAATACGCGCGCATCGAATTCGCCGGCTTCGAGGTGTACGCCAACAACGAACTGAACGGCCTGACCCTGGGCGGCTGCGGCAGCGGCACCATCGTCCGCCATGTGCAGGTGCACCGTGCCCTGGACGACGGCATCGAGCTGTTCGGCGGCACCGCCGACCTGCGCCACATCCTGATCACCGGCGCCGGCGACGATTCCCTGGACTGGGACTGGGGCTGGCGCGGCCGGGTGCAGTTCCTGATCGCCCAGCAGTACAGCAGCAACGGCGACAACGCCTTCGAGGCGGACAACAACGGCGACCGCCATGACGCCCGCCCGCGCTCGGAGCCGGTGATGTACAACGTCTCCCTGATCAGCCCGCGCAGCCACGGCCAGCACCAGCGCGCCATGACCCTGCGCGAGGGCACCGGCGGCCATTTCCACAATCTGGTGATCAGTGGTTTCTCCGGCGAAACCCTGGACATCCAGGACGCCAGCACGGTGGTCAATCTGAACGACGGCACCCTCACCTTCGACGCGGTGCTGGTGCACAACGTGGGCGCCCGTGGCGTGACCTGGTTCGAGGACGAAAGCGAAAGCGGCGACGACGACGCCGGCCTGGATGAACACCTCTATTTCCAGGCGCTGCCGGGGATGCGCTTCGGCGAGGACCCGCTGTTCTCGCGCAACGCGGTGGATCTGGCGCGGCCCGACTACACGCCGGGCAGCGCCTCGCCGCTGAAGAACGGCGCCGCCACCCCGCCCCAGGGCGAATTCTGGGACGAGACCGCGCTCTACCTGGGCGCGGTGCGGCCCGGCGCCGCCCGGGTGTGGACCGACGGCTGGACCGACTTCCCGCTCAATTGATTCTCCGCTTAACCGATGACGCCGTCGGCGCGCAGCCGGCGGACCTCCTCCTCGTCGAGGCCCAGCTCGCGCAGCACCGCCTCGGTGTGGCCACCGGCCTCGCCGCCGGGCCAGCGGGTGCCGCCGGGGGTGCCGGCCAGGCGCGGGGCGATGGCGGGAATCCTGAGCGGCTTGCCGTTGATCTCCACCTGCTGGAACAGGCCGCGCGCCTGGAAATGCGGGTCGGCCATCATGTCCGCGGCGCTGTAGATCGGCCCGCAGGGCACCCGGGCGTCCTCCAGAAGGCGCAGCACCTCGGCGCTGTCCAGGGTGGCGCACCAGGCCTCGATGGCGCCGTCCACTTCCGCTTCGTGTTCCACCCGGCCGGCGTTGTCGGCCAGGCGCGGGTCGTCGGCCAGGTCGACTCGGCCAGCGGTGGTCATCAGCCGCTTGAAGATGGAGTCGCCGTTGCCACCGATGATCACGTACTTGCCGTCGGCGCAGCGGTAGGTGTTGGTCGGCACGATGCCGGTGACCGTGGACCCGGCGGGCTCGCGGATCAGCCCGGCGCCGTCGAACTCGGGAATCACCGCCTCCAGCAGATTGAACACGGTTTCATAGAGCGCCACGTCCACCACCTGACCGAGGCCGCTGCCGCGCCGCTCGAACAGCGCCAGCAGGATACCCAGGGCGGCGTGCAGGCCGGCCACGGTGTCGCCCAGGGATAGATTGGGCCGCACCGGCCGTTCGCCGGGGAAGCCGTTGACGTAGCGCAGCCCGCCGATGCCTTCGCACACCGAGGCGTAGCCGGGCTTGTCCGCGTAGGGGCCGTCCTGGCCGTAACCGGAAATGCGCGTGTAGATCAGCCCCGGGTTGCTGTCGGTGAAGCGCTCCGGGCCCAGCCCCCATTTTTCCAGGGTGCCGGGGCGGAAATTCTCGATCAGCACGTCGGCGCCGTCGATCAGCCGGGCGGCCAGATCACGGCCGGCGTCGCTCTTCAGGTCCAGGGTCACGGAACGTTTGTTGCGGCCGATGCTGCGCCACCAGAACGAGGTGCCGCTGTCGTCCAGCTTGCGCCAGCCACGGATCGGGTCGCCGCCCGGGGGCTCCACCTTGATCACCTCGGCGCCGAAGTAGGCCAGCAGCGTGCCGGCGAAGGGCCCGGCGATCAGTTGTCCCAGTTCCACCACCTTGACCCCGGCCAGGGGCAGCGCGCGTTCGTTCATGCTCAATCCTTTGCTTTGCCAGGGTCGCCATTGTCCGGAAGACGGCGGGACTTTGCTACAATCGCGCCTTTCCCGACACCAGGAGACGCCATGACCCCGGAACGCCACGCGCGCCTGCGGGCCACCCTGGACCGCCGTCAGCCGGATCTCAGCGTGATCATGGACGGGGTGCACAAACCCCATAACATCGCCGCCATCGTGCGCACCTGCGACGCGGTGGGCATTCTCGATGTGCACGCGGCGCTGCCGGACAACCTGGCGCGCTTCCCGGCGGGCACCGCCCTGGGGTCCCAGCGTTGGGTGAACATTCACTACCACGACGATGGCGAGGAGGCGATCCGCCGGGTCCGCGACCAGGGCATGCAGGTCCTGGCGGCGCACTTCTCCGAGCGCGCCGTGCCCTACCGGGAGCTGGACTACACCCGCCCCACGACGCTGCTGCTGGGCACCGAGAAGTTCGGCGTCAGCGAAGCGGCCGCCGAGGCGGCGGACGAGCACGTGATCATTCCGATGATGGGCATGGTGGCGTCGTTCAACGTCAGCGTGGCGGCGGCCATCATCCTCGCCGAGGTCTGCGAGCAGCGCCGCGCCGCCGGCCTCTACGATCGCCGCCGCGTGGACCCGGCCACCTACCAGCACACCCTGTTCCAATGGTCCCACCCCCGGCTGGCGGCGCACTGCCGCCAATACGGCGTGCCCTACCCGGCCCTCAACGAGGCCGGCGAGATCGCCGATCCCCGGCGCTTCAATTTCCTGCTCAGCGAGGCGATCCGCCGTGGCGAACAGGACTGATCCGCCCGCCGCCCTGCAGGCGCGCCTGAACCGGCTGCTGCCGGACATCCGCCTGGTGGCCACGCCGCTGCCCCTGGTGCCCGAGCTGTCCCTGTGGCTGCTGGACAAGCTGGTGGACGAACGGCTCGATCAGGACGTCGCCAACGCGCTCATGGAAGCGCCGCCCTACTGGGCGCTGTGCTGGGCCTCCGGCCAGGTGCTGGCGCGCCACCTGCTGGCACGGCCGGACTGGGTGCGCGGCCGCCGCGTGGTGGACGTGGGGCCGGGTTCCGGGGTGGTGGCGATCGCCGCCGCCCGGGCCGGCGCCGCCGAGGTGATCGCCTGCGACCTGGACCCGGACGCCCTGGCCGCCACCGAGGCCAATGCCCTCCTCAACGGCGTGGCGGTGACGCTCAGCGACGACCTGGAAGCCAGCCTGGCGCGGGCGGACCGGCTCACCGCCGCGGACATCCTCTACGACCGCGACAACCTGCCGCTGCTGGAACGCTTCCACGCCGCCGGCCTGCCCATGTGGCTGGCGGACTCGCGCATTCCCGACCTGGACCCGCCCGGCTTCCATCTGCTGGGCCACTGGCACGCCACCACCTGGCCGGATCTGGGCGAGTCCAGCGACTACAACCGGGTCAGAATTTTCGAACTGGAACCCTGATCACACTTTTCGGTCGAACCCCTCGTGTTATCCATGTGGTACAGGAGGATCGACCCTTGTATGCAGCGATGAAACCGCACGTTCTGATGGCCTGGGCCGGCGCCGTTTTGCTGGCCTTCTCGCAAACCGCCGGCGCCGCCCTGCCGGAGCGGACGCCGGACGGCGGCGCCCTGCCCTCCCTGGCGCCGATGATCGAGGATGTGTCCCCGGCGGTGGTCAACATCGCCATCGAAGCCCAGGTGCGCCGGGCCCAGAATCCGCTCATGCAGGATCCCTTCTTCCGCCGTTTCTTCGACCTGCCCGAGCAGGCGCCCACCCGCCGCGCGGTGGCCGCCGGTTCCGGCGTGATCGTCGACGCCGACAAGGGCTATGTGCTCACCAACGCCCACGTGGCCCGCAACGCGGACAAGATCGAGGTGACCCTCAAGGACGGCCGCGAGCTGTCCGCGGAGCTGGTGGGCCTGGATCAGGAAGTGGACCTGGCGGTACTCAAGCTGGAGAAGGCGGAAGACCTGACCCAGGTGCGGCTGGCGGATTCCTCGTCCCTGCGGGTGGGGGATTTCGTGGTCGCCATCGGCAACCCCTTCGGCCTCGGCCAGACCGTGACTTCCGGCATCGTCTCGGCGCTGGGCCGTACCGGCCTGGGCATCGAGGGCTATGAGAATTTCATCCAGACCGACGCCTCCATCAACCCGGGCAACTCCGGCGGCGCCCTGGTCAACCTGAAGGGCGAGCTGGTGGGCATCAACACCGCCATCCTGGCGCCGTCCGGCGGCAACGTGGGCATCGGCTTCGCCATCCCCACCAACATGGCCGAGAACGTGATGACCCAGCTCATCGAGCACGGCGAAGTGCGCCGTGGCGTGCTCGGCGTCACCGTGCAGGATCTCAGCGACGAGCTGGCCGAGGCCCTGGATGTGCAGGCGCGCAAGGGCGTGGTAATCACCAATGTGCTGGCGGACAGCGCCGCCGCCAAAGCCGGCCTCAAGGCCGGCGACGTGGTGCGCGCGGTGGACGGCCAGCCGGTGAACCGGGCCTCGGACCTGCGCAACAAGGTGGGCCTGTCGCCGGTGGGCGAGAAGATCACCCTGAGCATTCTGCGCGACGGCAAGCCGCGCAAGGTGACCGCGGTGATCAGCGAATCCAGCCAGCAAGTAAGCGCCGGCGACGCCATTTCCAACTACCTCAAGGGCGCCGAGCTGCGCGACCTGCGCCAGGGCGAGCTGAGCCATGTGGACCAGGGTGTGCTGGTGGAAGGCGTGGAGCGCAACTCTCCGGCCTGGCGGGCCGGCCTGCGCGGCGGCGACGTGATCATCAACGCCAATCGCCAGGACGTGGCCTCCATGGACGAATTGCGTGGCGCCGTGGACGACAAGGACGCCGCCCTGCTGCTGCGGGTGAACCGCGACGGCGGCATCTTCTTCGTGGTGGTGCGCTAGATCCGCGAGAGGTTGTGGTAAAGGTTGTGCATGACCCGGGCGCTGATCAGGCGGGCGCGATCGGTTTGCGGACCGTCGAAGTGCCGGTCCAGGTTGGCATGGAACAACGTCAGCCAACGCTCATGATGGGCGCCGGTGAGCGGCTCGCGGTCATGCACGGCGCGATGTTTGGCCATCATGTGCCGGTCGTAGCCGGGCTCGCCGAGCAGCAGCTTCTTCCAGTAGGCGGCGATCAACGGCAGGTGCGCATCCAGGTCGATGCGCGCCACCTCCAGGAACACCGGCGCCAGCAGCGGATCCGCCAGCACCCGCTGGTAGAACAACGCCACCATGCGCTCCACTTGTTCCGGGGAGTCCAGGTCGGGCTTGGTGTCGTCCCGGGGCCGGGGCGGCTGGCCGGGGATGAAGCGTTGCGGCGCGCTCACCAGCGGATGCGCCCGGACAGCATGTCCTTGAACATGACGAAATCGCCGGCCAGGCTGTACCAGGGATGCTTGAAGGTGGCCGGCCGGTTCTTCTCGAAGAAGAAGTGGCCCACCCAGGCGAACCCGTAGCCCACCACCGGCAGCAGCAGCAGCCCCCACGGATTACCGGTGACCAATACGCCCAACAGCACCGCGAACAGCCCCAGGGTGCCGAAGAAATGCAACCGCCGGCAGGTGGGGTCGCTGTGCTCCTGCAGGTAATAGGGGTAGAACTCCTCGAAGCTCTGGAAATCGGATTGCTTGACGCTGTTCATGGCGGTTGCTCCCTTCTCGTTGCGGCCCGCGCGGGCGACTGGCGCGGCTGACCAGCCGCGAGTCCTTCCGGCCATTGTCCACGTTTGGCGGAGGCGGACAATGGCTTCTCCGCTCCGGGTAAACAGGATGTCCCATGGTATTACGCCCCCGCCTCAACCGCCTGCTGTGTGAAACGCGCACCCCCATCCCCCGGGATCTGGACCGGCTCACCGGTATCGGCGCCGAGGTCCCGGCCGGCGAGGCGGGGCTGGCGGACACCGACGTGGCGGCGATCTGGAAGGCCACCCGGCGACTGTACCGCACCGGCATGAGCCCGGGCATCGCCCTGTGCCTGCGCCGGAATGGCCAGGTGATTCTGGATCGTACCCTGGGCTACGCGGACCCGGTCAGCGAGCGCCTGCTGACCCCGCAAACGCCGGTCTGCCTGTTCTCCGCCTCGAAATCCATCACCGCCATGCTGGTGCACCACCTGGCCGAGACGGGCCGGCTGAACCTGGACGACCCGATCAGCCGCTATTTGCCGGACTACGGCCGCCAGGGCAAGCACCGCACCACCCTGCGCCATATGCTCACCCACCGGGCCGGTATCCCGCGCCCGGACCGGCCGGTGGACCCGGACATCCTCTACCGCCCGGACGATATCCTGGACATTCTGTGCCGGGCCCGGCCCAGCACCCTGGGCACCCAGGCCTACCACGCCATCACCGCCGGCTTCGTGCTCGGTGCGGTGGTGGAGAAAGTCACCGGCGAGCCGCTTAACGCCACCCTGGACCGGGTGGTCCGCCAGCCGCTGGGGATGCGCTACTTCACTTTCGGCGCCACCGGCCCGGAACGGGCCCGGGACATGACCACCGGCGTGCCCCTGAAACTGGTGGATCTGTTTCTCAACCACGCCGTGGGCGGCACCCTGGACGAGGTGGTGCAAGTCACCAACGACGACCGCTTCCAGGACGTGACGGTGCCGGCGGGTAACCTCTACGCCACCGCCGAGGAAGCAAGCCGCTTCTTCCAGATGCTGCTCGACGGCGGCCGCTGGGGCGACCACCGTGTGTTCGACCCGGACACCGTGGCCGCCGCCCGCGCCCCGGCCTCGCGCCGGCCGCGCCTGGACCGCACCCTGATGCTGCCGCTCACCTTCTCGCCGGGCTTCATGCTCGGCAACCGGGGCATCGGCCTGTTCGGCCCGTCGGCGCCGCGTGCCTTCGGCCATCTGGGGTTCATCAGCATCTATTGCTGGGCGGACCCGGATCGGGCCCTGAGCGGCGCCCTGCTGACCACCGGCAAGGGGCTGATCGGCCCGCATCTGCCGGCGCTGCTCAACCTGCAATACACCATCAACCGGGTGACCGCCGCTTCGTAGGTTGGGATTTTTTGTAGGAGCGACTGGGCGGCACTCCGCTTCAGTCGCGATGAAGCAGGCAACGGTGTTGATCGCGACTGAAGTCGCTCCTACCGCTTTGATTCAGGACGGGTCATCACACAAAAAAAGGGCGCGTTCTCACGCGCCCTTCTTTGTGCAGCCTATTGCTGCTTGATGCTCTTCGGGGGGCCGATCAGGCGGCCGCCTTGAGCATCTTGCGTTCCGCGGACAGCCCTTTGTAGAGGCTGATGCACATCAGCAGCAGCACCACGGTGAACGGCAGGCCGGTGGTGATGGCGCCGGCCTGCAGCGCGTCCAGGGCCTGCTTGCCGCCACCGAACAGCAGCGCGCCGGCGATCAGGCCTTCCATGACCGCCCAGAAGATGCGCTGCGGCACCGGGGCGTCCAGCTTGCCGCCGGCGGTGATGGAGTCGATCACCAGGGAACCGGAGTCCGAGGAGGTGATGAAGAACACCAGCACCAGCACGATGGCCAGGAAGGAGGTGATGCCCGCCAGCGGCAGTTGCTCCAGCATCTGGAACAGGGCCAGGGAGGATTCACCGATGCCGTTGGCCAGCTGGCCGACACCGTTAACCACCTGATCCAGGCCGCTGCCGCCAAAGGTGGCCATCCATACGATGGTCACCACGGTCGGCACGACCAGCACGGCGGTGAGGAACTCCCGCACGGTGCGACCGTAGGACACCCGGGCGATGAACATGCCCACGAACGGGGACCAGGAAATCCACCAGGCCCAGTAGAACACGGTCCAGTCGTGCAGGAAGCCCTGGTCCTCGCGGCCCACCCAGTTGCTGAGCGGCACGAAGTTGGTGACGTAGTCCACCGCGGTCTGCCCCATGGAGGTGAAGATCAGCAGGGTGGGACCGGTCACCATCACGAACAGCAGCAGCAGCGCCGCCAGCCCCATGTTGATGTTACTGAGCAGTTTGACGCCGCCGTCCAGGCCGCGCACCACGGACAGCACCGCGCAGGCGGTGACGCCGGTGATGATGGCGATCTGCACGTTGATGGCGTTGGGCGTGTCGAACAGGAAATGCAGGCCGCCGGAGGCCTGCTTGGCGCCCAGCCCCAGGGAAGTCGCCAGGCCGAAGATGGTGGCCAGCACCGCCAGGATGTCGATGAGGTGGCCGGCCCAGCCCCAGCAGCGCTCACCGAGCAGCGGGTAGAAGGCGGAGCGGATGGTCAGCGGCATGCCCTTGTTGTAGGCGAAGAACGCCAGGGACAGCGCCACCACGCCGTAGATCGCCCACGGATGCAGGCCCCAGTGGTACATGGTCGCGCCCAGGGCGGCGTCCAGCGCCTGCGGGGTGTTGGGGTCCACGTTCAGCGGCGTGCCGAACCAGTCGGTGTAGTAGCCCACGGGCTCCGCCACGCTCCAGAACATCAGACCGATGCCCATGCCGGCGGCGAACAGCATCGCGAACCAGGACAGTGTGGAGAAGCTGGGTTTGGCGTCCTGACCACCGAGGCGGATGCGCCCCACCGGCAGGAAGATCAGGGCGACGCAGAACACCACGAAGATGTTGGCGCCGAGCATGAACAGCCAGTCGAAGTTTTCGATCGCCCAGCCTTTGGCACCGGCCAGGGCGCTGTTCGCGCTTTCAGGGAAAATCAGGGTACCGATCACGAAAGCCAGGATCAGCACCGCGCTGATGAAGAAGACCGGATTGTGCATGTCCATGCCCAGGACCTGCACATTATCCTGCCCTACTTCATAGTCTGTTTCGTATTCCACGCTCATGGCATGACTCCTATTGCGTCATGCGCGGACCGAATCGGGAAATCAAGTAAGGAGGGTCCGCACGGAACGGCCCGGAGTGGACACGCATGATTACCCGCGTGGATAACCATGCGTGTGCACGCCGGACCCCGGAATGCCGGCCCGGAAGGGCCGGCCGGTGGTCGACGTGCCGTCGCTTAGAAGTAGAAGTCGAAAGCGACGTAGAGGGCATCAAAGTCGAATTCATACACGTCGCCAGCCCCGTTGATATCGCCATCGGATTGCAGGTATTCGAAATAAATCCAGCCCGGCCCATATTGGTAACGCACACCGGGGGCGAAGTACGTGACATCGTCGGCGTCATTACCGGTCGTGTCGGTGCTGGCAATACCCGCATCAATGTAATAAAACCAGTTTTCGTGGTTATAACCCAGTTCCGCCACGTGACGCTGGGTTTCCACTTCCTCGTCCGCCGGCGCGTCTCCGGAAGCCAGGAAGGCGTCCATGCCGCTGAAATCACGCTCGGCGTGAATGAAGCGGTATTTGGCGGACCAGTTGCCCTTCTCGAACATGTAGTGCAGGTCGTAGGCCTGGTGGGTGCCTTCGTCGTTGCGGTTGGCGGCACTAGCGGCAGCCAGATCCTGCATGCGCCCATATTGGCCGGAGATCCCGACGGTATGGCCTTCCATGAAGTTCCAATCCAGGTTCACCACACCGGTTTTGATTTTGCGGTAGGTATCGCTGGAACCCCAATGGTTATTATCATCCACGGTATCGGTGGAATCCTCACCCCAGTCGTCCTGGTGATAATAAGCGACATCGTAATGGATGCCGCCTTCGGCGTCGGCGCTGTATTTCAGGCCCACGTCCATCTGGTCGCCGTAACCGCCCTGCACCCCATCGCCGGGCCAAAAGTTAACGGTTTTCCAACCGAAGGGCACCTGACTCTTACCAATTTTAAGGCTGCTGTCATCAGTAACGTCATAACCGATCCAGGCCTTGTGAACGGTCATATTGTCGCCGCTGTTGTTGCTAGCGGTATTGGTAAAGGAACCGGTACCGAACCGGGTTTCAGCGCTGAAGTGCCAGGGGCCATAGCTGCCATCATCATCAGCGTAGATGATCAGAGAGGGATCGGCGAAGCTGCCGCCAGTCTCGTTATCCAGCACTTCACTGTCGCCACCTTGAGCATCGGTGACATTCTGGTAGACCCACCAAACACCGGCACTGAGTTCCGCGCCGGCTTGCGCGGTCATGGGTACAAAGGCGGCGGATGCCGCGATCAAGCCCATCGCGGGCATTTTGATAATAGAGCTTCTCATTCTCGTCTCCCCAGCAGAAGGTATGCGAAAGCCTAAAGATCAGCGTGCCGATGTCAAATCGTCGACATTTTTTTGATCAGACTTTGCGCAATGAAATGCTGGAAAAACGCGGGTTTCCGGCAATGGAAAAAGATTGCAAAATGCCGGGAACTCAATCGTTCAAGAGAAAATTTGTCGCGATAAAACAAATAAAAAGCGCGGCTGAAAAGCCGCGCTCCGGGTCGTTACGTAAACCGGGTTGACATCACATATTATTAACGATGGCGTCGCGCACGGCGTCCAGCTCGGCCTCGATGGTGACCATGCGCGAGCCTTTTTGCAGGTCCTCGCGGCACTGCTCGATGGCGGTGTCCGGGTCCTTGAGACCGTTGCCGGTGAGCGTGCAGACCACGGTGCTGCCCTCGGCGATTTTACCGGCGCGAATATCGCGCATGGCGCCACCGATGGACGCGGCGGAGGCCGGTTCGCAGAACACGCCTTCTTTCTCCGCCAGCATTTTCTGCGCCGCCAGGATCTCCTCGTCGGCCAGTTCATCGAACCAGCCGCCGGATTCCTTCCGCACCGTCCAGGCCTTGTCCCAGGACTGCGGATTGCCGATGCGGATGGCGGTGGCCACGGTTTCCGGATCCCGCACCGGCGCGCCACGCAGGAAGGGGGCGGCGCCGTTGGCCTGGTAACCCACCATCTTGGGGGCGGCGCTGACCACGCCGCTCTTGTGGTACTCGCTGTAGCCCATCCAGTGGGCGCTGATGTTGCCCGCGTTGCCCACCGGCAGGCAGTGGTAATCCGGGGCGCGACCAAGCTCCTCGATGATCTCGAAGGCGGCGGTTTTCTGGCCCTGCAGGCGGTAGGGGTTGACCGAGTTGACCACCGTCACCGGCGACGTCTCGGCCACGTCCTTGACCAGTTGCATGCCCTGGTCGAAGTTGCCGCGGATCTGCATGATCACGGCGCCGTACATCATCGCCTGGGCCAGCTTGCCCATGGCGATCTTGCCCTCCGGAATGATCACGAAGGCGGTGATGCCGGCGCGCGCCGCGTAGGCCGCCGCCGCCGCCGAGGTGTTGCCGGTGGAGGCGCAGATGATGGCGTTGCTGCCCTCTTCCACCGCCTTGGTCACGGCCATGGTCATGCCCCGGTCCTTGAAGGAACCGGTGGGGTTGAGGCCTTCGTACTTGACGTAGATGTCCACGTCCTTGCCGAGCAGGCGCGGGATGTTCTTGAGCCGGATCAGCGGGGTGTTGCCCTCGCCGAGGCTGATGATCGGGGTGTCGTCGTTCACCGGCAGGTGATCCCGGTAGCGGTTGATCAGGCCGGTGTAGCGGTCACGGAATGGCATGTCGTCGTCTCTCTCGCGTCTCAGGCGTCCAGCGTTTCCACGCGGATGCGCATGATGTTCTTGTCCACGGTGTCCAGGGCGGCGATGCGGGCCAGGGCGGCGTTCATGTCCCCTTCCAGCACCCTGTGGGTCATCATCACGATGGGCACCAGGCCCTCCTCGGTTTCCTTCTGCACCATGGCCTCGATGCTGACGCGGTTGTCGCTGAGGATGCGGGTGACATCCGCCAGCACGCCGGGCTTGTCCTGCACGTGCAGGCGCAGGTAGAAGCTGCACGACACGTCGTCGATGGTGAGAATCTGCTCGTCGGACATCTGATCGGCGTGGAAGCCCAGGTAGGGCACCCGCTCCTCGTGGTCCACGGTCAGCGCGCGGCCCATTTCGATGATGTCCGCCACCACCGCCGAGGCGGTGGGTTCGGCGCCGGCGCCGGCGCCGTAATACATGGTCGGCCCGACGGCGTCGCCGTCGATCATGATCGCGTTCATCACGCCGTTCACCGCCGACAGCATGGTCTCGATGGGAATCAGCGTCGGGTGCACGCGCAGCTCGATGCCGTGGCCGGTGTCCTTGGCGATGCCCAGGTGCTTGATGCGGTAGCCGAACCGGGCGGCGCTTTTCACGTCCTCGATGGTGATGCGGCCGATGCCCTCCATGTACACCTTGGAGAACTGCAGCGGAATCCCGAACGCGATGGAGGCGATGATGGTGAGCTTGTGGGCCGCGTCCACGCCTTCCACGTCGAAGGTGGGGTCGGCTTCGGCGTAGCCCAGCTCCTGGGCTTCCTTGAGCACCTCGGCGAAGGGCCGGTTGCCCTGCTCCATCTCGGTGAGAATGTAGTTGCCGGTGCCGTTGATGATGCCCGCCACCCAGTTGATGTGGTTGGCGGCGAGGCCCTCGCCCAGGGATTTCAGAATCGGAATGCCGCCGGCCACCGCCGCTTCGAAGGCCACGTCCACGCCGTTGTCGTGGGCGGCCTGGAAGATCTCGTTGCCGTGCTCCGCGATCAGCGCCTTGTTGGCGGTGACGATGTGCTTGCCGTTCTTGATGGCGGTGAGCACCAGCTCGCGGGCGGTGTCGATGCCACCGATCAGCTCCACCAGGATGTCCACCGCCGGGTCCGTGGCGACGGCGAAAATATCCCGGGACACACGGATGCCACTGATGTCGCACTCCGGATTATCGCGGCGCGCGCCGATGTGGGCGATCTCGATGGGGCGCCCCACCCGCCGCGCGATTTCCTGGGCATTGCGTTGCAGAACGTTGACCGTGCCCGAGCCCACCGTGCCCAGACCCGCGATGCCGACCTTTACCGGATTCACGTGCTTTCCTCTCGATCAGTCCAGCAGGCCGTCGGCGCGGAACATCTTCTTGATGCCGCGCAGCGCCTGCCGGGTGCGTTGTTCATTCTCAATCAGGGCGAAGCGCACATGGTCGTCGCCGTAGTCGCCGAAGCCGATGCCTGGCGACACCGCCACGCCCGCCTCGCGCAGCAGTTTCTTGGAGAATTCCAGGGAGCCCAGCTCCCGATAGGGCTCCGGCAGCGGCGCCCAGACAAACATGGTGGCGCGGGGTTTTTCCACCGTCCAGCCCAGGTCGTCGAGGCCGTCGCAGAGCACGTCCCGGCGCCGCTGGTAAAGATCGCGGATTTCCTCGACGCAGCTCTGGTCGCCCTCCAGGGCGGCGATGGCCGCCACCTGGATCGGCGTGAAAGTGCCGTAGTCCAGGTAGGACTTGATGCGCGCCAGGGCGTGGATCAGCTCCTTGTTGCCACAGCAGAAGCCCACCCGCCAGCCGGGCATATTGTAACTCTTGGACAGGGAGAAGAATTCCACCGCCACGTCCCGGGCGCCCTCCACCTGCAGAATCGACGGCGCCTTGTAGCCGTCGAACACGATGTCCGCGTAGGCGATGTCGTGCACCACCCAGATACCGTATTCCCGGGCGATGGCCACCACCTTCTCGAAAAACGCCAGATCGACGCACTGGGCGGTGGGGTTGCCGGGGAAATTCAGCACCAGCAGCTTGGGCTTGGGCCAGGCTTCCTTGATGGCGCGCACCAGTTCCTCGAAGAAATCCACCCCCGGCACCAACGGCACGTGACGGATGTCCGCGTTGGCGATCACGAAGCCATAGGGGTGGATCGGATAGCTGGGGTTGGGCACCAGCACGGTGTCGCCGGGCCCCATGGTGGCCAGGGCCAGGTGCGCCAGGCCCTCCTTGGAGCCGATGGTGACGATGGCCTCGGATTCCGGGTCCAGCTCCACCTCATAACGGCGCCGGTACCAGTCGCTGATCGCCTTGCGCAGGCGCGGGATGCCCCGGGACTGGGAGTAGCGGTGGGTGTCGCCGCGCTGGGCCGCCTCGGTAAGCTTGTCGACGATGTGCTTCGGGGTCGGCTGATCCGGGTTGCCCATGCCGAAATCGATGATGTCCTCGCCGCGCGCGCGCGCCGCCATCTTCAACTCGCCGACGATGTTGAAGACATAGGGTGGCAGGCGCTTGATGCGCTGAAAATCGGCGTCCACGGCATCACCTTGGGTGGGTCACTGGGAAGCCGGACACATTAACGGCGAAGCCCGGTTCCGTCAATGTAAAAGGCCGCGCCGGCGCGGCGCAAAACGCCGCGTGGCGGGGCCTCGGGAGGCGCCGGGCGATTACAGGCCGAGGCGCTGGTTAAGCTGTTCCGGGGTCACGTAGCCGCCCAGTTGAGCGCCCTCGGCGGTGTAGATGGCGGGGGTGCCGCGCACGCCGAAATCGAGCCCCATCTGGTATTCCCGGTCGACCGCGTCGGCGCAGTCCGCCAGTTCCGCGTCGGACACCTTGTCGTTGAGCTTGGCGGCGGTGAGGGCCTGGCGGGGGTCGGCGTCGCACCAGATGTGGCGCATGTCCTTGGCCGCCTGGGAAGTGGGGCCGCCGCGCGGGAAGGCCAGGTAATGCACGGTGATGCCGGCCTGGGTGTAATCCTCGATATGGCGGTGCAACTTGCGGCAGTAGCCGCAGGTGATGTCGGTGAAGGCGTAGATCTCGGCTTTCTCGTCACCCTCGGCGGCGTAGGTGATCATGGCGTCCTTGTCCATCTCGGCGAGCCCTTCGCGGCGCACCTTCTGGTAGCGCTCCTCCTTCAGGTTGACCACGTCGCCATCGCGCATCTGGATCACGTCGCCGGTGAAGATCAGCTGGCCATCCTTGGAGGCGTACACGATCTCGCGGCCGTTCAGCTCCACCTCCACCAGATTGTCCGCCGGGGACGGATTGATGGCGGTGACCCTGGCGCGGGGAAAGGCTTCCTGGAATTCGGCGCGGAACGCTTTCTCGTCCATTTCCCCCTCGGCGTGAACGACGGCCGTGGCGGCCATCAGCAGGCCGAGCGCGGTGGCTGTCAGTGCTTTCATCGTTGTTCTCCGTCCGTGTTGTCCGCCCCCCTGGGGCCGAGAATGAGATACGACCGCGCGTTCCGGAGTCAGGTTCCCGAGCGCGGATGGTGCCGTTCGTAGACTTCGCGCAGGCGGTGCTGGGCCACATGGGTGTAGATCTGGGTGGTGGACAGGTCGCTGTGACCAAGCAGCAGCTGCACCACGCGCAGGTCGGCGCCATGGTTGAGCAGGTGCGTGGCGAAGGCGTGCCTCAGTGTATGAGGCGACAGGGACTTTTGCACCCCGGCGCGGACCGCCAGTTGCTTGATGCGGTGCCAGAAGGTCTGGCGCGTCATGCGCGTGCCGCGACGGCTGGGGAACAGCACCTCCCGGTCGGCGCCGAGCAGGGCCGGACGGCCGTCGCGCAGATAGCGTTCCAGCCAGTACAGAGCTTCCTCGCCCAGGGGCACCAGACGCTCCTTGTCGCCCTTGCCCACCACGCGCACCAGGCCCTGGCGGGGGTTCACCTGGCTCAGGGTCAGGCCCACCAGTTCCGACACCCGCAACCCACAGGCGTACAGCACCTCCAGCATGGCGCGGTCGCGCAGGCCCAGGGCATCGTCCAGGTCCGGGGCCGCCAGCAACGCTTCCACGTCCGCTTCGGAGAGGGTCTTGGGCAGCGGGCGGCCGGTGCGCGGCCGGTCCACGTTGAGCGTGGGGTCCTCCTGGAGCCGCCCTTCCCGCTTCATCCAGCGGAAGAAACTCTTCATGGCGGACAGCTGGCGCGCCACGGAGCGGGCGCTGACGCCCACCCGGTCGGCCAGGTACTCCAGCACGTCGAGCCGCTGGCAGCGGGCCAGGCCGCCGCCCCGGGCGGCCAGCCACTGACCGAACTGGCGCAGATCACGGCCGTAGCTTTCCAGGGTGTGGCGGCTCAGGCCCCGCTCCAGCCACTGGGCGTCCAGCCAGGCGTCGATCAGCGTCTGGTCGGCGTCGGGCAGTGGCGGAAGCGGAGTGGCGGGCGCGGCGTTCATGGCCGGGAGTATTGGCGAAGGCCCGGTAAAACTCAAACGGTCCCGTTTTTACCATTTATTACCCGGCGCGGTGGCGGCCTCTTGGCATACTGGCGGGGCGAGCAATGTACCGGTGCAGGAGAGGACCTTATGGGTATTTTGTCGTGGATCGTTCTGGGCCTGCTGGCGGGCATCATCGCCAAGTGGATCATGCCCGGGCGGGAAGGCGGCGGCTTCATCGTCACCACCATCCTGGGCATTATCGGCGCCATCGTCGGCGGCTGGCTGGGTGCCATGGCCGGCATCGGCGGGCCGGTGAGTTCGTTCAGCCTGGGCGGGCTGTTCACCGCCATCGTCGGCGCCCTGGTGGTGCTGGTGGTGTTCCGGGCGGTGGCCCGCTAGCCGCCTTCGGTGGCCGCGCGGGCCGATCCGGCAACGAAAAAAGGCCGCCCCGAGGGGCGGCCTTTTCCTTGCCCGGCCCATGAAGGGCCCGGCGGGCGCGGTCCGGTCCAGAGGTCGCTTCCGATTGCCCTACAGCAAAGGCTGAAGCGACGTGGCTCGCGGGCCGGCCCGGCGGCGCGCGCCGTCCTAGCGGATTTTTTCCTTGATGCGCGCGGACTTGCCGGAGCGCTCGCGCAGGAAGTACAGCTTGGCGCGACGCACGTCACCGCGACGATTGACCTGGATCGAATCGATCAGCGGGCTGTGCAGCTGGAACACCCGCTCCACACCCACGCCGTGGGATACCTTGCGCACGGTGAAGGCGGAGTTCAGGCCGCGGTTGCGGCGGGCGATGACCACGCCCTGGAACGCCTGCAGACGCTCCCGGTTGCCTTCCTTTACTTTCACTTGCACGGTGACGGTGTCACCGGCGCCGAACTCGGGCACATCGGTCTTCAGCTGTGCCTGTTCGATTTCCTGAATCAGGGGTTTCTTGCCGCTCATGGCGCGCTCCTCGGTTATTGGTCGCTGTATCGCTACTCGCCGCCGTCCGCCTGGTGTTCACGGATGTAGTCGTCGAGCAACTCGCTCTCTTCCTTGCTCAAACCGCGCGCGCGGCGCGCCTCGAGCAAGTCGGGACGCCACCGCCAGGTGCGTCCCAGTGCCTGTTTGAGCCGCCAGCGGCGGATCCGTTCATGATCCCCGCTGAGCAGCACCTCGGGCACGGCGCGGTCCCGGTACGTTTCGGGCCGCGTGTAATGCGGGCAGTCCAGCAGGTTCTCCATGTCGCCGGAGAACGAGTCCTGGGCCGCCGAATCCTGATGCCCGAGCACCCCGGGCAACAGACGCGTGACCGCGTCGATCAGCACCAGCGCCGGCAGTTCGCCGCCGCTGAGCACGTAATCACCGATCGACACCTGTTCATCCACCTCGGTCTCGATCAGCCTCTCGTCCACCCCTTCGTAGCGGCCGGCCAGCAGGATCAACCCGGGCTCGGCGGCCAGTTCCGCCGCTTTCGCCTGGGTCAGCGGCCGTCCCTGGGGGGACAGATAAAGCGTTTTCGCCGGACCGGCGCGGCGCCGGGCCTCGGCCAGCGCCTTTTCCAGCGGCGCCACCTTCATCACCATGCCGGGGCCGCCGCCAAAGGGGCGGTCGTCCACGGTGCGGTGCCGGTCCTCGGTGAAGTCCCGGGGGTTCACCGTGTCCAGCGTCAGCAGGCCGTTTTCCACCGCCCGCCGGGTGACGCCGAAGTCGGTGACGGCGCGGGCCATCTCCGGGAACAGGCTGACCAGGGTGATGTGCATGGTCAGAAGTCCGGGTCCCAGTCCACCCGCAGCTCGCCGGCCTCCAGGTCCACGGCGCGGACCACCTCGCCGGGGGTCCAGGGCAACAGGCGCTCCTGGCGATCCAGGCTGTCCGCGTCGCCGCGCACCACCAGGACGTCGTTGGCGCCGGTTTCCATCAGGCCGTGCACCCGGCCCAGGTCGCGGCCGTCGTCGAGTTTCACCCGCAGGCCGATCAGGTCCCGCCAGTAATACTCGCCGTCGCCGGCCTCGGGCAGCTGCGAGCGGGGGACGGCGATTTCCCGCCCCACCAGTTCGCGGGCGGCCCGGTCACGGTCATCGTACCCGTCCAGGCCGGCCACCAACCCCTTGCCCTGACGGCGCTTGCCGGTGAGCTTCACCGGTTTCCAGGCGCCGTCCTCGAACAAATGCCAGGGTTGGTACTCGAAGATGTTCTCCATCGGGTCGGTGAAGGAATACACCTTCACCCACCCTTTGACACCGTGAACCGCGACGATGCGGCCCACCACCAACACCTCATCGGGTGTCAGCATGATCAAGCGCTCTGCTGGGCTTCCCGGCGAGCTTCCTTGACCAGCGCCTTGACGCGCTCGGAAGGCTGGGCGCCCTTGGCCACCCAGGCGTCCACGGCGTCCACGTCCAGCTTCAGACGGATCTCACCACCACGGGCGATGGGGTTGAAGAAACCCAGGTTATCGATGAAACGGCCATCGCGGGCGTCGCGGCTGTTGGCGGCCACGATGCGATAGAAGGGGCGTTTTTTGGAGCCACCACGGGCAAGACGAAGAACTACCATAGTTGCAATACCTTGTTTTCAATCCGGTTTCCCGGCCCGCGGGCAGTGCCGCGGACCATCGTATCCGCTTGAAACCCCGCCGGCGCCAGGGCCGGACGGGTCGCGAAGGGGGCGGATTATACGGCCATCCGCCCGGGAGATAAAGCCCGGCGGGGCCTAGCGGCCTCCACCCATGGGCGGCAGGCCGCCGCCACCGCCGCCCATCGGCGGCATACCGCCGCCCGGGGGCATGCCGCCACCGCCCATGCCGCCGCCGGGGCCGCCGGAGCCACCGCCGCCCATCATACCTTCCATGCCGCGCATCATGTTCTTCATGCCACCCTTGGTACGCATCTTCTTCATCATCTTGGACATCATCTTCTGCTGCTTCATGAGCCGGTTGAGATCCTGGATCTCCAGGCCGGCCCCGGCGGCGATGCGCTTCTTGCGCGAGCCCTTGATGACGTCCGGATTGCGGCGCTCCTTGGGGGTCATGGAGTCGATCAGGGCCTCCATGTGCTTCATCTGTTTCATCGCCGCCGGGTCCTGGGCGGCCTCCATCATGCCGCCCATGCCCGGCAGTTTGTCGAGCAGGCTGCCCAGGCCGCCCATGTTGCGCATCTGCTGGAACTGGTCCTTCAGATCCTCGAAGTCCATGGCCTTGCCTTTCTTGAACTTCTTGGCGATCTTGTCGGCTTTCTTCTTGTCCAGGGTGCGCTCGGCCTGCTCCACCAGGGACAGCACGTCGCCCATGCCGAGGATGCGGCTGGCGATCCGGTCCGGGTAGAACGGTTCCAGGGCGTCGGTCTTCTCGCCCATGCCGATGAACTTGATCGGCTTGCCGGTGAGGTGGCGCACGGACAGCGCCGCGCCGCCCCGGGAGTCACCGTCGGCCTTGGTGAGGATCACGCCGGTGAGCGGCAGGGCGTCATTGAAGGCGCGGGCGGTGTTGGCGGCGTCCTGGCCGGTCATGGCGTCCACCACGAACAGCGTCTCGGTGGGCGTGATGGCGCTGTTGAGGCGCTTGATCTCGGACATCATGTCCTCGTCCACGTGCAGCCGGCCGGCGGTGTCCACGATCAGCACGTCCATGTACTTGTTGCGGGCCGCCTGCAGGGCGCCGTTGGCGATGTCCACCGGGTCCTGGTCGCCGCTGGAGGGGAAGAACTCCGCCTTCACCTCGCCGGCCAGGGTCTCCAGCTGGTCGATGGCCGCCGGCCGGTAGACGTCCGCGGACACCACCATCACCTTCTTCTTCTCGCGCTCCTGCAGGTAGCGGGCGAGCTTGGCCACGGAGGTGGTCTTGCCGGCGCCCTGCAGGCCCGCCATCAGGATGATGGCCGGCGGCTTCACCGACAGGTCCAGGGCGTCGTTGGCGTCGCCCATGGTGTGCACCAGCTCGTCGTTGACGATCTTGACGAACGCCTGACCCGGATTGAGGCTCTTGAGCACTTCCTGGCCCAGCGCCTTTTCCTTCACCTGCTCGACGAACTCCTTGACCACCGGCAGGGCCACGTCGGCCTCCAGCAGCGCCTTGCGCACCTCGCGCAGGGTGTCGCGGATGTTGTCCTCGGTGAGCTGCCCCTGACCGGCCAGGCTCTTGAGCGACTGACCCAGACGGTCCGTGAGATTCTCGAACATGATCATCAACCTCCAGATTGCGGGCGCCCGGCCCGAAATCCGGGGCCTGAGCGACAGGGGGCCGATTATAGGGCACCGGGGGGCGCTCCGTCATGGCGGGACGCTTCAAAACCACCCCCACCTATGCCAGACTTCGGCGGCTTTTCCGGAGAAATCTCGACTTATGAGCCCTGCCGAGGTCCTTGGCCTGACCGCCACTTTTTTCTACGCCCTGGCGTCGCTGCTGCTATTCCGGCAATTCCGGAGCCAGCCCACGCCATCCACCGCCGTGTTGCTGGCCCCGGCCGCGGTGGCGACGGCGGTGCACGCGGTGTCGCTGTATTTCCTCATGGTCACCGACCAGGGGCTGCTGCTGGGCGTGCTGCCGGTGGCATCGTGCATGGCGGCGGTGGGCGCCGCGCTGGTAATCGCCTGTAGCCTGTACCGGCCCTTCCAGTGGATCGGCGCCCTGGTGTTTCCGTTCGCCGCGCTGATCATTCCCGCCAGCCTGTGGATCGACACCGGCTACCGGGTGCACCCCCTGGAGCACGGCATCGGCCTGCACGTACTGCTGTCGATCCTGGCCTACTCGGTGCTGGTGATCTCCGCCTGCCAGGCGATCATGCTCCTGATTCAGCACCGCCAGCTCAAGGACGGTCACATCCGTGGGGTGATGCGGGTGTTCCCGCCGATCCAGGTGATGGAATCGATGCTGTTCGACACCATCTGGCTGGGCGAGGGCCTGCTCACCGTGGCGATCCTGTTCGGCTTCCTGTACGTGGACGACCTGTTCGCCCAGCACCTGGTGCACAAGACCGTGCTCACCCTGGTGTCGTGGGTGATCTTCGCCGTGCTGCTGGGCGGCCGCCACCTGCGCGGCTGGCGCGGCCTCACCGCGATCCGCTTCACCCTGGCCGGTTTCGCCGTGCTGCTGGTGGCCTTCTTCGGTTCGCAGCTGGTGCTGGAAGTGGTGCTCGATCGGATATGAGTGTCAGCGAGGCGCGACAGGCGGCGATCCATGCCCTCTGGGACGAACTGGCCGAATTGCCCGCCTCGCAACCGGACACCGCCCTGGACTGTTTGCTCAACCGCATCGCCGACCTGATCGACTCCGATCACGGCTACTGGCTCTGCTCGATCCGCCTCAGCGATGACGCCAACGACCCCCTGCTCGGCTGGCGTGCCCGCTCGATCCGCTTCTTCGGCGAGCTGCCGGCGGATCAGCAGGTCTACGTGGCCACCGTGAAGCGGCTGGACAAAGGTATCCCCGACGAGTCCACCCGCAACCATGTGCATGAGGCCGGCCGGTTCCGCGCCACCCTGCTGGTGGATCACATCTCCGAGGCGTTCTACCAGGGCGAGCACTACATCCACCATTATCTGGGCCGCGGCATCACCGACCGGCTGTTCGTGGTGATGCCAGTGAACCAGGACCTGGAAAGCTACTTCGTATTCGACCGTTTGCGCGGCCAGGCGGACTTCACCCCGGAAGAGCTGGAGGTGGCCCGCTATGCCCTGCGCAGCCTGAGCTGGCTGAACCGCCAGATCCACCTCAGCCACGGCCAGTTCATGGCCGAGGCGCCGCTCACCCCCACCGAGCGCCAGGTGCTCAAGCACCTGCTCGCCGGCAGCGCCGAGAAGTGCATCGCCGACACTCTCGGCCAGAGCCCCCACACCACCCACGAGTACGTGAAAACCCTGTTCCGCAAATTCAACGTGCGCAGCCGCGCCCAGCTCACCGCGCTCTGGTTGGGCCACGACTGAGCGGCTGGCCGCCTTTCGCTTGACAGCCCCCGGCCACCCCCAAACAATGGCCTGCCAATAAGCAACCGAACGACTTCCTCTTGGACAGTTTCTCCGACGGGTGGCTGATCACCGCCCTGATCATCCTGATTTTCGGCTCCGCGTTCTTTTCCAGCAGTGAAACCGGCATGGTGGCGATCAACCGCTACCGGCTGCGTCATCTGGCCCGCCAGGGCCACCGGGCCGCCACGCGGGTGGAGGAACTGCTGCGCCGCACGGACCGCCTGTTGTCGGTGATCCTGATCGGCAACAATTTCGTCAACAACTTCGCGGCCACCGTGGCCGCCATCCTGGCGATCCGCTGGCTGGGCGATTCCGGGGCGGCGGTGGCGCCGGTGGTGATCACCCTGGTGATGCTGGTGTTCGCCGAGATCACGCCCAAGACCTACGCCGCCCTCAAGCCGGAGCGCATCGCCTTCCCCGCCAGTTTCGTACTCAAGCCGCTGCAGGTGCTGCTGGCGCCGCTGGTGTGGCTGGTCAACGGCGTGAGCATGTTCTTCCTGCGCCTGGCCGGCGCGCCCCTGGGGCAAAGCGAGGACGATCACCTGAGCCCGGAGGAGCTGCGCACCGTGGTCAACGAGGCCGGCGGCCTGATCCCGGAAAAACACCAGAAGATGCTGCTCAACATCCTCGACCTGGAGAGCGTCACCGTCGAGGACATCATGATTCCGCGCAACGAGATGGTGGGGGTGGATCTCGAGGACGACATGGACGAAATCCTCAACACCCTGCGCGCCAGCCAGCACACCCGCCTGCCGGTGTACCGGGGCGACCCGAACAACATGCTCGGCACCCTGCACCTGCGCAAGCTGAGCCGCCTGCTGCTCAAGGAGGACATCAACAAGGCGGAGTTGATGCAGTACACCGTGGAGCCCTACTTCGTGCCCGAGGGCACCTCCCTGAACCGCCAGCTGATCAACTTCCAGAACGCCAAGCGGCGCATCGGCATCGTGGTGGACGAATACGGCGACGTGCTGGGTCTGGTGACCCTGGAGGACATTCTCGAGGAGATCGTCGGCGAGTTCACCACCGACCTGGCGGCCACCAGCCAGGACATCCATCCCCAGGAGGACGGCAGCTACGTGATCGACGGCGCCACCCACCTGCGCGAGATCAACCGCTCCCTGGACTGGGCGCTGCCCACCGGTGGCCCGCGTACCCTGAACGGGCTGATCCTGGAGCACCTGGAGGACATTCCCGACGCCAACACCTCGATCCGCATCGACGACTATCTGATCGAGATCCTGCAGGTGAAGGACAACATGGTGAAGGCGGCGCGCATGCGGCGCGCCTCCGATCAGGCCAAAGCCGACGGCCCCTAGACCCGATCGGCGTGGGGCGAGCCCACCCAGGCGCGGATGTCGCCCTCGTGGCGCTCCACCAGGCGGCGGCCCTCGTCGATGGCTTCGCTGGCGCGGTGGAAATCCATCAGGGCGAAATCCTCCAGCAGCGGAATCAGGGTCACTTCCGGCGGGTCGCCGGCCATCCGCGAGCGGGTGATGCGGTCCTGCATGATGTTGACGCTGGAGGCCACCACGTCGAAGAAGCCCGGATCCTCGCCATCGCCGGCGGCGAAGTAGCCCATCATTTTCTGCCAAACGCTGCGGTCTTCCTCGCCGTGGCCGTCGCCGGTGTCCGGCGGCCGCTGACGGCTGAGGTGGGCGCCCACCAGTTGGGCGTTGAGGTTCACGGCAATCACCACGTCGGCGCCGAAGGCGCGGGCGGCGGACACCGGCACCGGGTTCACCAGGCCGCCGTCCAGCATCCAGCGCTGCTGGTACTGGAATGGCGAGAACAGCCCCGGCAGCGCGCAGGAGGCCCGCGCCGCGTCCAGCACCGGCCCCTTGCTGATCCACACTTCCCGGCCGCTTTTCATGTCCGTGGCCACGGTGACGAAACGCTGCGTCAGCTCCTCGATATTGGGGTTGCTGTGCATCTCCTCGAAGAAGCCGAACAGCTTCTCGCCCTTGACCACGCCGCCGGAAAAGGTGAAATCCATGAGGCTGAACACGTCCCGGGTGGTGAGCGTCTTCACCCAGTCGCCGAATTCCGCCAGGGCGCCGCTGACGTAGGCGCCGCCCACTAGAGCGCCGATGGAGGTACCGGCCACCACGTCGATCTCCACGCCCAGTTCCTCCAGGGCCTGGATGATACCGATGTGCGCCCACCCCCGCGCCGAACCACTGCCCAGGGCCAGGCCCACCCGCGGGCGGCGCGGCGGCGGCGCGGTGCCCTGGTCGCCGCCGTTGCCCGCCGGCTTCTTGTCGCCCTTGAGTTTCGGTTTCGGCAGGTTCATGTCAGCTCCGCCACGGCCACCGCGCAGGGGGCCGGGTCACCGTCCATGCGGCGCTGGCAGCGGGCCAGCACCTCCCGTTGCCAGGCCGGCGTCAGCCGGCCCCAGTAGCTGATCTCGCGGCCGGTGCGGAAGCAGCCCACGCAGACGTCGTCGCCGTCCAGAGCGCAGATCGACACACAGGGCGAGGCCACCGCCGGCTCAGTCCTGGAAGCGCTCATCGATTTCCAGATGCTCCTCGAAATGGCGGGCGTGGGCGGCGTAGTGCTGGCTGCTCATGGTCAGCATCGCCTTGTGGCCGTCGGAGATCTCCTTGACCACTTTGGCCGGCGCGCCCATCACCAGGGAATTGTCGGGAATTTCCATGCCCTCGGGCACCAGGGCATGGGCACCGATGATGCAGTTATTGCCGATTCTGGCCTTGTTGAGCACCACCGCGTTGATGCCGATCAGGCTGTTATCACCGATGGTGCAACCGTGCAGCATCACCTTGTGGCCCACGGTGACGCCCTTGCCGATCTTCATCGGCACGCCCGGGTCCACGTGCAGCACGGAGTTTTCCTGAACATTGGAGTTGTCGCCGATCTCGATCAGGTCGTTGTCGCCACGGATCACCGCGCCGAACCACACGCTGACGTTCTCCCCCAGGGTCACCGAGCCGATCACGGTGGCGTTGGGGGCGATCCACTGACCCTCGCCGCGCAGCTCCACGCGGCGATCTCCCAATTTATAAATCATTCTTCACCTGTCAGGTCGAAACGCACGTCGGCGTCGTACACATGGTTGAGCAGATCCAGGATCATGAAGGCGGTGAGGCCCCAGATGCGCTTGCCCTCGAACTGGTAGCTGGGCATGCGCAGGCGCCGGCCGTAGTATTCCACCGGCGCGGACAGCTCCGGCGGCTGATCCAGGAAAAAATTCAGGGGCACATGGAAGATGGTGTCGATCTCGCCGGGCTCGGGCACCAGCGAAAAGCCGGGGCGCACCAGCCCCACGAAGGGCGTCACCTTGATGCCGAACCGGGACGGAATCGGCGACAGCTGGCCCACCACCTCCACCAGGTGATGCGGCAGCCCCACCTCCTCATGGCTCTCGCGCAGGGCGGTGGCCTTCAGATCCGGATCCTCCGGATCGCGCTTGCCGCCGGGAAACGCCACCTGGCCGGCGTGGGTGGACAGGCCCTGGGCCCGCACCGTGAGGATCAGCTCCGGCTCCGGCTGATCCACGAACGGCATGAGAACGGCGGCCTCCGGCAGTTTCACCGGCAAATCGTTGTAGGGGTAGGCCGCCATCCGCTGCCGTAATTGATCCAACACTGACTGCTCCCGAGGTTACTTCAAACAACAGTTTGACCAGAGGCCGCCCGACGGGCAAGCCGAACCTGGCCTGACGGAAGCGGCCGGGCGGCGTACCGCTTCAGCCGCGATGGGCCGTTGCCCGAGATTGCCGCCGGCCCGTGGAGCCAGTAGTCTGGCCCTTCCCCGCCCGGACCACGCCGACGGGCGGGCCCCCTGAACCGCCGAGAGCCCCTATGAAGTACTGCAGCCATTGCGGCAACGAAGTCCTGTTCTCCGTTCCCGACGGCGACAACCGTCCGCGCTACTGGTGCAACCATTGCGGCGTGATCCACTACCAGAACCCGAAAATCGTGGTTGGTGCGGTGCCGGTCTGGGAAGGCCGCTTTCTGCTCTGCAAACGGGCCATCGAACCGCGCATCGGCTACTGGACCCTGCCCGCCGGCTACATGGAAAACGGCGAGACCCTGCAGGAGGGCGCCGCCCGGGAAACCTGGGAGGAAGCCTGCGCCACCGTGGCCATCGGCGACCTGTACACGGTGTTCAACCTGCCGCACATCAACCAGGTGTACATGTTCTTCCTGGGCGAGATGGTCAACGGCGACTATGGGGTGGGCGACGAGAGCGCCGACGCCGGCCTGTTCAGCGAGGACGAGATCCCCTGGGACCAACTGGCCTTCCCCACCATCGGACGCACCCTGAAGTACTACATCCAGGACCGCGCCAACGGCAACGACTACCCGATCCGCACCCAGGACATCCAGCCGCTGAAGCGCAAACCGTCCCTCGACGACGCTCTTTGATCCCCGAACGCCGGATCGCGACTGAAGTCGCTCCTACCGCGCTTTCGTAGGAGCGACTTCAGTCGCGATACCCCAAACGGAGCCGCCACCGGGCGGCGTACCGCTTCAGTCGCGGTCAGCCGGGCAGGTCCTCGAGGCGCCACAGATCAATGGCGGGTTCCTCGTAGGGATGGGCCAGGCGCAGGGCGCTGAGGGCGGCCTTGAGGTGGTCGTCGGTGCAGATCATCTCGACGCGGAATTCGTCCACGGTCTCGATTTCACCGTGCTCGCCGAGATGGGGGTTGCTGCCTTCCAGGGGCCGGAACTGGCCCTGGCCGCGCACCTGGAAGCTGCAGCAATCGTAGTTGCCGATGCGGCCGGCGCCGGCCTCGAAGACGGCGGTCTTGACCGCCTCGACGTGGTCTTCCGGGACGTAGAAACAGAGCTTGTAGACGGTCATGGCAATGGTCTCCGGTCAGGCCGGCTGGCGGGCCGCGCCCAGGTGGGCGAAGTGGTCACGCAGGCGGTAATCGCCCTGGGCGGAAATCCAGATGCCGGTGGCTTCCACGGTCTGGGTGTCGCCGGCGAACACCTTGGCTTCGACGAACAGCTTACGCCCTTCCAGCCGGTTCAGGCGCGCCTCGAAACGGATTTCCGTGTTCAGCGGCGTGGGCGCCAGGTAGCGGATATTGAGGGTGCCGGTCATGCCCAGGCCGGTGACGAAATCCTGGGTCTTGGCCATCAGCATGTCCAGGGCCAGGGCCAGCACGCCGCCGTGCACCTTGCCCGGCGGGCCCATGAACACCCGGCCGAAGGTGGCGCTGCCGTGCACGGTGTCGCCGTCCAGCCACAGGGTCATGGGCGGCGACAGCGGGCTGGCCGGGCCGGACAGGATCTCGAACTCGGCCATGTCCAGGGCGTCCTGGCGGCTGCCCTGGCCGCTGATCAACCGGCCCAGAATGTCGCGCATGCTGCGGTGGCCGTGACCTTCCAGTTGCTCGCGCAGAGCGCGGGCCTGCTCGGTGTAGGCGGCCAGCGCCGCCTCGTCCGCGTCCAGCCGCACCAGCTGCTCACTGATCGCCAGCAGTTCCCGGGCCAGCGCCCGGCGTTGCTCGGAGACCGGGGTCGGCTCCGGGGACTCGCCGATCGGCAGATCGAAGTAGTTAAACGTCTCGTTGGTCATCAGCCCACCCACTTGCGCGCGTTGGCGAACAGCCGGTACCAGGGGCCGTTCTCGAACCGGTGCCAGTCGTCCGGAATCCAGCTGTTCTGCAGCACGCGGAACACCCGCTCCGGATGCGGCATCATGATGGTCACGCGGCCGTCGCGGGTGGTGAAGCCGGTGGCGCCGCGGGCGGAGCCGTTGGGGTTGGCCGGATACTGTTCCGCCGGGTTGCCCAGGCCGTCCACGAAGCGCATCGCCAGCAGACGGTCCTCCTCGTTGCGGCGCAGGGCCTCATCGCCGATTTCCACCCGGCCCTCGCCGTGGGCCACGGCGATGGGCAGGCGGGTGCCGGCCATGTCCTTGAGCAGAATGGACGGCGAATCCTGCACTTCCACCAGGGAGGTGCGCGCCTCGAACTGCTCGCTCAGGTTGCGCACGAAGCGCGGCCAGTGCTCCGCCCCGGGGATCAGGTCCTTGAGGTTGGAGAGCATCTGGCAGCCGTTGCACACGCCCAGGGCGAAGGTGTCGGCGCGGAAGAAGAAGCGGTTGAAGGCCTCGCGCAGGCGCTCGTTGTAGAGCACCGTCTTGGCCCAGCCCTCGCCGGCGCCGAGCACGTCGCCGTAGGAGAAACCGCCACAGGCCACCAGGCCCTTCATGTCGGCCAGATCCACCCGGCCGGCGAGCAGGTCGCTCATGTGCACGTCCACGGCGCGGAAGCCGGCCCGGTCGAAGGCGGCGGCCATCTCCATGTGGCCGTTGACGCCCTGCTCGCGGAGCACGGCGATGGCCGGGCGGGCGCCCGCGTTGAGATAGGGCGCCGCCACATCCTCGCTCATGTCGAAGGTGAGCCGCACGTTCAGGCCCGGGTCGTTGGAATCGGGCACGGCGTCGAATTCCTGGCGCGCGCAATCCGGATTGTCGCGCAGGGACTGGATGCGGTAGCTGGTTTCCGACCACAGCCGCTGCAGGCCCCAGCGCGGGCGCTCGCGCAGCACCGCGCCGCCCAGGCGGATGCGCATGATGTCGTCGTCGTTGGGCGTGCCCACGTGGTGGACGCAGCCGCCCAGGCCGGCGTCCTGGTAGCGCTGGCGCACCGCCGCCAGGTCTTCCTCGCGCACCTGGATCACGGCGCCGGCTTCCTCGGCGAACAGGGCGGCCACCGCCTCCGGGCCGTCGCCGGCGATGTTGTCGAGCACCATGTCGATGCCCACCCGGCCGGCGAAGGCCATCTCCGCCAGGGTGGTGAACAGACCGCCGTCGGAGCGGTCGTGGTAGGCCAACAGGCGGCCCTCGGCGAGCAGCGCCTGGGTGACCTCGAAGAAGGCCACCAGATCCTTGGGATCATCCAGGTCCGGCGCCTCGGCACCCACCTGACCGTACACCTGGGCCAGGGCGGAGCCGCCCAGGCGGTTCTGGCCCCGGCCGAGATCGATGAGCAGCAGCTCGCTGTCCATGCCGGTGCGAATCTGCGGGGTGGCGGTCAGGCCGATGTCGGTGACGGTGGCGAAACCGGACACGATCAGCGACAGCGGCGCGGTAACGCTCTTCTCCAGGCCGCGCTCCTGCCACAGGGTGCGCATGGACAGGGAGTCCTTGCCCACCGGAATGGCGATGCCCAGTTCCGGACACAGTTCCATGCCCACCGCCTTGACGGTGTCGAACAGGGCCTGATCCTCGCCGGGGTGACCGGCGGCGGCCATCCAGTTGGCGGACAGGCGAATGTTGCCCAGCGAGCCGATGTGCGAGGCGGCCAGGTTGGTGAGGGTCTCGGTAACCGCCATGCGGCCCGCCGCCGGCGCGTTGACCAGCGCCGCCGGGGTGCGCTCGCCCATGGCCATGGCCTCGCCGGTGCGCTGGTTGTAGCCGGTGGCGGTGACCGCGCAATCGGCCACCGGCACCTGCCAGGGGCCGACCATCTGATCGCGGTGCACCAGGCCGGTCACCGAGCGGTCGCCGATGGTGATCAGGAAGTTCTTGGAGGCCACCGTGGGCAGGCGCATGACCCGCTCGATGGCGTCCTTGAGCTCGATGCCGTCGGTGCTGAACGGCTGGCGTTCAAAGTCCTCGCGATCGAAGGACCGCTGCATCTTGGGCGGCTTGCCGAACAGCACGTCCATGGGCAGGTCCACCGGGGCGTCACCGAAGTGCTCGTCGGCCACCCGCAGGTGCTCCTCGGTGGTGGCCTCGCCCAGTACCGCGAACGGTGCGCGCTCCCGCTCGCACAGGGCGCTGAAGCGCTCCAGGTCCTCCGGTAGTACCGCCAGCACGTAGCGTTCCTGGGCTTCGTTGCACCAGATTTCCACCGGGCTCATGCCGGGCTCGGCGCTGGGGATCTTGCGCAGATCCAGCCGCGCGCCCCGGTCATGGTCGTGGACCAGCTCCGGCAGCGCATTGGACAAGCCACCGGCGCCCACGTCGTGCACCGAGACGATGGGGTTGGCGTCGCCCAGGGCCCAGCAGCGGTCGATCACTTCCTGCACCCGGCGCTCGATTTCCGGGTTGTCGCGCTGCACCGAGGCGAAATCCAGGGTCTCGTCGGATTCGCCGCTGGCCATGGAACTGGCGGCGCCGCCGCCCAGGCCGATCAGCATGGCCGGGCCGCCCAGCACGATCACCTTGGCGCCGTCGGGAATCTCGTTCTTGTGCACATGGCCGTCGCGCACGTTGCCGAGGCCGCCGGCGATCATGATCGGCTTGTGGTAGCCGCGCCGTTCCTCGCCGTTGATGCCCGGCGCCTGCACTTCCAGGGTGCGGAAGTAGCCGCACAGGTTGGGCCGGCCGAATTCGTTGTTGAAAGCGGCGCCGCCCAAGGGGCCGTCGATCATGATGTCCAGCGGCGAGGCGATGCGGTCCGGGCGGCCGTAGTCATCTTCCCAGGGCTGCTCGAAGCCGGGGATGCGCAGGTTGGACACCGAGAAGCCGGTGAGGCCGGCCTTGGGCTTGCCGCCCCGGCCGGTGGCGCCCTCGTCGCGGATCTCGCCGCCAGCGCCGGTGGCCGCGCCCGGGTGCGGGGCGATGGCCGTGGGGTGGTTGTGGGTCTCCACCTTCATCAGCATGTGCACCGGCTCGTTGACGTAGCGGTACACCTGCGCGCCGTCGTCGTCGGCGGGGAAGAAACGGTCCGCCACCGGGCCCGCCACCACCGCCGCGTTGTCACTGTAGGCGCTGAGCACGCCGTCCGGGGCCTGCTTGTGGGTGTTGCGAATCATCGCGAACAGGCTCAGTTCCTGAGCCTCGCCGTCGATGGTCCAGTCGGCGTTGAAAATCTTGTGGCGGCAGTGCTCGGAGTTGGCCTGGGCGAACATCATCAACTCGGCGTCCGAAGGGTTGCGGCCCAGGGCGGTGAAGCGCTCCACCAGGTAATCGATCTCGTCGTCCGCCAGGGCCAGGCCCAGGCTGCCGTTGGCTTCCGCCAGCGCCTCGCGGCCGCCGCCGATCACGTCCACGGTGGTGAGCGGGCGCGGCTGGTGATGGGTGAACAGGCGCTCGGCGTCCTCGAGCCGCTCCAGTACCGTTTCCACCATGCGGTCATGGAGGGCGGCGGCCAGCTCGCGGCGCTCCGCCGGGCCGTCCATGCTCAGGCGGTACTCAATGCCGCGCTCCACCCGGGCCACCTTCGCCAGGCCGGCGTTGTGGCAGATGTCGGTGGCCTTGGAGGACCAGGGCGACACCGTGCCCGGGCGCGGCACCACCACGTAGAGATCGCCGTCCACCGGCGTCTCGTCCAGGGTGGGACCGTATTCCAGCAGGCTCTCGAGAACCCGTTGCTCGCGCTCATCGAGCCCGGCCTCCAGTTCCACGAAATGCACGTATCGGGCCGACAGCGCCGCCACGTTGGGCAGGGCTTCCAGCAGTTTTTCCTTACGAAAGGCGGACAGCGCCGGGCTACCTGGGAGGATCAGCATAGGAACGGCTTTTTCCATCGGGTGACTGTACGGGGAGACGGCGGAGCCACGGGCTCCAAGGCCCGCAATGATACGGGATGGACGTCGGAATTCCTATTCGTGGAACCGCCGATGCCGAGCCCGGTCATAGCCTGCGCCAATGGGGCCAATACATATCCGGTTACCGCTTTGTCGGACAAATTTGCTGGATTTTTAAGCAGTTGATCGGCAAAATTGCGCCCGCATTACGTGATCGGGATCACAAACGGAGCCCCCACGGACATGACGACGCTGTTGAAACCAAGCCGAAACGGCCTGGCCAGGCATCTTCTGGCCCCGCTCGCCCTGCTGGCGGTGGTCGGCGCCACCCTGGCCCTGCGCCCCACCCCCACCGCCCTGGAACGCATCCAGGCGCGGGGCGAGCTGGTGGTGGCCACGCGTCCGTCGCTGACCACCGTGTACCGGGATTCCGACGGCCTGACCGGCATGGAATACGAGCTCGCCCAGGGCTTCGCCGACCGGCTCGGCGTGAAGCTGGAGCTGCTCAAGCTGGACAGCAGCGACGCCCTGCGCCAGGCAGTGCGCCGCGGCAAGGCCGATCTGGCCGCCGCCGCCCTGCTGGCCGGCGAGGACGGCCGCCAGGGCCTGCGCTACAGCACCCCCTACCAGAACGTGGACACCCTGGTGATGTACCGCCTGGGCGACGCCCGCCCCACCAGCCTGGCGGACCTGGCCGGCAAGACCCTGGTGGTGCGCGCCGGCAGCCGCCACGCGGAGATGCTCGCCGACGCCCGCGTGGCCAACCCGGGCCTTACTTTCAACGTGGCGGAGAAAGGCTCCGCCGAGCAGGTGCTGACCCTGATCGAACAGGGCGACGCCGACTACGCCCTGATAAACTCCAACGCCTATGTCATGCACCGGGCCCTGTTCCCGGACCTGGCCTCCGGTTTCACCCTGAACCGGGACCAGGGCCTGGCCTGGGCGTTCGACGCCAACGACGACCAGAGCCTCTATCTGGCCGCCCAACGCTACCTCACCCAGGTCAAGGCGGACGGCACCACCCGGCGCCTGGCGGACCGCTTCTACGGCCACCTGGACCAGTTCGACCTGTACGCCGCGCGCAGCTTCATCCGCCACCTGGACGACCGGCTGCCCAACTACACCGCGGACTTCCGCCAGGCCGCCGAAAGCGCCGGCTTCGATTGGCGTCTGCTGGCCGCCATGGCCTACCAGGAATCGCTCTGGGACGCCCAGGCGATCTCCCCCACCGGGGTCGAGGGGCTGATGATGCTGACCAACCGCACCGCCCGGGAAATGGGCATCAGCGACCGCACCGACCCGGCCCAGAGCATCCGCGCCGGCGCCGGCTATCTGCGCCAGCTCCACGACCGCATTCCCGAGCGCATCCAGGAGCCGGACCGCACCTGGATGGCCCTGGCCGCCTACAACATGGGCATGGGCCACCTGGAAGACGCCCGCGTTCTTACCCAGCGCCAGGGCGACGACCCGGACCGCTGGCAGGACGTGAAAACCCGGCTCACCCTGCTCGACGACCCGGGCTACGTGAACCAGCTCCGCTACGGCGCCGCCCCCGGCGGTCAGGCGGCGGTGTACGTGCGCCATATCCGCCACTACTACGATCTGCTGGTGCGCGCCGACAATTCCGAGCGCCACGGCCAGACCCTGCTCGCCACCAGCGAATAATCCCTCCGGACGAAGAGCGCGGCTTCAGCCGCGATCCGTGCCCCGGGCCCGCCGCTGGCGGAAAAAGTCCCGCAACAATCCGGCCGCCCGTTCCGCCTGCACGCCCCCCAGCACTTCCACGCGATGGTTGTAGAAGCTCCGCTCCGGCAGGCCCAGCTGGCTCTCGCAGACCCCGGCCCGGGGCTCCCGGGCGCCGTACACCAGCCGCGCGATACGGGCATGCATCAAGGCCCCGAAACACATGGTGCAGGGCTCGATGGTCACGTACAGGGTGGCCCCGGGCAGGCGGTAATTGCCCTGCCGGGCGGCGGCGTCGCGCAGGGCGTTGACCTCCGCGTGGCCGGTGGGATCCTGGGCGCCGATGGGCCGGTTCCAGCCCTCGCCGAGCACCTCGCCGTCACGCACCACCAGCGCGCCCACCGGCACCTCGTCCTCGGCGCCGGCCCGTTCCGCCAGCGCCAGCGCCCGATCCATCCAGTACTCGTCGTCGCCCATGAATTCGTTTCCTCGTTCAACGAGGGCCATAGTAGGAGCGGCTTCAACCACGATCAAAGCGCTTTCGCGCTTTCGCGGCTAAAGCCGCCGCCAACGGAGGCTCCGCGGCTTGTCGCTTCCGGCCCGCTTTCCGCTACAATCGTGCCTCACCCGCCGCGCGCCCGCGGCGAACCATCGCGACATTGAGGAGCCGCCACCATGACGACTCTGGGCACCCCCTACGCCGCCGGCGCCACCCGCGTATTGCTGCTGGGTTCCGGGGAACTGGGCAAAGAAGTCACCATCGAGCTGACCCGTCTGGGCTGCGAGGTGATCGCCGTGGACCGTTACGACAACGCCCCGGCCATGCAGGTGGCCCACCGCCGCCATGTGATCAACATGCTCGACGCCGAGGCCGTGCGGGCCGTGGCGGAGCAGGAAAAACCCCACTACATCGTGCCCGAGATCGAGGCCATCGCCACCGACGAGCTGATCAAGCTGGAGGAGGAAGGCTTCAACGTGGTGCCCACCGCCCGCGCCGCCCGCCTGACCATGAACCGGGAAGGCATCCGCCGGCTGGCCGCCGAGGAGCTGGGCCTGCCCACCTCCCCCTACCGTTTCGCCGGCGACAAGGACGAATACCTGGCGGCGGTGAAGGAAGTGGGGCTGCCGTGCGTGATCAAACCGGTGATGTCCTCCTCCGGCAAGGGCCAGAGCCTGGTGAAAACCGACGCCGACATCGATGCCGCCTGGGATTACGCCCAGTCCGGCGGCCGCGCCGGCCAGGGCCGGGTGATCGTCGAGGGCTTCGTGGATTTCGAGTACGAAATCACCTTGCTCACCGTGCGCCACGTGGGCGGCACCGCCTTCTGCGCGCCCATCGGCCACCGCCAGGAAGACGGCGACTACCGGGAATCCTGGCAGCCGCAGCCGATGAACGACGCCGCCCTGGTGGAAGCGGAACGCCAGGCCCGCGCCATCACCGACGCCCTGGGCGGGCGCGGCATCTTCGGCGTGGAGCTGTTCGTCAAAGGCGACCAGGTGTGGTTCAGCGAAGTGTCACCGCGCCCCCACGACACCGGCCTGGTGACGCTGATGTCCCAGGACCTGTCCGAGTTCGCCCTGCATGCCCGGGCCATCCTCGGCCTGCCGGTGCCGCTCATCGAGCAACGCGGCCCCAGCGCCTCCTCGGTGCTGCTGGTCAAGGGCGACTCCACCAACATGCGCTACAGCGGCCTGGAGCGGGGCCTGGAGCAACCAGACACCGACCTGCGCCTGTTCGGCAAGCCGGAAGTGAGCGGCAGCCGGCGCCTGGGCGTGGCCCTGGCCCGCGCCGACAGCGTGGAAAAAGCCCGCGCCAAGGCGAACCAGGTCATCGCCGGCATCCAGGTGGACCTGTAAGGTCCACCCTTCCCTTCGGGTCCGTGGTTTAACGCAAGGAGAGGTTATTCATGTATCGGGACACCCACAGCAAGGTCATCGGCTACTGCCTCTGGATCTTCGGCTTCATGGGCGCGCACCGTTTCTATTACGGCCGGCAGATCACCGGCACCATCTGGTTCTTCACCCTGGGGCTGTTCTTCATCGGCTGGATCATCGACCTGTTCCTGATCCCGGGAATGGACCGCGACGCCGACCTGCGCTACCGCTCCGGGACCACCGACTACAACATCGCCTGGATTCTGCTCACCTTCCTGGGCGTGTTCGGCCTGCACCGCTTCTACATGGGCAAGTGGATCACCGGCATTCTCTATCTGTTCACCGCCGGCCTGTTCGGCCTGGGGATCCTCTACGACTTCTGGACCCTGAACGGCCAGGTCAGCGCCAAGAATATGATGCAGGGCTCATTGTAGAACCCACCGCCACGGCCGTGTGATTACACCCACAACATACGGTCGTAGGAGCGGCTTCAGCCGCGATAACCATCCTATGGCAATCGCGGCCGAAGCGGCGGGCACACCGCCCGGGCCGCTCCCACGAACCGCCCGCTATCGCTAGTTCTTCATCGCGTAGCGGCCGCTGCCCAGGAAGCACAGCGCCACGGCGGAGAACAGGAACATCCCCTGCAGCTCGATGGCCCAGCCGCCCATACCACCCAGCGCGAAGAGCTCGCCGGTGTGCGCCAGAGCGATGGCCACCAGCATGTTCCCCACGATCAGCGCCGCGCCGATGCGCGTGTGATAGCCGATGATCACCATGATCGGCGCGATCACCTCGCCAATGAACACCCCGTAGGCCAGAAAGCCGGGCAAGCCCACGCCTTCCACCATCCCGGAAATACCGCTCACCCCATGCTGCAGCTTATGAATGCCGTGCAGCAGAATCATGATCCCCAGCGCCAGGCGCAGCACCAATTTGCCAATATCGGCGTTTTGCATCGTTGTTCCTCCCACGGATTCCGGACCCGGCCAAAGCCGCCAAACGCGGTCTATTGAACGACGTCCCCCCACAAAAGAAAAGCGCGCCCGTAACGCTTGCGGGTTTTATGCACGATTGGCACGGACGTCGGTTTTCACCGGGCGCATGTCCGGATTCACCGTTTCCTTGCATCGGCCATGCGCCAGCTATTTACATGATGGACATCATCAATATATAAATGACGACCATCATCAAAAAGCCAGGAGACGGGCATGCGCGTCAGCAAGGCACAGGCCGCCGCCAACCGGGAACGCATCGTCGAGGAAGCCGCCCGGCTGTTCCGCGAACGGGGCTTCGACGGCATCGGCGTGGCCGCCCTGATGAAACAGGCCGGCCTCACCCACGGCGGCTTCTACGGCCACTTCGACTCCAAGGAACAGCTGATGGCGGAAGCCTGCGACCACGCCATCAACACCGCCGGCCAGGGCTGGCGCGACGCCCGCGCTCCCGACGGCACCCTCGCCATGGACACCGTCGCCGGCCGCTACCTGTCCCGCGCCCACCGGGACCATCCCGGCGCCGGCTGCGTGGTGGCCGCCCTCGCCAACGACGCCCCACGTCAAAGCGCGCCGGTACGCGCCGCCATGACCGGCAGCGTGCGGCGCCTTGTCGCCCTGGTGGAAAGCGCCCTGCCCGGCGGCCGGGCGGCGCGCAAACGGCGTCAGGCCCTGGCCGCCACCGCCGCCATGGTCGGCGGGCTGATCCTGGCCCGCGCCGTGGACAACGACGCCCTTTCCAACGAATTCCTCCAGGCGGTGGCCGCCGAACTCCCCGGCGCCCAGCACCCGGACACCAGCCACACGGCTAAGCACTCATCCCATTCCACCGAACCCAAGGAACCCCAATGAGCAACCTCGCCGAAATGACCGGCCTGCAAGCCCTGCAATACGCCCTGGACAACGACGACCGCCCCGGCATCGGCCGCACCATGGACTTCACCCTGGTCGAACTGGAAGAAGGCCGGGTGGTGTTCGAAGGCACCCCCACGGAAAAGGTCTACAACCCCATTGGCACCGTCCACGGCGGCTACGCCGCCACCCTGCTGGACTCCGCCTGCGGCTGCGCCGTGCACTCCACCCTCGCCGCCGGCCAGGGCTACAGCACCGCCGAACTGAAAGTCGCCTATCACAAGGCCATGACCAAAAACACCGGCCCGGTCCGCGCCGAAGGCAAGATCCTCTCCCGAGGCCGCCGGCTGGCCTTCACCGAAGCCCGCCTCACCGGCGCCGACGGCACCCTCTACGCCAGCGCCACCTCCACGCTGATTCTGCTCTAGCCCGCCACTCCCCTTCCCCCCGGTGGTCCACCCCCGGCGCCGGCGACGCTCTCCCCGCCCGGCGCCTTCGGATCACCGGGCTTTTTCATCCGCAGCGGCAAGCTCGCCCCCTTATCATCGCCACTGCGATATCTACCCTCTATCAAGGCCGGCTGTCTAATAGGACAACCCGCGCCAGTACAACAACCCGCATAGCACCACGAAAACGATAACCACTACCGACCAAGCCATCCGTCCCTGGCCCTTCTTATAGCGATCCGGCATGGCAATGAGCCAGATCCCGAGAAACAAGGAAAGCGCGGCCATATAGTAATAACCCTTAATCAACCCACCCGAGGCAAGAGCCCAGGCCAAGGCGATCAACATTATTCTTAGAAAAAACTCTTTCCTGATCATCTACTCTACCTTTTACAAGACCATTGCGCAGAGAAAAATGACGCCGCCACACTACCAGCAAAAAAAGAAGCCCACACAGCCATTTTTCCGCCGCCGACCCGCTTATGCCTTGCAGATCCAGAGCAAGCGCGCGGAATTCACCGGCGATCGGCTTGTTCTCGGAGGTATCCCATCCGCGACCCGGTTGCCAATAGCCCATTTCAGAGGCGAGGCCCGAGCCCATGGCCGGTTCTTGTTCCGGGTTCGCAACGGTTTCCGATCCGATTGAGAATCGTGCTTTCAGATTGATGAGATGACCGGGCAGGATGTCCGGAAGCTCGCCCGGGTCCAGCTTACCGTCCTCGTCGGCGTCGGCGTCGGGAAGATAGCTGACCAGGGTGTCTTCATCCTCCTGGGTCACCGGGGAGAAGGAGAGTGACAGGCTTTTCCCCGCTAGGGCCACGGTGGGTTCTTCACTGAAACTGCTCGTCAGGAGGGGACTGCCAGATAATAACCATCACTGTATACCTATACTATCCATGAGTAAAAAAAACCACAAAAGGAAAGACCTATAACCCCTAACAAAAAGAATCCCCAATAGGCTCTTTTATCCTGATAAACATAACTGAACCTGGGAAAAATCGGACAAACGTGAGCAGATCCGAATCCCAAAACGATCTCAGCTGACTTTCGATCTCTATACGATCGGCCACCCATGAGAAACAAAACCGACGACAGATATTCTTCGCCTGACCATCTGTAACTATATTTAGCTGCCGGACGATAATATATTTTTCCTTGTATTTTGTATTTTTTCACATCCATATCACCAAGCGCCACATCAACCTTGGGCCACTTTCTTGCCCAAGACAAAAAAACAAACAAGCCCCACGACACCGAGGAAACAAAAAACACAAAGACAATTATTAACCAATCAAGCATAAAACGCCCACTTTCTTCTATTCCCCGTTATTTTAGAAAAATATCTTTCGTTGAATCTGGAAAGTAGTGCGGTAAGAAAACCGGCAAGCAAAGCCCCGGCAATAGCAGCAAAGACAGGCCCTGCAAACGCAAATGCCGAGGCCGTCAGAATCGCTGTCGCCGCGTAAGCAAATACGGCTGTAGATATACGGCCAAGCTTACTTGCCCAACCCAAATCTGAACTCGTCAGAGTGACCAAAGCATCCGAAAAGAGTGCAATAGCTCCAAGAACGGATACGTATCTCGCGTTTTTTACCAACTTCCTAAGTCGATCAGAAAACACTGGGGGTTCGGCTCTATTTCCTCCTTCAGTCAGACCTCCCAGAAAACCCAACAAACTTGCCAGGGCCGTCTGCAAAAAACCGCCGCTTTCCCCACTGGATATCATGTATGCACCAGAACCAGTTTCAGGATCGATGACAATATAACCAGCCATTTTTCGACCCTGGATATTAATCATACTCTCATGGGCAGTCACCTCCTTTCCGGCCATAACAGAATTTCTTATATTTTTTCTAACGGAGCCACTTAGTTTAATTTCGGACAATGCCACATCAACATTTTGAGAATTTATTTGCCATATCCTCTGCCCTTCTTTCGCAGCCACATGCATCGCTTTAACGGCACTAAAGGCCTCCACATTATCGTTCAAACCATACATCTCTTCCGGAACCAAGTGCTCCATGGCCGACATCCTCATACCTAAAATCTTATTATACCCAACCCAGTCTTCATGGTTATTATTTTTATCAACTCTGATACTTCGCATATTATCTACATCCATGGCCAAACCAACAACGCTCACATTGCGAGGGGCTCCAAACCAGTACTCGGCCTCAAGGGCACTGGCAAAAACCCCATAACTGGGGGCCCGATAACCCACGCTTTTAGATGCTCGCTCAGAAACAGAGTCCTGGACATCATTTAAAAAGAAGTAGTTATTTATTGTTCCATAGAGAGCATCACCAACCAAATCTCTTTTATTCAACCCCAAATAATCCTCTCTTTTTATTTTATCATTTACATGATAAACATCTGATTTGTTTTTATTTACTGCCCCTAAGCTAACACCCTGGAGATCCAGTGCTATAGATCTATACTCTCCAGAAACTGGCCGATTCTCTGTAGTTTCCCACCCATACATAGGACTCCAGTACCCCATTTCGGAATGCAACCCTTGGCCTAGAGGTATGGCTTTCTCTGAAGAAGCACCAATTTCATCATCAACGGAGAATTCCGCCGATAAGCGAATCAAATACCCCGGCAAACTATGTGACGAACTGGTCTCGGCATCTTCGCTGCTATAATCTGGAAGATAACTATCTATCGCTGCCTCATCTTCTTTATTAGACGGAAAGAACGACAATGCCAGTTTCCTACCTGCCAATTTTGCCGTAGCCTCATTTATGACCAAGATCGCAGTACCTTTTAACCCATAGGAGACATCGTAAAGCTCATAGCTGAATCTCCACCTCAATTTTTCAGGAATCTCATTCGTAAAAAGCTCTCGCGTCACCAATTCATATGGCAAGGCACCAGAAAATTGTTTACTAATGATTTTTTTTATATCGTGCCCACCAATAGTTTCCTTAATTGATGCATTTTGATTTTCTAGATGTTTTTCCAGGCGCCCTCTATAACCCTCTACAACATTCTCAATAGTCATTTGGGGCACACCCTGCACCCAACCTTCCTCTTCGTTGATGGTGCTTTCCTGTTCGATGGTGCGGGCCAGGCCTTCGGCGTCGAAGGGGACCTGGTCCTGTAGGTCCATACCTTCGCTGTATTGGTACTGCTTGAAGCTGGCATCCATGGGTACCCAGGTATCACCGGTGCGGTGATCGGCGCCGCGGCTGGGGTGGAAGTCGATCCAGGCTTCCACCCAGATGTGTTCCAGTTCGAAGTGGCTGATCTGGCCTCCCCGGGTCAGGCCGGTGTTGGGGATGCCGCCCTGCCCCATCAGGTTGCCGGCGGCGCTGGGCACGTTGACGCCGCCAACCCAGTTCATGACCTGGTCGGCGGGCATGCGCACGGTGCCCATGGCGTAGCGGGCCGGGATGTCCGAGGCTCGCAACAGGGCGATGAGCAGGCTGGCGGTGTCGAAGGCATTGCCCTTGCCCAGTTCCAGGGTGTACTCGGCGCCTTGAATGGAGCCGTAACTGGGGATGAACTCGATGTTGTTGCGCACCCATTGGTAGATACGGACCGGGTCGTGGTCGAGTTCGGCGGCTTTGGCCTGGATGGCAGGCGTTTGCGGCGCATCCAGGGTAGCGGCCAGGGCCTCGTCCGTGGGGGCGCCCGGCGCCACGCTCAGGGCGGCGTTGTTATTCAGGCTGGCGAGTTCGAGCCCTTGCTCAAAACGGGGCAAACCGGTGCGCTGACTAAGGGCCTCGGCGGACCGGGCCGGGGTCGGCGTCCTGTCCGGGTCCGGGGTGCGCCAGGGCAGTTTGTTCGGGTCGAAGGGGTCGCGGGGCTTGTCGAGGGTGAAGCGATCCATGAAGTCAACCAGCGCCGCCATGGCCTCTTCCTGCTCGCCGAGTGAATCGGAATCGAGGGCCTGATTCAACGTTTCGCGCATGGTGGCGTAAGCCCGTTGGTATTCTTCGCGGGCACGGTCATTGCGGTCGAGAATTCGTCGCGGCAGCTCCTTCTTCCTCAAATGCGCCTCGGTTTCATCGAAGGAGGCCAGGGCTTGCTCGTGCAGGTTGGCCGCCCGCTGTGAGAGCCATTGCAGACGGGGCAACGCCTCGGCGGGCGCCTGTTCGATGCCAAGCAGCGAACGGGCCTTGCCCAGGAAGCCCTGATTTCGTTCGGCGAGCGTGTCCGCCATCATCGAGCGCCCGTCCCTGGCTTCCTGGCGGATGCCAAGGAGCACCTGATCCAGGGACTGATGGCGTGCTTCCCAGCGAGCTTGCGCCTGGGCTTCTTTCTGGCGTTCCACTTCCACGGCCACCGCCCAGGAGGGCCAGATCACCGCGTTAAGCAGCATCATCACCGCGACCAGAGCGGTGGTTCGACAGAGCCGCCGAGCGTAGCGCATCCGCTCCATGGCTGGCGCCGCGTGGCTTTCGGAAGTGTTGCGATCCATCATCGTGGTGGTCATTTGTCGTCCTTGCATGATTCCCCCTAGTTCCCTTCCTTGTTGAGAGCCCAGATCACCCAGTCCAGGCGACGTCGCAATTCATCGGCATCCCGGTGCCGGGATGCCTGCAACGACGTGGTGGCTTTAAGCGCCAGTTTGATCGCATCCCCGGTTCGGCCATGCTCCCGGGCGTGGCCGGCTTGATGCAGGCTCAGCGCCGCGTGTTTCAGAGCCAGGTCCCAGGGTGCTTGCCAGAGCGCCTGACGAACCGAGGATTCAATCGCTGGCAGGGTCTCGGGGGCGTCCGCGCGCAGTTCGATGCGCAGGGCCTCTTCAAAGCTCTTGGCGGCACCGCTTGGCGCGCTCGCTTGCAACGTTGCGGAAAGGTCGCTCACGCCCTGCCGATAATCCGGGCGTACCCAGGCACGCAGGGAGCGCGTTTCTCTCTCCGCCAGCTCGAATTGCCAGACCGGTTGGCCATTGCCGGTTCGCGGCAGCGTCGCCAGTACCTCGCCGCCGTCTTCCAGCGTCAGGCGCGCTTCCACGGCCACCGCCGGCCCGGTGTTCTCCACCGTCAGGGTGACCGGCACCACGGCGCCGGGGCGCGCGATGGTCAGGTCGGTTTCGGTGAAGGCGAGCATGCCGTGGAGCAACTCGGCATAGCGCTGCGTGGAGGGCTCGGCGGTGCCTTCCGCAGCCAGGTCGAAGCCGGCGAACACGGTCCGGCCCTGGCCGTAATCCCGATACGTCACCGCCGGATGCTCGACGGGGTACAACGGGCAGTGACGGCCACGGCCATGGCCGCCGCCCAGGCGCAGGTTCTGGTAATGACCGGCCACGCGGCTGTTCTCGCGATGCACCAGCGCCAGCTCACGGTTGAGAGCAAACGGCAGGAAACCGGCATCGCCCAGCGGCGAGCGCTCCATCAACACGCCGTCGGCGTAAGCGCCCTGGCGCGGCTCATGGTGGTGCCAGCCGAAGCCGGGCCGTTCACGGTGAGGTTGGATACCCAAGACTTCATGCAGCGGGCCTGCCTCGGGCAGATTGCCGGCGGCGTAAACCAGCCCTTCGCCACGATTCACCGCCTCCCGGAGTTGTTTGGCGGTCCAGTGCTCCACCGGTATACGGTCCGCCAACAGCAGGTATTGTTGATAATCGCCGGAGCGTACCGCCGCGCCGAAGGCCTCCAGGGAGTCCACCAGGGTGTAATCCCGCTCGGCCAGGGTTTCATCAAGCCATTGGCGTTGCGTGGCGATCGCGGGCACTTCCGGCGCACCGCCGTCCCGGCGCACTTTTTCCACCAGCTCCACCTCGGTGACCTTGAAATCACCCAGCACGTCACCCGGTCGCGGAGGCTCACCGCATTCAAAGTGAACTTCACCACTATCCAGGTCTTTGTGCAGGAACAGGAAGGCCGGATAGAACGCTTTAAGGGAATAGTCACCGTCGACCAGGCCCTCGCCTTGCAGCCGTACCGTCAACCGCTCCCGGTCAAGATCCATCAAGGTAAGATCCACATCGCGGCCATCACCATGATTCACCGGACCATCGAAGAAACGGGGCGTGGCGGACTCCATATCCTCTATCCGGAAATGCCGCCCGAGCACCTTGGCGTGAACCAGTGCGAAGGGCGACAAGGTCTCCGGGAACACGGCTTCGAGAGTCAGGGTCCTGACCGCCATGCAGGTGGACACTTCTTTATCCGCCAATACCAGCAGGCGGGGGCCACCACTCAGGCCGAGGCTGGTCTCCAGGGACACGGGCGGTTCGGTAATCTGGAAGGTGGCGTTGCCGAGATCCCGGCTTTCGCCGTCGTCGGCGACCTGAAGCACGCAGGCGTGGCGGGTAAGATTGAACCCGGCGGTGCTGAAGGTGTCCGTGAAGGTCCGTTCCTCACCGGGTGCCAGGGTCACCGTGGCGGCTTCGTCCGCGAGCTCAAGCTGGTTATCCAGATCGACACGGGCTCGCCGCACGCCGATGTCTTCCAGGACCTGTTCGCCGCTGTTACGCAGCCGGTAGTGGCAGCTCTGGGCATCGCCCAGGAAGACCGACTCCGCTGCGACGGAGACGCCGCCCTGCAAGGCACGGAGCGGATCGGCGGCGACCGAGAAGCCGGCCTGGTCCCGGGCGAGCACCTGGTCGTTGCTGGCGAACAGGGTACCGGTTACCGCGTAGTCACCGACCGGAAGGTCAGCCAGAGCAAGCCGGTCCGGCAGGGTCAGCACCTGGCCAATGGCCAGACCACCCAACGCGGTCTCCTCGCTCAGCACCACCTGCCCTTCAGGGCCGGCCACCACAAGGCGATAACGGGGGGCCGGGATCGGTGTGCCGAGGCTGGTGTTGCTCAGCGAACTCTCGATCATCACGGTGTCACCGAGGCGGTATTCGGGCCGGTCCGCGCCAACCCGGACCGACGCCACCGGAGCGGACGGGTCCTCCTCCTCGGTGATCCGGAAAGCGGCCTGGTCACTGTCCAGCAGACGGCCGGAGGCGTTATAGAGATCGGCCACGGCCCGATAATCACCGGTCAGCGTGACACCGGTATCCCATTCCTCGGTGCGTTGGTACTGCTGGCCAGCGGCCAGTTCGTCGACGGCGTGCTCGCCAAGGTCCGCCACCAAAACCCCATTGGTATCCTCGATACGCAGCGTTACCCGATAGTCGCCGGCCACAGCGCCGGTATTGCCGACCAGAGCATCAATCCCTAGCAATTCCATGGGCGATGGCGCGCTGGACGACAGCCCCAGGGACACTTCACCCCGCTGCACGGAGACCGGGATGCTCACACCGTTGTTGCCGGTGTTGCACTCCGACACGTTGCCGGCGATTTCAGCAGCGGCGCGCACGGTGCCATTGTTCAGGGCCGCCACCGGCACATCGTCCAAGCTGACGGTGCGGAAAGCGCCGGCGTCGATGCCTTCCTGCAACGTGACCTCTCCGATTGCCTCGCCGGTGTTGGCGTCACCGTTGAAGAAGGTGACGGTAATGTCCTCGGTGATCGCCGCAGAGCCGGCGTTGCCGACCACCACTTCCACGCTGACCGGTTCGCCGGTTCCGTGATCCACCAGTTTCAGGCCGCCCACGGTAAGATCGGGAATACGGGTTTCCTTAGCGATCTTGCCGGCGATGCCCTCGATGTATTCCTCGTAGCTGTCGACCATAAGCACGAAGCCGCGGTCGCCGCCCACCGGTTCCGGGAAGACGATGGCGTTGAGCAGGTTTTCGTTGGCGCCACTGCCCACGCCGATGGCATTGAGCACATCCACGCCGCCGTCACGGGCGCGATTGGCGGCGGCCACCGCGGAGGATTGGCTGGACTGCCCGTCGGTGGACACGTCGATCACTCGCAGTGCCGCCGGCGGCGTGGTCTGGGTGATGGTGTTGGCGGCGCCATCGATGCACTGATGGATGGAAGTGCCGCCACCCATTTTCGGCACCGCCCGGATGGCGTCCGCCAGATCGGCCACGTTGTCTTCCTCGACCAGCGTCGGGTTGATTTCCAGACGATCCGAGTTACTGAACTGCAGCAGGGAAAGCCGCACCGAACCGTCACGTGGCACGATATCCGGGTTCTCGATGGCCCGGGCCGTGCCTTCCAACTGCAATTGGAACTCGGAACGGCTGACGCTGCCGGACGCGTCCAGACACAAGGCCAGATCCAGATACGGCTTCTGGTTGTTGACGCATTCCCCGGCGGTGCTTTCCAGATTGTTGGTCTCGGACAGTTCGGAGATCGCTTCATCGGCGTCGAGCATCACCGTGATCGGTGCATCGCGGAACGGAAGAGGCCCGTCCACGGCAATGGAGATCAACCGGGTGGTATCCACATCGAGCGTCCCGTCGACGACCTGTTCTCCGAGCGCTACATCCGTGTCCGGGTCGAACGCGCCATCCCGATCCCGGTCACTGAAGGCCAGCACGCGGAAACTCTGATCCAGCGCCGTGTTACCGCGGTTGATGACCACCACGTCCAGATCGCCACTGGCCGCGAAGGTATCCGGGTCGGAAGAAAGATCGCCGGTGGCGATGCTTTGTATCGCCAGATCCGGCAGCAAGGCATCGATACCCGGCGGTCGCATACGCAACTCGCCCATTTCCAGCACACCGCCGGAGGCGATCAGGAAGGGAACCGTGAGGTCCTGGTAATCGGTCAGCGACAACACCAGGACATAGTCGTCCAGCCGCAATCCCGGCACTTCGAACCGCCCCTCCGGACCACTCAGGGCCTCCGCCACCACCGTGGACGAGGAGGCTTGCGGTTTAACCTGGGCCAGCACGCCTTCCAGTGGCTCGCCGGTACGCACATCCACCACCCGGCCGGCGACACTGTTCACCGCCTCGTCCAGGGGCGTAAGTTCCACCTCGCCCACATCGCTGATGAAGCCGCCTTCCACCCGCGCCGTCGCGCTGACCGATGCATGGCCCGGGGCACTGATGATCAAACCGACGTCCCCCGCGCTCAGCGTATCGATGAGGAAGTGACCGTCGGCGTCGGTGACCTGGCTCTCGGAGCCGCCTTCGTACTCCACCCGGATTTCAGCGCCTTCGATACCGCGCCCGGTGATGCCGTCCACGACCATGCCACGGAAGCCGCCGGGCAGGGAAACCGGGGGCTCGCCCACGGGGACAAGCCGTGGCGAGAATGACAAGGTATCGCCGTCGTCGGCTTGCGCCTGACCAGACACGGAAGCATAGCCATCGGCGTTGACGGTGAGCGCCACCTCCCCGGCGGGCAAGCGGGTCAGGCGATAATCGCCTTGCGCGTCCGTGCTCACGGATTTCGTGGTATCGCCGACCCGGGCGCTAACCAGCGCGCCGGCCACCGCGTCACCGGAGGCCTGCGCCGTGACCCGGCCCTCCACGTTCACACCCTGCGTCACGGCGACACGCAAGGCCGGCGAGAACACCAGGGTCTGCCCCGCCTGAATCTCGGCGCTGCCCACGGCGGTCCGATAACCCGGCGCGGAGGCGGTCACCGTGACCGGACCGGCGGCGATGTCACCGATCACGTAGCGGCCGTCGGGGCCCGTGGTCACCGAGCGACCTGAGCCCCCCAATGTCAGGGTGGCGCCGGCCAGGGCGGCGCCGTCTTCGCTGGCGGTCACCCGCCCGCGCAGAAGCCCGGTGGATACCGGTTCGCCGGTGTCGGGATCGGTTTGCCGTACGTCCAGAGCCAGACTGCCCAGATCCCGCTTGTCGCCGGTTTGCACCACGGTGTTGAGCACCAGGGTGCCGTAGCCGGCCTTGCCCGCCTCGATCCGATACTGGCCGGTGGGCAGGTTCTCGAACAGAAAGGCGCCATCGGCGCCGGTCCGGGCTTCCCGGGTATCACTGCCGGACAGACTTACCCGGCCATCCGCCAGGGGCTGGCCGGTTTGCGCGTCCACCAGCCTGCCGGTGAGCCGGGTGAGATCCCGCGGAGGAAGCGATCCCAGCGCCAATACCCGAAGAGCCAGCGCCGTCACGTACACGCCACCGTCGAAGTCCCCGGCGGGATTCTGACCGTTGGCCAGAGCCTGCAATGCCGGTTCATAGGGGGAACGATCCACGGCCCGGGACAAAAGCGCGATCAAGGCCAGCGCCGATTGTTCGGTATCCGCCCATAGAACGCCGTCGCGCTCACCGAGCAAAAACGACTGGGCCGCGTCGAGCGCGGCGGCCACCTGGTACTGGTTGCGGTATAGCCAGAGCGCATGCATGGCCAGGGCGGTGGTCTGCACCTGGGCATTGTCACCGTCCAGTGCCCAGCCGCCGCTGTCGAGCTGGCTGTCGAGAAGGTATTGAAGCGAATACGCCGCGGGCTCCTGGGTCACGCCCAGCCGGTGCAAGGCCCGCAAGGCGAAGGCGGTACTGACCGCGTCGGCATCGTGGCCGGGAAACGCGCCAAAACCGGAATAGGCACGTTGCCTGGCCATGAGCGCCTGCCGATCGGCATTGAAATCCAGCCCCAGAGCGTGCGAAGCGATCAGGCGCCGGGCAAGATTCTCGGCGCTTTGGTCCGGCGCGGCGGCGGCCAGATAGGCGGCGACGCCGGAGAGGTCGCCGGGCTCCGCGTCCGGCTGAATCCGAAAGGTTTCCACGCTCTCCGTGGTGGCCTGGAACGCGGTGGCCAGGGTGGCCTCAGTGTTCAGCGACCCATCCTGCTGAATCTGGCCGAGCAGCCATTGCCGCCCCTCGGCGGGACCGGCCTGCCCGTTCAGCGGCAGGATGAACAAAAAACAAAAACAGACGACAAGACGAAACCAGCCTCCATGGCTGGCCAGCGGCGTTTCCATGCCTTTCCCCCAGATTGTCCTGGCCCCCCGTCCCCCAGTGGACAGAAAGCAAACATTTGCACCTGGGAGGTTAGCAACGGAACGGCGCCGCGCTTGTAAGAAATCTCTTAAGGCCGCTGTAGGAAAAAAGCGCGACTTAACGGTTTTTGGGCGAAAACGTGAACCTCGTCAAACCGCGTCAAGCAACCCCATCCAGATCGCCTTGGCGTCGCGCTGGTAAGCGCCCATGCGCTCGATCAGGCGGTGGCGCGGGGTCTGGTCCATGAGCTCATCGGGCAGCAGCGGGTCGTGGAGGATGCAGCGGATCGCGGCACGGCCAAGCAGCAGGCTGTCGCGGGCGGCCTTTTCCGCCGCTTGCCGGGCCAGCTTGCGGTGGCTGGCCGCCAGGCGCTTTTCCATGTCGCGGTACTGGCGGCTTAGGGCGGCGGTGTCCCAAAGGCGGCGGGCGGCCTGTTCGTCGTCGTCGCTGAAGTCGGCGGCGCGGAACACGCGGGCGCCGTCGGCGAGGCCGAGCCGCCGCAGGTCCCGGCGCAGGCCGTCGATGCCGCCGGTGAGGTTATCCGGGCGCAGGCACAGGCCGGTGTCGTCGAGGTGGCGCAGGCCGCGCAGGGTCAGGGCCCGTTGGTGCCGGCGCCAGGCGGTTTTCTCGCCGCGCGGCACGGCGTTGTCGAGCACCGCCGCCCAGCCACCCTGCCAGGGCACCGCCTGCTGTTCCCGGCGCAGCCAGTTGGCCACTTCCGCGAACAGGCCGCTGCCGCCGGTGTCGAGCCGGTAGAGGCCCCGTTCCGGGCTGTCCACCTTGCCCTGGCGCTGCAGGCGGTTGAGGGCCACGCGCACGTTCTGGGGGCGGACGCCGCAGATTTCCGCGGCCTGGCACAGGGCGGCCACGGTGAGCTGGTGGGCATCATGGGTGGAAAGCAGGTCCAGCACCAGATCGCCGGCGGCGAGCGGCGGGGTGTCGGCGGGTTGTGGGCCGCCGGGCTTTTTATAACTTAATTTGTCTGATCTGGACATTCCGTGAAATATATCCTAATTTGTCATCATTGGACAAAAAATGTAACAAAGCGGATCCGAGGATCCGCCGTCGAGGAGTCCGCCGTGTCCGCTTCCCCCATTCTTACCCGCGCCGACGGCCCGGTGCGCACGATCATCATCAACCGTCCGGACAAACGCAATGCGGTGGACCGTCCCACCGCCACCGCGCTGCGCGCCGCCTTCGAGGCCTTCGAAGCCGATGAAGAAGCGCGGGTGGCGGTGCTGGCCGGCGCCGGCGGCACCTTCTGCGCCGGCGCCGACCTGGCGGCCCTGGGCGATCCGGAGCGCCGCAACGAGGTGGAGCCCCAGGGTACCGGTCCCGGGCCCATGGGGCCCAGCCGGATGATGCTGAGCAAGCCGGTGATCGCGGCGGTGTCCGGCCACGCGGTGGCCGGCGGCCTGGAGCTGTCGCTGTTGTGCGATCTGCGCGTGGTGGAGCGCTCGGCGGTGTTCGGCGTGTTTTGCCGGCGCTGGGGGGTGCCGCTGATCGACGGCGGCACGGTGCGCCTGCCGCGCATCGTCGGCCAGGGCCGCGCCCTGGACATGATTCTTACCGGCCGCCCGGTGGGCGCCGAGGAAGCCCTGCGAATGGGCCTGGCCAACCGGGTGGTGGACGACGGCACCGCTGTTGAAGCCGCCGAGGCCCTGGCCCGCCAGATCGCCGGCTTCCCGCAACAGTGCATGAAGGCGGACCGGGCCTCCGCCTACGGCCAGTGGGACCACGATCTGGCGGAGGCGCTGCGCCGGGAAGGCGCCGGCGGCTACCCGATCGTCTTCGAGGAAGCCATCGCCGGCGCGGACCGCTTCGCCAAGGGCGCCGGCCGCCACGGTGAATTCGAATGAACAAGAACGACAACGGGAGAGAGACGCAATGACCACCACCTATCTGGATCTGATTCATCGCGGCGCCGGCTACAACCCGGAGCGCACCGCCATCGTGTTCGGCGACCAGAGCCTGACCTTTGGCGAGACCCAGGCGCTAAGCAATCAACTGGCCCACGCCCTGATCGAACGGGGCGTGCAACGGGGCGACCGGGTCGCCCTGCTGCTCAACAACGGCCTGTACAGCGTGCCGGTGGATTTCGCCTGCGTGAAGGCGGGCATCAACCGGGTACCGCTGAACGCCCGTCTGTCCCTGGAGGAGCACGCCCGCATGCTGGAGGAAACCGGCGCCGGGGTGCTGCTGTACGGCGCCGACCTGGCGGAACGGGCGGCGGCCTTGCGCGAGGCGCGCCCGGGGCTGGTGTGCCACGGCATCGGCGCCGACGCCGTGGGCGACGATCTGCTGGCCGCCGCCGCGGACTGCAGCGCGGCGGCGCCGGACGTGGCGGTGCAACCGGACGACGTGATCCTGACCCTGTTCACCTCCGGCACCACCGGCACCCTGAAGGCGGCGCAACACACCCAGGCCTCCTACGCCGGCATCTGCCGCAACGTGCTGCTGAATCTGGTCAACGTACAGCGCGACGATGCCATGCTGCACGCCGCCTCCCTGATCCACGCTTCCGGCGTGTTCGTGCTGCCATTCTGGCTGCGCGGCGCGCGCACCGTGATCATGCCCGGCTTCGACCCGGACGCTTTCCTGGACCTGATCGAGAAGGAACGCATCACCGCGGTGAACATGGTGCCCACCATGCTGCAGATGTTGCTCGGCCATCCCCGCTTCGTGACCACGGACGTGAGCCATCTGCGCCAGGTGATCTACGGCGCCTCGCCCATGCCAAGACCGGTGATCGAGCAGGCCATGCAACTGTGGGGCCGGGAGAAATTCTGGCAGTACTACGGCCAGACCGAGTGCCCGCTGACCATCGCGGTGCTGCGCCCCGAGGACCACCAGGACGAGCTGCTGGGCGCCTGCGGCCGGCCGTCCCTGGACGTGGAGATCCGGCTGGTGGACGAGGCCGGCCAGGACGTGCCCGCCGGCGAGCCCGGCGAGATCGCGGTGCGCGCGCCGTCGATGATGGCCGGCTACCACAATGCCCCGGCGCTGAACCAGGAGATGTTCATGGAGGGCGGCTGGCTACGCACCCGGGACGTGGCGGCGTTCGACGAGCGTGGCTACCTGCATCTCAAGGACCGCACCTCGGACATGATCATCACCGGCGGCTACAACGTGTACCCCCGGGAAGTGGAGGACGTGCTGGTGGCCCACCCGGCGGTGGCGGAGTGCGCGGTGATCGGCGTCCAGGACGCCAAATGGGTGGAGGCGGTGACCGCCGTGGTGGCACTGAAGCCGGACCAGAACGTGGACGAGGACACCCTGATCGCCTTCGTGACGGAACAGGTGGCGTCCTACAAGAAACCGCGCCGGGTAATCTTCACCGACGCCATCCCCAAGACCGCCGTGGGCAAGCTCAACCGCAAGGCTCTGCGGGATCAATATGCGGGGACGGGTAAATAACCAAATAGAATAAGCATATAAACAATATTTACCTTCACGGCTCCTTGACGCAAAATCGTCCGCAGGCAACTCCCCTTCCACCACCGCGTCAGGGAGCCACCCAATGAAAACAACAACCCGATTCCCGTCGACCTTCCGGGCCCTGCTGGCCGTCGCCGCGCTGGCCGGCCCGCCGTGTACCGCCACCGCCGCCGTCTCCGGCGAAACCCTGGCCAACCAGGGCGCCCCCGGGGTGGCCCCCTGTGCCAGTTGCCACGGGCCGGACGGCCACGGCAACGCCGCCGGCTTCCCGTCCCTGGCCGGTTTGCCGGCGGGCTACCTGGCCAAGCAGATGCACGATCTGGCGGACGGCCAGCGCCGGAATCCGATTATGATGCCCATCGCCAAGGGCCTGTCGGACGCGCGGATCCAGGCCGTGGCGGCCTACTATGCCGGCCTGCCTCCCCGCGACGGCGGCGCCGCCTCCGGCGACCACCGGTCCGCCGGCCGGGAGCTGGCGGTGAACGGGCGTTGGGCGGACCAATTGCCCGCCTGCGTGGCCTGCCACGGCGCCGGCGCGCGCGGCGTGGCGCCGCATTTCCCCGGCCTCGCCGGGCAGCACGCCGGCTACCTGGAAAGCCAGCTCCAGGCGTGGAAGAACGGCACCCGGGACAACGATGCCGACGGCCTGATGAAACGGGTCGCGGAACAGCTCAGTGACGAGGAAATCAAGGCGGTGTCCGCGTGGCTGGCCGCCCTGCCCGCCCGGGGCCAGGTGCCGGACACCACCCGGCCGGACCCGGCGCCGGCCCGGGCGGACGCCGTCCAGGGCCACTTCCAGCCACCGCTGCTGGCCGACCTGCCGGACGGCCCGGACGGCGAGGTCATCCGCCGGGGCGCCGCCATCTTCAGCGCCACCCCCACCCATGCGGACTCCGCGCCCTTCGTGGGCAACGGCCAGGCCTGCGTGAACTGCCACCTGAACAGCGGCCGCCAGGCGGATTCCGCCCCCATGTGGGCGGCCTGGGGCCTGTACCCCAAGTACCGGAGCAAGAACGACCGCATCAACACCATGGCGGACCGCATCGTCGGCTGCTTCACCTATTCCGAGAACGCCCAGGGCTCGGCCAAGGGCGTTGCACCGGCGCCGGACAGCGATCTGGTCACCGCCCTGCAGGCCTACATGCACTGGCAGGCCAGCGGCGCGCCCAGCGGCCGCACCCTGGACGGCCAGGGTTACCCGGCCCTGGCCGCGCCGTCGCAGGCGCCGTCGCCGGAGCGGGGCGCCGCCCTGTTCGCCGCGCACTGCGCGCTGTGCCACGGCGACGACGGCCAGGGCACCGCCCGCCCCGGCACCGACCGGCCCACCAAGGACTATGAGTTTCCGCCGCTGTGGGGACCCCACGCCTACAACTGGGGCGCCGGCATGCACCGGGTCAACACCGGCGCGGATTTCATCAAGGCCAACATGCCCCTGGGCCGCCCGGGCAGCCTCACCGACCAGCAGGCCTGGGACCTGTCCGCCTACATCAACAGCCACCCGCGCCCCCAGGACCCGCGCTTCGACGGCGACCTGGAGGCCACCATCAAGGCGTTCCACGGCAACCGGGATCGCGACTACTACGGCAAGACGGTGAACGGCTACAAGCTGGGCGCGCCGGGGACCCTGGAGCAATGGGAGAAGGACCACGACGGCGGCGCCCGCCCTCGTGCTAACGTGGACGCTCAATAAGCCAGGAAGTGACGGCAATGAGCATTCAGGTGATGGCCTTCGATGTGTTCGGGACGGTGGTCGACTGGTTCGGTTCCATCGAACGGGAAGCGCGGGCCCTGAACCTGCCGGTGCCCTCCGATGAGTTCACCCTCGCCTGGCGGGCCGGCTATAAGCCGGCCATGGCCAGGGTGGTATCCGGGGAAGCGCCCTGGGCGCTGATCGATGACATCCACTTCTCGATCCTTGAGGAGATACTGGAGCGATTCGGCATCGACAATCTCGATGAAAGCCAGAAGCGGCATCTGAATCTGGCCTGGCACCGGCTCGATCCCTGGCCGGACGGTTCGCCGGCCTTGCACCGGCTGAAGCGGCGCTTTACCACCTGCACCCTGTCCAACGGCAACCTGAGTCTTCTCGAGGATCTGGCCACCCATGGGGATCTGCCCTGGAGCCGTATCCTGTCCGCCGAGACCTTCGGCACCTTTAAACCGGACCCCAGGATGTACCTGGGCGTGGCGGAAACCTTTCAGGTGAGCCCGGAGCAGGTACTGATGGTCGCCACCCACCAGGATGATCTGGAGGCCGCCCGGGCCGCCGGCCTGCGCACCGCCTATGTGAAACGGCCACTGGAATACGGACCGAAAGGCCCGGCCAAGCAGTTTTCCGAGGACCACGATTTCCTGTTCGAGGATTTGCTGGACATGGCGGCGCGGTTCGGCTGCTAACCGGCGCGGCTGTTAACCGGTCCTACCCCAACCGCCACCAGCCGGGCAGCAGGGCGCGTACCTGAGAGCGGCCGAAGCGGTCATCGATCAGGTGCACCACGCCCTGGTCGTCGTCGGTGCGGATCACCCGGCCGGCGGCCTGCACCACCTTGCGCAGCCCCGGGTACAGATAGGTGTAGTCGTAGCCGTCGCCGAACAGGGCCGCCAGCCGTTCCTTGAACTGTTCGTTCACCGGGTTCACCTGGGGCAGGCCCAGGGTGGCCACGAAGGCGCCGATCAGGCGCCGGCCCGGCAGGTCGATGCCTTCCGCGAAGGCGCCGCCCAGCACCGCGAAACCGATGCCCTCGCCGCCGTCCTGGAAACGGTCCAGAAAGTCCTGGCGGGCGTTTTCGTCCATGCGCCGCTCCTGGGCCCAGACCGGCACGTCCGGCCATTGCTGGCGGAACACCGCCAGCACCCGCTCCAGATAGTCGTAGCTGCTGAAAAACGCCAGGTAATTGCCGGGCCGCTGCCGGTATTGCCCGCCCATCAGCTCGGCGATGGGCGCCAGGGACGCCGGGCGGTCCCGGTAGCGGGTGGAGATGCGCCAGGCGATACGCACCTCAAGCTGCTCGGCACGGAACGGGGTGGGCACGTCCACCCAGGCGGTGTCCGCCGGCAGGCCGAGCAGATCGGCGTAATAACGGGCCGGGCTCAGCGTGGCGGAGAACAGCACGGCGGCGCGGGCGGTCTCGAAGCGCGGCGCCAGCAGCGCCGCCGGCACCACGTTGCGCAGGCACAGGCGGGAGCCGGGCCGCCCCCGGGCGGGGGCCAGCCGTTCGCTGTCGAACAGGAAGGCGTCGCCGTCGTAAAGCTCCGCCACCCGGTTGAAATGCAGGGCGTCGAAATAGAAACGGGTGAGTTCGCCGTCCAGGGGTTCCGGGTGTTCGGCCATGTGGTCGTTGATGGCGGCCAGCATCTGCTGCAAGGCGAACAGAAACGCCTGGGGCGGATCGTCGTGGACCCGGTAGTCCCGGTCCGGCTGGGCGGCGTCGATGTCCTTGTTGAGGGCGTTCCACTGGCGGTTGAGGCGGTCGAAGGCGCCCTTGAGATCCTTGGGCACGGCGCGCTTCACGCGGCGGAAAGCGATCTGATCCAGCTCGGCGCTGTACATGCCCCGGGCCCGGTCCACCAGGTTGTGGGCCTCGTCCGCCAGCACCGCCACCCGCCACTGGTTCTCCGTGGCCAGGCCGTGCAGCAGCGCGGACAGGTCGAAGAAATAGTTGTAGTCGCCCACCACCAGGTCGCTCCAGCGCGCCATTTCCTGGCTCAGGTAGTAGGGGCAGACTTGGTGCTCCAGGGCCAGCTCGCGCAGCCGCGCCCGGTCCAGCATCGCCTCGCCAGCGGCGGCGGCGCGGGCCGCCGGCAGGCGGTCGTAGAAGCCCGCCGCCAGCGGGCAGGACTCGCCATGGCAGGCCCGGTCCGGGTGCTCGCAGCTTTTTTCCCGGGCGATCAGTTCCAGGGTACGCAGGGGCGGGTCGCCGGGCGCCGGCGCCACCGGGTCCGGGGTCAGGGTGCGCACCGCGTCCAGGGCCAGGCGCCGGCCCGGGGTCTTGGCGCTGAGGAAGAACAGCTTGTCCAGGCCCTGGCCGGGGGCCGCCTTGAGCAGCGGAAACAGCGTACCCAGGGTCTTGCCGATGCCGGTGGGCGCCTGGGCCAGCAGGGCGCGGCCGGTGCAGGCGGTCTGGTAGACCGATTCCGCCAGCACCCGCTGGCCGGGGCGAAAATCCTGGTGGGGGAACACCAGGCGGGCCAGGTGCTCGTCCCGGTGGCGGCGGTGGGCCAGTTCCCGGTACGCCCATTGCAGGAAGCGCTCGCACTGGTCCTGGAAAAACGCCTCCAGATCGGCGGCGGCGTGGGTTTCCCGTAGCGGCGTTTCCTTCTGCTTGACCACATCGAAATAGACCAGCGCCAGCTCCACGCTGTCCAGCTCCCGGGCCCGGCACAGCAAAGCGCCGTAGACCTTGAGCTGGGCCCAGTGCAGGGCCCGGTGGTTGCCGGGCTGGCGGGCCAGGTCGCCGCGGAAGGTCTTGATCTCCTCCAGCCGGTTGCGGCGCGGATCATAGCCATCGGCGCGGCCACGGACCCTGAGGTGGCGGTGCTCGCCGCTCAACGCCACTTCCGTTTCGTAGCCCTGGCCGCGCCGGCCAGTGACGGTGGCGTGGCCGGCGATGCCCTCCTGGGCGGTGGGCGACGGCGTGAAACGCAGGTCCAGGTCCCCGGCCTTGGCGGTGAACTCGCACAGGGCGCGCACCGCCACGGTGTAGGTGGTGGTCTCGAAGGCCGTGCTCACCCCGCCTCCCAGGCCACCTTGCAGACCACCGCCGGCATGCCTTGCTCGGCGAAGTACGCCAGCCAGCGGCGCTGGTTGTCCTGGAGCCGGTCGCCGGGGCCCTTCACCTCGATCATGCGGTATTCGCCCCGCGCCGGGAAAAACTGGATCAGGTCCGGCAGACCGGCCCGGTTGGCCTTGATGTCGCCCAGCAGCCGTTCGCCGTGGCGGGCCAGATGGGCGGCGGGAATGCAGTCCAGGGCCAGCTCCAGCAACGGCTCGGAGAGCGCGCCCCAGTGCACGAACGGCGACTGGGTCCCGTACTTGCGCCGGAAGGTATCGAGAATGCGCCGCCGGTGGCGGCCGCTGTCCAGGTCGGCGAAGGCGGCGGCGAAGCGCTCCCGGCGGCGGGCCAGGAAGTCCGGCCGGTGCAGGTCCGCCGGGCCGCTTTGGAACGGGTGGAAGAAGGCCCCGGGCAGGGGCGCGAACACCGCCTCCCAGCACAGCAGGCCGAACAGGCCGGTGAACAGGGTGTTTTCCACGTAGCACACCGGCGCGTCCTGGCGGTGGAAGTGCTCGGCCACCGCGCCCTCCACGGAGCCGGCGCGCATCAGGCGGGATACCGGCAGGGTCAGCGACCATTGCTCAGTGGCCGGCGGCGGCGTCGACACCGGGCGGGGCAGATCCAGCTTACGGTGCAGGCGCGGCAGCAAGCGGCCCAGTTGCTGGCGCTCCGCTTCGCTTTCCGGGGCGGCGGCGGCCTCGCTGGCCAGGGCCAGAGCGGCGCGGTACTCGCCGCGCCGCTCCAGCACCCGCAGGCGCCGGGCGCGGGCGTCCGGGTGGCGGCATTGGGCGTACAACGCCTCGGCCCGCTCCAGTTGGTCTTCCCGCTCCCACTGCCGGGCCAGCTTGTAGCGCAGCTTGTGGCGGCGCTCCTCCACCCAGGGGTTGCCGGTGTCGCCATCGGGCAGATCGGCGGCCACCGCCTCCACCGGTTCGCCGGCCTCGAACCGCTCCCGGCAGGCGTGCACCGCCAGCCAGGCGTCCAGGTCGGCACGGTGGCGGTACGGCCGGGTGGTGGCGTCCAGGCGCACCCGCTCGTAGCGGAAGGTGCCCAGCTCGGCGAGCACGAACTCGCTCCAGCTCTGGTACAGATTGCCGAAGAACATCAGCCGCAGACGTTCGCACACCGGCATCACGGTGAGCCGCCAGGCCGGCGGAAGATGCCCCTCCGGGTCCCAGGCGGGCAACGGCCGGGGCGCGGGCGGGTGCTCGGCCAGGGTGGCCAGCCAGTCCGCCTTGCGGCCGTGCCGGTCCAGGCCGGCGGCGGCCAGCCGGGGCGCCAGGGCGCGGCCCAGCTCCGCCTTGGTGTAGAGGCGGAACAGGTCGTCCAGGCTCAGGTCGCCGTCCCGCCGGACCCAGCCCGCCGCTTCCAGCGACGCCAGCGCCGGCATCGCCGGGCCGATCTCCGGGTAGCGCAGTTTGTCGGCGCGGAACAGCTCGCCCTTGCGCATCACCATGCGCGTGAGCAGGGCCCGGGCCGCCACCGGCTGCGCCGCCACGCCGGCCACGAAGGCCCGTTCGGCGTCGTCCAGCAAATCCCCGTGACAGTGGCTCACCCAGCGCAGCACGGTCTCGAAGTTGCGCAGGTAATAGAGCGGGTCATCCAGGGTGGCGGGGGCGGCGATACTGTCCATTTGGCTAGTATAGGGATGGGATTTCGCGGATGCGAGTGTCGCCGGCGGCCGGGCGGCGTTCCGCTTCAGCCGTGATCAGGCGGTGATACGCGCCAGGGCCTCGTCGATTTCCGTTTGGTCACCGGGCCGCACCAGACGCGCCACCTCCTGACCGTCGCGCAGGAAGATCAGGGTGGGCCACAGCTTGACCCGGAACGAACGGCCCAGGGGCCGGCCCTTGCCGTCCTCCACCTTGAGGTGCTCCAGATCCGGGTGATCGGCCAGCGCCGCCTGGATCAACGGCTGGGCGGCACGGCAGTGGCCGCACCAGTTGGTGCCGAACTCCAGCACCCGGGGCCCGGGGGCGGCGTCCACGGCGGCGCGGTCCAGGGTTTCCGGCTGGTAGCGGGAGGAATAGGCCATGGGCGTTGCTCCGGCGGTGGTTGAGGGTGGGCCAGCATACACCCGCCGGCCCGGCGCCGTTCAAGTCAGCCGTTTCCGGTGACCGCGCGACGGACGCGGGCCGCCCTCAGCGGGGCGGCCAGGGCCAGGGCGATGAGCGCGCCCAGCAGGGCCAGGGCCATGTCCTTCTGGGCGTCCCAGGGGTCGCCCTGGGTGCCCAGGAACAGATCGCTGCCGTCGCCGAGGACCACCGCCGCGCCCCACTCGATCAGTTCGTAGATCATCGATGAGGCGAGAATCAGCGCGAAGGCGAAAAAGCCGGCCCAGGCGCCACGCAGGCCGGCAACGCGACGGCACAGCTCGCGCAGCGGCAGCACCAGCAATACGCCGTACAGCAGATGCAGCAGGCGGTCGTACTGATTGCGTTGCCAGCCGAACAGCTCATCGATGCTGAAGCCCGCCAGCTGCCGGGCCCAGGCGTCGTAGGGCACCCGCGAGTAGGTGTAGTGAGCGCCGATTTCATGGAGAACCAGAAACAGGGTAATGAGCCCGTAGTTGCCGGCGGAGAAGCGGAACCAACGGCGCGTGGCCCACAGGGTCGCCAGGAACAGGGCCACCACGGCGTTTTCCATCAGCCAGGTTTCACGCTCCACCGGCGACACCGCCAGGGCCGCCATCACCACCAGCAGGATGGCGGTATACGCCATGAAGGTTTTGCGATCATCCATGTTTTTGCCGGCACCCGGTTCAATGTTTTTGGTGCCGGCAGCTTAACACCGGACGGGAAGACGCCGAAGCGCATCGCGACTGAAGTCGCTCCTACCGCATTCTTAAACCGTAGGAGCGACTTCAGTCGCGATAACTCAAGGCGCCACGTAGGCGGTTTTCACCGTGGTGAAGAACTCGGCGGCGTAGCGGCCCTGCTCCCGGGAGCCGTAACTGGAGCCTTTGCGGCCGCCGAAGGGCACGTGGTAATCGACGCCGGCGGTGGGCGTGTTGACCATCACCATGCCCGCTTCCACGCGCTGGCGGAAATCGCTGGCGTGCTTCAGGGAGGTGGTACAGATGCCGGCGGACAAACCGAACGGGCTGTCGTTGGCCAGGGTCAGGGCGTGCTCGTAATCGTCCGCCGGAATCACGCAGGCCACCGGGCCGAAGATCTCTTCCCGGGCGATGCGCATGGCCGGGTCGGTGTCGGCGAACAGCGCCGGCGCCATGTAGAAACCGTCGCGGTCCCGTTGCAGACGCTCGCCGCCGCACACCAGGCGGGCGCCTTCCTGGCGGCCGATGTCCACGTAGGCCAGGTCCTGCTCCAGCTGGTTGCCGTCCACCACCGGGCCGATGTCGGTGCCTTCGGCAAGGGCGTCGTCCACCTTGAGCCCGGCGAGACGCTCTTGCACGCCGGCCACGAAACGATCGTGGATGCCCTTGCCGACGATGAACCGGGACGAGGCGGTGCAACGCTGGCCGGTGGAGAAATAGGCGCCCTGCACCGCCACTTCCACGGCACGGTCCAGGTCGGCGTCGTCGAGTACCACCAGCGGGTTCTTGCCGCCCATTTCCAGTTGCAGCTTGGCGAAACGGGCGCCGGCGGTGGCCATTACCCGGGCGCCGGTGTTCTCCGAGCCGGTAAAGGAAATGGCGTCCACGTCGGCGCTTTCCAGCAGGGTCTGGCCCACCACGCTGCCGCGCCCCATGGTCAGGTTGAACACCCCCTCGGGCAGGCCGCTGCGGCTGATGATTTCCGCCAGGGCCCAGCCGCAGCCGGGCACCAGGTCGGCGGGTTTGAACACCACGCAGTTGCCGTACGCCAGGGCCGGCGCGATTTTCCAGGCGGGAATCGCAATCGGGAAATTCCAGGGGGTGATGATGCCCACCACGCCCACCGGTTCCCGGGTAATGTGCACGTCCATGCCGGGCCGTACCGACGGCAGGGTTTCCCCGCCGGGGCGCAGTGCCTCGCCGGCGAAGAAACGGAAGATCTGCGCCGCCCGGTTCACCTCGGCGATGCCCTCGGGCAGGGTCTTGCCCTCTTCCCGGGACAGCAGCCGACCCAGTTCTTCCTTGCGGGCGGCCAGCTCCAGGCCGATGACGTCGAGCGCGTCGGCGCGCGCCTGGATGCCGGCGGCGCGCCAGGCCGGAAAGGCACGGCGGGCGGCGGCAATGGCGTCGGCGGTCTGGGCGGCGTCCGCCTGGGCGTATTCGCCGATCACGTCCGTGGTATCGGACGGGTTGATGTTGTCACGGGTGTCGGCGCCACGGGTCCAGGCGCCGCCGATGAAGTTGTTGCGCATGTCAGTCTCCTTGATCGGCCACGCGGCGGGTGCGTTTGCGGAACGCCGACCACAGCGGCAGAACCAGGAACAGGGCGGTGAGCACCAGGAACACGGTGCTCGGCACGCTGTTGAAGAAGGTCATGTAATCGCCCCGGGACAGCAGCAGCGCGCGGCGGAAATGCACTTCCATCATGGGCCCGAGAATGAAGCCCAGTAGCAGCGGCGCCGCCGGGAAACGCAACCGGAGCAGGAAATAGCCGATCACCCCGAAGAACAGCGCGGTATAGATATCGAACACGCTGGAGCGCACCGAGAACACGCCGATGCAGATAAAGAACAGCATGGCCGGGTACAGCACGTGATAGGGAATCGACAACATGCGCACCCATAACCGGATCAGCGGAAGGTTCAGAACCAGCAGCATGATGTTGCCGACGCCGAAGCTCACCACCAGGCCCCAGAACATGTCCGGATTGCTGGTGACCAGCTCCGGCCCCGGAGAGATACCGTGCAGAATCATGGCGCCAAGCAGCACCGCCATCACCGCGTCGCCGGGGATACCCAGACTCAGAGTGGGAATGAACGCCGCCTGCACCGCCGCGTTATTGGCGGATTCCGGGGACGCCACGCCACGCAGTTCGCCCTTGCCGAAATTATCCGGGTTCTTGGCCAGCTTCTTTTCCGCCGCGTAGGACATGAAGGCGGCGATGGCCGGCCCGGAGCCGGGCAGCGCCCCGACGAAGGCACCAATGCCGGAACCGCGCAGGATGGTCTTCCACAGACCGTGCCATTCGTGCCGCTTGGGCAGCATGGATTTGAAGGTCAGGCCGCTGGCCTTGAGCGGGGAACGCTTTTCCTGTCCCAGGTTGGCGAGGATCTCCCCCACCCCGAACAGCCCCATGGCCAGAGCCACCAGGCTGATGCCATCGGACAGCGCCAGGGCACCGAAGGTAAAACGCTCGGTGCCGGAGGTGTCATCGGTGCCCACCATCCCCAGGGCGATGCCCAGCATCACCATGGTCATGCCCTTGAGCGGCGAGCCCACCGACAGGGTGGAGGCCGCCACCAGGCCCAATAGCATGATCGAGAAGTAATCCACCGCGCCAAAATCGGTGGCGAAGGACGCGATCATGGGCGTGAACCCGAGCACCATGAAAATCGCCACGATGCCGCCGGAGAAGGACGAAATGGCGGCGGTGAACAAGGCCACGCCGGCGCGCCCCTGCTTGGTCATCTGGTTGCCGTCGATACAGGTGACCGCCGCCGAGGCGGTGCCCGGCAGGTTGAGCAGAATGGCGGCGATGGAGCCACCGTACTGGGCGCCGTAGAAAATGCCGGCCAGCATGATCAGAGCAATCGGCGGAGAGAGGTAATAGGTCATCGGCAGGGCAAGCGAAATCGCCGCCAGCGGTCCGATGCCGGGCAGCACGCCCACGAAGGTGCCCACCAGCACGCCCACGAAACAGAACAGCAGGCCCTGCCAGGAAAATGCGACGTCGGCGCCGAGCGCCAGATTGTGAAGGATATCCATCAAATCACCACTCGAACGCGGCCGCCGGAATGCCGAAGCCGTAAATGAATACCAGGACACCGAGCACGCTCAGCGCCACCGCGGTGGCCACCGCCGCCACCGGACGCACCGGCTTCTCGGCCAGCGACACCAGCACCACCAGCGCCAGCGTGGCGGGTACCAGTCCGGCCCTCTCCAGCAACGCGGCGAACGCCACGAAGCCCGCGCTGATGGTGAGAATCGGCCGTGGAATCCAGAAATTCCGTTCCGTTTTCTCCTCATGCCACACTTCCAGCACCAGCAGAACGGCGAACAGCAGCAATACCGAGCCGATCATCACCGGGAAGAAGCCGGGCCCCATGCGACGCAGCGAGCCCATTTCGTAGCCGCTGCCTTGAACAATCACGTAGAGACCAAACAGGCCGAGCAGCAGCGCCGCGCCCACCTGTAGCCAGTTAATGGAACGAGCCATTTATTATTCTCCTCCGAGGCGCAAAGCGCGTTGTGAGAATAGATTCAGTAACCGCCAGCCTGGGACGGCGACAAATGGTCCTTGAAGCGGCGCGACAGCGCATCCGTGGCGCGGGCCAGCAGGGCGGCGTCGGCGCCCACGGCGAGGAACCGGCAGCCGGCGTCGAGATGCTCGCGGGCCAGGTCCTCGTTGACGGTCAGCGCGCCGGCGGGCTTGCCCGCCGCCTGAATACGCCGGAAGGCGTCCAGCACCGCCGCGTTCACTTCCGGGTGGCCGGGCTGGCCCAGATAGCCCAGGTCGGCGCCCAGGTCGGCGGCACCAATAAAGACGCCGTCGACACCGTCCACGGCGGCGATTTCATCCAGGTTGTCCAGGCCGGCGCGGCTTTCCACCTGCAGCAGCACGCACAGTTGTTCGTGGCAGCGGTGCACATAGTCCGGCACCCGGCCCCAGCGCGACGCCCGCGCCAGGCCGGCGCCCACGCCCCGGCGCCCGTGGGGCGGGTAGCGGGTGGCCTCGACGATGGCCCGCGCCTGATCGGCGCTTTCCACCATGGGCACCAGGAAGGTCTGTACCCCAGCGTCCAGCAACGGCTTGAGGGTGTCCGCGTCGCCGTTCACCGGGCGCACCACCGGGTGGGTCGGGTACGGCGCCACCGCCTGCAATTGCTCGAGAATCGAGCGCAGGTCGTTGGGGCCGTGTTCACCGTCGATCAGCAGCCAGTCGAAACCGGCGGCGGCGCCGATCTCGGTGCCGTAGGCGCCGGCCAGGGCGCACCACAAACCGATCTGGGTGCGGCCTTCGACCAGCGCCTGTTTGAAGGTATTGACCGGAAGATCCATGCCGCCTCCTGTCAGACGAAGCGCAGACCCAGCGCGCCGAGCGGGCCGTAGTCCACGTGGAAGGTATCGCCGGCGGACGCCGCCACCGGACGGGTGAAGGAACCGGCCAGCACGATCTCGCCGGCTTTCAGGGTGACACCGTGGGGGGCCAGCTTGTTGGCCAGCCAGGCGATGCCCTTGGCGGGATGGCCGAGCACGCCGGCGGCCACGCCGGTTTCCTCCACCAGGCCATTGCGACTGCACACCGCCGCGCTCCAGCGCAGGTCGATGTCGAACGGGCGAATGGTGCGCCCGCCCAGTACCACGCCGGCGTTGGCGGCGTTGTCGGAAATGGTGTCGAACACCTTGCGCGGCGCGCCGCTGGCCGGGTCCACCTGACGCACCCGGGCGTCGATGATCTCCAGCGCCGGGATCACGTATTCGGTGGCGCGCATCACGTCCAGCACGGTGCAGTCAGGGCCGCTCAGGTCGCGCTCGAGCACGAACGCCAGCTCCACTTCCAGGCGCGGCACGATGAAGCGGTCCACTTCGATCTCGGCGTTGTCCTCGAAGAACATGTCGTCGAGCAGCACGCCGTAGTCCGGCTCATCGATGCGCGCGGACATCTGCATGGCCCGGGACGTGAGGCCGATTTTGTGGCCCATCACCCGGCGGCCACGGGCCACCTTCATTTCCACCCACTGGCGCTGGATGGCGTAGGCCTCGGGGAAACCGATGTCCGGGTACTGCAGGGTCAGATGGTCGATCTGGGTACGTTCGCGCTCGGCGCGGTCAAGCCGCTCCGCCGCGTCACGAATGGCGGCATCATCCAGCATCAGGCCGTCCTCTCGATAATGGTGTTGTGCAGCGCGCCCACGCCTTCGATCTCGGTGACCACTTCGTCACCGGGCATCACATTGACGGTGCCCTTGGGGGTGCCGGTGAGAATCACGTCGCCGGGCTGCAGGGTCATGAAGGCGCTGAAATATTCGATCAGGAAAGGCACGTCGAAAATCATGTCCTTGGTGGAACCTTCCTGGGTGGTTTCGCCGTTGACGCGGGTGGTCAGCCGCAGGTTCATGGGGTCGGGAATGTCCGCCGCGTCCACCAGCCAGGGGCCGATGGGGGTGCAGTTGTCCCGGCTCTTGATGCGGAAGTTGGGCCGGTAGAAGCCTTCCAGGTAATTGCGCACGGCGTAGTCGTTGGCCACGGTGTAACCGGCGATGTAGTCGTAGGCGTCGGCCTTGGCCACGTTGCGCGCCGGCTTGCCGACCACGATGGCCAGCTCGCACTCATAGTGCATATTGGTGGCGTCGGCGGGGCGCGGCGTGAAGGCGCGGTGGCCCACCAGGGTATTGGCGCCCTTCAGGAACACCATGGGTTCCTCCGGCGCCTTGGAGGCGATCTCGGCGGCGTGGTCGGCGTAGTTCAGGCCCAGGGCGAAAATGGTGCCCGGGGTCACCGGCGGCAACCACACCACCTCGGTTTCCTCAACGCGCCGGCCGTCCGCCAGGCGCAGCTTGCCGTTGTCTTCCCAGGCCTGCTGAACGCGGCCTTCAAAAGCGATACGTGCTTGTTTCATCGGGCGTTCTCCCCTTCCGCCACCAGCGGATTTTGCAGACGTCCGAGACCGTCGATCTCCACCGCCACGGTGTCGCCGGCGCCGGCCAGGGGCGCGCTCGGCGACACGCCCACCAGGATCAGGTCACCGGGGTACAGGCTGGTGAAATCGGAAATGTCGGCGAGCAGCGTGGCCACCGGGCGCACCAGCTCGGCCAGGCGCCATTCCTGGCGGCATTCGCCGTTGACCAGGGCGCGCACGGTAAGGCTGTCCGGGTCCGGCAGATCGGCGGCGTCCACCAGGGCCGGGCCGATCGGGCAGAAACCGTCGCGGCACTTCCGCTTGAGCGGCTGCCGGAACAGGCTGTCGTGGGGCACGGTCAGGTCGTTGACCAGGGTGTAGCCGGCGATGGCGGCGCGCGCCTGGTCAGCGCTGGCGCGGGTCAGGGTGTCCTTGATCACCACGCCCAGGGTGGCGCCCACGCGGACCTGGTCCACGTCGGCGGGAATCACCACCGGGGTGCCGTCGGCCACCTGGGTGTTGGGGGTTTTCACGTACATCACCGGGCCGGTGGGGGCGCCGTTATAGGGCGCCTCGTTGATGGCGTCACCGAGCCGGTCCAGCTCGTCCTGGACGTTGAGCAGGCAGCCGTAAACGGCACCGCTCAGCAGGGGCCCTCCCGGGCGCAGGGTCACGGATGTCATCTTCGCTCCTGAATGTCTATGGGGAATGCCTAGCGGCGGCGGGTCTGGACTTCGCTCAACCGCTTGGCGATCAGTTCGGTCTGGCGGCGGATCAGGGGCACCAGGGTGGCGAGGCGCTCCGGGCTGAGGCGGTCGGCCATGGCGGACACCGCCACCGAGGCCACCAGCTGGCCCTCGGCGTCGAACACCGGCAAGGCCAGGGCGCGGGTGCCGGGCACCACGCCCACTTCGCTGTAGGCGTAGCCCAGGGAACGGATCTCGGTGATGCGCCGGCGCACGGCGTCCAGCTCCAGTCCATAGCTGGTCAGACGCTGTTCATTGCCGAGCAGCACTTCGTCCACGTCCGCGTCCTCGGCGAACGCCAGCAGCACCAGGCCGGACACGCTGATGCCCAGGGGCCGGCGGGCGCCCACCTCGATGGAAAGCACCTTGACCGGGTAGTTGCCGGTCTTGCGATCCACGCAGATGGAATCGAAACCGCTGCGGATGGTCAGGAAGACGCTGTCGCCGCATTGCTCGGCGATGTGGCGCAGATAGGGTTCGGCCACGGACTTCACCGGCACCCGGGCGGTGCGCGACAGACCCAGCAGGGACACTTCCGGGCCCACCATGTAGCGGCGGGTGTTGGGGTCCTGCTCCACCGCCTCTTCCTCGATCAGCACCCGCAGGATGCGATGCACCGTGGGCCGGTTGAGGCCGGTCTGGTGGACGATGTCGGTGATGCGCACGCCCTGCTCCTGGCCGGTGGCCAGAATCCGCAGGATCGCCACCGCGCGGCGAATGCTGCGCGCCCCCAGGGTCTTTCCGCCCTCGCCGGCCTCGCCGGGCTTATCCTGGCCGTCCCGCCGCGGACGCGGATCGTCGTCGCGACTCATGCGCCGGGCTCGATGACGCTCTTGGGCGTTTGCGCCACCGGCTTGAGCTGGCGGATCTCGCCCAGGGTGGCGTAGTTGGCGCCGGCGATGCGGCACACCGGCTGCAGCTCGCGGGTATCGATGCGGCCGTCCCGGTACAGTTCGTCCACGATGTGGACCCGGCTCACCTCGCCGACGAAGAATTCGGCGCCGGTGTTGCCGTAACCGGTGACGCTGTGCAGGCGGCATTCCAGGCTGATCGGGGCTTTCGCCAGGCGGGGCGTTTCCACCGTCACGGAAGGCTCCACCGCCAGACCCAGGCTCTCCACCTCGCTTTCGTGGGCGTCGTATTCCACGGCGCTGGCATGCACGTCCTCCACCATGGTCCAGTCGGCGATGTTCACCACGAACTCGTCCAGGGCGCGGATATTGCGGGCGGTGTCCTTCTCACGGCCAGCCTTGCGGCCGATATTGATGCCCACCATAAGGGGACTGTTGGACACGAAGGTAAAGCAGCTGAAGGGCGCCAGATTGACCACGCCGTCCGGGGACCGGGTGGTGATCCAGGCAATCGGCCGGGGCACCACGATGCCGCTGATCAGGCGGTAACATTCCTGCGGCGACAGGGAACCAATGTCGATCTGCATACTTATTCTCCTGGTTATCGACCGCTGTCGGGATAGCAAAAAGCTAAGAGGGTCCCGATGGGGGGTCAACACGACGCTGACCATAGTGTCCACCATATGGACATATAAATCACAACAGGCCCTCCAGAAGCCCCATTTGGCCTCTTTTTGGGAGTAATCTACGAAATAACGCTGACATCGAATGAATCACGCCGTCCATTATGTGGACTTTTACGGGGTTTTACGGTTGATGACGATACCGTGGATTCCGGAAAGTAACGGTTCCAAATCAAAGACCACTCACTCGCGGGTGGACGCGCCGATCCCGGCCCCGCCCTGGAAGGAGAATAAGAAACATGCGCTTTTTCAAACGCTTGACCGCCCTGTTCGTGTTCCTGTGCCTGGCCACCGGCGCCCAGGCCGCCTGGCCGGAGAAACCGGTTCACCTGGTGGTGCCCTATCCGCCCGGCGGTAACGTGGACCTGGCCGCGCGCATCGTCGCCGACGGCCTGGAGAAAGAATTCGGCCAGCCCTTCGTGGTGGAAAACCGGCCCGGCGCCGGCGGCATGATCGCCGCCTCCCACGTGATCAAGTCCGACAAGGACGGCTACACCCTGTTCGTGGCCCCCAACGGCCCGGTGCTGTTCAGCCCGCTGCTGTTCCGCAAGGACAACTACTTCTGGAAGGACGATTTCGCGCCGATCGGCTCCATCTCCTTCGTGACCCTGGTGCTGCAGGTCAACCCGGAACTGGATCTGAACAGCGCCGAGGCCCTGTTCGACTACGCCAAGGAGCACCCGGGCGAGCTGGCCATGGCCTCCCCCGGCGCCGGCACCCAGAACCACCTGATCAGTGAAATGATGCAGCGTCTGCTGCACACCGAGTGGCTCACCGTGCACTACAAAGGCAACGCCCCGGCCACCACCGACCTGCTCGGCGGCCGCGTTGATTTCAACTTCGACCAGTACACCGTGGCCAAGCAGTACATCAACAGCGGCAAGCTGAACGCCCTGGCGGTGACCTCCCCGGAGCGCATGGAATCCCTGCCGGACGTACCCACCCTGAAGGAACTGGGCTACTCCGACGCGGTATCGGAAACCTTCACCGGCCTGTTCGGCCCGGCGGGCATGCCCGAGGACGTGGTCAACGAACTCAACGCCGCCCTGGAAAAAATCCTCAACGATCCGGCCGTGGTGAAGAAATTCGAAACCGCCGGCGCCGAGGCCCGCGCCATGGACGTGGATGATTTCAAGACGTTCCTCACCGAGCAATACGATCGCTGGGGCACCCTGATCCGCGGCGCCAACATCCACCGCTAAGCAACACCGTTAACGTAGAGGATCCCCGCATGTCACGACGCAAGAGCGTCCACAGTGCCGGCTTCTCCCATCAGAACCCGATCCCGGCGGCCAGCCGGATCGGGGACCTGATGGCCACCGGCGTGATCAACGGCACCGACCCGGACACCGGCGAGCTGGGTGCCGACCTGGCCACCCAGTGCGCTTACATGTTCCGGCATGTGCGCAACATCGTCGAAGCCGCCGGCGGCGGCACCGACGACATTCTGAAAATGACGGTCTGGATGCAGGATCGCTCGCAGCGGGATGTTCTTAACGCCGAATGGCTGGCGATGTTTCCGGACCCGGATTCCCGACCGGCCCGGCACGCCATTCAGAACCCCATCGAATCGAAGTTTCTGATCCAGTGCGACGTGCTCGCGGTGATCGGCCAACCCGCCGACGCCTGAGACACGCCACCCCGGCCGCGCCCCGCGCGGCCACCCCGACCCGCTAATGGCAGGAGCCACCATGCCCGAGTACTACCCATTCAATCCGGATCCCCGCGCCCCTCGGGAAGCGCCGCCGGCCAACACCTGCGATTCGCAGTTCCATGTGTTCGGCGACCCGGATCGTTATCCGCCGCGCCCGGAAGCGCCTTTCAAAATGCCCTCCGCGACCATCGACGCGGCGCTGAAAATGCATCGCGCCCTGGGCATCGAGCGGGGCGTTATCGTGCAGGCCACCACCTACGGCGCCGACCACAGCGTGGTGCTGGACGCGCTCGAGCAGGCCGGCCCCAACTACCGGGGCTGCGCCAACGCCATCGCGCTCAAGGAACGCGATGACGGCTACATCGAGGAGCTGCACGCCGCCGGCGTGCGCGGCGCGCGCTTCACCTTCCGCAAGGAACTGGGCGTGGGCCTGTCGCCGGAGGAGTTCCGGCGCGCCGCCGACCGCCTCCGCGAGCTCGGCTGGTACGTGAAAATCCAGCCGGAGAAAAACGGCATCCTCGACAGCGTCGAGCTGTACGAAAACCTGGACATCCCGGTGCTCATCGACCACCTGGGCCGTGCCGACGCCAACCTGGGCGTGGACGACCCCAACGTCCAGAAAACCATTGAGCTGCTCAAGAAAGGCAACTTCTGGGTGATGCTTTCCCTGGGCGAGAAAATTTCCACCCGGGGCCATCCCTGGGACGACGTTCTGCCCATCGCGCGCGCCTACATCGACGCCGCGCCGGACCGGGTGGTATGGGCCAGTGACTGGCCGCATCCGCTGTCCAAATCGCCGCCGCCCAACGATGCCGAGCTGCTCGAACTGCTCTATCGTTACGCGCCGGACGCCAATGAACGGCAAAAAATTCTGGTCGACAATCCGGCCGAACTGTTCGGATTCAATCGCTGATTCGGCATCTCTCCCAAACCTTTGCCCGGCCCTCCGCCGGGCATTTTTTTGCTCACCAAAAACTCACCAAACCCCTGTTTTTATAGTCCTTTATGCGTCCCCAATAACATGAAACCCGACTGTCTACATCGTGGACATATCAGAGTTTTTTTGTTTGCCCACCGTGCACCATAACGACAAAGTATTACTTATGGATGCGCATCTTTGGTGCGTGTCTTTTTTAGAAAATCTGGAGTAATCATCAAAACAACGCCATAACACGACCACCCGATAACACCCCGATCAGGCAACCGGAAAAAGCGTCCGACCAGACGCGCTGGGGGTGGTTTGTGCTTTAAAAAAGGTACTGACCCATGAGACTCAACAAAAACACCCTTTCCGTGATCCTCGCCGGCGGCACCGTGGCCGGCACTCTGGCCCTGTCCGGCGCCGCCCAGGCGGCCCAGCCCGAGGCCAAGTTCTACGGCTTGCTGGACGTGTGGGCAGGCAGCGTGGAGAGCCCCGCCGCCGACGACGACACCAAACAGCTGGGGGCCGGCGGCATGTCCACCTCCTTCCTGGGCGCCCGGGTCGATTATCAGCTTGATGAAGAGACCAGCTTCATGGGCGTGGCGGAAATGTTCGTGCGCCCGGATAACGGCGAGAACGGCCGCTACACCGGCGATGAATTCTTCGGCCGCAACGCCTACATCGGCGTGGACAGCAAACGTTACGGTCTGCTGCGCGCCGGCCGCACCAAATCCCCTTACTTCCTGCCGCTGGTGTTCACCAACTCGGTGAAGGACTCGTTCGCGTTTTCGCCGATGATGCTGCACACCTACAACGGTGGCCGCAACGGCGCGGTGATGGGCGACACCACCTGGAACGACTCGATCAACTACACCACCCCGAGCCTGGGCGGGCTGAAGATCAACCTGGTGTACGCCTTCGGCGAGGAAGAAGGCGAGGACGGCGAGAACAAGGTAGGCGGCAACCTGGTGTACCGTCACGGCGGCCTGGTGGCCACCGCGGCCGCCATGCGCGTGCGCGAAGGCACTCTGGACAACGGTGGCGGCGCCGGCGAGCGCGGCACCATTCCCGGCGCCACCGATCAGGAAGCGGTGATGGCGGGTCTGTCCTACGACTTCGGCGTGGCCACCCTGTACGGTCAGTACCAGACCCTGGAGACCGACACCACCGCCGGCGACGTGGACACCGACACCTGGCAGGCCGGCGTGGCCGTGCCGGTGGGCAAGGGCCGCGTGCTGGGTTCGTTCGCCAATTCCGATTTCAGCGGTGCGCTGGATTACGAGCGTGATACCTGGGCGGCGGGCTACGATTACATCGTCAACAGCCAGCTGGACCTGTACGCCATGTACCTGCACGACGACATCGATGACCTCGGCGACGGTTCCACCTACGGGGTGGGGGCGCGCTTCAAGTTCTAAGCTACGTCAGCTCTCCAGCGGGGCCGCGCCTGGGGCGTGGTCCCCTTTCCGGGAACGCCGTGAACCCGTCCCTGGGGGCTCCCGGTTTGACATCCTGTCAAACAGGGTCCCGGAAAGGGGACCACGCCCCAGGCGCTCCGAGGTAATCCGCGACGCCGGCTCCGGTTCCTTTTCAGGCTATTACCAGAAAACGGCTGCCCAGGCGGAGAGCAGTAGCAGCACCGCCATTCCCCGATTGAACCAGCCCATCGCCGCCGGATTGCGAATCCAGCGCGCGGCGCCGGCGCCCAGACCGGCCCATACCAGCACGCAGGGCAACGCCACCAGAAAGAAGACACCGGCCAGTGCCGGCATCGGCACGCCGCCGCCGGCGAACACGCCCGTGGCCGCCAGGGCCATCATCCACGCTTTCGGATTGATCCATTGCAGGCCGGCGGTGCCGATCAGGCCGAGGCGGCCGCGCCGGTCGCCGTCGTCACCGGCGTCGGGCAGCTCCGGGGCGGCGCGAAAGAGCTGCACCGCCAGCACCGTGAGCCAGGCCAGCCCGACCGCCGCCATCAGGGTGCGCGCGCCCTGGTGGGCGGCCAGGGGACGGGCCAGGCCGGTGCCCACCAGCAGCAGCACCGAGGCGGCACCGCCGGCGGCGCCGGCCACCATGGGCAGGACCGCCGGCAGGCCGTGGCGGGAGGCGTTGGCGAGCACCAGCACATTGGTGGGCCCGGGGGTGATGGAGGCGACCAAGGCGAACAGGGTAAAGGGCAACAGGGATTCCATGGCATCCACGACGGTGACGGAAAGCCCCAGTGTGGTGTCGTTGGCGGCCCTAGTCTGGAAGCTTTGTGCGCCGCCGATAATAGGCCGGCGTCATGGCGTAGGCGCGGCGGAACCAGCGGCCCAGGTGGCTCTGGTCGGCGAAGCCCACCATGGCCGCCACGTCCGCCGGCGAGACGCCGGCGGCCAGCAGGCGGCGGGCACGCAACAGCCTGAGTTGCACCAGGTAGGCGTGAGGCGGCAGGCCGTGAGCGGCTTTGAAGGCACGGCTGATGCGGAAGCGGTCGCTGCCCACCGCCGCCGCCAGGTCATCCAGGCCGATATCCTCGGTCTGGTGCGCGTGCAGATAGTCCCGGGCACGCTGGGCCAGGGGGATGCCGCCGGGGTCCGGGCATGGCCGGGCGCGCCAGTCCGCGTGGCGGGTCAGGCGCCGCAGCAGGTGATCCAGGGCGGTCTGGCGGACCATGCGCATCTCGCCGCCGTGCAATGCCTGGAAGGCGCCGGCGATGGCGCGGGCCACGGTCTGGTCGTCGCTCAGGGTGGCGCCGAACCGCAGCTCATAATGGTCGGGATGCTCCTCGAACAGGCCTCCCAGGGCATCGCGCAGCCAGGCCGGGTCCAGGTACAGCAGCCGGTAGGTGAAGCCCCCCGGCGTCGGCCCGTTACCGTCGTGGATCTCCCCGGGCTCCAGCAGGATGGCGCGGCCGGGCACGCTTTCGTGGCGCACCCGGCCAACGTGGAAGCGCTGCACGCCCTGTTCGGTGACGCCCACCGCGTAGGTGTCGTGCCAGTGGGGATCGTAGGCGTGGCCCTCGAAATGGGCGTGGATGGTCTCGATGCCGGTGTCCCGGTCACGGGCGAAACGGACCCAGTTGTCGGTGCGGTCGGCGTGCGGCATGTCGGTGTCCGGCGGGTGGTTCCCGGTGTGAAGCGCCCAGTTTAACGCCCCGCCTCGCCCGCGTCTGGAAGATTCGTGCGGCCGCCCTCGCCGGCCGCCTCGCGGCGGCGTTCGGCGCGCCCCAGCAGAAAGCCGGTGCCGGCCCAGGCCAGGGCGATGCCGGCGCCGATCACCAGCGCCGGGCCCGGCAGGTCGCCGAGCAGGTCCAGGCCGCGCTTGAGCCAGCCACTGAGGGCGTCGCCGCCCCGGTAGACCACGGTGTCGATGAAGTTCTTGGCCTTGTACTTCTGCGCCGGCGGCACCGAGGTGTAAAGCATTTCCCGACCCGGGCGCACCAGGGCGTACTCGCCGGCCCGGCGCGCCACCATGATCACCACGAACACGCTGAACACCGGCGCCACCGCCAGCCACAGAAAGCCGGCGGCGATCACCACCGGCACGGCGGTGAGCAGCACGCCGATACCGAACCGCTGGGCGATGCGCCCGGTGAGAAAGATCTGGGTGAGGATGGCCAGGAACTGCACCACGGTGTCGATCAGCCCGAACACCTGGGTCTGGCGGGTGGGGTCCGGGAAGGTCTCCGCCACCAGCCGCGCCTGCTCGAAATACAGGAAGGTGCTGACGCTGGCGAGCAGCACCACGAACAGGGCGATGCCCATCAGGAAGGGCGTGCGCAGCACCTCCAGGGCACCGTCGAAGGGGTTGCCGCCGAGCGGGCGAGCCCGGGCGGCGCCGGCCTCCGCCTCGACGGGCAGCGGATGCCGGTCGCGCCAACGGTACAGCCAGACCGCGGCGGCGGCGCTGCCGGCCAGCAGCAGCGCCGCCAGCACCACCAGGCCGGCGTGGCCGGCGGGCGCCACCAGCAGGGTGCCGAGTCCCGGCCCCACCAGGCCACCCAGGCTGGCGCCACCGGCGATTATGCCGAACAACCGCTTGCCCTGGGCGATGCTGAACACGTCCGCCAGCACGCTCCAGGCCAGGGAGATCACCACCAGGTTGAACACCGACAGCCAGATGTAGAAGGTGCGCGCCACCCAGACGTTGTCCACGGTGCGCGCGAACAGCGCCGCGAACACCAGCAGGTTGACCACGAAGAAGCCATAGGCGGCCGGCAGGATCCGCCGGCGCGGCACCCGGGACGCCAGCCAGCCGAACAGCGGCAGCACCGCCAGGGTGGCCAGGAAGGTACCGGTGAACAGCCACTGCAGGTTATCCACGCCGCCGGCCACGCCCATGGTCTCGCGCACCGGGCGCAGCATGAAATAACCGGTGAACAGCAGGAAGAAGATCAGCAGGCCGGCGATCACCGCCGGCGCTTCCTCCACCCGGATATTGAACAGCCGCGCCGCCAGGCGCGGCAGTGGATGTCCGTCCTGCCCCGACGCCATGGTTACCAGTCCATGGTCATCAGTTCGCGCTGTTGGGCCTCGCTGAGCAGGCCGCCACGACCGGCGTTCAGATTATCCAGCTGGTGTTCGGGCTTGCTGGTGGCGGGGATCACGGCGGTCACCGCCGGATGGCTGATCGCGAACTTGAGGAACAACTGGGCCCAGCTTTGCGCGCCCACCTCGGCGGCCCAGCCGGGCAGCGGCTTGCCCTTCACCCTGGCGAACAGATCGCCGTCGTCGAAGGCGCGGTTGATCAGCACCGCCACGCCCTTGTCCCGGGCCAGGGGCAACACTTCCCGGGCCGCCTCCGGGGCGTTCACGGAATAGTTGATCTGAATGAAGTCCAGCGGCTCGTCGCGCAGGATGGCGGCCATTTCGTCCAGGCCGCGCCGCAGATAATGGGTCACGCCCACATACTTGGTCTTGCCCCGCTCCTTGAGCTCGCGGGCGTAGGGCAGCTGGGTTTTCCAGTGGCGCAGGTTGTGCACCTGCAGCAGCTCCACGTGGTCCGTGCGCAGGGCCTCCAGGGAGCCGGCCCATTGCCGCTCGGCGGCGGCGCGGCTGTCGGCGGCGATCTTGGTGGCCAGGAAGCACCGGTCGCGCCAGCCGCCCTCCTCCAGCAGGGCGCCCAGTACCCGGTCGGCGCCGCCGTAGTTGGGGCTGGTGTCGAACACCGTGGCGCCGCTGTCGAAAAACAGCGTCATCACGTCCTTGAGGCGGCGGTACTTGTCCGAGCCGATGTCCGCCACGAAGCTGCCGGACGTGCCGGCGCCGATCACCGGCAGTGTCTGGCCGGTGGCGGGAATCGCCCGGGTGCGCAGGGCACCGTTTGCGCTGGCCGACGTGTCCGCCGCCCGGGCCGGGCCGTTCAGCCCCAGCGCCAGCCCCGCTCCGCCCCACAGGGCGCCATTGAGAAAATCCCGACGTGAAACCATGGTCTCCTCCCGTTTATTCCTCTCCAGGATGGACAGCGGAAGGGCACGAATGATCCTCACGGGGCGACTCGAGGCCGGAAGGACCATCGCGGAGCCAGGCGCGCAGGGTGGCGGTGGTGGCGCATTGCGGGTCCGCCAGGCGCAGGGCCACGTCGAAGTGGCTGGCGCCGGGCTCAATCTGAAAGCGCACCGGCAGATGGTGGCGCTTGAGCGCCGCCAGCATGCGCCGGTTGCTGGCGATGATGCGCGGGAAGTCGTTTTCGCCGTGGACCAGCAGAAACGGCGGTGGCGCGCCATCCGGCGGCAACTGATGGAGCGGGCTGGCGGCGCGGTCGTCGCCGGCCCGCGCCAGGAACTGTTCATAGATGCGCGCCTCGCCGCTGCCCGCCGGCGGATCCTCGAACACCAGGTTGAGCTGGGAGCAGATCGCCATGCAGCCGCGAATGACGCCCGCCGGCAGGCCGGCCCGGGCCAGCCGCGCCGGCTGCAGCGACGCCAGTGTATAGAGATGGCCGCCGGCGGAGTGACCGCCCACGAACAGTCGCCCGGGATCACCGCCGTACTCGCCGATGTGCCGGTGCACCCAGGCCAGGGCCGCGACGCAGTCCTCCAGGGGCCCGGGGAAGCGGCATTCCGGCGCCAGCCGGTAGGACACCGACACCAGGATCGCCGGCGTCTCTACCAGGGCCGGCGCCATCAGCCCCATCCACTCCTTGTAGCCGTGGGTCCAGGCGCCGCCATGGGCGAACAGCAGCACCGGCAGGGCGGCGCCGGGCGCGGCGTCGTCGGGCAGATAGATATCCAGCTTCTGCCAGTAGTCGTCGCCGTAGGGCAGATCCGGACAGGCACGCACCCGGGCGGCGGCGCGCCGGGACAGAGTCAGGGCGTCGCGGGCGTAATCCTCCGCCTCGCGGGGATAGACCGGCGGGCGCGCCGGCAGGTCATCGAACGACATGGGGGAGTCCTGTGAAGACGGGGGGCGGGAAAAGGCGGCGCCGGGAGGGCGCCGCCGGTGGCCGGTTCAGGGGGTGTAGTCGGTGGAGAAAGCGTCGTCCGGCACGTCTTCCAGATAGCCCTTGTCCATCACCTTGCGGGCGCGGTCGGCGAAGGACATCAGGCCATCGATGTACTCCTGGTTCCAGGTGGTGGCGTAGTCACGGATCACCCGGTCGGCGAGCAGCTTGATGCCGTCCTCGTCCAGCCCCAGCTTCTTGCCGTAGTCCTCGAACACCTCCGGGTGCTGTTTCACGTACGCCACGGCTTCCACCCAGCCCTTGATGAAACCGGACACGGCTTCAGGGTTCTCGGCGGCGAAGTCGTCGTTGGTGGCCAGGGCGATCCACAGGAAATCGTCGCCGGTCTTCTCCTTGTAGATTTCCGCCAGGTTGCCGATGCTGCGGAACTCGCCGGAGGCCAGCGCCTTGGCGCCGATCGGGTCGAACAGCAGGCCGGCGTCCACGTCGCCGTTCTTCATCAGGGTGGGGATCAGACCCGGGCCGGCGTACTGCAGATCGCCGCCTTCCGCCGGATCGAAACCGTAGAAGTCTCTGAGCACCACACGCAGCAGCACGGTGGCGGTGCCGGCGGCGCCGGCGTAGGAAACCACCCGCTTGCCCTTCAGGTCGGCCAGGCTCTGGATGTCGGAATCCACCGGCACCAGCACGTCCAGGGTGGCGCCGCGCCCCACCGCGAAGATGTTGAACACCGGAAAACCCTGGGAGCGGAACTGGGCGAAGCTGGTCCAGCCGCCGAAGCCCAGGTCCACTTGCTTGCCGCGGATGGCGTTGAACAGACCGTCCAGGGTGGGATAGGCCTTGTGGGTGACGTCCACGCCGTACTTGTGGTCGAACTCCTGATCGATCATCACCTGGGAGGCGACGCCGTTCAGGGACTGGGCCATGTCGCCCAGGCGGATGGGGGTGTCCTCGGCGACGGCCGGGGCCGTCAGACTCCAGAGCGCGGCGATCAGAACCGGTATCCCCAACCAGGTGGTCGCTTTCGATTTCGAGTGTGCCATGGGTTTGCTCCCGTTTTTGATTGTGATTGTCGGTGCGTTGTCCGGTGCGTTGTCTAGGGCCGCGAGCGGGCCCGTTCCGCCTCCTCGGCGGCGGCGATGAAGGTGGCGGACACCTCCTTGCTCACCGCGAACAGGGCCGGGTCGTCATAGTCCCGGGGGCGCGGCACCGTCACCGGAATTTCGCGGCGAATGCGCCCCTGGGACAATACCACCACCCGGTCCGCCAGGAAGGTGGCTTCGTAGCTGTTGTGCGTGATGAACACGATGGTCTTGCCGGTGCGCCGCCAGATGTCCAGCAGGTCCACCCGCAAACGGCGCGCGGTCAGTTCGTCGAGGCCGCTGAACGGCTCGTCCATGAACAGCACGTCCGGCTCGATGGCCAGGGCGCGCACCAGCGACAGACGCTGGGCCATGCCGCCGGACAGCTCGTGGGGGTGGTGGCGGCGGAACGCCTGCAGCCCGGTGAGCTGGAAATAATGGTCCTTGATGTCCGCCCAGCGGTGCCGGGGCACGTCGGAATTTTCCAGGGCGAAATCCACGTTGCGCTCGGCGCTCAACCAGGGCAGAAGGCGCGGGTCCTGGAACAGGTAGCCCATCCTCACCGGCGGCTTGCCGGCGCGGGTCATGGGCCGGCCGCCGAAGCGGATCTCGCCATCATAATCCCGGTCCAGGCCGGACAGGGTGTTCAGCAGGGTGGACTTGCCGCAGCCGGACGGCCCCAGCACGCACACGAACTCGTTGTCCTCGATGGTCAGATCCAGACCGTTGAGCACGCGGTGCGCGGCTTCGTGCTTGCGCGGCGACGGGAAGGACTTGGTCAGCCCCTGGATGCGAATACCGTTGTCCATCAGATTCTCACTTCAGGGCGCCAGGAAAACATCCGGCGTTCCAGGTTTTGCAGAATGACCAGCTCAATGAAGAGCATCACCAGGGTGAACAGCAGGGTCCAGGCCAGCACCTGCTGCATGTTGCCGAGCTGATACCAGTAGAACAGTTCGAAGCCGACGCCGTCCGGGCGCCCCAGCAGCTCCACCAGCACCGTGATCTTCCACACGATGCCCAGCCCGAAACGCAACGACGCCATGATGTAGGGCAGCACCTGGGGAAACAGCACCCGGCGGATGATCACCCAGCGCGAGGCGTTGAACACCCGCGCCATCTGGAACAGCCGGGTATCGATGTTCTTGACGCCTTCCCACAGGTTGATGGCGATGGACGGCGCCGAGGTCAGCCCGATGGCGACGATGGCGGCGGTTTCATTGAGGCCGATCCAGATGAACGCGAAGATCGCGTAGCACAGGCTGGGCACGGTGAGCGCCACCATCACCCAGACGTCCAGGGTCTTCTCCGCCAGCCGGTTGACGCCCATCAGCACGCCCACCGGAATGCCCACCGCCATGGCCAGTACCAGGCCGCCCAGCACCCGCCCCAGGGTGGCGGTGAGATGGGACAGGATATCGCCGTTGGCGAAATTCTCCGCCAGCACCCGAATGGTCTGCCAGGGGCCCGGCAACACAGTTTCCGGAAACAAAAAAGACAAGCCAAGCCACGCCAGCAGCGCGGCGATCATCGATCCCACCTTTATCAACACGGAGGGTCTCCTTATTGTCGCGGCGCGCCGGCGGCGCCCGCGTTAAAGCGATACGTCGACGCCGGCCTCGCGGATGCAGCGGCGGGCGATCTCTTCCGCCTGGCGCATCAGGGCGCTTTCGTCGACGAACAAGGCCTTGCGGTTCTCGATCAACAGACGGCCGTCCACCATCACGTCACGCACGTCGGTGCCCTTGGCGCTGTACACCAGGGCGGCGGTGACATCCAGGGTGGGCGCCAGGTGCGCCTGCTCCAGATCCACGGTGATGAGATCCGCCTTGAGGCCCTCCGCCAGGCACCCTACCTGGTCGTCCCGGCCGATGGCGCGGGCCCCTTCGGAGGTGGCCATGCGCAGGGCGCGGTAACGGCCCAGGGCCTGGGGATCGTTCTTGGCGGTCTTGGCGGTAGCGCAGGCGTATTTCATGCTTTCGAACAGGTCCTGGCCGCAGTTGGCGGCGGGCCCGTTGGTGGCCAGCCCGCAGGTGAGCCCGGCGTCCAGGAACGGATGGATGGCCGGGAAACCGGTGCCCCAGAACAGCCGCGTGGGCGGGTCCAGCAACACGCGGGTGTCGCTCTCGGCGAGCAATTCCACCTCCCTGGGGGACACGTCGGACACCGCCACCACCTGCACGTCCGGGCCCAGGCAGCCGGTCTCGTGGAGCAGCTCCACCTGGCGGATGTCGCGGCCCAGGTGCTTGGCGATCAGCCGGTTGAACTCCGGGGATTCCGCCACGTGCATGTGCAGGCACAGGCCCAGGCGGTCCGCCAGGGCCCGGGTTTCCCGGTACATCTCCTCGGTCATGCACCACGGCAGCAGGGGCCCGAAGGACAGCCGCAGCCGGTCGCCCTCGGCGCCGTGCCAGCGTTCCGCCAGCGCCGTGACCCGGCGCGCCTGGTCGTCCAGGCTCTCCATGAAATCCGGCAGGAAATTGCGGCCCTCGAACGCCCGCGCCAGGGTGCCGCGGATGCCGGAGTCGCGCAGGGCGCGGAAGGTGGCGTCCTCCATGGCGATATCGTCCGGGTGGGCGGCGGCGAGATTCTCCACCAGGGAGGTGTTGCCGTTCTTGAGATTCTCCAGGCAGCCCAGCATCTGCGCCACGTACATGGCTTCCCCGTCGAAGGCGCCGATCATGGGCAGTTGCTGGTCGAGCCAGTCGAGCAGCCGTTTTTCCGGGCCCAGGGTGCGGCCGAAGATCATGCTCAGGTGGGTGTGGCCGTTGACCAGGCCGGGCATCACCAGCTTGCCGGTGGCGTCCACCACACGGTCCACCGGCGTGTCCGGCAGGTCGGCCCGGGGGCCGACGTAGGCGATGCGGTCATCACGGACCAGCACGCAGCCGTCATGGTACTGTCGATCCGACTGGTCCAGGGTCAGGACCCGTCCCCCTTGGAACAACGTGGTCGTCATGCTCTCTCCTCGCTCCCGTGGCGGCTCAGATCCCTCGACCGGCGCGCGGCCATTCCCGGGCAATGCGCGCGGCGGCGATGCGCAGATGATCGAGCCAGCCATCTTCCGGGTCTTGCGCCCGGTCTCCCACGGCGGCCACGGTGACCGCCGCCAACAGGGTGCCGTCGTGACAGAACACCGGCACCGAGGTACTGAATACCCCGCTTTCCAGCTCACCGTTGCTGGTGGCGTAACCCCGCTCGCGGATGTCCTGGAGCTCCCATTCCAGAACGCCCACGTTACCGTCCCATTCCTCCGGCGTCAGTGTCGCGCACTGATCGAGGATGCGGCGGATGTCGTATTCGGGCATGTGCGCCAGATGCACCTTGGCGGACGAGCCCAGATACAAGGGGGTGTCCGCCGCCGGCCCCAGCCCCACGTGCACCGTGCGCGGGCCTTCCTGGAACCCGACGCACAGCACCCGCTCGCCGACCCGGTGGGTCACCAGGGCGCTCTCGCCGGTCATGGCGGTGAGCTCGCGCAGAATCGGCGCCGCCAGCACCGCCATGTTCCGGCCGCTCTCCTCGGTCATCGCCACCAGGCGGGTGAAACCGGGGCTGAGCACGTATTCACCGCTGCGCGCCATGCTCGAGATCAGGCCACGGCGGCGAAGTGTATGCAAGTAACGGTAGGCGGAACTGCGCGAAAGACCGAAACGGCGTTCTATCTCCTGGCGCGTCACCACCTGTCCGTGACCCGCGAACATCAACAGGATGTCGAGAATACGATCCAGTGAGGAAGCGTTGTCTTTACTCATTATTCTGGTCCCAAACATGAACAATCGGCGGAACCGGCACTGGGGTCCCACCTATTCCCGTCCGGTCTTGCCACACGGGACCGGACTCTTCGAGGCAACCACACGCCACCCCTCAGGCGCGAGGACTACCCGTTGAGCGTCCCACGATTCAGAACATCCCGCCACCATTTTGCCCACCATCCAGGCCCCGACACCCAAAAAGTGCGTGGATTTATTACGGAGCCTTGATTCACTTTTGTATACATGATTAGCTTTTATAGAACAAAAAACAAACAGTCAATACATCCATATAAAACAACAACTTAGGCAATAAGCGATGAAACCAATACCCTCGCCCTCCTGATAACACCCTCTGACCCGACCAAAGAACGCCCTCGGCACGCCGAGAAGCGGCCATTTTTTGGTGCAATTAGCGCAAACAGAGCGCTTCCGGACGCTTCATAATGGATCAGAGGGAAACAAAATCGTTCTTTTCCTTTTCTTGTATACAAAAAAGAGGCAACACCGGGAAAGCAACAAATCGGGGACCACCGGCCCGCCTGAGCCGCCCCTTCGTGAGACCTGAAAAATAAGAGGAACCGCAATGAAAAGCAGCATCCGCACCACCGTCCTGGCCACCTCCGCCCTGCTCGGACTCAGCGGCCTGGCCCATGCCGAAACCGAAGCCAGCTTCTACGGCGTGCTCGACGTCTGGGCCGGCAGCAAGGAACTGCCCGGCGACGATGACGGCACCGCCAAGCTGGACGCCGGCGGCATGACCACTTCCTTTCTGGGTGCCAAGGTCACCACCACCCTGCCCAACGGCATGACCGGCATGGCGGTGGCGGAAAGCTTCCTGCGCCCGGACACCGGCGAGGACCGGCGTTACAGCGGCGATGAATTCTTCGCCCGCAACGCCTATGTGGGCGTGGCCGGCGAGTTCGGCACCCTGAAGGCCGGCCGCAGCACCGCGCCCATGTTCGTGCCCACCCTGATCTCCAACCCCTTTGGCGGCTCCTTCGGGTTCGCTCCGGCCATCCAGCACTCCTTCCTGGGCGGCAACAACGGGCCCACCGCCGGCGACTCCGCCTGGGCCAACGCGCTCTCCTACACCAGCCCCAAGATGGGCGGCGTCACCGCCAATGTGATGTACGCCTTCGGCGAGCAGGAAGGCGATGAAGGCGCCAACCGGGTGGGCGGTCATCTGGTTTATCGCGGCGGCGGGCTGATGCTCACCGTGGCCGGCCATCGCATCGAGGAAGGCGCCATCGACAGCAACGGCGGCGTGGGGGAAGCCGGCGCCCTGGGCGCGGTGGAACAGGACGGCCTGCTGGCGGGCGCCAGCTACGACCTGGGCGTGGTGAAGGTGTTCGCCTCCTTCCAGCAACTGGAAACCGGCACCGGTACCGGCGACATCGACACCGATACCGGCCAGGCCGGCGTGTCCGTGCCGGTGGGCCAGGGCGCGGCGCTGGCGTCCTACGCGCACACCGATTACAGCGGCGACCGGGACACCAAGCGCAAGACCTGGACGGTGGGCTACGACTACCCCTTCAATGAAACCCTGGATGTCTACGTCGCCTACATACACGACGATCTGGAAGACACCGGCGACGGCAACACCTACGGCGTGGGCAGCCGCTTCAAGTTCTAAGCGCGCCGAGCAACGCCCGGCGGCTCCTCAGGAGCCGCCGATCTGCGCGCTGCGCGCCGGGTTGGCGTCAATCTCCTCCATCCGGTCGCGGACCTGATCCTCGTTGTCCGGCCGCACCAGCCGGCTTACCTCACGCCCTTCCTGAATGAAGATCAGCGTCGGCCATTTGTCCACGTTGAACGCCCGGCCGAGCATCTTGTCCTTGTGGTCCGCCAGCTTGACGTGACCGATGCCGGGGAAATCCTGAAACGCCGCCTTCACCTTCGGCTCGGCTTCCTGGCAGTGGGGGCAGTCCGGGCTGCCGAACTCCAGTACCGTGGGCGCGACGATGCCCTGGATCTCGTCCCGGGTGGGATGGTTGCTGGCGTATTCCGCGCTGAATGCCATGGTTGCCTCCTTTCAAAGCATTAACGAAGCATTGGCATTCAGTGTGGGGATGATGACGGCGGCCGCCTACCCGGTGTTTGCAAAACACTATAAAGACCGCCGCCGCGCGCCGTTCAACGGTGCATGAACACTTCCTTCTTGACGGTGCCGTGCACGCCCCAGTTACCGTCCACCACCTGGGTGATGCCGAAGTCCGTGCCCACCGACATCAGGCTCACCGCCTCGTCCTCGCTGAGCCCCTGGGCGGTCATCAGGAAATGACGCATCTTGCGGAAGGCGTCGCGCATGGCCAGGTCAATGGACGACTTCTGGTAGATGGTCTGCTGCGGCTTATCCAGTTCGGCCAGGTAGTTGGGATAGCTGAAGCCGTGCACCACCCAGGCGTCGTCGGTCTCCAGCAACGGATAGTAAAGACCGCTGAGCCGCGTGCCTTTCAGGTCCGCCTTCTTGTGCAGGATCAGTTGGAACACCCCGGTGAGCGAGGTTTCGATGGCGGTGCCGCTGAGTTCGGAATCGCCCTGGGCGGCGTGCGGGTCGCCCACGGAGAACAGGGCGCCGTCCACCGCCACCGGGTAGTACATGGTGGCGCCCTTGCCGATGCGCCAGTCGTCGATGTTGCCGCCGAAATAGGCCGGCGGCACCGTGTCCACCATGTCCGCCTCCCGGGGCGCCACGCCCATGGTGCCGAAATGCGGCCGGGCGCGGACCTGCACGCCTTCCAGCACCGGCTGCTCGTCCACGGTGTCGTGGTCGACCACCACGCCGGGGTAATCAATGGTTTCGTGTTCCACGCCGTAGGGGTCGGTTTGCGGCGTCCAGCGGAAGTTATAGAGCGGCTTGGCCCAGACATTGGCGCCGCTGCTGTCCAGCTCGAAGATGGTGACCACCTCGCGCTTGTCCGGGGACTCGATCAGATCGTTGTATTGGAAGCCCCAGTTGGCGGCCACGTTGGAGCCGAAGGTCTTGCCGGCGAACTCCTGGTTGCCGCTGGGGCGCAGGTTCACGTCGAGAATGCGCACTTCCAGCACGTCGCCGGGTTGCGCGCCGCACACCTTCACCGGCCCGGTCATGATGTGCACCCCGAACCCTTCGCCGGCACCACGCCCGTACACCGAGGCATCCATGGGGCCGGCGCCGCGACGTTCCACGCCCTTCTCATTCCTGGTCCAGTGGAACACGCTCTCGGCGCCGTCGTCGCCCTTGATCATGCGGTCGTAGTCGTCCCCCGCATGGTGGGTGAGCGCTTCCATGGTCACGAAGTCACCGGAGTTCACTTCGATCAGCGGCGTGGCGTCCTTGCTGAAGTAGCCCCAGTGAACGGTGTCCTTGTTGGCGGCCACGGTGAAATGCCGGGCGTCGCCGGCGGCGCAGTCCGCCGCGTGCGCTGGCGCCGTGAGCAGCGCCAGGCCGACGCCCATGCCGGCGCCGAGCAGGGATGTTCCGAAAACGCGCATGATCTTGCCTCCCAGTACCCAAAATGGAGCCCGACGCCCCCGGACACGCCCCGCGTCCGGTGAAAAACGTCAGCCCACTGATGGGATAGCAAGGTCCGTGCCCGCGCAGCCCCCGGCCGCTAGCGCAGCGGTTCGCGGCTGCGGTCGCGCATCCACAGCATCACCAGCCCGGCCACCAGGGCGCAGCCGGCGAGCAACACCCCGGGCACGGCGGCGTAGCCGGTGACCTCGATCAGCCAGGTGGCGAACATGGGCGTGGCGCCACCGATCACGCCCAGGCCCAGGTTGTAGGCCACGGAATAGCCGGACAGGCGGTCCTCGGCGGGGAACAGCTCCACGAACATGGCCGGCGCCGAGCCCAGCGGCACCGCCAGCAGCACCACCAGACCGAACTGCACCACCACCGCCGCCAGCAGCCGGTCGGCGTGCAGCCAGGCGTAGGCGGGCCAGGCCACCAGGGCCATGACGAACATGGCCAGGGCGATGAAGCGGGTGCGGCGCGGGCCGTGATCGCCGATCCAGCCGGACAGCGGGATCAACACCAGCAGCAACACGGTGGCGAAGGTATTGATACGCAGGGCCAGGTCCAGAGGCAGGCCGGTGAAGCGGTTGAGCCATTCCGGCAGGTACACCAGCGGCAGGTAGAACAGCGCGCCATAGGCGGACGCGAACACCACCGCTTGCACCATTTCCAGACGGTTTTCGGTGAGCGCGCGGCGCAGCGGCGAGGTGTCCGGGCGCTCCTGATGATGGCGCTGGAACTCCTCGGACTTGGGCAGATGGCGACGCATCAGAATGGACGTGACGCCGAGAATGCCGCCAAGCAGGAAGGGCACCCGCCAGCCCCAGGCCAACAGGGTTTCCTGGGCGATCAGGGAGGTGGTGAGCGCCGCCACCGCCGAGCCCAGCAACATGCCCACCATGGTGCCGGTATTGGCCCAGCTGCCGGCCAGGCCACGTCGCGAGCGGGGCGCGGTTTCCACCAGATAGGTCACCGAACTGCTGAACTCCCCGCCCACGGACAGGCCCTGGACCAGGCGTATCAGCACCAGCAACAGCGGCGCCCACAGGCCAATGGTGTCGTACACCGGCAGACAGCCGAGCAGCAGGGTCGGTAATGCCATCATGCTGACCGACAACAACATGGTGGCGCTGCGCCCCAGGGTGTCGCCGAGCCAGCCAAATACCACCGAGCCCAGCGGGCGCATCAGGAAACCGGCGGCGAAGACCCCGTAGGTGGCGATCAGCGCGGCGATGCTGTCTTCTCCGGGGAAGAACAGATCGGCGATGATGCCCGCCATGTAGCCGTACAGGGCGAAGTCGTACCACTCCACCACATTGCCGATGAAACCGGCCATGACCGCGGTATGCCGCTTTCCGGCTCGCCGCATGCGCAACTCCTTACCCAGGCGTATTCGGCGGCACAGGATAACGGAGCGGCGTGTCGATTGCCCGCCGGATTACCTCAGCCGTGGCGGGACGTCAGAATGTGATGCAGCCCGGCGCACTCCACCATGGGATCGTCGCAGTTGACGACGATCTCCGAGCGGGCCAGCACATGGCCCTTGCCGGTGATGGTGTTGCGCACCACGTCGTGGCCGTCGGCGCCGGCCTGCTCCACGCCCAGGAACTCGCCGATGAAGCCGGACTCGCGCAGGGACACCGTCTCCAGCTTGTCGCCGGGGCGGATGCCGCCTTCGTGGTGCATCAGCGCCAGCCGCGCCGAGGTGCCGGTGCCGGTGGTGCTGCGGCAGATCACGCCGGGGTGCACATAGGTGGCCGAGCGGGAGCGGTAAAAGTCGTCGGCAACCTGATCCACCGGCCCCATGAAGTGCAGGAACGGCAGCGGGCCCACGTCGCCCAGGGTGTAATGGGAAAAGCCACGCTCCGCCTGGATCGCCTCGACGATGGCGCCGGCGCAGCGAGCCAGATCGCGCTCCTCGTCCAGGGTCAGGTGAAACCCCAGATCGCGGGCGTCCACCAGGGCGTAGAAGCCACCGCTGTAGGCCACGCTGTAGGTGATGTCGCCCAGGCCCGGCACATGGATGGCGGCGCGGTAGGTATCGATGTAGCTGGGCAGGCCGCCGCAGGTAATCGCTTCCACCACGCCGTTTTCCACCCGGGCGTCGATCTGCACCAGCCCGGCCGGCGACTCCAGCAGGAAGTGCTGATGCCCCTCGCGCTTGGGCACCAGGCCGCTTTCCAGCACCGCCGTGGCGGTGCAGATGGTGTTGGAGCCGGAATAAATCGGGTAGCCCATCACCTCCATGATGATGTAGCCGGTTTCCGCCCGGGAATCCGAGGGCGGCACGATCAGATCCACGGACATTTCCGGTGCGCCGTAGGGCTCCTCCAGCAGCAGCTTGCGCAGGCCGTCGGCGTCGTCGCGCAGGTACTCCATTTGCTGGCGCACGGTGGCGCCGGGCAGCGGGTCCACGCCGCCGGTGACGATGCGGCTCACGTCGCCGCCGGCGTGGGTGTCGATCAACTGCAGAGTGAGTTCGTTTTTCATGACGCCGGCTCTCCGTGGTTCCGCTCTTCCCGGTTCAGGGCGAAGGGGGCGCCGTGCTCCGGCCACTGGGCGTCGGGCACGATCACGATCTTGCCCAGGTAGTGGCTGCCCCGCGCCACGAAATAGCGCTCCGCGCGGTGCAGATCCGAGAGGCGGAAGGCGCCGTGCAGCACCGGCTTGAGCGCCCCGTCGCGAATCCATTGCATCAGTTGCCCGGCCTCTTCCTGGGTCCCATGGGACACCCCGAACACCTGGACCTGATAGAGATAGATCCGCGTCCAGAGGATCTCGCTGACGTTGCCGCCGCTGGCGCCGGCGATGCTCAAGCGCGGATAGCTGTCGCGGGCCCTCATGTCGAAAATCATGGTATCGATGAAGCGGTCGGTCATGTCGCCGCCCACCAGGTCCATGACCGCGTCGATGGGCGCGCCGCCGGTCAGGTCCCGGACCCGCTCGGTAAAGGTGGCCATGTTGGAGCGATCGAGCACGCCCTCGGCGCCCAGCTCGCGCAGGGCCTCGGCCTTGTCCGGCGTGCTCAGGGCATAGGGAATCGCGCCCAGCAGCCGGCACAGCTGGATCAGCGCGGTGCCCACACCGCCGCTGGCGCCGGTGACCAGCACCCGCTCGCCGGCGCTCACCCGGGCGGCGGTGAGCATATGGTAGGCGGTCTGGTAGGAACACATGCCCAGGGCGGCCAACTCGGCGTCGGCCAGCTCCGGGTTGGGCACCGCGTGGAACTGGTCCGACGGCACCGCGATGTATTCGGCGAAACCGCCGTCGGCGCCATGGCCGTAGTAATCCGGTGTCAGGTTAAGATCCGGGCGGTGATCCGGATAGAGATTGAAATCCAGCAGGCCCCGTTCGCCGAGGCGGGCGGCGTCCACGCCCTCGCCCACCGCCACCACGCGGCCGGCCACGTCGGCGCCCTGGATGCGCGGAAACGTAAGGGTGGGCGAACCGCCCATCTGGAAGGAGGTGACCTCGTCTTTCTCCTTGGTGGGATACAGCCCCTCCCGGGCTTTGCGATCGGTGTTGTTCTTGGCGGTGGCGGTCACCCGCACCAGCACCTGGCCGGGCCCCGGCGCCGGCACCGGCAGATCGTCCCGGTAGACCAGCTTGTCCGGGCCACCATGGCCGGTGAGCACCATGGCGGCCATGGTGTCGGGAACAACATCCCGCGCGTCGGCGCTAGAACTCATGAGCTCCTCCTTGCACGAATGCTTGCCGATGCCGCCTACCTGATAGCCCGGGACGGGATTTCAAGGTGGTCTTTCATCACGGATGGAGCGGTCTATCCAGGCCAACGGGCGACATGGACCGTCGCTGCTCAGCTGACATCCCCCATATGGGGGATGTGAGACCGCATTGGCCACACTAGGGTTTCTTTCGTCAAGCTATAACAATGGGGAAGTTCACATGACGACAAGATTGATTCATTCATTGGCTTTAATGGCCGTGCTGGCGATGCTGACCGCCTGCGGCGGCGACTCCTCCTCATCGTCCTCTGGTTCCTCTAACGAGGGTCAGAGCATGACCGTCACCGGCACCGCCTCCGCCCCTTCGGGCATGGTGGCCACGCTGCGTGACCCGGAGCCGCTGCGGGTAGTACTGAATTTCCTGATCGAGCCGGCGGCGGCGACGATCACCGGCCTGCAACCGGTCAACGGCGCCACCGTGGAACTGATCCGCGTGGACAACGACGGCAACCCGGTGGGCGAGGTGCTCGCCACCACCACCACGTCCACCACCGGCGATTACACCCTGACCCTGCCCCAGGGCGTGAACCTGGCCGGCAACCTGGTGGTGCGCATCAGCGGGCCCAACGCCGAAATGCGGGCCCAGGTGGTGGAACAGGCGGTGAACATCGACCCGGCTTCGGAATTCCTGCTGCGCGAGTTCATCGCCCAGGGCACGGATCTGGAGGAGCTGGAAGTCAACGACGTGGTCAAGCTCAAAGGCCGGGTGGACGACTTCGACCTTACCGCCGGCGCCGACCTCACCGACATGCTCGAACAGTTGGACGCGGAAGTGGGCGATCTGGTGGAAAATCAGGTGGCGGTCATCAACGATGGTACCGGCAACGCGGCGGCCGTGGCCGGTGCGTACCGCGCCAACGCCTTCTCTCTGGGGCTACATGACAGCGATGACGAGAGCAGTGGTACTTTCGCCACCAACATCTATACCAGCCTGTTCACCTTCAGCGGCGGCGACAACGGAACCGTGAACATCAACCTTAGTGACGAGGAAAGCGCCGAGGCCATGATGTTCGGAGCCACTCTGTATAGCGCCGGCCTCCACTATGAAACCAGCATGGAAGAACTGGACGAAGACTTCTCGGGCACGATCACGGAGTCCGGCATCCTCTCCATCGAAGGCGAGCTCGAAGAAGAAGTGAATGAGGAAAACGCATTCCGCTACCCGCCGGCGGTCTACAACCTGCAACGGGTGGCGGATCGCGGCCTGTTCTTTCATGTATCCAAGGAGGCCGCGGTGCGTTATGGCGTAACGCCAAGCGGCGCTCTAAACCCGCAGGACCGGCGTGGCGACGAGGCCTTTCGTGCCCTGGAAGTATTCGCCCGTACGCCCACGGACTTTACCGATAGCGACCTGAGCGGCGATTTCGGTCGTGTCTACCTGGGTACAGAGCTCAGCGTACAGGGCTACCTGGCGGTGGAGGCGGAGAATAATGTCGTGAGCTTCGGCGGAGACGGCTCCCTGGATATCGTCCCGGGTAACTTCCACCGGCTGGGCTTGACCGGTTCCGGGACGACCCAATACGAATCAGGCGCCACCGAAGCCGAGACTGGCCTGACGGTGGACATCGACAGTAATGGCGACGTGCTTGCCATCGATGAGGAAGCGGAGGACGGCTTTATCAATGAAAGGTATGACTTCATCAGTCTGATGAATGCTGAAAGCAGCACGGACACCTCCTTCGCCTGGTTTGACACCACTCTGATGGTGAAGCTTCCTGAAAGTACTCCCGCCATTACCGGGAAACGCTACCGCCTGATGCTGCTGTCCGTGCTTCTGGAGGGCAACCCCGCCGGCGGCGGCATGGGGTTGTTCGCCAGCCAGTTCAACACCTTCCTGACCCTGGACAGCGCCACCCAGGCCTCCTTGTCTGGCAGCATCAATGAAGTCAGGAAAAATACTCTGGCCGCCAACCTGGAAACCGAAGTGGACCCGGTGGACGAGACCTTCTCCGTGGACCTGGCCACCAACGGTGCCGCCACCCTGACGCTGGAGGACGATGACGGCAGCAGTGTGCTGGACGGCTTCTTCAACCAGGACGCCAGCCTGGGCCTGTTCACCCTGCGCTTCGAGCCGCTCCAGGGCGACCCCGACGAGCTGGGCCTGGCGGTGCTGGTGGAAGTACCGGCGGAAAACAACGCGGAATAAAACCCGGCCCGGTGCCGTGCAAGGCGGCGCCGGGTTCAACCCGGATCATTGCGGCATCGGCACTTCCACGAAGCGGCCGTTGCCGTTGCGCTCGAAGGCCACCTCCGGCTCCCGATCCAGCAACGACACGAAGCTGTCGTCCCGGGCCAGCACCGCGCCCAGGGTCACGTTGTAGACGTTCTTGGGGTCGGCCAGGTAGACCTCGTCTTCGTCACCGCTCATGAAACTCCAGCCACTGTCATCGTCGCCGGCGGGCGCTTCCCGGTACATGAAGCCGACACCGGCGCCGTCCACGTAGGCGCGCCGGGAGATCAGGCAGCGGGGAGCGTAGCGGTCCGCCAGGGACGGCACCGGGTCCGCCACGCTGACACCGATGATATGGCACGCTTGGAAACGCACCGGGTCGCCCACCGTCAACGCCTCGATGTGAAGCGGTTGATTGGCGAGCCGCCCCTGGAAGACGCCGTCCTCCACGGCCTCGATCTCCACCCACATGCGTTCACCGCCGGGCGCGTCCGGTTGCTCGCCGTCGAACAGGAAAATCAGCTTGGCCCGTTCGCCGGGCACCAGGGCGGCGATGGCCTCCGGCGACGGCTTGTAGAAGGTGTAGGGGTTGGCGTCGGCGATTCCCCGGGCGTCTTCCAGACGCCAGCTCGGTGCGGTCATGGGGCCTCCATGCAATGTCGGAACAGGGTGTTGAGGGCGTTCAGGTCGCCGTCCGGCGCATCCGCCTTGGCCTGATAGCGGGACAGGCGCGACAGCTCGTGTTCAATGAAGTCATTGAGCGCCGGAATCACCGGCACGAATTCCTTTTCCTGGCTGCGCTGCTTGCGCGCCAGCAGCCGCCCGATCTCCTTGTCCAGGAGCTCGTTGTCCGCCACCAGGGCGCGCAACGGCTCGAACTCGATGGGCGCCGGCGTGCGGTAACGCTCCAGCCAGCGGATCGCCAGCAGCGGCCGCAGCACATAGAAATACTTCTTGAGCGGCACCAGCTTGGCTTTCAGGTAACCGTGGTAGTTCTTGTCCGCCATGCTCAGGTAATGAAACACGCCCTTGTCCACGGCGTAGACGCTGGGCAGCAAGGCCCGGGCGCGCGCCGCGAAATCGCCGTCATCGCGGTAAACGATGGGCGATTGCAGCCATTCGACGATGGACGGGTTGGACTTGCGCAACAGCTTCAGCGCCTTGCGCAGGTCCCAGCCGTTCAGATCGATGTCGTCGACGATGTCGTATTCAATCACGTCGCGGCGGTCTTCCACGTCCAGGGACAGATACCAGTCCCGGGAACGGGCGTAGATGAAGCGCACGTCGTAATCGCTGTTCGGGGATGGGAAACCCCAGGCGCGGCTGCCGGATTCCACCGCCAGCAGCACGCGCACGTCGTGCTCCTGCTCGGCGGCGCGCAGACGTTGCAGAATCTCGCCGCGGACGGCGCCGTCGATGGCGCCTTCGAATTGATCACTCATGATTGCTCTTGGTCCAGATGCCCGCCGACCGGAATGCGCGGATGGTAGCGCATGCAGCGGCGCTTGCCCCGCGATCCCGTTGGCAGGCTTTGTAAAGCTTGGGAAAATGTCAGGCCGGATCGATCAGGGACAGGCGCGCGCCACAGCCCTGGAAAATCCTCCGCAGGCCCTCGGAGAGCGCCGCCGCGTCCACCTCACTGGCGACGAAGGTGATGGTCAGGGCGCGCAGGCCGAGCATCCTGGCCACCGCCGCCTCGAAGGTCAGGGCCAGACTGTCGGTGGTCTGCGTGACGGTTTCCACGCCGCCCCAGCCGCCGCCTTCCGGGCCGCACCACTCCAGGTAGTAAGCCGGCGCTTCCTCCACCGCCTCGATGTGCTCGAAATCCCGCTGCAGCATCAGGTAATGCCGCGGCGAGGAAGGATCGTCGGCGAAGCCCAGCAAATGGCAGAAGCCGTCCGGGTGCTCGAGCACCACGGAACGGGCGTGGAAGCGGACATGATCCGGGTCGCTCATGGTCGTCTCCATGGCGGGGCATGGTCACCCATGGTGGGCGAGAATCGCCTGGCGGTCCATCAATTGTGGGACGTTACGCCTTCACGTCCCGGTGGCCGCCCGCAGGTGCTCGAGCACCGCCCGCGACGCCGCCGGCAGGCAGCCCTTGAAGAAGTGATCCGTACCCGGAAACACGGTGACCGGATGGCGGGCCTCGCGCAGGTGGGCGAGCAGGTCCGCCAGGGGCGCGCGCTCGTCGTCCTCGCCGTGTAGCAGGAAGGCGCCGGCGGGCACCGGCACCGGTTCATAGAAGCGGCCGTCCGGCACCCGGCCCACCGGCATGCCCATGAGCACCAGGGCGTCCGCCGGCGACTCCAGCCGGGCGGCGGCGCGGGCGAACACCCAGGCGCCGAACGAGAAGCCCACCAAAGCCAACGGCAGCGCCGGGTAGCGCTGGCGCAGGGCGGCGATCATCACCCCGGTGTCCTCGGTTTCCCCGTCGCCTTCGTCGTGCTCGCCCTGGGAACCGTCCACGCCCCGGAACGCCGGGCGCACCGCCAGCCAGCCGGCGCCGCGCAGGGCCCGCGCCAGGGCATGGGGCACCGGATGGCGCGGCGAGCCGCCCAGCACCGGCTGGGGGTGGCCCACCAGGGCCATGCCCCGGGGCGCGCCCTCCGGGTGATCCAGAGTGAGGCGGAGACGGCCCGCCGGGCCGTCGAGATCCAGTGTTTCGCGGGCACTGCTCATGGTGCGTTCCGGTGTCGGCACGAAAAGGCGGCCATGCTACCGAGCGGAGCGGGCTATTCGCCCGCCACGCACAGGCCGTCGCGACCGCCGTTCTTGGCCTCATAAAGCGCCCCATCCACACGGCGCAGCAAGGACGTCACGGTATCGTTGGGGGCCAGTTCAGCGAGACCGGCGCTGAGCGTCACGGGGATGCTCTCTTCATCGGACACCGGCAAGGGGGTGGCGGCCATGGTGTCGCGCAAGCGCCGCGCCACCGCCCGGCCGCCGGCCAAACCGGTATCCGGCAGAACCACGATGAACTCCTCCCCTCCCAGCCGCCCGCAGCGATCCACCTCCCGGCGCGCGCTCAGCAGGATGGCGGCGAAGGCGCGCAACACGCTGTCGCCGCCAGCATGCCCCCAGGTGTCGTTAATGCGTTTGAAGTAATCCAGATCCAGGGACAGCACGCACAACGGTAAGCCGGAACGACGGGAATAAGCGACCTGCCATTCCAGAACCTCCATGATCGCGCGGCGATTCGCCAGGCCGGTGAGTTCATCGGTGCGCGCCAAGGCGCTCAACCGATCACGCATCTGGCGCTCGTGAATCTCGTGGCCCACCGTATCCGCCAACAATTGCATGAAAATCAAGTCGTCCTGGGAAAACGGCCCACACGGCTCCGGGGAAGAGAAGTTCAAGGTGCCGTACGCTCGATTATCCACCTGGATGGGGCTGCCCAGGTAAGCCTCCAGACCAAAATCCCGATAGCAAGGGTGGTCATGAATTTCGCTTTGCGCGGTGTGATGGAAACCAATCGGTCTGTTGGCTCTGAGCGTGTGCACGCAATAGGTACCGGGCAACTCGAAACGGGTCCCCGGGGACAAGCTATTGTCCGGACTCACGCACTGCTCCACCAGGTAGGCCTCACCGTCGATGCGCGACTGAATGGCCACCGGCAGGCCGAAGTGGCGCGCCCCCAGCTCCAGAATCGCGTGGATACGGGCGTCGCTGTCCATGTTCGGATTGGCGCTGATGGCGTGCAGCCGCTGCAACGTATCGATGGACTTCTCCGCCGGCCGGGCAGGGCGAATCAAGGCGATATAGCCGCTGGCTTCCCCGTTTGGATCGCGTATCACGCCCCCACAGGTGCGCGCCAGGAATATGGTGCCATCGGCACAGCGGTAGGACATTCTGTAGTCTTCCATGCCGCTGGCCGCCGCCGGATTGTATCGGCGTTCGCCCTGATCATCGAAATCATGCCGGTCGGCATAGAAAATCGCGGTCCGCTGGCCGGCCAGTTCGGGCCGGGTGTAGCCGAACAACCGTTCCGCGGCGGGATTGATATAAATCACGTAGCGGGCCTTGTCAGCCACCACCACCGCTTCCGGAAGCTGATTGAAAATATCCTCGAGCAGGGACGGCGAAACCGAGCTCAAACCCGGGAGCCGGGACATGTCATCGGTGGCGGGGAACACCACGCCACGTTCTTTGTGTCTGGTCATAGTTGATGGGTCGCTGGACAGCCGGACACCCGACAACTCCATGGTTGTCGTTAAACGAGACTCTGTCAAAGCAAAACCGGCGTGATTCACGTTCTGAAAAGCAATTACCATCAACCGTTGCTCGGCGATGCCCCCGCCCCATCCCTTCCCCATGGCTTTTAACGCGGCTGGGACCCGGCCTGATCGGCGCGCCGGCGGGCCCGGTCGCGCAGCGTTTGCTCGAAACGCATGGGCAGCCGGTTGGGCTTCACCGACAGCGCCCGCAGGAACGCTTCCAGATCGGCCAGCTGCGCCTCGCTGAGATGCAGTGGCCGCAGATGGTCCGAGGTGGAAGGGAACAGGGGGGCGTCCCGGTGTTCCTCGCCCTTGGGCGGATGGGCGCCGCCTTTGTTGTAGAACAGCAAGACATTGCGCAACGCCGGGATCATGCCGTTGTGCATGTAGGGGGCGGTATAGGCCACGCCACGCAGCGGCGGGGTCCGAAAGCGGCCCACATCCCCGGCTTCGCCGGAAATCGCATAGCGCCCCAGATCCTGCAGCGGCCGGCCGTAGAAATTGAGCCCCAGATTGTGGAACGCCTGGTCGGTGAGCAGCGGGCCATGGTGGCAGTTCATGCAACGGCCCTGGGTGCGGAACCAGTGCAGGCCACGAATTTCCTGATCGTCCAACGCGGTCCGGCGCCCTTCCATGAACTCGTCGAAGGGGGTGCGGCGGGTGGTCAGGTGGCGCTGAAAGTCCGCCAGGGCGGCGACGATGCGCGGGTAGGTAATGTCGGCGTCGCCGAAGGCATCGGTGAACCAGTCCGCGTAGGCCGGATCCCGTTCCAGGCGCGCCACCACCCGGTCCGGCCGCGCGTTCATTTCCACATGGCTGACCAGGGGCAGGCCCGCCTGCTGCTCCAGGCTGTCCGCGCGGCCGTCCCACATCAGGGTATCCAGGTAGCCCACGTTGATCAGGCTGGGCGTGTTGCGGGTGCCGGGCATCCGGTCGTGGCCGAACGGCACCCGCCGGCCGTCGGTCCAGGCCAGATCCGGATCATGGCAGCTGGCGCAACTGATCTGCCCGGAACCGGACAACCAGGGATCGAAGAACAACAGGCGGCCCAGCCGGGTTTCCGCGGTCCACATGGGGTCCACGTCCGGTTCCGGCAGCGCCGCCAGCTCCACCCAGGCCACGCCTTCGTCCACCTCCGGCGCCGGCCAGCCGCTCACCGGCCCCCGGTAGGCCGCCAGCGGCACCGGCTCCTCGGCAAGAACCGGCGCCCCCAGTACCAGCAGCCCCCACAGCAGCAGAACACGCGCCACCACTAACGGCCTTCCTCGCCGTAGCGGTAGCGCACCAGGGCCCAGGCGCCGATGCCGGATTCATAGGGCCGGGTGGCGGTGGCGGTATGGGTGCGCTGGTCGAACACATTGTCCAGGATCAGCTCGAAATCCAGCCACTGGCGGAATCCCAGGCGGTGGCTGTAGGCCAGCTTGGCGTCGAACAGCACCGTGGAGGGCCGTTCCACGGCGCCGTACACCGGCACGCCCTGCAGCGTGGACTCACAGCCCGGGCATTCCTGGACGAAACGCCCTTCCTGCCGGCCGGTGTCCTCCAGGTTGTCGTAGGCATCCCGGTAGCGGCCGGTCAGCGACACCCGGAAGCGCGGCAGCACTTCCCGGCTCAGGGTCAGGTTGGCCACCAAGGGTCGGGCGAAATTGTCGCTCACCACGTCCAGTTCGCCGAGGCGCACCAGCTCGTCGTTGTAGATCACTTGCTGGTCCTGGTAGGCCGAGGAGGAGCGCGCGTCATAGCTGCTGTTGGAGCGCTCGGTTTCACTCCAGGTCACATTGAGGCCGATGTCGGTGTCCCAGACGGTGCGCGACCAGCCCAGCACCAGGCTGCGGTACTCCCCTTCCCCGGCGTTGTTCGGCGACAGGGTGACGAAGCCGGTGTCCGGGTCCGGCGCCGAGCGGTCCTGGGCGAATTCATCGTGGTATTCGCGGTACAGGCCACGCAGGCCCAGGGTGCCGCCCAGCAGCGGGAAGGCCACGCCGGTGGAGACTTCATCGGAATAAGGGTTTCCAGATCCGACACCGAGCCCCGGTAGATCAGGTCGCCGGCGGCGGCGGTGCTCTGCCAGTTGTCGCCCACCAGCACCACCGGCTCGCCGCCCACGGTGCCGCCCTGGGCTTCCCGGTACTCGGTGTAGTAGGGCTTGCGCGCTTCACGCAGCTTGTAGGCCAGCAGCGACCGGCTGTAATAGCGGTTGGCGCCCAGGCTCAGGGACACGCGCGGCGCCGGCCGGTAGTAAAACAGGGTGCGCGGCGCCAGGTTCAGGTTTTCCTGGAAATCGTCCACGTCCGCGCGCAGGCCCAGACGCAGGCCCCAGCGGCGCCGGTCCAGGGTCCACTCACCGTACAGGCCCAGCTCGTGCAGGTCGGCGACGGCGCTGTCCTCCGGGTAGACGCTGCGCGAGTACAGCGCCTGGTTGCGCTCGATGCAGGCGGACACATCACCGCCCACGCAGCGGGTACGATCGTCGATCTTGCCACTGCCGAACACATAGGCGTCCGCGGCGCGCTCATATTCCGCGCGCAGGGCGTTGAACGACAAACCCAGGTCCAGTTCGCCCCCCCACTGCTGGCGCAGAAGACGCAGCCGCGTGCCCATTTCCCGCTGGGTTTTATCCAGATCGCCGTAACCGCCTTCGCGGCTGTTGAGGCTGTAGATGCGCTCGCCCCAGTCCGGGCCGGCGCTGGAGGTCATCCAGTTGTAGAAATCCTTGGGCGCCTCCCGGTTGTTCTCGCTGTGGGAGAAATACACCTTGCTGTTCAGCAGCCCCCAGGCGGTGTCCGTGAACACATCCATCTGGGTGCCGAAGCCGCCGCCGGTGAGGGTGAAGTCACTGCCGCGCACATCCTCGATCAGGTTGTTGGCTTCGTAGGGCGTGTAGTTGGCCGACCAGGTAACGTCGGACTCCCCCAGCAGGGTGCGCCCCTTGAGCAGCATATTGGTGTTGGCGCGGCTCTGGGTTTCCGCCCGCGCCAGGCTGGTCACCGGGATGGTGGACTCCAGCCGGGACAGCGACAGCATCAGGGCGCTGTTCTCCCCCACCGGCTGATCGGCGGTGATGCCGTAGCGCAACTTGCGGTATTCCGGCTCGCCGCGTACCTCCGGTTCCTCGCCATTCACCGGATCCGAGGGCGGCGGCGGCACGAAAATAAAGTGCTTCATGCTGTCGCCGGTACCGCTGAAGAAGGCGGAAAAACGCCTCTGGGAAGCCGGGGCCCGGGTATGCGCCAGCACCGCGCCGCCGGTGAACCCGCCAACGCGGGCCGGCACGTTGGCGTCGAACACTTCCAGCTCGCCGATCAGGCTGGGATCGATGAACTGGCTCTGGGCGTAGCCGGGCACGTCGTTGACGCTGTTGGTGGCCACCTGGCCGCCGGGATCGAGCATGCTGTTGGTGGAGACGCCGTCCAGGGAGAAATGGTTCTCGTAGAAGCGCCCCCCGGAGATGCTGATGTCCGACGGCTTGATCTCGCCCAGGTCGTAGGCGTCGTTCAGGTCCTCGCCGTACTGCACATTGGGCAGGTTGCGCAGCAGCCGGTTGAGATCGCCGCTGCCGTCGTCGAGCCGCTCCACCTGCGTCTCCGACACCGTGGTCTTGCCGAAGGTGGCGGCGTCCCGGGTGGCTTTCACCTCCACCGGCATGACCGTGTGCGAATCGTCGGACGCCGCCTCCTCCGCGTGGCCGAGCCCGGCCAGGCAGAGCAGGGACGCGCCGCCGAGCACGCGCCCGGCGGCGTGGAAAACAGCCCGATTCATCGTTGCGGATCCAGCGGATACCGGTCCGAGGTGTCGGCGATGCCGTCGCCGTCCATGTCCGGGTCCAGCGCCAGCCCGAAGGTGGCGGCGTTGGCGGCGGCCAGGGAATAGAAGTCCGGCAGGCCATCGTCGTCGCTGTCCACCCGGGCCGGCGCCTCGCTCAAAACCAGGAGGGTACTGCGCGGATAATCGGTGTTGGTGCGGAAAGCCGGAAAGTCACCGTGGTTGGTATAGGGTCTGCTCGCCATCCAGGACTTGGCGGCGTTCACCAGCAGCGGATTACGGTCCGCCGGCGTCGCCACCCGGGCGGCGGCGGTGCGCAGCGCTTCGCGGGCATCCAGGCTGGCCATGCTGGCGAACAGGATATTCAGCTGCGTGTCGGTATCGTCGAAATCGGCCAGGGCAAAAGCGGCGTCCACCGCCGGGGTCAGCAGTGCCCGGCTCTCCGCCAGGGCCTGGCGCAGGGTGCTCTGAGCGGCCGCCACCGGTTCGCCGGCCACCTGGGCCCGCCACAAGCGTTCCCGCAGGCGATAAACGGCTTCCTCTCCTTCCCGAACCAGGGCGGTGTACACCTGGGCCCGTTGAACACGGCGCTCGGCGAGTTGGCCGTCGCCGACACCCTCGCAGCACAGGGCATCCGCTCCGTCTTGCAACAGGGAGAGGGTGCGGAAGAAGCCGGTTTCGGAGAAATCCCCGGTTTCCGCCTGGAACTGGAGAATGTCCTCCAGGAGTTCCAGCCGGGCGTCGTTCGCCGGGGACAGTCCGTCGAGAATATCCCGGGCGGCGATCAGCTCCGCGTTGGCCTCCCCGGCACGCTCGGCGGCGAACAGGGCGCGGCCCAGTTCATAGTGGCCGAGGGCCCGCTGGGCGGTGTTTTGCGTGAAGCGTTCCTCCACCACATCGCTCAGGTAGGCGAGCACGGCATCGGCGTCGTCCGGGTAACCGGCCAGGGCGTAGGTGCGCACCAAACGGCCCAGGCCCACCACGAAGTAGGTCTGGTCGTAGGCTTCCGGGCCCTGTTCGTCGATGTGGTCCTGGTACTCGCTGGAGCGGACATAGTCCCAGGCCGCGTCGATCACCTGCTTGGCCTCCGCGTAGCGCTGCTGATCAAGCAGCGTCCCGGCCAACCCCCGTTCCCCCGGATGGCTGTTGTTATAAAGCAGCTCGATCAGGGTTTCGGCCCCCTCGGTGTTGGCGCGCACCCGGTCGATGGCTTCCTGCACTTCGCCCCGCTCCAGCAGCACGCCGGCCTCGGCCACGACAATGCTGGTCCGGGCCGCCTGGCGTTTTTCCCCGTCAATCATGCCGGCCAGCAGCGTTTCCACTTCCTCGGCGGCGCCGAGCTGAACCAGGGAAACGGCGATGTCGTCGTAGTACTCTTCCGCCCAGCAGCGGGCGTGATCATTGGTACGAATCAAGGGCAGGTCGTTGTTGACCACGTCCAGGGCCTTCTGCTTACGGCCCAGCTGCGCGTAATAGGCGATGGACCGCTGCATATACAGCGCTCGCACGGCGTAATAGCTATCGCCGTCGTAGGTTTCGCAGCGCCGGGTGCTGGCCGCCTGGGCGGCTTCCACGCTGCGCACCACCTCGGCGAGCCGGTCCACGGCGGCTTCCGCCGCGCGGTTCAGGGCCGGGTCCTGAAGGTTGGCGGCCAGGGCCTGGTCCATGAGGTCATCGGTGACGCGCCAGTAGGCGGTGATCGCCCGGCCCAGGGCGCCGGTGAAGGCGCCGTTGCCGTACGCGTCGAAGAAGGCGTTCAGGGGCGCCGTGGCGCGGTCCGCGCCTTCCTGATCACCGGCGCCCAACAGCCCGTCGGACGGCGGATAACCGATCGTGGTCTGCAGGAAGGTGACGTCGTCGATGCTCATATTGGCCACGCCCTTGGTGTCGATCAGCCCTTGATAGATCTCCACGCCGCGCCGCAGGAAAGTGATGGCCTCATCCGTCTTGCCAATTTCCAACAGCGCCTGGCCGGCGTCTTTGTAGGCGTGGGCCTGGGCCTCGGTGCCGAACACCTGGGTGCGAGCCAGGAAATCCGCCGCGTCCACCTGGCCCTGGCCGGCGGCGCCGGCGGCCAGTACACCCTGCACCTCATCGGTGATGTTGGCATCGGTGACATCGGCGAACAGATCGGCCACGAAGTTGGCCGGGGCCGCTTCGGTGCCCAGGTAGTAGAGTCGGCGGCGCTCGGAATCCATGCCCAGCAATTCCCCTTCCAGCAGCGGCACGCTCACCGGCATGGCGGCACTGCGCGCGGCCAGGGTGGCCAGGTTGGCGTCGCCGCGGATGGTCGACACCAGGGCCGGCGCCGGCGACGGCTCCGTCAGGGCACCGTTCAACTCATGGGTATTGACCAGATAGCGCAGGATATTGCCCACGCCCTTGCCGCCGCCAATGGAGGCACCACCAAGGGCGGCCACCACCGGCTCGGCGAGCCCCTCCAGGTAGCTCTCGCCGTAGGCGGTGCCGCTGGCATCCAGAATCGCCGCGGAACGCTCCACGAACTCGATTTCATTGACGCGGGCCGCCAGGGCCTCGCCATCCAGGGACGCGCTGGCGTCGAGCACGCCGAGTGCCACCGCGCGGCGCAGGTTGAGTTCCTCGCGGTAGATTTCCGGCGCCTGCTCCAGGTCCAGATTGCTGAGCAGGGCACGCAGATCCGGTGCCCCCTGGGCCAGGGTGGACGGCCAGTTGTCCAGGTAATCCCCCAGGGACAGGGCCGCCAGCAGCGGCAGAGCCGCCAGCGGGTCCTGGTCGTCCCGGCCGGACAGCGCCGAAAGCAGCGTACGCCGCGCGGTGTCCAGGGCGGCGGCACCGGTGTCCCCGGCTCGCAGCAGCGCCAGGGTATTCACCGGCGAGGCCACCACCGTTTGCCCATCAGCGAACAGGTTCAGCGGCGCGTACAGTTCGACGCCGCGGCCCACGGCCAGGCCGCCGTCGACGATCCGCTGGGCCAGCACCACCAGGCCGTCGCGGTTACCGGAAGGCAGGGTGAAACGGTAGCGGCCGTTGCCCTCCGGCAAGCCGATCCGCACGATTTCCGCTCCCTGGAACAGGTCGCGGGCGGTGGTGCCACGAGGTGCCGCGTCGGACAGACGCACGAGAAGCACATCGGCCCGCTGCACCTGGCTTGCCGTCCCGCCAGGCGCGACGCGAACGGAGAAGGAGGCGGCGCCCCCGCCGCCGCCGCCGCCACTACCGCCGCCACCGCCACCACAGGCGGCCAGCGCCAGTCCCAGAATGGCCAAGAAACCCCATCGGTACAGAAAAGACATGATTACCCCCGGCTCTGTGTGAAGGTCGTTCCGAACCGGGGCAATCTTACACGAATGCGACTCGTTATCAATTACATATAGAAATGCGTCTCATGACACGAGAGGACCGCTCAATGCGCCGGCTCAATAGCGGTGATCGGGGCGCCGGTAACAGACCTGATCCGGCGCCAGACCGCGCTCCTCCGTGGCGTCCAGGTAGGCGCGGGCGGCGGCTTTCTCGGGGATGATCCAGCCCACCGCCAGGCCCACGCCCTCGTTGGCCGGCACCTGGTTGTAATCGGCCACCATGGCGTTCACCGGGATCAGCGGCAGGGCCCAGAGCAAGCCGTAGAACTTGTGCACGCGGGCGGAGTATTGGTAGGTGTCGATCCGCTCGCCCCGGTGGTACAGGCGGGCTTCCGCCTTCAGCGGCGACAGCCAGTAGGTGGGCAGCAGCCCCAGGGTGAAACCGGACAGGCTGCCGGCCGGGTTGTCGTCCAGGTAGTCATTGCGGGCGGCGGCGTCCAGCTCGAAATAATACGGCGTGGGGCCGGTGTCGGCGTCGCAGACCGGCACCGTCACCGAGGTCTGATCCACCCGCGCCAGTTCGCCGCCGACGATGCCGGCGCAACCGCTCAGGGACACGGCGGCGAGCAGCGTCGCCGCTTTGCTGACGGAGTTCATGCGCTTCCCCCTTGGAAAAGGAAGCGACGTTACACCGCCGCCCCGCCCCGTGCCACCGACCGGAGCACGCCGCCGTTGACGCGCAGCGCCTCAAACAATCAGGACGGAGACTACAGCCCGGCCAGGCGCTCCAGGGTGTCCGGGTAGCGTTCGATCAGGCGAATCAGGGTGGCGGCCTGGGCGTTGGGGCGGGCGCGGCCCTGCTCCCAGTTCTCCAGGGTGCGTGGGTTGGTGCGCAGGTACATGGCGAACACCGCCCGGGACAGATTGAGGCGCTCGCGCAGGGCCAGCAGGTCGCCGGCGTCGATGGCCGCCACCGGCGCCAGCCGGGCTTCCTGGCCGCGCAGGGTGAGCTTGCCCTGGCGCTGTGCCTCCAGTTCCTGGAAGCCTTCCTTCAATTCCGCGAACAGATCCCGCTTCATGTCATGATCCTCCCGTCTGATTTACGCCTCGCCATCAACTCCGCCTTCAGCAGGCGTCTCAGCGCGCGACGCTCGGCCAGCGTCAAATCGTCGGCCTCGTCCTTGCCGTAGAGCGTGAACAACCAGAACTGAGCGCCCGTGGGCCACCAGTAATAGATCACCCGTAAGCCGCCGCGCGTGCCCTTGCCGCGCCGTTCATCCACGAAACGCAGCTTGCGCAATCCGCCGGTGCCCGGCATCCGGGGGCCAGCCTCCGGATGCAGCATCAGAACCCGCTGCAGCAGCCAGTAGGTGTCCTCGTCCAGATACGCCGCCCGGTGGCGCCGGAACGGCGTCAACTCCACGAATACCGCTCGCATACTATACGCTCCCTGCGTACAAATAAAACCCCATCCCGATGAATGGGCCGTCCAGCCCTTACTGTACGCAGGGGCCCCTGGCGGCGGAGTCGGACAAGGGCCCGCCGGTTTGTGGGAAATAAGCGAGAAAGGACGTCAGCCGAACACCATGGCGGCGCTCAGCGGCGGGCGGCGGCGGCCAGTACCGCCTCGGCCAGGGCGGCCACGGAGCGCGGCGCGCTGCCCTCCGCCTTGTTGCTCAGGGTAACGAAAGCGGGCCGGCCGGCGCCCACCGTGCCGGCGATCACCCGCGCCAGGGCGGCGCGGGTGTCCGGGTCCGGATCCACCAGCTTGTCGAAGGGCGAGTAGCGGTCGCGGGCGTCTTCGTAGCCGTAGGCGCCGTGCCTTAGGTTCAGGTTCCAGCGGCACACCAGCGGGCCGGGCCAGAGCGCGCGCAGCACCGGGAGCTGCTCGGCGATGGGAGGCATCTTGCCGTGCAGGCCCAGGCAGTAGGTGGCGCCGGTGTCCTTGAGAGCGGCCACGAAGTCCGGCGTCAGCCAGTGCGGATCGCGCACCTCCACCGCCAGCGGCGTGGCCGGCGCCCGGGCCCGCAGGCCGCGCAACAGACCGTGCAGACGTTCGATCACCGGCGCCATGCGGCCCAGCCAGGCGCCGGGCAGCGGGCTGATCTGGAACACCAGGGCGCCGAGTTTCTCGCCCAGCCCCTCCCCCGCCGGCGCCAGGAAGTCCCGCCAGGCCAGTCCGGCGTCCAGGAAATCCGGGTTAGTTTTCAGGCCCTGGCCGCCGCTGCCCCGGCGCAGGGCGTCGGTGACGCGGCTCGGCGCCTTGACCACGAAGCGGAAAGCCGCCGGCACCTGGCCGGCGTGGTCGGCGTACTGCGCCACGGAAAGCGGCCGGTAGAAGCCCCGGTCGAGCCCCACGGCGTTGAACAGGGGATGGCGCGCGTAGGCGTCGAGGCCTTCCCGGGAAAGTTGGCCCTCGTCATACAGCTTGTCCCAGACCAGACCGGCCCAGCCCGGGTAATGCCAGGAAGAGGTGCCCAGCCACAGCCGTCCCGGCAGAGCGGCGGCCAGGGGCGCGAGGGCGGGGTCCGGCGCCGCCGGCCGCACCGCCGGGGGCACGGCGGCGGGCGCCTCGAACAGGGCGCCGGTGCCCGGCGGTGGCGGCTCGGTGGGCATGGTCTCAGACCACCTCCGGAAGCCCGTCGAGCAGCTTGTCCAGGGTCACCGGGTAGTCGCGCACGCGCACACCGGTGGCGTTATGGACCGCGTTGGCCACGGCGGCGCTGACGCCGCAAATGCCCAGCTCGCCCACGCCCTTGGCTTTCAGGGGCGTGGAGTACGGGTCCTCGCCTTCCAGGAAGATCACTTCCTGCTCCGGGATGTCGGCATGCACCGGCACCTCGTAGCCGGCCAGATCGTGGTTGGCGAAGAACCCGTAGCGGGTATCCACCGCCAGCTCCTCCATCAGGGCCGCGCCCACGCCCATGGTCATGGCACCGATCACCTGGCTGCGGGCGGTGACCGGGTTGAGGATGCGGCCGGCGTCGCACACCGCCAGCATGCGCCGCACGCGGATCTCGCCGGTGGCGGCGTGCACGCCCACTTCCACGAAGTGGGCGCCAAAGGTGGCGAGCAGGTACTCCTTGCTACGGAAGTCGCCGAACTCGATCTTGTCCTCGGCGACCAGCTCCTCGCCGCCGCCCACCTCGGTGAGCGGCGTACGCCGGTCACCGTGGCGGACCTGGCCGTCGGCGAAGCTCAGGTCCTCGGGGTCGGCGTCCAGGCGCTCGGCGATGGTATTGCGCAGGGCCACGCAGGCGGCGTAGACGCCGGCGGTGGAACTGGCGGCGCCCCACTGCCCGCCGGAGCCGGCGGAGGCCGGCGCATCGGAATCGCCGAGCCCCACGTCCACCGCGTCCAGGGGCACGCCGAGCATTTCCGCGGCGGTCTGGGCGATGATGGTGTAGGAGCCGGTGCCGATGTCGGTCATGTCGGTGTCCACGCGCACGGTGCCGTCCGGCTTGAGCCGCACCCGGGCGCCGGAGGCCTGCACCGGCGCGCCCCGGTAGGCGCCGGCCACGCCGTGGCCGATCAGCCATTGGCCCTCGCGGCGGGCGCCGGGCTTGCGGTTGCGTTCATTCCAGCCGAAACGCTCGGCGCCCCGTTCCAGGCATTCCACGAAATGCCGCTCGGAGAAGGGCCGCTCGGGATTGTCCGGGTCCACCTGGGTGTCGTTGAGCACGCGGAACGCCACCGGATCCATGTTCAGCTTCTCGGCCATTTCGTCCATGGCCACTTCCAGGGCCATCAGGCCGGCGGTTTCGCCGGGGGCGCGCATGGCGTTGCTTTCCGGCAGGTGCATTTCCAGGGGCCGGTGCACCAGCAGGCGGTTGGCGCCGGCGTAGAAGTGCCGGGTGGGCGCGGCGCCGTTCTCGCCGTCGCCGCCGGGCAGGGTGTTGGTGGTGTTGTCGTGGCCAATGGCGGTGATGCGCCCGTCCCGATCGGTGCCGATGCGGATGCGCTGGATGGTCAGGCCGCGATGGGTGGCGTTGTTGGCGATCAGCGGGCGCGGCAGCGCCACCTTCACCGGCCGGCCGGTTTCCCGGGCGGCCACCGCCGCCAGCACCGCGTCGGCGCGCAGGAACAGCTTGGCGCCGAAACCGCCGCCGATGTAGGGCGAATCCAGCCGCACTTTCTCGGCGGGCAGGTCGAACGCCTTGGCCAGGGCCTGCTTGCTCCACTCGATCATCTGGTTGGCGCTCCACAGGGTGAGCGCGCCGTCCTTCCATTCGGCGATGGAGGCATGGGGCTCCATCTGCGCGTGGCTCTGACCCGGCGTGGTGTAGGTCTGGTCGAGCTGGACCGGCGCCTCGGCGAAGGCGCGGTGGAAGTCGCCCACCTTCGCCATGGGTTCCACCTCGTCGTCCTGGTGGGCGCGGCGTTGTTCGGCGAGATCGAAGGAGGTGCTTTTGTCCTCGTCGTAATCGGTGCGGATCAGGGCGGCGGCGGCGCGGGCACGCTCGAAGGTGTCCGCCACCACCACGGCGATGGCCTGGTGGTAATGCTGGATGTCGCGGCCGCCGAACAGGTAGGCCACGTTCATTCTCGCCTTGGGCAGCCGGTCCATGTCCAGGGTGGTGATCACCGCCACCACGCCCGGCGCCGCCTTGGCGGCGCGGGTGTCCATGGAACGGATGCGGCCCTTGGCGATGGCGGCGCCCACCGGGTAGCCGACCAACTGGCCGCTGGCCACGTCATGGCGCTCGTAGGCGTAGGGCGCGGTACCGGTGGTTTTCAGCGGGCCATCGATGCGCGGCAGGGGCTGGCCCAGCACGGTTCCGCGATCGGCCGGATTGCGCCCGGCGGGTTTGTCGAAACGCATGGGTTACTCCTTCGCTTCCGCGAGCACGGCGGCCAGGGTGCGCTCGGCCAGGTTCACCTTGAAACGGTTTTCGTGGGTGGGCTCGGCGCCATCCAGCAGCCGCGCCATCACCGCCTTGGCGCCCCTCGGCAGGGCCGCGTCCGCATCTTCCCGGCGCCAGGGCTTCGGCGCCACGCCGCCCAGCGCCACCCGGCCGCCGCCGTCGGGCTGAATCACCGCCGCCACCGACACCAGGGCGAAGGCGTAGGACGCCCGGTCGCGCACCTTGTGGTAGAAGTGCTTGCCGCCCAAGGGCCGGGGCAGGGTCACGGCGGTGATGAACTCACCGGGGATCAGCGCCGAATCGATCTGCGGCGTATCGCCGGGCAGGCGGTGAAAGTCGGCGATGGGAATGGCCCGGGTGTTGCCGTTGGGCAGCACGGTTTCCACTTCCGCGTCGAGCAGCCGCATGGCCACCGCCATGTCACTGGGGTGGGTGGCGATGCAGTGCTCGCTGCCGCCGATGATCGCCAGCTGGCGGCTGAAGCCTTCCAGGGCGGCGCAGCCGGTGCCGGGCCGGCGCTTGTTGCAGGGCATGTTGGTGTCGTAGAAGTACGGGCAGCGGGTGCGCTGCAACAGGTTGCCGCCGGTGGTGGCCTTGTTGCGCAGCTGCCCGGAGGCGCCGGCCACCAGGGCCCGGCTGAGCACGCCATAGTCACGCCGCACGCGGGGATCGGCGGCCAGGTCGGTGTTGCGCACCAGGGCGCCCACGCGCAGGCCGCCGTCGTCGGTGTTCTCGATGGTGTCCAGGCCCAGGCCGTTCACGTCCACCAAGTGGGCCGGGGTTTCCACCTCGATCTTCATCAAATCCAGCAGATTGGTGCCACCGGCGATGAAACGGGCATGGTCCGTGGACGCCGCCGCCATGGCGGCCTGTTGCGGGGTTTCCGCCCGTTCGTAGGTGAAGGCTCTCATGATTGCCCCCCGGCCACGTCCTGCACGGCATCGAGAATATTGGCGTAGGCGCCGCAGCGGCAGATGTTGCCGCTCATGCGTTCACGGATTTCCTCCGGCGTCACCTTCATGGGCGCGTTCAGATCCGCGGTCACATGGCTGGGCACACCGGCCCGGATTTCCTCCAGGGTGGCCTTGGCGGAACAGATCTGCCCCGGCGTGCAGTAACCGCACTGGTAGCCGTCGTGCTCGATGAAGGCCGCCTGCATGGGGTCGAGATTGTCCGGCGTGCCCAGGCCTTCCACGGTGGTGATCTCGTCACCCTCGTGCATCACCGCCAGGGACAGGCAGGCGTTCACCCGCCGGCCGTTCACCATCACGGTGCAGGCGCCGCACTGACCGTGGTCGCAGCCTTTCTTGGTGCCGGTGAGTTGCAACTGTTCGCGCAGGGCGTCGAGCAGGGTCAGCCGGGTGTCGGCGGTAAAACGGCGGGGTACGCCGTTGACGGTGAACGCCACTTCGGCGGTGGCCGCCTTGTCATCGGCGGCGGGAGCGCTGGTGGGGCTTTCACCGTCGCGACCAGCGGTGGCCAGTCGGGGCAGCCCCAGAGAGGCCGCGGAGGCGGCGCCGACGATCATCAGGGCGCGGCGGGTGATTTTGAAACGGGAGTGCTGGGACATGGTCACCGATCCTTCTGGCTGGCGGGGCGGCCGCGTCGACGGCACCCGCTGGCGAGGACGTACGTGTGGAACAGCGTTGTTTCCACCTTACTGGACACAACTTACCGGAAACAAAGAGACGCACGCATTTGGAATGGATAAATCGATGTAAAAAACCACCCTAACGAACGCGCCCGCGTCGTTGCTTGCCCGATCCTGCCCCATGCGTGCCGGATCCTCCGAACCCGGCCCCGGGTCCCGCGATCAGCGCATGACCTGCTCGAAAAACGAGAACAGGGACTCCTCCAGCGGACGGTAATGAATGCCCAGTTCCTCGCGGCTGCGCCGGTTGTCCGCCCGCCAGGGCAGATTGACGTTGCGCGCCACGTACTTGCGGGTGAGGGTTTTGTTGACCACCGGGCCGAACAGCCACACCGCCGGCTTGGGCAAGGTGCGCTTGGGCAGCGGGTAGTCCTTGCCGAAACGGTGACGCAATACCTGGGCGATTTCCGGAAAACTGGTGTCGTGGCCGGACAGAATATAGCGGCCCCGGGCGTTCGGCAGAAAGGCGGCGCGCACGTGGGCCTCGGCCACTTCGCGCACATCCACCACGCCCATGCCGATGTCCGGCACGCCCATGCGCGCGGTGCCGTCGCCCAGCTGGCGCAGAATATTGAAGCTTTCCGAGGTGGCGTTGGGGTTGATGCCCGGACCCACCACCAGGGACGGGTTGATGGTCACCAGGTCCCAACGCTCCTGGGCGTCGGCGATCTTCCAGGCTTCCTGTTCCGCCAGGGTCTTGGAATAGGAATAGGCCTGGTGGTCCAGGGACGAGCTGGTGTTCCAGTCCGCTTCGGTGAACACGCCCTGGGCGGTGTCTTTCAGGTCCGCGTTGTCGCCGTAAATCGCCGCGCAGCTGCTGGTCAGTACCACGCGCCGCACGGACTCCGTGTCGTTCACCGTTTCCAGCACGTTGCGGGTGCCCTGCTGGGCCGGTTCCACCAGTTCCTTGAGCGGGTCCTTCACCGAGGTGATGAACGGCGAGGCGGTGTGGAACACCACCGAGCAGCCGGCCATGGCGTCCGCGTAGGAACCGGGCCGAAGCAGGTCGGCCTTGAAGTAACGGATTTCGCCGGGGGTGCGCTCGGCGAGGGCATTGAGGTATTTGAGCTTGTCCGGATTGTCCGGATCGCGCACCGCCGCGTGTACGGTGAGGCCTTCTTCCAGCAACCGTTCCACCAGCCGCCCGGCCACGTAACCGGTGGCGCCGGTGACCATCACCGGCATGCTCGTATCGATTTGCATAATCGGCTCCTCTGCCTTGATTCCCGGCATCATGGGCGCCGTGCGCGGCCCTGTAACTGACGGAGGGAACCAGGCGCCGGGGCGATACGGTCACGGCGCATACACTGGCGCGCGGCGGTGTGCCGCTCATATTCAGCGCAACTGAACCGTTCTTTCAGGGTTATTCGATTCTGGGCCGCGCCCGGCGCTGCTAGTATTCAGGGTTTTCAACGGGAGGCACCATGACGGGATCAGAACAGCGGGCCGAGGCCGGCCTCCGGGACACCCGGACCATCGTGATCGCCGGCGGCGTGGTGCTGGCGCTGGCGTTCGGCGTGCGCGCCGTGTTCGGCGGCGTGGTGCAGCCGCTGTCCGATGAGCTGTTCGGCGGCCGCATCGAGGTGTTCTCCCTGTCCATCGCCATCCAGAACCTGGTGTGGGGGCTGGCCCAGCCCGGTTTCGGCATCCTCGCCGATCGTTACGGCGACCGCCGCGCTCTGTGGCTGGGCTTCGTCTGCTACCTGGCCGGCATGCTGATCTGCGTGTTCGCCAGCAGCGCCTGGGCCCAGCATCTGGGCGCCGGGGTGCTGGTGGGCATGGGCATTTCCGGCACCGCCTTTGGCCTGGTGCTGGCGGTGGTGGGCCGGGCGGCCCCGGAGCACAAGCGGGCCCATTACCTGGGCATCACCTCAGCCATGGGCTCCGCCGGCCAGGTGGTGCTGCCGCTGCTGACCGCCTGGCTGATCGAATGGCTGGACTGGCGCATGACCCTGCTGGTGATCACCGCCACCCTGGTTCCCATGGCCCTGTGCATTCCGCGCCTGCGGGTGGCGGCGCCGGCGCACGACACCGCCGGCGCCGCGCCGCCGCCGCTGCCCGCCCTGGTGCGCGGCGCCTTCGGATACCGGGATTACCTGCTGCTCAACGCCGGTTTCTTCGTGTGCGGTTTCCACCTGGCGTTCATCACCGCCCACCTGCCCACCTATGTGCAGAACTTCTGCGTGTCCGCCGCTTCGCCGGCGGAACTGCGCGCGCTGGGGCTGCAGGCCCTGGCACTGGCCGGGCTGGCCAATATTTTCGGCACCCTGTTCGCGTCACGGCTGGGCATGCGTTTTCCCAAGCCCTATGTGCTGGCCGGCATTTACGCGCTGCGCGCCCTGGTGATCCTGATCTTCATCACGCTGCCGCTGACGCCGGCCTCGGTGATGATCTTCGCCCTGGTGATGGGCGGGCTGTGGCTGTCCACGGTGCCGCTGACCAGCGCCCTGGTGCTCACCCAGTTCGGGCCGCGCGCCATGGGCACCCTGTTCGGCTTCGTGTTTCTCAGCCACCAACTGGGCAGTTTCGCCGGCGTCTGGCTGGGCGGCGTATTCTTCGATCGCTTCGCCAGCTATGACCAGATATGGTACCTGGCCATCGCGCTGGGGGTGCTGTCCGCCCTGGCTCATCTGTTCGTCCACGAGCGGCCGGCACCGGCCGCCGCCATCGCCTGATTGTGTTATGCCGCTTCAACCGCTGACGTCCCGCGCCATCCTCATTCTGATCCTGGTGTTCGCCGCCTTCGGCGCCCAGCAAACCGCCGTGAAGGCGGTGGTCTCGGACATGGCGCCGCTGACCCAGACCTTCCTGCGCTCGCTGGGTGGCACCCTGCTGCTGGCACTGTGGTTTCTTGGCCAGCGCCGTAACCCGTTCCGCGCGCCCACCGGCCCGTCCATGGTTCTTGGGCTGCTGTTCGCGCTGGATTTCGGCTTTCTGTATCTGGGCCTGGCGCTGACCAGCGCCGCCCACGCCGCGGTGATCTATTACACCGCGCCGATGATGATCGCCCTGGGCGCCATGTACATCGTTCGCGACGAGCCGGTGCGCCGCTTCAAGGTGCTGGGCATTCTGTTCGCGTTCCTGGGCGTGGCGATCACCGCCTTCTCCGGCGCCAGTGGCAGCGGCGCCGCCACCGTGCTCGGCGACCTGCTGTGCTTCGCCGGCGCGGTATGCTGGGCGGCCACCGTACTGGTGATCCGTGCCACCGACCTGCGCGACCTGGACGCACCGGTGGTGCTGTTCCACCAGTTGTTCGGCTCGGTGCCCCTGCTGGGCCTGGCCACCCTGGTGCCGGACGGTGGCTGGAGCGTTCACTGGAGCCCGGCGCTGATCGCCTCCCTGGCGTTCCAGACCGTGGGCGTGGCGTTCCTGAGCTACCTGGTGTTCTTCGCCATGCTGCGCCGCCACTACACCTCCCAGGTGTCCGCCATGAATTTCCTGGCGCCCCTGTTCGGCGTGGTGTTCGCGGTGGTGCTGCTGGGCGAGCGGCAGAACGCCCTGTTCTGGGTGGGCGCCGCCGCCATCGTCGTCGGCCTGTGCGTGGTCAACCAGCGCCGGGCCGGTCACCCGGCCTGAGCGCCCAGAACAGGGCCAGCGCCGCCAGGGTGAAACCGTCGCCGAGGCGGCCGTCGGCCAGGGCGCGCGGGAGATCGGCCTCGGGAATTCGCACCAGGCCTTCGGTTTCGCCGTCCGTGGCGGCGGGCTCCGCATCGCCGGGAATCTCGGCGAAAAATGCCTGGGCGCTGGATGCCAGGATGGCGGAATTGGGCCTGAGCCAACCCAGCGCCACCAAAGCATCCGGGGCCATCGCGAAGCCGGTTTCCTCGCGCAATTCCCGGGCGGCGCAGCGGGCGGCGCTTTCCCCCGGTTCGCCGTAGCCCCGGGGCGCCTCGATGAAGGTGCCGCCGTGGGCCGGGCGCCGCACGCGCACGAACAGGAAGTCGCCGCCCTGACGCGCCAGCACCACGGCGCCGTTGTCAGCACCGGTTTCCTTGATGTAGTGGAAACGGCCGTCTTGAATCACGCCGAACCAGGGATTTTCGTAGACGGTTTTCACTTGATCTCCAAGCCGATGGCGGTGCGCATTTTCCGGTACAGACCGAACCAGTTACGGCGGGTGAAATAATCCTGGCCGCGCTCGGTCATCTTGTCCTCCAGATAATCCAGAGCCTGATCGGTGAGCCATTTGTAGAGTTCGGTGGTACCCAGTGTCGAAACGATTTCGAACAGCTTCAATGAATATTCGATCAGCGCCACTTCATCGCGCAGGGATTTATAGGCCACGCCGGCGTCCAGAATCATCGCCGGCACGGCGCCTATGTATTTGATGTTGTCCTGCAGGAAGCCTTCGCCCTGGAGGGCGAACAGGGAGTTGTAGGCGGGGTCGATCACCTCGGCCTTGAAGCGGGTACCGCCCTGCTCGTCCCGGCCGGAGAAATAGCCGTCGGCGAACACGTACCAGTCGGAGCGCGACACCCGGCCGGCGGCGGCGTCCAGGAACGCGGCCCGTTCATCGGCGTGGGTGAAGAAGTGACCAATGCAGTCGTCGTCGGCGAGCCGCCGGCGGATCTCCCCGGCCAGACTGTCCGGCTCCAGGTGCACCGATTCCACGGCATAGCCAAGCCGGTCCAGAGCCGTTTGGGTGGCGGCCACGCGGGCCAGCAAATCCGTTTCCTGGGCCCGGCTCAGCGTCGCCTTGGTGGGAGCGCCTTTCAGACTGGAAAAGATAAAACCCGGAGGCAGGGCATGATAGTAGTCCCGCAGGGAGAAGGCGCCGCCCAGGCCGAAGCCACGCAGCACCAGCTTGCCATGGCCTTCCTCGTTAAGGTATTTGACCACGTTGCGACGCGCCAGCAGGGTCTCGAAGCCGCGGTTATCAATCAGCATGTTCGGCGACAGCACCACGCCGTCACCGAAGGCCATGCCGGTGAGGAAGCGCTTCTTAAGCTGCTCCGCGGGCAGCCGCTTCACCGAATCGCAGTTGGAGAGAAGCAGTTTTTCCTTGAACAGCACCGGGCGCTCCGCGTGTCGGATCGTGATCGGCGCAGTCTAGCATCGGCACGCCGCTAGCGGGGCTCCACCGCCGGCACCGCGATGCGCGGCCAGGCCGCCGCGATCTTCTCGACCCCGGCGGCGGGCACCGCGCGCAAATCCCGGGGGTAATCCACGCCCGTCGCCTCCACCGCCCGGGTGGCGTGGAACTGGCCGTTGGCGGCGCGCAGGATCCAGCCGCCCTCCGGGCAGGCCGATGACGCCAGAAACGCGGCCCCCGGCGCCACTTCCGCCGGGCGCAGCTCATCCGGCTCGCCCTCCACGCCCCACATGCGCGTCTTGGCCACCGGCGACAGCGCATTGACGCGGATGCCATGGGCCGCGCCCTCCGCCGCCAGCACATTGACCAGGCCCACCACCGCCATGCGGGCGGCGGCGTAGGCCGCCAGCCCTTGCTGCACGTACTGGGGATACAAGGCCCGGCAGGAAGTGGTGAACACCAGCCGCCCGCCGCCGGCCTCCTTCATCACCGGCCAGGCGGCCTGGGCCAGCCACAGCGGCGCCTTGGCGGCCACCGCCATCATGCGGTCGAAGGCGTCCTCGGTGATCGCCTCCACCGGGTGATAGGCCACCCAGCCGGCGTTGTGGATCACCGCGTCCAGGCGACCGTCTTCCGCCCGCACCCGCTCTACCAGGGCATGGCAACCGTCGCGATGGTCCAATCGGCCGGCCAGAGCGCGCGCGTCCAGACCTTCATCGCGCAACGCCCGGGCCGCCGCCCGCGCCACCGCCGGGTCCTCGCCCTCGCCGTCCCGGTCGGCGCCGGTGTCCTGTAGCCACACCCGGGCACCGAGCCGCCCCAGGCAGCGGGCGTAGGCCAAACCCAGGCCCCGGCCCGCGCCGGTAATGAGTACCGTTTGCTCCGTGAAATCCACCATGATCGACTCGGGTTCTACCCCGTTACTGCGGACACTTCTAAAAAGAGGCACACTGTGCCAAAGGAGTGTTCATGAACAAACGCAGAAGATA
>NZ_JABJWH010000006.1 GCF_015265435.1 Alloalcanivorax profundimaris | reverse complement strand
AATCTCAGACCAACTCCACGACCAATCCGACCACAGCCATGCCGGCCACCAGCCAGACCAGCGGCACTCGACCCCACCGCAGCAACAAGAACCCCACCGCCACCATGGCCAGATCCACGCCCCCGTGCACCGCCGAGCGGAACACCGGGTCGTAGAGGGCGGCCAGCAGCAGGCCCACCACGGCGGCGTTGATGCCGGCGACGGCGCCGGCCAGGCCCGGGCGGGCGGCGAGGCGCTGCCAGGCGTCGCCCAGGCCCAATACCAGCAGGAAACCGGGCAGGAAAATTGCCAGGGTGGCGGTGAGCGCTCCCAGCCAGGGGGCCCCGGGGGCCAGCAGGGCGCCCAGGTAGGAGGCCAGCGAGAACATTGGCCCGGGCACCGCCTGGGCGGCGGCGTAACCGGTGAGGAAAGTGTCGCCGGCAAGGCGCTCGCCCACCAACCCCTGCAGCAGCGGCAGCACCACATGGCCGCCGCCGAACACCAGGGCCCCGGCGCTGTAGAAATCCCCGGCCAGCCGCGCCAGGCCGTCGCCGGGAAGCAGCCATAGCAGGCCCCAGATCAGGGCGAAGGCGATCAGCGGCCAGCGGCGCGGGGTGGCGCCGCCGGGCTCGCCCTGAACACCCTGGCCGCCCCGCCCGGTGGCGACGCCGATCAGGGCCGCCGCCAGCAGCGCCAGGAGCTGGGTGCCGATGCCCGGCCACAGCCACAGCAGGGCGGCGGTGACCACCGCCAGGGCCCGGGTGGTGCCGTCCCGGCAGAACTTGCCGCCCATCTTCAGCACGGCGTCGGCCACCACCACCACCGCCAGCCATTTGAGGCCCTGGACCAGGCCGCCGAGCACCGTCTCCGGCAGGTGGGCGGCGTACAGGGCCAGCGCCAGCATCAGCAGGAAGGACGGCAGGGTGAAGCCGACGAAGGCGGCCACGGCCCCGGGCAGGCCGGCTCGGTGGCGGCCAATGGCGAACCCCAGCTGGCTGGAGGCGGGGCCAGGCAGGAACTGGGTGAGCGCCATCAGCCGGGCGAAGGTGTCGTCGTCCAGCCAGCCCAGGCCGGTGACGAAGCGGCGATGGAAATAGCCCACGTGGGCGGCGGGCCCGCCGAAGCTGACGCAACCCAGCCAGAGGAATTCACGAAAGACGGTCCAGATGGCCATGGGTACCCGATTTCTGAAGTTGTTGTAAGAGATTACCGCCACGTCGTGTCATCCGGATGTCAGGGGGCCGGCGGGCGGGTATACTCGCCGCCATGCAACGCGACGCCCTTTCCGTTTTACAGCACGTCTTCGGCTACCACGAATTCCGCGGCGAGCAGGCCGCCATCATCGACACCGTCGCCGGCGGCGGCGACGCCCTGGTGCTGATGCCCACCGGCGGCGGCAAATCCCTGTGCTACCAGATTCCATCCCTGGTGCGCGAGGGGGTGGGCGTGGTGGTGAGCCCGTTGATCGCCCTGATGCAGGATCAGGTGAGCGCGCTCAACGCCCTCGGCGTGCGCGCCGCCTTCCTCAATTCCACGCTCACCGGCGAGCAGAGCTTCGCGCTCCAGGACCAGGTGCGGCGTGGCGAGCTGGATCTGCTCTACGTGGCCCCGGAGCGGCTGATCCAGCCGCGCACCCTGGAGCTGCTGCACCAGTCACCGCTGGCCCTGTTCGCCATCGACGAGGCCCACTGCGTGAGCCAGTGGGGGCACGATTTCCGCAGTGACTATCTGCAGCTGTCGCTGTTGCACCGGGAATTCCCCAAGGTGCCGCGCATCGCGCTCACCGCCACCGCCGACCCGCGCACCCGGGCGGAGATCGCCGAGCGGCTGGATCTGGGCGAAGCGCGCCATTTCGTATCCAGCTTCGACCGGCCCAACATCCAGTACCGCATCGAACGCAAGGACGGCGCCCGCCGCCAGTTGCTGCGTCTGTTGCGCACCGAACACGACGGCGACGCCGGCATCGTCTACTGCCTGTCCCGCAACAAGGTGGACCAGACCGCCGAATGGCTCAACCAGCAGGGCATCCGCGCCCTGCCCTACCACGCCGGCCTGGACGGCCGCACCCGGGCCGAGCACCAGCAGCGCTTCCTGCGCGAGGAGGGCCTGGTGATGGTGGCCACGGTGGCCTTCGGCATGGGCATCGACAAGCCGGACGTGCGCTTCGTGGCGCACCTGGACATGCCCAAGAGCATCGAGGCCTATTATCAGGAAACCGGCCGCGCCGGCCGCGACGGCGAACCGGCCACCGCCTGGATGGCCTATGGCCTGGAAGACGCCATCCGCCACAAGCAGATGCAGGCCCAGTCGGAAGGCGGCGAGCAGTTCAAGCGCCACGAGAACCAGCGCCTGGAAGCCATGCTCGGGCTCTGCGAGGTGACTCACTGTCGCCGCCAGGCACTGCTGCACTACTTCGGCGAGGAACTGGCAAAACCCTGCGGCAACTGCGACACCTGCCTGAATCCGCCCAAGACCTTCGACGCCACCAAGGCGGCGCAGATGGCGCTGAGCTGCGTGTACCGCACCGGCCAGCGCTTCGGTGTCAACCATCTGGTGGATGTGCTCACCGGCAATCGCAGCGACAAGGTGGCTTCCGCCGGCCACGATCACGTCTCCACCTGGAACATCGGCGGTGAGTTCTCCGCCGGCCAGTGGCGCGCCATCTACCGGCAGCTGGTGGCGCGGGGCCTGCTGGCGGTGGACGCGGAAGGCTACGGCGCCCTCAAACTCACCGAGACCTGCCGCCCCTACCTGCGCGGCGAGCGGGTGCTGCAGCTGCGCAAGGACGCCGCCAAGGCCGCCGAACGCACCCGCCGGGACAAACCCCAGGTGGCCGACGCCGACCGTACCCTGTGGGAAGCGCTGCGCGCCTGCCGCAAGCGGCTGGCCGAGGAGGAAGGGGTGCCGCCCTACGTGATTTTCCACGACGCCACCCTGATGGACATGCTCGCCCTGCGCCCCCGGGACCGCCACGAGATGGCCGCCGTCAGCGGCGTCGGCGACCGCAAGCTGGACGCCTACGGCGACGCCTTCCTGGCGGTGCTCAACGAGGGCCAGGGCGACATGCCGGAGGTGCGCGATCCGCGCCGCGCCCCGGACGGCGACCAGGACGAGCTGGAAGCCCTGGCCCGGGCCGGCATGGCCCCGGATGCCATCGCCCGCCGCCAGGGGCTGGGCGAGGCGGAAGTCTACCGGGCCCTGGCGGACCTGGTGGCGGACGGCCGCCTGGATCTGGAGCAGGCCCTGGGCCTGCCCCCGGCGGAGCTGGGCATCATCCAGGACGCCCTGCTGGCGCAGCCCAACCTGGGCGACGACACCTTCAGCTACCGCCAGGTGCGCGAGTTCCTGAGCGATGATTACCCCACCGGGGTACTGCACTGCGTGCGGCGGGCCATCCTCGCCCATTCCTAACGGCTTTGATCGCCGTTAGCCGCGCCCGGTGCCGGTCAGCTTGATGATGTTGTTGGGAAACTCCCGGGACGCCACTTCCCGGGAAAACGCCCGGGCCACGTCGAGGATGGTGTCGCTGGCGTGGGCGTACTGTTTGGAGAACGGCGGCCAGTAATCCCCCAGCCCCAGGGCGTCATTGATCACCAGCACCTGGCCGTCGCAATCCGGCCCGGCGCCGATGCCGATGGTGGGAATCGCCAGGTCGGCGGTGATCCGCCCGGCCAGCTCGTAGGGCACATGCTCGATCACCAGCATGAAGGCGCCGGCGTTCTGGATGCCCCGGGCCTCGTCGCGGATGCGCCGCGCCTCCGCTTCGCCGCGCCCCACCTTGGCGAAGCTCTCGGCGGTCTGCGGCAACAGGCCGGTGTGGCCCACCACGTCGATACCGTTGGCCACCAGGTGTTCGATCACCGCGTATTTGTCCCCTTCCAGCTTGACGCTGTCGGCGCCGGCGGCGATCAGCCGCCGGGCGCTGGCCAGGGCGGTGTCCGGATCGGCGTCGGTGCCGTAGGGCAGATCGCCGATCACATGGGTATCCGGCGCGCCGCGCCGTACCGCGCCCAGGTGGTACTCCAGGTGCTCCAGGGTCACGTCCCGGGTGCTCTCGAAGCCCATCTCCACCATCCCCACGGTGTCGCCCACCAGAATCACCGGCACGCCGGCGCGCTCCACGGCACGGGCCACCGGGCAGGTGTAGGCGGTGAGCATGGCGATCGGGTCCTGACCCTTGCGGGCCACCAGGTCGGCTGCATGAAGTTTCATTGTCATTCCTCGCATGGCAAGTCAAGGAAGCCCTTCATAGCACGGCCCCACCTTCAAATAAAATTCATTTGGCGTTTATTCAACTGACGTTTTCCCCGGCCATGCTGTCAGCGCTTTGTCATGGAGCCGTGCGCGGCTCCATATTTTTTGGGTCTAACTGGGGACAATTATGAAACCGTTTCTGAACGGGGCCGCCGCCATGGCCATGGCGCTGGCCCTGACCGCCTGTGGCGGCGATTCATCCGATTCCGGCAACAACGACGCCGGTGGCAACGACGGCGGCGGCACGCCGCCCGCCGAACGTGGCGCGGTACGCATCGGCCTGCTGCCCGACACCCAGGGCGGCGGCGACAACGTGTCCATGCATCCCATGAAGGCCGTGCTCGACAAGGAACAGGAACTGGGCGTGGACATCGTGATCCCGGTGGGCGACCTCACCGACCACGGCACCACCCGGGAATTCGAGCAGTGGACCTCGGTGGCGGAAAGCTACCGCGACGCCGGCATCGAGTTCCTGCCGCTGATGGGCAACCACGAGGACAGCTACGCCTACTCCGTGGAGTGGATCGAGAACATGAAGCACTACATCCCCGAGGACGCGGTGCACATGAACGGCGCGCAGTACCTGAACTACTACGTGATGCGCGGCAACGTGATGATCTTCCTGCTCAAGTACTACAACCTGCCGGTGGCCTTCGACTGGATCAAGCAGGAAGTCACCGCCCATGAAGGCGAGTTCGATCACCTGGTGATCGCCAGCCACGATGGTCTGATCGGCGCCAAGTACGGCGAGACCCGGGAGATGATCGTGGAAGGGGTGGAAGGCGACAATCACCTGATGAACCAGTGGGACGACATCCGCGCCTTCTTCTCCAAGCACGACGTGCTCTGGGTACAGGGCCACGAGCACATGTACCAGCGCTCCGTGATCCAGGCGCCGATCTGGGTGGATCCCACCTCCTGGACCCGGGAAGACGGCAACTACCGCCTGCCCCAGTACACCCAGATCATGTCCGGCAACGCCTCCTACAAGGGCTATGAGTTCCGCTACGGCGAGCGGGAACTGGTGCAGCGCATCGTCTCCCAGAAGATGAACACCCTGAACAACGGCTCCAACGCCTACGACGTGAACGCCTCCGTGCTCACCTTCGACGGCGACCGGGTGGACTACCAGTCCTGGTACACCGAGCACACCATCGGCGCCAACGAGGACGGCGAAAAGGAACTGGCCGATCCCCAGTGGAAGCTGCTGGACCGCTTCTCGCGCACCAAAAACCGCTGCGAACGCATCGTCTATCCGACCTCCATCCCCGAGGACACCCGCCCGGTGATGTACCTGGACAGCCAGTACATCAGCAACGATTGCTATGCCCACGACGGCAGCGTGGCGCGCATGGTCGGCGGCATCAATGACACCTTCAACCGGGTGGAAAGCCGCACCCGTGACATGGAAGTCATGCCGGGCTACAGCCGCGCCGGCACCGTCACCGAACTGGCCCGCCTGGCCTACCAGTTCCTGTTCCAGCTGAACGAATCCTGGACGCCGAACCTGAACGCGGAAAACCGCGTGGTGCCCAACGCCAGTGACGACGCCGTGCTCGACATCCCGGAGACCACCATCGACCTGAAGGAAGACGTCACCATGAGCTGGCAGGACGCCGGCGCCGACACCGCCTCCGACGTGCTGATCGTCAGCGGCACCCAGAACCAGACCGGCACTTTCTCCAGCGCCTATGGCGCCGCCAAGGATCTGGAAGCCGACGCCGGCCTGCCGGGCAGCCAGCCGGACGGCACCACCAAGCAGCCGCACACCCTGCCGGCCACCGCCAGCAAGGACTGGGATCTGGCCACCGCGGTGTCCGACGCCTACGGCCTGACCTTCGACGCGCCGGAAGGCACCGACCCGGCGGCCGTGACCCTGGGCTGGCGCACCGAGGACGGCTGGCGGGCCGTCACTCCGGCCGAGTGCGTGGTCGAGCAGCCGTTCGACGGCGCCTACCTGAACAGTGCTCCGACCCGGCCGGCCACCTGCGCCGACCAGCCCCTGGTGGGCTTCGACGCGGACCATGGCCGCCGCTGGTGGGTGGTGATGCAACGCGACGCGGAGCTGGCTTTGATCAACCGCTGAGCCGGTAATCGCGGCTGAAGCCGCTCCTACAACCGGGGATCGTCCCCCGTAGGAGCGACTTCAGTCGCGATCCCCTCCTTTTTCCTCTCACCGCGACATCAAAAATCCCTCGAAGTCCGCGCCACAATCCGTTAGGCTGCATCGCCTTTCCTCCCCCTCGTGTTTTTCGGAATTTCCCACCCTATGGATTTTGCTTCCCTCGGTTTATCCGAACCCCTGCTGCGTGCCGTGGCCGAACAGGGTTATGACCAGCCGTCCCCGATTCAGGCCCAGGCGATCCCCGCCGTGCTGGAGGGCCGCGACGTCATGGCCGCCGCCCAGACCGGCACCGGCAAGACCGCCGGCTTCACCCTGCCGCTGCTGCAGCGGCTGGAAGGCGGCCGGCGGGCGCCGCGCCAGGCCCGCGCCCTGGTGCTCACCCCCACCCGGGAACTGGCCGCCCAGGTGGGCGACAGCGTCGCCACCTACGGCCGCCACCTGAACAGCCGCTCCACGGTGGTGTTCGGCGGGGTCGGCATCAACCCGCAGATCCAGGCGCTCAAGGGCGGCGTGGACGTGCTGGTGGCCACCCCGGGCCGGCTGCTGGATCTGCACCAGCAGGGCGCGGTGCGCTTCGACGACCTGGAAATCCTGGTTCTCGACGAAGCCGACCGGATGCTCGACATGGGCTTCATCCACGACATCCGCAAGGTGCTGCGGCTGCTGCCCGCGCAACGTCAGACGCTGATGTTCTCGGCCACCTTCTCCAACGACATCCGCGCCCTGGCCAAGACCCTGGTCAGCGACCCGGTGGAAGTGGACGTGAGCCCGCGCAACAGCACCGCCGAGCGGGTGCTGCAGTGGATCGTGCCGGTGGACAAGAACCGCAAAGCGCCGCTGCTGGTCAAGCTGATCAGCGACGGCGGCTGGTTCCAGGTGCTGGTGTTCACCCGCACCAAGCACGGCGCCAACAAGCTCGCCAAGCAGCTCAACGCCCAGGGCATCCAGGCGGCGGCGATCCACGGCAACAAGAGCCAGAACGCCCGCACCCGGGCCCTGGCGGACTTCAAGAGCGGCGAACTGCGCGCCCTGGTGGCCACCGACATCGCCGCCCGCGGCCTGGACATCGACCAGCTGCCCCAGGTGGTCAACTTCGACCTTCCCAACGTGCCCGAGGACTATGTGCACCGCATCGGCCGCACCGGCCGCGCCGGCGCCTCCGGCCAGGCGGTGTCCCTGGTCAGCGCCGACGAAAGCAAGCAGCTGTTCGATATCGAAAAAGTGATCAGCCGACCCCTGGAGCGGCGTCCCCAGGAAGGCTTCGAGCCGGAAGAGAAGCTGCCGGAGAAAGGCGCCGGCGGCGGTCGTTCCTCCGCGGGCGCCGGCCGGGGCCGCAACAATGGCGGCGGCAACCGTGCCCGTGGCGGCGGTGGCGGCGGTGGCGGCGGTGGCGGCGGCCAGGGTCGCGGTGCCGGGGGCGGTAATGGTCGCGGCCGGGGCAACGGCGGCGGTCGCGCCCAGGGCGGCAATGGCAATGGCGGCAACAGTGCCAATGGCGGCAACGCGGGCAACAACGGCAACAACGGCAACAATAATGGCAACGGCACCCGTCGCCGCCGGCGTCGTCGCCCCTCCGCCAACACCGCCTCCTGATCCCGCCTTCCCGGTAACGGTTGAACGCCCCCGGTCGCCGGATTCGCGACCATGGTCTACTGGCATGACGTTACCCACCCTGCTTGCATGAGAGGGCGGCGCCCCCGGGCGCCGCCCTCAAGAACAACAACCATGCAAGGAGCGGGAAATGCGCTATCGGAACGCCTTTGAGAAGGCCCGCCAGGAACCGGATACCTTCTGGGCCGAACAGGCCCGTGAACTGGCCTGGTACCAGCCCCCGGAACGGATTCTGGAAACCCTCGACGACGGCACCCACCGCTGGTTCGGCGACGGCGAGCTGAACACCAGCTACCTGGCCCTGGACCACCAGATCGAACAGGGGCGCGGCGACCAGACCGCCCTGATTTACGATTCCCCGGTCACCGGCGCCACGCAGCGCTTCACCTTTCGCCAACTGCGCGACCGGGTGGCGGAGCTGGCCGGCGCCCTGCGCCGCCTGGGCGTGGGCCGGGGCGACGGCGTGGTGATCTATTTGCCGATGGTGCCGGAAGCGGCCATCGCCATGCTCGCCTGCGCGCGCATCGGCGCGGTGCATTCGGTGGTGTTCGGCGGCTTCGCCGCCCATGAACTGGCGATCCGCATCGACGATGCCCGCCCCAAGGTGATCCTCACCGCCTCCTGCGGCATCGAGATCGACCGGGTGATCGACTACACCGCCCTGGTGCGCGGTGCCCTGGACAAGGCCAGCCATGCCGTGGAACACGTGCTGGTTCTGCAGCGCGAACAGGGCCCGGCGGACCTGGAGGCCCTGGGGTTCGAGGACTGGCGCTCGGTGGTGGACGGCAGCGAACCGGCGGACCCGGTGCCCCTGGCCGCCAGCGACCCGCTCTACATCATGTACACCTCCGGTACCACCGGTAAGCCCAAGGGCATCGTCCGCGACAACGGCGGCCACGCCGTGGCCCAGCTCTACGCCCTGCGCGAAATCTACGGCATGCAGCCCGGCGAGGTGTGGTGGGGCTGCTCCGACGTGGGCTGGGTGGTGGGCCACTCGTTCATCGTCTACGCGCCGCTGATCGGCGGCTGCACCACGGTGCTCTACGAGGGCAAGCCGGTGCGCACCCCGGACGCCGGCGCCTACTGGCGGGTGGTGGCCGAACACGGCGTCAACGGCCTGTTCGCGGCGCCCACCGCGTTCCGGGCGATCCGCAAGGAAGACCCGGACGGCGATCTGTTCCGCCGCCACGACGTGTCCAGCCTCAAGCACCTGTTCGTCGCCGGCGAGAAGCTGGACGGCCCCACCTACCAATGGCTCAGCGACCTCACCGGCCGCCCGGTCTACGACCACTGGTGGCAGACCGAAACCGGCTGGCCGGTGACCGCGCCGCTGACCCGCCACGGCGAGGCGGAGGTGCGCGCCGGCTCCACCAACCGGGCGGTGCCCGGCTACGAGGTGATGGTGCTCGACCCGGAAACCGGCGAGCCCCTGCCGGCGGACACGGAAGGCGCCATCGCCCTGCGCCTGCCGCTGCCGCCGGGCTGCGCCCAGACCCTGTGGAACGACCACGACCGCTACCTGGCCGCCTACCTGAACACCTACCCGGGCTATTACCACACCGGCGACGGCGGCTACCTGGACGCGGACGGCTTCGTGCACATCATGGGCCGCACCGACGACGTGATTAACGTGTCCGGCCACCGGCTTTCCACCGGCGTCATGGAGGAGCACATCGCCACCCATCCGGCGGTGGCGGAGTCCGCCGTGGTGGGCATGCACGATGAACTGTGCGGCGAGGTGCCGGTGGGGCTGGTGGTGCTCAAGGACGGCGCCGACATCGCCCCGGACCAGCTGGAACGGGAGCTGGTGGCACTGATCCGCGAACAGGTCGGCGCGGTGGCCCGCTTCCGCCGGGCGCTGGTCGTCAAGCGCCTGCCCAAGACCCGCTCCGGCAAGACCCTGCGGGCGGCCCTGCGCAAGATGGTCAACGGCCAGGATTTCCCCCTGCCCTCCACCATCGACGACCCGGCGATCCTCGACGAGATCGCCGCCACCCTGATCAATGACGGCCTGGTGGACAAGCCCGGCCGCCCGGCCTGACACGGGAGAAAGACATGGCTTTGAAACAAGGGGTGGCCACCCTGGTGGCCGCCGCCGAGGCGCGGATCGAACGGATCAGCGCCGAGCAGGCCCGGGATCTGCTGGACGACCCGGGCGTGCGCTTCGTGGACATCCGCGACGTGCGCGAGCTCAAGCGCGAGGGCACCCTGCCCGGCGCCCTGCACGCGCCGCGCGGCATGCTGGAATTCTGGGTGGATCCGGATTCCCCCTACCACAAACCCGACTTCGCCAGCGGCCAGCGCTTCGTGCTGTTCTGCGCCCTGGGCCACCGCTCGGCGCTGGCCACGGCGCAGCTCCAGGACATGGGCTTCGGGCCGGTGTGCGACATCGAGGGCGGCTTTGAGGGGTGGCGCGGTGCCGGCGGAAAGATCGAGAAGAAGAGTTAACTGTCCACTATCAACTGCGCCGGCTGCAGTCGGCGCGCACCTCCTCCAGCCCGTCGCGGGCGATGTAGCCGTGCCGGAAGGCATGCTGGGCCATCTCCAGGCTGTCCTTGGCGAGAATCATGTCGCAGCCCTGGGCGGCGACGCGCTCGGCCAGGGCCTGAATGGACTGGTCCCGGTCGCTGCCCCGGTGCACGTGGCGGATGTAGATGGCACGAACGCGGCCGGGGTATTGCTCCACCAGCTCGGCGTAGACCTCCGGATCGCGCTGGCCGCTGTCGCCGATGAGGATGAACGGCAGCCCGTCGTAGAGCGCCAGCATGCGGCGGATCAGCATGGCCTTGTGGTCCTTGGCGCGGATCGGCAGCGGCCGCTGCAGGGTCACGCCCCACTCGCGCAGGAACAGAATCGGGCCGTGGGGAATGCGGTTGAGGTGGAAGAATTCCTCCAGCACATCGTAGATGCTCCAGGGCCCCCGGGACACGTACAGCATGGGCCGGCGGCGCTCGCCGGTGTCGCCGTGGAACAGCGCCCGGTAGAACGCGGAGACCCCCGGAAAAGCGGTGCGGTGGCGGGCCTTGAGCACGAACAGCTGATACATCATGGTCAGCTTGCTGGCCACGCCGGTGTAGATCACGGTGTCGTCGATGTCGCTGATCACCGCGTGGTCCAGATCCCGGGGCGGGATGTAGAGGTCGGCGCTGGCTTCCACCGGCTCGCGCTCGCCCTCGCGCCGGCCCGGGTGCAGACGCAGCCGGGCCTGCTGCCAGAAGGCGCGGTCCGGCCAGTCCTCGTCCACGTCCAGGGTGACGTGGAAATAACCGTCGCGGTCGGTGATCACATCCACGCTGGCGGCGCCCACGGTCACCGTGAGGCGCGCATCGCGCACGCCCCAGCGCACCGTGCGGCGGACGATGTTGACGATGTCGTCGAGGGGGCCTTCCTTGAGGTTCAGGCCGATGCCGGGCTGGCGGAACACCCGCCCGATCAGGAACACCGAACGCCGCGAGCCATAGCCCCGGTAGGTCTGGATCACCCGCCCGCCGCGCCGCCCGCCCCGGCGCGCCGGACGCGCCAGGAACCGCAGCATCTTGCGCAGGCCGCGGTACAGCTTCCGTGGAGTGGGCAGGTTCATCGTTACCTATACGATCGGGGGTTCGCCGGCCAGGCCCGGGCCGCGTTCGATGTCGGAGGTGAACACCTCCAGGTCCTGGGCCACCTCGCGCACTTCCTCGAAGCGGGCGATGTGGTAGAGCGCCTCGCCCTCGTTGACCAGCGGCAGGTTGTTGCGGCCCACCAGGATACCGGCGCAGGGTGCCTCGATGGCCACGTCCTCGCCGCCGAACGGGCTGGAGATCCGGCCGATCAGCTGCCCCTTGCGCAACCAGGCGCCCAGCGCCACCAGCGGCAGGAACACGCCGTCGCGCTCCGCGCGCACCCAGCTTGAAGCGCGGGCGATGTTGGGTTCCAGAGGGTCCCGGGTGCGCCGCGATCCGGTCATGCGCAGGTACTGCATGACGTTGAGCACGCCCTTGACCCCGGCGCGGATACAGCTCTCGTCGAAGCGCAGCGCCTCGCCGGCCTCGTAGGTGATCACCGGAATGCCCTGGGCCTCCGCCACCTCGCGCAGGGTGCCCTCGCCGAGCACCGAATTGATCACCACCGGCACGCCGAAGGCGGCGGCCATGGCGGCGGTGTCGCCGTTGGACAGGTCGGCGCGGATCTGCGGCAGGTTGGCGCGGTGAATGGCGCCGGTGTGCAGGTCCACGGCGTGGGTGGCCCGGTCCAGCACCTGGGTCTTGAACTGCCAGGCCATGCGGGCCCCCAGGCTGCCGGTCTCGGAGCCGGGGAAGCAGCGGTTCAGATCCCGGCGGTCGGGCAGGTAGCGGGTCTTGTGAATAAAGCCGAACACGTTCACCACCGGCACCGCCAGCACCGTGCCGGACAGGCGCCGCAGGGCGGAGTGACGCAGCAGACGGCGAATGATCTCCACGCCGTTGAGCTCGTCGCCGTGGATGGCGGCGCTGACCAGCAGCACCGGGCCGGGGCGGCGGCCGTGGATCACGTGGATGGGCACGTTCAGGGGCGTCTGGGTGTAAAGCTGCGCCAGCGGCAGCTCCACCTTGGCGCGGGTGCCCGGTTGCACGGTGACGCCGTTGATCTCGAACGGGGCCACCTTGTCGCTACGACTCAACCCTTGGCTCCCTTGGTCTGGGTGCGGTTGGGCCGGGCGTTGGTCTCGATGAACTTGATCATCATGCCGGCCACGTCCTTGTTGGTGGCGGCCTCGATGCCTTCCAGCCCCGGCGAGGAGTTCACCTCCATCACCAGCGGGCCGTGGTTGGAGCGCAGAATGTCCACGCCGGCCACGTTGAGCCCCATGATGCGGGCGGCGCGCACCGCGGTGGCGCGCTCCTCCGGGGTGATGCGGATCAGGCTGGCGCTGCCGCCCCGGTGCAGGTTGGAACGGAATTCGCCGGGCAACGCCTGGCGCTTCATGGCGGCGATCACCTTGCCGCCCACCACGAAGCAGCGGATGTCGGCGCCGCCGGCTTCCTTGATGTATTCCTGCACCATCACCGACACGTTCAGGCCCATGAACGCCTCGATCACCGATTCCGCCGCCTTGCGGGTTTCCGCCAGCACCACGCCGATGCCCTGGGTGCCTTCCAGCATCTTGATCACCAGGGGCGCGCCGCCAACCATGTTGATCAGGTCGGGGATGTCATCCGGGGAGTGGGCGAAGCCGGTCACCGGCAGGCCCACGCCCTTGCGCGACAGCAGCTGCAGCGAGCGCAGCTTGTCCCGGGAGCGGGAAATGGCCACGGATTCGTTGACCGGGAACACGCCCATCATCTCGAACTGGCGCAGCACGGCGGTGCCGTACTGGGTGATGGAGGCCCCGATCCGCGGCACCACCGCGTCGAAGCCTTCCAGCACCTCGCCCTTGAAGTGGATCTCGGGCTTGTGCGACACCATGCTCATGTAGCAGCGCAGGGTGTCGATCACATGCATCTCGTGGCCCAGATCCTGCCCCGCCTGCACCATGCGGCGGGTGGAATAGAGATGTTTGTTCCGGGACAGAATCGCAATCTTCATGGTTGACGCTCGTTGCCGCCGAGTAAAAAGGACGCCTGGGGATGCACCACCAGCTGATCCATGGCGGTGCGCCCCAACAGCATGCGGAATTTCATGGTTTCCCGGTCGGTGAGAGTGACCTCCACCGGCCAGCGCCGCCCGCCCAGGGCGAGCAGCGTACGGATCACCGGCCGTTCCTCGCGGTGACCGCCGGAATCGGACACGACGCGCCGGTCCAGCAGGGGCGCCTCGCATTCCCGGACTTCGTCGGAGTCCTGAAACGGGTGGATGCGAAAGCGGACCCATTCGCGGCCGTCGCGCTCGAAGCTGCTCACCTCGAAGGCGTGCAGCGCCGAGGTACGCGCCCCGGTGTCCACTTTCAATTTGATCGCCTTGATTCCCAGCTCCGGGAGGCAGGCCCATTCGCGCCAGCCCACGGTGGTTGTGTTCATCCGGGCTTCCTGTTCCCCGCCATTGATGTACAGGCAGCGTACACAGGCCAGGCGGAGGGAACCAGAGCGTTAAACGGGTTTTTTCAGGGCGCGCTGGCGGACCGCGGCTTCAGCCGCGATCCCCGCGATCGCCGGTCAGGACAGCTTGCGGCCGTTCTTGGCGGCGATGCGCAGACGCAGGGCGTTGAGCTTGATGAAGCCCTCCGCGTCCTTCTGGTCGTAGGCGCCGGCATCGTCCTCGAAGGTGGCGATGGAGGCGTCGAACAGGCTGTCGTTCTCGGAGCGACGGCCCACCACGGTGGCGGCGCCCTTATACAACTTCATGCGCACTTCGCCGTTGACGTTTTCCTGGGTGGCGTCGATCAGCTTCTGCAGGGCCAGGCGCTCCGGCGCCCACCAGTAGCCGTTGTAGATCAGTTCGGCGTACTTGGGCATCACGGAATCCTTCAGGTGGGCGGATTCCCGGTCCAGGGTCAGCGACTCGATGGCGCGGTGCGCCGGCAGCATGATGGTGCCGCCGGGGGTTTCATAGCAGCCCCGGGACTTCATGCCCACGTAGCGGTTCTCGACGATGTCCAGGCGGCCGATGCCGTTGTCGCCGGCCAGCTTGTTGAGCTTGCTGAGCACGTCGGCGGGGCTCAGGCGCTCGCCATCGATGGCGACAATGTCGCCCTTCTCATAGGTCAGGGTGATGTAGGTGGGCGCGTCCGGCGCGGTTTCCGGGCTCACGCTCCAGCGCCACATCTCCTCTTCCGGCTCCCACCAGGGATCCTCCAGGTTGCCGCCCTCGTAGGAGATGTGCAGCAGATTGGCGTCCATGGAGTACGGGGACTTTTTCTTCTTGCCGGTGAAGTCCACGGGGATCTCGTGGTCCTCGCAGAACTGCATCAGCTTCTCGCGGGAATTCAGGTCCCACTCCCGCCATGGCGCGATCACCTGGATGCCCGGGGCCAGGGCGTAGGCGCCCAGCTCGAAGCGCACCTGGTCGTTGCCCTTGCCGGTGGCGCCGTGGGAAATGGCGTCGGCGCCGGTTTCCTCGGCGATCTCCACCAGCCGCTTGGCGATCAGCGGCCGGGCGATGGAGGTGCCCAACAGGTACTCGCCCTCGTAGAGGGTATTGGCGCGAAACATCGGGTACACGTAGTCGCGCACGAACTCCTCGCGCAGGTCCTCGATGTAGATTTCCTTCACGCCCATGGCCTGGGCCTTGGCGCGGGCGGGCTCCACTTCCTCGCCCTGACCGATATCGGCGGTGAAGGTAACCACCTCGCAGTCATAGGTTTCCTGCAACCACTTGACGATCACCGAAGTATCCAGGCCTCCGGAATAGGCCAGCACCACCTTCTTGATATCCGACATGCCACACTCCACGAACTGCTGTTACGAAAGCGGCGTATTGTACCCGCCGGGGTCCGCCGCCGTCACCTGTCCCGGGGGCCGGTAATGGGGTAGCATGAGCGCCGCTTTGATGGGAGATGGCATGAGCGACAAGCACCCTTCCCTGGCCTTGCGGTTCCGGGGATTCCTGCCCGTGGTGGTGGACGTGGAAACCGGCGGCTTCGATGCCCGCAACGACGCCCTGCTGGAAATCGCCGCGGTGTTGCTGGACATGGACGCCCGCGGTTACCTGCGTCCGTCCACCCGGGTGCACTTTCACGTGGACCCCTTCCCCGGCGCCAACATCGAACAGGCGGCGCTGGATTTCACCGGCATCGACCCGAACAACCCGCTGCGCGGCGCCGTGGACGAGGACACCGCCCTGAAGGGCGTGTTCGCGCCGGTGCGCAAGGCGATCAAGCAGCACGGCTGCAACCGGGCGGTGCTGGTGGGGCACAACAGCTTCTTTGATCAGGGCTTCCTGAACTCGGCGGCGGAGCGCAACGACGTCAAGCGCAACCCCTTCCACCCGTTCTCCAGCTTCGACACCGCCACCCTGGCCGGCCTGGTGTACGGCCAGACCGTGCTGGCCAAGGCCTGCGAGGCGGCGGGCATCGCCTTCAGCCAGCGCGACGCCCACTCGGCGCTCTACGACGCCACCCGCACCGCGGAGCTGTTCTGCTCCATGGTCAACCGCTTCCGGGACCTGGGCGGCTGGCCGCCGCCGCCGGCCGGCGACATGCCCCCCACCCTGGCCAACGCCCTGGATTGAAGCCCATAAAAAAGGCGCCGGATCGGCGCCTTTTTCGTGGACGGGGGCGGAAACGGGTTCAGGCGTCGCCTTCCACCGCCGCGTCGTCCACCAGCTCCTTGAGCTGACCGGAGCGGTACATTTCCATGATGATGTCGCAGCCGCCCACCAGCTCGCCGCCGATCCACAGCTGCGGATAGGTGGGCCAGTTGGCGAAGTCCTTCAGGGACTGGCGGATCTCCGGGGCTTCCAGAATGTTCACGTAAGCGAACGGCTTACCCACGCTGGTCATGGCTTCCACCACCTGGGCGGAGAAACCGCACTGGGGAAACTGGGGGGTGCCTTTCATGTACAGCAGCACCGGGTTCTTCGCGATCTGGTCCTTGATGACCTGAATCACATCGTCCATATAAACCACCTGTATACGGAATATCGTGGGCGCGAGTATAACACCCGCGCCGGAATGCGTAGAGGATGAGGGCGCCGCCCTCCACTTTCAAGCCGCGCCGGTCAGAAGGCGACCCGCACCCCCATGTAGGCGGTGCGCGGTGCGTTCGGGCGGGCGCCGTCGGGGGTTCGCGCGACAATTTCCTGGTCGTCCAGCAGGTTGTCCACCTTGGCGTAGACCTCCACGTCGCTGTTCAGGTAGTAGGAGGTGGCCAGATCCACCACCACCACGTCGTCGGTGCGGTCGAAGCGGTCCGAGCCCGGCCGGTCACAGGCGTTATTGATGCACATCTCGTCCACGTAGACGGTGGTCAGGTAGGCGCCCCACCGGGCGGGACGCTCCAGCCCCAGGGTCAGGCTGAGCTGGTTTTCCGGCAGATAGGGCAGTACATCACCGCTCATGACGCTGCCGTCATCGGCATCCTCGCTGATCTCGCCGTCGGTATAGGTATAGGCGAGGCGCACCGGAGCCTCCAGGCCCCGGCCCCGCCACAGGCGGCTGTTGATGCCCAGTTCCAGACCGTGCACCCGTGATTCACCGAAACTCTGCGAACCGCTGGTGTTGCCGTTGGGGCACGGCGCCGCCAGCGAGCAGTTGTTCACCGTGTTTTCGTAATCGCTGTGGAACGCCACCACATCGGCGCTGAAGCCCGGGGCCCAGTAACGGGCTCCGATCTCATAATTGAGGCTTTTCTCCGGATCGGTGCCGTCCAGGGAGGAGGCGCCGGGGGGCGCGAAGCCCTGGTGCACGCCGGCGAGCAGGGACCACTGGTCGCCCACCAGCCAGGTGGCGCCCAAGCCGGCCATGACCTCGTCCACCCGGTTGTCGACACGGCTGCTCACCGACGCCCGGCCCGGGTCCGCATAGCGTTTGGCCTCGGTTTCCACGTCCTCGTAGCGCAGGGAACCGGTGACGATCACATCCCCCAGGTACAGCTTGTCCACCAGCCAGGCGGACCAGGCATCCGCGGTCTCCACCCGATTGTCACCGCCGGTGGGCAGGATCACACCGGTGGGCACCAGCGCGCCGTCGATCTGATCAAAGGTATCCACCGGTTGGTAGCGGTCCACCTCATCACGGTGAAAGCGCAACCCGGCGACCATATCGTGGCGCACGCCGCCCCAGTCAAAACCGTGGGAGAGCTCGGTCTGAATCCCCTCGGCGGTGTACTCCCGGTTGTTGTTCTTCACCCTTACGTCGGTGACGTCCTGGCGGCCGTCCAGGATCGCCTGGGCCCCGCCCCCGCCATTGTTGGCGTCATCGAGAAGATCGCCGATGCCCTGCCCTCCGGCGGAGGCCACCTTGTACCAGTTGCGATTGAATTTATTGCGGTAGAGAGCGGTCTCCAGACGGCTGCGTTCGCCAAGCACCAGGTCATGGCGCAGCACGATGCCGTCGTGGTCGTTGTCCATCTGATCCCGCTCGCTGAGCCCATAGCGCCGGTTGGGGTTGGCGTCGAAGTCCCGGTCGGTGAGCCCCAGATAAGTCTCATCGGAGACCTCGCTGGAATGGGACAGCTTCAGCTCAAAGGCCTGCTTCACGGCGGCGTCGGCGGCGGCGGTCCACCTCAGCTTGGCCACATAGTCGCTCTTGTCATAGCCGGTGCCACGATTGGAGCGATCAATGTCCTTGAACCCATCGCTGGCCTGCTGATGGGTCTCCAGCAGAAAGCCCCACTGCCCCTCGGTGGCGCCGTACCAGAAATGGCCGCGCCGGTGGCGGTCCTCGCCGGCCTCCAGCTGGATCCGGCCGGCGCGCCCGGCGGGAATCGGCGTGGACAGGAAGTTGATCGCGCCACCCACGGTGAAAGGCCCATAGCGCAAGGTGTCCGGCCCCTTGAGCACCTCGATGCCGCTGAAACGCCCGGCGCTGGGGAAATAATAGGCCGCCGGCGCCGCGTAGGGGGCCGGGGCCATCAGGATGCCGTCTTCCATCATCGAGACCCGGTCCGAGCGGGACGTGCCGGTACCGCGAATGCCGATATTGGGACGCAGGCCAAAGCCATCCTCCTCGCGCACATAGACGCCGGGCACATCGCGCAACATGCGATGCACATCGGTGTATTCCTTGCGTTCCAGATCTTCCTCGGAAAGCACGTAGGCGGAACCGGCCAGGCTGAAGGTGTCGCTGGAGGGGCCGATGATCTCCACCGCCGGCAGACGATGGGGCTCGGCGGCCACCGCGCCCGCGAACATCAAGGCCGGCACGCCACCGAGCCAATGGAGAAGCCCCGACACGGGCTGTGATTTCGTCATTATCCTTTCCCCATGGTGTCCATGTTTCGTAAAACGGTTGTCACAAACACCGGGGAAGATAATGAAACTGATTCTTGTTACCAGGTAGTTACTTGACGCTTCACGTGCCCATGTCAGACCCGGCCGTACCCGCCCCCGCCGGGGGAAGCCAGCCATAGCCGGTCGCCGCCGGCGGCGTACCCGGAATACTTGGGCGGCAGGGGCCGGCCGTTAAGGCGGTTCTCACCGGCGGCGCCGGGCGCCCCGCCGGCCAGGCCCCAGGGCCGGTGACGGCGACGCTCGGTGAGCAGGGTGAAGCGCGCCGGCCCCAGGAACTCCAGTTCCCGCTCAATACCATCGCCGCCCCGGTGATGACCGGCGCCGCCGCTGCCGCGCCGCAGGGCGTAGCGCCACACCCGCAGCGGATAGTGCTCCTCCACGCTCTCGATGGGCGTGTTGAGGGTGTTGGTCATGTGGCTGTGCACCGCCGACAGGCCGTCGCCGGCGGCGTGGGCGCCCATGCCGCCGGCCATGGTCTCGTAATAGTCCCAGGGGTGCTCGCCGCCCTCGCCCATGGCCAGGTTATTCATGGTGCCCTGGCTGGCCGCCGGAATCGCCTCCGGCAGGGCGTTCGCCAGGGCGCCGAGCACCACGTCGACGATGCGCGAGCTGGTTTCCACGTTGCCGGCGGCCACCGCGCCGGGCCGGCGGGCGTTGACCAGACTGCCCTCCGGGGCCGCCAGGGTGATCGGCCGGAACAGGCCGGCGCAGGACGGCGCGTCGTCGGGCAGCAGGCAGCGGAAGCCGTACCAGGCCGCCGCCGCGGCCACCGACAGCGGGCAGTTGATGTTGCCGGCCACCTGGTCGGCGGTACCGGTGAAATCCAGGTGGGCGCGGTCGCCGTCCACGGTGAGGGTGACCGCGATGGCGATGTCCTGCTGGCCCTGGCCGTCGTCGTCCATCCAGTCGGTGAAGTGGTAGGCGCCGTCCGCCAGGTGGGCGAGCCGCTGGCGCATGCGCCGCTCGCCGTAGTCGTTGAGGGCGGCCAGAGCGGTTTCCAGCGCCGCCGGACCGCGCTCGGCGATCAGCGCCGCCAGTCGCCGGGCGCCGGCCTGGCAGGCGCTGGCCTGGGCGGCGAAATCGGCGAACCGGGGCACATCCAGCGGCGCCCCGGTGGCCGCCGGGTCCGGTTCCAGGCCGGCCAGCTGGCGGCACAGGGGCAGTTGCCAGTCGCCGGCGCGCTTGAGCCACTGCGGCGCGATCACCAGCCCTTCCTCCTCCAGCGTGCGCGATACCGGCATGGAACCGGGGCTGCTGGCGCCGATGTTGGCGTGGTGGGCGCGGGTAACGGTGAAGGCACGCGGGGCGCCGTCCACGAACACCGGGGCCACCACGGTGACGTCCGGCAGATGGGTGCCGCCCAGGTAGGGATCGTTGACCACCAGCAGGTCGCCGGGCCGCCATTCGCGGCCTTCCACCAGATCGGCCATGGCGTAGGCCATGGAACCCAGGTGCACCGGAATGTGCGCCGCCTGGGCGCACAGGCCGCCGCCGGCGTCGAAGATGGCGCAGGAGAAGTCGAGGCGGTCCTTGATGTTCGGCGACAGGGCACTGGCGCGCAGCAGGGCCCCCATCTCGTCGCAGATGCCGGCCAGGCGGTTGGCGAAAATGCTCAATTGAATCGGGTCCATGGGGTCCTCCGTCGCCATCGCGGCCCAAGCCGCTCCTACCGGGCGGGCGCGGCGACCGCCGCGATCCAGCCAATTGCGTCCTATCCCGCGCGCCAGTATTATCCACAATCCACCCGGCAGCCAAGGCTGCCGTTTTTCGTTTGGTGAGAAAGAAATGAGCGAGCAGTTTCTGATCCCCACCTACGCCCGCCAGCCGGTCGCCTTCGAGCGCGGCGAGGGCGTATGGCTTTACGACCAGGCCGGCGAGCGTTATCTGGACGCGGTATCCGGCATCGCCGTGTGCAACCTGGGCCACGCCCATCCGGCGGTGACCCGCGCCCTGGCCGACCAGGCCGGCCGCCTGGTGCATACGTCAAACCTGTACCGGATTCCGGTGCAGGAGGCCCTGGCCGAGCGCCTGTGCCGCCTGAGCGGCATGGAGAAGGTGTTCTTCTCCAACTCCGGCGCCGAGGCCAACGAGGCGGCGGTCAAGCTGGCGCGCCTGCACGGCCACCGCCGTGGCGTCGACAAGCCGGTGGTGCTGGTGATGGAGAACAGCTTCCACGGCCGCACCCTGGCGACCCTGTCCGCCACCGGCAACGCCAAGGTGAAGGAAGGCTTCGAGCCGCTGGTGGAGGGCTTCCGTACCCTGCCCTACGGCGATCTGGCGGCCCTGGACCGGGCCCTGGACGAACCCGACGTGGTGGCGGTGCTGGCCGAGCCGATCCAGGGCGAAGGCGGCGTGCGCCTGCCCGACGACGGCTTCCTGGCCGGGTTGCGCGAACGCTGCGACCGCCACGGCCTGCTGCTCATGCTCGATGAAATCCAGACCGGCAATGGCCGCACCGGCAGCTACTTCGCCTGCCAGCGCCAGGGCGTGGTGCCCGACGTGCTGACCACCGCCAAGGGCCTGGGCAACGGCTTCCCGATCGGCGCCTGCCTGGTGGCCGGCGCCGCCACCGAACTGTTCGGCCCGGGCAGCCACGGCAGCACCTTCGGCGGCAACCCGCTGGGCTGCGCCACCGCCCTGGCGGTGGTGGACGCGCTGGAAGCGGTGATCCCGGAGGTGGACGCCAAGGGCGAGCGGCTGCGCGCCGCCCTGCGCGACGGCCTCGCCGACCTGCCCATGGTCACCGAGGTACGCGGACGCGGCCTGATCATCGGCCTGCAGCTGGACCGCCCCTGCGCGGAGCTGGTGGGCCGGGCCCGGGAAGCGGGCCTGCTGATCAACGTCACCGCCGGTTCCGTGGTGCGCCTGCTGCCGCCGCTGATCATCGACGACCGGGAACTGACCTTCCTCGCCGACACCCTGATTCGGGTGATCCACGATTTCGCCCGCGACCTGGAGGGCCCATGAGCACCCGTCATTTCCTTACCCTGATGGACCTGACGCCCAAGGAGCTGGGTTACCTGATCCAGCGCGCCGTGGAACTGAAAACCATGCTGCACACGGGCCAGTTCCATGAACCCCTGCGCGGCAAGACCCTGGGCATGATCTTCGAGAAGTCCTCCACCCGCACACGGGTGTCCTTCGAGGTGGCCATGACCCAGTTCGGCGGCGCCAGCGTGTTCCTGTCGCCCCGCGATACCCAGCTGGGCCGCGGCGAGCCGGTGGAGGATTCCGCCCGGGTGCTCTCGCGCATGGTCGACGTGGTGATGATCCGCACCTTCGATCACGCCACCGTGGAAACCTTCGCCGGCTACTCCCGGGTGCCGGTGATCAATGCCCTCACCGACCAGTTCCATCCCTGCCAGCTGCTCGCCGACATGCAGACCTACGTGGAGCATCGCGGCGCCATCGAAGGCAAGAAGGTGGCCTGGATCGGCGACGGCAACAACATGTGCGCCAGCTACATCAACGCCGCCGAGCAGTTCGGCTTCGAGCTGGTGGTGTCCTGCCCGGAGGGCTTCGAGCCGCCGCCGGAACTGGTGGCGGAGTTCGCCCACCGGGTGACCCTGGAACCGGATCCGGCCAAGGCCGTGGCCGGCGCCCATCTGGTGTCCACCGACGTGTGGGCCTCCATGGGCCAGGAAGAGGAACAGGCGGAACGGGCGCGGCGCTTCGCCGACTACCAGGTGAGCCCGGCGCTGATGGACCACGCCGACCCGGAGGCGCTGTTCATGCACTGCCTGCCCGCCCACCGTGGCGAGGAAATCAGCCACGACATGCTGGACGACCCCCGTTCAGTGGTCTGGGATCAGGCGGAAAACCGGCTGCACGCGCAGAAGGCGCTGCTCGAGTTCCTGGTCGCCGGTCAGGGCTGAACCTCGCGGCGGACCCGGTCGCGGCCACTGCTCTTGGCCAGATAGAGCGCGTGGTCGGCCCGGGCCAGCAGCTGGTCGATGGTCTCGCCCACCCGATAGCTGGCCACCCCGGCGGACAGGCTCACCTTGGGCGGCCCGTTGAGGGCCCGGAAACTCCGTTCCCCCCAGCGCCGGCGCAACCGCTCGGCCACCAGCTCGGCGCCGTCCAGATCGCTCTGCGGCAGCACCAGAATGAACTCCTCGCCGCCTAGCCGGGCCAGGTAATCCCCCTCGCGCAGATCCGCCAGGGCGTGCTCGGCGAAGTCGCGTAGCACCCGGTCGCCCCAGCCGTGACCGAAGGCGTCGTTGATCGCCTTGAAGTAATCCAGGTCCACGTAGCACACCGAGAACGGATAGATGCCGCTGTCCGCCAGCCCCTTCTGCCGCTCCAACACCTCCATGATGTGGCGCCGGTTGAACAGGCCGGTGAGGTCATCGCGGATCGCCAGGTCGCGCACCTGCTCCAGGGCGTCCGCCAGGGCCAGATTCTTCACCGCCAACCGCCGCCGCAGGCCGTTCACGCCGCTGCCGGTGACCGCGAAACTCAGGCTCACCAGGGAAAACACCAGCCACATCAGGGCCTCCAGCACCGGGCTCACGCGCACCCCGTGGAGCGACCAGGCCAGGGTCAGCATGACCGCGTAGCCGAGGCTGGCGAGCAGCGCCAGCACCAGCAGGGCGCCGGCGCCAAGCCGGAACGACACCAGCAGCAGCAGCGGGAAGAACAGCATCAGCGCGCTGATGCGCGCCTCGTCCAGGCCGTAGGCGGTGACCAGGAAGGTGCACAGCAACAGCGTCGCCATGGGAAACGACAGGCTCGGCTCGCGCCACTCCGCGGTGACACCGCTTTCCAGGAACAGCAAGTAGAGCATGGCGCTACCGGCGAGCACCGCCAGCAGCCCCCACAACACCGGCGCCGGCAGATGCAGCGCGCCCATCCACCACAGCAGCATGGTGAGCAGGGCGTGCAAACCGGACACCGACACCAGGGCGCGGCCATGGCGGCGCAGCAGACGCTGCTCGTTGACGGTCAGCCGGCGCACCCGGCGCCACTCACCGTCCTTGATCCCGCCGTCCTTCATGGCGGCCCCTCGATCACGATGCGGTCCCGGCCGCCGGTCTTGGCCTGATAGAGCAGCCGGTCGGCCCGGGCCAGCACCTGGTCCGGGCTCTCCGTGGCGCCCACCACGGTGAGCCCCACGGAAGCGGTCACTTCCAGGGCCGGCGCCGCCATGAACCGCTGGGCGCGCAGCGCCGTCATCAGGCCTTCCACGGTGGCGCGGGCCTGGGCCAGATCCAGCACCGGCAGCACCAGCAGGAACTCCTCGCCGCCCAGCCGCGCGGCCAGATCCTTTTCACCCAGGTAACGGCGGGTCAGGTCGGCGAAGCGCATCAGCACCCGGTCGCCGAACAGGTGGCCATGGCGGTCGTTGATGCGCTTGAAATGATCCAGGTCGACGAACGCCACCGCCAGCAAGAAGGCGCCCCGGCGCGCCTGGCCACAGCTCTTGGCGAGCAGTTCCATGGCATGGCGACGGGAGTACAGGCCGGTGAGCTCGTCCTTCACCGCCAGGTCCTGAATCCGTTCCAGCAGTTCGGAGAGCTGGCCGTTGCGCTGGCGCAGCCGCAGGCGGATGGTGGAGATCTCGCTGGCCAGCAACACCATGGCCAGGGTGGTGAAGGCGAACAGCAGCCACTGACTCCAGGCGGCGGCGGGCCGGGTCAAATCCCCCTGCAGGCGCAGCGACAGCAACACCAGCCCGTAGCCGGCCACGGCCACCACGGCGGCCCGCGCCACCGCGCGCCGGCGCACCCGGAACACGCCCTGGTGCAGCACCGCGAAGAAGAAGGTCATCACCGCCAGCTGGGCCTGCTCCACGAACACCACGGAGAGCAGCAGCACCAGGGTCGACCAGATCATCAGGGGTTCGGTCATGGCCGGGTCGCGCAGGCGCCGGTTGGCGCCGCTCTGCGCGAAGGCAAGCAAGGCCAGGTGGCCGCCCCAGATCACCGCGAACAGGCGCCAGAAAGCATTCTCGCCGCCACGGAAGAAGCCCCATTGCAGCGTCAGCCAGCACACCAGGGTGTGGGCCGCGCCGCCCACCAGCAAAGCGAACGCCAGCCGGCGCAGGTAGAATTCCTGGCGCCGGTCGGGCGCCGTGCAGCGCCATCCGCGCATACGCTCCTTCCCCCAAGGCCATGATGCACAACGAACCGGCGCTCAACGCAAACGTCCCCGGCCCGTGACGCCAGGCGTCACGGGGGGCTAGGAATGATGGATCGACAGGACACCGGCAACTTTCGCCGATGATAATTAAAAATGTGCGTCAAATCACATTTTTGGTCGGGAATTCACCGCCGACTATCCGAACACACACGCTGAACCGCTTCACACCAACCCTGATAACGGCGTTCGCGCTCCGCTTCGTCCAGGGCCGGCTCGAAGGCCCGATCGCGCTGCCAGTGCTCGGCCACCGCCGGCAGATCATCGAACCAGCCCACGCCCAGGCCGGCCAGGTAGGCGGCGCCCAGGGCGGTGGTTTCGGTGACCCGGGGCCGGTCCACGCGCACGCCGAGCACGTCGGCCAGGGTCTGGCTGAGCCAGTTGTTGACCACCATGCCACCGTCCACGCGCAGGGCGGTGGGCCGGCGCCCACAATCCGCCGCCATCGCTTCCAGCAGGTCCCGGGACTGATAACAGACCGCCTCGAGACCGGCGGTGACCACCTCGGCGATGCCGGTGTCCCGGGTCAGCCCGAGCAGGGCGCCGCGGGCGTGGGGGTCCCACCAGGGCGCCCCCAGGCCGGTGAACGCCGGCACCAGATAGACGCCGCCGGCGGAGCCCACCCGGCGCGCCAGGGCCTCGGTCTCGCTGGCGTGGGAAATCAGGTTGAGGCCGTCGCGCAGCCACTGGATGGCGGCGCCGGCGACGAAGATGGAGCCTTCCAGGGCATAGGTGGTGCGTCCGTTCAGGCGGTAGCCCACGGTGGTCAGCAGGCGGTTGTCCGAATGCACCGCCTGGCCGGTGTTCATGACCATGAAGCAACCGGTGCCGTAGGTGCTTTTCACCATGCCCGGCTCGAAACAGGCCTGCCCCACCAGGGCCGCCTGCTGGTCACCGGCGATGCCCGCCACCGGCACCGGGGCGCCCAGCAGGCCGGTGTCGGTGCGGCCGAACTCGCCGGCGCTGTCACGCACCTCCGGCAGCAGCGAGGCGGGAATGTCGAACAACGCCAGCAACTCCGGGTCCCAGCGTTGTTCATGGATGTTGAACAGCAGGGTCCGCGAGGCGTTGGTGGCGTCGGTGGCGTGCACCCGGCCGTGGGTGAGCTTCCACAGCAACCAGCAGTCGATGGTGCCGAACGCCAGCTCGCCGGCCTCGGCGCGGCGCCGGGCGCCGTCCACGTTGTCCAGCAGCCAGCCCAGCTTGGTGGCGGAGAAATAGGGGTCCAGCAGCAGGCCGGTGCGCGCGCGCACCGGTTCCTCGTGGCCGCCGTCCTTGAGGGCCTGGCAGCGGTCGGCGGTGCGCCGGTCCTGCCAGACGATGGCCCGGGCCAGGGGCTCGCCGGTGTGGCGGTCCCAGAGCACCGTGGTTTCGCGCTGGTTGGTGATGCCGATGCCGGCCAGGTCGGCGGCTTCCACGCCGGCGTTGCGCAGCGCCTGGCGGCACAGCGTCAGAGCGTCGTTCCAGATCTCCATGGCGTCGTGCTCGACCCAGCCGTCGCGGGGGAAATGCTGACGGAATTCCTTCTGCGCCTGGCCCACGGCTTCCCCGTGGCGGTCGAACACGATGGCGCGGGAGCTGGTGGTGCCCTGGTCGATGGCGAGAAGGTAGGAAGCCATGCTCATTCCCTTTTTGTCGTTTGCATAAGCGTTCGTGGGAGCGGCTTCAACCGCTTTGCTGAAGGCCCCGGCGGCGGCCCAGCACGTGCTGTTTTTGCTGGTGACGGGGCAGGATGACACGAAAGCGCGCGCCGCCCCATTCGCTTTCGGAGATCTGAATCGCGCCGCCGTGCCAATCGACCACCCGCTTGACGATGGACAGCCCCAGGCCGTAGCCGCCGCTGGCCCGGTGGCGGCTCTTGTCGAGGCGGGCGAAGGGCTTGAACACCCGCTCGCGCTGGTGCTCGGGAATGCCCTTGCCGTCGTCGTCCACGTCCAGCACCACCCGGTCGCCCTCCTCGCTCAGGGTCATGCGCACCCGGCTGTTGGCGTAGCGCAGGGCGTTGGTGACCAGGTTCTGCAGGATGCGGTGCAGATAGCGCGGGTCACCGTCCAGGGTCAGGTCCTCGGCGCCGGCCACCTCCACCGCGATCTCGCCGCGAATGCCGTCCAGCTCGGCGGCCAGCTGCTCGCAGATTTCGCGCACGTACACCGGCTGGAACTCAATGTTGGGGGTGCCCTCTTCCAGGCGCGCGTAAGTGAGAATCTCGTCGATCAGGCGGTCGAGCTGGTCGATGTCCTTGTCCAGGGCGTTGAGCTTGTCCCGGCGCTCCTCGGCGGATTCGCAGTCGGCCAGCATTTCCAGCCCGAAACGCAACCGCGCCACCGGGGTGCGCAACTCGTGGGACACCGCCCGGGTCATCTCCCGCTGGGCCTCGATCAGACGCCGGATGTGGGCGGTCATGCCGTTGAAGGTTTCCGCCACCTGGCCGATGGGGTCGTTGCCGGGAATGTCCGCGTAGGCCCCCAGATCGCCACTGCCCAGGCGCTTCACCGCCCGGTCCAGGCGCCGCAACCGGGTCTGCAGCGGGCGCACCTGCAGGTAGGTGGACACCGCCACCATCAGCAGCGCCAGCACCCCGGCGATGCTCAGCAACTGCCAGGGAAACTGGTCGAACAGATGCAGCGGCCCCATGACCAGCACCCGGGGATCGCCGGCGTCGTCGTCCACCGGCACCAGGACCCGCACGCCGGCGTCGCGGCGGGTACTGTCGGACAGCGACAGCACCACCTCGTCGCGGCCCAGCCGGCTGCGCTGCTCGCCGTCCAGCTCCAGGCTGGACTGGCGCCGCAGCACCAGCGGATAGCCGAATTCCCGGTTCAGCTCGGCGAGCGCCTCGTCCCAACGGGCCCGGGGCCGGGCGCGCAGATGGTCGAGCACCAGCTGGGCGGTGGCGCGGGCCTGCTGCTCGGACAAGCGGCTCAGCCGCGCGCGCAGGTAAAGACCGTCGGTGGGCAGCCGGTAGAGCACGGTGACGGTGTTACCGTCCGGCTCGCCGCGCAGCACCACCCGCTGGTCCCCCAGGTGCAGGGCCTCCCGGTAGGAGAGCTCCAGACTCTCGCCGGTGCGCGCCTCCACCGGCGCGCCGAACAGGCGGGTCAGCGCCAGCGAACGGGCCTGGCGGCCGGCCTCGTCCAGGCCCCGGTAGCTCTCCGCCATCAGGTGGAAGGTGCCCTTGGCCATGCGTTCGCGGTAAAGCAGGGAGCGGTAATCGTTGACCAGCTCCACGCCGGCGTAGGTGAGCGCGCCGATGATCAGCAGCGCCACCAGGATACCGCCGTAGATGCGGACGAAGATGCTGTTCAAGGAATTCCCCCGCCGGGGTTAGCCGGAGCTCATTTCCTTGACGAACAGATAGCCCTTGGAGCGCACCGTCTTGATACGCTTGGGGTTCTCCGGATCGTCGCCCACCTTGGGGCGGATGCGGGAAATGCGCACGTCGATGGAACGGTCCTGGCCGTCGTACTGGATGCCGCGCAGCTTCTCGAAAATGGTCTCGCGGGACAGCACGGTGCCGGCGTTGGAGGCCAGCAGCCAGAGCAGATCGTACTCGGCGCTGGTCAGGTCCACGGACTGGCCGCGCAGGGTCACCTCGCGGGCGGAGTTGTCGATCACCAGAACGCCGAATTCCAGCCGCGACGGCGAACTGTCGCGCTCGCTGTCGGTTTCCACCCGGCGCAACAGGGCGCGGATGCGCGCCAGCAGCACGCGCGGCTTGACCGGCTTGGCGACGTAATCGTCGGCGCCCATTTCCAGGCCCAGCACCTGATCCATGTCGTCGGTGCGGGCGGTGAGCATGAGGATGGGATTCTTGTAGGCGCCACGCACCTCGCGGCAGACGGTCAGGCCGTCGGCGCCGGGCAGCATCAGATCCAGCACCACCAGGTCGGGCTGCTCGGAACGAATGCGGCGGATCGCCTCCTCGCCGTCACTCACCACGGTGACCTCGAGGCCGTTGGAGCGCAGATATTCACAGGTGAGATCGGCGAGACGCTCATCATCTTCGACGATCATGATCGTCGGCGGGTTATCCTGCACGGTGGTCATCCCGTCCTTATCCTTCTTGGTTGTTAGCCGTTCGCATTCTTTTATACGCACACCCGTGCGCGCGGGCAACCGGCGCGTGGCGGCGCCGGCGGCACAATATATAGGGTTTCCGCCGCCGGCCCAAGCACCCCGCTCCGTTGCCCACAGAGACCCACATTCCCCCCACAGATTATCCACAGGATTTCCCCAGCGGGAAGGATTGCAAAAGCCCGGCCTCACCTATAAATTGTAGTCCTATCGGGCAGCGACCCCAAGATATTGGGTTTTCATGGCACTTCCCGGGCTGGCGGCACCCCGCTTCGCAGTCCCCGGAAAAAGGCCGCCGGATCAGCCGCTTACGGCCCCCGACGGACAACGACACAGGCTCCGCCCGATCCACGCAGCAGTACACGGAACACTATATATGGTGTTCGCGCCGCCGGAGCGCATCCCCGGCCCCCGCCACCCTGTCCGGTGACCGGCGACGCGAACCCGATGAACAGCACATAACGCACCGATATCGATACGGAGAGGGCATCATGCAAACGGATATGAATCGTGATCAGGCCGGCTCCGGCGTTCCCGCCGGCGGCGACGCGCAGCAGGACGTCACGGCCACCGCGCCCGGCCAGCTGCGCGTCATCAAGCGCAACGGCAAGGTGGTTTCCTACGACGACGACAAGATCACCGTCGCCATCACCAAGGCGTTCCTGGCCGTGGAAGGCGGCACCGCCGCCGCCAGCTCGCGCATCCACGAAACCGTGGAGCGCCTCACCGAGCAGGTGTCCGCCACCTTCAAGCGCCGCATGCCCTCCGGCGGCACCATCCACATCGAGGAAATCCAGGACCAGGTGGAACTGGCGCTGATGCGCAACGGCGAGCACAAGGTGGCCCGCGACTACGTGCTCTACCGCGAGGAGCAGGCCCGCAAGCGCGCCGAGCGCGACCGTGAGCTGCCCGAGCCCAAGCACAAGGTGGACATGACCGTCACCATGGAAGACGGTAGCAAGGCACCGCTGGACATGGCACGCCTGGAACACCTGATCCGCGAGGCCTGCAGCGGCCTGGAAGAGGTCTACCCGGACAAGATCATCGCCGAGACCGTCAAGAACCTGTACGACGGCGTCTCCATCAAGGACGTCAACACCTCCATGGTGATGACCGCCCGCACCATGATCGAAATGGAGCCCAACTACTCCCAGGTCACCGCCCGGCTGCTGATGGACAAGATCCGCGCCGAGGCCCTGCAGTACCTGGGCGTGGCGGAGCGCGCCAACCAGGAAGAGATGGAGGATCTCTACGCCAAGGCCCTGGCCGCCTACATCGAGAAGGGCATCGAGTTCGAGCTGCTGAGCCCGGAACTGGCCGAGTTCGACCTCAACAAGCTGGGCGCCGCCATCGACGGCAAGCGCGACCTGCAGTTCTCCTACCTGGGCCTGCAGACCCTCTACGACCGCTACTTCATCCACCACAACGAGACCCGCATCGAGCTGCCGCAGTGCTTCTTCATGCGCGTGGCCATGGGGCTGGCGGTACGCGAGGAGCAGCGCGAGGAACGCGCCATCGAGTTCTACAACCTGCTCTCCAGCTTCGACTACATGAGCTCCACGCCGACCCTGTTCAACGCCGGCACCCTGCGTCCGCAGCTGTCCAGCTGCTACCTGACCACGGTGCCCGATGATCTGTCCGGCATTTACAGCGCCATCCACGACAACGCCATGCTGAGCAAATTCGCCGGCGGCCTGGGCAACGACTGGACCCCGGTGCGCGCGCTGGGCGCCTACATCAAGGGCACCAACGGCAAATCCCAGGGCGTGGTGCCGTTCCTCAAGGTGGTCAACGACACCGCCGTGGCGGTGAACCAGGGCGGCAAGCGCAAGGGCGCGGTCTGTGCCTACCTGGAAACCTGGCACCTGGACATCGAGGAATTCATCGAGCTGCGCAAGAACACCGGTGACGACCGCCGCCGCACCCACGACATGAACTCCGCCAACTGGATTCCGGACCTGTTCATGAAGCGGGTGATCAACGAGCAGGACTGGACCCTGTTCAGCCCCAACGACGTGCCGGACCTGCACGACCTGTACGGCACCGAGTTCGAGCAGCGCTACGAAGAATACGAGGCGATGACCCGCGACGGGCGCATGAAGCTCTACAAGCGCATTCCGGCGGTGAACCTGTGGCGCAAGATGCTCTCCATGCTGTTCGAAACCGGCCACCCCTGGTTCACCTTCAAGGATCCGTGCAACCTGCGCAGCCCGCAGCAGCACGTGGGCGTGGTGCACTCGTCCAACCTGTGCACCGAGATCACCCTGAACACCAGCGACGACGAAATCGCGGTGTGCAACCTGGGTTCCGTGAACCTGGCCCAGCACATCGTCGACGGCCAACTGGACCGCGACAAGCTGGCGGGCACGGTGAAAACCGCGGTGCGCATGCTCGACAACGTCATCGACATCAACTACTACAGCGTGCCCCAGGCGGAACGCTCCAACATGAAGCACCGGCCGGTGGGCCTGGGCATCATGGGCTTCCAGGACGCGCTCTATAAGCAGGGCTTCAGCTACGCCTCCCGGGAAGCGGTGGACTTCGCCGACCAGTCCATGGAAGCGGTGAGCTACTACGCCATCCAGGCCTCCGCCAAGCTGGCCGAGGAACGCGGCGCCTACCAGACCTTCGAGGGGTCCCTGTGGAGCCAGGGCGTGCTGCCGATCGACTCCATCGACATCCTGGTCAAGCAGCGCGGCGAGGACTACTGCCAGGTGGACCGCGGCCAGACCCTGGACTGGGACAGCCTGCGCGAGACCGCCAAGAAAGGCATGCGCAACTCCAACGTGATGGCGATCGCGCCCACCGCCACCATCGCCAACATCACCGGCGTGTCGCAGTCCATCGAGCCCACGTACCAGAACCTGTACGTGAAATCGAACCTGTCCGGCGAGTTCACCGTGGTCAATCCGTTCCTGGTCAACGCGCTCAAGGAGCGCGGCCTGTGGGACAACGTGATGGTCAACGACCTCAAGTACTACGACGGCTCCGTGCTGCCCATCGAGCGCGTGCCCGAGGACCTGAAGGAACGCTTCCGCACCGCCTTCGAGGTGGAACCCAAGTGGTTGGTGGAAGCGGCCAGCCGTCGGCAGAAGTGGATCGACCAGGCGCAGTCCCTGAACCTGTACATCGCCGAGGCCAACGGCAAGAAGCTGGACGTCACCTACAAGATGGCCTGGCTGCTGGGTCTGAAGACCACCTATTACCTGCGCGCCATCGGCGCCACCCAGACCGAGAAGTCCACCATCAACGACGGCAAGCTCAACCGCGTGTCCTCGGGCGGCGGTGAAGGCGCCCTGAACGGCGCCGAGGCTTCCGGCGGCGACTTCAGCCAGGCCGCGGACGTGCCGCAGGCCTGTTCCATCGACGACCCGGACTGCGAGGCCTGCCAGTAACCCTGGCTGGCCCGCGCCCGAACGCACAGAATGAATGGAGAGAGACATGCTGAGCTGGGATGATTTTCATGCGCAAGAGACGCCAAACCCCAAGCAGCCCGGCGGGGCCGGGACAGCGCCGCCGCAATCTGAGACGGCATCTGAGAAAGCGGCACCTGCACCTCAAGCACCGGCAGCGGGAAGTGGTGCGGATGCAGGAGATGCGGGAAGCGGAGACCAGCACCCCGGACACGAAGAGCTGCGAGGACGAACCCCCGACACCTCCAAAGAAAGGGCAATGACCGACGCCGTGCTGCGCGCCCAACAGTCAGTGGCCAAGATGGACGACGCCGAGGGCGTCGCCGAACTGGAAGGCGCCGCCGGCCGGGTCGAGGTGGACGACAAGCGCATGATCAACTGCCGCGCCGACCTCAACCAGCTGGTGCCCTTCAAGTACGACTGGGCCTGGCAGAAATACCTGGACGGCTGCGCCAACCACTGGATGCCCCAGGAAATCAACATGAACGCCGACCTGGCGCTGTGGAAGAAGGAAGGCGGCCTCACCGACGACGAGCGTCGCATCGTCAAGCGCAACCTGGGCTTCTTCTCCACCGCGGATTCCCTGGTGGCCAACAACCTAGTGCTCGCCACCTACCGGCTGATCACCAACCCGGAGTGCCGCCAGTACATCCTGCGTCAGGCGTTCGAGGAAGCGATCCACACCCACGCCTACCAGTACTGCATCGAGTCCCTGGGCATGGACGAAGGCGAGATCTTCAACATGTACCGGGAAATCCCCTCGGTGGCCAAGAAGGCGCAATGGGGTATTGAGTACACCCGCGAGATCTCCGATCCGGCGTTCACCACCGGCACCGTGGAGACCGACAAGGCGCTGCTCAAGAACCTGATCGCGTTCTACTGCGTGCTGGAAGGCGTGTTCTTCTACTGCGGCTTCACCCAGATCCTGTCCATGGGCCGCCGCAACAAGATGACCGGCGTCGCCGAGCAGTTCCAGTACATCCTCCGCGACGAGTCCATGCACGTGAACTTCGGCGTCGACGTGATCAACCAGATCAAACTGGAAAACCCGCACCTGTGGGACCAGGAGATGCGCGACAAGGCCACCCAGATGATCCTGGAAGGCACCGAGCTGGAGATCCAGTACGCCCGCGACACCATGCCGCGGGGCGTGCTCGGCATGAACGCGCCGATGATGGAGGAGTACCTGCAGTTCATCGCCAACCGCCGTCTCACCCAGCTGGGGCTGCCCGAGCAGTTCAAGGGCGTCACCAACCCCTTCCCCTGGATGAGCGAGATCATGGACCTGCGGAAAGAGAAGAACTTCTTCGAAACCCGCGTCACCGAGTATCAGGTGGGCGGCGCCCTGTCCTGGGACTAAGCCCGGCTCCGTGGGGCGGGGTTTGTCCCCGCCCCCGTCCTTTGGCACCATATCGGGGACCATTCACGGAGGCCGCATGAGCGATCAAGACCACGACGATTTCCAGGAGGAAGCCCGCGATCTTCTCTCCGCCATTGAGCAGGTGGAGGAAACCCTGGCGATGATGACCACCGTGGTGGGCCAGCTCAAGGAGCAGGTCACCAGCCACCTCGACGGCGACGACGAGGACACCGTGGAAATGAGCGCCGAGGAATTCCTGGAGCAGTGCGAGAACATCGAGGGCACCTGGCATTAAGGGCCGCGCCGGCGGCCTGAGCCGCGACACCACGCCCCGCATCGTCCCGACCAATACCCCGTATCAGTATTCCCCATACCCGCCCGCGCCGTCGTCGCGTTATAGTAACCGCCAGCATGGCGACCCCCGCCAATCGAAGAATGAAGGGTGCGCGAGCCGCGCGCCGGTAAGGAGAGCCTGAATGAAAGCTTCGGATCTGTTCGTCAGGGCCCTGGAAGCGGAAGGCGTGGAATACGTCTTCGCCATTCCCGGCGAGGAAAACCTCGATTTGCTGGAAGCCCTGCGCGGTTCCCGCTCCATCCAGCTGGTGATCACCCGCCACGAGCAGGCCGCCGGCTTCATGGCCGCCACCTACGGCCGGCTCACCGGCAAGGCCTGCGCCTGCCTGTCCACCCTGGGCCCCGGCGCCACCAACTTCGTGACCGCCGCCGCCTACGCCCAGCTGGGCGCCATGCCGATGGTGATGATCACCGGCCAGAAGCCGATCAAGTCCAGCAAGCAGGGTCAGTTCCAGATCATCGACGTGGTCGACATGATGCGTCCGCTGACCAAGTTCACCAAGCAGGTGGTCAGCGGCGACACCATTCCCGCCCGGGTACGCGAGGCGTTCCGGCTGGCCCAGGAGGAGCGCCCCGGCGCCACCCACCTGGAGCTGCCCGAGGACATCGCCCGCGAGCATTCCACCATGCCGGTGCTGGAGCCGAGCCTGACGCGCCGGCCGATCGCCGAGGACAAGGCCATCTGCCGCGCCGTGGAAGCCATCAAGGGCGCCCGCAAGCCGCTCATCGTGGTGGGCGCCGGCGCCAACCGCAAGCTCACCAGCAAGATGCTGCGCCAGTTCATCGAGAAGCTCGGCATCCCCGCCATCACCACCCAGATGGGCAAGGGCGTGGTGGACGAGACCGGCGCCCACTTCCTGGGCAACACGGCGCTCTCCGACGGCGACTTCGTGCACCGCGCCATCGATGCCGCCGACCTGATCATCAACGTCGGCCACGACGTGGTGGAGAAGCCGCCCTTCTTCATGCAGCCCGGCGGCGCCGAGGTGGTGCACATCAACTTCAATTCCGCCCAGGTGGATCCGGTCTATTTCCCGCAGATCGAGGTGGTGGGCGACATCGCCAACAGCCTGTGGCAGCTCAAGGAGCGCCTGGCGCCCCAGGAGCACTGGAGCTTCGCCGACTTCCACCGGGTGCGCGACGCCCTGCAGAAACACATCGCCGAGGGCGCCCGGGACGACCGCTTCCCGATTCTGCCCCAGCGGCTGGTGCGCGAGATTCGCCGGGTCATGCCCAGCGACGGCATCATCGCCCTGGACAACGGCATGTACAAAATCTGGTTCGCGCGCAACTACCCGGCCACCCACCCCAACACCGTGCTGCTGGACAACGCCCTGGCCAGCATGGGCGCCGGCCTGCCCTCGGCCATGGCCGCCAAGATGGTGCATCCGGACCGCCGGGTAATGGCGGTGTGCGGCGACGGCGGCTTCATGATGAACTCCCAGGAGCTGGAAACCGCGGTGCGCCTGAATCTGGATCTGGTGATCCTGATCCTGCGCGACGACGGCTACGGCATGATCAAGTGGAAGCAGAAGCAAATGGACTTCCACGACTTCGGCCTGGACTTCCACAACCCGGACTTCGTCGCCTACGCCAAGGCCTACGGCGCCCAGGGCCACCGCGTGGAAAGCACCGAGGGCCTGGTGCCCAAGGTGGAGGAATGCTACGCCACCGGCGGCGTGCACGTGGTGGACGTGGCGGTGGATTACAGCATGAACGACCGCATCCTGAACCAGGAAATCCGCGAGCTCAGCAGCAAGGTCTGACCCGCGCCGGCGAGCGGCGCGCCGCTCGTCGGATTTTTCTGCCCGGAATGCCCCCGTGGTGCTAGATTCATCCCCGAGACCATTCTGCCCCGGGGATACCCAATGGCCACCTCGCTCGCCAATTTGATCACCGCCTTGCTGAGCACCGCCGCCCTGCCCGCCCCGCCGGTCGCCGGTGCCGCTGACTGGTACCAGCCTCCCGTGGACGTGGACTGGCAGGTACAATTGCAGGGTGAACCCAACACCGGCTACGACGTTGATCTGTACGTGCTCGACCTGTTCGACACCAACCAGACCGTGATCGACGACCTGCATGCTCAGGGCCACCGGATGATCTGCTACTTTTCCGCCGGCACCTTCGAGAACTGGCGCGAAGACGCCGACCGATTCACCGCCGCCGACAAGGGCCGTCGCCTGGGCGACTGGCCTGGAGAGCGCTGGCTGGACATACGCTCGGATAATGTGCGCGCGATCATGGCGGACCGACTCGATCTGGCCGTGGAAAAAGGATGCGACGGAGTGGACCCGGACAACGTGGACGGCTACTCCAACCGCAACGGCCTGTCGCTCACCGCCGCCGACCAACTCGACTACAACACCTGGCTGGCCGGCCAGGCCCATCAGCGCGGCCTGGCGATTTCTCTCAAGAACGACCTCGGCCAGGTCGAGGATCTGGTGGCGTACTTTGACTTCGCCGTCAACGAGTCCTGCCATGAGTGGAACGAGTGCGGCATGCTCACTCCTTTCATCGAAGCCGGTAAGCCGGTGCTGCACATCGACTACCTGTACGCCAGCGACCCCGAGGGCCGCGCCCGGCTATGCCAGTACACCGACTCGCTCGGCTTCCGGACTTTGACGTTGCCACCGCTGCTGGACGATACATTCCGGCAAAGCTGCCAGCCTTGAATCACCGCACCGGCGCCGCGCCGCGAGCGGCGTCACGTTTTCCACGACTGCCACAATTCCGACCGATTCCGGTAACCCGTGATTCATCCGGCACTGCTTACCTGATGTTCGCCGATCAATTCGAACGAACATCAATGGAAGGGTTTGCCGATGAACAGCCACGCTCTCGGAAAGCTGACCGCCGCCCTGCTGGCGGCCTTCGCGCTCACCGCCTGTGGCGGTGACGACAACGACGACAACAATGACCCGGCGCCGCCGGCGGAAAGCACCGGCTTCCAACTGCAACTGCTGCATTTCGCCGACATGGACGGCGCCACCGGCGCCCTGCGGAACGTGCGGCCCTTCTCCGCGGTGCTCGAAGCACTGCGCGCCGAGCGCCCGGACCACACCCTGGTGCTCAGCTCCGGCGACAACTACATCCCCGGCCCGCGCTACTTCGCCGCCGCCGACGACGCCATGGCCTCGGTGCCCGGCGTGGCGACGCCGGCCAACGGTCGCGCCGACATCGCCATGCTCAACGCCATGGGCCTGCAGGCCAGCGCCGTGGGCAACCACGACCTGGACGGCGGCACCGAGGAATTCGCCGCCATCCTCAACGCCGAGGGCAACTACCCGGGCGCCGACTTCCCCTACCTGAGCGCCAATCTGGACTTCACCCCGGACGCCCACCTGGCCGGCCTGGTGCAACAGAACGGCGTGGCCCTGAACAGCATCGCCAACGGCCTGGCCGGCTACGGCACCCTGGAAGTGGCCGGCGAGCGCATCGGCGTGATCGGCGCCTCCACCCCGTCCCTGGGCAACATCACCAGCACCGGCGACATCACCGTGCTGCCCGGCGGCGGCGGCATCCCGGCCCTGGCCGCGGAACTGCAGCCGGCGGTGGACGCCCTCGCCGACGACGGCATCGACAAGATCATCCTGCTCGCCCACATGCAAACCATCAGCATCGAGAAGGAACTGGCCACCCTGCTGGAGGGCGTGGACATCATCGTCGCCGGCGGCTCCAACACCCTGCTCGCCGACGACAACGACCGCCTGCTGGACGGTGACAGCGCCGCCGACGGCTACCCGCTGAGCTTCACCTCCGCCGCCGACGAACCGGTGCTGGTGGTCAACACCGACGGCGACTACAAGTACGTGGGCCGCCTGGTGGTGGAATTCGACGACAACGGCGTGCTCCTCACCGACCGCCTGGACGACACCGTCAACGGCGCCTACGCCGCCGACGACGCCATGGCCGGTGAACTGCAGGGCACCGTGAACAGCGACGTGGACACCCTCGCCACCGCCCTGGAAGAGGTGCTCGCCGAACGGGACGGCAACATCATCGGCCGCACCAGCGTCTACCTGGACGGCCGCCGGAGCCAGGTGCGCACCCAGGAAACCAACCTGGGCAACCTGACCGCCGACGCCAACCTGTGGCTGGCTCGCCAGTACGACGCCAACGTGCAAATCTCCATCAAGAACGGCGGCGGCATCCGCGACGACATCGGCTACTTCGTGATTCCGCCGGGCTCCACCTCCGAGGACGACCTGACCTTCTATCCCCCCACCGCCAACGACGCCGCCGGCAAACAGGAAGGCGACATCTCCCAGTTCGACCTGGAAGGCTCCCTGCGCTTCAACAACAGCCTGACCATCGGCGACGTCACCGCCCAGGAGCTGTATGCCCTGCTGGAGCACGCCGTAGCCAAGGTGGAAGGCGTCGCCGGCCAGTTCCCCCAGGTGGCGGGCCTGCGTTTCAGCTTCGACCCGGCGCGCCCGGGCCTGCGCAGCCAGGCCAACGGCGACGACATCGACCAGGCCGGTGAGCGGGTGCGCAACCTGGCGGTGGTGGACGACAGCGGCGCGATCATCGACACCGTGGTTCAGAACGGCGTGCTGCAAGGCGACGCCAACCGCGTGTTCCGTCTGGTGACCCTGGGCTTCCTGGCCACCGAGAACGCGGAAAACGGCCTGGGCGGCGACGGCTACCCGTTCGACTTCCCGGTGGAAAACCGCCTCGACCTGGAAGAAGAGGCGGTCAGCGGCCCCGACCAGGCCACCTTCGCCGCCCCCGGCACCGAGCAGGACGCCCTGGCGGAATACCTGATCGCCCACTTCGACGCCGCCTCGCCCTACGCCGAAGCGGAAACCGACACCGACCAGGACGGCCGCATTCAGAACCTGGCCGACCGCGCCGACACCGTGCTGCCCTGACCGACGATCCCGGCCCAGCAGAAGAACAATAACCAAGACCCACCTCACGGGCGCCTCCAGGCGCCCTTTTTTATGGTGCGGAGTCGCTATCCGCTGCGCCCGTGGTCGGCGTTCGTTTCCGCATGCCGTTGCATTACATTACAGTAGGCCCATCAAGATAACGGCGACCACGGATCCGATCTTCATGCCCGACGACGTTCAACCATGACCGATACCCTCACCCTGGTGGTGATCCTGCTCGCCACGGCGGTGTTCGCCGTGGTGGTGTTCCGCCGCCTGCATCTGCCCCCCATCCTCGCCTACCTGGGCGCCGGCGTGCTCGCCGGGCCGGGCGGCTTCGGCTGGGTGGGCGACACCTCCGGCATGCGCCACCTGGCGGAGTTCGGCATCGTCTTCCTGCTGTTCTCCCTGGGCCTGGAATTCTCCATTCCCCGGCTGCTGGCCCTGCGCCGCATCGTGTTCGGCGCCGGCCCGCTGCAACTGCTGCTCACCGCCGTGCCGGTGGCGACGGTGCTGTGGCTGGTGGGGCTGTCGCCGGCGGTGGCGTTGATCGGCGGCGGCGCCTTCGCGTTGTCCTCCACCGCCATCGTGATCCGCGACCTGATCGCCCGGGGCGCGGTGAACACCGGCTATGGCCGCGCCACCACCGGCGTGCTGCTGTTCCAGGACCTGGCGGCGGTGATCATGCTGGTGCTGCTGCCGGTGCTCGCCGACCCCAGCGCCGGCGACCCGCTGATCGCCGCCAGCGCCACCCTGGGCAAGGCGGTGCTGCTGTTCGCCGGCATCTACGTGATCGGCAAGTGGGTGCTGCCCCGGGCCCTGGAGGAAACCGGCCGCGCCCGCTCCGACGAAGTGTTCGTGATGACCGCCCTGCTGCTGGCGCTGCTGGCCGCCTGGGTAACCCACGCGCTGGGCCTGTCCATGGCCCTGGGCGCCTTCCTGGCCGGCATGATGCTCGGCGAGAGCCACTTCCGCCATCAGATCGAGGCGGACATCCGGCCGTTCCGGGACCTGCTGCTGGGGCTGTTCTTCATGGGCGTGGGCATGCTGATCTCGCCGGCCCTGTTCGCCCAGTACTGGCACTGGATCCTGATCGGCGCGTTGCTGCTGATGGTCTGCAAGCTGGTGCTGATCGCCGGGCTGCTGCGGGTACTCGGCGAGCGCAAGGAAACCGCCCTGCGCACCGGCATCCTGCTCGCCCAGGGCGGCGAGTTCGGCTTCGTGCTGGTGGCCCTGGCGGTGACCCACGACCTGATCACCAACGAGCAGGCCGGCGTGCTGGTGTCGATCACCGTGCTCACCATGGCCGCCACCCCGGCCCTGCTGGAGCACAGCGGCGCCCTCACCCGCCGCCTGCTGCGCCAGTGGGAGCAGGAACCGGACACCCCCTCCGTGGACGAGGACACCCGCGGCCATGTGCTGCTGTGCGGCTATGGCCGGGTGGGCCAGAACCTGATGCGCTACCTGCACCGCTTCCATCATCAGGGGGTGGCCATCGACACCGACCTGGTGCGCATCCAGGAAGCCAGCCAGGCCGGCGAGCGGATCCTGTTCGGCGACGCCACCCGCAAGGAAATCCTGGAGCGCGCCGGCATTCACCGGGCCAGCCTGCTGGTGGTCACCTTCGACGATCCGCGCCAGGCGGAGCGCATCCTGCACACCGCCCACCAGCTGTGCCCGGACCTGCGCGTGCTGGTGCGCACCCGCGACGACACCCACCTGGACGACCTGCTCGGCGCCGGCGCCGCCGAGGTGGTGCCGGAGGTGCTGGAAGCTTCCCTGATGCTGGTGGCCCACGCGCTGATGATGCTGGATACGCCGTTCGGCAAGGTGCTGGCCATGCTGCGCCAGAGCCGCCGGGAGCGCTACAAACTGCTGCGCGGCTATTACCACGGCGAATCCCTGCCCACCACCGACAGCGCCGGCAACCCCTACCGTCTGCTGCACGCGGTGACGGTGAGCGGCCAGGCGGCCTGCATCGGCAAGCGCCTGGACCAGCTCGACCTCAAGGAAGACAAGGTGGAGGTACAGTCCCTGCGCCGCGAGGACCGCACCCTGGATTACCCGGACGGCGACACCGTGCTGCGCGACGGCGACATCCTGATTCTCTACGGTCCCCTGGACGCGGTGGAGGCGGCGGAGGAACAGCTGCTCGGCGGCTAAAGCGCATCGCGACTGAAGTCGCTCCTACAAGGTCGGTATGTAGGAGCGACTTCAGTCGCGATAACCGCCGCCAATCACCGCCCCTGAACGGAGCGCCGGGCCCGCGCCGGCGTATGCCCGGTCCACTGGCGGTAGGCCCGGCTGAAAGCGCTGTGCTCGGAGTAGCCCAGCAGCAGCGCGATCTCCCCCAGGGTCAGGGACGGATCGGCCAGATAGTGCCCGGCCAGCTGCTCCCGGGTGCGCTCCAGCAGGGTCCGCCGGTGAGCCGCCGCCGCGCCAGCCGGCGTTGCAGCGTGCGCGGCGAGACATGCAGGCGCGCCGCCACCCGCTCCAGGCTCACCTGCCCCTCCGGCAGCAGCGCCACCAGGGTCCGCTGCAGGGCGCGGTCGAAACCGTCGGACTCCGGCAGCGCCCGCAGCAGGGCCCGGGCCTGGCGATCCAGCAGGGCCCGGGATCCGGCGTCGTTGCGTGGCAGGCTCAGGCCCAGGAACGACAGCGGGAAACTCACGCTGGTGTGGGACGCGCCGAAGTCCACCGGGCAGCCGAAGAAAGCCTCATGGGCCCGGCGCGTCTCCACGTCCGGCGCCGGGAACACGAAACTCACCCGGGCCGGCGCCAGCCGCTGTTCCAGCAGGCGCCGCATGAAGGTCACCATGGCGGCGATGGAAACGCTGTCCGCCAGTTCGCCGATGGACACCGCCGCCGGCCAGCGCAGGATCATGTGCTCCGGCTCGGCGCGTACTTCCACCAGATCCCGCCCATAGAACAGGCTCTCGTAACGCTGGTAGGCCAGCATCACCTCGCCCAGGGTCTGGCAGGTCAGGGTCAGGTAGCCGAGCACGCCCACATGGCGGGGCTGCACCAGGGCGCCGATGGCCAGCCCCGGCGCCGGCGATCCGGGCCGCAGCGACACCGCCCGCTCCAGCAGCTCGCGCCAGAGCGGCAGCGCCACGATGTCCGCCGGCCCGCGGCTGTCGAGAAGGGCGCGCAATTCCGGCGCCGGCAGGTTCTCCTGGTCCAGCCAGTCACTGAGCAGCTGAACCCAGGCTCCGGTGACCCGCATGGGCGTGGCCATGGCGCGTGCCTCCTCACGGTGAAACCGACGACGATGGCATGAATTGTCAAAAATACGGCGTCTTCCGTCAATACAGCCAGGCCGGGGCGACCCACAATGGAGGCTCAATAATGGGCGCTCAATACGGAGGCACCGGTTATGACCCTGATCGAGATGTTCCAGGACGTGTGGCGCGACAGCGGCCTGGACGCCCTGTGGCAGGCGCTCTCGCCGTGGCTGGCGCTGGATGAGCGGCAGATGATCTTCGTGGTGGCCACGCCGGTGTTCATTGGCGTGTTCCTGTGGGAATACCTGCGCATCCGCCATGATCCGGTGCGCGTCGACGCCCGGGAGTCGCTGCGCAACTTCCTGCTCGGCGCCGGCTACCAGACCACGGAATTGCTGTTCGCCGGGATCATCTCCTTCCCGGTGTTCGCCCTGGCCTACCATCACCGGCTGTTCGACATCCCCCTGAACTGGGCCACCGCCGCCCTGCTCTGGGTGCTCACCGATTTCTGCTTCTACTGGTTCCATCGGGGCTCCCACCGGGTGCGCTGGCTGTGGGCCGCCCACGTCACCCACCACTCCTCCGAGCGCATGAACTTCTCCACCGCCATGCGCCAGAACGCCACCAACATTTTCAACGGCGGCTGGCTGGTCTACGTGCCGCTGGCGCTGATCGGCTTCAACCCGGTATGGATCGGCGTCTGCTACGCCCTGTCCCTGGTCTACCAGTTCTTCATTCACACCACCCTGGTGGGCCGGCTGCATCCGTGGGTCGAGTGGCTGTTCAACACCCCCAGCCATCACCGCGTGCACCACGGCCGCAACCCGGACTACATCGACCGCAACTACGGCGGCGTCTTCATCGTCTTTGACCGCCTGTTCGGCACCTTCACCGAGGAGCGGGACGACCAGCCGGTGGAGTACGGCATCACCCGGCCGGTGTACAGCCGCAGCCTGATCGTCAACTGGTGCCACGAGTACCGGGATATGTTCCGCGACATGGCCCGGCGCGGCCCGCCGGGCCAGCGCCTCAAGCACCTGTGGAAGCCGCCGGAGTGGCGGCGTTCGCCGGCCCGGTCTCGGCACGACGGACTCACCGTAGAAAGCCGTGGATCTGATTGCGAAAATTGATACCCATGCGGGCGAAGGCACGATTACGCAGGGTCTTTACCGTGGATTCCTTGATTCCAAGGGTGGCGGCGACCCCCGCGTAGGTCATGCCCTGGGCGATCAGCACACAGACATTAAGCTCCTGGCCTGTGAGCTCGGGAAAGCGGGCGCGCAGCTTCTCACGGTCGTCGCCCCGCAGCACGTCGCGGGCCTCCCGCAGCGCCAGGTGGCCCTGCAGAATCTTCATCAGCGCCGGGCAGAGCGCCTCGAAGGCAGTCAGCTCCCGGTCGGAAAATGGCCCTTCGCTGCCGTGGCGGTAGAGATTGAACAGGACCGTGGCACCTCCATCGATCCTATGCAGGCCGGAAAGCTTTTCCTCGATCCCGGTATTCTCATAAATGCCTTGCCGATAGGGGCGGAAACGAATGTCCCGGGCACAAGCCCGACCGATATAGAATCGGTTGGCTCGCAGCCCGGCACGCTGCACGGAAGTAAGGATGGGATCGTGATTCTGATAGCCGAAGTGGCTGTAGTCCCGCCAGCAACGCCACACCAGATTGCGATCATGGTAACAACTTCCGGCCATCAGCATGCTCGGCAGCGGCTGGTCCATGCGCATCAGACTGAAATGCTGCGATAGCACCCAATGACCAAGCCGGTCCATGAATACCTGGCTGAAATTATCACTGCCCATGGACGCCGCCAGGGTGGAAAGCGGGTCACCGCCCGCGGACTCCGATATTCTGGTCACCGTGGTCATGAAGCCTCCCGAAGGGCGATGCCCCTCATGGTCGTTGGCTTAGGCGGACGCGGGCTCCACCGGCGCGGACAACAATAGCGCGCCCTTGGGGGAGTAATTGGATACGTCCTCGGCAAGCGCCCGGCCCACTTCGCTATCCAGCGCATCCCGCATTGCCCGCTCGGATTCAAACCAGCCCTCGAAAATGCAGAAATGCGGCGACGGATGGGGCCCCATGGCTTCGGGGTAGACGCATTCGTAGCGTTTAAGGCCCGGTAATGTGCTGGCCAGCGGCAGATGCTTGTCCGCGTAATAGCGCCGGAAATGCGCTTCATCGTCAGGCCTCGGGTACAACACCATAAATTTATGCATACGGATTCCTATGGAGCTTGAAGTTTGGCGAACTGGTCCCGCCAGCCGCCCGGGGGCAGACCAAAACGGGCGCGAAACGCGCGGCTGAAATGCGCCGGGTCCGAGAAACCACACTCCACCGCGATCGACGAGACTGGTTGATCGCGGCGATCGGGATCGCGCAACAGCACCCGGGCGCGGTTCATGCGTTCCTGATGGATGAAGGCGCTGGGCGTGCTTTGCCCCAGCAGGAAGAGGTTATAAAGACTGCGTCGCGACATGGAGAACGTCGCCGCAACGGTATCCGGGCTGAGCCGTGGATCCGCCAGGTGATGGATAATGAAGGCTTTCACTTCCTGAAAACGCGAACCCACCGCCGGCTTGTGATTGTTGCCGGCACCAGCGGCCTCGCCATCCAGGGCGCTTTCAATCAGCTTTACCGTGGCGTCCTGCAAGGCGCCCTGCGCCGAGGGTTGCAGGCCGCCGTCGCACAGCAAGCCGGTGAGCGAGGACAACACGATATTGGGAGCGCCACGGCCATCCAGGGCACGGCCGCAAACCGCGTCGACACTGCTCATCCAGCCGTCGCATTCCAGTTGCGGCACCATCAGCACCATGAAACTGGAGCCGTCGGTGGATTCAATGCTGTATTCCCGGGTGGTGTCGTAGACCGACCACATTCCCGCCTTCAGCGTGGAGCTGCGATAGGCCTGCTGGATACGGCTGACCCCCCGCATCTGCCAGAAGATCTTGTAATAGGCGGCCGGCGCATCCTTAACGTACTGAGGCCGACGCACCACCCGGTTGGCATTGGTGTCCAACCGAGCCACCGCGCTATTGGCGAAACGACCGATCACGCCCCGGGCTCGGAATTCCCGCGGCCTAGGTGACTCGTAATCAAGCCGCAGGAAGTGCGACTGCATGGTGCGTCGCCAGCTGTCCAGTCCATCCACACTCACCTGTGCGGTCAGTTCGTTCATTGCCGACCTCCAATTGCATTTTATTATTCTGTCCTGGGATCGGTGGCGCCCGACTCCTCAGCGAGCCGGGCGGGCGTCATCGTCGCGTTCCGACGTCAGCGGCGTGTCGGTCATGGTCTCCAGCCAAGCCACGAAACGACTGACGCTGGCGCCGGCCTCGTTGGCGTCGCAGGCCCGCTGCCAGAGCTTATGGTTCAGGGAAGCGGCCGGCAGTTCGACGCCGCTGTCACGGGCCATGTTCAGGGCAATGCCTACATCTTTGAACATCAGTGCCAGTTTAAAAGGGTCGTCAAAAGTACGCGACACCACCCGCTGCTGAATATGGGTCCGGGTGATCCAGGACATCCCGGTAGCTTCATTAAGTACATCAGTCATGACCGCCGGATCAAGCCCGTATCGCTTTCCGATCACCAGGCCCTCGGCGGTGGCGGTGAGATTCATCGCCGTGATCAGGTTGTTGATGCACTTCATGATATGGCCGCAACCGAGCGCGCCGAGATGAAAAGTACGACGTCCCATGGCATCAAGCAAAGGCCGCACGCGAGCCACGTCGGCGTCACCGCCGCCCACCATGAACACCAGTTCGGCCGCCTTGGCGCCCCACTCCGCGCCGGAGACCGGAGCATCCACCATGCGGACTCCGGCGTCGGTCAGGATGGCGGCGGTTTGCTGAGTCAGCCAGGGTTCCGATGAGGAAGTATCCAGCAGCAAGCTGCCGGGGCGCAGGCCCTCCAGCAACCCCTGATCCATGGTCACCACCTCGCTGACCACGCCGCCGTTGGGCAACATGGTGACCACGATGTCGCTGGCGCTCGCCAGCTCGGCGGGACTGTCGCAACACAGGGCGCCCTGTAAGGACAGCGACGGCGCGCGCTTCGGATCGGCGTCGTAGAGCGCCAGCGGAAAACCGGCCCGGGACAGTGCCGCGGCCATGGGCGCACCCATCACGCCCAAACCGACAAAGCCGATACGGCTGGATTCGGATACAGCTTTTTCAGACACGGAGACTCCTTATCATTTTGTCCATTGAGGCAGGAAAGTGGCGATGTCCGGAAACAGAATCACCAGCAGCAGGGCCAGTACCAGCGCGCCCATGAACGGCAGCACCCCCCGGTAGACGGTGGATACCGGCAATTCCGGCACCAGTGAACTCAGCACGAACAGGTTCATGCCCACCGGTGGACTGATCATGCCGATCATCACCACCATCACGATAACGATGCCAAACCAGTACGGATCCAGACCCAGGCCAACGATCACCGGAAAGAACAAGGGCACGGTCAGCATCACCATGGAGAGTTCCTCCATCACGCTGCCCAGCAGGATATAGATCGCGCAGATGGCCAGGACCACCACCGTGGGACTGACAGCCAAACCGGAAACAAAGCTCTGCAACTGGCCGGGCATGCCGGTAAAATTGATGAAATTACCGAATATCAGCGCGCCCATTAGGATCGCGAACAGCATGGCGGTTGTGCGCGTGGCGTCCGCCACCGCGCCACTCACCCCGGACCAGCCAATGCGACGCCGGGCCAAGGCCAGCACCAGGGTACCGAAAGCGCCAAAGCCGGCCCCCTCGGTAGCGGTGAACAGCCCCCCGTAGATGCCACCGATCACCAGTACGAAGAGCGCCACCACGCCCCACACCTTGCCGAAGGCTCGCCAGCGACGCCGCCAGTCATAGCGCTCGGAAGTCGGCGCCGCCGACGGATCACGACGGCACCGCCAGCCCACCATCAGGCACAGGCAGAAAACCGTGAGCAAACCGGGCAGAAAGCCGGCGGCGAACAACTTGCCAATATTGGTTTCGGTCAGGATGCCGTAGATGATCAACAGCGTGGATGGAGGAATCAAAATTCCCAGAGTACCGCCGGCCGCCACGGTGCCAGCGATCAGCGCCGGCGAATAGTCCAGCCGGCGCATCTCCGGATAAGCCACCTTGGTGATGGTGGCGGTAGTGGCGATTGACGAACCGCAAATCGCGCCAAACCCACCGCTTGCGCCCACCGTCGCCATGGCGATGCCACCACGACGGTGGCCTAGAAACGCCCGCGCCAGCTCGAACAATTCGGTGGCCATGCCAGCGCGAGCAGCGATGTTGCCCATCAACAGGAACAACGGGATCACCGACAATGTGTAGGAAAAGCCCGTGCTCTTGATCACCAGCAAGGTGCTGACCACCGATACATCCCAGTTTCTCAGCAGCGCCAGGCCGGCGAAGCCCACCACCCCCATGGCCATCGCGATGGGCACACGCAGCGCCATCATCGCGAACACCGCCAGAAAGCCCAGCAAGGAAGCGGTCATGAGGCCTCCTCGCCAGGGCCCGGCGCGGCATCCAGAAGCGACAATACACCACGGATTAGCGACACCAGCGCCGCGATAAGCAGCATTACCGCCATCAAGGAGATGAACCAGCCGATCGGCAGCCGGAGGTGCGTGCTCACGTCCCCATCCTGCAAGGTGCGCGCGGCCATGCCGGCGCAGGCCACGCCTAGGAAGCCGAGCGCCGCCGTGCAGACGATGTCGGCGAAAAACCGGCTGATTCGATCCAGCCGGCCGCGGTAGAAGTGATTCATCACGTCCAGACCAACATGTTCCCCTCGCCAGGACACCACCGGGAGACCGGAGAACAGCACCAAAACCATCAGCATTTCGCTGACCTCCAGAGCGCCGGGGATAGCATGAAAAAACTTGCGCCCCGTCACGTCCGCGAAGGTCAGCACCATCAGCGCGAACAGCGCCAGCCCGCCAATCATCAACAGCAGACGATTCAGCTGACCGACCAGATGACGCAATCGCTTCATTGCGCGATGTCCTCGCGATAGCGTTCAATCACCGCGTCCGGGTCCTCAATGCCCTTATCGACGGCCACCTCCTTCCATTCGTCCAACAATGGCTTGACGCCGTCGCGCACCGACTTCACCAGCGGCTCCGGGGCGTCGATAATCTTGATCCCCGCTTTCTCCGCCTTGATCCGTGCATCGCGGTCCATGCGATCAAAAGCCTGACCAAGCTCCCGGGAGTAGGTTTCACCAGAGAGCTCCTGCACCGCTTGCTGTTGCGCCTCGTTGAGCTCCCGCCAGCGACTCTTGTTCATCATGATGATGAAGGTGGAGGTATAGAGACCGCCGGGGAAGCTGGTGGCGTGCTTGATCAGGCCCTGCAGGTTATAGGTGTACAGGGACTCGAAGGGCAACCAGACCCCGTCCATGACACCATTGGCGAGCAGCTCATAGGACTCGGTGGCGGGCTTTAGCGAGGCGTTGGCGCCGAGCGCCTGAGCCACCTGATTGACCACGCCACCGCCAACGCGGAACTTCAGGCCCTTCAGGTCAGCCACCGTGCGCACCGGCTTGCGGGTGTTGAACACCACGCCGGGACCGTGGGTAAACAGCGCCAGCACCTTGACGTCCCGAAACTCCTTCATCATCGCCGGCGTGCGCGCCGCCAGGCGGTAGAACGCCACCGAGTTGGATTCGGCGGTGTGCGTCATGAACGGCATTTCCACCAGCTTGGTGAGCGGAAAGCGGCCCGGCGTGTAGCCCAGCACCGCGATGGAAATGTCGGCCAGGCCGTCGCGAATCGCGTTGTAATGATCGGCCGGCGCGGCCACGGCCTGAGGCAGCACGTTGAACGACAGCTCGCCCTCGGTGGCCGCGGAGACATCCCGTTGCCATTGCTCCATGACCTGGTAGAGAGGGTGACTCTTTGGCAGCCATTGGGAGACGAACAGGGTTTCACTCGCCCTACTCAGGGTACCGGCCAGACAAAGCATCAAGATAAGAAGCGGTTTGATGAAGGGTTTCATGTTGTTCTCCTAAGCATTCTTATTATCGGAAAAAGGAAAGCGCGTACGCCTATTCTTCGTGCCAGGCCATCAGTGCCCGGGACTGATCACAGTCGGCGCCAAGGCTCTCCACCGCCTGACGCCAACGCGTCTGTACACAGGTGCTCACCGGCGCGTCAACGCCCAGTGCCCGGCCCAGGTCCGCGGCGATCCCCACATCCTTGGCCAGTAGCCCCAAGGCGAAGCCGGTTTGGTAGGTACCAGGCACCACTTGCTTGGCGAATACCACTTCGCTGTTGAAGCTGCGACCGGTGGAGTGATTGATCACGTCGACCAGGGTGGCGTCGTCCAGCCCGGTGGCCGTGCCGATGGCCAGCGCCTCGGCGGTGGCGGTGTAGGCGGCCGCCGCCACGTAATTATTCAGCGCCTTGCAGGCGTGCCCGGCGCCCCGCGGGCCAACCCGGAAAACCCGCTGGCCAAGTGCCTCGAACACGGGCATTACCGCCTCGATATCGTTGTCATCGCCGCCCGCCATGATCGACAGGGTGCCGGCTTGCGCGCCGGGCACGCCGCCCGACACCGGTGCATCGACGAGCGCGACGCCGGCGTGCGCCAGTTGTTCACCCAGCGCGCGGGTACCCAAAGGTTCCGAGGAACTCATGTCCACCACCCGGGTGCCCGGCGCCAGATGCCGCGCCAAGCCGCCGTCGGTGTCCAGCAGAACCTCCCGAACCAGGGCGCCGGTAGGCAACATCGTGATCACTACCCGCGCGCCATCAGCCAGGTTCGCCCAACCCTCGGCCACGGCGGCACCATGTTCCTCGGCCAGTCGGCGAGCACGTTCGCCATCCACGTCAAAAAGCTTCAAATCGAAGCCGGCCCGCGCCAAGTTCGCCACCATCGGAGCACCCATATTGCCCAGGCCGATAAAGGCCACCGTGATTGATTCAGTCATGGCTCGGCTCCTCCATCTCCACGCCCAGCTCGGCCAGCACCGCTTCGCTGACGTAGGCGGCTTCCGCCGCCGGCGGCAGGCCGCAATATATCGCCGCGTGGCGAATCAACTCGCGAATTTCCGTGGCGTCGGCGCCATTGGCGACCGCGCCCTTAAGATGAATTTTCAATTCATGGCTGCGCCCCATGGCGATCAGAATCGCTACCGTCAGCAAACTGCGCGTTTTCAGATCCAGGCCCGGCCGGCTCCAGGTACCACCGAAGCACTGCTCGGTGACCAGGTCCTGAATCGGCCGTGTGATCATGCCCGCCGCCTGAATCTGCTCATCGGTCACCGAGCGGCCGAACATCCGATAGCGGACCGCCAGCCCGGCGTCATACTCATCTTTGGACATTGATTGCATCCTCCAAATCGGCTCAAAAGCCCATGCATACGCTTTTCAGTTCGGTGTAGGCCTCAATGGCGGCTTCGCCGTGTTCGCGCCCTATCCCCGAGCTCTTGACACCGCCGAACGGCATGGCCGGATCCACCAGATTGTGGGCATTGACCCATACGGTGCCGGCGCGAAAGCCTTCCACGGCTCGCTGCGCGTAATCCAGGCGCCGCGTCCAGATGCTCGCGCCCAGTCCGTAGATCGAATCGTTGGCCTGGTCGATGGCCTGGTCGAGGTCCTCGAACGGCATGGCCACCACCACCGGGCCGAATACCTCCTTTTCCACCAGGGTCAACGGCTTGTTGTGCGGGTTGGCCACAACCGTCGGGCGCACATAGTAGCCTTTCCCGTCATAACGCTCCCCGCCGGCCAGTACCTCGCCGCCTTCCTCGCGGCCTGTGTCGATCAGTTCGCGGACCCGGTCACGGTGGCCCGCGGACACCATCGGACCCATATCGGCGCTGTCGTCCAGGCCCGCGCCCAGCGACAGGCCCTCGGCGAGCGCCGCCAGGCCCTCCACCACTGGCTGGTACAGAGAACGGGCTACATACAGCCGGGAACCGGCCGTGCACACCTGTCCATGGTTAAAGAAAATCGCGCCGGCGGCGGCCTCCACGGCGGCGTTCACGTCCATATCCTCCATGATCACCACCGGGCTTTTACCACCGAGCTCCAACGCCACGCGGCGAATGTCCCGCCCGCATTGCGCTCCGATTTCCCGACCTACCTCGGTGGAACCGGTAAAGGTGATCTTATCCACGTCGGGATGCCGGACCAGAGCCGCGCCGGTGGCGCCGTCCCCGGTGACCACATTCAGCACGCCGTCGGGAATTCCCGCCTCGCGGGCAAGGTGAGCGAGCCGCAGGGCGGTCAGTGGTGTCTCCTCCGCCGGCTTAAGCACTACCGTGCAGCCGCAGGCCAATGCCGGTGCGATTTTCCAGATCGCCATGGCGAGCGGAAAATTCCAGGGTACGATGGCGCCAACCACGCCCACCGGCTCGCGGAGGGTCGTCCCCCGGAACCGCACGCCCGCCGGAGCAGGCACCGACAGGTCGAAGGTACTGCCCTGGATGCGCGTGGCCCAACCGGCCATGTACCGCAGCCATTGCACGCCACCACCCACCTCAATGGCCCGGGACCACTTCAGCAACTTGCCCTGGTTGAGGGATTCCAGCGCCGCCAGGCGCTCGCCATCGGCCTCCACCAGATCCGCCAGGCGATGGAGCAGACGTTCACGCTGATAGGGCGTCAGACCCCGCCAGTCCGCCTTTCCCAGGGCAGCACGGGCGGCCCGCACGGCCCGGTCCACATCCTCCGATCCACCCCGGCTGACATTCGCGATGGGTTCACCGGTGGCCGGGTTGAACACCGCGAAGCGCTGGTCTCCTGCGGCGCGGCACCAAGTGCCATCGATCCACATGTCTTCATGGAGAGGGCCGGGATCCGGTTGTTTAGTCGACATCTCATCATCCTTTTTCTGTTGCGTTCTGCCCGGCAGGGGGAGCTCCATCAAGCCTAGCAGCAGCTGGTGGCCGCCGAATTGAGGATTCGTGCAATCTGATTGCCAATCCATGCAACCGGTGCGGCGCGCCGCTAGCCGGGCGATCGAAGTAAAAAAAGCGGGGGCCGGGACCGGGCCACCCGCCACCCCGCCTCGGGTTAAAAGGAGTATTGGGCCGCCAGCATCAGGCGATTCGCGGTGGCGTCGTCACCATCGACCTTTTCGATGGAGACCACGCCCAGTTCGGCGCCGAACATTATCCGCGGCACTGGCGTCCAAAGTACGTTGATGAAGGTGGTGGAGCGATACTCGTCCATGTCCGCCACGGTGGCGGCGCCAAGATCGTCCCGAGCATCGTCGTAGTCCACCTTGGCGAAACCATGGCTCGCGTTGAATGCCACCTCCGGCGTCAACTGATGGCTCAGGCCAACGGCGCCCCCGTAACCGGCGATACTGTTCACGTCACCCAGCCCATCCAGGTACGCGCCGGGGGCGCCGGAGCGATACAGATAGGCACCGAGGCCATCACCGTAGTTGACACCGCCCTGGATGGAGGTGCGGTCGGTAATCGTCACACGCCAGGCACCGGCCAGACCGTAGGCGAAAGTGGAGTCGGAGTTAGTGCCGTCGTCCACGGTGAGGCGGCGCAATACCAGACTGCCACCGTACTGGAACCGTGACGACGTGTTCTCGTAGCGGGCGGTCAGGTCGGGCATGGTATCGGTGTTGTTCTGGTCCAACAGCAACCGTCCGCCGGAACCAGCGCCATGGACGTCGCTGGTGGGATCTTCCACCGCCAGGGAGAGGCCGCCGCGGGTATAACGCACCTGAGCCTGGCGGGCCTCGTTCACATGACCCGGATAACCGACCAGGCTGGGAAAATCCAGGGTCGGTGTACGTCCCAGAAACAGCGAGGAATTGGCCCAGGTCTGGCCCGCCAGGATACCATTCCAGCTGCCATAGGCATGACGCAGGCGGAAGTTTCCGGACGCCAGAAAATCGCCCTCGATGAAGGTCTTCAAGGTACCGCGCTGCAAGGGTGTCGCGGTGGAAAAGCCGATCCGGCTTTGCGCCGCGCTCATATCCCAATCCGGACCGGTGCCGTCACCTTCGGTATCCAGATCAAAGCCTACCGCGTTGGCGTCTCCCAGGTCCTGATCAATATCATAAGTCATATTCATGCGTGCGTAGCCGCTGATACCCACTTCGGTATCCTGCACTTTGAAGGTAATCGCCGTTGCGTTACCGGCACTGATGGCAACGGTGCCACCAATAATGAAACAGCCAATTCTTGATATACTCATTGCATTATCCCTTCTTGGTTTTATTAACATGTTAATATTATGAATATTAAAAATGCCGTTTCATGTAACGGCATTCATTGAAAGAGAAAGGAGAATAAATCTATGCGTTCACACCGAACGCGGGCCCCGCATCCTGCTCGGCACGCTTCTTGAGATAGGTACGTGTCGCAATGGCGGGAGCATCGCTGGCCACCGATATCTCGAAGGTGCTGTCATCACGCTCCTGGAGTACACCTTCCAGTTTCCCAAGACCCACCACGTCCTCTTCAAAGGCGGCGAACAGCTGCTCATGCATAAACTTGGTGATGTGTTCATCTTCGGTGGCGAAATCCCGACCATGCACCAGAAAATAGTGCATGGTATGCGCGGTTTCCGGGGTAAGGATATGCGCCGTGCAAATACGGTACTCCGGCCGCTCGCCATCAGGCAGAGCGGAATCATAAAAGGTACCACTCACCCGATGCAGTGCTGGTGATACGAATTCCGAAGTAATCAGCCTGGCGGCGCTATCCAGACCATCCAGTCCCGTACTTTTACCCCATACGGGCGACAATCGGGTCGGCACCACTCTACGGTGCAGTTTGTAATTACCCTCGGTAAGGTCCATATCGTAAGGCGCGCCCGCATAGTCCGGCGTACCTATGGTATCCGCGTGCAGATAGGAAAGATGAGTCAGATCCATCAGGTTTTCATGCATGCTTACGTAGTTGCCACGGTGGTACAGATAACCGGTGGAATATTCCCAGTCGCCACTGTCGAACCATTCTTGATGCGGGATACGACTCTCATCCAGCCGATCCGGGTCGCCCATCCAGATCCAGACCAAGGGGCCGCGTTCCACCAATGGATAAGCATGCACGCCGATGCCTTTTGGACAGGCATTTTGCGAGGGCACCTCGACCAGATCCCCCTCGGCGTTATAACGAAAACCGTGATACCCACATACGATGGTGTCGCCTTCCAGGCTACTCTCGGAGAGCGGAAAGGAGCGGTGCGGGCAGCGATCCTCCAACGCCACCGGGTGACCCGCTTCCGTGCGATAAAGCACCACCCTTCGGCCCAGAATACGGCGCGCCAGTAATGCTCGTCCCAACTCTTCGCCGAAGGCGGCCACATACCATTCGTTGTAGATGAACGGCGTACTATTATCCGCCATCGCCGTGGCGGCTCTTCTCGAACTGGCAATAATGTTCCGTACCGGTCGAGTCATGGCGTTACCTCCTTTTTAATTTGTTCTTTTCTAAATCTTAAGGTCGAGCGTGTCGGTATTTGATCTTGATACACACACCAGTATGGTTTTTCCGCTTCCCCTCTCCTGATCATCAAGGATGAAATCGCGATGGTCGGGTTCCCCGCCACACACCTCCACTTCACAGGTCCGGCAGATCCCCGCGCGGCATGCGTAGGGCATATCAATGCCTTGTTGTTCAAGTGCCTCCAGAATGCTTAGATCCGGCGGCACGTGGATCGTCATATCACGCTCCATCAACCTCACGTCAAAGCCACTGGCGTCGCCCTGGGGCTCATCCCGTCCGGCTTGCGCCGCCGGCGCTTCAAACCATTCAAAGTGCACCCTGTCGATGTCGAGCGCTTCGGCATGATCACGCACCGCGCGCATCATGGGGTCAGGCCCACAGCAGTAGAGATGATGCCCATCGGGCAGCTGCTTGATAAAAGCATTCACGTCCGGCAACCGTCCCTCCTGCTCATCTTGAAAATGGAACTGAACGCGATCTCCGCCCATCTCAGCGAGCGTTTCATAGAATGCCGCTCGTTGACGGTTTCGGCAGGCATACAGAAGCCGCCAATGCTTACCTTGACGCTCACACCAACGGACCATTGACAGGATGGGTGTCACGCCAATGCCACCGGCGACGAACAAGTAGCCAGGCGCCTCTTCGTCCAATGGAAAGTTATTACGCGGGCCATGCGCGGTGATCACGTCGCCCTGTCGCACCCGGGAGTGAATGAATGAGGAACCCCCTCGGCTTCGCGGCGCCAGGTGGACCGCCACTACGTAACGGTCTCTCTCGGTACTGCAATTGAGTAACGAGTAATGCCGTAGCAGGCCATCCTCCAATACCAATTCCAGGTGAGCACCCGGCGAGAAAACCGGCAAGGAGTGCCCCTCCGGATCTCGCAACTCAAGCAACGCGATGTCCTTGGCCTCCGCGGCGAACCGAGACACCGTTAAATGAAAAGGGCGATCCTGCACTGACATGAAAACAGCCTTGCTCATCAAGTTGTTATAGGTAGCGGCCGTCTATGGCGACCGTTCAACTCACTCAACCGTAGCAAGGAAGACCATTAATCCTCGTCCCCCGAAGGGTGGACAAGGCGGCGCGGAGGCATGCACTGATGACCAACACGCAGGGACGCGCTCGCGGCGCCGCCCAAGGCGGTACCGCGACGGAGTGGTATCGGCGGGAAGGAGAGAAAGGCGGGACTCAGATCACGGTCAACAGCATCAGCGACAACGCCGGTACCGCCACCAGCAGGGTGATGCGCACCAGGTCGGCGCCCAGGAAGGGCACGATGCCCCGGCTCACCGCGCCCAGGGAGGTGCGCTCGCTGAACTTCTGCACGATGAACAGGTTCATGCCCATGGGCGGGGTGATCAGCCCGATCTCCACCACCATCAGCGCGATGATGCCGAACCAGATGGAGATCTCGGTCTGGGTGAGATCGAAGAACGGCAGGCCCACCACGATCGGGTAGAAGATCGGCACGGTGAGCAGGATCATCGACAGGGAATCCATCACGCAGCCCAGCAGCAGGTAGATCACCAGGATCGACAGCAGCACCGCGAACGGCGCCATGCCGCTGGCCTGCACCCAGTTCGCCAGCTCCACCGGCATGCGGCTGAGCGCCAGGCCGCTGTTGAGCAGGTCGGCGCCGATCACCACCAGGTAGATCATGGCGGATGCCTCGGCGGTGCCGATCAGGCTCTTGACCAGGCCATCGCCGCGCATGCCGCCGCGCGTCACGGCGAACAACCCGCAGGCGCCGGCGCCGATGGACGCCGCCTCGGTGAGGTTGGCCCAACCGCCGTAGATGCCGAAGATCACCACCAGGAACACCACCAGCACCGGCGAGACTTCCGCCAGGGCGCGCAGGCGCGTGCCCCACGCCGCCTTGGCAATGCGCGGTGCATCGCGCATGGTGCGCATGGCCACCAGGCGGATCACGATCAGGTAGCCGAGCATGGCCAGCAAACCGGGGATGATCGCCGCCACGAACAGCTTGCCGATGGATTCCTGGGTGAGCACCGCGTACACGATCAGCGGCACCGACGGTGGAATCAGAATGCCCAGGGTCCCGCCGGCGGCGATGGTGCCGGCGGCCAGCTTGTTGGGATAGTGGTGCTTCTCCAGCTCCGGCAAGGCCACCTGGCTCATGGTGGCGGCGGTGGCCAGGGACGAGCCGCAGATGGCGCCGAAGCCGGCGCAGGCGCCGGCGGCGGACATCGCCAGCCCACCCCGCCAGTGGCCGATGAAGGCGGAGGCGGCGCGGAACAGCGCCCGCGACAGGCCGCCGTGGATGGCGAACTGCCCCATCAGCACGAACAGCGGAATCACCGCCAGGTCGTAATCGGACACCCGCGCGTAGACCAGATTGTTGATGGTGAACAGCAGGGCGTTGAGATTGCCGTGGTTGACGAGCACATAGCAGAGAATGCCCGCCAGGAACATGCCGATGCCCACGTGCACGCGCAGGGCCAGCAGCCCCATCAGCACCGCCAGCACCAGCAGGCCGGTTTCCAGACCACTCATGAACGGATCTCCCTGGCCGCCCGGTACAGCCCGCACAGGGCAAGCAGCGCCAGGCTCGGTACCATCAATCCCTGGGGCCACCACAGCGGCACGCCAAGCATGGTGGAGGTGGAGCCGTAATCCTGGCTGTTCTGCATCAGCAGAAAGGTGCGCCAGCCCATCAAGCCCGCCGCCGCCGCCAGCAACAGATGACCGATGGCCAGCAGCGCCCGGTTCACCGGCGCCGGCAGAAAGCCGGCCACCAGGTCCACGCGGATGTGGTTATCGGTCATCTCGCACAGGGGGAGAAAGGCGGTCACCGCCACCGCGATGGCCATTTGCAGGACCTCGATGTCACCGGGGATGGGCGCGGAAAACAGCTTGCGCCCCACCAATGACACCAGCGACATGACGATCAGCGCCAAAACGATGGCGCCACCGGCCAGGGCGAACCCCAGCGACAACCGACGCAGAATAACGCCCGCCATTGTTCACTCCGCTCCGAGGAAGGCGCGCTTCAGCGCGCCAGTTCCGGGGTGTATTGCTTGACCGTTTTCTGCAGGCCGTCGAACAGGGCCTGGCGGTCCAGGCCGCCGTCGTCGGAGGCCACCCAGTCGTCCACCACGCTTTGCGACGCGTCCAGCATGGCCTGATAGGCGGCGTCGTCCAGGGTGATGATGGTGTGCGCGTCGTCACCGGCTATGCGGTTCTTCACCTGATCGATGGCCTGGTCCCAGGCCTTGCCGAAGCGCACGGTGAGCGCCTCGCCGCTGTACTCATCGACGATCTTTTTCAGGTCATCCGGCAGGCTTTGATAGCGCTGCTGGTTCATCAGCATGGCCAGGGTGGTGACCGTGGTGGTGGCCTGATCAGGCCCGGTGGTGGTGTGATGGAAGGTGGTTTCGTCCAGCTTGGTGGGCGGCACCACTTCCCACACCGCCAGGGCGCCGTCGATCACGCCCTTGGACAGAGTGTCGGCGATCTGTGAGGGCGGCATGCTCACCGGCGTGGCGCCCACCGAGGTGAGAAAGCGCGATGCCAGCCGGGTGGAGGCGCGCACCCGCAGGCCTTTCATGTCGTCCAGGTCGCGCACCGCCTTGCGGGCGGTGTGCAGGGTGCCGCCGCCGTCGCTGTACACCGCCAGCACCTTGTAGTCCTTGAAGTCGTCCTTGGCGTAGGTCGTGGAATAGTCCCAGATGATGCGGCTGGCGGTTTCGCCGCCGGCCGGCAGCACGAACGGCAACTCCAGCGCTTCGCTGCGCGGGAAGCGGCCGGCGGAGTAACCCAGCGCCGTCCACACCACGTCCACCACGCCGTTGCGCGCCATGTCCGCCAGCTGGCCCGGCGTGCCGCCGAGCTGCATGGAAGGGTAGATCTCACACTGGATGCGGCCGTCCGATGCCGCCTTCATGTCCTCGCACCAGGGTTCGATCACGTTCTGCTGGGCGTTGGAGTTGGCCGGCAGGAAATGCTCGATACGCAGGGTAACGCTGTCGTCGGCGTGGGCGCCGCCGAGGCTCAGGGTCAGGCCCAGGGCGGTGCCGGCGATCCAGAGGGGGAGGTTTCTTATGCTTGCTTTCATGGTGACCTCTCGGCTGTCTGTGCTTGTTGTTCTCAATGGCGGCGATCGGTGCCATGGGACTCCGGGTTGGTCGCCATCCATTAATTTGTTAATGAATACTAAACAGCCTCCGAGCGGCCGGTCAATGCGCCGGCATGAATAAAATCGTTTCCTTTCCGGCCGGGTATACATTCGCGAGCCCAGCCGTTGAAAAGTGCAATTTTTCCCTCGGAAAACACCTGGGCCTCCGCCTTTGCTCTCGCCGATGATGAAAAAAAGCAACGCGGTCGCCAGAGCGACGATCGCGATCACAACGCTGATCAGAAAAACAAAGGAGAAGTCGCAGTGCAGTTCCATCATCACGGCTATGTTTCCAGCGATCCGCGCGTCGAGGACGCCGCCGGCACCGGCATCGACCGTCCCGAGGACCTGCCCGAGCACGTCGACGTGCTGATCGTCGGCAGCGGCCCGGCGGGCATGATCGCCGCCGCCCAGCTGGCCAAATACCCCAACGTCACCACCCGCATCGTGGAGCGCCGTCCGGGCCGCCTGAAACTGGGCCAGGCCGACGGCATCCAGGCGCGCAGCGTGGAAACCTTCCAGGCATTCGGCTTCGCCGGGCGCATCACCGACGAGGCCTACCGCATCACCGAGATGGCGTTCTGGTCCCCGGACCCGGCCAATCCGGACCACATCGCCCGCGCCTCGGTGGCGCTGGATGACGGCACCGGCGAGATCAGCGAATTCCCCCATCTGATCGTCAACCAGGCGCGGGTGCTGGACTATTTCGCGGAGTTCGCCCGCAACGCGCCGGCGCGCATCGAGCCGGACTACGGGCTGGAATTCGTCGGGCTGGAAATCGACCGCGGCGCCGAGTACCCGGTCACCGTCACCCTGCGCCATGTGAGCGGCGAGCGGGAAGGCGAGCAACGCACCGTGCACGCCAAGTACGTGGTCGGCTGCGACGGCGCCCACAGCAAGGTGCGCGAGGCCATTGGCCGCCAGCACCTGGGCAAGGTGGCCAACCACGCCTGGGGCGTGATGGACGTGCTCGCCACCACCGACTTCCCGGACATTCGCACCAAGTGCGCGATCCAGTCCGCCAGCGGCGGCAGCATCCTGCACATTCCCCGCGAGGGCGGGCATTTGTTCCGCATGTACGTGGACCTGGGCGAGGTGTCTGCGGACGACAACCGCCAGGTGCGCCAGACCACCCTGGAAACCACCGTGGCCAAGGCCAACCGCATCCTCCACCCCTACACCCTGGAGGTGAAGGATTGCGCCTGGTACACGGTTTACGAGGTGGGCCACCGGGTCACCGACAAGTTCGACGACGTGGACCCCGGCGACGAGGAGCATGTCGCGCCGCGCGTATTCATCGCCGGCGACGCCTGCCACACCCACAGCGCCAAGGCCGGCCAGGGCATGAACGTGTCCATGCAGGACGGCTGGAACATCGCCTGGAAGCTGGGCCAGGTGCTGTCCGGGCAGGCACCGCCGGAACTGCTGGCCACCTATTCCGAGGAACGCCAGGAGGTGGCGCAGAACCTGATCGACTTCGACCGCGAATGGTCGAGCCTGATGGCCAAGCCCGCCGAGGACTTCGAGGACCCCAAGGAACTGGCGGACTTCTATGTGAAAACCGCGGAGTTTCCCGCCGGCTTCATGACCGAGTACCGCCCTTCCCTGGTCACCGGCGACACCCGCCACCAGTCACTGGCCACCGGTTTCCCGGTGGGCAAGCGCTTCAAATCGGCGCCGGTGATGCGGGTCTGCGACGGCAACGACGTGCACCTGGGCCACCACGCCACCGCCGATGGCCGCTGGCGGATCTACGCCTTCGCCGACGCCGGCGCCGAACGGCTGAACGACTGGGCGGAATGGATGCTCAACGCCGCCGCCTCGCCGGTGGCGCGCTTTACCCCGGACGGCGCCGACCTGGACAGCCTGTTCGACATCAAGGTGATCTATCAGCAGCCCCACGGCGAGGTGGAGTTCGGCCCCTCCATTCCGGCCCTGTTCCAACCCCGGGTGGGGCCCTTCCAGCTCACCGACTACGAGAAGGTTTACGCCATCGACCCGGAGCGCGACATCTTCGAGGCCCGCGGCATCGATCGCAACGGCGCCGTGATCGTGGTGCGCCCGGACCACTATGTGTCCCAGGTGCTGCCGTTCGAGGCGGTGGACGAACTGGCGGCGTTCTTCGAGGCCAATACCCGACGCCCGGGCTGAGACGATCAGCCGCGCCGGTTATGGCGGCGATAGCGCCCCGGCGTCATGCCCGCCTCGCGGGTGAAGAAACGGGAGAAGTAGGCGGGATCGTTGAAGCCCAGGCGGTAGCCGATCTCGTTGATGGAAGCGGTGGTGAAAATCAGCAGCCGCCGCGCCTCCTGAATCTGGCGGTCGAACACCAGCCGCTTGCTGGGTTTGCCGGCGGTGCGCCGGCAAATCTCGTTGAGCCGGTTCTCGGTGACATCCAGGGCCTCGGCGTACTGGGAGAGCGTCCAATGTTGAGCGTGATGGTCCTCGATCAGCATCTGGAACCGCTGGAACACGGCCAGGTCCTCGTGGCGCGCCGGCTGCGACGGCAGGGCGCTGCTCGACAGCCGGAACAGGCGGATGAAGATCAGCCGCGCCAGGCTGCGTACCGCCAGCGCCCGGCCGGGACCGTCGCTGGCGGCCTCGTCGCCGAGCGCCTCGAACAACCGTTCCAGCCGGTCCAGCTCGGCGTGCCGGCGCGGCTCCAGCTGCGCGCGGGCCACGCACAGCGGCCGCACCTCGGCCGGGTCGGCGAGATCGCCGCTCTCCTCCAGCAGGCTCCAAACCAGCTGCTGGCGCACGGTGAGCACGTGGCCGTCGGCGTCCGCCTGGGTCACGAAAGCATGGGTCACCGTGGGCGGCGTGAGAAAGAACAGGGGGCCGTGCTGGTGGTGCTGGCGCTCGTCCAGGTAGACGCGCACCAGGCCACTCTTCACGAAATGCACCTGGAAAAAACGGTCGTGGCGATGGGCCGGCATGTTGCGGCCGAAGAAATCCGCCATCGGCCCCAGGGCGTCGTAGTGCACCTCGGCATCGGCGTAGCGCTGGTCGTACACCTGGCCGATGTTGATGTTGGGAATCGGTTCGTTGTTCTTCATAGGGCTCTCCGGGACCCAGCATAACCGATCGCGTCGGCCGCTTGAATTCATTAACATCTTAATGTACAAAATCCGGCAAAGAACAAACAGGAGTTCCCATGCGCCACGCCCTCGTGGAAATCAACGGCGAACCGACCGCCGTCACCGTGGACGGTGACCGGCCACGCCGCGCCGACGGCGGCCCCCTCGCCGAGGACCAGGCCCGCTGGCTGCCGCCGGTGTCCGGCACCGTGTTCGGCATCGCCCTCAATGACCGCGCCCTGCTGGAGTCCCACCTGGACAGCTTCAACCAGCCCCCTTACGAAAAGCCGCCCACCAAACCGGTGCTGTTCATCAAGACCCCGAACACCCGCAACGGCCACCGTCGCCCGGTGGCGCGCCCCGCCGGCGAGCGTCTGCAGCCGGGCCCGTCCCTGGGCGTGGTGATCGGCAAGACCGCCAGCCGGGTGAGTGAAGCGGACGCCCTCGCCCATGTGGCCGGCTACACCGTGATCAACGAGTTCAGCCTGCCGGAGGACAGCTACTACCGCCCGGCGGTGAAGGCCAAGTGCCGCGACGGCTTCTGCCCGATCGGCCCCTGGGTCACCGACGCCGCCGACGTCGGCGACCCGTCCGGCCTGGGCGTGCGCCTCACCGTCAATGGCGAGCTCAGGCAGGAGGGCAACACCGGCAACTTCGTGCGCCCGGTGGCGCGACTGATCGCCGAGCTCAGCGAGTTCATGACCCTACACGAAGGCGACGTGCTGATCGCCGGCGTGCCGGCCGGCCGCGTGGACGTGGAACCCGGCGACGAAGTGGCCGTGGAGATCGACAAGGTCGGCACCCTGGTGTCGTTGGTGACGGAAGAAGACACCACCCGGAAAGGAGACCGCCCATGAAACACGCTCGCATCCAGCACCGGGGCCAGGTGCTCGACGTCACCGTCAATGACGACGGCAATATCCTGATGGCCGACGGCACGCCGCTCGACGCCGGCCAGGTGACCTGGCTGCCGCCGGCCACCGGCACCATGTTCGCCCTGGGCCTCAACTACGCCGACCACGCCGCCGAGCTGAGCTTCAAATCGGCGCCCAAGGAACCGCTGGTGTTCGTCAAGGCGCCCAACGCCTACACCGGCCACGACGGTTACAGCTGGCGCCCGGACAACGTGGATTACATGCACTACGAGTGCGAGCTGGTGGCGGTGATCGGCAAGACCGCGCGTAACGTCAGCCGCGCCGACGCCCTGGAGTACGTGGCCGGCTACACCCTGTGCAACGACTACGCCATCCGCGACTACCTGGAAAATTACTACCGGCCCAACCTGCGCGTGAAGAACCGCGACAGCACCACCCCGGTGGGCCCCTGGATCATCGACAGGAGCCAGGTTCCGGAGCCCAACAACCTGACCCTGCGCACCTACATCAACGGCGAACTGAAACAGGAAGGCACCACCGCCGACATGATTTTCGACGTGCCCTTCCTGATCGAATACCTGTCCGGCTTCATGACCCTGCAGCCCGGCGACATGATCGCCACCGGCACGCCCAAGGGCATGGCGGACGTGCAACCCGGCGACGTGGTGGACGTGGAGATCGAGGGCATCGGTCGGCTGCGCAACACCATGCTCAGCGAAAGTGAATTCTTCAAGAACGCGAAGGAGCAGTCATCGTGATCAAGCACTGGATCAACGGCCGGGAAGTGGAAAGCCCGGAAACGTTCGACAACATCAACCCGGCCACCGGCGAAGTGATCGGCCCGGTGGCCAGCGGCACCGAGAAGGAAGTGAACGAAGCGGTGGCCGCCGCCAAGGCCGCCTTCCCCGGCTGGGCCAACACCCCGGCCAAGGAACGGGCCCGTCTGATGCGCCGCCTCGGCGAGTTGATCGACGAGAATGTGCCGCGCCTGGCGGAGCTGGAGACCCTGGACACCGGCCTGCCCATTCATCAAACCAGGAACGTGCTGATCCCGCGCGCCTCGCACAACTTCAATTTCTTCGCCGAAGTCTGCACGCGCATGAACGGCCACACCTACCCGGTGGACGACCAGATGCTCAACTACACCCTGTACCAGCCGGTGGGGGTGTGCGCGCTGGTGTCACCGTGGAACGTGCCGTTCATGACCGCCACCTGGAAAACCGCCCCTTGCCTGGCGCTGGGCAATACCGCCGTGCTCAAGATGTCCGAGCTGTCGCCGATGACCGCCGCCGAGCTGGGCAAGCTGACCAAGGAGGCGGGCATTCCGGATGGCGTGTTCAACGTGATCCAGGGCTACGGGTCCACCGCCGGCGACGCCCTGGTGCGCCACCCGGACGTGCGTGCGGTGTCCTTCACCGGCGGCACCGCCACCGGTCGCAAGATCGTGCAGAACGGCGGCATGAAGAAGTACTCCATGGAACTGGGCGGCAAGTCGCCGGTGCTGGTGTTCGAGGACGCGGACCTGGATCGCGCCCTGGACGCCGCCCTGTTCACCATCTTCTCCCTGAACGGCGAGCGTTGCACCGCCGGCAGCCGCATCTTCATTCAGGAAAGTGTCTATGACGAGTTCGTCAAGAAATTCGCCGAACGCGCCAAGAAGCTGAAGGTGGGGGACCCGGAGAACCCGGACACCCAGGTCGGTTCCATGATCACCCAACAGCACTACGAAAAAGTCACCGGCTACATTCGCATCGGCATCGAGGAAGGCGCCAAACTGGTGGCCGGCGGCCTGGAACGCCCGGAGGGCCTGCCCGACCGGGTCGCCAACGGCCAGTTCATCCAACCCACGGTGTTCGCCGATGTGGACAACAAGATGCGCATCTGCCAGGAGGAAATCTTCGGCCCGGTGGTGTGCCTGGGCAAGTTCACCGACGAGGCCCACGCCCTGGAACTGGCCAACGACGTGCAGTACGGCCTGGCCTCCTACGTGTGGACCGAGAACCTGGCCAAGGCGCACCGCGTGGCGCGCGGCATCGAGGCGGGCATGGTGTTCATCAACAGCCAGAACGTACGCGACCTGCGCCAGCCGTTCGGCGGCATCAAACAATCCGGCACCGGCCGCGAGGGCGGTGAATACAGCTTCGAGGTGTTCACCGAGGTGAAGAACGTCTGCGTCGCCATGGGCCACCATCACATTCCGCGCTGGGGCGTCTGACCCCGGCACGGCGATAAGGAGAAAAACAATGGGAGAGGTCGTTCTCGCCGCCAAGATCTGCCACGTGCCGTCCATGTATCTGTCCGAACTGCCGGGGCCCCATCAGGGGTGCCGGCAGGCGGCCATCGACGGCCACAAGGAAATCGGCCGCCGCGCCCGCGAGCTGGGCGCCGACACCGCCCTGGTGTTCGACGTGCACTGGCTGGTCAACAGCGGCTACCACATCAACTGCGGTGAACGGTTCGAGGGCATCTACACCAGCAACGAGCTGCCCCACTTCATCAAGGACATGCACTACCAGTACGACGGCGCTCCGGATCTGGGCGAACTCATCGCCGAGCAAGCCAACGCCGCCGACGTGCGCACCCGGGCCCACAATATTCCCAGCCTGCATCTGGAGTACGGCACCCTGGTGCCGATGCGCTACATGCACATGGACGTGCCTCGGGAGCAGCATTTGAAGGTGGTGTCGGTGGCGTCCTGGTGCGCCTGGCACCGGCTGGAGGACAGCTTCACCTTCGGCGCCGCCGTGCGCCGCGCCATCGAGGCCAGCGACCGCAAGGTGGTGGTGCTGGCGTCCGGCTCCATGTCGCACCGCTTTTCCGACGACCGGCTGGCCGACCAGAACCTCCACCAGTGGAGCCGTGAATTCGACCGGCAGATGGACCTGCGCGTGGTGGAACTGTGGAAGCAGGGCCGTTTCAAGGAGTTCTGCGCCATGCTGCCGGACTACGCCGAGCACTGCTACGGCGAGGGCGGCATGCACGACACCGCCATGCTGCTGGGGCTGCTTGGCGGCGAGGATTACGACCGGCCGGTGGAAGTGCTCACCGATCTGTACGCCAGCTCCGGCACCGGGCAGATCAATGCGGTTTTTCCGCTGCCCTGGTAGGCCATCCTGATTCAAGGAGAACTCTCATGCCCCATTTCATCGCCGAATACAGCGGCAACCTGGAAGGCGAAACGGACTTCCCCGCCCTGTTCGAAACCGTGCACCGGGTACTGGGCGATTCCGGCGTGTTTCCCCTGGGCGGCATCCGCAGCCGCGCCATCCGCCACGATACCTACCGCATCGCCGACGGCGAGCACGACTACGCCTTCGTGCACCTGAGCCTGAAGGTGGGCAGCGGCCGCGACCTGGCAACCCGCAAAAAAGTCGCCGAAACCCTGTTCGAGGCGATCAAGGCCCACTTCGCGCCGCTTCAGGAAAAACGTCTGCTGGCGGTGTCCTTCGAGATGACCGAGCTGGACCCGGACCTGAACTTCAAACACAACAACATCCACGCCTTTCTCAAAGGGGAGCGCTGATGCTCGACGACGCTTTCATCCGCCAGGCCGTGCAACGGCTCGACGACGCCGAACGGCAACGCACCCAGATCCGCCAGTTTTCCCTGGAACAGCCGGACATCACCATCGAGGACGCCTACGCCATCCAGCGCGCCTGGGTGGACAAGAAAATCGCCGATGGACGCAAGCTGATCGGCCACAAGATCGGCCTGACCTCACGGGCCATGCAGGTGTCCTCGAACATCGACGAGCCGGACTACGGTGCCCTGCTCGACGACATGCTGTTCGACGAGGGCACCGACATTCCCATCGACCGCTTTATCGTGCCACGCCTGGAGGTGGAGCTGGCGTTCATCCTCGGCAAGCCGCTCAAGGGCCCGAACTGCACCATCTTCGACGTCTACGACGCCACCGAGTACGTGATTCCCGCCCTGGAGATCATCGATGCGCGCATCCAGCAGGTGGACGAGGAAAGCGGCGTCACCCGCAAGGTGTTCGACACCATTTCCGATAACGCCGCCAACGCCGGCGTGGTGATGGGCGGCCGCCCGATCCGGCCCATGGACCTGGACCTGCGCCGTGTTTCCGCGATCCTCTACCGCAACGGCGTGATCGAGGAATCCGGCGTCGCCGCCGCGGTGCTCAATCACCCGGCCAAGGGCGTGGCCTGGCTGGCCAATCGTCTGGCGCCCTATGATGTGGGTCTGGAAGCTGGCCAGTTGATTCTCGGCGGCTCCTTCACCCGCCCGGTGGCGGTGCGTCCCGGCGACACCTTCCACGTGGACTACGACGATATGGGCGCCATCGCCTGCCGGTTCGTTTGAGCCCAAGACCGACACAGGAAAAACAGATGGACATGCCCGTCAACACCTTCAAGAAAGCGCTCGCCGAGAAACGCCCGCAGATCGGCCTGTGGCTGGGGCTGTGCGACGCCTACTGCGCCGAGCTGGCCGCCAACGCCGGCTTCGACTGGCTGCTGATGGACGGTGAACACGCCCCCAACGACCTGCGCACCCTGCTGGCGCAACTCCAGGCGGTGGCGCCCTACCCGGCCCAGCCGGTGCTGCGCCCGCCGGTGGGCGACACCGCCCTGATCAAGCAGTACCTGGACATCGGCGCCCAGACCCTGCTGGTGCCCATGGTGGACAGCGCCGATCAGGCCCGCCAGCTGGTGCGCGCCATGCGCTACCCGCCGGACGGCGTGCGCGGCGTGGGCAGCGCCCTGGCCCGGGCATCGCGCTGGAACAGCGTGCCCGGCTATCTGGACCAGGCGGACGGCGAAATGTGTCTGCTGGTACAGATCGAGAGCACCGAGGCCCTGAACAACCTGGACCAGATCGCCGCCGTGGACGGCGTGGACGGCGTCTTCATCGGGCCGGCGGACCTGAGCGCCTCCCTGGGTCACCGGGGCAACCCGGCGCACCCGGACGTGCAGGCGGCCATCGAGGATGCCATCGCGCGCATCCGCCAGGCCGGCAAGGCCGCCGGGATTCTCAACGCCAACCAGGCGCTGGCGCGGCGCTACCTGGAGCTGGGCTGCCTGTTCGTCGCCGTGGGGGTGGACACCAGCCTGCTGATGGGCGCCCTCAAGGGCCTCGCCGCCGAATTCAAGGGCGACGACGCCCCGGCGGCGCCCGCCGGCCCGTCCGTTTACTGATTCGCGCCCTGATCGGAACCAAGGAACCTTCATGACCGACTCTCCCCTGGCCCTGGCCGACGCCGCCCTGCTGCGCGACCAGGCCTGCATCGACGGCCAGTGGCTCGACGCCGATGGCGGCGCCCGCTTCCCGGTGCGCGACCCGGCGGACCACAGCCTGATCACCGAGGTGGCGGACGCCGGCGCCACGGACACCGACCGCGCCATCGACGCCGCCGAGCGCGCCCTGCCCGCCTGGCGCCAACGGCCCGCCAAGGAACGCTCGCGGATCCTGCGCCGCTGGTTCGACCTGATGCTCGAGCACAAGGAAGACCTGGCCCGGCTGCTCAGCCGCGAACAGGGCAAGCCGCTGGCGGAAAGCCGGGGCGAAATCGACTACGCGGCCAGCTTTATCGAGTGGTTCGCCGAGGAAGCCAAACGCGTCAACGGCGAACTGCTGGCCGGCGACCGGCCCGGCCGGCGGCTGGCCACCCTCAAGCAGCCGGTGGGCGTGGTGGCCGCCATCACCCCCTGGAACTTCCCCTGCGCCATGGTCACCCGCAAGGCCGGCCCGGCCCTGGCGGCGGGCTGCACCCTGGTGCTCAAGCCGGATCCGGAAACGCCGCTCTCGGCGCTGGCCCTGGCCGAGCTGGCCCGGCGCGCCGGCCTGCCCGCCGGGGTGTTCAACGTGGTGCCCGGCCGCGACGCCGCCGCCATCGGCGCCCGCCTCACCGGCGACCCGCGGGTGCGCAAGCTGTCGTTCACCGGCTCCACGGCGGTGGGCAAGCTGCTGATGGCGCAATGCGCGGACACGGTGAAGAAGCTGAGCCTGGAACTGGGCGGCAACGCCCCTTTTATCGTGTTCGACGACGCCAACCTGGACGCCGCCGTTGAAGGCGCCCTGGCCTCGAAGTTCCGTAACAGCGGCCAGACCTGCGTGTGCACCAACCGCTTTCTGATCCAGGACGGCATCCACGACGCCTTCTGCGACAAGCTGGCGCGGGCGGTGGCCGCCCTCAAGGTAGGCCCCGCCGGCGACGAACACGCGCAACAGGGTCCGCTGATCCACGCTGGCGCCCTCACCAAGGTACAGGCCCATGTGGACGACGCCCTTCAGGGCGGCGCCCGGCTGCTGTGCGGTGGCGCCCCCCATGCGTTGGGCGGCGGCTTCTTCCAGCCCACCGTGCTCAGCGGCGTCACCCCGGCCATGCGCGTGGCCCGGGAGGAAACCTTCGGCCCCCTGGCGCCGGTGTTCCGTTTCCACGACGAGGCCGAGGCGCTGGCCCTGGCCAACGACACCCCTTCCGGGCTGGCCGCCTATGTGTACAGCGGCGATCTGGGGCGCGCCTGGCGGGTGGCCGAGGCGCTGGAATATGGCATGGTCGGCGTCAACGAAGGTATCATCTCCACCGAACTGGCCCCCTTCGGCGGCATCAAGGAATCCGGGCTGGGCCGCGAAGGGTCCCGGCACGGCATCGATGATTATCTGGAATTGAAATACCTGTGCGTGGCGGATCCGTGAGCCGCCGCCGCGCGGTACCCAAGGAGCACTCCCACCGCATGGCCAAACCCACGCCTTCTTTGACCGTGGCCCTGCTTCAGGCCCGCGAGGCCGCCATGGGCTTTTTCCGCCCGCTGCTCAATGAGCATGGCCTCACCGAACAGCAATGGCGGGTGATCCGCATCCTCAAGGAAGTCCCGGAGCATCAACTGGAAAGCCGGGACCTGGCGGAAATCGCCTGCATCCTGCGGCCCAGTCTCACCGGCGTGCTGGTGCGCCTGGAAAAAACCGGCTATGTGAAACGCTGGAAGCCGGCCAATGACCAGCGCCGGCTGTGCGTATCGCTCACCGAGGAAGGCCACCGCCTGTTCGATGCCATGAGCGGCGACATGCACAAGCAATACCGCCGCATCAAACGCCAGCTCGGCGCCGACAACTACAAGACCCTGATGGCGCTGCTCGACCAGCTGCAGCGCGTGGAGCCCTAGGGCTCCACGGCGGCCGCCTTGCGCTTGGCGCGCACGCGCAGGTTGAGCATTTCCACGCCGAAGCTGAACGCCATGGCGAAGTAGATGTAGCCCTTGGGAATGTGGAATTCCAGGCCATCGGCGATCAGCGCCGTGCCCACCAGCACCAGGAATGACAGCGCCAGCATCTTCAGGGTCGGGTGCTCGGTGATGAAACGCCCGATGGCGTTGGCGAACACCATCATGAAGCCCACCGCGATGATCACCGCGATCACCATCACTTCCAGATGGTTGGCCATGCCCACGGCGGTGATCACCGAATCCAGCGAGAACACCATGTCCAGCACCGCGATCTGGATCAGGATCGCCATGAAGGAGGCCCCGGCCTTGGGCTTGGCCAGTTGGGGCGCCTCGTCGGCGTCCTCGATGGAATGGTGGATTTCCAGCACCGACTTGGCGAGCAGGAACAACCCGCCCAGGATCAGCACCAGATCGCGCCCGGAGATGCCCTGGCCGAGCACCGTGAACAGATCGGCGGTGAGTTTGGTGAGCCAGGCCAGCGACGCCAGCAGCAGCAGCCGCATCACCATGGCCATGGACAGGCCGATAAAGCGCGCCTTGGGGCGCTGCTTCTCCGGCAGCCGGTCCACCAGGATGGACAGGAAGATGATGTTGTCGATGCCCAGCACGATCTCCAGGGCGGTCAGGGTGGCCAGGGCGATCCACGCCTCCGGCGAAGCGATCCATTCCAGCATGGTTTACTCCAAAAGCGACCCGGCGAGCCGGGCGGCGACGTCGCGGTCCAGGTAGGCCAGCCGCACCCGGCGCTTGGCCAGGCCGCCGCCGGCGGTGTCGATTTCCAACTCGGTCATGCGGTAGCGCCGGTCGAAGGGATTGCGGGCCAGGCGCACGGTTTGAATGCGATTGCGCGGCACCACCGCCAGCCGGCGCCACAGCCAGCCCCGGTGGAACAGCAGCAGGTCCGGGGTCAGCGCCCAGCGCGTGTAGCGGGCGTACAGGTGGCCGTGCAGCAGCGCCACCGGCAGGCCGGCGGGCAGCACCGCCAGCCCCGGCCAGCCCCACCACCACAGCGCCGGCGGCAGGCTCAGCAGCGCCCAACACCACAGCCACAGGCGGGTGAGGCGCCGGCGGGTGCGCGCCGACAGCGGCCGCCAGTCCGGGTCGGCGCGGTCCAGGCCCGGCAGCGCCCGGTCGATCAGGGCGTCCACCTGGTCCGGCCGGCAGATCGGCGCCAGGGGCCGGGCGCCGCCACTCTGGCCGGGCTCCGCGGCGCCGCCGGCCAGATCCGCCTGCAAGGCCACCCGCCGGAACAGCCGGTGCAGCGGCGTGGCCAGTCGGTGCACCACCTGGATGCGCGGCACCCGCACGGTTACCACCCGGCGGGTGAACAGGCCGTGGCGGGCGCGCAGGTCGTCGCCGTTCCGCTCCAGGGTGTAATCGTGGTACTGCACCAGGGCGGTGATCACCGACAGCAGCTTGGCCACCACCAGCACGCCGACCACGGTGGCCAGCACCAGAACGATCTTGAGCGCCAGGCCCAGCTGGCTCACGTAGGCCACGCCGGCGTCACGCAACGCCGGCCCCAGTACCCGCTCCAGGGTTTCCACGCCCACCACCTGGAACAGCGAACCGATCACCGCGCCGAGCCAGAACAGGTTGCGGTTGTCGATCAGCCCCATCAGGATCAGTTCGCCGGCGGGCAGCCGCAGCAGGGGCTCCGGGGCGCTGTTGTCGGGCGCCCCGCCGGCGGCGCCCGCCGCCACCGGCTCCCGGGTGGCGTCCTCGCCGCCGTTGTCGCCGCGCAGCGCCCGGCGGCGGGCGAACACCGCCTCGCTCAGGGCCTCCGCGCCGGCCACGGACAGCACCCGGATGGTGGCTTCCGCGCCGCCGCCGCTGGAGGTCTCCACCTTGACGTCGGCGACGCCCAACAGGCGGTGCAACAGGGTGCGCTCGGTGTCGATGTTCTCGATGCGCCGGTAGTCGATCTGGCGCAGGTTGCGGAACACCAGCCCCTCGCGAATCAGCAGCCCCTCGGGGCCGTAATCGTAGCGGTATACCCACTGGTGCCAGAGCCCGGCCAGGGGGCCGAGCAGCACCAGCGGCACCAGCATCCAGAGCGCGCCGCCGCGCTCCGCGCCCAGGGCGGCGGCGATGGCCAGGGGAATCATGGCGCCCAGGCCGCCGGCCAGGTGGAATACCCAGCTCAGCGGGTGAAGACGGCGTTCCGGAACCGGGTGGCCGTTTTCATACCGCATCGCCGTCGCCCTCGCGGAGAAGTCGCTCGCGCAGCGCCAGCGCGGTGTCGTGGTCGAGGCCCGGCAGGGTGGTCACGGTGAAGCGGCTGCCGGCGGTATACAGACGCAGGGTGGCGACGCCGAAGGCGCGCTGCAAAGGCCCCTGGCTGACATCGGAATGCTGAATCCGGACCCGCGGCACGGTGATGCGATGGCGCCACAGCAGGCCCCGCTCCACGCTCAGGCCGCGTTCATCCAGACAGTAGCGCAGGCGCCGGTACCAGGCCGCCGGCCCCCACCAGCCCAGGCCCGCCAGCACCAGCAGCGCCAGCCCCCAGACACCCAGCGCCGGAAGGGCCAGGGCGCCGCCGGCCAGCAGCGGCGCGAACACCGCCACCAGCCCCAGCAGCAGGACGGCGACGCCGACCAGTGTCTGCACCCGCCATACCGCGACGGTGCCCGGATGCACGGCCTCGAAGCGCATGGTTGTTCCCCCCCTGATCCGCGAAACCCCCATTACAACGGATTCCTCAATGCCGGGCCAACTGTTCCTTGCGCAGTTCCTCCATCAGGTCCCGCAGTTGGCGGCGTTGGCGACGGCCGGCCAGCCGCTTGCTGTCCCAGCTGGCCGGCACCAGCAGGTGCCCCCGATCGGTTTCGCGGATCAGGAAGCGCCGCTCCACGCCGATCGGCAGATCGTCGGAGCCGTAGATCGCCACCACCTGGATAGTGAGGGCCTCGGGCCGCACGGTGCGCTCGTCGCCGTCGTCCGCTTCCAGGGACAGGCCCTGGGCCCGGCAGACCCGCTCGATGACGCCGTCGAAGGCGCCGATATGCAGAAATTCGCCGGGTGCCAGCGGCCCCTGGCGGGTACTGTCGCGCAGCGAATCCGGCGCCGTGCCATGCTGCTGCTCGCGGTCCTCGTCGCCCTGTTCGTAGTCCTGCTCCAGCTCGGTGACGTCGGCGCGGAACACGCCCCGGTCGGTTTCCAGGCGCGCCACGATGTGCTCCACGAACACCGATTCGGCGCTCATGTTACTGATCAGGCACAGGGCGTTGACGCTGCGGTGCTTGCCCCGGTTGATGACGATGCGCGGCCGCCGCTGGCGCCGGTAGCTCTGGTACAGCAGCTGGGCGTAGACCAGCCAGATCAGCAGGGTGCCGAAGCTGATCAATACGCTCAGTACTTTCTGGTGTTGTGAAATCCAGTCCAACATGGGTTCCCTCCTCGCTGTTTGCGCGCAGCCTAACGCGCCCCGGCGCCGGCCTTTGCGAAAAGGTGTAAAACCCGACCCCGGCGGCGATCCCCACCACCGCCGCCCCGGGGCCCGCGCCGCCCGGGCCCGGGCATCGTCCCGGCCCATCGCGGCGATAGCCGGCGCCGGCGCCCGGGTTGGTTCATGTGCCCGCCATAAGGGCGTACTATCATGGAGTTACAACCCCCCAAGCGAACGACTCGCCAACTAAGGAGGTGCGCAGTGACACGGATTGGCCAGGACACCCTGAACAGCGCCAAGACCCTGGATGTCGGCGGCAAGACCTATCATTACTATGATCTCAACGCCGTCGCCGACAAGGGCTGGGGTGATCTCAGCAAGCTTCCCTTTACCCTCAAGGTTCTTCTCGAAAACCTGCTCCGCCACGAAGACGGCGACACCGTCACCGCCGAAGACATCGAGGCGCTGGTGCGATGGCCCGAGAAGCGCGCCTCCGACCGGGAGATCAACTACCGCCCGGCCCGCGTGCTGATGCAGGACTTCACCGGCGTGCCCGGCGTGGTGGATCTGGCGGCCATGCGTGACGCCATCGCCAAGGCCGGCGGCGACCCGGACCGCATCAACCCGCTGGCACCGGTGGATCTGGTCATCGACCACTCGGTGATGGTGGACAAGTTCGGCAACCCCCAGGCGTTCGAGCAGAACGTGGAGAAGGAATACGAGCGCAACAAGGAACGCTACCAGTTCCTGCGCTGGGGTCAGAAAGCCTTCGATAACTTCCGCGTGGTGCCGCCGGGCACCGGCATCTGCCACCAGGTGAACCTGGAGTATCTGGGCCGTGGCGTCTGGTCCAGCGACGCCGACGGCAAGACCTTCGCCTACCCGGACACCCTGGTGGGCACCGACTCCCACACCACCATGATCAACGGCCTGGGCGTGCTCGGCTGGGGCGTGGGCGGCATCGAGGCGGAAGCGGCCATGCTCGGCCAGCCGGTGGCGATGCTGATCCCGGAAGTGGTGGGCTTCAAGATGACCGGCAAGCTCCGCGAGGGCGTCACCGCCACCGACCTGGTGCTCACCGTCACCGAGATGCTGCGCCAGCGCGGCGTGGTCGGCAAATTCGTCGAATTCTTCGGCGAGGGCCTGGCGGATCTGAGCCTGGCGGACCGCGCCACCATGGGCAACATGTCCCCGGAATTCGGCTCCACCTGCGCCTTCTTCCCCATCGACGAGCGCACCATCGAATACCTGGAACTCACCGGCCGGCCCAAGCAGGACATCGAGCTGGTGGAAGCCTACTGCAAGCAGCAGGGTCTGTGGCGTTACGACGACACCCCGGAGCCGGAATTCAGTGACACCCTGGAGCTGGATCTCAGCCAGGTGGTGCCCAGCCTGGCCGGCCCGAAACGGCCCCAGGACCGGGTGCCGCTCACCGGCATCAAGCAGACCATCACCGACATCATCACCGAGCAGCTCGGCAAGGACGACGCCGAAGTGGCCAAGCTCGAGGGCGAAGGCGGCCAGACCGCGGTGGGCAACCACGAACCGAGCTCCGGCGTGGAAGTGACCATGGACGGCCAGACCTTCCACCTGGACCACGGCGACGTGGTGATCGCCGCCATCACCTCCTGCACCAACACCTCCAACCCCAGCGTCATGCTGGCCGCCGGCCTGATGGCCAAGAAGGCGGTGGAGAAGGGGCTGAACCGCAAGCCCTGGGTGAAAACCTCCCTGGCGCCGGGCTCCAAGGTGGTCACCGACTACCTGGCCAAGGCCGGCCTGCAGGAGTACCTGGACCAGATCGGCTACGACCTGGTGGGCTATGGTTGCACCACCTGCATCGGTAACTCCGGCCCGCTGCCCGACGAAATCGACAAGGCCATCGCCGAGGGCGACCTCACCGTGGCCTCGGTGCTGTCCGGCAACCGCAACTTCGAGGGCCGGATTCACCAGAGCGTGCGCACCAACTGGCTGGCCTCGCCGCCGCTGGTGGTGGCCTTCGCCCTGGCCGGCACCGTGCGCATCAACATGGACAAGGACCCGATCGGCCACGACAAGGACGGCAACGAGGTCTACCTGAAGGATCTGTGGCCCTCCAGCAAGGAAATCCAGGACGCCATGGTGGCGGTGAACACGGAAATGTTCAGCAAGGAATACGCCAGCGTGTTCGACGGCGACGAAACCTGGAAGAGCCTGCCGATTCCGGAGTCCAAGACCTATGAATGGAATCCGAAATCCACCTACATCCAGAACCCGCCGTTCTTCGACGGGCTCACCGAGAAGGTGGACGACGTGCAGCCGGTGAAGAGCGCGCGCATCCTGGCGATGCTGGGCGATTCCATCACCACCGACCACATCTCGCCGGCCGGCGCCATCAAGGCGGACAGCCCCGCCGGGCATTACCTGCAGGGCCACGACGTGGAGCCCATCGACTTCAACTCCTACGGCTCCCGGCGCGGCAACCACGAGGTGATGATGCGCGGCACCTTCGCCAACATCCGCATCCGCAACGAGATGACGCCGGACATCGAGGGCGGCTACACCAAGCATCTGCCCGGCGGCGAGGAAATGCCCATCTACGGCGCCGCCATGCGCTATCAGAAGGACGGCATTCCCACCGTGGTGGTGGCCGGCAAGGAATACGGCACCGGCTCCAGCCGTGACTGGGCCGCCAAGGGCACCCGCCTGCTGGGCGTGCGCGCGGTGATCGCGGAAAGCTACGAGCGCATTCACCGCTCCAACCTGATCGGCATGGGCGTGCTGCCGCTGCAGTTCCCGGAAGGCACCACCCGCAAGACCCTGAACCTGGACGGCAGCGAGGAAGTGGACATCCCCAACCTGGGCAACGACCTCAAACCCAGCCAGGAAATCGAAGTGGTGTTCCGCAAGGAAGGCGGCAAGGAAGAGCGGGTGAACTGCATCAGCCGGCTCGATACCGGCGCCGAGGTCACCTACTACAAGAACGGCGGCATCCTCCACTATGTGCTGCGGCAGATGATGAAGGGCTGACGTTCGCCCGCCGTTTCCATCCTTCCCACCGACAAGGGGCGCTCCGGCGCCCCCTTTTTATTCGCCCCCGTTTTATCTCCCTCACGCCCCTTTGCGTATACGGCAGGAATATTGCCGTCCTGACGAATTTGTTTGGTGGTCGCGACGACTTTTAAGGACGCTCAGGGATGGGACCCGCCGACGCTCTCCCTGTAAAGAAAGAGCAGGAACGCTCTTTTCGGGGTTAGCTCTGCATTAATGGCACTGATTTCCAATATTGCGGGAAAGCAATAAAAAATGTCGAGGACGGAAGTCAGCATCATGAATCACCCCGTAAAAAGAGCGCCCCGTGTGCACTCCTTTTTGTACATCTATCGCAATCACACCGGCGAGTTCTGGTGGTGCGCGGTGCCCTGGCTGGACGGCCACGGACGCCGCCGGCAACGGCGCCGCTCGTTCCGCGACCGCCGCTACGGCAGCAAGGCGGCGGCCCTGGAACAGGCCCGCCAATGGCGCGACCAGGCCATCGACGACCCGGCGGTGCGCGCCGCCATGGGCGACCGCCGCCCGCTGATGCTCTACGCCCAGAACAAGGACGAGGCCCCGGACCGGACGGATCAACGCAACCCCTTCGGTCTGGTGGGGGTCACCGTGACCTTCCGCGAGAAACCCCTGGGCGGCAACTTCTCGGTCACCGCCAACCGGGGCCGCAAGCGCTGGTTCTCGATGCGCCGTTACGGCGGTTTCGGCGCTTTCAAACGGGCGGTGGTGCAACGCTGCCAGTGGGTGGGCGCGCCGGTCCCCGAGGACGACGAGTTGCGTCAACGCTACGACCGTTGGGCAAACCGCAACCGGGACCTGCTGCGCCGTTACGGGCTCGACCCCTGACCCCCGCCCTCCAGCAACAACGCCTCCAGCGCCCGCTCACCTTCCCCCGGCGGGCGCTGACGATGGCGCAGCAGGTACAGAGGCCGGCGCAGGGACTCGCCGTCCCCGGGCACCGCAACCAGACGGCCGTCTTGCAAAGCGCGGGCGGCGGCCAGCCGGCTCACGTAGCCGACGCCGGCTCCGGCCAGCAGCGCCTGGCGAACCGCCTCGCCGGCGCCCAGCTGCAACAGACGCTCCGCCGGCGGAAAGGCTTCCCCCAGCCGCGCCTCGATCACCGCCCGGGTACCGGACCCGGGCTCGCGCATCACCCAGGGCCAGCCCGAGGGGTCCGGGCCCAGGCTGGCCGCCAGGGCCGGCGCCGCCACCCGCACCAGGGTATCGTCCCGCCAGTGCCGCACCGCCAGCAGAGGGTGGGACACCGGCCCTTCCACCAGGGCCAGTTCGGTTTCCAGGGCCAGCAGCCGGGCCACGGCGGTGCGCGTGTTGACCACGTCCAGGCGCACCCGCGCCGCCGGATGGCGCGCCCGGAAGGCGGCCAGCAGCGGCGGCAGATAGTAATTGCCCAGGGTGTGGGTGGCCGCCAGTTCCACTTCCAGGCGGGGCGTCTGGAACAGGCGCTCACAGCGTTCCACCTGCTCCAGCAGGGCACGGGCCTCGGGCAGCAACCGGCGGCCCGCCCCGTTCAGATGCAGGCCCCGGCCCACCCGGTCGAACAGACGCTCGCCGAGCCGGTCCTCCAGTTGCGCCAGCCCCTGGCTGACCGCCGGCTGGGTCAGGGCCACCCGGCGTGCGGCGGCGGCCACGCTGCCGGTCTCGGCCACCGCCAGGAACAGGCGCCATTGGCGCAGAGTGGTGTCATTCATAATTTTATTTTAGTTATATCTTTATAATAATTAAATATATTTAACCCCGCGCCCTTGCCATAGTGGCTCCGAATTCATCACGGAGCCCGACCATGTTCACCCAGGTTCTCCCCCGCCCTTCCGAATGGCCCTTTGTGTTGCTGGTGGTGGCCTGCGGGCTGGCCGGCATGGGCCTGGCCAGCACGCCCCTGGCCCACGCCTGGGGCCTGGGCGCCCTGGCCCTGGCTCTGCTCATCGGCTTGCTGGTGACCCAGCCGCTGCCGGCGGCCTGGCGGGAGCGGGCCGCGCCCAGCCTGAACCTGTTCAAGGGCCCGGTGCTGAAAACCGCCATCGTGCTCTACGGCCTGCGCATTCCCCTGGATGCCGTGGCCGGGCTGGGGGTCGGCGTGCTGGTGCTGGACGCGGTGCAGGTCCTGGCCAGCCTGCTGCTGGCCGCCTGGCTGGGGCCGGTGCTGTTCCGCATGCCGCGCAACGCCGCTCTGCTGATCGGCGCCGGCAACGGCATTTGCGGCGCCGCCGCGGTGCTCGCCGCCGAGCCGTTGCTGCGCGGCCGGGACCGGGACGGCGCCATGGCGGTGGCGGCGGTGGTGGTGTTCGGCACCCTGAACATGCTGCTGCTGCCGGTGATGTTCCATCGCTGGCCCGGCCTGTTCGGCGATCCGGCGGACTACGCCCTGTTCACCGGCGCCACCGTCCAGGAGGTCGCCCAGGTGCTGGTGGCCGCCCAGGCCATGTCGCCGGCGCTGGTGGACACCGCCCTGCTGGTGAAGATGGCGCGGGTGATGATGCTGGCCCCGGTGCTGATGGGGCTGGCGCTGCTGGCGCGCGGCGGCGACGGCGGCACTGCCGGGCGCCGCTTGCCGGTGCCGCCGTTCGCGTTGCTGTTCGCCCTGGCCATGGCCGTGAACGGCCTGGGGCTGCTGCCGGATGGCCCGCGCCCGGCCCTGGCCGGCGCGGATGACCTGCTGCTTACGCTGGCCATGGCCGCCCTGGGCCTGAGCACCCACCTGGGCCTGCTGCGCCAGGCCGGCTGGCGCCCGCTGGCGCTGGGCGCGCTGCTCTGGGCCCTGCTGCTGGCGGTGGCCGGCGCCGCCCTGATTTCCGGTCTGGCGTGATCGCCCTCGATATAGGTAGGACATGCCTGACTCGCGCCCGGCGACCGGCGGCACTGTCGCGGCACCCAACCTCTGCTAGACTCGGTGTTTTGGCTGCGGGGGAAATTTTCCATGCGTTTGCTCTGGCCATTGCTGCTGATCGCCCTGGCCGCGCCCGCCGTGGGCGCCGAATCCCGGGACGATGACGCCGCCCGGGCGGCGGCGGAGGAAGCCGGCGACGCGGCGCGGCGCGAACGGGCGGAACTGCGCGACCGGGCCGAGGCGCTGCGCGAACAGCAGGCCACCACCGAAACCCTGCTGAAAAAGCAGGAGGATTATCTGCGCGCCCTGGAGCGCCAGGTGGAAGCGCTTAAACAGCAACAGCAGCGGGACGGCTCATGATCCGCGCCCTGTGGCGATGGCTCACCAACGCCGGCCGGGAGACGCCTCCGGCCCCGGCGGCCCCGCCCGCCGAGCCCGCCAGCACGGCGCCGGCGCCGGACGCCACCGATACCCCGGCCCTGCCCGGCCTGCCCTTCCTGATCCGCCCCTTCGAACCGCATGACGGCCCCGCCCTGACGGCGGTGTTCCAGGCCGCCGTGCACACCACCGCCACCGACCACTACGACGCCGACCAGCGCGCCGCCTGGGCCGCCGGCGCCGACGCGCCCGGCTTCCAGGCGGCGCTGGCGGACGGGCTGACCATGGTGGCGGAATGGGACGGACGGCCCGCCGCCTTCGCGCAGTTGGTGGAGCGGCGCGTCACCTTCGTCTACGTGCATCCGGACGCCGCCCGCCTGGGCATCGCCACCCTGCTCTACCACCACCTGGAAGACGAAGCCCGGATTCAGGGCCTCGATGAACTGGTCACCGAGGCCAGTCTGGTGGCGCGGGATTTCTTCGCGTTTCTGGGCTTCGAGGTGGACGGCGAGGAGAGCGTGCAACGGCAAGGCGTCTCCTTGCCCCGCACGCGCATGCGCAAGCGCCTGGCCTGAAACAAAAAAAACCGCCCGGGGGAGGGCGGCATAAGGGGGTAAGAATCAGCGCTATGAGTTCTTACACGAGAGGAAATCTCAGAGTTTGACGGTCAGCTTGGCCACCTGCTCGCCCTGATAACGGGCCAGGATCAGTTCCTTGTCGCTGGGCTGGCGGCTGCCGTCCGGGCCGGCCAGGGTGCCGGAGCCGTAGGGGGAGGCGCCATGGGCTTCGCTGATGTCGGTCTGCTCCTGGCCCGGGTCCGCGTAACCCAGGGGCACCAGGACGAAACCGTGGTGGGCCAGGGTCAGCCAGGTGGAAATAATGGTGGTTTCCTTGCCGCCGCCGGTGCCGGTGGAGGTGAACACGCTGGCCACCTTGCCGGCCAGGGCGCCCTGGGCCCACAGGCCGCCGGTCTGATCCCAGAAGGTACGCATCTGCCCGCTCATGTTGCCGAAGCGGGTGGGCGTGCCAACGATCACGGCGTCGTAATCCTTGAGTTCCCCGGGGCTTGCCTCCGGGGCTTTCTGATCGGTCTTGCCACCGGCCGCCTTGAAAGCGTCCTCGGGCATGGTTTCCGGTACCCGCTTGATGGTCACTTCCACGCCGCCCACGCCGCGCGCCCCTTCGGCCACGGCGTCCGCCAGTGACTCAATGTGTCCGTACATGGAGTAATACAGCACCAGAATCCGTTTCATCGCTCTTCACCTTATCCGTTTCCGCGAATGAGATTAAAACTGTACCCATAAAGCGGATGTGAAGGGACGAGGGTGAGAAGAACGAATTGATCGGATTTTTTTATAGGTCCGCCCGCACCAGGCCGGGATCGCCCTCGGCGAACAGGTGCCGCAGGGCCGCGTTCTGCACCCGCCGGCCGTGGCGCTGCTGCCAGCCGCGCAGGCCCGGCAGGTAACGCAGGGCCACGTGACCGGCGAAACGCGGCACCAGGGTGGCGAGCGGAAACCAGGGGCCGATGTCGTCCGGCAGACCCAGCTGGCGCATTTTCTCCCGGTTCAGGAAGTACCGGGTGACACTGAGGTGGCGGCGGTAGGCCCAGCGCCGACGCACCCCCGCCAGACGGCGGAAGGACTGGGAAAGCGGCTCCCGGGACAGGGCCCGGCCCAGTTCCTGGCTGGTCCAGTCCGGGCGGCTCTGGGTCATCATGGCGTGGTGCAGCAGCACGATGCCGTCCCGTTCCCGCTCCACCAGCCAGCGTTCGTCCACGCCCATCAGCCAGCCGGCGTACTTCCACAGATGCATCACCGCCCGGGACTCCCGCGCCGTCACCGGAATGCCCATCTTGCGCAGGCCGCCCAGCATCACCACGCAGAAGCCCAGATAGGTGGCGGCCATGTCCACCTGGTTGAGCGGCAACCCCCAGCGGGCGTGATCCCATTCCTCCCGGCGATCCAGGTTACGCCGCACCAGGCCATGCACCATGCGCACATGCAGGGTGCCCCGGTAGCCCTCCCCGCCGGGCAGCAGCCCGCCTTCCTCGGTGCAATCGATCCACCACTTGCCGGTTTCCGCCACCCGCCGGGCGGTGCCCTGGCTGAGCGCGCCGGTCAGCACCAGGGACTGGTTGAAGCCGGACAGCAAATAGCCGCCCATCAGCGCCAGATCCCGCAGCACATAGGGGGCCGCCATGCCCGTGGACTGAATGAAGCGGGCGCCCTCGTCCACCAGGGCCGGATCCAGCCAGGCCGGCGCCGCCACCTGGTCCATGAACGCCCGCAGCGGCGCCGGGCATTCCGGCACCGCGTCCACGCCCTCGCGCACCGCGGTCTCGAACAGGGGCCGCGCCCGGGCCGGGCCATACTCGTACATCCAGTCGATCAGGGCGTCCATGGCCGGGTCGCCCACCCACAGATCGTCCAGCGCCGCCTGGTATTCATCGCGGCTGGGCGCCAGCTCCCGGCCCAGCAGCCGCCGTAGCCAGGCCGGCGTGGGGGTGGCGGTCTTCTCGAACGGCCGCGCCCGGGTGGGGGCGGCGGACGTGTTGGCGGATGTGGTAGCGGAAGGGGTCGAGGGGGCCGGTGCGTTCATGGTGCTCTCCTGATGGTGCGCTCCTGAAAGGGGCTTGCTCAGGATCGGACAGTAATGCGAATATCTATTCGCATTCAATTCGCGTTTCGAGGCGTCATGCGGAAACAACCAAGGCAAAAACGGTCCCGGGAGATGGTGAAGGCCCTGGTGGAGGCCACCGGCCTGTGTATCCAGCGCCACGGCCTGGACGACACCACCACGGCGCGCATCGCCGAACAGGCCGGCGTCAGCGTGGGCTCGCTGTATCAGTACTTCGGCGACAAGGACGCCCTGATCGAGGCGCTCATGGACCGCCTGGCGGAGGACATCGCCGGCGGTTTGCGGCGGCTGCCGCTGATGGCGGTCACCGATCTCAACGAGATGGTGCATCGCTCGATCCGCTTCGGCTTCTCGGTGCTGCGCTCCCGGGACGGCCTCTACCTGGAGCTGGTGCGCAACTGGCACCGGCTGCCCACCAACCGCATGGTGGATTTGCTGCAGCAGCACTTCATGGAGCTGTCGCGGCTGTATTTTCTGCGCCACTATCGGGACTACCCGATCCGGAACCTGGAAGTGCGCGTGTTCATCGTCACCAACAGCGTGTTGTTCACCATGGTGCGCCATGTCAGCCAGGGCGACCTCATCGACGAGGAGGAACTGGCCCGGGAGCTGACCCGCATGGTGGCCGGCTACCTGGCCGAGCCACCGGAGGAAGCGCCGCCGTGAGCCCGGACCTGGCCCTGACCTACTGCCGCATGATCGCGCAGACCCTGGAGGCGGACGGCGCCGACCAGGCCGCCCTGCTGGAAGGCACCGGCATCGACGCCGCCACCCTGGCGCGCGGCGAGGGCTTCATCGACTGGCCCGGCGCCCGGCGGCTGATCGCCAACGCCATGGCTCTGTCGCCCCGGCCGGACCTGGCCCTGCGCACCGGCCTGCGCGCGCTGCCCGCCATGCATGGCCCCATGGGCATGGCGGCCATGGCCAGCGCCACCCTGCGCGACGCCATGGTGCTGTTCGCGCGCTTCAACAACACCCGCACCCGGGTGTTCACCACCCATCTGGAGGAAGACCGGGACGCCATCACCCTGCGCCTGGATTTCATCGAGCCCCGGGACTACGCGGTGCGGTTTCTCACCGAATCGGCCCTGGCCTCCGCGTTCGCCTGCCACATCGTGCTGCGCGGCCGCCCCATCGAGGACGGCGCCGTGCATTTCAACTACCCGCCCCCGGAGCACGCCGCCCTGTACCGGGAAGCCTTCGCCGGCATCCGGGTGGAATTCAACGCCCCCCAGGTGGCCCTCACCCTGCCCGCCCACTACGGCGACGAGCCGGTGCCCAGCCACGACCGGGAGCTGCTGTGGATGGCGGTGCGCCAGTGCGAGGCCCGCCAGGAGGCCCTGCGCCGCCACGGCTCGCTCAGCGACCAGGTGCTGGCGCGTCTGCGCGGCGAGCCGGAGCCGGGCCTGGAGGCGGTGGCCGAGGCCCTGCACATCAGCCCGCGCACCCTGATCCGCCGACTCAAGGCCGAGGGCACCCGCTTCCAGGCCCTGCGCGACCGCACCCGGGCGCGGCGCGCCGCCGAGCTACTGGGCCTGCCCCACTACACCGTGGCGGCGGTGGCCCGGGAGCTGGGCTACACCGACGTGGCCAGCTTCCGGCGTGCCTTCCGCCGCTGGTACGGCACCCGCCCCAGCGACTTCCGGCGCCCCTGAACCTGTCACTTTTTATCCCCCTGTTGGCAATTTCCACGTCTGCCCGTCGGCAGCGTCCTGGTAAACACTGTGTGCACGTAACGAGGCGGAGACCCGTGATGCACAGCGACGCGACCGAGACCCTGGAGAAACAAAAGCTGGCCCGGCTGAGGGTATCGCCCACCCTGGCCTGGCCCACGGTGGCGATTCTGATCGGCAGCGTGGCCACCATCGCCGCCAGTTGGGTGCTGACCATGAACCATCTGTGGCCGCTCTGGGTGGGCATGGTGGTCAACGGCGTGGCCGGCTATGCCCTGTTCACCCCGGCCCACGAGGCGATTCACCGCTGCGCCGCGCGCAGCCCGAAAATGAACGATTTCCTGCTGGCGGCGGCCACCTTCGTGGCTGTGCCCTTCGGCCGCGGCCGGCTGTTCCGGCTGCTGCACATGCGCCACCACCGGTTCGCCAACGAGGAAAACGACCCGGACCACTGGATGGCCCGCAGCCTGTGGACCATGCCGCTGTGGGGCCTGTGGCCGTATTTCTACGTGCTCTACTTCCTGCGCGACCCGAGCCGGGTGCCGGGCCTGAAGGTCTCCGAGGTGGTGCGGGAAATGCTGGTGGCCGGCGCCATCATCGCCGCGCTCTGGGTATGGGCGCCGTTCTACATGCTCACGCTGTGGCTGATCCCCACCTATCTGGCGTTCTTCCTGATGTGCCTGGTGTTCATGGTGCTGCCCCATTACCCGCACACCGGCCGCCAGGACCGGGACCCGAACCGCACCGCCCTGATGCGCATGGGCCAGGAATGGTGGCTCACGCCGGTGCTGATGTATCAGAACTACCACCTGATGCACCACCTCTACCCGACCATTCCCTTCTACCGCTACGGCAAGGCCTGGAGGGCCCGCGAGGCACACCATCGCGCGCACTCCAGCGACATGATCATCGGCCCCTTCAATCTGGGCCCACAAACCCGGGGAGCCGCGAACCCATGACCGGAACCGTTCTGATCACCGGCGCCGCCGGCGGCATCGGCCAGGAATTGACGCGCCTGTTCGCCGCCGACGGCTACCGGGTGCTGGCCTTCGACCTGCGCGGCGACGCCCTGGAAGCCCTCGGCGAGGACCTGCCCGACGGCTGCGATTACCGGCCGGTGGCCATGGACCTGTCCGAGCCGGACGCCGCCGTGCGGGTGGCGGACTGGCTCGACCGGCACGGCCTGCCGGTGGACGTGCTGGTCAACAACGTGGGCTTCGGCCTGTTCGGCGAGCACGTGGAGCAGGACGCGACGCGGGTGGGCAAGATGCTGGCGGTGAACAACCAGCTGCTCGCCCAGCTCTGCCTGCTGGTCGGCAAGCGCATGAAGGACGCCGGCGGCGGCCGCATTCTCAACATCGGCTCCCTGGCCGGCTTCTGCCCGATGACCTATTTCGCCGCCTACAGCGCCAGCAAGGCCTTCGTGATCAACTTCAGCGCCTCCCTGGGCGAGGAACTCAAACCCCACGGCGTGCGGGTCACCTGCTATTGCCCCACCACCACCCGCACCGGCTTCCTGGACACGGCGCAAAGCCGGCACGCCTCTTCCCAGGGCATCACCCGCTTCGTCACCGAGCGCGTGGACGGCCCCGCCGAGGTGGCCCGGGGCGCCTGGCGGGCCCTGCACGCCGGCAAGCGCCTTGCCCTGCCCGGCTGGTCGATCACCGCCCAGAGCGTGGCCATCCGCATGTTGCCGCTGCGGTTCATGGCCTGGTTCGTGCGCCGCAAGGCGGAGGCCTGATCACACCGCCAATGCCTGATAAAGTAGGCCGGATTCGAACGCAAGGAACCGGCCATGGCCAACAACACCGACCTGCCCAACCATCTGGCGGTCCTGATCGACGCCGACAACACCCCGCCGGCCATCGTCGAGGGGCTGTTCGAGGAAATCGCCAAGTACGGCACCGCCAGCGTCAAACGCATCTATGGCGACTGGACCAAGCCCAACCTGGGCGGCTGGAAGAAAGTGCTGCTGGATTACTCCATCCAGCCGGTGCAGCAGTTCGCCTATACCACCGGCAAGAACGCCACCGACAGCTCGCTGATCATCGACGCCATGGACCTGCTTTACACCCGGGACCTGGACGGCTTCTGCCTGGTCAGCAGCGACAGTGACTTCACCCGCCTGGCGGCGCGCCTGCGCGAGGCCGGCCTGACCGTGTACGGTTTCGGCGAACAGAAAACGCCCAAACCCCTGGTGGCCGCCTGCGACAAGTTCATCTACACGGAGATCCTGCGCGACGATCAGGATGACGCCGACGCCGGCAAGGCCGCCAAGGCGGCCCAGGAGCGCACCGCCGGCAACACGCCGCCGATCAAGTTCATCGCCCGGGTGATCGACGACATCTCCGGGGAAGACAATTTCGCCCACCTGGGCGCCCTGGGGCAGAACCTGAACAAGCGCCGCCCGGAGTTCGATACCCGGCTGTACGGCTTCAAGAAACTGAGCGACCTGCTGGCCGCCCAGAAGAAGCATTTCGAGCTCAGGAAAGGCGAGAACGGCGGGCTCTGGGTGCGCAACAAAGGCGAGTGAGCCCGGCCCCGGTTCAATCCCGGGACGGGCGGCGCATCCGGCAGGTGCTGGGCATGGCCACGTCCTCGGCGGCAATGCGCGCCACCTTGGCGAAGTTGTAATCGGTGCCCTCGGCACCGTAAGGCATGTCGCCCTTCATCACCGAGAGCACCATGGGCTGCTGCACCTGGTGGTCCTTTTTACGCATGGTGTAGGTGCCGGTGTCCATGTCCACGGACATTCCCTCCATGGCGAAGGCGATCTCCACCGGGTCCACGCTGCCGGCCTGGTCGGCGGCTTTCTTGAGCATTTCCATCATCGTGGTCAGGCGCGGATAGAACAGGAAGTAATCCCAATCCGTTTGCTGGTACATCTCCTTCTGACGCTGCCCGATTTCCGGGTCATCGGTATCGCCGTAATAGGCGTAGATTTGATAAATCCTGTCCACGCCACGGTCCCCGACCTGGGTCACGGTGCCGGGGCTGCCGGCGTAGTAGGTCAGGAAGGGCGCGTCGACACCGAAGTCCGCCAGCGTCTTCGCCAGCAGGACCATGTCCTGGCCCCAGTTCCCGCTGATGATGGCGTCCGCGCCGGACGCCTTGATCTTGGAGACGTAGGGGGTGAAGTCCTTGACCTTGGCCAGCGGGTGGAAGTCATTGCCCACGATCTCGATGTCCGGGCGCTTTTCCTTCAGCATTTCCCGCGCCATGGACGACACCGAATGGCCAAAACTGTAGTCCTGGTTGATCAGATACACCTTCTTGATGTCCTTCTGACCCTGGATCCAGTTGGTCAGAGCGTTCATCTTCATGTCCGCGCCGGCATCGAAACGGAAATGCCAGAACGAACAGCGCTCGTTGGTCAGCACCGGATCCACCGCGCCGTGGTTGAGATAAAGCATCTCCTCACCGGGATTGCGGCGGTTGTGTTTATCGATCGCCGAGATCAGCGCCGACCCCACCGAGGAACCGTTGCCCTGCACGATATAACGGACGCCGTCGTCCGCCGCCTTTTGCAATTGCACCAGGCTTTCCTGGGGGCTGACCTTATTATCCAACCCGATAATGCGGAACGGATGGCCATTCATGCCGCCATCGGCGTTCAGGCGCTCCGCCTCGAATTTCATGTGGGCGACCAGCGGCAGCCCCACACCGGCCATGGGGCCGGTCAGCGGATCGATAATGGCGATGGTGACCGGGTCCTTGTCGGCGGGCGCGGCGTGACCTGAAGCGATAAACAAAAACGAAAGGAAAATAGCGGTGACCGTGGCTTTCCACGGTGTTTTCTCCACGAACATGGTTCTCTCCCGGGTTGTTATATTATTGATAGAAACCACATACCCTGGAGTATGTGCACAGGAGAAACGCCCTGTCCAGTAACGGAATCGCGGTTGAAGCGGCGATTGGGCGGCGGGTTCTAACGCACCAGCCAGAGGCTGAGAGAAGGAATATAGGTGATCGCCAGCAGCGCCACGATCAGCACCAGCATGAAGGGAATGGTGGCCGCGAACAGCTCGGTGATGGACTTGCGGAACCGGTAGCTGGCGATGAACAGGTTCATGCCCACCGGCGGCGTGATGTAGCCGATCTGCATATTGGCCACGAAGATGATGCCCAGGTGCACCGGATCGATGCCGTAGCGCAGCGCCACCGGCAGAATCAGCGGCACCATGATCACCAGGGCGGCGAAGATATCCAGCATGGCGCCCAGCACCAGCAGCAGGATGTTAAGCAGGATCAGAAAGGCGATCTTGCCCTGCACATGGGTCTGGATGAACTGGAACAACTGCTCGGGCACTTCCGCGTACACCAGGTAATCGGCGAACGCCTGGGCCACCGCCAGGATCAGCAGGATGCCGCCCACCATCACCATGGCTTCCCGGGTAATACCCGGCAGCCGCCGCAGGGGAATTTCCCGGTACAGCCACACTTCCGCGATCAGCACGTAAAGCGCGGTCACCGCCGCCGCCTCGCTGACCACCAGCACGCCGGAGAACACCCCGCCCAGCACCACCAGCGGCAACGGCAGCTCCCAGCGGGCGTCCCACAGGGCGGCGCGCAGCTCGCGGCCGCTGAACGCCTGGCGCGGCACCGCGGTGGCGCCTTCGGCACCGCCGCCCCGGGTGGCCCACAGGCAATACAGATACAGCAGCACCACCATCAGCAGGGCCGGACCGACGCCGGCCAGGTACAGATCGACGATCTCCACGGGCGGCATGGCCAGCTGCTGGGAGAGCTGCTGGGCGATGATGCCGTAGATCAGCAACGGCACCGAGGGCACCAGCAGCAGCCCCAGGCTGCCGGAGGACGTCACCAGCCCCAGGCTGAAGCGTTCCGGGTAGCCGGCCTTCACCAGCGCCGGCAGCAGCAAGGCACCCAGGGCCACGATGGTCACCCCGGAGCCGCCGGTAAGCGCGGTGAAGAAGGCGCAGGCGATCAGCGCCACGAACGCCATGCCGCCGGGCATCCAGCCGAAGGCGGCCTGGCTGAGGCGCATCAGCCGATCGGCGGTGCGCGATTCGCTGAGCAGGAAGCCGGCGAAGGTGAACAACGGCAGTGCCATCAGCACCACGGAATCCGCCAGCTGGTAGATGTCGATGTGCAGCACCGCCAGCGGCGAGCCCAGGGCGAAAAAGCCCAGGGCGGCGGCGCCCAGCAACACCGCGAACAGGGGCGCGCCGAGCAGCGCCAGCAGAATCAGGATCAGGGCACCGGCGAGGATCATGCCACCGGCCCCCGCATGCTCGGCCGGCGGCCCACCAGGCCCAGGCTGAACAGAATCACATAGCGCAGCGCCATCACCGAGAAGCCCAACGGAATCACCGCCTGCAGCAGCCAGCTGGGAATGCCGGCGAAGGCGGCGCCGCCGAACTGGCGTTCCTCGATCACGAAACCGAGCCCGTACCAGGCGGTGAGCAGGCAGATGCCGGCGGTGAACAGGTCCACCAGGCCGGTGATCCAGGGCAGAACGCGCTCGGGCAGAAAGTTGGCGGCCAGGTCGATGCGGATGTGCTCATCCTTGCGCGAGGCGATCATGGCGCCCAGCAGGCCGATCCACAGCACCGCGTTGCGCAGCAACGGGTCCGCCCACACCAAGCTGGTGCCGGCCAGGTTGCGCAACACGATCTGCGCCACCGCCAGCGCCACCATCATCAGCACCACGAAGACGATCAGGCCGTCCTCGAAGCGGTGGATCCAGCCCAGCAAACGCCGCATCAGGAACCGCTGTTCCGATAGGCCTCGAGAATGGCATGCAGCCGGTCGAGCATGTCCTGGCTGAGCTGGCCATCCTCCACCAGCTTCTGGGTGGCCTTGTCGGCGTAGCGCTTCCACTCCGCGCGCTGCTCATCGCTGGGCGACACCAGCTCCAGGCCCTGGTTCCGCACCGCCTTGAAGGCCGCCTTGTTCTGCTCGCGGCTGTCCTCGTCGATGCCGTCGAAGGCGTTCTCCAGCACCCGGCGCACCACCTGCTGGTCGGCCTCGGAGAGGCGGTCGAAATGGCGCTTCTGGATCGCCAGCAGGCCATAGGTATACAGCAGCGGCAGATCGGTGATGTAGTCCACCCGGGAATACCACTGCAGGGTCAGGGCGGCCACCGGCGGCGCCGCGTAGGCGTCGATGGCGCCGGTCTGCAGGGAGGTCAGCACGCTGCCGATGTTGAGCACGATGGGGGAAAGATCCAGGGTGTCGGCGGCGTTGGCCGAGGCGCTGTCGCCGGAGGGCAGCCACAGCTTGCGGGCGCGCAGGTCGTCCAGGCCGCGCACCGGCTTGCCGGACATGATGTAGGCGAAGCCGCCGTCCACCAGCCCGAAGCTCACCCAGCCGTTCTCCTCCAGGCCCTGCTTGATCAGCGGGTCCAGTTTTTCCCGGGCGGCGTCCACCTCGGCGTAATCGTTGAACGTCAGCGGCACGTTGAGAATCTGGCTGTCCCGGTAGTAGCGGGCGAAGGCGCCGCCCTGGGCCATCTGGCCGTGCAGCTGGCCGACGCGGATCTTGCGCTGCACCGCCTGGTCGTCGCCCATCACGCCACCGGGGTAGATTTTCAGCGATACCCGCCCGTCGGTCTCCTGCTCGATGGTGTCGCCGGCCTGTTTGAGCGCCTTGACCACGGCGGTGCCGTCCGGGTAGAGCGTGGAAATCTTCAGGGTGGTGGCGAGGGCCAGCATCGGCATCAGGGCCAGCAAGGCCACGGCGGTTCTCAACATCATTGTCTCCTAGAAATACTCGTCGGCGCTGTCCAGCAGCCGGCGCGCCTCGCGCTTGGCGTAGGCATTCTGCAAGGTGAGGTCGGGCACGTCCACGTCGGCGTCGAGCACCTTCCTGAGTTGCTGGTCGTGGAGTTCGCGGTCGAACACCAGGCGCGCGTAGTGCTCGGCATAGAGCACCCGGGCCATCAGGTTGTCGCCGCCGGAAAGCTCGACGGCGCGCAGAAAGTGCTCCCGGGCCTGCTCCGGCTGGCCGCCCAGGCTGGCCGGCAGCAGGCTGTTGAGCACGCCCAGGTACATGTGCGCCTGGCCGTGCTGATAGCCTTCGTCCAGGGCCACCACCCGCTCCATCAGCAGCCGTACCCGGGACAGCTCGGCCACCGCGTTCCAGTCGTCGGAGTGGGTCTGGATGTAGCCCGCCCAGGCACCACCCAGGGTGAACAGGGCCGGCACGTCGTCCCGGTCCGCCCGCGCCAGCAGCGCTTCCAGGGCGGGCACCTCCATCTCGCGGACCGAACAGTAGGCGTCGTCGTGGGCGCAGGCGGCGCGCAGGCCGTAATCCAGGGCCCGGGCATTGAGGCGGGCGGCCCGTTCCGGGTCATCCACGAACAGGCCGGCGTAGGCGCCGTAGAGATCGGCGCCGGTGGCGAGCAGGGATTCGCGTTCCGGCCAGTTGACGATCAGGCCGTCGATCATCAGCAGATAGCTGGGCAGGCCCGCCTCCACCGTGGCCAGGTCGCCGTTCTGACGCACCCCCTTGCCCAGGCTGTCTCCCACCCGGGCCAGACCGCAGCCCTGCAGGGCAAGGATCAGGCCGGCCAGCGCCGCGATGGCGATTGTCCGTTGCTTCAAACTACTCTCCCTTCGTTCCGCCGCGATAATAGCGCATGCGCCGGTACAAACCGACCAGCACGCCGAGCGCGCCGCCGCTGAGCAAACCGGTCAGGTGGGCGGTGTTGGCGACCACGCCGGACAGGCCCACATAGCAGATCACCAGCCAGACCAGCATCAATACCACAATCTCCTTGCGCAATTGATACCCGGCCGCCGGGTTCACCTTGCCATACAGCCACAGATACCCCAGCAGGCCGTACACCACGCCGGACATACCGCCGAAGCGCGGGCCGGTGTCCAGGTACTGGGCGAAGTTCGACACCGAGGCCACCACCAGGGTGATCCACAGCAGCTGCAGGCTGGACTGGAAGCGCTCGATCAGGCGCCCCAGGTCGCACCACCACAGCAGGTTGAAGATGATGTGCAGCACCGAGAAGTGCAGCAGCATGGGGGTGAGCAGCCGCCAGGGCTGGGCCACCAGCCCCTGCACCGTGTCCGGAAACATCAGCGCCTCGTAGAGCGCCGGGCCCATCACATAGGGAGAAAGAAAGATCAGCGCGCAGGCGACCAGACCGGTGCGGGTCACCGGCCCCAGGCTGGCGAACCAGCCGCCGGAGAACACCCGCTCCCGGGGCAGGCCGGTGACCGGTTCGCTGGCCTGCCAGGCATCGTCCTGCCACTTGCCGGCCAGCGGGTTGTGGAGGAATTCCCGGGCCAGTTCACGGGCCTCGTCCTGGCGAGCGGCGTCCGCCAGGAACAGGGTGTAGTGGCCGTCCCGTTCCTCGGTGCGGGTGTCGATGCCGCGCCGCGCCAGCAGATCGGCCAGCCGTTTGGCCAGGGAGGCGTTGTTGATACGAACCAGTTCCAGCATTCCCGTCCTCTAATCCAGGTCGTCGGCCAGTGCTTCCACCCGCCGCCAGAAGCAGGGCCACTGCCCGCCGCAGCTTAGCAGTATTTTCTGGAAGTCCCCCACCCGGCCGTAATAATCATGGACCCCGTTAAGGCGGGCATTGTTCAGCGTGCCCTCGAAGAAGCCGGCGTAGGCCTCCAGGCCGGGCACCGCCTCGGCGCGGGCGCGGAAGGCCTGGCGCAGCGCCTCGATCAGGGCCGCCTTTTGCTCGCCCATGGCCTCCGGCGGCAGGTCCCCGGCGTACAGGGTCGCCAGCTTGTCGCGGGTGTCGCCCACCAGGTCCAGGAAAGCGTCGCGGGCCTGGTCCCGGCGCCGCCAGCGATCCAGGTCCACGGCCAGATCGTGGTGGGCCAGGTAACGTAGGGTGCCCTCCCGGGCGACCATGGTGGCCAGGGATTCGTTGAAGCGGGTGTGGTCGGCGATGTAAAGGCGCCGGTGCACCAGCTCGTGGATCAGCAGCTCCACCAGCGCCGGGCCGGAGCGGTCGATCATGGGCGTGGTCAGGGGATCGTCGAACCAGCCCAGAGTGGAATAGGCGATAGCGCCGCCCACGTAGGTGTCCCAGCCCTCGGCGGCCAGCTTGTCCGCCTGCTCGCGGGCCGCCGCCTCCTGGAAATAGCCCCGGTAGCTCAGGCAACCCACGAACAGGAAGCACCAGGTCTTGGGCTGGAAGGAAAAGCGCGGCGCGGCCATCACGTTCCACGCCACGGCGTCCCGGTCCAGGTGCACGTAGCCGCGGTAAACGCCTTCGGCGGGCAGCGCCAGGTCCCGCTCGGCGAAGCCCAGCACGTCCTCGGCCAGGGCCAGTTGGCGGCGTACCGGGTCCGGGGTGTCCGGGTTGGCGAGCACCCGCTCCACCGGCTCGCGCTGGTGCATCAGGCTGAAGTGGCCCTTCATGGCCTGACCGTAGTAACCCAGCTGACAGCCGGATAAAAGCAATAGCAAGTTGCAAGTTAAAAGTTGCAAGGCCCAACCTCTGACCCAGCCCCGAATAGGCTGGCCAGCCGTCGAAGGCGAGGTCTTTGCAACTTGCAACTTGCAACTTGCCATCCTTTCTTCAAGCACGGGACATGAATTTCCGTTCCGCGGTGTTGACGCGCACCTTCTCGCCCTCCTGCAGATATTCCGGGACCTGCACCACCAGGCCGGTTTCCAGGGTGGCGGGCTTGGTGCGGGCGCTGGCGGAGGCCGCCTTCATGGCGGGCGCGGTCTCGGTGATGGTGAGCACCACGGAGGCGGGCAGCTCCAGGCCGATCAGCGCCTCACCCACACGCAGGGCCAGCAGGCCCTCGCCGTCCTCGGTGATGAAGGCCAGTTCGTCGGCGATGTCCTCGCCCTTGATCGGGTACTGGGAGAAATCCTCGTCGTCCATGAACACATAGTCGTCGCCGTCCAGGTAGGAAAAATGCACCGGCCGGCGCACCAGCGACACCGTGGGCACGTCGTCGTCGCCCTTGAAACGGTCCTCGAACTTGGAGCCGCCACCCACCTGCTGCGCGCGCACCCGGTAAAGGGTGGCGGCGCCCCGGGCGGAGGGGGACTGGACGTCGATCTGGCGAATCACGAACAAACCGCCGTTGTGCTCGATCACATCGGCTTTTTTCAATTCACTGGCGCGGGTCACGGGCCTTCCTCGTGGTGGACGAAACGGAGGCCATGGTAGCAAAAAAACGAATCAGCCAAGAGACGCGATGATCTGTTCGCGGGCCAGGCGGGCCCGTTCACGGGGCTCGGCGGCGGGCACCGGCGGGCCGAAGGTCAGGTCCACGACGATGCGTTCACGGCCCAGCAGCCGCCACAGATGATGGTGCAGCTCGTCGTCGTCGATGAACGCCAGGCTCCGGTCCACCTGGCCGGCGGCGTCCCGGTAACGCACCGCCACGGTTTGCACCGGGGCGTCCTCGGCGGCGGCGAACAACTGCGGGAAGAAGCGGCGCACCGCGGTGCCGTCCGTGGTGGTGCCCTCCGGAAACACCAGGATGCCGCGCCCCAGGGCCAGGTGCTCGCGGATCTCGCCGGCCTTGGCCCGGGATTCGCCGGCGCCCCGGCGGATGAACAGGGTGCCCACCGAACGCGCCAGCCAGCCGATCACCGGCCACCGCGCCACCTCCGCCTTGGACAGAAAATGACAGGGCCGCGCCGCCGCGATCACCGGAATATCCAGCCAGGAGACATGGTTGGCCACCAGGAACACGGGGCCGCCGCGCAGCGCGCCGTGCACGCGCAGCTCCACGCCCATGATCGCCAGCAGCCGCAGGCACCAGCGCTGCTTGGCGAGCAGGATTTCCGGCCGGTGCGGGTCCCGGGCGGCGCGCCGCCAGGCCGCCTCCGCCACGCCGGCGATGAGATGGCCGATGATGCGCAAGGCCCGCCACAGACGGCGGGCCAGAATCAGCGGCCGGGGCCTCGCCTCGGCGTCCAGGGACCAATCCCGTTCATTCATACCATCGCTACCGCGCGCTCGGTCGCCCCGGCCTGGCCGGGCTGCAGGAAGTGCTGCACATAGCGGGCCGGCAGGCGGTCCACCTCCATCAGAATAAAGTAATCCAGACAATTGAATTCCGGATCCCAGCAGGGTTCGCCACACACCCGGGCGCCCATGCGCAAATAGGCCTTGAGCAACGGCGGCATCTTCACCTTGGACACCAGCGCGTCGCCGGGCACCGGCGACAGCCGGCAGCGGGGCGTCACACGCAGACCCGCCGGCGCCAGATGGCCCTCGCGGATACGCTGATCGATGGCCGCCACGTTGTAGCCCTCGCCGAGGGCCACGCTGGCGCAGCCGATCAGGTAGCGCACGTCGTTCTCAAGCATATACTGGGCCAACCTTGCCCAGAGTACCGTGATCACGGCACCGCCGCGATGGGCCGGATGAATACAGGTGCGGCCGATTTCCGCCACCCCGCCGCGCAGGGTGTCCACCAGGGGCATGTGGAACTCGCCGGAGGAATAGAAACCGCCGGTGCGCGCCACCCGGTCGCCGGGCAGCACCCGGGTGTAGCCCACCAGCTCGCCGGTGCGGTTATCGCGCACCACCAGGTGCAGGCAATGGCGGTCGAAGCGGTCCCGGTCCAGGCCGAACGGCGCGCTGAAGCTGGCGCCGTATTCCTCCGAGAAAATCCGGTAACGCAACCGTTGCACCTTGAGGATCTCCCGTCGTGACCGGGTGAAATAGGCACTGAAACGGTTCCCGCCGTCCAGGTCCTTGGGCCGGGTTTTGGGGCGGAACGGCGGACGCAGGGCTTTGATCCTTCCAGCGGCTTGCGCAAGCATAACGAGCTCCCAACATTATTTTCCGGCCAGTCTGGAAGCCCCCGATTGCCGTGCCGTGACAAAAACATGACCATCCCGCGACAGCCGGCGCGGTGGAGAAAAAAGGAAGACGCATGCGTGATAAACAGGCGGCGGAGCCGCGCTATCCCCAACCGGTCCGGATGCGGCCCGGCGAGACCCGCTACTGGTGCGCCTGCGGGCACAGCGATGCGGCGCCTTTCTGCACCGACCAGGGCTGCGCGCCCGGTGAGAGGGTGCCCTATACGGCGGGGAAGGAGGAGATCGTGCTGTTCTGCGGCTGCGGCGCCACCAGCCGGCCGCCGCACTGCGACGGCGCCCATGTCGGCCTGAAAAAGCGCACACCCTGGTGGCGACGCTGGCGCAAAACCGCCCCGGATAATAATCAGGAAAAACCCGATTAAAATCCGGTCGTCGCTCTTTGAAAAACTGGATTAGCGCGTTTAAAAACGCTGCTTGAGCCGCGGGCGGCCGCGCCCACGGTTGCTCACCCGGTGGCCGGTGAGGGCCTCCACCTCGTCGGTGAAATCCGGATCGCCGGTAAGCTGATTGCGCTCCACGGCATCGTGGATCAAGACGGTTTCCCTGTCATCGGGCTTATGGCGGACATAACTTTCGTAGAGACTCCGGCGCTCTTCCTCGGTGTCCGCCAGATTCAGGTAGTCCGGGTCCGGATCCAGGGTGGACGAACCGGCACCCGCCGTCAGACGTTCCGTGTAGCTGCTCCAGGGGTACCATTCCGGGCCCGACACCCTGCCCTGCCGCACCGGCAATTGCTCCAGATAACGGACACAGGGCAACAACCACGAGAACTGCACCGGGCTGGAGCGGTAGCGGCTTTCCCACAGCGTGCCGCGGCGTTCCTCGCGCCGGTTCCGGTGTCTCGTCATTCGGGCCGCCAATGACTTCATGAAGGCCCCCAGGGCATCCGTATCGGGCCCGGGATTAATCAGCAAGTGGACTTCATCGGGCAACAAACACCATGCATAAACATCAACCCCGAAACTTTGTTTTAGTTCTTTTACGTCCGCCAGATATTTGAGGTAATCCTCTTCTTCTTTGAATACGGCCTGGCGGTTGTGGCCCCGGTGCAGGATATGATGGGGGTAACCCGGAAGAACAACGCGCCTCTTCCTCGGCATGCTATCCCTCTAATATCGCTTTATTATTGGACGGTAGTCTATCTTCAAAACTCAGCAAAATAAATCAGTTAGGCGATTTTTAAAATATGTCCGTCCCCTTTTTTAAATAACATGTTGCTCACGCAAAAAAGGGGACGTAACTAATATCTAATAATCCGTTTTTTAATCACCAAATCTGATAATCGGGCCATTGACTGGTTTCAAAGTGAACATATGTTTACTTTATTGGAGCGTTTGTCGGAAAAAAAGCAACACTCGTCGCCAACTGTCCTCGGCGGCGTCCGGGTCGTGGTAGGCGCGCAAAGGGCTGTATGGGGACAGCCGCTTGAAGACGAAGGTCTGGTGATCGTTCATGAAGGAGTGGCCGGCGTCCGGGTAGGTTTTGACATCGTGGGGGACGCCCAGCTCGGAGAGATGACGGGCCAGCCGGTCACCGTGGCTCCCGTAAACCCGATCCTTCTTGCCCCAGCCCCCCACCACCGGGCAGATCCCGGTGAGCGCCGAGGCCTTGCGCGGCACGCCGCCGTAGAACGGGGCCACCACCTGGAGGCCGCCCCGGGCCGCGTACAGCAACGCGAAACGCCCGCCCATGCAGAAGCCCATCATCGCCACCTTGGTGACCGGCTGCTGGTCCTGCTCCAGCACCCAGAGACGGCAGGCGTCGAGTTGCTCGAAGGCCGGGCCGTGACCGAGTTCGTGGTCACGGAGGGTGCGAACCACGCACAGTGAGCGGGCGCCGGCCCGGTCGTAGAGATCCGGCGCCAGTACCGGGTAGCCGTTGTCCGCCAGGCGCCGGGCAATGCGCGCCTGGTCATCGCTGAAACCGAAGATGTCATGGATCACGATCACCGCGGCGTTCAGGCCGTTGGGCCGTTCGGGCGGAAACCAGCGGGCGCGCATACGGTGGCCGTCCGGCAGGGTGACGTGGGTCAGATGGGGATCCTTGGCGTTCATGGTCGCTCCTTGTGTGGTGTTTTTTTCGCCAGCCTACCGCAACCCCGTGGCACTGCCAGCGGCGCGGCCCCGATTGGCCCGGCCGACCGAATCGAACACCACTTACAAGGAGGACCCGAATGTATTCTTTTTCGTCTGCTCTGCCCGCGCTGTTCACGGGCCTGTTCGCCTGGGACGCGACGGTGGCCAGCCAGTTCGGCTATTTGTTGATGGCGGTCCCCGGCGTGCTGCTGGGCGCCCTGCTGGGGCTGTTGCCGGGCTGGTTGCTGGGGCGGGGGCCGGCGCGCCAGCCGGGGGTGGCCGCCGCTCTGGCGTTCGTGCCCTGGCGGACGCTGCTGATTGGCTGGCTGGTGGCCCTGCCGGTGTTCGGCTTGGTGCTGCTGGGCATTGGGGAGAAAGCCACCGCCTGGCTGGCGCCGCAGGCGGGTTTCGCCGCCGGACTCTGGCTCAGCGCCAGCGGCGCCACCCGCGCCGGCGGACCACGCAGTCTACCGCTAAGCGCGGTGCGCGCCGCCCGGACCGCCTTGATGGTGGTCAGTGGCGTGATCTTGGCCAGCGCCGTGGTCGGCGCCGGTGGCGTCGGCAAGACCTGGCTGGAGGGCATGCAGATGCTGGACCTGGAGCAAACCCTGCGCGCCACTGGCCAGCACTTCTCCATCCTTCTAACGGTGGACTGGGTGCTGGCCGTGCCGCAGGCCCTGCTGGTCTGGTTCGCCGCGCGACGGAATCCTTGATGGTGGCCGGGGGCCTTGATCGATCGCGGCTAAAGCCGCGCCTACCGCCGCCTGGTACACACGGCAGGAACGGCTTCAGCCGCGATACTCAGCCGGTGTTGCGCATGCCCGCGGCGATGCCGGCGATGGTCACCATCAGGGCGCTTTCCAGGGTGTCGTCGCCGTCGCGGCCGCGCAGGCGGGCCATGAGTTCCGCCTGCAGCAGGTGCAGCGGATCGGTATACGGGTCGCGCACCCGGATCGACCAGCGCATCACCGGGTTGTTGACCAGCAGGTCCTCCCGATCGGTGAGCCGGTGCAGGGCGTCCACGCTGGCGGACAGACGCTGGCGCAGCGTATCGCCGAGGCGCTTGAGGTCCGGGTCGTCGGTGAGGCGCTCCTCGTACCAGGCGGCCACCCGCGGATCCGCCTTGGCGAGCACCATCTCCAGCATGTCGATGACACCCTGGAAGAACGGCCAGTGCTCGGCCATGGCGCGCACCGTGGCGGTTTCCTCCGGGCTGTCCAGGGCCGCTTCCAGGGCGGCGCCGGTCCCCAGCCAGGCGGGCAGCATGAGGCGGATCTGGGTCCAGGCGAACACCCAGGGAATGGCGCGCAAGGTTTCCACGCCACCGCCGGGTTTGCGGCGCGCCGGGCGGCTGCCCAGAGCCAGGCGGCTGAGTTCGGTTTCCGGGGTGACGGTGCGCAGGTAGCCCACCAGGGCCGGGTCGTCGCGCACCACCTGGCGATAGCCCTCCACGGACACATCGGTGAGCGCTTGCATCCGCTCGCGCCAGGCCTCCTCGGGCTCACCGGGGGGCAGCAGCGTGGCTTCCAGGGTGGCGGCCAGGTACTGCTCCAGGTTGTAGGCGGCCACCGAGGGGCGGCCGTACTTGAAGCGGATCACCTCGCCCTGCTCGGTGACGCGGATGCGTCCGGCCACCGAACCCGGCGGCTGGGAAAGCAGTGCCATGCGGGTGGGCGAGCCGCCCCGGGAGATGGACCCGCCGCGACCGTGGAACAGGGTCAGCGGCACGCCGTGGTCGCGAAACAGGCCGGTGAGTTTTTCCTGGGCGCGGAACTGGGCCCAGGCGGCGCCCAGGAAGCCCGCGTCCTTGGCGGAATCGGAGTAGCCGATCATCACTTCCTGGCCGTCCACCACCCGATGCTTGTAGAGCGGAATATCGAGCAGCGCGGTCATGGTGTCGCCGGCGTTGTCCAGGTCGTCCAGGGTTTCGAACAGGGGCACCACGCGCATCGGGTGGCGCACGCCGGCGATCTTCTGCAGCAGCATCACCGCCAGCACGTCCGACGGCCCCCGGGCCATGGAGATCACGTAGGCGCCCAACCCTTCCGGGCCCTGCTCGGCGATCACCTTGCAGGTGTCCAGCACCTCGCGCACGTCGCCGTCACACCGGTCGGAGCGGTAAAACGCTTCGTCGATGAGCGGGCGGCGGCTCTCCAGTTCCTGGAGCAGGAAGGCCTGCTTCTGGTCCTCGTCCCAGTCGCCGTAGCCGCCTAGCCCCAGGTAGCGGGTGATGGCATCCAGGGCGGCGGTGTGGCGGGTGGATTCCTGACGGATGTCCAGGCACAGCAGCGTGATGCCGAAGCAGTTAAGCCGCCGAAGGGTATCCTTGAGCTCGCCGTCGGCGATGGCGGCCAGGCCCACGGCGCGCAGGGAGCGGTCGATGAGCAGCAGCTCGTCGAGCAGTTGCCGGCCTTCGATGAAGCCCTCGCCGTCGGGCACCGGTCGCCCTTCCACCAGGGCCTCCATGCGCCGGCGCGTGATCTTGAGCCGGTCGCGCACGTCGCGCAGCACCACCCGGTAGGGCTCGTGGCTGGGCCCGGTGCGGGCCAGCAGCTCGTCGCTGGCGCGGTGCATGGACAAATCGGCGAGCAGGTTTTCCACGTCGCGCAGATACAGGTCGGCGGCCATCCAGCGGGCCAGCAGCAAGACTTCCCGGGTCACCGCCGCGGTCACGTTGGGGTTGCCGTCCCGGTCGCCGCCCATCCAGGACGCGAAGCGCATCGGCACCCAGGCGGAGGGCGGCGCGTCCAGGCCGGCCACCGCCAGCTCCGCTTCCACGTCGCGCATGGCGCGGGGCACCGCCCGCCACAGGGACTGCTCGATCACCGCGAAGCCCCATTTGGCCTCGTCCACCGGGGTGGGCCGCTCGCGGCGGATCTCATCGGTGCTCCAGGCGGACAGGATCAGCTCGCGCAGGCGCTGGCGCAGGCCGTGCTCTTCCTCGGTGGTGAGGTCCGGCCGGTCCCGCTCGGCGAGCAGGTCCGCCATCTGATCGTACTTGCGGATCAGGGTGCGCCGCGTCACCTCGGTGGGGTGGGCGGTCAGCACCAGTTCCACCGACAGCGGCGCCAGGGTTTCCTGGATGCGCTCCGGCGAGACGCCCTGCTTTTTCAGTTCCGCCAGCACCTGGCGCAGGCCCTGGTCGGTGTCCGGGTCGCCGGGGTAGCGTTCATGGCGGCGGTGCAGACGCTCGCGGTGATGCTGCTCGGCGATGTTGGCCAGGTTGAGAAACTGGCTGAAGGCGCGCGCCACTTCCAGCAGGGTGGCGTCGTCCAGGGGGCCGAGCAGTTCGCGCAGGCGCGTCAGCTCGACCTCGCCCTGGGAACGGCTTTCCACCGCCGCCTGACGAATCGTTTCCACGGTATCGAACAACCGGTCGCCGGCTTGCTCGCGCAGTACCGCGCCCAGTTCCTCGCCCAGCAGGCGAACGTCCTCGCGCAATGGCGCGTGTGGGTCCTGATCCATGTCGCTCCCGATTTCCATTGGATTGCCCGAACGGTGCACCGTCTTGGTGCCCCGAGCCTTGCGATTCACCCATTCTAGGGTGCGCGACCCGCCTGGTGGCGAACGTGAAGCGCTTTTTTACAACAAGGGTCCATTGGATATCTTTATTCCATAACGGGGCTGACGCAACATAGCGCGGATCGGATCGAGGAAGCAGTTTCATGGAAACCCCAAGCCGCATGTCCACGGAACAGGGCGTGATTATCCTGCAGTACGTTGCCCGGGCGCTGTTCGCCGTTCTCGCGGTGATCTATTTCAACCATTCCGACGGTTTCTTTTTCGCCCTGCCGGCGGTGACGCCCTGGGTACTGGCGGGCAGCTACCTGGGATTGCAGTTGCTGTTCCTGCTGGCCCGCGTGCCCCATGCCACCCTGCTCGCCTCCGGCCTGGACCTGGTGATCCTGGGCGTGGTGATCCTGATCGACGCCGGCCAGCCGCCACCGACCATGGCGCTGCTGTTCCTGGCGGTGCTCAGTAACGGCCTGCTGTATGGCCTGCGGCGTTTTCTGATCATGCTGGCCGCCGCCGAGGTGGTGCTGGCCATCGTCATGCCGATCCGCCTGAGCTACGGCGACGACGGCGGAGACCTGCTCAACCCGGCCGCCTCGGCCAGCCTGTTCCTGCTGGCGGCGCTCACCGTGTGCATGCTGTATTTCGGCCTAATGATCTGGCGCAATCAGGTGCTGGCCCGCCAGTCCGTGGAGAACGCCTGGCGCGACCCGCAGACCGGCTTCATCAGCCGCGCCGCCCTGACCAGCACCGCCGGCTGGCTGATTCCCCTGCACGACCGCCTGTCCTCGCCGCTGACCCTGGTGCTGGTGCACGACGACGACCTTAACGCCCTGGCCGACGCCGTCGGCCAGCGCCTGCGCCGCAGCGACATCGTCGCCCGCTACGACGAGGAACATCTGGCCCTGCTGCTGCCCTGCACCGCCACCGGCGCCGCCGAGCAACTGCTGGCCGATCTGCGCGCTTCCCGGCCCGGCCTGTGCGCCGCCCTGCTCACCCTGCACAGCGCCAACGCGGCCCTGGAGCAGGTGCTGCACCATCTGCAAACCGCCATGCCGCGCACCCGGCCGGACGAGGGACACTGGCTGGCCCACGCCACGCCGCTTTGATTCTTTAACCAAACGGAAACGGTTTGCTCACTTTTCCCTCGCACAAGTGGCGTATGCTCTGGGTAACAATAACGATCCGGGGAAGACCATGTTTCGTTGGACGCCCGTCCTTATTTCCTTGCTGTGCGCGCCGGCCTGGGCCCAGACCGCCGAGCCGCGCATCATTGGCGGCGACGCCGCCCCAGCCGGCCAGTGGCCCTGGATGGCGCAGGTCGAAATAGAACTCGCTGCCAACCGGTTCGGCCTATGCGGCGGCACACATCTGGCCAGGAACTGGGTGGTGACTGCTGCCCATTGTCTGTTTGATGAAAACGGTCAACAGGTGGCGGCTGGTGAGACTGTCGTATTATTGAATAGCGTCTTTGACCGACGCGGCGACCCCTACTCTCTAAGAGAAATCCATATCTCGCCGAACTACGATACAGCTCGCTCCCCTGAGTTTGATAACGACATAGCCTTGCTTCAGCTCGTTAACGGCCCGGCCATGAGCGAGCGCCCCAGCCTGATCGGGCAGGCGCGGTTCCAGGAGCTCCAGAGCCGTGCCTTCGCGGCGCGGGACGAAGCGGTCACCGCCCTGGGCTGGGGCGTTACCCAGCCCGGCGGCAACACCCCGGCGCAGCGGCTCCAGGAAGTGCAACTGGACTATGTGCGCACCGACAGCTGCCTGAGCCAGTGGGGCAGCGGCAACTTCAATACCGACACCATGGTGTGCGCCGACGAGCTTAACCCGCCGGATGGCCAGCAGCAGGACACCTGCGTGGGCGACAGCGGCGGCCCGCTGTTCATCGGCCGGGACAGCGATCCCTACATCGTCGGCCTGACCAGCTACGGCCAGACCAGCTGCGCCGACGACCTGCCCTCGGTGTACACCAACCTGGCCAGCCAGATCGGCTTCGTGGAAGCAGCCACCGCCGACGCCGGTGACCCGCTGGTGGACCTGGCCCTGGAAAACACCGGCGAGCGGCTGTACGCATCGGCGGCGGGCACCCTGTCGCGCACCCTGACCCTGGCCAACCGCAGCCTGCGTAACAGCGTCACCGGTGCCACCATATCGGCGACCGAAAACAACCTGGACGTGACGCTGGGCGGGCAAAGCTGCACGCCGCTGAGCACCCCCTGCTACACCTCCTCCAACACCCTGGGCACCACCCTGATCAACCGCGCCGAGCAGGTGGAGCTGACCGCCCGCTACGACGGCCTGGCCACCCCGGCGCGGGCCACCCTGACGCTGGACGCCGGCGCCGACCAGGAAGAATACCGCGACAAGAACAACCGCCACGAAATCACCCTGATTTTCTCCGACCAGGCGGACCTGTCGGTCAGCGGCCAGGTCATCGAGGCCAGCCGCGACGGCGACGGCCAGGGCGTGGCGGAGGTGCGGGTGACCGTGAGCAACCTGAGCACCGTGAGCGGCGCCACCGCCAGCCAGGTGGCGGTGAGCCTGTCCCTGCCCGCCGGCACCACGGTGCGCGACAGTTCCGTGCCCTGCGACACGGTGTGCAGGCCGGGCAATCTGGCGCCCGGCGCAAGCACCGAGTTTACCGTGACCCTGGCCACCGGCACCGCCCAGGCCGGCACCCTGGGGCTGAGCGTGGACGCCAACGGCGGCGACTTCCCCACCGACAACAATGACGATGCCGTGGCGTTGTCCTATTCCGCCAGCGCCGACACCGACAGCGGTGGTGGTGGCGGCGGTGGTGGTGGCGGCACCCTGGGTTTGGCGGTCCTGATGCTGGCGCTGGCGGGGGCGCTGCGCCAGCGCGGCTGAAGGATCGCGACTGAAGTCGCTCCTACGGAGGACAAGCCCCACCGTAGGAGCGACCGGGGGGCGTTCCGCTTCAGTCGCGCGGCTCAGGTCCCGCGCAGCATGCGTTCCAGATAGGCGAGCAGGTAATCCGCGTCGGTGAGCGGCGCCCGGTAGGCCAGGTGGCCGTCCGGGCGCATCAGCCACAGCCGGCTGCCGGGCCCGAAGGCGGCCTGGAACTCCCCGTTCTCGTCCCGCCACCGGTGCACCGCCCGGGCCATGACCCCCTGGGGCGGATCCAGCTCCAGGTCACCACGGCCGATCACCGTGACCCTAAGCTCATTCAGGTACTCATCCGGCAGCCGCGACAGCAGGGCGTGCAGAATCACCCGGGTACGGTGATCCGGCGCCTCGTCCAGCTGCAGCAGAAGATGATGCAACGGCTGGCGCAGCAGCCCCTGCACCCGCCGCGGCCCGCCGTCGCGCAGGGACACCAGGGCGGCGTCCGGCACCCGGTCGCCGGGCAGCGGCCCCTGGCGCCGGCGGCCGATCTCGGCATCCGGCCCGGCCTCCACCAAGGGGGAATGACGGTAATGCACGTCCAATTGGCTGGCCCGGCGCACCAGACGGCGGGCCAGTTGCGGCCGGCCACCGGCCAGGCGCAACAACGAATCCCGGGCGCCACGCAACGCCCGGGCCCGCACCAACGACGCCCGCGACAGGGCGTCCACCCCGCGCAGCATGTCCTCGGCCACCGGCCGGCGTTCGCGCTGGTAGCTGTCCAGCAGCGCGCCGCCGCCCCGCCCCCGGCAGAACAGCACCAGTTTCCAGGCCAGGTTGAAGGCGTCGGCGATGCCGGTGTTCATGCCCTGGGCGCCCAGGGGGCTCTGCACATGGCAGGCATCGCCGGCGAGCAGAATGCGGTTGCGGCGGTAGTGGCTCACCAGCCGCCGCTGGATGGTGAAGCGGCTCAGCCAGCGGGCCCGCTCCGGCAGGGGCGTGTCCGCGCCCAGGGCGGCACGCAGGCGTTCGTGGAAATCCTCCAGGCCGGGCTCGCCGGCCTCCTCGTCCGGTTCGCCGTTTTCGCTGATCACCAGGCGCCAGCCGTCGGGCATGGGGATCGCCGCCAGGTTGCCGTCGGCGAGCAGGAAACCGTGGAAGGCGTCGTCGGCCAGGTTGGGCGTCCAGTCCACGTCGGCGAGCAGGAAATGCTCCCGGTACTCGTGGCCGTCGAACGGCAGGCCAAGCAGTTTCCGCACCGTGGAACCGGCCCCATCGGCGCCCACCATCAGCTGGGTGCCGATGGCCACGTCATCGCCGTCGTATCGGACCACGGCGGTGACGCCGGAACCGTCCTGTTGCGCCTGCAGCAATTCCGCGCCACGCCACAGGTCACCGCCCAGGCGCCGGTAGCGCCGCTCCAGAATCGCCTCCAGGCGCGGCTGCGGGCAGCACAGCAGATAGGGAAACGGCGACGCCAGCTCGCCGAAATCCAGGTCCATGAGCGGGCCCTTCTCGCCGTGCACGCGGATCATGGACAGCGGCCGGCCCTCGGCGCGCACCGCGTCCAGCACGCCCATGGCGTCGAAGATCTCCAGGCTGCGGGCGTGCAGGCCCAGGGCCCGGGAGTGCTCGGAGCGCTCCGCCTGCCGGTCGATGATCCGGCAGGGCACGCCGGCGCGCAGCAGGTTGATGCCCAGGGTGAGGCCGGTGGGGCCGGCGCCCACGATCAATACCTTGGGGGCGTTGGATCCCGTCATCATGATTGCGGTGCTACCATGGTCGCCCGGAACTGAGATCGAGGTTCCCGATGAAAACCCGTCATGCGCAATTGACTCCTTACATTACCCGCGACGGCACCGAGATTCGCGAGATGATGCACCCGGCGGTGCACGGCGAATTCGGCGCCCGTCATCAATCCCTGGCCGAGGCCCGGCTGCCGGCGGGCGCGCGAAGCCTGCCGCACCGCCACGCCCGCAGCGAGGAAATCTATCACATCACCGCCGGCCACGGCCGGATGATGCTGGCCGGCGACTGGTTCGACATCGCCCCGGGGGACACCGTGGTGATCCCGCCGGGCACCGAGCACGGCCTGGACAACACCGGCGACGCCACCCTGGTGGTGCTGTGCGCCTGCTCGCCGCCCTACCACCACGACGACACCGAACTTCTGTGAGCCGCAAGATCATCCACGTGGATTGCGATTGCTTCTACGCCGCCGTCGAGGTGCGCGACGACCCGCGCCTGCGCGGGCGTCCGGTGGCGGTGGGCGGCGATCCCAACCGGCGCGGGGTGATCGCCACCTGCAACTACCCGGCCCGGGAATTCGGCGTGCGCTCGGCGATGTCCTCGTCCCACGCCCTGCGGCTGTGCCCGGAACTGGTGATTCTGCGCCCGGATTTCGATAAATACCGCCGGGTGTCCGGGCAGATTCACGATATTTTTCGCACCTTTACCAACATTATCGAGCCCCTCTCCCTGGACGAAGCGTTTCTGGATGTGTCGGAGAGCCCGCTGCACGCCAACAGCGCCACGCGCATCGCCGAGACCATCCGCCGCAAGGTGCGCGATACGCTCAACATCACGGTGTCCGCCGGGGTGGCGCCGAACAAATTCCTGGCCAAGGTGGCCAGCGACTGGAACAAGCCGGACGGCCTGTTCGTGATTCCGCCGGACCAGGTGGACGCCTTCGTGGCCGCCCTGCCGGTGAACCGCATCTCCGGGGTGGGCCGGGTCACCGGCGAAAAGCTGGCGGCCCTGGGCATCCACACCTGCGGCGACCTGCAGGGCATGGGTCGGCTGGATCTGGCCCACCACTTCGGCAGCTTCGGCGAGCGGCTTTACCACCTGGCGCGGGGCGAGGACGACCGGCCGGTGCAGACCAGCCGGCGCCGCAAGTCAGCCAGCGTGGAAAAGACCTACCACGAGGACAAACGCACCCTGGCGGAATGGCACCGGGAGCTGGACGACCTGCTGGAGCGGCTGCGCCAGCGCATCGACCGGCTCGACGCCAACTACATCATCCAGGGTTTGACGGTGAAAGTACGCTACAACGATTTCCGCATCGTCAGCACCGATCAGGGCGGCGACCGGGTGGAGCGGGAACCCTTCGAGCGCATGCTCTCCCAGCTGTGGGAGCGCCATCCGGCGCCGGCGCGGCTGCTGGGCGTGGGGGTACGGCTCAGGGACCTGAAAAGCCCGCAACAGCCGGATCTGTTTCCCGAGGAACGGGAGAAGGCCCTGCGCCAGCATCGCGGGCCCTGAAAGGCCATCGCGACTGAAGTCGCTCCTACGGCGGGCTCTATTCGCGTCCTGCGGCGGGCTCTATTCACGGTAGGAGCGGCTTCAGCCGCGCCAGCGGGGTGCTATCAGCCGGCCACCCGCGCCGCCGGGGCGGACCGCTCGCCCACCGGCGTCGGCAACCGGGCCAGGGACTGGTCCATGATCTCACGGCCGCGCCGGGCCACCGGCTCCATTTGCGTTTCCAGATAATCTTCCAGTACCCGCACGCACTCGTTGCATTGCGTCAGGGCGTCCTGGCCCGGGTGCGCCAACAGTTCGCGCACCGCGTCATCGAGTTGATTCAGATACTTGAGCAACATGCCAGACTCCAGAGGTCGTCTCAGCCTAGGGAGCGGGGATGACGCCGCCATGACAGGGTCTCCACGCCGATGGGCCCATAGTGACCCAGTTGGCGGGTTTTGACAGCGACTCCGGCGGCCACCAGGCATGAAATCCTGTAAAAACTGATTTCCATCAAACGAGACGGGACTCCGGTCCCCGGGGTTATACTGCCCCCCTTTCACTCTCAACCGTCACTGGATTCTATGACCTCGACCGTATCCACCATCGTCGCCCCGGAAGGCAGCCTGGAAGTCCTCAGCCAACAGGAGGTGGAACGCCTGCGCGACACTTCCACCAAGGGCCTGCACGACCTGCTGCGGCGTTGCGCCCTGGCGGTGCTCAACGCCGGCACGCCCACCGACGACAGCCGCCAGGTGCTGGAAACCTATCACGACTTCGACATTCAGGTGATTCAGGAGGACCGCGGTCTGATGCTCAAACTGGACAACGCCCCGGCGGGCGCCTTCGTGGACGGCCGCATGATCCGGGGCATCCGCGAGCACCTCTCGGCGGTGTTGCGCGACATCGTCTATGTGGCCAACGAAATCCAGCACGGCGGGCGCTTCGACCTGGAGGACACCGACGGCATCTCCAACGCGGTGTTCCACATCCTGCGCAACGCCGGCGTGCTGCACGCCGGCGAACCGCCCAACCTGGTGGTGTGCTGGGGCGGGCACTCCATTTCCCGGGAAGAGTACGATTACTCCAAGAGCGTGGGCTATCAGCTCGGCCTGCGCGGGCTGGACATCTGCACCGGCTGCGGCCCCGGCGCCATGAAGGGCCCCATGAAGGGCGCCCACGTGGCCCACGCCAAGCAGCGCAACCGCCAGGGCCGTTATCTGGGGATCTCCGAACCGGGCATCATCGCCGCCGAAGCGCCCAACCCGATCGTCAACGAGCTGGTGATCATGCCGGACATCGAGAAGCGGCTGGAGGCGTTCCTGCGCATCGCCCACAGCATCATCGTGTTCCCCGGCGGCGTCGGCACCACCGAGGAAATCCTCTACCTGCTGGGCGTGCTGCTGCATCCGAGCAACCGGGACATTCCGCTGCCGGTAATCTTCACCGGGCCGGCGCACAGCGCCGAATACTTCCGCCAGATCGACACCTTCATCCGCTACGCCCTGGGCGACGACGCCGCCAAGCGTTACCGGATCATCGTCGACGACCCGGAAGCGGTGGCCCTGGCGGTACGCGACGGGGTCCGTGACCTGACCGAATTCCGGCGCAACCAGGACGACGCCTTCTACTACAACTGGCGCCTGACCGTGCCGGTGGAGTTCCAGAAGCCCTTCCACCCCACCCACGCGGCGATGGCCGGCCTGGCCCTGCGCAAGGACCTGCCGGTGTTCGACCTGGCGGCCAACCTGCGCCGGGCGTTCTCCGGCATCGTCGCCGGCAACGTCAAGGAAGCCGGCATCCAGGCCATCGAGGAACACGGCCCGTACCGGCTCACCGCGGAGCCGGGGCTGATGTCACAGCTGGATATCCTGCTGCAGTCGTTCGTGGCGCAGAGCCGCATGAAGCTGCCGGGCAGCCACTACGAGCCCTGCTACGTATTGGAGTGATGGTCAGCGCGGCTGCATGCGGATGCCGCCGTCCAGGCGGATGGTCTCGCCGTTGAGGAAGGTGTTCTCCGCCATGTGGCACACCAGGGCGGCGTATTCCGGCGGCTCGCCCAGCCGTTTGGGGAACTGGGTCATCTCGATCAGCGGCATCTTCACCTTGTCCGGGGCGGCGTTCATCAGCGGCGTGTTGAAGATGCCCGGGGCGATGGTGTTCACGCGGATGCCCAGCTTGGCCAGGTCCCGGGCCATGGGCAGGGTCATGCCCACCACGCCGCCCTTGGTGGCGGCGTAGGCCACCTGGCCCACCTGGCCGTCGAAGGCGGCCACCGAGGCGGTGTTGACGATCACGCCACGCTCGTTGTCCTCGCCGGGCTCGTTCTCGGCCATCACCGCCGCCGCCAGCCGCGCTACGTTGAACGTGCCGATCAGGTTGATTTGCACCACGGTGTTGAACACACCCAGGTCATGGGGCTGGTTGTCCCGGCCCACGGTCTTCATGGCGGAGCCCACGCCGGCGCAGTTCACGCACAGATGGATGGCGCCGAACTTGTCCTTGGTGGCGTCGATGGCGGCCTTCACCGAGGCTTCGTCGGTGACGTCGGTGCTCACGAAAGCGGCGGCCTCGCCCAGGGCGGCGGCGGTTTCCGCGCCCTTTTCCTCGTCGCGGTCCAGGATCATCACCTTGCCGCCCTTGGCGATCAGCGCTTCGGCGGTGGCCCGGCCCAGGCCGGAGGCGGCCCCGGTGATCACGGCGACTTTACCTTCAATATTCATACTGACTCCTTGTTGGGATGAGTACGGCGAACCACACTATAACGAAGCGCCGCCGGGCCGACATTGTTGCTTCCGCTCAGCGGTGTGCGCATTCTGGTTACCATCCGGCACCACCAAGGGGACTGCCCATGAGTCAGCCTGACAGCCAGCCGAGGAACCCTGGTCTCGCCGAACGGCTGGCCGACACCCGCCGCTTCAGCGAAACCCTGTGCGCGCCCCTGAGCGTGGAAGACATGGGCCTGCAGGCCTGCCCGGAGGTCAGCCCGCCGCGCTGGCACCTGGCCCACACCACCTGGTTTTTCGAGACCTTCATCCTCAAGCCCCGCTGTCCGGATTACCCGCCGTTCGACGAACGCTTCGAATACCTGTTCAACAGCTATTACAACGGCATCGGCGCCCAGTACCCGAGGCCGCGCCGGCATCTTCTGTCGCGCCCGGACACCGCCACCGTGTACCGCTGGCGGGCCCAGGTGGACGAGGCGCTGCAGGAGCTGCTGGCCCGCGACGACGACCCGGCCCTGCTGGCCCTGGTGGCCCTGGGTATCGAGCACGAGCGGCAGCACCAGGAACTGCTGCTCACCGACATCAAGCACAGCTTTTCCTACAACCCGCTGTGGCCGGTCTACCAGGCCCGGGACGACGAGGACGCCCGCGCTCCGGACTTCGCCTGGCTGAATTACGAGGGCGGCCTGGTGGAAATCGGCGCCCGCCCCGGCGACGGTTTCCACTTCGACAACGAAACCCCGCGCCACCGGCAATGGCTGGAGCCGTTCGCCCTGGCCAGCCGGCCCGGCACCTGCGCCGAGTACCTGGCGTTCGTCGAGGACGGCGGTTACCGCCGCCCGGAGCTGTGGCTCTCCGACGGCTGGGACTGGGTGCGCCAGGCCGGCGCCGAGGCCCCCCTGTACTGGTTCCTGGACGGCGGCGCCCCGGAATACTACACCCTGGCCGGCCGACGCCCGATTCAGCTCCACGAGCCGGTGGCCCACCTCAACTATTACGAAGCGGACGCCTTCGCCCGCTGGTGCGGCAAGCGCTTGCCCACCGAGGCGGAATGGGAGCACGCCGCCGCGCGCCTGCCAGTGACCGGTGGCTTCGTGGACAACCACCGCTTCCACCCCTCCGTGGCCCGGGCCGGCGCCCCGGACACCCCGGCGCAGATGTTCGGCGATGTCTGGGAGTGGACCGCCAGCGCCTACCTGCCCTACCCGGGCTTCGCCCCGGAGGAAGGCGCCGTGGGCGAGTACAACGGCAAGTTCATGAGCAACCAGATGGTGCTGCGCGGGGGCTCCTGCGCCAGCAGCCGGGACCATCTGCGCGCCAGCTACCGCAATTTCTTCTACCCCCACCTGCGCTGGCAGTTCAGCGGCGTTCGTCTGGCCCAAAGCATGGAGGCACCCCGTGGCCCGTCCCCAACGGCTATTGCCTAACCTGACGTTCCTGGACCTGCAGCCACCGATGACCGACGCCGCCCAGGAGGTGGCGGCCTCGCTGTCCGCGCCCTCCCCCACTCTGGACCCGAAGTACTTCTACGATGAACGCGGCTCCGCCCTGTTCGGCGCCATTACCCGCACGCCGGAGTACTACCCCACGCGCACCGAAGCCGCCCTGCTCGCCGAACACGCCGACGCCATGGCCAGTGAACTGCCCGGCGACCTGGTGATCGCCGAACCGGGCGCCGGCGGCTGCGACAAGGTGCGCCTGCTGCTGGACCGCTGGCGGCCCAGCGGCTACATGCCCCTGGAAATTTCCCGGCAATGCCTGCTCGACGCCACCCGGAAGCTGGCACCGCGCTACCCCTCGGTGCGCTTCAGCGCGGTGTGCGCCGACTACTCCAAGGCGCTCAGCTTCCCCGCCGACGACCTGGGGCCGGCGCGGCTGGTGTTCTTCCCCGGCTCCACCATCGGCAACTTCGAACCGGCGGCGCGGGCGGATTTCCTGGCCGGCCTGCGGCGCCTGGCCGGCGACCACGGCTATCTGCTGATCGGCGCCGACCTGCAAAAGGACCCGGCCCGGCTCAACGCCGCCTACAACGACGCCCAGGGCCACACCGCCGCCTTCAATCGCAACGCCCTGCACCATCTCAACCGGCGCCTGGACTGCGGCTTCGACCCGGACGCCTTCGAGCACCGGGCGTTCTACAACGAAAGCGCGCGGCGCATCGAAATGCACCTGGAGTGCCGCCGCGACCAGACCATCTCCGTGGCGGACCAGCGCATCCAATTGCCGGCGGGCACCCGCATCCACACCGAGAACTCCTACAAGTTCACCGTGGAGGGCTTTTCCCGGGAACTGGTGGACGCCGGCTTCGCGCCGCTGTCGAGCTGGGTGGACGAAGAAGGCCTGTTCAGCATTCACCTGGCCCGCGCGGCCTGACAACGCCGGCTCCGGAGTCGGCATGGCCATAGGAGCGGCTTTAGCCGCGATCAACCGCCGGGTTATCGCGGCTAAAGCCGCTCCTACCGGGGCTGTCGAGGAGCCCGGGGCCGCGGTTGGCCGCGGCGAAGGCGGGCGCCGCCGCGCGGTGTGGCCGCCCGCGCTGTATCCTGTATCCTGAAGTCTGTACCGCGCCGGACCGGCGGCGCCACCGGGGAAGGAACGAGCATCCATGCTGGAACTGATCAGCGCGGCACGGCGCCGCAAGAGACCGCCGACCCATGACCTGTTCGACACCGTGCGGATGGAATTCCGCGTCGGACTGCTGGACATCGACCTGAACCTGCAGCTCAACACCGGCAAGTACGTCAAGATCATGGACCGCTGCCGGCTGGAGCACGCCGTGGTCACCGGCCTGCTGCACCGCGCCATCGAGGCGCGCACCAGCACCGTGGTGGCCAACACCGAGATCGCCTACATCCGCGAGCTGCGTCCCTACCAGCGCTTCCAGGTGCACACCCGGCTGCTCGGCTGGGACGGCAAATACAGCTATTACGATCAGCGCTTCGAATCCCAGCGCAAGCTGCACACCCATGCCCTGCACCGGCTGGCGCACATGTATGGCGGCAAGACCATCAGCCCCCAGGCGTTCCAGGAGATGACCGGCCTGAACCTGTCGTCCCCGCCGCTGCCGGAATACGTGCGCGACTGGAAAACCCTGCTGCAGAACAAACGGCGCCTCACCGAACGGGATATCGACCCGGAGCGCTTCTGATCGCGCTTGATCGCGACTGAAGTCGCTCCTACGACGCGCGCCACCGAAGCCTTCCGCTGCAGGAGCGACCGGGCGGCGTTCCGCTTCAGTCGCGATCCACCAAGCCCGGCCGCAATACCCGTCGACCGCCTCCCCGCTTCCCCGTTACAATCCGGTCATGAGCAAAACCCGCATCGGCACCCCGTGCATCGGCGTCTGTTCCACCGTCTTCGGCGACACCGTCTGTCGCGGCTGCCGCCGCTTCAGCCATGAAGTGGTGGACTGGAACGCCTATTCCGAGGAACAGAAACGGCTGGTCTGGCAGCGTCTCGACGAACTGCTCACCCTGGTGGTGCGCAACTACTTCGAGGTGCTGGACGCCGCCGCCCTGGCGGCGCAGCTGGACTACCAGAATCTGCGTTATCAGACCCAGCTGTCGCCGGAGGGCTGGGTGCCGGAGCTGCTCAAGGCCGCCGGCCGCCAGCGGCTGGATTACGCCGTGTTCGGGCTGCGCCCCCTGGCGGAGGCCGAGGGGCTGGCGCCCCGGGAGCTGTATGACCGCATCAGCAAGGAATGCCACGCCCTCAACCAGGCGCATTACGACCGCTCGTTCGGGCGGCCGGTGGGCGTTACCGGGGAGCTGGTGCGCCACGCGGCGCGTGAGAAGGGACTCTTTTAAGAAAAGAAATCGCGACTGAAGTCGCTCCTACCGGGGGTAGGAGCGACTTCAGTCGCGATCGGGCGCGATCAGGCGCAGCTTTGGCAGCGGCCGTGCATCTCCACCGGCTGGGCGTTGGCGCGGAAATCCTCGCGATCCAGACTGCGGTTCAGTTGCCGGCGCAACGACGCATCCATGGGGGCCTCGCGCACGGCGCCGCATTCATCGCAGACCAGAAACAGGGTCCCGGCATCGTGGCCGTGATCGCAGGCCAGATGATCGCAAGCCAGGTAGCGGTTGGTGGAGGCCAGGCGATGGGCCAGGCCGGCGGACACCAGGAAATCCAGGGCCCGGTAGATGGTGGGCGGCTTGGCGCCCGGCTGGTGCTCGCGCTGCAGCTCGTCGAGCAGGTCATAGGCGCTTACCGGGCCCTGATGCCCCAGCAGCAGCGCCATCACCTGGCGCCGCTGGGGGGTCAGCCGCAGCCCCTGCTCCTGGCAGCGCTGCTGGGCGATATCCAGTTGTTCTTCCTGCGTGTACGGCATGTTCTCTCCCGGCCCGGTTCGCTCCGCCCGACACCGGGCGGAGTGTTACATTATCCGGTCATCCGGACCGATTGAACAGGCCCGGTCACACCGCCTCCGCCAGCCCCCAGTCCGGGAAGGGATCCGCCAGGGTTCGCCAGTACTCCACGCCGGCCAGGGTTTCCTTTTCGTCCAGCAGGCAGGCGTCCAGGGCCGCCCGGGTGATCGCCGGGTCCATGTCCTGGCCAATGAACACCAGTTCCTGGCGCATGTCGCCGAAGGGTTCCTGCCATTTCTCCTGGATAAAGGCCCGGGTCTCCGGGTCTTCCGGCCAGCGCGCCTCCGGCACCGCCTTCCAGAAAAAGCCCGCCACGCCATGGTGGGCGATGCCGCCGGCCTGGCTCCAGGTGCCCGCCAGCCGCGGTCGGGTGGCCAGCCAGAAATAGCCCTTGGAGCGCAGCAACTTGCCGTTGTCCCACTGGCGGTGCAGGAAGTCGTGGAAACGCTGCGGGTGGAACGGCCGGCGCGCCGTGTAGGTGAAGCTGGCAATACCGTATTCCTCGGTTTCCGGGGTATGCTCGCCGCGCATTTCCTTGAGCCAGCCCGGCGCCAGGCTGGCGCGCTCGAAATCGAAGCGCCCGGTGTCGAGCACCTTGTCCAAAGGCACCGCGCCCTGGCGGATGGGAATGATCTCCGCCTCCGGGTTGAGCGCTCGCAACGTGCCGATGACCGACCGCCGCGCGCCTTCGTCGATCAGATCGGTCTTGCTCACCAGCAGCACATCGCAGAACTCGATCTGATCCACCAGCAGGTCGGCCACGTTGCGCTCGTCGTCCTCGCCCAGGCTTTCGCCGGTGTCGCGCAGCTCGGCGGCGCGCCGGTAGTCCTCGGTGAAGTTGGCGCCGTCCACCACCGTGACCAGGGTATCCAGCCGCGCCACCGAGGACAGGCTCTCGCCATCCTCGCCCTCGAAGGTGAAGGTCTCCGCCACCGGCAGCGGCTCGGAGATGCCCGTGGACTCGATCACCAGATAATCGAAACGCCCCTCGGCGGCCAGCCGGCGGACCTCCACCAGCAGATCCTCGCGCAGGGTGCAGCAGATGCAGCCATTGCTCATCTCCACCAGCTTTTCCTCGGAGCGGTTCAGGCTCACCTGCTGGCTCACCAGGCTGGCGTCGATGTTGATTTCGCTCATGTCATTGACGATCACCGCCACCCGGCGGCCATCGCGATTGTTGAGGATATGGTTGAGCACCGTGGTCTTGCCGGCGCCAAGGAAACCGGACAGCACGGTCACCGGCAGGCGTTGGTCGGTCATGGGAAGTCTCCCGGGGAAGCGTTTGGGGACAAATATGTTATAACATAACAATAGCAAAACAAAAGAGGCCGCGAACCGGATCATTTTCTTTCCCGGCCGCGCCGGTCACCATGGTCGCTTGGATGCCCACAGCGGAGACCTTCCATGAGCTTCAACGGCAAGACCATCGTGCTCACCGGCGCCTCCAGCGGTATCGGCGAGGAAGCCGCCAAACAATTGGCGCGCCGGGGCGCGCGGCTGTGCCTGGTGGCCCGCCGCGAGGAGGAACTGGCCCGGGTGCAGGCCGACATCCACGCCGAAGGCGGCCGCGCCTGGATCTACCCCACGGACCTGACCCACCCGGACAGCATCGACACCGCCCTGGACGCCCTGCTCGCCGAACACCAACGGGTGGACGCCCTGGTCAATAACGCGGCCCACTCCATCCGCCGCCCCATCGTCGAGGCCCTGGACCGCATCCACGACTACGAGCGCACCATGCGGCTGAATTATTTCGGCGCCCTGCGCATGACCATGGGCCTGCTGCCGCGCTTTCTGGAACAGGGCCACGGCCAGGTGGTGAACGCCTCCACCCTCTCCGCCCAGGTGCCGATCCCGCTGTTCTCCGCCTATCTGGCCAGCAAGGCGGCGCTAGAGTCCTACTCCCGCTCGCTGAACGCGGAATTGGGCCACAAGGGCATCCACGCCACCATGGTGTACTTCCCCATGGTGCGCACGCCCATGTCCAGCCGCACCTCGATCTACAAGCACATGCGCATGATGAAGGTGGAGGACGCCGCCGGCTGGATTCTCAAGGCCCTGCGCGACCGGCCGGCGCGGGTGGGCAGCCCCCTGGGCACGGTGGGCAGCCTGGTGCTGGCCGCGGTACCCGGCCCGGCGGTGAAGTACACCCAGCCGTTCTTCCGGCGCATGGACAAGCGGCTCAAGGCGAAACTGAACCGTTCATAATTGTAATAAAAACCATTCTCATTCATAATCCGCCCTTCACGCGAACTTCATGCCTGGGGGCGGAAATCATGTCCGGGGTGGCGAAACCCCACCAAACGGTGGAGACCCTCTACACCGAGCACCATGGCTGGCTGCGCCAGTGGCTCGGCCAGCGCGTGGGTTGCCCGGCCCTGGCCGCCGACCTGGCCCACGACACCTTCCTGCGCCTGCTGGCGCGGCCCCGCTCCCTGAACAACACCCACAGCGCCCGCGGCTATCTGCGCACCGTGGCCGAACGCCTGTACATCGACCTGTGGCGGCGCCGGGCGGTGGAGCAGGCCTGGCCGCCTGGCTGACCTGGCGCCACACGCCACTGCCGGACGCCACCGGACGTCTGATCGCCGGACTCACCGCCGGCCAGCACACCACCACCGGCGAGATCCGCGACCTGGGCCTGGCCGACGGCGGCCGCCTCTGGCTCAACAGCGCCACCACCGTGGACGTGGCCTACGACAACGCCCTGCGCCGGGTCACCCTGCATGATGGCGAGATCCTCATTCAGACCGGCGCGGACCCGCGCCGCCGGCCCTTCGTGGTGGACACCCGGCACGGCCGCCTGCGCGCCCTGGGCACCCGTTTCACCGTGCGCCAGCACCGCGACCACGGCTTCCTGGCGGTGTACCAAGGCTCCGTGGCGATCCGCACCCGGGACGGCGACGAGGCGGTTATCGAGGCCGGCCGGCAAGCCACCTTCCAGGCCGCCTCGGTGACCCCCGCCGGCGCCGCCGACCCGGCCCGCCAGGCCTGGTCCCAGGGCCTGATCGTGGCCAACGACCTGCCCCTGGGCGAGCTGGTGGAGGAGCTGGCCCGCTACCGCCACGGCCACCTGGGCGTGGACCCGGCGGTGGCCCACCTGCGCGCACTGGGCACCTACCCCGCCGGCCGCCCGGATCTGGCCCTGGCGATGCTGGAGAACGCCCTGCCGGTACGCGCCCGGCAACCGCTGCCCTGGTGGGTCACCATCGGCCCGGCGTGAAACCCTGAATTTTTTTCTTCCCCTTTTTCCGGCTCATCCGTGTTGAGAGGTAGAACGCCGACATTGAAACCGGAGGAAGGCACGACATGCCCTCGACACCCACTTTGTTCATCCCCCGCCGGGCCGGCTCGCTGGCCCTGGCGATTCAACTCAGCGTCACCGGCCTGGCCTGGGCCGGCGCCACCACCCTGCCAACGCTGTGGTCCGCCCCCGCCCGGGCGCAGACCGAGACCGCCCGCGTCCGCGTGGACATCCCCGCCGGGCCGCTCTCCGAGGCTCTGAACCGCTTCACCGAGCTCGCCGGCGTCTACCTCAGCGGCGACAGCAGCCTCACCGCCGGCAAGCGCAGCCCGGGCCTGAGCGGCGAATTCACCGTCCGCGAAGGCCTGGACGTCCTGCTGCAGGGCACCGACCTGGGCTACCGGGTGGAAGCCGACGACACCATCACCCTGGTCAAGGCCGGCGGCAACGTACTGGCGCCGGTGAACGTGCACGACGTGGCCCTGACGCCGATGACCGAAGGCTCCGGCGGCTATACCGCCAACGCCATCAGCACCTTCAAGGGCACCCAGTCGGTGCGCCGCACGCCGCAACCGGTGACCGTGGTCACCCGCCAAAGCCTGGACGATCGCGCCCTGCTGGACATGCACGACGTGCTCAGCGCCACCCCCGGCGTCACCGTGGACTACACCGACAGCGAGCGGGTCAACTATTACTCCCGAGGCTACCGGATCGAATCCCTGCAGATCGACGGCGGCCGCGTCGAGCAGGGCGGCTCCATCTTCATCCAACCGGACATGGCCACCCTGGACCGGGTGGAGATCCTGCGCGGCTCCGCCGGCCTGCTCAAAGGCACCGGCAACCCCTCCGCCACCGTGAACATGGTCCGCAAGAAACCCACCGAGGCGTTCCAGGCCTCCGCCAAGGCCACCTACGGCTCCTGGGAACGCCAGCGCATCGAAGGCGATATCTCCGGCGCCCTGATCCCCTCCGGCCGGCTTCGCGGCCGCCTGGTGGCGGTCTCCGACGACCGGGAATTCTTCCAGGACGCCCGCCAGGAAGACCGCAAGGTATTCTACGGCGTGCTGGAAATGGACCTCACCGACCGCACCACCCTGGCCACCGGCTACCAGTACACCCACCTGGACGCCACCGGCTCCTGGGGCGGCCTGCCGGCGGACTTTGACGGTAGCCAGCTGGACCTGCCCCGGGACACCTACCTGGGCGCCGACTGGAACCAATGGAACCGCTTCAACGAGCAACTGTTCCTGGAACTGGACCACTACTTCGACAACGGCTGGCACCTGGAAGCCTCCGCCACCAAGACCCGCTTCCGCATGGAAGACGAGGGCTTCAAGCAGACCTACTTCGAGCCTGCCAGCACCACCAACCCCTATCTGATGAACGTCTCCACCTCCATCTACGACGGCGACGCCAGCGACCAGCGCTTCTACTCGGTCACCGCCGACGGCCCCTTCCGCCTGTTCGGCCGCGAGCATGAACTGGTGGTCGGCGCCGACCAACAACGCGTGCGCACCCGGGGCACGGCCGGCATCTGGACCCCCAACGTGCTCACCAACGTGGACATCCGCGACTGGGACCCCTACCACGACATCCCGGAGCCCTACGCCAACGTCACCACTTCCGGCCGCGTGGACTACACCCGCCAGCACGGCGTCTACGGCACCGCCCGCCTGTCGGTGACCGACCCGCTCACCGTGATCGCCGGCGCCCGCGCCACCTGGTGGGAATTCGAAGTGCCCAGCGACCCGGACAGCGACTACGACGTGGACAAGGAACTGACCCCCTACTTCGGGCTGGTCTACGACCTCAACGACACCTACAGCGTCTACGCCAGCTACACCGACATCTTCCAGCCCCAGAACGAATACAACGCCGGCGGCAGCCTGCTCGACCCCATCGTCGGCAAGGACTACGAAGCCGGCCTCAAAGGGGAGTTCCGCGACGGCCGCCTCAACCTCACCCTGGCCGCCTTCCGCATCAATAACGAAGGCGCCGCCGTCGAGGACGCCGGCAGCCCCGACCCCTGCACCCCCTACTACACCAACGGCCACTGCCGCGTCGCCGACGGCGAAACGCAAAGCGAAGGCTGGGAACTGGAAATCGCCGGCGAGGTGCTGCCCGGCTGGCAACTGCTGGCCGGCTACACCAACAACCACACCGAATACGTGGAAGACGACGACCCGGACAACATCGGCGACCCGATCCGCACCGCCGACCCGCGCCACCTGTTCCGGCTGTTCACCAGCTACAACCTGAACCAACGCCCCCAGGGCCTCACCGTCGGCGGCGGCGTGCGCGCGCAAAGCGACATCTACACCACCGGTGCCGGCGACGTGAAATACCGCCAGGCCGGCTACGCCGTCTACGACCTGATGGCCAGCTACGACTTCGGCAACGGCGTGCGCCTGCGGCTCAACGCCAACAACATCTTCGACAAGGAGTACTACAAGAAGGTGGGCAGCGGGGTGAACAACTACTACGGCGACCCGCGCAACTACATGGCGTCCGTCGAAGTAAGCTACTGAGGAAAGGCGGGCCTGGGTGCGCGACGTTCACTGAATCACGTTCAGCATCAACGCGACACCCAGGCAAAACGCCAACAAACCGGCGGGCAGGGCCACCAGAGTGATTCGATCGATGGCGGCGGAATAGCGAATCACGGCACCAAGGTCCTGCCTGTCCGCGGCGCTTTTTCGCGCGAAGACCGGCGCCAGGCACAAAACATTGCCCAGCACCGCGATCGCGCCGGCGCTCACCTTCAATAGATAGAAGTCCGTCAAACGGTCCATGTCGACCATCATGACGCCGGTGATCAGAACCAGCACAAAGGCCGGCATTTCGAGAAAAAGATCAATGCGTTCATGAACGCGGGCCACCAGAAAGCCTTGTTCCCGATGGGCCGCGCGCTGCCTCTCAACGATGAACTCCACACCGACCACACCGAACCAGAACGCCACGCCGAACAGGTGCAGTTTCAGCAGTATCGAATCGCTCATGAGCATGTCTCCTTTATTATTCTGCTTCCCGGCGTGGTTCAGTGACCCCTGAATTGAGGTTCGCGCTTTTGCACCATCGCGGCGATACCTTCCTGCACGTCCTGTGTTTTCATCAGCCCCAGCAGCGTATTGTTCAGTTGCGACAACGCCGCCGCCTCGCCCTCATCCCGGGCCTTGAAGGCGGATTGCAAGGTGGCCTTGACGCCAAGCGGCGCCGCCTTGGCGATACGCTCGGCGTACACCAGCGCCCTCTGAAGTGCTTCACCGGTCGCCACCACCTCGTTCACCAGACGCATGGATAAGGCCCGCTCGGCGGTGAACGCCTCACCGGTCAGCATGTAGAGCATCGCATTGTGCCAGCCGGCGGCTTGCACGAAGCGCGCCGTGGCGCCCCCCACCGGAGCGATACCACGCAGCACCTCCACCTGAGCGAAGCGGGCATCCTCCGAGGCCACCACGATATCGGCGTTCAACATCAGCTCAATGCCCGCCGTCCAACATTCCCCCTGGACGGCGACGACCACCGGTTTGGTCCTGCGCGGCGGCTCCACGCCCCAAGGATCGACGCCATTGTCGGGATAGCCAAACCCGGACATCAGTTTCGGCGCCAGTTCCATCAGATCCAGGCCGGCGGTGAATACATCGCCATGACCAAAAATCACCGCGCAGCGCAAATCGTCATCCCGCTCATACTCCCCGAGCGCCAGGGAGAGATCCGTGATCATGGCACTGTCGAAGGCGTTGCGCTTGCCAGCGCGATCCAGGCCAATCAGGAATACCGCGCCTCGTTTTTCCCGGCTTACCCGACCTGCTCCACTATTGAGTTCCGACATTTCTCTCTCCTAGAACAAACAGATTACTTACCGAACGTTTAGTTTATAAATGAACGTTCGGTAGACTTCAAGTTGTGAATGCCGGGACGCTGTTCTAGCATGCCTTTCCCACTTACCCCGGAGCCTTCCATGCGCCCGCAAAAGCTGCCCCGCGCGGAACTGTTGTCCCGCTGCGCCAATACCCTGAAACAAAGCGGCTACCACGGTACCAGCATGGAAGCACTCGCCACCGCTTGCGGGCTGACCAAGGCCTCCTTCTACCACCATTACAAGAGCAAGGAAGCCCTGGTACACGACGTGCTGACCTGGACACATGAACAGATCCGCGATGGCCTGTTCAGCATTGCCTACCAGGAAGGGGCCCCAAGGGACCGTCTGACCAAACTCGGACGCAAAGGGAAGAAGCTCTTCATGCACCCGACCGTCGGCTGCCTGATGGGGATCATTTCGGTTGACGCGGCGGGCGATGCCCCCGAACTCATGAAGCAGGTCCGGGATTTCATGAACGAATGGGGCGAGGCCCTGGCTCATATTCTCGGCAGCGAACTTCCCCGGAAAGCGGCGCAGGACATTGGCCGGCAAGCGGTATCGGATTACGAAGGGGCCATTCTGATGGCCCGCATTTACGGCGACACCGGCTATTTCGACAGAGTCACGGAACGGCTTCTGGGTCTGCTTCCCGAAACCGCCCCCTGATCCAACCGCTCGGGAACGACACGGCAATAGCAGCCCTTCGAGAGCCAGTTGAAGACCGTACCGTCCGTCACTGTCCGGTAGGCGGCAAGGGGTGGCGAGAACCGTGCCTCGCGGGAACAAAGATTGCCGGTCACCAGTGGGCCCACGTAACGCAGCTTTCCCGATTTCACCACCAGGGCGGTCGGCAAGGCAGGCATGTAACGTACCAGTGACGACAAACCGTAACGGTCGTCCCGATCCCGGTAGGCATCATGGACCCGCGCCGACACGGTCCCCTCCAGCGCACGATTCATTTTTTTCAGAACAGGCCTGGCGCAGGGGCATTGGCTATCGGTAATCACATAGACCGCGTCGCCTCGCGACGCCACCTTGCCCAGCCATTGTCGGGCGGCCCGCTCGAAGCCCGTGTCGAAGTAATCCGAGCGATTCTCACCCCAAGGCACGTACCAGGTATCCAACGAATAGGACCATTTATAAAGCAGCATCGGCACCAGCGGGACAATGACGATGGCGACCAGCAAAAGCCGGTCATAGAACCTGGACAAGACCGGCCCCTATCGCGGGTACAGTATCATTTGCGTGCATCGGAACAGCGCCACCTTCTTGCCGGTATCCCGATGAACCACCCGCGCGTCCCAGACCTGCGTGGTCCGTCCGCGATGCGCCGGCTCGGCGACGCACTCGAGCATCCCCTCCCGGGCCGTGCCAAGGAAGTTGGATTTCAACTCCACCGTGGTGAACCCCACGGCGCCATCCGGCAGGCTCGCCATGGTACCGTTGCCACAGCAGGTATCGGCCAGGGCCACCACAGACGCGGCGTGCAGAAAGCCGTTGGGAGCCATCAGTTTGCCGACCACCGGCAGCTCCGCCTCGGCTATTCCCGTCCGTTCGTCGATGCGAGTCATCCGCATGCCCACCAGGCCCGGCAACCCACTATGACCGTGACCATTGTACTGTTCCGCTTTCTCTTCCGGAGTCATCGGCTACTCTCCCAAGGCTTGCCTGATCAGTGCTTCAAGTTGCGTCGATACCTGCTCCAGTGGCTCGGCGCTGCGCCGCGCACGGCACAGCGCGATGGCCCCCTCCACCGAGGCGACCACCAACGTGGCCAATTGCCGCGCCTGCTCATCATCCACCCCGTGCTCACTCAGGGATCGCGTCAACAGGCCAATCCAGTCGGCGAAAACGGCTTCGGCCACCGTCAGCGCCGCCCTGCTCTCTTCGTCATCGGGCTCCTCCACCGCCACCGACAGCACCGGGCAACCGGCGCGATAGTCCGAGCGCACCACTTCATGGCGCCATAGCGCCAGAAATTCCTGAAGCCCGCTGACAGGCCCTCGCTCCAGGGACTTCGCCAAAACCTCGCTGACCTTACCGCCGATAAAACGCACCGCCTCGGTGACCAGTTGAGCCTTGCCGCCGGGGAAATAGTGGTAGGTGGAGCCCAGAGGCGCCTGGGCATGCTTGGCCAGTTCGCGAATGCTGGTGGCCTTCACGCCCCTGCGGCTCAACAGATCCGCGGCACCGGCGACCAGCCGCTGCCGTGACGCCTTCTCTGTCATCTTCATCGCCTTCGGCCATTGATATAACGATCGTCATAGAATACCTTCCCGGCAGGAGTTATAACAACCGTCATAAGGACTGCATATGCAACCCGACTCAAAGCACTTCAAGATTTTCAAGGTGCTGATCTGGCTGACGCTGGCCGGCTGTACCCTGCATTTCTTCGACAACGTGGTGTTTTTCGATCAGTACCCGGAACCCGCCTGGCTGAACGCCCCCATTGTCGCCGCTCTGTGGATTCCGCTGGCCCTGGCCGCCTGGCGCGCCTCCAGCACGGTATCCGGAGATTACCCCGACCATGTCTACACGTTGATCCAGGGCTTCGTAATCGGTAACTGGCTGTCCTTCGGCCACTACCTGTTCGCCAGCCCCGCCGATGTTCTTCCCCGCATCAACCTGATCATCGCCATCCAGGTCACGCTCGCCACCATTCTCTTTTTCTACTCGCTGTGGATGCAGTTGCGTTTCCACCGGGAATCCATGCCTTACTTCACCAGAATCTGGGCCAAACTCATCGCTTTCTATGGCGTCACCATTTTCACGCTGGAATGGTTCTGGCCCTCCGACTTCCAGACCTGGTGGCTGTAAGCCCGCCCCTGTTTGTTGGCAATCGAAAGGAAAGACCCCATGACCAAGAACACCGCTGCTCAGGACTTTCACACGCTCCAGCTCACCCGGCGGGACGCCGTCACCGTGGTTCTGCTGGATCAACCGGACCGCCTGAACGCGCTGTCACCGTTGATGCTCAAGGAAATGCGCCAAGCGATCGGTTCGGTGGCCAGGGACGCCTCCTGCCGCGCCCTGGTACTCAGTGGCAATGGCCGCGGCTTTTGCGCGGGCGCCGATCTGAGCCATTTCAAAGGCGCGGATAGCGCCGGCGACGATGCCACCGATCTGGGCACCGCCCTGCATCAGAGCTATCACCCCATCATCCGGCTGCTACGCGGCATGCAAAAACCCGTTATCGTCGCCGTCAACGGTGTCGCCGCCGGTGCCGGCTGCAACCTCGCCCTGGCCGGCGACATCATTCTCGCCGCCCGATCCGCTACCTTTATCCAGGCGTTCATCAAGCTGGGGCTGATCCCCGATGCCGGGGGCACCTGGACCGTGCCGCGCCTGATCGGTCGCGCCAGGGCATTACAGTGGATGATGAGTGGTGACGCCTTGAAAGCGGAGACCGCCCTGGAGTGGGGCCTGATCAATGCCGTGCACGATAACCACCAACTGATCGACAAAGCCATGTCGCTGGCTTTCGAGATGGCGGCGCAACCCACCCGCGCTCTGGCGGGCATCAAGTCCTTGATCGACCGAAGCACGGAACAGGATCTGGAGGCACAGCTTCACGCCGAAGCGACGCTGCAAAGTGAGCTTGGACAGGGTTGGGACGCCCAGGAAGGCATCAACGCCTTTCTCGCCAAACGCGAGCCCGGATTCACTGGAGAGTAGACGACGCCGCCCGGACGGGGCATCGTCTAAAGAAAGGGAATGGTGCGCCAGGAGGGACTTGAACCCCCACACCTCGCGGCATCAGGACCTAAACCTGACGTGTCTACCAATTCCACCACTGGCGCAGGCCGGCCATTGTAGCAGCCGGCCGATGGAATACCACCGGAACGCTTTTGAAGCCGCCCTTACGGTGGGGCGGCGTTACCGTTCCAGGCTGTCCAGGCGGTTGTTCACCTGCAGGCGGTACTGGTCGAAGGCGCGGATGGCGTCCTCGATTTCGGAGAGGCGCTGGTCGAGCTGGGCGGCGCCGCTCTGGTTGTTTTTCAGGCTGGCGATGGCCTGTTTCTGGGTCTGGTTCTGTTGCTCGAGCTGCTTGACGGTATCGACCACCACATCGACCTGGGTTTCCACCTGGTTGATCTGGGTGCGCCACTGGTCGCTGCTGTCGTTGACCGCTTCGATGGCGCTGGCGACTTTGCTCTGCAGTTCGTCGATCTGGCCGCGCACCTGCTTGATGCTCTGGTCGTAGCCGCCGACGGTTTTCTTGAGCTCGGCCAGGGCATTCTGGTTGCTCTTGAGGGCCTTCTCCACGCTATCCAGGGTTTTCTGGTTTTCCTGGATCCATTCCTTGTTGCGTTTGTTGCTGACGTCCCAGAGCTTGCGGATTTCGTCGCCGTTGGTGTCGATGGCCTTGCTGTGCTCGCTGAGCGTGTCGCGCAGTTTGCCGGAGGATTGGTCCAGGGATTCATCGGTGGCGGAAAGCCGTGCCTGGAGGTTTTCCAGTTGCTCGGAGGACATGCCCATGCGGGTTTCCATCTGCCCTTGCAGGCGGCTGATCTCGCGATAGAAGTAAGTGCACGCTACCGCCAGCACCACGGCCAGCACCAGGGTCAGGAAGACCCAGCCGCCTCCACCGCCGCCACGGCGTGGTTCCGGCTGGCGCGGCGTGGGCCGGCGACCGCCTTTGTCATTGCCATTGCCGCCACCGTTGCCACCTCCGCCGCTTTTTGGTGGGCGCGGTTGTTCGCCGGCGGGCCGGCGGCGGGGTTCGTCCACGGGGACGTCGTCGATATCACCCAGTTTGACGTCGCGCTCTCGGGTCATGGCGAATTCCTGTGTGATTGGATGAAAACACGCATCTTACCTGTCCGCCGGAGTCGGCGCACGGCGGTGGGGCTTGGTGTGGGGAAAGCGCGGGAAAGTTCCACCCCAGCCGTCACGACCGTCCGGTCGACGAGATGTCAGGCGGCGGGAAGTAAAATAAGGATCGTTGATTGCGCCGGAACCTTCGGGCGCTTCCCAGCACCCGTTCCGGCGTCGAGAGCGGTTCGCAATCAAGGCGCGGCCTCGCCGGCGTAGCAGCGCTACGTCAAGAGGCCGCAACGCGGAGTGCGGGCCGCTCTCGGCGCCCCGCAGGGCGACCGCCAACGGCGGCCGCGGAACGGGTGATGGGGAGTGTCCGGAGGTTCGCTTACCCGAAGTTCTTGGCGGCGAAGTCCCAGTTGATCAGGTTCCAGATGGATTCCAGATACTTGGGACGGGCGTTGCGGTAGTCGATGTAGTAGGCGTGCTCCCACACGTCCACGGTCAGCAGCGGGGTGTAGCCGTTATCGTGGGCGATCGGGGTGTCGGCGTCGTCGGTGTTGACGATGTCCACGCCGCCATCGGCGGTTTTCACCAGCCAGGTCCAGCCGGAGCCGAAGTTGCCGGCGGCCTTGGCGTTGAACTCTTCCTTGAACTTGTCGAAGGAACCGAACTTGGCGTTGATGGCGTCGGCCACGGCACCGGACGGCTCACCGCCGCCATTGGGGCTGAGGCTGTTCCAGTAGAAGGTGTGGTTCCAGACCTGTGCCGCCTGGTTGAACAGACCGCCCTTGGCGCCCTTGATGATGTCTTCGAGCGATTTCCCTTCGTCATCCGTGCCCTTGATCATGTCGTTGAGCTTGGTGACGTAGGCGTTGTGGTGCTTGCCGTGGTGATACTCGAGGGTCTCGGCGGAAATGTGCGGTTCGAGAGCGTCTTTCTCGTACGGAAGCGGCGGAAGTTCAAAAGCCATAGTCATATCCCCTGACTGTTGGTCGAAAAACCATTCGGACTGTGAAATGTGGAAGCATCATAACAAGCGTCCGGGGGGTGAACCACTGAGTACACAGTGCTTCGCGACCCGCGTTTTACCTTCTTTGACGCCTACTTGAGAATGATTGCTTTTCAAAAAAGTCCGAGTGCGTATGCAAGGGGCACATGGGGACGTTCCCGCGCATCTCAAGTAGAATAACGCCGTTTTTTAGCGGCAAGTTACAAGTTGCAAGTTGAAGCGCGGGCAGGCCCCGCGCCGTGTTCAGGCCGTGCCCGCGCCTCAAGGGGGGAGAATTCACGAATGGCGTTGCCGACCGCGGGTCGTGGGAAAGCCGGTTCGCTGACTCCCTTCAACTTGCAACTTGAAACTTGTAACTAACGCCACCGGCACGGCCCCACATCAAGCCCGGCCTGCTTGCGGCTTACGGCTACAACACAACCAGGAGAAGAATGCATGTCCAACGACGCCGTCGTGATCGTAAACGGTGCCCGCACCGCCATGGGAGGGTTCCAGGGTGCCCTGGCGCCGATGAGCGCGCCACGACTGGGCGCGGCCAGCATCCGCGAGGCGGTGGCCCGCGCCGGCCTGAAGGCCGCCGACATCGAGGACGTGGTAATGGGCTGCGTGCTGCCCGCCGGCCTCAAGCAGGGCCCGGCCCGCCAGGCCATGCGTCTGGCCGGCCTGCCCGACGGCACCGGCGCCACCACCATCAACAAGCTGTGCGGCTCGGGCATGCGCGCCACCATGTTCTGCCACGACATGATCAAGGCGGGCAGCCACGACATCGTGGTGAGCGGCGGCATGGAATCCATGAGCAACGCCCCCTATGTGCTGGACAAGGCCCGCGCCGGTTACCGCATGGGCCACGGCCAGGTGTTCGACCACATGTTCCTGGATGGCCTGGAAGACGCCGAAACCGGCCGCCTGATGGGCGCCTTCGCCCAGGACGTGGCGGACCAGCGCGGCATCACCCGCGAGCAAATGGACGACTTCGCCATCGAATCCCTGAAGCGGGCCCAGGCGGCCATCGCCAATGGCTGGTTCGCCGACGAGATCGTGCCGGTGACGGTGAAAACCCGCAAAGGCGAAACCGTGGTGGACACCGATGAGCAACCGGGCAACGCCAACATCGACAAGATTCCGGGGCTCAAGCCGGCGTTCAAGAAGGACGGCACGGTGACCGCCGCCAACGCCAGCTCCATTTCCGATGGCGCCTCGGCACTGGTACTGGCCCGGGAAAGCGTGGCCGAACAGCGCGGCCTGAAGCCGCTGGCGCGGGTGCTCGGCCACGCCACCAACAGCCGCCACCCCAGCGAATTCACCGTGGCCCCCATCGGCGCCACCGAGAAGCTGCTGAAGAAAGTGGGCTGGAGCGTGGACGACGTGGATCTGTTCGAGATCAACGAGGCGTTCGCCATGGTGGCGATGATGCCGATGCTGGATCTGGGCATTCCCCACGACAAGCTCAACATCCACGGCGGCGCCTGCGCCCTGGGTCATCCGATCGGCTCCACCGGTTCGCGCATCATTCTGACGCTGATCCACGCGCTCAAGCGCACCGGCGGCAAGCGCGGCGTGGCCAGCCTGTGCATCGGCGGCGGCGAGGCCACGGCGGTGGCGGTGGAGCTGATCTAGCGGCAAGCCAGCGAGGGCGGCGGCGGGGAGGCCGTGCCGCTGGCGGGGTTAGCAAGTTGCAAGTTTCAAGTTGCAAACGCGGGCACGGTCGCTACAGCCGGCAAGGCCTGTGCCGCGCTTCAACTTTCAACTTGTAACTTGCAACTGTTTCTCGACCGGCACGGCCTCCCCGCCAGCACAGCCTGCTTGCAGCTTGCAGCGGGCCGACGGGGCCGTCCGGTAATATCCGGTTGCAACATCAATCCCTCTGACCAATACGCAAAGCGCGCGCGGACGCCTAGAATTGACCGTTCAGTCACATTCTGGGGAGTTCTATGTCCGCCCTGCCCGTCATTACCGCCATGGGTGGCATCAATGCCGCCGGCCGCACGTCCATGCACCACGGGTTCCGCCGTCTGGTGTTCGACGCCCTGGATTCGGCCCGGCAGGAGAGCACCCTGGGCGCCCTGGCGGCGCTGACCGGCGCCTCCGGACGGGAGGCGCTGCTTAATGGCACCCTGATCCGTGGCCTGCCCGAGGACCGGCGCCTGAACCTGGCGGTGAACGGCCACAGCGACGGCCCGGTGACCCTGGAGATGCGCAACCTGGATCTCCCGGATCCCCTGCCCGCCGGCTGGCGGGTGGAAGCGATCAACCGCCAGCGCAGCCGCGTCACGGTGCCGGCCGGCGCCGATCTGCGCGTGCCCACGCCCATCGCCCGCCGGGTGAGCGCCGCCGGCCAGTTGCCGGACGGCTTCGACCCGGGCGCCCTGTACGCCTCGCGCAACCATCCCCGCGCCCTGCAGATGGCCATCTACGGCGTCAGCGATGCCTTCGGCATGCTCGGCATTCCCTGGGAGCAACTGCGCGGCCGGCTGGCGCCGGACCAGGTGGCGGTGTTCGCGTCCAACGCCATGGCCCAGCTCGACGACCACGGCCTGGGCGGCATGATGCGCGCCCCCGCCCTGGGCCAGCGCACCACCTCCAAGCAATGCCCCCTGGGCCTGGGCGAGATGACCGCGGACTTCATCAACGCCTATGTGCTGCGCAGCGCCGGGGGCACCGGCGGCCTGCTGGGCGCCTGCGCCACCTTCCTCTACAACCTGGAGCGCGCGGTGCACGCGATCCGCGCCGGGCGCGCCCGACTGGTGGTGGTGGGCACCAGCGAGGCGCCGCTGGTGCCGGAAGTGATGGAAGGCTACCGGGCCATGGGCGCCCTGGCCGAGGACGAGGCCCTGGCGGCGCTGGACGGCGCCGACACCCCGGACCTGCGCCGTGCCTGCCGGCCGTTCGGCGCCAACTGCGGCTTCACCATGGCGGAGTCGGCCCAGTTCACCGTATTGATGGACGATGAGCTGGCCCTGGAGCTGGGCGCCGACATCCTGGGCGCGGTGCCGGACGTGTTCGTGCACGCCGACGGCGCCAAGAAATCCATTTCCTCGCCGGGCATCGGCAACTACCTGACCCTGGGCCGCGCCGCCCACCTGGTGCGCCAGTTACTGGGCGAGGACGGCCTGCGCCGGAACACCCTGGTGCACGCCCACGGCACCGGTACGCCGCAGAACCGGATCACCGAATCCCACGTCATCAACCAGGTGGCGGAGGCGTTCGGCATCCGCGACTGGCCGGTGGCGGCGATCAAGGCCTATGTGGGCCACTCCCTGGGCAGCGCCGGCGGTGACCAGCTGGCCGCCAGCCTGGGCACCTTCAGCGACGGCGTGCTGCCGGGCATCGCCACCGTGGACCGGTTCGCCGACGATCTGCACGCGGACCGGCTGTCGCTGTCCAGCACCCACCAGGAGGGGCGCCCGTCGGCGGCGCTCCTCAACTCCAAGGGCTTCGGCGGCAACAACGCCACCGCCGTGGTGCTCTCCCCGGACCGCGCCACCGAGCTGCTGCGTCGTCGCCACGGCGACGCCACCCTGGACGGCTGGCGCGATCGGGTGGCGGCCACCCGGGAGGCCGCCGCCGACTATGACCGCCGCGCCCTGGCCGGCCAGGTGGTGCCGGAATACCATTTCAACGACGGCGTTCTGAACGGCGACGACCTGACCGTCACCGACAAGGACATTCGCCTGCCGGGCTGGGACCAGCCGCTGACGTTCCAGGACGACCGCGGCTTCGACGACTACCGTTGATCGCGACTGAAGCGGAACGCCGCCTAGCCGCTCCTACGGCTCCTTGGTCGCGGTAGGAAGCCGCGATCAGCCCCGGAGCCAAATTTAAAGGTTGGTAAAATCCGGGAACGTTCCAAAACATGTATAAGGTATTGACCCTCTTCGCTGCGTTAAGGTGCGGATAAACGTCCCTCCAACCCCAAGCGACAAGGAGTCATCATGGCGGAATCCACCGGCACACGAGATTTTCCCCGGGCGCTGGTCGGCGTCCTGGTGGCGCTGTTCGGCCTGGCCTTCGCGCTGCAAGGCGGCTGGCTGGCCAGCCTCGGCGGTTCCTGGTACTACCTGATCGCGGGCCTGGGCCTGCTGCTCTCCGGCGCCCTGCTGATCGGCGGCCGACGGGCCGGCGTCACCCTCTACGCCCTGGTGGTGGCCGGCACCCTGCTGTGGACCCTGTGGGAAGCCGGCGCCGATTATTGGGGCTGGATTCCCCGCCTGGACGTCATTCTCGGCCTGGGCGTGCTGGTGGCGCTGGTGGCGCCACGGGTGCGCGACGGCTTCGGCAAGGGCGCCTCCTTCGGCGTGGCCGGCCTGCTGGTGGTGGTGATCGTGGCCGGCCTGGGGCTGGCCTTCGTGCCGTTCGATTTCGTGCGCCCCAACCCGGTGCCCGAGGCGGGCAGCGCCGCGCTGGCCACCACCGTGGGCAACGACCAGCCGGCGGACAACCCGGCGCCCGGTGACTGGCCCGCCTATGGCGGCGGCAACAGCGCCCAGCGCTTCTCGCCGCTGGACGGCATCAACCGCGACAACGTGGCCGGGCTGGAACGGGCCTGGACCTACCGCACCGGCGACCTGCTGGAGGAACGCTGGGGCGCGGAAACCACGCCCCTGAAAGTGGGCGACGACGTCTTCCTGTGCACCTCCCGCAACATCGTGATCTCCCTGGACGCCGCCAGCGGCGAGGAAAACTGGCGCTACGATCCCCAGGTGTCCAAGGACGCCATCCCCTACACCGCCGCCTGCCGGGGCGTCACCTACTATGAGGTGCCGCCGGGCGGGCACGCCGGCAACGAGGCCGGCGGCGACGCCCCGGACAACGACGGCGACCCCCTGGTGGCGGCCAGCGGCGAAGCCGCCGGCCGGCGCGTGGGCAACGGCGCCGACGACCGCGCCTGCGCCAAGCGCATCTTCTCCGGCACCCTGGACGGCCGCCTGATCGCCGTGGACGCGGCCACCGGCGAACCCTGCCAGGGCTTCGGCGACGGCGGCCAGGTGGACATCAAGAAAAACATGGGGGAAACCCCGCCGGGCTATGTCTCCATCAACTCGGCGCCGGTGATCGTGCGCGACACCCTGGTCACCGGCCACCAGGTGCTGGACGGCCAGCGCCGCGACGCGCCCTCCGGCGTGATCAAGGGCTTCGACGCGATCACCGGCGAGCTGAAGTGGGCCTGGGACGCGGGCCGCCCGGGGCGCGGCGAGCCGCTCACCGGCGACGACACCTACACCCGGGGCTCGCCCAATATGTGGACCACGGCGGTGGGCGACAACCAACTGGGCCTGGTCTACCTGCCCATGGGCAACTCCGCCGCCGACTACTGGAGCACCCCGCGCAGCAAAGCGGAAAATAAATGGGCCACCTCCCTGGTGGCCCTGGACGTGAGCACCGGCAAACCGGCCTGGCACTTCCAGACCGCCCACAAGGACGTCTGGGACTATGACCTGGGCTCGCAACCCAGCCTGCTGGACTTCCCCACCGACGACGGCCCGGTGCCGGCCCTGCTGCTGCCCACCAAACAGGGCGGCCTCTATGTGTTCAACCGCCGCACCGGCGAGCCCCTGGTGGACATCGAGGAACGGCCGGTACCCCAGGGTGGCGCGGAGCCGGAACAGCGCACCGCCACCCAGCCCTACTCCAACTACCACAGCCTCCAGCAGCCGGATCTGACGCCTGCGGACATGTGGGGCATGACGCCCTTCGATCAGATGTACTGCCGCGCGCAATTCCAGAAAGCCGACTACCGGGGCATGTACACACCGCCCAACGCGGACCGGCCCTGGATCGAGTTCACCGGCTACAACGGCGGCTCCGACTGGGGCAGCGTGGCCCTGGACCCGAACCGGGGCGTGATGATCGCCAACTACAACATCACCCCCAACTACAACCGGCTGGTGCCCCGGGAAAAGGCCAATGAATACGGCTGGGTACCGCGTGAGGAAAAGGAAGGCGGCGACCACGGCGGCGCCGAGGGCCAGGGCGACCCGCAGGCGGGCACCCCCTACGCCATCGATGTGAACGCCGGCTGGCGCGTCAAGTGGACCGGCCTGCTGTGCAAGCAGCCGCCCTACGGCGGCATCCGCGCGGTGGACGTGAAAACCGGCAAGACCCTCTGGGACCGCCCCTTCGGCACCGCCCGGGCCAACGGCCCCTGGGGCATCCGCAGCGGCCTGCCATTCACCATCGGCACGCCCAATAACGGCGGTGCCGTGGTCACCGCCGGCGGCCTGATCTTCATCGCCGCCGCCACCGACGACCTGATCCGCGCCATCGACATCGAAACCGGCGAAACCGTCTGGCGGGACGCCCTGCCCGCCGGCGGCCAGGCCAACCCCCTGGTCTACGAAGCGGACGGGCGCCAGTACCTGATGATCGTCGCCACCGGCCACCATTTCATGGAAACGCCCAGCGGCGACTACGTCATCACCTACGCCCTCCCGGACCGGTAGGGCGCCCGCCACGGGAGGCAGACCGCCGTAGGAGCGGCTTTGGCCGCGATCACAAGCCGTGCCAACCGCATCGCGGCTAAAGCGGAACGCCGCCCGGCCGCTCCTACCGCGACCTTCAACCGCCAATGCCACACTACGGAGCCGCACGTGACGCTACCTCGAAGCGTCTCGGTGTGGGCCCCTTTCCGGGACCCTGTTTGACAGGATGTCAAACCGGGAGCCCCCAGGGGTGAGGCAAGCGTGTTGCGAAGCACTGCTTCGCGCGCCGCCGAACGCCGCCCATCTGTGATGGGTGGCCGGGCCCGCTTGCGGGGGTTCACGGCGTTCCCGGAAAGGGGCCCACACCGAGACGCGGCCCGGATGGAGAACCCAGGACGCGGGCGCTTGCGGCCCACACCCCCGAACAGGTAGCTTTACCCCCTTCGCCCGCTGGCCCCAAAAACCCATGAAAAAACGCCACCCGATCCGCGTGCTTCTGCTTCTACTGCTTTCCGCCTGGCTGCTCACCGCCCTCTATCACCGCTACAAGCCGCTCCCGGAGGACGTGGGCCGGGCCTGGCCGGCGCGCGGCGCGGACAACCTGGCGCTGCTGGCCGACGACACCTGGGTGGACACCGACGCGGGCGACGACCCGGCGCGCCATTATGACCAGGCGATCTTCGATGAATTCTTCCGCCTCATCGGCCAGGCGGACAAACTGGTGGTGGTGGACATGTTCCTCTACAACGACATGGCCGGCGCCACCACCGGCAGCCTGCGACCGCTCAGCGAGCAGCTCACCGAGGCCCTGGCGACGCGCAAACGGCAACGCCCGGACGTGCGCGTGGTGCTGATCACCGACCCCTTCAACACCCTGTACGGCGGCGTCGCCGCGCCGCACCTGGAGCGCCTGCGCCAGGCCGGCGTGGAAGTGGTGTTCACCGACCTTAACCGGCTGCGGGACTCCAACCCCACCTGGTCCGGCCTGTGGCGCCTGTGCTGCCAGTGGTTCGGCAACACCACCGAGGGCGGCTGGCTGCCCAACCCCACCGGCGACGGCAAGGTGACCCTGCGCACCTACCTCTCCCTGATCAACTTCAAGGCCAACCACCGCAAGACCCTGGTGGTGGACGAAGGCGACCAATGGACCGGCCTGGTGACCTCCGCCAACGCCCACGACGCCAGCAGCGCCCACTCCAACCTGGCGCTGCGCTTCAGCGGCCCGGCGGCCCTGGACCTGCTGCACTCGGAGTTGTCGGCGGCGCGTTTTTCCGGCGCCCGGCTGGGGGACAACTGGCCAACGCCGCCGGCGCCGGACGCCGCGGACCAGGGCGACCGGCAAGCCGGCCCCCGCCTGCGGGTGCTCAGCGAGGTGGCGATCCGCGATGCCCTGCTGGACGCGGTGAACGGCGCCCGCGCCGGCCAGCACCTGGACGTGGGCGTGTTCTATCTGTCCCACCGGCCGCTGGTGGAAGCCCTGGCCGCCGCCCGGGAACGGGGCGTGCGGCTGCGCCTGCTGCTGGACCCCAACAAGGACGCCTTCGGCCGCGAGAAGAACGGCGTGCCCAACCGCCAGGTGGCCTGGGAACTGCACCGCGCCGGCGTGCCGGTGCGCTGGTGCGCCACCCACGGCGAGCAGTGCCACACCAAGATGCTGCTGCGCTACGGCGCTCACCGGCCGGCCACGCTGATCCTGGGCTCGGCCAACTACACGCGCCGCAACCTGGATAATCTGAACCTGGAAACCAGCGTGGAGCTGGTGGCGGAGGCCGGGCACCCGACGATTCGCGCGGCACGGGAGGCCTTTCAACAACGCTGGTCGAACCCGGACGGCAAGACGTTTAGCCTGCCCTACCAGGCGTTCGCGGACGATTCCCGCTGGCGCTACGGCCTGTACCGGGTGATGGAATTCACCGGCTGGTCCACGTTTTAGCGTTGGGGAGCGCGCCAAAGGCGGAAGGTGACGGCGCCATTGATCAGCCAGGCCAGGGCCACCAGGGCCCAGGCGGCGGGCCAGCACTGGGGCTCGGGCAGCAGCTCGCCGGCGGGCACCGCCAGCAGGAACAGCAGGCTCTCGGCCAGGGCCAGACCCGGCGGCGCGATCAGGGCGGCGCGGCGGTGCAGGGTCACGCCCAGGGCGCCGAGCAGGGCCCGGCCGCCGCTCAACGCCAGCCAGATCAGGATGATGCCGCCCGCCAATACCGCCGCCATGAATGCCTCTCCCTACAGTGATCGCCCGGTGATCGCGCCCGATTCACGGCCCACCGGGGCCGCGCGGCGCCCATGATGGGGCCATCGGCGGTCTCCGGCAAGTACGATAAAAACTGCTAAATCTTCGCTTGCCCCCCTTACGCCCCGGCCCCACAAGCGCATACTGAAGCCTCATTCGTCGTTACCGCATGGAGGTAGTAATGAACAGCGATACGCTGAAAGGCCAGTGGAAACAGTTGAAAGGCGATGCAAAGAAACAGTGGGCCAAGCTCACCGATGACGACCTCAAGCAGATCGAGGGTCACAAGGACAAGCTGGTGGGCAAGATCCAGGAGCGTTACGGCTCCACCCGCGAGGACGCGGAACGTCAAGCCGATGAGTGGCTGGACAAGCAAGGCTGACAAGGACCGCTGTGTAGCAGCGACGTAAGGAGCGGCCGCCAGGGACGGCGGCCATAAAAAAAGGGCGGGATCCAAGGATCCCGCCCTTCTTTTTTTAACACCGAACCGGTTGTTAGCCGAACTGGTTCATGGTGTTGTCCTTACCGCCGGCTTTCAGCGCGGCTTCACCGGAGAAGTACTCTTTGTGATCATCGCCGATGTTGGAACCGGCCATGTCCTGGTGCTTCACGGTGGCGATGCCACGGCGGATTTCCTTGCGCTGAACGCCCGCGGCGTAGGCCAGCATGCCTTCCTCACCGAAGTAACCTTCCACCAGCTGATCGGTGGACAGGGCGGCGGTGTGGTAGGTCGGCAGCGTGATCAGGTGGTGGAACACACCGGCTTCACGGGAGGCCTTGGCCTGGAACTCACGGGTCCAGCGGTCGGCTTCGGCGGCCAGATCGCTGTCGTCGTACTTGGCGTTCATCAGGTCGCCACGGTCGTAACCGGATACGTCCTTGCCTTCCTCTTTCCAGGCGTCGAACACCTGCTGACGGAAGTTCAGGGTCCAGTTGAAGGACGGGCTGTTGTTGTACACCAGCTTGGCGTTCGGCTCTTGCTCGCGGATGCGGTCGACCATGTGCTTGATGTGAGCCACGTTCGGGGTCGGGGTTTCGATCCACAGCAGGTCGGCGCCGTTTTGCAGGCTGGTGACACAGTCCAGAACCACGCGGTCGATGTTGGTGCCTTCGCGGAACTGGAACAGGCCGGACGCCAGACGGGTCGGCTTGAGCAGCTTGCCTTCGGACTTGATCACGATGTCGCCGTTGTTGATCTGCTCGGCGGAATCGATGAACTCACCTTCCAGGAAGGCGTTGTACTGGTCGCCCAGGTCGCCCGGCTCGTTGGTCACGGCGATCTGCTTGGTCAGGCCAGCGCCTTCGGAGTCGGTACGGGCAACGATCACGCCATCGTCGACACCCAGCTCCAGGAACGCGTAGCGAACGGCGTTCAGCTTGGCGATGAAGTCGGCGTGGGGAACGGTCACTTTGCCGTCCTGGTGGCCGCACTGCTTCTCGTCGGAAACCTGGTTCTCGATCTGGATGCAGCAGGCACCGGCTTCGATCAGCTTCTTGGCCAGCAGGTAGGTGGCTTCCGGGTTACCGAAGCCGGCGTCGATATCGGCGATGATCGGCACAACGTGGGTCTCGAAGTTGTCGATCTTGTCGATGATCTCTTTCTGCTTGGCTTCGTCACCGGCTTCCTTGGCGGCGTCCAGGTCACGGAACAGGTGGTTCAGTTCCCAGGCGTCGGCTTGCTTGAGGAAGGTGTACAGCTCGCGGATCAGGTCGGCCACGGCGGTTTTTTCGTGCATGGACTGGTCAGGCAGCGGACCGAACTCGGAACGCAGCGCGGCGACCATCCAGCCGGACAGGTACAGGTAGCGGCCCTTGGTGCTGCCGAAGTATTTCTTGATGGAAATCATCTTCTGCTGACCGATGAAACCGTGCCAGCAACCCAGGGACTGAGTGTACTTGGAGTTGTCCGCGTCGTAGGCCGCCATGTCCTTGCGCATGATGCTCGCGGTGTACTTGGCGATATCCAGATGCGTGTTGAAACGGTTCTGCAGACGCATGCGGACAGCGGATTCCGGGTTGATGTCGTGCCAGGTTTTGTTGGCACCAACCACGGAGCTCAGTGCTTCGATCTCTTTGAGGTACTGTGACATGGTCAATCCTTGTCAATAGAAGAATGAACACCGCAGCCGCCGGTCACGCGGGGCAGGGCCCGCCCGACGCCGACTACCGATGCCGCGCATTCTAGGAGCGCGGTTCTCATAAAAACAATCAATCTTGATGATAACCGGTATTCGCGCCGTGAATGCTACCTCAGAATCAGGTGTGGCACCCGGGCATGGCGGATCAGCCGGTCGGTGGTGCTGCCGATCAGGAATTCCCGGATCCGCGAGTGACCGTAGGCGCCCATGACCACCAGGTCCAGATCGTGCTCTTCCTGGTAGCGGTGCAGTTCCGCCTCCACGTCCCCCTTCAGGGACGCCACCGTCACCGGATGGCCGTTATCCTCCAGGCGCCCGGCGGCCCAGTCCGCGCCCTCGCGGTCCCGGTCCGAGCCGTTCACCTGCACCAGGTGGCAGGGCAGCTCGCGCAGCAGCGGGCTGCTGGCGATCAGGCGCACGCCGTCGCGCATGGAGGGGCTGTTGTCGTAGGCCAGCATCAACGCGCCGGGCTCACGGAACGGCCCCACCGCCAGCAGCACGGAGCGGTCCACGCCGCGGATCAGCTTTTCCACGTTGTCGCCGATCCGGTCGACGCCGGTGTGCTCGGTGCCCTGCTTGCCGATCACCAGCAGCCGGGTTTCCTGGTCCAGCTCACGCACCGCGTCGAGCAGCTTGCCGTGGCGCTGGCGCAGCACCGGCGCCGGGTGCCCGGCCGCCGCCAGGCGCTCCCGGGCCGCCTCCAGCAGTGCCCTGCCCTCCTCCAGGGCCAGACGGTTGCGGCGCGCGTCCAGGTCCGCCAGCTCCTTGAGCAGGGCTTCCCGGGTGCCCAGGCCGATATTGCCGCTCAGGTTGGACTCGCTGGGGTAGCGGTCCTCGTCCAGCACGTGCAGCAACATGAGCGGCGCCCCCAGGCGCCGGGCCGCCCAGGCGGCGTGGTCGCAGATGGTGTCCGCCGCGGCGGAGCCGTCGATGCAGGCAATCACATGACTCATGGTCGATCCTCGAATCCGGGGGTGGCTCAGTGGCCGCCCATCATTTTTTCCACGGCGTCCGGCTTGTCGTGGACGGCGTATTTATCCACCAGGGTGGCGCTGGCCTCGTCCAGGCCGATGACCTCCACCTCGGTGCCTTCGCGGCGGAACTTGATCACCGCCTTGTCCAGGGCGCCGATGGCGGTGATGTCCCAGAAGCGGGCCCGGTGCACGTCGATGGTGACTTTTTCCAGGCCTTCCTTGTAGTCGAACGCCGCCAGGAACCGGTCCGCGGAGGTGAAGAACACCTGCCCCACCACCTGATAACGGCGCTGGTAGCCGGCGTCGTCGGCCTCGCTGGACACATAGAACACCCGGCCCACCTTGTTGGCGTAGAACAGGGCGCTGAGCAGCACGCCGATGCCCACGCCGATGGCCAGGTTGTGGGTGAACACGGTCACCGCCACGGTGACCAGCATCACCACGCTGCTGCTCGGCGGATGACGGCGCAAGTTGAGAATCGACTCCCAACTGAAGGTACCGATGGACACCATGATCATCACCGCCACCAGGGCGGCCATGGGAATCCGCGACACCCAGTCGCCCAGGAACACCACCAGCACCAGCAGCACCACGCCGGCCACCAGGGTGGACAGCCGGGTGCGGCCGCCGGATTTCATGTTGATCACCGACTGGCCGATCATGGCGCAGCCGGCCATGCCGCCGAGGAAACCGGAGGCGATGTTGGCCATGCCCTGGCCCCGGCATTCGCGGTGCTTATCGCTGTCCGTGTCGGTGAGGTCGTCGACGATGGTGGCGGTCATCATCGATTCCAGCAGCCCCACCACGGCCATGGTCAGCGACACCGGGAAGATGATGCGCAGGGTCTCCAGGGACAGGGGAATATCCGGCAGCAGGAACACCGGCAGACTGCTGGGCAGCTCGCCCTTGTCGCCCACGGTGGGCATGTCCAGGCCGAAGAATACCGCCACGGCGGTGAGCACCAGAATGCACACCAGCGGCGACGGCACCACCCGGGTCAGGAAGGGGAACAGGTAGATGATGCCCAGGCCGGCGGCGGTCATGGCGTAGACGTGCCAGGTGACGCCGATCAGCTCCGGAATCTGGGCCAGGAAGATCAGGATCGCCAGGGCGTTGACGAAGCCGGTGACCACCGAGCGGGACACGAAGCGCATCACCGTGGCCAGCTTGAAGATCCCGAAAATGATCTGCAGCACCCCGGTGAGCACGGTGGCGGCGAGCAGATACTGCAGGCCATGCTCGCGCACCAGGGTCACCATGAGCAGCGCCATGGCGCCGGTGGCGGCGGAGATCATTCCCGGGCGGCCACCGGCGAAGGCGGTGACCACGGCGATGCAGAACGAGGCGTACAACCCCACCTTGGGGTCCACCTCGGCGATGATCGAGAAGGCGATCGCCTCCGGAATCAGGGCCAGCGCCACCACCAGACCGGAGAGCACATCACCACGAAGATTGGAAAACCAGTTTTCTTTCAACGGCAGCAAAACGGAATCCTTCTAACAACAACGAAGCACGGAACGCGACGGGCACGCCGACGCGGCAAACCATAAGCAACAAAAATGACGACCGGGGTGGCCGGGAGTACGCCGTCATGGAAGACGGCCGACGGATCATCGCGGAACGCGATGACAGGGGGGCGAAACGCTAGGGCGGATTGGACGCCATGAACATATCGAAATCGGGGCCGGTGCCAAAGAGGGCGGCGAGTCTAGCACAGCGACCGCGCCGCCGCACGGCCCCGGGGGATTTACATACCCTCCGTAGGAGCGGCTTTAGCCGCTCCTACAAGAAGGCCCGGGGTCGGGTTCAGATCTCCCGGGTTTCCCGGAAACGGATTTCCGGGTGCCGCTCCTGGGCCAGCTGCAGGTTCACGCGGGTGGGCGCCAGGTAGGTGAGATGGCCGGCGCCGTCCCGGGCCAGGTGCTCGTGGGCCTTGCGTTCGAAAGCGTCCAGTTCCCGTTCGCTGTCCGCCTCGGTCCAGCGGGCGGTGCTCACGTTGACCGCCTCGTAGCGGCAGTCCACGCCGTATTCCGCCTTCAGGCGGGCGGCCACCACGTCGAACTGCAGAGTGCCCACGGCGCCCAGGATCACGTCGTTGTTGCGCAGCGGGAAGAACACCTGGGTGGCGCCCTCCTCCGCCAGCTGGGTGAGGCCCTTGTGCAGCTGCTTGCTCTTGAGCGGGTCGTTGAGCACCACGCGCTGGAACAGCTCCGGGGCGAAGTGCGGAATACCGGTGAAGCGCAGCTCCTCGCCTTCGGTGAAGGTATCGCCGATCTGGATGGTGCCGTGGTTGTGCAGGCCGATGATGTCGCCGGCGAAGGCCTGATCCACGTTATCGCGTTCGCCGGCCAGGAAGGTCAGGGCGTCGGCGATGCGCACGTCCTTGCCGGTGCGGCACTGCTTGAGCTTGATGCCCTTCTGGTACTTGCCGGAGCAGATGCGCAGGAAGGCGATGCGGTCCCGGTGGCGCGGGTCCATGTTGGCCTGGATCTTGAACACGAAGCCGGTCATCTTGCCTTCGTCGGGTTGCACCTGGCGCGCGCCGCCGTCCCGGGGCTGCGGCGGCGGCGCCCAGTCCACCAGGCCGTCGAGCATGTGGTCGACGCCGAAGTTGCCCAGGGCGGTGCCGAAGAACACCGGCGTCAGCCTGCCGGCCAGGAAACGTTCCAGGTCGAATTCATGGCTGGCGCCCTGCACCAGCTCCAGGGTGTCGCGCAGTTCCTGGGCGTAGTCCGCGCCCACCGCCTGGTCCAGTTCCGGGTTGTTCAGGCCCTGCACTTCGCGCACTTCCTGCACGGTGTGGCCCTGGCCGGTCTTGTACAGCACGGTGGTATCGCGCAGCAGGTTATAGACGCCCTTGAAGCTCTTGCCCATGCCGATCGGCCAGGTCACCGGGGCGCACTCGATCTTGAGCACGTCCTCGATTTCGTCGAGCACCTCGATGGGGTCGCGCACGTCGCGGTCGAGCTTGTTGATGAAGGTCAGGATGGGTGTGTCGCGCAGCCGGCACACCTCCATCAGCTTGACGGTCCGTTCCTCCACGCCCTTGGCGGCGTCGATCACCATCAGCGCCGAGTCCACCGCCGTCAGGGTGCGGTAGGTGTCCTCGGAGAAGTCGGCGTGGCCGGGGGTGTCGAGCAGGTTCACGGTGGCGTCCCGGTAGGGGAACTGCATCACCGAGGTGGTCACCGAGATGCCCCGCTCCTTCTCCATCTCCATCCAGTCGGAGGTGGCGTGCACGCCGCTCTTCTTGCCCTTCACGGTGCCCGCCATGCGAATCTGGTTGCCGTACAGCAGCAGCTTCTCGGTAATGGTGGTCTTACCGGCGTCCGGGTGGGAGATGATGGCGAAGGTTCGCCGTTGGTGGATCTCGTCGCTGGGGTTCATAGAATCCTCGGTCTGCGTCGGCGCGCATTGTAACGCCGGCCCGGGGATTCGTGTAGGCGCGCCGTCAGTCGGATTCCGCCAGGCGCGAACGCAGACGGCTGATCGCCTGGCTGTGCAGCTGGCAGACCCGGGACTCGGTGACGCCGAGCACGGCACCGATTTCCTTGAGGTTGAGTTCTTCCTGGTAGTACAGCGCCACCAGCAGTTTCTCGCGCTCCGGCAGGGCCTCGATGGCGGCGGTCAGGCGCTCGCGCTGCTGGCCGTCCACCAGGGCGGCGAACGGCGACGGCGGCGCGCCGCTGCCGGCTTCCGGCTCGCCGCGCTCTTCCACCATTTCCTCGTAGGGCAGCAGGTAGCCGTTGTTGGTGTCGGTGAGCAGCTGCTGATACTCGGCCAGGTCCATGCCCATCTCGGCGGCGATTTCACGCTCTTCCGGCGGGCGGCCGAGACGCTGCTCCAGGCGGTGCACGCACTGATCCAGGTTGCGGGCGTTGCGGCGCACGCTGCGCGGCAGCCAGTCCCGGGTGCGCAGCTCATCGATCATGGCGCCCCGGATGCGCTGGCTGGCGAAGGTGGAGAAACTGGCGCCGGCGTTGGGGTCGAAGCGCCGCAGCGCGTCCAGCAGCCCCACCGTGCCGGCCTGGATCAGGTCGTCCAGGTCGATGCCGGAGGGCAGCTTCACCTGCAAGGCCAACGCCTGGCGGCGCACCGCCGGCAGGTGTTGCTCCAGCAAGGCATCGTGATCGATTTTACCCTGTGCCGTGTACATGTGGTTCTCCGCAAGGGGCGCCCGTGACTGCTTTCATTATTGGCATCTGGCCGGCTTTGGAAGCGGTGAATAACGCTCGTTGGGCGGGCTTATTTGCCGGATCGACCGGCGAGGTCCGGATCGGCGTCGTTCGGATCGGCGTAAGCCACCGTCAGGCGCAGCGCCGCCACCCGCAGCGGTTGCCGGGCCCCCGCCGCCAGCCGGAAACGGAACCGCAGCGGCCGGTCGCCGCGCCAGGCCGCCGGCGCCGGCGCGCGGCCCCGGGGGCCGCCCAGCGCCAGGCAGTGGCCGGCCTGGCACAGCCAGGCCCGGGGCTCGGCGCCGGCGGGGACGCGGTAGCGCCAGCTCACCCGCGTGGGCGTGGCCCGTTCGGCCAGGGGCGGCGGCGTCAGGGCCCGGCTGTGGTAGTCCCGGTCCGGCCCCGCCACGCGCACCGCCGGGGCCTCGGCGGTCCAGCTGCCCGGTGCCGCCACGGCCAGGCCGGCGACCAGCGACAACAGCGCCGCCGCCGAGCGCCTCACGGCTCCAGGCCCAGATCACGGCCCAGATCGCGCAGGCTGTGGCGAGCGCGCAGCAGCGCCAGCAGCGCGTCGAGCAGGGTTTCCGGCTTGCGCCGGCGGCGCCCACCGAGCAGGGCCAGCAGCTGGCCACGGGCGTCCAGGGCCCAGTCGCCGTCGTCCAGATCCAGGCGCAGGGCCAGGGAGGCCAGCAGGCCGGCGGCGCCGGCGGGCGCCGCCAGCCCTTCCCGGTCCAGGGTCAGACGGGCACGCCGCTCCAGCGCCGGCAGGCCCTCGGCGCTCAGCGACGCCACCAGCAACGACAGGGTTCGTTCGCGATCCTGGTCGCCGGGCGCCAGCCAGTAGCGCTGGCCCAGCTCGGCGCCGGTGTCCAGGTCGTGGAGGCTGGCGAACCAGGCGCACAGCCGGGCGCTGAGCGGGGCGGCGCCGCCGCCGGCCACCGGCGCCGCCACATCCAGGCGGCGCAGGCGCGCCTGCACCGCGCGGCCCCGGTGACGCAGCAGGCGGCTGTCCCAGGCGACGGCCCGGGCCCGGCTTTCTTCCAGGGCATGCCGTTCACCGCGCAGCCACACCCGGCCATTGCCCCGGGCGGAGGCCAGCCAGGGGCGCGCGCCCAGGCGGTGCCAGAGGGCCGCGTCCGGCAGCGACGGCAGCAGCCGGGCACCGTCGCCGTGGTCGCTCACCGGGCCCAGGGGCAGCCCGCCCGGGTCCAGGGCCAGGCGCACCCGGGCGTCCTCGGCGCCGTGCACGATGGCGTCCGGTCCGGCGGTGGCCAGGCCGCCGCCGGGGGTGGCTTCCAGCAGTTCGCGGAACGCCGGAACGCCGTCGCGAAGCAGACGGCTGGCGGCGTCCAGGGCGCGGCTCTGGTCCAGCAGCCGCTCCGCCCAGCGCCGGTCGCCCACCGCCGGGGCCCGCTCCAGCTCATCGCTGTCCGGGGTGGCCAGCAGGTCGTCGAGCAGGGCCTCCGGCCGCGCCGGGGTCAGATCCTCGGGGATACGCTGGCCGGCGCTCAGGTAATGCAGACGCAGGCCGTGGCGCAGCACCAGGTCCAGCAACGGGCCCAGGCGGGCGGCGTCGTCCCGGCCGGTGACGATGACGTCGTCCAGGCGCCGGCCGGCGGCCCGGGCCAGGCCCCGGTACACCGCCAGGGTCTCTTCCAGGGTCTCCGGGGCGGCGCCGGCGGGCAGCACCAGCACCGGCCGCGCCGCCGGGCCCGCGCGGTGCAGCGCGGCGCCCAGGTCCGGGTCGCGCAGACCCCGGCCCCGGGTGTCGATCAGGGTCAGGCCACCGGGCTCCGGGGGCACCGGCCGCTCCTGGTCGAGCTTCTCCCAGGACAGGCCCAGGCCCTCCGCCCGGCGCGCCAGCGCCGGCGGTGGCGGGGTTTCCACCCACAGGCGGGCGCGGGCGGCGCCGGCCCGGGCCGCCAGCTTGAGGGCGACGCTGGTCTTGCCGACGCCGGCCGGGCCCAGCACCACCAAGGTGCCGTCCTGCTCCAGGCCCTCGCCGGTCAGAAGGCGACGGCGCAGTTGCCGGCGCAGCCACGGGTCGAGGCCGCCGAGGCCGGCCTCCTCCGGCCAGCCGGCCAGCAGGTCGTCGCTCAAGGCGGCGCCCAAGCCCAGGGCCGCCAGCCGCCGCCGCAGGGCGCGGCGGGCCGGGGTTTCGTCCTCGCCACGGGCGTCCAGCCGGGCGCGCAGATCACGCACCTCGCGCAGCAATTGTTCACTGAGCCCGGCGTCCGGGGCGGTGGATGGCGACCCCGCCGCCGGGGACGCGGACCGGGGCGGCGGCGCCGGGCGGCGGGGCGGCGCCGGGCCCGCTTCGTCCTCGGCCACGGCCAGGATCTCCACGCCGTCCGGGGTGCTGCGGTTGGCCAGAATCAGGGCGTCGTCGCCCAGGGCGGCGCGCACCCGGCCCATGGCCTCGCGGTTATTGGCGCCGGTGAATCGCTGTACGCTCATGGGCTTTCCCTCAGGACGGTCCGCCGATCAGTTGGGTCACGCGCAGCCCCCGGTCGTCGGGGATCTCCGCCTGGGACATCACCGCCAGGTGACGCAGGCGGCGGCGCAGGAAATGGGCCAGCAGCGGCCGCAGGTTATGGGGCACCACCAGCACCGGCGGATCGCCGGCGGCTTCCTGGCGCTCCAGGGCGGCGGCGGCCTGGTTCATCAGGGTGTCCGCCAGCCCCGGCTCCAGGGCGCCGCCGCCGTTGAGTGCCTGGTTGAGCACCTGTTCGAGCTGGCCGTCCAGGCCGATCACGCGCAGCTCGTCCTGGCCAGGGAAATACTGGTGGCTGATGGCGCGGCCCAGGGCCACCCGCACCAGGGCGGTAAGGTCGTGGGCGCCGGCGCCCTCGCTGGCGTGTTCGGCCAGGGTGTCGAGGATGGTGCGCAGATCGCGGATCGAGACGTCCTCGTCGAGCAGGTGCTGGAGGATGCGCTGCAGGGTGGTGAGCGACACCGCCTTGGGCACCACGTCCTCCACCAGGCCCTTGTTGGCGTCGCCCAGCTTGTCCAGCAGTTGCTGCACTTCCTGACGGCCCAGCATCTCGGCGGAATGGCCGTGCAACAGATGGTTGAGGTGGGTGGCCACCACGGTGCTGGCGTCCACCACGGTGTAGCCGTACACCTGGGCCTGCTCGCGCTGGTTCTCCTCGATCCACACCGCCGGTAGACCGAACGCCGGGTCCCGGGTGGGGGTGCCGCTCACCTCGCCGGACACCTGGCCCGGGTCGATGGCCAGCCATTTGCCCGGGTAGGCCTCGCCGCGCCCCACCTCGGCGCCCTTGAGGGTAATCACATAGGTGTTGGCGCCCAGCTCCAGGTTGTCGCGGATGTGCACCACCGGCGGCAGGAACCCGACCTCCTGGGCGAATTTCTTGCGCACGCTCTTGATGCGGCCCAGCAGCTCGCCCTGCTGGCGGTAATCGACCATGGGAATCAGCCGGTGGCCCACTTCCAGGCCCAGGGTGTCGATCAACTGGACGTCGTCCCAGCTCGCTTCCGGGGCTTCCGGCTGGGGCGGCGGCTCCGCCTGGATCCGTTCCTCCGCCAGCTGGCGGTCGCCGCGCCGGGCCAGGTACCAGCCGGCGCCGGCCAGGGCGGCGGTGAACAGCAGGAACACGAAGTTGGGCATGCCCGGCACCAGGCCCAGCAGGCCCATGACGCCGGCGGCCAGAATCAGCACCTTGGGGTTGACCAGCAGCTGCTCGATCATCTGCTGGCCCACGTCCTGCTCGGTGTTGACCCGGGACACGGTGACGCCGGCGGCGGTGGAGATCACCAGCGCCGGGATCTGCGCCACCAGGCCGTCGCCGATGGTGAGCAGGGTGTAGGTGCGACCGGCATCGGCGAACGACAGATCGTGCTGCGCCATGCCGATGATCAGGCCGCCGATGATGTTCACCGCCATGATCACCAGGCCGGCCACGGCGTCACCGCGCACGAACTTGCTGGCGCCGTCCATGGAGCCGTAGAAATCCGCTTCCTGGGACACCTCGGCGCGGCGCTTCTTGGCTTCTTCCTCGCCGATCAGGCCGGCGTTGAGGTCGGCGTCGATGGCCATCTGCTTGCCGGGCATGGCATCCAGCATGAAGCGCGCGCCCACCTCGGCGATGCGGCCGGCGCCCTTGGTGATCACCATGAAATTGATCACCACCAGGATCAGGAACACCACCAGACCGACGGCGAAGTTGCCGCCCACCAGGAACTGGCCGAACGCCTCGATCACCTTGCCGGCGGCGGCGCCGCCTTCGTGGCCTTCCATCAGCACCACCCGGGTGGAGGCCACGTTGAGCGCCAGCCGCAGCAGGGTGGTGAACAGCAGCACCGCCGGGAAAGCGGAAAAATCCAGGGCGCGCAGGGTGAACATGCTGACCAGCAGCACCATCAGCGACAGCGCGATGTTGAAGGTGAAGAACAGATCCAGGGCGAACGGCGGCAGCGGCAGGATCAGCATCGCCATGATCAGCAGGATCAACAGCGGGCCGGCCAGCAGCTTGCCGTCGGTGGCGGCCACCGGGCCCAGGTACTGACTCAGGGCTTTCATGGCGCCACCTCCAGTTCCGGCGGCACGGTCAGCTGCGAGGGCGTGATCGGGGTTTCACCGCCCTCCTCCCGGGCCCGCTTGAGGCGGAACGCCCACACCAGCACCTCCGCCACGGCGGTGTACAGCGGGCCGGGGATTTCCCGGTCCAGGTCCACGTGCCGGTACAGGGAGCGGGCCAGCGGCGGCGCTTCCAGCAGCGGCACGCGATGTTCGGCGCCCAGCTCGCGGATGCGCGCCGCCACCGCGTCGGCGCCCTTGGCCACCACCCGGGGCGCGTTCATGCGCTGCTCTTCGTACTTCAGGGCCACGGCGTAATGGGTGGGGTTGGTGACGATCACGTCGGCGTCGGGCACCTGGGTCATCATGCGGTTGCGGGCCATGGCCTGCTGCTGGCCACGGATCTTGGCCTTGAGGTGCGGGTCGCCCTCGCTTTCCTTGTGCTCGCGCTTCACCTCTTCCTTGCTCATGCGCAGCTTCTTGGAATGGCTCCAGAGCTGGTAGGGCACGTCGATGAGGATCACCACGATCAGCGACAGCACCATCAGGGCGCAGGCCATGGCGGCCAGGCGCAGGGCGTCCGCCAGGGCCTGCTGCAGGGGCTGGTCCATGAGCGACATGAATTCGCCCCGGTGGGCGACCATGAAACTCACCGCCACCAGACCCACCAGCACCGATTTGGCGATCGCCTTGGCGAGCTCGGCCAGGGCCTGGGAGGAAAACTGACGCTTGAGGCCCTTGATCGGGTTGAGCTTGCCGGGCTGCGGCTTGAGGGATTTGGCGGAAATCAGCAAACCGCCCAGCAGGTTGGGGGCGACCAGGGCGGTCACCGCCAGCAACAGGAACAGGGGTAGCAGGCCGAACAGGGCCCGCGCCCCCAGGTCGACGGCGTGCACCAGCATCACGGTGGGATCGAACGCCTGCTGGCGGTCGAACAGGAAGGACTGCTCCATGACGCGGCCGACGCGCCCGAACAGGGCCGGGCCCAGCGCCCACAGGCCGCCCACCCCGGCGAACAGCAGCAGCACCGTGGTGAGCTCCCGGGAACGGGCCACCTGCCCGTCTTCACGGGCTTTCTCCCGTTTTCGGGGCGTGGCCTCTTCGGTCTTTTCCTGATCTTCGGTTTCGTCGGCCATGATGCGGCGTCCGCGCGCAATTGCTCTCGCGGAGCATTGTCGGCCAGGCCGGCACCGGCCAAACCGCCGATAAGCGACCGCTATCGGCGGCTATTCATGGCAAGCGCGGGTCGCGACTGAAGTCGCTCCTACGGTGAGCGGACGCCGTGGGCGATCCGCGCTAGAAGCCCAGCTCGTCGAGCAGGTCGTCCACCTGATCCTGGCTGCTCACCACGTCCTCGCCCTCGGGCTTGATCTGCGGACCGTTCATCAGGCCGGCCTCCTCGCGCTGGCGGGCCACCTCCGCGGAACTGCTGTCCATGCGCTGGCGCATGGCTTCCCGCTCCTGGCCCTCGGGGACGCTCTCCAGCAGCACCTGCAGCAGCTGGCGCTCGACCTCCTGGATCACCTCCATCATCTTCTTGATCACCTGGCCGGTGAGATCCTGGAAGTCCTGGGCCATCATGATTTCCAACAGTTCCTTGTTGGTGTCGCGGGCCATGGCCGGCACCGCGCCCAGGTAGCGACGGGTTTCGGTGACCAGTTCGCGGGCGTCGTCCAGCTCCATGGGGTTCTCGAACCAGGCGCTCCACTGCTCGTCCAGGGCCTGGGCGCGGCTTTCCATTTCGTCCTGGAGCGGCTGGGCGCGGTCCACGGCGTTAAGCGCCCGGTTCGCCGCCTGCTCGGTCATGGAGGCCACGTAATTGAGCCGCGCCCGGGCATCGGGTATCGCCTCGGCGGCTTTTTCCACCTCTTTATCCAGCCCCAGCTCGCGCATGCTGTCACGGAGCATGCGGGTGAGCTGTCCGATACGCTGCACCAGATCTTCGTTGTGAGCGTGTTCGTTCGTCGGCCGCGCCTCACCACTCATAGTCGCTTCTCCTGTCGCGAAGTCCGGGCTTTATTTGCCCAGCTTCTCGAAAATCTTGTTGAGCTTCTCTTCCAGGGTCACGGCGGTGAACGGCTTGACGATATAGCCGTTGGCACCGGCCTGGGCGGCGGCGACGATGTTGTCCTTCTTGGCCTCGGCGGTGACCATCAACACGGGCAGGGACTTCATCCCTTCATCGGCACGGATCTGCTTGAGCATCTCCAGACCGTCCAGGTTGGGCATGTTCCAATCCGACACCACGAAGTCGAAGCCGCCGGCCTTGAGCCTGGTCAAGGCTTCCTGGCCGTCCTCGGCTTCCTCCACGTTGGTGAAACCCAGCTCCTTGAGCAGGCTGCGCACGATGCGTCGCATGGTGGGGAAGTCATCCACCACCAGAATACTCATGCCCTTGTCCATCATTTCCTCTCACTGCGTCGCGGCGCCGGGCGGCGGCCCGGCGCATTCATGGATTCAGAATTCTTCCCAGTCGTCCTCGGTAGTCACCGGTTCCCGGCGCGTCGCTTCCCGGGACGGGTGCGCCTCGGCGCGGGCCTCGCGGCGCGGCGCGGCGTCTTCCCGCTCGTCGTCCGAACCGTCCCGAGGCTCCAGCTCCGGCTCCGGTGCCGGCTCCGCCGCCATGGTCACCACCGGCGGCTGATCATCGTGTTCGTCGGCCAGGGGCATCATCATCGGCGCGGCGTCGGCGCCGTTGTCGGCGCTCACGCGGAAAATCGCCACCGCCTGCTCCAGGCGCTTGGCCTGCTCTTCCAGGGACGCCGCCGCGGCACCGGCCTGTTCCACCAGGGAGGCGTTTTGCTGGGTGGCTTCGTCCATCTGGCTGACCGCCTGGCTGACCTGTTCGATACCGCCGCTCTGTTCCTGGGAGGCGGCGGAGATCTCGTCCATGATGTCGGTGACCCGCTTCACCGCGGCCACCACTTCCTTCATGGTTTCACCGGCCTGTTCCACCAGCTCGGAGCCTTCCTGCACTTCCACTGCGGATTGTTCGATCAGTTGCTTGATCTCGCGGGCGGCGTCGGCGCTGTTGCCCGCCAGGTTGCGCACTTCCCCGGCCACCACCGCGAAGCCGCGGCCCTGCTCGCCGGCGCGGGCCGCTTCCACGGAGGCGTTGAGGGCGAGGATGTTGGTCTGGAAAGCGATGGAATCGATCATGCCGGTGATGTCCGCCACCTTGCGGGAGCTGTCGGTGATGCCCTGCATCTTCACCGTGACCTGCTGCATCACGTCACCGCCCTTGGACGCGGTGCCGGAGGCGTCGTTGGCCAGGCTGCTGGCCTGACGGGCGTTGTCCGCGTTCTGCTTCACGGTGGCGGTGAGCTCTTCCATGCTGGTGGCGGTTTCTTCCAGGGAGGCGGCCTGCTGCTCGGTGCGCGAGGACAGGTCGATGTTGCCCCGGGCGATTTCGGAGCTGCCCACCAGGATCGAACCGCTGCTGGAACGCACATCGTTGACGATGCCGCTGAGGCTGGTCTGCATTTCACGCATGGCGTGGAACAGCTTGCCCACCTCGTTGCGGCCGTAGGCCGGAATCCGCTCGGACAGGTCGGCGCGGGCGATGCGCTCCAGGGTTTCCACCGCTTTTTCCAGCGGCTGCACCACGATGCGACGCAGGCCCAGGTAGATGAACAGCATCACCAGCACGGCGGCGATCACCGCGCCCAGGGCGATACGCGAGAACAGCGTGGACTCCTGGTGATAGCCGGCCATCACCTCGGCGCCGCGCTCATCGGCGTAGTGGGTGAAGTCGGTGAGCCGTTTGTTCAGGTTGGTGCCCGGCCCCAACAGTTGCTGGCGCAGCGCCCGGTAGTCACTCAGCGAGCCTTCCTTGAGGGTGTCCAGCTGCTGACGGGTGAGTTCCATGACCTTGCCGAAGGCGGTGGCCAGTTCCGCGGAGAGTTCCTCACCGGCCTCGGTTTTCTCGGTCTCGCTGAAACGCTGAAAACGGCCCTCGGCGCGGTCCAGCAGGGCGCCCACGTTCTGCACCTGGTCGGCGGCGATCATGCGCATGCCCATGTCCAGGTAATCGGCGGCCAGATCCATTTCGATGCGCGCCTGGTTGAGCAGGGTGGTGGCGCGGCTCACCTGGTTGAGCTGCTCCACATTCACCTGGTTGAGGGTGCCGATGGCGTCATCGACCATCCGGTCGTTGGCCACTCGCAGGCCGAACAACAGAGCAATCAGCAGCGTGCAGCAGGCCAACGCGCCGGCGACCGCCGTGTTGATCTTCAGGTTACGGGGGAGTTTAAGCATAACCAGGGTTTCCTTTAATCAGGGGTTCTCGTCGTTGTTCACACCCGTTGGGCGCGCCCGGAAGCCGCCACCAGCGCCATCAAACGCGGCGCCATCTGATCCAGGGGCAGTACCTCGGTGGCGCCGTCGCGGGCGATCGCCTCGCGGGGCATGCCGAACACCAGGGAGCTGTCCTGGTCCTGGGCCAGGGTGTGGGCGCCGGCGCGGCGCATGGTCAGCAGTCCTTCCGCGCCATCCTTGCCCATGCCGGTGAGCAGGATGCCGATGGCGTTGCCGCCGGCCTGGCGGGCCGCCGAATCGAACAGCACGTCCACCGAGGGCCGGTGGCGGTTCACCGGCGGGCCGTCGTCCAGACGCACCACGTAATTGGCGCCGCTGCGTACCAGCTTGAGATGATGATCGCCCGGCGCCACGTAGACGTGACCGGGCAGCACCCGCTCGCCGTCTTCCGCTTCCTTCACCGTGACCCGGCACAGCCGGTCCAGCCGTTGCGCGAAGGAGCGCGTGAACCCGCCGGGCATGTGCTGGGCGATCAGGATCGCCGGCGAGTTCGGCGGCAACGGTTCCAGCACCTGGCGGATCGCCTCCGGCCCGCCGGTGGACGCCCCCAGGATCACCAGCTTCTCGCTGGACACCATCACCGGCTTCAGTTCCCTGGCCGGCGCGGGGGACGCCGCCGGCAGACGCCGGGGCCGCGACTGGGCGGCGGCACGCACCTTCTCGGCGATGCGTTCGGCGTACTCGAGCATGCCGGTGCGAATGCCCAGCGCCGGCTTCTGCACGAAATCCACCGCGCCCAGTTCCAGCGCCCGCAGGGTCACTTCCGAACCGGCCTGGGTCAGCGACGACACCATCAGCACCGGCATCGGCCGCAGCCGCATCAGGCGTTCCAGGAAATCCAGGCCGTCCATGCGCGGCATTTCCACATCCAGGGTCAGAACGTCCGGGTCGTGGCGCTTGATCAAATCTCGTGCCACCAACGGATCCGGTGCCACCGCCACCAGCTCCATGTCGTCCTGCTCGTTGATGATTTCGGTCATCAGGTCGCGGATCAGCGCCGAATCATCAACGCACAGCACCGTTATTTTTTTTCCGCCCAAGATCGGTCTCCCCTGCTTCGAACGCCGGCGCGTGGCGGACGTCTTCCTTGTTCTGGTTATCGGCGGCGGCGTCGTGTTCTTTAGCGCACCGGCGTATAAACGGTCTGGCCGCGCAGACGGAACCGGTCGCTGATGTAGGAAAAGCTTTCCGAATGGCCGGCGAACAGCAGGCCGTCCGGCTTCAGCAGGGGCGCGAAGCGCTCCAGAATGCGCGCCTGGGTGTCGCGGTCGAAATAGATCATCACGTTGCGGCAGAAGATGGCGTCGAATGGGGGCTCCACGCGCCAGCCCGGCGCCACCAGGTTGAGTGGCTCGAAGCGCACCCGCGCCGCCACCTCCGGGCGTACCCGGGCGAAGCCGGCGCGCCGGCCGCTGCCGCGCTGAAAAAAGCGGCGCCGCCGGCTTTCCTCGATCTTGTTCACCTGGGCCAGGGGGTAGACGCCCAGGCGCGCGCGATCCAGGGCCTCGGTGTCGATGTCGGTGGCCAGTACCTGGATGTCGGCCCGGTCGCCCAGGGTCTCCAGCAATGTCATGGCGATGGAATAGGGTTCCTCGCCGGTGGAGGCGCCGGCGCTCCATACCCGCACCGGCCCGCCGCGACCGCGCAGATGCTCCGCCAGCAACGGAAAGTGGTGCGCCTCGCGGAAAAAGGCGGTGAGGTTAGTGGTGAGGGTGTTGGTGAAGGCTTCCCACTCCGGGCCGCTGGGGTCCTCCTCCAGCCGGGTCAGGTAGTCCTGAAAGCGCGCCAGCCCCTGCTGACGCACGCGCCGGCCCACGCGGCTGTAGACCATGTCGCGCTTATGCGCGGCCAACACGATGCCGGCGCGCCGGTAGATCAGCGCGCGGATGCGATCGAAGTCAGCGTCGCGGAACACCAGGTCCCGATCCGCTGTGCCGAAGACATCGGCACGGTACTGCTCGGCGTTATCGCTCAATGCCCGAGAACTCCCCACCCGTGCCAACGGCACGGCGATTGGTGACGGTGCGCGGCGGCGGGTTTTCATGCCCCCCCTTTAGCCTGAACACCCCCATGGAATGCGTCAGCATCCGAACCTGCCGCTCCAGGGAAGCAGCGGCACTAGCCGAGGCTTGTACCCGGTCGGTGTTCTGGCGCGTCACCGCGTCCATCTGTGCCACCGCCTGGTTGATCTGATTGATGCCGGTATTCTGTTCCTCGGAGGCGGCGCGAATGTCGTCCATGATGTCGTTGACCCGGGTCACCGAGGCAACCACGGACTCGACGGCGCTCTCCGCCCGCCGCACCAGGTCGGCGCCACTTTCGATCTCGCGGCCGGAACCGTCGATCAGTTGGCGGATTTCGCGAGCGGCCTCGGAGGAACGTCCGGCCAGGTTGCGCACTTCCTCGGCGACCACGGCGAAACCCCGGCCGTGCTCGCCGGCGCGCGCCGCTTCCACGGAGGCGTTGAGCGCCAGAATATTGGTTTGGAAGGCAATGCCATCAATGGTGCCGATAATCACCGCCATGCGCTCGGAGCTGGTGGTGATGCGCCCCATGGTATCCACCACCTGGCCCATCACCTGGCCGCTCTCGGACACCGCCCGGGAAGCGTCCGACGCCAGCTCGCTGGCCTGGCGGGCGTTGTCCGCGTTCTGGCTCACGGTGGCGGTCATCTGTTCCATGCTAGCGGCGGTCTGCTGCAGTGAGCTGGCCTGCTGCTCGGACCGGGACGACAGGTCCTCGTTGCCCTCGGCGATGTCCCGCGCCGCCGGCGCCACCACGGTCATGCCCTGGTGCACATGGCCGACGATGCTGCCCAGACTTCGGCGCATCAGCTTCAGGCCCATGACCAGCATGCCCAGTTCACCGCCCATACGGCCCGGCGGTCGCGCCGCGAGATTGCCGGCGGCGATCTGCAGGGTAAACTTGCCGGCGGTGAGCACCGGCGCCAGCACCGAGCGGGTCACCAGACGGAAGCCCAGGGCCAGCAACGGCACACCGGCGGCGGCCAGGGCGATGAGCAGGGCCCGGGACAACCCGGCGCCCTCCGCCAGCCCGCGCAGGCCGACGCCGGCGGTGGCCAGCACCAGGGCGGCGGCGGCGATGAACAAAAAGCTCATGCGGCTGCTCACCGAATGCGGGTTCCAGCGGCGCAGAGCCGCCAGCGGGCCGCGCCGGCGCACCTCGCCCTTGTGCAAGTAGAGATGGCGGCCGCGGCCTTCGCGCAGAGCGGCGTAATCGCGCTCGGCGGCGTCGATGGAGGGACGGTCGGCCTTCAGGCGCACGGATACGAAACCGACGATCTCGCCGTCCTCGGTGACCGGGGTGACGTGGGCGCGCACCCAGTAGTGGTCACCGTTCTTGCGGCGGTTCTTAACCAGGCCAATCCAGATGTCGCCGCCCTTGATGCACGCCCACATGTTCTCGAACGCGACTTCCGGCATGTCCGGATGACGTACGATGTTGTGTGGCGCGCCCACCAGCTCGTCGTTGTCGAAACCGCTCACCGCCACGAAGGCCGGGTTGGCATAGGTGATACGCCCGCGCAAGTTGGTGCGCGAGATCAGAAAGTCATCGGATTCAAGCTGGTACTCGCGCTGGGTCACCGGCTGGTTATCACGCATCACGCCTTCCCTTTATCGTGGCTATTGTCATGGTCCCTGGGCGCTTACTCGCTGGCTTCTTCCACCAGCGCCATTTCCTCGCTGGTCAGAAGTTTCTCGATGTCCACCAGCACCAGCATGCGGTCGTCCAGATTGCCCAGGCCGTGGATGTAATCCAGCGGCAGGCTGACGCCGAATTCCGGGGCCGGTTTGCGCTGCTCGGCGGTGAGGGTCATGACGTCGGAAACGCGGTCGACCACGATGCCCACCACGCGATCCGCGATGTTCACCACGATCACCACGGTCTGATCGTCGTACTCGGCCTTGGCGAGACGAAACTTGATGCGCAGGTCGACGATCGGCACGATCACGCCGCGCAGGTTGGCCACGCCTTTGATGAACTCCGGAGCGTTGGCGATGCGGGTGACATTGTCGTAGCCGCGGATCTCCTGAACCTTGAGGATGTCGATGGCGTACTCTTCCTCGCCCAGGGAGAACACCAGGAATTCCTGGCTGCCGGCTTCCGCGGCGACGGTGTGATCCAAAGCGGTGGCGTTGCTCATGACGGTTCTACCTCTTTTTCCAAAGGTTGGGAGCGATTCTCGAAGATACGGTTTTCTTTCTTGCTCTGGCTGAGCCGGTGCAGGTCCGCCACATCCAGAATCAGCGCCACGCTGCCATCGCCGAGAATGGTGGCGGCGGACACGCCGGGCACCTTGCGGTAATTGGTTTCCAGGTTCTTGACCACCACCTGCTGCTGGCCCACCAGTTCATCCACCAGCAGGGCGTAGCGGCGCCCCTCGCCCTGAACGATCACGGCGATGGCGCGGGTCGCCTCGGTGATGGCGCCGGCCACATCCATGGCCTGGTGCACGGCCACCACCGGCAGGTAGTCCTCGCGGACCTTGAGCAGGGTGTCGTCGCCGGCCATGGCGTAGAGATCGCCGGCCGCCGGCTGCAGGGATTCCACCACCGCGCTCACCGGCAGAATGAAGGTTTCCTTGCCGACGCGGATCGACATGCCGTCCAGGATCGCCAGGGTCAGCGGCAGCACGATGCGGGTGGTGGTGCCCTGCCCCGGCTGGGAGAGAATTTCCACGTGGCCGCCCATGGCCTGGATGTTGCGCTTGACCACGTCCATGCCGACGCCCCGGCCGGACACGTCGCTGACTTCCTCGGCGGTGGAAAAGCCCGGCGCGAAGATCAGCTGCCAGACCTCGTCGTCGCTCATGGAATCGGATACCACCAGGCCACTGCTGCGCGCCTTGGCGAGCAGCTTTTCGCGGTTCAGGCCGGCGCCGTCGTCGATCACCTCGATAAGGATGTTGCCGCCCTGGTGCTGGGCGGAGAGGGTGAGCTTGCCGGTGCGTGGCTTGCCGGCGGCCTCGCGACGCTCCGGGGTTTCGATGCCGTGGTCCAGGCTGTTGCGTACCAGATGGGTAAGAGGGTCGATGATCCGTTCGGTGAGGCCCTTGTCCAGCTCCGTGGATTTGCCCTCGGTGACCAGCTCCACGTCCTTGTCGAGCTTGCCGGCCAGGTCGCGAACCAGGCGCGGGAAACGGCTGAACACATAGTCCATGGGCACCATGCGCACCGACATCACCGCCTCCTGCAAATCCCGGGCGGTGCGCTGCAGCAGGTTGAGGCCGTTGACCAGGGCGCCGTCGTCCAGGGTTTCGGAATCCTCCGCCACCTGGTTGAGCATGGACTGGGTAATGATCAGTTCGCCCACCAGATTGATGATCTGGTCCACCTTGGTGACCGGCACGCGGATGGAGGTGGATTCGTTGCTCTTGGCGGCCTTGGCCGGCGCCTTCTCGGCGGGCGGCGCCGACCTGGCGCCGTCGGCCTTGGCGTCGCCCGGCGCCGGGCTCGCCTCGGCCGCGTTGGGCGCGGCTTCGTTGGTCCCGGCCTCGGAGGTCGTGGCCGCGGCCGCCGCGACAGCGGGGGGCTCGGAAGCCGCCGGCGCCGCGTCGAGCGCCTTGATCTCCAACTGTTCGGGTTCGGCGATAAAGCACATCACCGCTTCGATGTCGTCGGCGCTCAGCGAAGACGACAGGGTCACGCGGTAGCGCTCGGCGTCGCCGTCCCGGGTCTCGATGTCGCCGAGCTGGCCCAGTTCCTCGATGAGCAATTCCCGGTCCTTGTCATCGACGCCCAGCAACACCACTTCGAACCGCCCGCCGGCGGCGGAGGCCGCCTCCCCGGCCGGTTCCGGGGGCGGTGACGGGGCCACCGCGTCGGCGGCGGGCGGCGGCGCATGCGCCTCCACGTCCGCTTCCTCGCCGATTTCCTCCAGGGCCAGCCGCCGCAGGGTCTCGCAGATCCGCTCCAGGGCCTCGGGGTCGGGCTCGCCGCCCTGGCGATAGGCATCCAGTTGGTCGTTCAACATGTCTTTGGCTTCCAGAAAGGTATCGACGATGTCGCGGCGCAGGGCCAGTTCCCCGCGCCGGGTGTAGTCGAGCAGGTTCTCCAGCAGATGGGTGGTGCGTTGCAGCGCCTCGAACCCGAAGGTGCCGGCGCCGCCCTTGATCGAGTGGGCGGCCCGGAAGATGGCGTTGAGCCGTTCCTGATCCGGGTTGTCCACGTCCAGCTCCAGAAGATGGGATTCCATCTCCGCCAGCAGTTCGTCCGCTTCCTCGAAAAAGGTGTCGTAGAAATCGGTGATATCCATGATCACTCCACAACCGGTTGTGCGGGGGTGCCCAGGCCGTCCGGCCGGCTCGCCGCGCGCAGGCGCCGGGCGGCCTGGTCGGTGAGCACCTCCAGGGTGATGCGGCGATTGACCGGATCGCCGGGGTTGCTGCCTGGCACCGGAACCCGGTCGCCCATGCCGGTCACGCGCAGCAGCTTGTCCGGGTCCAGGCCGGCCGCCACCAGTTCCCGGCGCGAGGCATTGGCGCGGTCCGCGGACAGCTCCCAGTTGCTGTAGCCGGTGTCGCCGCCGGCGTAGCGCAGGCTGTCGGTGTGGCCGCTGATGCTGAGCCGGTTGGGCACGTCGTTGAGGATCGGCGCCAGCGAGCGCAGCAGGTCCCGCATGGCCGCCGACACCTGGTCGCTGCCCAACTCGAACATGGGCTTTTCCTGGGTATCCATGAGTTGCACGCGCAGCCCCTCCGGGGTCATTTCAAAGCGCATCTGATCGCGCAGGTCGCGCAGGGCCGGGTCGTTCCGGATCACGCTCTCGATGCGCCGGCGCAGGTCGATGAAGCGCTGGCGCTCCTCCGCCGGCCGGCTTTGCCGGCGCAGGTCGATGCGCGCTTGCTCGCCGTCGGAGTGGGCCGGGTCCGGCCCGCCGCCGGGGATCGCGCTGGTGCTGGCTGAATCCCGGTCGCCGTTGGTCATCGCCACCTTGAGGGGCGTGCGGAAGTATTCCGCCAGCCCCTGCAGTTCCGCCGGCGACGCCGTGGACAGAATCCACAACACCAGGAACAGCGCCATCAGGGCGGTCATGAAATCCGCCAGGGCGATTTTCCAGGCTCCGCCATGGTGCTCCGGCGCGCTACGCCGGGGCCGGCGGACGATGACGGCGCGGCGCCCGTTGCTCATCCTTCCGCGACCCCGCCGGACCGGGCCGACCGCACATGCTCCTCGAGCTCGTCAAAGGACGGCCGTTCGGCGCTGTGCAGCGCCTTGCGGCCGAACTCCACCGCCAGCTGAGGCGCGTAGCCGTTCAGGTTGGCCAGCAGGGTCACGCGCACGCACTGCAGCATCTTCACCCCTTCCGCCACCTGCCGGTCGATGCGGCTGGCGAGCGGATTGATGAAACCGTAGGCGAGCAGGATGCCCAGAAAGGTCCCGACCAGAGCGTGGGCGATCATCATACCCATCTGATCGGCGCCGGAATCCGCCGATGCCAGCGCCTTCACCACGCCCAATACCGCCGCCACGATCCCGAAAGCGGGCAAGGCGTCGCCGACCTTGAGCAGGGCATCGGCGGGGATGTGAGCCTCGTGTTCGTAGGCCTCAATCTCATGGGTCATGAGTTCGTCGAGCTCAAACGGTTCAACGCTGCCGCTGACCATCAAACGCAGATAGTCGGTGATGAACCCCATGATCAGTGGGTCCGCCGCGATGCGTGGATGCTCGGAGAACAACACGCTGTCCTGGGGATTCTCGATGTCCTTCTCGACACCCAGAACCCCTTCGCGACGCATCTTGGTGAGCAGCTTGTACTGCAGCGCCATGAGTTCCATGTACATGGACTTGTCGTAACGTTTGGTGCGCTTGAGACGGCTCGCCGAGCGGAATGTCGCCTTAATGGCCTTGCCGTTATTAGCGGCGACGAAGGCCCCCACCGCCGAGCCCACGATCATCAGGATTTCGGTGGGCTGATAGAGCGGCCCCAGGTTTCCGCCGGACAGCGAGAAGCCGCCAAAAACAGAAATCGCGACAATCAGAAAACCTAGAGGTATCAGCACAACGGGTGTCCTTCCTACAGCGTGGATCGCATTACCGTCCGTATCGGCGGGAACACCCCGGACTTGAGGGAAACGGGTAGGAATTTATCCGGCGGCGGTTTGCCGCGCGCGCAGGGGACCCGCCGCGTGACGGCACGGCGGGGAGAGAACAACGAGGGCCGGTATCAGGCGCCGATGGCCTTACCGGCGGCCGGCTTCTTTCGCGTCTTGCCAGCCCGGGAGGGTGGCTGACAGATGCCGCACACGAAATCCTGACTGGGCGTGTGGGCGTGGTTGACGAACCGCCCACCGCAACAGGTGCAATCGGACAGCTCGAACAGGCCACTCTCGAAGAAGCGGATCAGGGTCCAGGCCCGGGTCAGTCCGAGCACCGGCTCCGCCTCGTCCAGTGCCACCTGTTCCAGATACAGGCGATATGCCTTTACGAACCCTTCCATGCGCTCGCAGCCCTTCTGTTCGGTGAGCTGCCGGTAGTAACCGTAGAACAGCGAGGAGTGGATGTTCGGCAACCAGGTAATGAACCAGTCCGTGGAGAACGGCAGCATCCCCTTGGGCGGCGACGCGCCCCTCACTTCCTTGTACAGCCGGATCAGCCGCCCACGGCTCAATCCGATTTCCGACTCCAGTACCTGCAGCCGGGCCCCCAGTTCGATCAGTTCAATGGCGAGCCGCACCTGCTGCATCTCGCCCACCAGACTCTTCTCCGCCATGACACCCCCTCAGTAGTCACAGGCCGCCATGAGCAGGGAGGCATGGGTCTGGCCCAAGCCCTGCTCGCGTTTGTCCCGGGTAAGCTGGGTCACCTGGTCGGCGTCATCGAGATGCATGCGGAACAGCAGCTGGTTGGTGCGCGCCATGCGCGCCAACTGCTTGGTGGACAGCGATACCAACACCCGGGCCAGCGATTCGTCGATCTTCAGCCGAAACAGGGCGGTAGTGTAATCCTCGTTCAGAAGACGCTGCGCCAGCAGCATGTAGGACAGATTCAGATCCTGGATTTCATTGAGAACGCCGTCGATGTTCATGGGTGCGCTTGCTCCTTCGATAACCCCAACCGGGCGAAACCCGGTTCCCGTTTTGAACGAAAGCCCGGACCTGAAAGCAGGGCCGCGGCCTTCCTCCGGTGTCCGTCCAGTCCTTGTCGTGACGGTCACCGCAATAAATAAGAATAAAGTGCTAGTAGCACTTGGATGGTAAGTGATTTGAGTTGGCATCTTATGGTTGAAACGTATCACAGTTTTGCCGGAAAGCTCATACTTTATTGCCAAAAAAATCACCGGGTGATCGGCTTTTTGTGATGTCCGTCACAGTATAGAATTTGGTCAACAAATCGACCTATGGGTGTCATCGGGGAGGTTGGCCTGTTCAAGCCGGAAATACGTGGTTTGCCCTGTATTCTTATTTTTTCTCTTTAATAACAGTCAGTTACCCTATATTTTCCAGATCTTACCGGTGAGTTATTGGGACCATCGTCATCGCAATATGCAACACTGTAATAATGACTTTGTTGCAGCTCTTCGTGAAACACTCAGAAACAAGGAATCAGGTCACAGAAAGTCGCTCTCACTTACTATTGGCAAACTTACTCATACTTTAAGCTTAGCCTCGATTCCGCTCCCCCTCCCTCTCATCCAGGTCCCGGACCCAGACCAGCAGTTCCGCGATCACCTGGTACAGCGTGGAAGGTATGCGCTCGTCCACATCCAGCCGCATCAACAGTGCCACCAGCTCCGGCGCGTCATGCACGAAAATGTCCCGCCGCCGGGCCTCCGCGATGATGCGTTCGGCCAGCTCGCCATAACCACGCGCCAGCACCCTCGGGGCATCGCCCCCCTCGCGATAGGCCAGCGCCACCGCCCGGCGGCGCGGGGCGTCAGGGCGTTGATCGGTCATCGCCGTTCTCCTCGGTGACGGTGACCCGGACATCACCCAGGCCCAGATTCACCAGCCGCTCGCGCAGGCGGCCACCGCCGGCGCGCAGTCGTCGCGCGGTCTCATCGCCGGCGGCAAGCGTAAGATCAAGGCGATCCCCGCCCAGCACCACCTTGATCCGTACCTCGCCGAGGGCGGGCAGGCTCAGGGTCAGCCCGGTGCGCCAGGTGTCCGACGGCGACTCCTCGCCCTCGCCTTCCCCTTCACCGGCCTGCCCCTCGCGGTGCTCCGGCGAGCCGTCCGGGAGCTGGATCATCAATGCCATGAACACGCCGGACCAGACGTCGCCCTCCCAACGCAGCACCGGGGTGGCGAGCATCTCCAGTTGGTGGCGCAGGACCCCGTGCAGCGCATCCCGCTGGGTCTCGGACAGCGCCGGCGCCGGGCGCGGCTCGCCGCCACGGGCCTCCTCGGCGCCGGATTCGGCGCCGGCGGGCAACGCCTGACCGGACGCCGGCGTTGTCCGCTCCGGGGCCCCGGGCGGCGCCGGGGAAGAGGCGGCGGCGGTCGGCGGCGCGTTGGCCGGGCCCGCCGGCGGCGAGGTCGCGGCGCCACGGGCCGGACCGGCGCCCTCCGCGCCCGGCGGCGCCGGCGTGGCCGCCCTCGCCTCCAGGAACACTCTCATCTGCGGTTCCCGGACCAGGGTGGCGGCGTCACGCCGGCCCTGGAACCAGCCTTGTAGATGGGATTCGTAGAACAGGCCGCTCTGCTCCAGGCTGCCACGCAGGCGCGCGGCCAACTCCGGGGCGCCCTGCTCGGCGGGGGCCATCAGTGGCGCCGGCGGACGCACCGCCGAGGGCGGCGCCGGATAACGGGCGAGCAGGTCGGCGATGGTGCGCGCGGCGGGGCTGAAGTGGGTGCGGGTGGAGCCAGGGGCGGTGTCCGGGGCCGGCGCGGCTGGCGCCCCGGACCGGGCCTCGCCGGCGGCGGCGCCGCTTTCACGGGCCGGCAGGGCGCGGGGGTCGAGCCGCGAATCGCTGCGCACCGCCGGTGGCGCCTCGGCGCCCAGCAAGGGCTTCACCGGGTCGGGCAGCGGCCGCTCCAGGGGCACGTCGACCCGTTTTCCCAACACCTGGTGCAGCAAGGTGTCGAGGATCGGCGTGATGCCGCTCACGGCCGCTCTTTATCGAAGCGCGGCCGGCCGTCCACCACGGCGGCCTCCTGGGCGCCGTAGGAGCGGTTCAGGTCGCGGCGTCGCCGTGACAGGCCGATCAGCTGGTCCAGTTCCTGGCGACGGCTTTCCAGACAACCGCGCACACCGCGTTCGCGTTCCAGAAGACGTTCCAGAACCTCCGCCTTGCGGTGCCGCTGAAACTCGTTGAGCTGTATCGATGTCTCGCCCCGGGCCAGGCGTTCCACCTCCAGCACGTATTGGCTCTCCTCGTCGATGAGCCCGTTCCAATCCTGGTCGCGGGCGCATTCGAGCATTCGCCCGGTGCGCTCCAGCAACGCCTCGTAGGCCTGCAGGACCTGTTCGCCGGTGGCGGGGGCACGGCTGGGGGCGGTTTTCGTCATTCGTCCCCCTGCGCCGTCGCGGGCTCGATCTGGCGCCAGGCGGACGCGATGTCCGCCAGCAAACGGCCGGCCTCATCCAGGCTGGCGCGGTCGTTACGCAGGTTGGCGTTGAGCAGCAGCCGGGCGACGTAGTCGTACAGGGACGCCAGCCGTTCCGCCACTTCACCGCCCTTGTCCCGGTCCAGGGCCGCCAGCAGGCCGTTGTTGACGATGTCCAGGGCCTTGGAGATGGCCGCGCCTTTCTCCGCCGGCCGCTGGTTGTCCATGTGCAGCCCGGCGGTGCGGATGGCCGAGGCCGCGCCGTCGAACAGCATGGTGATCAGCTGATGGGGACTGGCGGCCATGACACCGCTTTCCACTCCAACCCGGGCATAGGCCCCGGCGCCGCGGCCGTAGGCGGCCGCCCCTCGTGATGTTGTCATAATCCCCTTCCTTCCGGCATGACGGTTATTGGCCCAGTTGTGCGTTGAGGGCATCGAATTGCTGCGTGAGGTAGGAACTGGTGGAGTTCATCTCCGCGATCATGCTGTCCAACTGCTGGAACTGGGTCCGGTAGCGGGCCAGGGTGCTGTTGATACGCTCTTCGGTTCGGGTGTACTGGTTCTGCAGAGTGTCAATGCTCGTTTCCAGCCCTTCGGTGGCATCGTCCAGGGTGCCGCCGTCATCCACCATTTCCGACAGGGCGTCGTCGAGCCGCACCGCCAGGCCATCCCGGTCAACGGTGCCGGTAAAGAAGTCCGCAAGGGCTCCCAACTGATTGTCCACGGCGTCGTCCACGGCCTCCTCGTCCACCTCCAGGGTGCCGTCCACCTTGAGGGTGATGCCCAGGTCGGCCAGGGTGTTGAACTCGCCGCCGCCGGCGCCGCCGCTGATCACCGAGCGCAGCCGGGATTCGATGCCCCGCAGGGTGGCATCGCCCAGCAGGGCCCCACTCTCGCCGGTTTCCTGATTAAAGCGGGTCAAGGTATCGAGGGTTTCTTGCAGGGTGTTGTAGGCCTCGGCGAAGTCCTTTACCGCTTTCTTGATGCCGGCGCCGTCACGCGTCACGTCCAGAGTGGCGGTACCGGTTTCGCGAAGATTGAGCGTGACGCCCTGAATGGCGCCCTCTACCTGGTTGCTTTGACTGATCACCTCAATGCCATTGACCGTGAGCTTGGCGTTCAGCGCCGGCACTTCGGAATTCTGGTCCAGCGCCAGGGCATCGCCCAGGCCACCGCTGAAGGTGACTTCGTCGATGGCCGCCTCGGTGCCGGTTTCCGTGGAGGACAGCACCAGCCGGTAGGGAGTGTCGCCGCCATCATTCATCAACGCCGCCTGCACCCCGCCGCCAGCGTCGTTGATGGCGTCGCGGATACCTTCCAGCGTGCTCTGCTTCTCACCGACCTCCACGTTCAGAGTGTCGCCATTGGCAAGGGCGATGTTCAGCGCGCCAGCACCCAGCCGTTCATCGGCGGCGCCGATGCCCTGGGTGGCGATGCTGTAGCCCCGCGCACGCCGGGCCACTTCCAGATCATAATTGCCGGTGAGCGCGTCGTCGCCCAGGGTGGCACCCAGCGCATCGCCGGTGACTTCATTTTTCACCGCCTCGAACTGCTTGCCGTCGGCAAGCTTGGCCACCGCGTCCTGAAAACCGGTGAGCGCGCTTTCCAGCCGGCCGTAGGCGGAGATCTTCGCCTGGTGACTTTGCTGTTTCTGGACGATCGGCGTCAGCTGCTGGCGCTCGGACGCTTCCAACTGATCCAGCAGGCCGTTGAGGTCGAGCCCGGAACCGATACCCAGCGATGAGATTGAGGCCATCTTTCTGTGCTTCCTGTGTTCACCGGGGAGTATTGTCACCGGACCAGTCGCCCCGGTAGCGGCGGAATAAAGCCCGGCAAGGTTCGCTTTTCCAGGCTATCGGCGTATTCGGGCGGGACTTTAGGGGAAATCGGCGCCGTGTGGGCCACGGCGCCAAGGTGGGAACCCGGCTTGGGCGAATCAGTCCGCCGGCGCCGGCACGGTGGCTTCCGGCTCGCCGTGCCGGGCCAGTGCCTCGCCGTCCAGCCAGCCGCCGTCCTCGGCGCGCAGACGCACCCGCGACGGCAGGCCCCGCTCGTCCAGGGCGGCCACGCGCCCCAGGAGACCGTCCGCGTAACGCACCAGGCAGCCTACTGGCCAACGCCCGAAATGGGCCCGATAACGCGCCACCCATTGCGGATCGAACCGCGCGCTGTTGCGCTCCAGCCAGGCATGGATGTCCTCGGTACTCCAAGGCTCGCGCCCGGGGCGCTGGCGGGACAGGATGTCCACCACATCCACCACCGACGCAAGCCGGGCCAATTCGCTGAGGTCGGCGCCGCCACGGTGATTCGGGTAGCCACTGCCATCCAGGCGCTCGTTGATGTCGCGCACCACGGCTTCCACCACCGGCGTGGACAACCAGCCGCACCGGTCAATGCGCTGCAGCAACATCGGCACATGCCCCTGCAGCCAGCGATGCTGGCGCGCGTCCAGCACCGGCAAGGCCAGCAATTCCCGAGGCAGCAAAGCCTTGCCCAGATCATGCACCATGGCCGCCGCGGCCAGCGCCTTGCACAGGGCGTGAGGCATGGACTGGGCGCGCGCGAAGTCCAGCAAGTGCACCGCCACTCCCAAACCGTGGCGGACCAGCAACGGCTCGTCCGCCAGGCAGCGAGACGCGAACAGCAGCGCCTCGCGGTCCTCTTCATGCAAATCCAGCAGACGCTCCGCCTGGCGGGAAAGCTGCACCGGGTCGATGTGTTCCCCCTGACGCAGGGCCAGCATCTGGTTGCCCAACCAGGCGGCGCAGGGCGCCAGCCTGTCCACCATGGGCACCGAGGGAAACTGCGAGCCGACCGGGGCTCTCAATGGAGCCGGTGCCGCCGCCCGGAACAGGGACGAGGCGGCCAGATGGGTCCGGTCCCCGCCAGCCACCCGCGCCGCCTCCCGTTCCGCCTCGCGCACCATGAACCACAGCCGCCGTTCCTGGGCCACATCCAGCGCATCGAACTCGAAGCCCACGCCAACCGTGCCACGGGCAGGATCGGCGCTCAGATGGCGGAGCCGGGCCCCGATCCGGAAAAGGCTGCCATCGGGGAAAGTGATTTCCAGATCCAGCCTCTGATCCTTTTCCAGATCAGCATTCAGTCCGCTGGCCGCCAACTCCGCCCGACAACCGGTCAACGACAGATCGCGAAGATCCCCCAGGGCGGACAGGTTACTCTCCTGGTCGCGAACCAGAACCGACGCCTGCATGCCCAGACGCAGCTCCGCACGGAACGCGTCCCGCCGCTGCTGCCACTCCAGTCGCGCGGGATAGGCACAGTGCAACCATTGCCGCCCCTCCTCTTCGTGGACGCGCGTGGCCTTTAATACCGGCGTGCGTACCATACCGCCATCGCCCTGTCCGACCAGCCGGAAGCCCATGCCGCGACGCAGCTTGCCGATACGATCGCCAAGCGTGGTGACGTCCAGCAGCAGGGAGCGCTCACGCTCGTAGGACACGAGTACCACTGGTAAGGGGTCGCCGTCGCGCCCCTCCAGCGAAAGCGCCACTCCGCCCGGGCGGAGCAGATTGTTCAGCAGTTCCTCAATGCGGGCGGGATGCTCGACCCGTTCGAAGGTGTCGGGGGGTGCAGTCATTGGAAACGTCCTCGAATCGTACCTGGCCCAGTGTATCGGCTTTCCACCCGCCCCCTTTATATGCAAGTTTTTCAGGGGTCCTCGCCGGAGTCCGGCCAGACGCGGTGAACCTTTTTTTGTACCCAACCCTAAAGCCCGGGCCGCCGCCGCCGAAAAACGGGGTAACGGCCCGCGCCGTTGCTCTCAATCCAAACGGTGAAAACCAGAGAAGGACATCGCTATGTCAGTCATCAATACCAACATCACGGCCATGATCGGCCAGCAGAACCTGGGCAAATCCCAGAGCGCCCTGCAAACTTCCATGGAGCGCCTGTCCTCCGGCCTGCGCATCAACAGCGCCGCCGACGACGCCGCCGGCCAGGCCATCGCCAACCGCATGACCGCCCAGACCACCGGTCTGGCGCAGGCTCAGCGCAACGCCAACGACGGCATCTCCGTGGCCCAGACCGCGGAAGGCGCCCTCAACCAGGTGAACGACAACCTGCAGCGCATCCGTGAGCTGACCGTTCAAGCCCAGAACGACACCAACTCCCAGAGCGACCTGAACTCCATCCAGGACGAAATCGACCAGCGCCTGTCGGAGATCGACCGCATTTCCGGAGAGACTAACTTCAACGGCGTGAAGGTTCTGGCAGAGGACAACAAGTTCTCCATCCAGGTGGGCGCCAACGACGGCGAACAGATCACCATGAATCTCAAGGAGATCAACGCCGAGACGCTGAACCTGGATACCTTCAACGTGAACGGCTATGCCGGTTCTCTGACCGATGTGGACGCCACCGGCAGCTTTACTCTCACAGCCTCCGATACCGGCGACACCATCACTTATGATACCGGCGGTCCTGCCAGCGGCACGCTCGCCGACTCGATCACTATCCAGGACAGCGAAGGCAACGCCGTGACCGGTACGCTTCAAACCGACAGCGATGGCAATCAGTTCGTGACCGAAACGTCTTCTGGTGATGTGTTTGCCGTGAGTGACATCAAAGCTCTCAGCGATGGCGACAGCAATGGCACCGCTGACGATGCCACCATCACCGTGACGGTAGACAAAACCGCGGCGCTGGGCCAGAAATCGGATACGCCGCTCTCCGGCCTCGATTCCGCGCTCAGTGATGTGGACAGCCTGCGCTCCGAGCTGGGTGCCATGCAGAACCGCTTTGATTCCGCGATCAATAATCTGAGCACCACGGAAACCAACCTGTCCGCGGCCCGCTCCCGGATCGAGGACGCCGACTACGCGGTGGAAGTGTCCAACATGACCCGCGCGCAGATCCTGCAGCAGGCCGGCACCTCCGTTCTGGCCCAGGCCAACCAGGTTCCCCAGGGCGTTCTGTCCCTGCTGGGTTAACCATCGGGACCACGGGGCACGCCGTGCCCCGGCTTCCCATCAAGGCCCCTTCCCGGGGCCTTTTTCATGCGTGCCGGAAAAGCCGCTGAAAAGCCCGTTTAATCCCCCTTTTGGCGCCAACCAACCGCTGCTAGCCTGACCGCAACGCAACCCGCCAGCAGACCGCACGAGGCCGCTATGTCAGTCAAAACCCCAACCCACAGCCGCTTCGCGCGCACCAGGCAGGCTTACCAGCATGCTTGGCGCCACCGGGATTTCCATGCCGCCGAGAAACACGCCCGTTCGCTCGTGACTTATCACCCTAAAGAAGCGTTCTCCTGGCGGGCTTTGGGAGCCTGTTTCATGGAACTGGGCATGCCCGCCAAGGCACTGGAGTCCCTGGCGGAAGCAATCCGGATTGCGCCACATGACGCCCACATAGCGTATTTGGCCGGCACCGCCCACCGAGCGCTTAAGCACTGGGAAGCGGCCGAGGAGCAGTTGCAACGGGCACTGAGCCTGGACGCTGGGCACGCACTTGCACATGCGGAGTACGCCCGTATCCGTCTTGCCATTCGGGACACCGATGGCGCGCTGCAAACCATCCGCGAAGCGCGCAGGCTGGCACCGGACAATCCTTTTATCCTCACGCAATCAATTACCATCCACTCGATGGCGCGCAAGATGGCGTACGTGCTGGAGGACTGCGAGCGGCTACTGGCGCTGGACAACCGCAACCCTGAATACCTCAATCTGGTGGCGGTGAAGTACTGTGAAATGGGGCTGTTCGACGAGGCCGAGAAATACTACGAACGCGCCCTGGCATTGAAACCAGACTACTTGGAGGCTTTCTCCAACCAAGTCTTCAACGCGCACTACAACCCGGCCCTGAGCGGGGAGGATATCGCCGGCGTGATCCGGCGCTGGCATGATCACTTTTCCCCACCGGAGCGCCCCACGCGGCCTGACACTGGGCGCGCCCCACACCGTCTTATCAACATTGGCCTGCTTTCCGCTGGATTGCGCGGCCACCCGGTGGGTCAGATGATCACCTCCGCCCTGGAGCAATTGCCATCGGACGCTTTCCAACTGATCGCCTACTCCACCAACGATACCGAGGATCACATTACCCAGCGTCTGCGGCGTCTGTGCACCCGATGGCACCGAATGCAGGGTTATTCCGACGACATTCTTGAAGCACGTCTGCGCGAGGACCGGGTCGATATCCTGATCGACCTGAGCGGCCACACCGACGGCAACCGCCTGCGTCTGATCGCCCGGGAACCGGCGCCACTGATCGTCAAATGGGTGGGCGGGCTGGTGAACACCACCGGCCTGGACGCGATCGACTACCTGATCAGCGACGGCGTGGAAACGCCGCCGGGCGTCGACGAGCGCTACTACGAGAAACTGATCCGCTTGCCGGACGACTACATCTGCTATTCGCCGCCGGACTACGCGCCGCCGGTGGGGGATTCGCCGGCGCTGAGCCAGGGCCGCCTGACCTTCGGCTGCCTGAACAACCCGGCCAAGCTCAACGATGAACTGATCCGTGAGTGGGCCACCCTGTTGCACCAGGTGTCCGGCAGCCAGTTACTGCTGCGCAGCGCCCAGTACGGCGACCCGGCGTTCCGCGACCGGGTGTGGGAGCGCTTCGAACAGGCCGGCATCGAACGCGACCGGATTCTGATGGAAGGCCCGGACAAGCACGCCGCCTTTCTGGACACCTACAACCGCATCGACATTGCCCTGGATCCTTGGCCCTACTCCGGCGGTCTGACCACCTGCGAGGCCCTGCTCATGGGCGTGCCGGTCATCACCCTGCCCGGCCCCACTTTCGCCGGCCGCCACGCCGCCACCCATCTGGTCAACGCCGGGCTACCGGAACTGGTGGTGGACAGCTGGGACGCCTACCGGGCCCGCGCCCGGGAGTTAGCCGGCGACCTCAACAGCCTGGCCACCATCCGCGGTAACCTGCGTGACACCCTGATGCGCTCACCGGTATGCGACGCGCGGCGTTTCGCGGGCCACCTGACCACCGCCCTGCGCGGCATCTGGCAACGCCATTGCCGGCAACAACCACCGGCGGCGCTGACCTTCGACGGTGACGGCACCGCCCGCTTCGAAGACGGCGACCGGATCGAACCATTCCCGGCCTCCGGGCCTACCCTTGTAAGCGCCGCGGACCGGGCGGAACCGGCGGCCGGGCACTTCGAGTTCGACTTCACCGGCAAGGTGATCGCCCTGGACAACGGCGGCTGTCTGCTGGAAACCGGCACCGCCGACTCCCTGCTCAAACTGGACGCCTTCGAGCTGCTGGTGTTCGACCCGCTCGGCCAACACTCGGAACGCCGACCGGCGGAAGGCAACGGCTTCCAGTACTTCGCCAGCGTCACCCTGGGCGATGGCCAGCCGGCCACCCATTACGCCTGCCTGGACCCAACGCAAAGCGCCACCCTGAAGCCACTCGGCGACACCCGGGTGCTCGCCGAACTGCCGGTGCAAACCGTGGCGCTGGGCGCCATCGAAGGGCTGCCCTCGCTGGACTGGCTACTGCTGGACGACCGCAACGACAGCCTGGCGGTGCTGCGCCACGGTGGCGACCTGCTGGCCAAGGCCCTGCTGATCCAGGCGCGGGTACGGCTGCGCCCCGGCCACCAGGGCCAGCCTGGTCTCGCCGCGCTGATCCAGGCGGCGGAGGCCAACGGCTTCCATCTTTACCGCCTCAACAACGAACATTTTCACAGCCACCTTCCCGAGCCCCTGGGTGCCGGCCATCAAGGCTCCGAGCTGGCCGCCACGGACCTGCTATTCCTACCCCAACCATCGCGTCTCACGGCTCTGGATACGAATCGAAAGCGGCGGCTGGCCTTTTTGCTGCATACCGTTTACGGCATCCAGGACCTGACCCACCGCCTGCTTGATGAAGTGGATCCGGTCTCGGCCACCCGCTATCTGCATGGCACCGGCATCAGCCCGGCGGCGGCACCGTTCGACGACCCCACGGCGTTCGTGGTCGGCTGCGGCCATAGCGGCACCACCCTGATGGCGTCCATGCTGGGGGCTCATGGCCATATCCATTGCATCCCGCGTGAGACCTACTGGTTTCTGGATAATCCAAGGCTGGAACAGGAATACCCGGTGGCGCTTGCCGAAGCACGAAGTGGAGGCAAGCGCATGCTGTGCGAGAAAACCCCCAGGCACCTTTATCGTATCGACGAGATCGCACGCCGCTTCCCCCAGGCGCGTTTTGTCGCCATGATCCGGGACGGTCGCGATGTCGCCTGGTCCCTGAAAAAACGCAGCGGCTCCTTCCAGGACGGCGTCCACCGTTGGCGCGATGACAATCGGGCGCTGCTGGCTCAACAGCAGCGTGACAACCTGCATCTGGTGCGCTACGAAGACCTGATTGAAGATCCCGAGGCCACCCTGCGTTCGGTCCTGGAATTTCTCGGTGAACCCTACGACCCGGCCGTGCTTGAATTCCATAAAAAGGATTACCAATGGTTCGGCGTACGCGACGCCCGCGACACCGATGGCCTCGGCGAACATAACCACCTGCTACGCCGTTCCTGGCAGATGAGTCAGCCACTGCATGACCGCCGCGGGCAATGGCGGGGCCACCTGGACGACCAGGAACTGGCCTATCTACACGACCAGTGCGGCGACCTGATGGCGCACTTCGGCTATCACTTCGACGCGGTCCGGGCCACTGGTGCCCGGCCCTTGCTTCCTGGTCCCGGCGGCGAAACGGGCGCTTGATCCGGAACCTCCTTCTCAAGTTTCCCGCGCCGGGGCCGACATTCTTTTTCAATGGCACCCCAAGATACCCCCCGGCCCCCCACCGACTCCCGAGCGCGCAGCTTCACCGCCGCGTTCGGGACCGGTGACTTCCAGAGCGCCCGCAAGATCGCCCTGGCGCTCACCCGTCGCAATCCGGACAACGCCCGTGCCTGGCAATGGCTGGGGGCGGCGGCGCTGTGTCAGGGGCGCAACAGCGAGGGGCTGGCGGCGCTGACGCGCTCCTACCAACTGGACGGCATGGCCGTGCAGACCCTGTATCTGATCGGCAAGGCCCATCATCAGATGGGCCGCTGGAACGAGGCGCGCGGCTGGCTGGAGCGCACCCTTCGCCGCGCCCCGGATCACGTCAACGCCCATGCCCTGCTGGCCCGGGTTTACCTGGAAAAGAACGAAGGCCCGCGCGCAAGAATCCTCATCGACCAGGCGGTGGAACTGGCGCCCCGGCGCCCGGACCTTCTCTATCTGCGCCTGCGCATCGGCTTCGCCCTGGGCCGGGTGCGCGGCGCGCTGGAGGACTGCCGGGCACTGCTGCGCATGGCCCCGGACAACCCGGACTATCTCTATCTGTCGGCCACATTACACGGTGCCTTCGGCCTGCTCGACGACGCCGGACGCCTGGCCCGGCGGGCCCTGGAGCTGCGCCCGGACGATCCGGCCATCGCCTCCAGCCGGCTGTTGCTCGCCCACCGCCACCCGGACCTGGACGCCGATGACCTGGCCCGCCACGTGGACCAGTGGCGGCGTGCCTTTTCCACACGGCACGGCGCCGGCCGGCCACGCCGGCGGGCGTCGGAACCGGACCGGCGGCTCACCCTGGGCCTGCTCTCCGCCGGGCTGCACGACCATCCGGTGGGGCGCACCGTCACCGCCGTCCTGGAACAGCTGCCCGCCGATGAGTTCCGACTGATCGCCTACGCCGGTCAGGATCGGGACGACCCGGTTTCCGAGCGGCTGCGGCGGCTGTGCCATGCCTGGCACGCCACCGACGGCCTGTCCGACGACTGCCTGGAAACACGCATCCGCGAGGACCAGGTGGACATCCTGATTGATCTCAACGGCCACGCCGACGGCCACCGCCTGGCGGTGGTGGCCAACGAACCGGCGCCATTGATCGTCAAATGGGTGGGCGGCCTGGTGAACACCACCGGCGTGGATGCCATGGATTACCTGATCAGCGACCCGCTACGCACCCCGCCGGGCCAGGACCCGGCGTTCCGGGAAAAACTGATCCGGCTGCCCCACGGCGCGCTCTGTTACGAAGCGCCCTCCGGCGCCCCGCCGGTGGGCCCGCTGCCGGCGCGGGCCAACGGCTTCATCACGTTTGGCTGTCTGGCCGACCCGGCGCTCATCAACCACATCGTGATCGCCCGTTGGGCGCGACTGATGAAAGAGGTGGCGGACAGCCGGCTGCTGCTCAAGGGCATGCAGTTCGAGGACGCCGCTTTCCGTGAACGCGTCCAGGCGACGTTCGCCGACCACGGTATCGAGGCTGAACGCCTGTTTCTGGAGCGCCCGCGCAAACACACCGATTCTCTGGAGACCTACAACCGCGTCGACATCGCCCTGGATCCCTGGCCCTGTTCCGCCGGCCTGACCACCTGCGAGGCCCTGCTCATGGGGGTGCCGGTGATCACCCTGCCCGGCCCCGCCCTGGCCGGCCGCCGCGCCGCCACCCACCTGGTCAACGCCGGCCTGCCGGAGCTGGTGGTGACGGACTGGCGCGGTTACCACCATCGGGCCAGGGAGCTGGCCATGGACCCGGACAACCTGGCGGTGATCCGCTCGCGGCTGCGCGACACCCTGCTGGCCTCGCCGCTGTGCGACGCGGCCGCCTTCGCCCGTTCCCTGGACACCGCTCTGCGTGGCATCTGGCGGCGCCATTGCGAGGGGCTGCCGCCGGCGGCCCTGACCTTCGAGGACACCGGCCGGGCACGCTTCGACGACGGGCTGGCGCCCCCGCCGCCGGCGCTGACCCCGGCGCGCACCCTGGCACAGGCGGGCCGCAAGCCCCCCAGCCCGGAGGAAGAGTTCGAGTTCGATCTGGACAGTCGCCTGGTGGTGATGGACAACGGCGCCCGCCTGCTGGACGGCCCGGCCCGGGCGCTGCACCGCCTGGGCGCCTTCCAGATGTTGCTGTTCGATCCGGAGGGCCGCGGGCTGGACGACGATCTGCGCGACCGCGACGAGGTCCAGTACTTCCCCGGCGCGGTGCTCGGCGACGGCGGCCCCGCCACCCTGCGCGCCTGTCTGGACCCGGCCCTCACCGGCACCCTGGCACCCCGCGCCAGCGCCGGCGCCGGCGGCCGGGTGTTGGCGGAGCTGCCGATTCGCGGCGTCGCCCTGAACCGCATCGAGGGCTTACCAAGCGTGGACTGGCTGCTGCTCGACGAGCGCCACGACAGCCTGCGGGCGTTGGCCCACGCCGGCGACACCCTGCGCGACACCCTGCTGATCCAGGCCGGGGTGCGCTTCCAGCCCACCCACCAGGGCCAGCCGGACCTGGGCGCCCTGTGCGCCTGGGCCGGCGCCAACGGCTTTCAGCTCTACCGCCTGCACAATTCGGAGCACCGCAGCCATCTGCCGGACTATCTGGGCGAAGGGCGCCTGGCTTCCGAACTGCTGCGCGCCGACGCCCTGCTGCTGCCGGAGCCGGCCCGGCTGGCGGCCCTGCCGGCGGCGCGCAAGCGGCGCCTGGCGTTTCTGCTGCATACCGTCCACGGCATCAAGGACCTGGCCCACCGGCTGCTGCACGCCGTGGACCCGGTGCAGGCCACCCATTACCTGCATGCCGCCGGACTGAGCCCGGCGGGCACGCCCATCGACGCGCCCACGGTGTTCGTGGTCGGCTGTGGCCACAGCGGCACCCATCTGATGGCCACCCGACTCGGCGCCCATCGCCACATCCACAGCATTCCCCGGCAAACCAACTGGTTCCTCAACAACCCGCGCCTGGAACAGGAATACCCGCGCGCCCTTGCCGAAGCGCGCCGCCAGGGCAAGTCGCTGCTGTGTGAGAGAACTCCGCGTCATGTCCACCGCATCGACGAAATCGCCCGCCGCTTTCCCCGGGCGCGCTTCATCGCCATGGTCCGAGACGGCCGTGACGTGGTCGGGTCATTGAAGGAAAGCACGGGTTGCTTCGAGGACGCCCTGCGCCGCTGGCGCGACGATAACCGTGCCCTGGTGGCCCAGCAAAAAAGGGGAACCCTGTATCTGGTGCGCTATGAGGATCTGATCGCCGACCCCGGGACCACTCTGCACGGCGTCCTGGATTTCCTCGGCGAACCCTATGATCCGGCGGTGTCGAATGGCGCCGGGGAAGACCGCCGCGGGCCATCGAGAGTGCACCTCAACGAGCGGGAGCAGGCGCGCCTGCGCGAAGAGTGCGGCGACCTGATGGCGCACTTCGGCTACCCCCTCGACGCGCCCTGACCCGCCGTTTCTAAAGACCGGCGCCGAGCGGCCGATAACAGGGTCGAGACTATGCCGAATATTGCAAAGGCCCCGCCATGAGTTACCCCATCGACGGTTCCGCCTCGTCCCCGCAGGCGTCGCAGTTTTCCTACCTGGCCGCCCGCCAACGGGTGGAGAAGGTGCTTCAGCAACTGGCCGTGCGGCCGGACGCGGACCAGACCAGCGCCGCCGAGGCGCGGGCCCTGAGCCAGAACGAGCTGGTCAAGCCGGTGCAACAAATCAACGAGGTGCTGCGCCGCTACGGCGTGCAGTTCGATATCAGCGACGATTCCGGGCGCACCCTGATCCGGCTGGTGGATCGGGACACCGGCGAGCTGATTCGTCAGATCCCGCCGGAAGAGGCGCTCAACGCCGCCCAGCGGCTGGACGAAATCAAGGGCCTGCTGCTGAGCGACGTCGGCTGAACGGGGGCCAGAGCCCCGCCGCGCCTACACCTGCATGTTCATGATGTCCTTGTAGGCGGTTACCAGCCGGTTGCGCACCTGCTTGCCCATCTCGAAGGCGACACTGGCTTTCTGGCCGGTGATCATCACGTCGTGCAATTCCACCCCCGGCTCGCCGGCCTGGAAGGCCCGGGCCTTGTCGCCGGATTCCATCTGCAACTGATTGATGCGCTCCAGACTGGACTGCAGGGCGTCGGCGAACCCGCCGCTGCCCACGGTGGCGTTGACGCGCTCACCGGCGGGGCCGGCGCCGGCCTGGGCGGACAGTTCCTGCATCTGGTTGAGGGCCGCCTGCATGGCGGGCGATACGGCCGGTGCGCTCATCCGGGACTCCCAGGGGTTCATCGCTAAGGTAGGCAAAGACTAGCAGTCGGAAGGCGTTCGCCAAGCGCTCAATTGACGGCAAAAAGCCGGGCTTTTCTTTCCTTTGCCGGGCCGCCCGGTGCCGATAATGGCAAGCGTCGCATTACCGTCCGGGCCGGGGATCGCCCGGCGGTCGAGCCAGATAAAGAGATGACGCAGCAATGCCCTTTCAGCATCAGACCCGCTACATCCGGGGGACGGCATGAGCAACGGCGCCTCCAACCCCGCCTCGCAAGCCGCCACGGACCGCGCCGGCGCCAACGGCGTGGAGCAGCTTTGGGCGCGCCTGCGCGCCAACCCCCTGGTGCCTTTGCTGGTGGCCGGCGCCGCGGTGATCGCGGTGGTGGCGGCGTTGACGCTGTGGGCCAGCGCCCCGGATTACCGGGTGCTGTACAGCAACCTCAGCGAGGCCGACGGCGGCCGCATCATCAGCGAACTGGAAAGCCGCGCCGTGCCCTACCGTTTCGCCGAGGGCGGCGGCGCCCTGCTGGTGCCCGGCGATCAGGTGCACCGGCTACGCCTGCAACTGGCCGAGCAGGGCCTGCCGGAAGGCGGCAACGCCGGCTTTGAAATCATGGACCGCCAGGCGTTCGGCATCAGCCAGTTCGCCGAGCGGGTCAACTTCCAGCGCGGCCTGCAGGGCGAGCTGGCCAGTTCCATCGAATCCCTGGGGCCGGTGTCCAGCGCCCGGGTGCATCTGTCCATGGCCAAGCCGTCGGTGTTCATCCGCGACCGCGAACCGGCCAAGGCGTCCGTGGTGCTGACCCTGGCGCCCGGGCGCACCCTGGGCGAAGGCCAGGTCAACGCCATCGTCCACATGGTCTCCAGCAGCGTGCCGGAGCTGGCCATGGAGGACGTCACCGTGGTCGACCAGGCGGGCCGCCTGCTGTCCCGCCCGGACGGCGGCGGCGCCGGCCTGGACGGCACCCAGCTCGACTACGTGCGCGAGCTGGAGCGTGGCTACCGCGAGCGCATCGAAAGCATTCTGGCGCCGATCCTCGGCCGCGACAGCGTCCGCGCCCAGGTGGTGGCGGAAGTGGATTTCTCCAGCCGCGAGGAAACCAGCGAACGCTACGCCCCCAACCAGGACGACAATCCAGCGGCGGTGCGCAGCCGCCAGCTCAACAGCAACTACCAGGGCGAGCGGGCCCTGGCCGCCGGCGTGCCCGGCGCGCTCAGCAACACGCCCCCGGGCGCCGCGCCCTCGCCGGTACGGAATCCGCCCCAGGACGACGAAGGCGAGAACGCCGACACCGAAAACACCGACGCCACCGGCAGCCTGCGCCGCGAGAGCGTGATCAACTACGAAGTGGACCGCAACATCACCCACGTGCGCCACCAGCGCGCCCGCCTGCAGCGGCTGTCCGTGGCGGTGGTGGTGGATTACCAGGACGGCGTCGACGACCAGGGCCAGCCGGTCAACGAGCCCCTGGACCCGGAGCGCCTGGAGCGCATCCGCCAGCTGGTGCGCCAGGCCATGGGCTATTCCGAAGCCCGCGGCGACGGTCTGGAAGTGGTCAACAGCCCGTTCGCCGAGGAAACCGTGGCCAGCGCCGAACGGGACTGGTGGCGGGACCCGTTCTGGCAGGGCCTGCTGATGGCCGTGGGCCGTTGGCTGCTGGTGGGCCTCGCCGCGCTGCTGCTGTACTGGCTGCTGCTGCGCCCGATCCTGCGCCGCTACCAGAACCAGCGGCCGGCGCCGGCGGCCCAGGCGGCGCCCACGCCGGTGGCCGCCGCCCCCTATGCCCAGCCGGAGCGCGACGAGGAGCCGCCGCAAGCACCACCGCGCCGCCGCCGCCGGCGCTCCAGCGCCCATGAACAGAACCTCAAGGACCTGCAGGATATGGCCCAGGAAGATCCGGCCATGGTGGCAATGATCGTACGCAGCTGGATGAACCGTCATGACTGAACTGACCAACGCCCGTCGCGCCGCCATCCTGCTGCTGGCCCTGGATGAAGACAACGCCGCCGAAGTTTTCAAGCATCTTTCCGCCCGGGAAGTGCAGGACGTGAGCCAGGAAATGGCCACCCTCGGCCATGTGTCCCAGGACGAAATGCGCCAGGTGCTGGACGACTTCTACGACGAGTCCGACCAGTTCGCCGCCCTCAATCTCTACTCCAGCGACCACATCCGCTCCGTGCTCACCAAGGCGCTGGGCAACGAGCGTGCCTCCAGCCTGCTGGAGGACATCCTCGAACAGAGCGGCGCCAACTCCGGCATCGACGCGCTCAACCTGATGGAGGCGAACATCGTCTCGGAAATGATCCGCGACGAGCACCCGCAGATCATCGCCACCATCCTGGTGCATCTGGAGCGGCGCCAGGCCGCCGACGTGCTGGAATACTTCGACGACAAGCTGCGCAACGACGTGGTGCTGCGCATCGCCACCTTCAGCGGCGTGCAGCCCGCCGCCCTGCAGGAACTCACCGAGGTCCTCGGCGGCATGCTCGACGGCCAGAACCTGAAACGCAGCAAGATGGGCGGCGCGCGCACCGCCGCGGAGATTCTCAACCTGATGAACTCCGGCGCCGAGGAAAAAGTCATCGAAACGGTGCGCGCCCACAGCGAGGATCTGGCGCAGAAGATCATCGACGAGATGTTCCTGTTCGAGAACCTGCTCGACATCGACGACCGTGGCATTCAGCTGGTGCTCAAGGAGGTGAACAGCAACTCCCTGGTGATCGCCCTGAAGGGCTGCGACGACGCCCTCAAGGAAAAATTCCTGCGCAACATGTCGACCCGCGCCAGCACCCTGCTGCGCGAGGACCTGGAAGCCAGCGGCCCGATCCGCGTGTCCCAGGTGGAAAACGAGCAGAAAGCCATCCTTCAGGTGGTGCGCCGGCTCGCCGACAACGGCGAGATCGTGCTGAGCGGCGGAGACGACGCCTATGTCTGAGGCGCGCTATTCCGAAACCGGCGGCTGGCGCCCGTGGCGTATGGGCGAGCTCGACGACGGCCGGCGCCGGGTCGCCACCGACGTCGACCACGACGACGATGGCACCTTCGACCACCAGTCGGAACTGCGAGCCCTGCGCGACAAGGTGCGCGAGGAAGCCCGCCAGGAAGGTTACCGGGCCGGCTTCGAGGAAGGCCACCGCGACGGCCATGCCCAGGGTCTGGAGGAAGGCCGCCGCCAGGGCGAGGAGGAAACCGCCCGCCAACGCGCCGAGACCCTGGCGCCCCTGGCGGCGCTGGCGCGGAACTTCGGTGAGGCGGTGGCGAGCCTGGACGACGGCGTCGCCGAGGACCTGGTGGACCTGGCCCTGGCCACCGGCCGGCAACTGGCCGGTGACGCCCTGCGCGAGCACCCGGAGCAGGTGCTCGCCGTGGTCCGCGAATTGATCCACGACGAACCCAGCCTCAACGGCAAGACCCGGCTGTGGCTGCACCCGGAGGACCTGGCGCTGGTGGAACGGGAACTGGACGCCGAACTGGCGGCGGCGGGCTGGAAACTGCACCCGGACGATCAGCTCAGCCGGGGCGGCTGCCGGGTCACCAGCCCCAGCGGCGAACTGGACGCCACCTGGGAAAGCCGCTGGGCGGCGGTGGCCGGCCGCGTACGCCGCCGGCGCCGCCCCGACGACGACCTCGCGGACACCGCCGAGGCCCCGGGAGACGACACGCCATGAGCGCCGCCCCCCACCACGCCCGCTGGCGCGCGGCGCTCAACAGCGTCGCCGACCGGATCGCCACGGTGCCCGCCTACCAGGCCAGCGGCCGGGTGGTGCGCGCCGCCGGCCTGGTACTGGAAGCGGTGGGCCTGCGCGTGCCCCTGGGCAGCGCCTGCCGCATCGAGCTGTCCGCCGGCGGCGGCGAACCCGCCGGCTTCGCCGAAGCGGAGGTGGTAGGCTTCTCCGGCGACAACCTGTTCCTGATGCCGCTGGCGGAAATCAGCGGCCTGACCCCGGGGGCGCGGGTGTTTCCCCTTGGCCATGACGGCGCCGGGGCGCGCCGCTTCCCGCTCGGCGACGATCTGCTCGGTCGGGTGGTGGACGGCAACGGCCGGCCCCTGGACGACGGCGACGGCGTTGACGACGCCCCCCACGGCACCCTCACCGCGCCGCCGCTGAACCCGCTGTCCCGGGCGCCCATCGAGCAGTCCATCGACGTGGGCATCCGCGCCCTCAACAGCCTGCTGAGCATCGGCCGGGGCCAGCGCATGGGCCTGTTCGCCGGCTCCGGCGTGGGCAAATCCGTGCTGCTGGGCATGATGGCCCGCTACACCAGCGCCGACGTCATCGTGGTGGGGCTGATCGGCGAGCGGGGCCGCGAGGTGAAGGACTTCATCGACAACATTCTCGGCGAGGAAGGCCGGCGCCGCGCCGTGGTGGTGGCCGCCCCGGCGGACACCTCGCCGCTGCAGCGCCTGCAGGGCGCCGCCTACGCCACCCGGGTGGCGGAGTACTTCCGCGACACCGGCCGTGACGTGCTGCTGATCATGGATTCACTGACCCGTTACGCCATGGCCCAGCGGGAGATCGCCCTGGCCATCGGCGAGCCGCCGGCCACCAAGGGCTACCCGCCCTCGGTGTTCGCCAAGCTGCCCGGTCTGGTGGAGCGCGCCGGCAACGGCGAGGCCGGCGGCGGCTCGATCACCGCTTTCTACACCGTGCTCACCGAAGGCGACGACCAGCAGGACCCAATCGCCGACGCCGCCCGCGCCATCCTCGACGGCCATGTGGTGCTGTCCCGGGATCTGGCCGAAGCCGGCCACTACCCGGCCATCGACATCGAAGCCTCGATCAGCCGCGCCATGAACCACATCGTCGACGATCACCAGTGGCGGCTGGCGCAGCGCTTCAAGCAGCTGTTCTCCCGCTACCAGCGCAACCGCGACCTGATCAGCGTGGGCGCCTACAGCCCCGGCAACGACCCGCTGTTGGACCGGGCGGTACGGCTGTACCCGGAGATGGAAGGTTTTCTGCAACAGGCGATCGGCGAACGCGCCGACATCGAGAACTCACGACGGGCCCTGGACGCCCTGATGGGAGACACCTGACATGACCGCTTCCAACCCTCTCGATACGCTCATCGACCAAAGCCGCGAAGCCCGCGACAACGCCGGCCGGGTGCTGGCCGAGGAACGCCGCGGCCAGCAGCACAGCGCCGACCAGCTGCGCGCGCTGGAACAGTACCGCGCCGAGTACCGGCGCCAGCTCCAGGACGCCATGCACGCCGGCATCGACGCCACCAGCCTGGACAACTACCGGCGCTTCATCCGCTCCCTGGACGACGCCATCGACCACGCCCGCAAGGCCCTGGAGCAACAGAGCGCGCGGGTCAACGCGAGCCGCGATCAACTGGACCAGCGCCAGCGGCGGCTGGCGTCCTATGACACCCTGGCCAGCCGCCGGGCCCGGGAGGCCCGTACCCGGGACGCGCGCCGCGAGCGCCGCGACAACGACGAAATGACCACCCACGCCCTGGCCCGCCGGCCCCGTTCCGGCTGACCCCGCGTCGCAAGGAGTTACCATGGACATCAGTGCATTGATCAATCTCCGCCCCACCGGCGCCGGCGCCAAGGCCAGCGGCGGTGACACCCCCGCCGCCGGCGGTTTCCAGGGCACCCTGGAAGCGGCCCTGGCCAAGGCCGCCCCCGGCGACCAGGCCACCGCCGGCCTGACCCTGCTGGGCGGCGGCGCGGGCACCGGCGACGGCGGCAAGGCGATGGTCGCGCCGCCGGCCACCACGCCCTCGCTCCTGCCTCTTGGCTTGCTGGCCGGCGACGCCGCCGCGCTGCTGGCGCCGGGCCGGACCTCCGGGCAGGCCACCGCCGGGGAAGGCGAAACACCGGCCCCGGCGGCGGACGCCGACGCCCCGGACGGCCCGGCACCGGAAGGCCTGGTGGCCCTGGCCGGCGGCCCCGCGCCGACCCCGGCGCCGACCACCGCCAGCGCGGACTCCGACGCCCCGACCCTGGCCGGCACCCGCCGTGACGCCGGCGCCGACCCAGCCGCCGCCGCCCTGGCCCGCCAGGCGGCATCCGGGAACGGCGAGGCCAACGGCCAGCCCCCCGCCGCCGGCACCCGGCCCGCGCCCCTGAACAGCGGCGAGGCGACGGCCGCCCCGGCGGCGCCCGCCATGGTGGAGGCGGAACGGACCGCCACCCGGATTACGTCCGGCGCCGAACCCGCCTCGCCCACCGCCTCGCCGCTGTCCGGCCCGACCGCCTCGCCGGCGGCCGCCTCACCGGCCACGCCCACCGCCACGGTGCAGACCCCGGTGGCCGCCTCCGGCTGGGGGCAGGACCTGGGGCAACAGGTGGTGAGCCTGGCCCGGCGCGGCGACCAGCACATGGAACTGCACCTCAACCCCCGCGACCTGGGGCCGTTGAGCGTATCGCTGAAGCTGGACGATCACGGCGCCCAGGCGCACTTCTTCTCCAGCCATGCGCCGGTGCGCGGCGCCGTGGAACAGGCCATCCCGCAATTGCGCGACGCCCTGGCGGAACAGGGCATCGCCCTGGGGGAAGCCATGGTGGGCGACCAGCCCCGGCAGCAGTTCAACGAGCAGACCGGTGACGGCCAGCCCAACGGCGCCCCGGCCCTCGCCGACGCCGGTGACGACGCCGCCGCGACCGGCGCCGAACCCACCCGCGCCACCACCGTGCTGCCCACCAGCGGCGTGGATCTCTACGCCTGACGGCGCGTGGTAGCGAGGCGCGGTGGCCACGGCACCGTGGGACCGACCGGGCGGCGTTCCGCTTCGGTCGCGATCAATGGCGGTGCCAGAACCCATCGCGACTGAAGTCGCTCCTACAGCACAATCCAACCGTCAGCGCACCACGGAGCCGCGCGTGACGCCACCTCGAAGCGTCTCGTCGCGGCCCTGATGGAGGGCAACCACCACCCCGTTAAAACACCACGAACCGAAAATAAGCCCTTTATCAGGCGCTTTTCTCCCCATGCGCCCGGGCACCACCCCGGCATACTCCCCCCAAGACACTCACAGCTCAGGTAAGGACATTCCCGGCAATGGCAGATTCTCCGAAACGGTCACGCAAACTGGGCGCGCTGATCGCCCTGATGGCGGTCCTGGTGGCCGCCCTGGTGGCGGTCAATCTTTACCTTCTGCTCGGCAAGGACGATGGCGACACCGCCCAGGAAAAGGCCCAGGCCGCGAGCGAGCCCGCGCCACAGCCCACCCGGGTGGTGAGCCTGGACCCGTTCACCGTCAATCTGCAGGGTGAACTGTGCGGCCAGCGGCTGCTCTACGTGGGCCTGTCCCTGGAAGTCGCCGACGCCACCACCGAGGACTACCTGCTGGAACATCTGCCGCAACTGCGCAGCCGTCTGCTGATGCTGCTTTCCGGACAGGATTCGGAAACCGCCGCCACGGTGGAGGGCAAGCGCTCCCTGGCCCGCCAGGTGCTGGCCAGCTTCGAGGAGCCGCTGACCGCCTCGCAACCGGATCTGGCGGTTCAGAATGTCCTGTTCACCGAGTTCATCGTGCAGTAACGGGGCCGGCCCATGTCACAAGACGACCTGCTTTCCCAGGAAGAAATCGACGCGCTGCTCAACGGCCCCGGCGAGGAAGAAGAGTCGCCGGCCGGGGAGCCGCGCCTGCGCCCCTACGACCCGGCGTCCCAGCACCGGGTGATCCGCGAGCGGCTGCACAGCCTGGACATCATCAACGAACGGTTCGCGCGTCAGTTCCGCGTCAGCCTGTTCAACCTGATCCGGCGCAGCGCCGACATCACCGTGGATTCCGTGCGCTATCAGAGTTTCAAGGATTTCGCCCGCAACCTGCCGGTGCCCACCAACCTCAACCTGATCGCCATGAAGCCGCTGCGCGGCACCGGCCTGATGGTGTTCCCGCCGAGCCTGGTGTTCATGGTGGTGGACAACCTGTTCGGTGGCGACGGCCGCTTCGTGACCAAATCCGAGGGCCGTGAATTCACCAACACCGAGCAGCGCATCATCCAGCGCATCCTGCGGCTCGCCATCGACGCCTACCAGGACGCCTGGAAATCGGTGTACGCCCTGGACATCAGCTACCTGCGTTCGGAGATCCAGGCCAAGTTCGCCAACATCACCAACTCGCCCAACGAGATCATCGTCAACACCACCTTCCACCTGGAAGTGGGCAACCTGGCCAGCGATTTCCAGGTGTGCATGCCCTACTCGATGATCGAGCCACTGCGCGAACAGCTCAACAACCCGGTGTTGGACGGCCACGACAGCGGCGATTACGCCTGGAGCCAGCGCATGGCCGGCGAGATTCGCCAATCCGAGGTGGAACTGGTGGCGGAGTTCGTCACCGTGTCCAGCCGCATCTCCGAGGTGATGAACCTCAACCCCGGCGATGTACTGCCGATTGAATTGCCCGACACCGTCACCGCCCGCGTGGACGGCGTGCCGGTGCTGGAATGCGAGTACGGCAGCCGTGACCAGCAGCGTGCGCTGCGCGTGTCGCGGGTGATCGACCACGCCAATGCCCACACGGCCACCGCCGCCGGTTTCGTGAAGAGCAAGGACCCCGACCATGAGTGACCCCAACAAACCCGATCACAACGCCAGCGACGACGACTGGGACAAGGCCCTGGCCGAGCAGCAGGCCGACGCCGGCGGCGACGACGCGGATCCCTGGGCGGACGCCCTGGCCGAGCAGCGCGCCAGCGAGAATGACGCCCAGGCCGCCGGCGACCAGGTGTTCAAGCCCCTGGACGGCGGTGAAAGCGGCGGCGACGCCCGTGATCTGGAAATGATCATGGACATCCCGGTGAAGCTGAGCGTGGAACTGGGCCGCACCCGCATCACCATCAAGCAGCTGCTGGAGCTGGCCCAGGGCTCGGTGATCGAGCTTGACGGCCTGGCCGGCGAGCCCATGGACATTCTCATCAACGGCTATCTGGTGGCCCAGGGTGAGGTGGTGGTGGTGGAGGACAAGTACGGCATCCGCATCACCGAGATCGTCACGCCCTCCGAGCGCGTGCAGAAGCTGAACCGATGAGCAACGACACCGCCCGCCAAGCCGCCCTGCAGGCCGTCAACGGCGGCGGCGAGGCCATGATCGGCCTGGCCGCCCTGGGCAAGACCGCCCTGGTGCTGGTGCTGCTGGTGGCGGTGATCCTGCTGTTCGGCTGGCTGCTGCGCCGTCTCGGCCCGGGCCAGGGGCAGGACCCGCGTCTGCTGCGGGTGGTGGCCAGCAAGGCGGTGGGCGCCAAGGAGCGGGTGGTGATCGTCGACGTGGACGGCACCCGGCTGGTGCTGGGCGTGGGCGGCGGCCAGGTCACCCGCCTCCACCAAAGCCCGGCCCCGGAAAACCCGCCGGTGGACAGCATCGCGGACGGGGAGCGCTTCGCCACCCGCTTCGCCCAGGCCCTGAAACAGAACCTCGGCGGAGGCCGGCCGTGACGGCGGCGCGGCGCGCCCTGCCCTGGCTGATCCTGGCGGCGGGCCTGCTGCCGGGCCTGGCCTGGAGCCAGGCGGTCCTGCCCGGCATCGTCACCGAACCCACCGCCGGCGGCGGCCAGGAGTGGTCGATCAAGCTGCAGACGCTGTTGCTGCTCAGCAGCCTGGCGTTCCTCCCCGCCATTCTGCTGATGATGACCTGCTTCACGCGCATCATCATCGTGCTCAGCCTGCTGCGCACCGCCATGGGCACCCAGGCGGCGCCGCCCAACCAGGTACTGCTGGGGCTGACCCTGTTTCTCACCTTCTTCGTCATGTCGCCGGTGTTCAACCAGGTCTACGACGACGCCTGGGTGCCGTTGGAACAGGGTGACATCGAATTCGCCGAATTCGCCGAACGGGGCGTGCAGCCGTTCCGCGAATTCATGCTCGGCCAGACCCGGGAGCCGGACATCGCTCTGTTCGCCCGGCTGGCGGAAACCGGCCCGCTGCAGGGTCCGGAGGATCTGCCCCTGCGGGTGCTGCTGCCGGCGTTCGTCACCAGCGAATTGAAGACCGCTTTTCAGATCGGCTTCACCATCTTCATTCCGTTTCTGATCATCGATCTGGTGGTGGCCAGCGTGCTCATGGCCCTGGGCATGATGATGGTGCCGCCGGCCACGATTTCCCTGCCTTTCAAGCTGATGCTGTTCGTGTTGGTGGACGGTTGGCAGTTGATCATCGGTTCCCTGGCGCAGAGTTTCTTCGTATGACTCCCGAAACCGTTATGTCGATCGCCTACCAGGCGATGATGACCACGCTCTACCTGGGCGCGCCGCTGCTGATCACGGCGCTGGCCATCGGCCTGTTGGTGAGCCTGTTCCAGGCCGCCACCCAGATCAACGAGATGACGCTGTCGTTCATTCCCAAGATCCTGGGTGTGTTCGCCGTGGTGGTGATCACCGGCCCCTGGCTGCTGAGTCTGATCACCGACTTCACCCGCACCCTGTTTCAGAACATTCCGTTCCTGGTGCAATGATCGGGATTTCCTTCGATCAGCTGCACGCCTGGCTGACCGCCTTTCTCTGGCCGTTCATGCGGCTCTCCGCGTTTTTCATGGCGGCGCCGCTGCTCGGCCACAGCGCCGTGCCGCGCCAGGTGAAGGTGGGCCTGGCGGTGCTGATCAGCGTGGTGGTGGCGCCCGTGCTGCCGCCCATGCCGACGGCGCCGGTGTGGTCCTGGGCGGGCCTGGGCATCATGGTGGAGCAAACCCTGATCGGGGTGGCCATGGGGCTGGCCCTGCGGGTCATGTTCACCGCGGTGCAGGCGGCGGGGGAATTCATCGGTCTGCAGATGGGGCTGGCGTTCGCCACCTTCGTGACGCCGGACGGGGTCAACACCATGATCCTGTCGCGGCTGTTCTACATGATCACCCTGCTCATGTTCCTGGCGGTGAACGGCCACCTGATGGTGATCGACACCCTGGCCTCCAGTTTCCGCACCCTGCCCATCGACACCCTGGGACTGAACCCGGGCGCCTTTGAAATGCTGGTGCGCTACGGCGGCACCATTTTCGTGTCCGGCTTGCTGCTGGCCTTGCCGCTGGTGGCGCCGTTGCTGATCGTCAATCTGTCCCTGGGGATTCTCAATCGCTCGGCGCCCCAGCTCACCGTGTTCTCCGTGGGCTTTCCCACTTCCCTGACCCTGGGGCTGTTTCTGCTGCTGGTGTTGATGACCGACTTCGGGCGGTTCCTGCAGGGGTTGTTCGGGCAGGGGCTGGGGTTCCTGGAACAGTTGGTGGCAGCGCTGGCCTGATCGCGACTGAAGTCGCGATCATCACAGACGATCGAACAGGCTGGTGCCCTTGATGTCCACGAACGCCTTGCGGGCCGCTTCCAGACTCACCTGACGCAGGCTGTACTCGGACACCACCTCGGCGAAGGTGGCCGGATCGCTGAGATCGCCAATCAGGTTGGACAGATTCTCGGTGTAGTTGAGCTTGCGGTTGCCGCCCACCGCGTCCACCACGTCCAGTTCATTGAGCCGGGCGCCCACCGAGGCGCGCACGGTGAGTACATTGTCCAGGCTGTTGTCCAGCTCGCGCATCACCGTGCTCAGGGTATTGTCCCGGGCCGCCTTCTCGGCGTCGGTGCCGGCCGGTTGCTCGAGCACCGCCAGGGCCTTCTCGAAGGTCTTGAAGAGGTCGGTGTTCATGTTGGCGGCGCGGTCCATGGTCAGGCTGTCGCCGTCCGCCGGGGTGCCCTCCAGGGTTATCGACAGGCCACCGGTGGTGATCGGCGCGCCGTCCTCGTAGGGCTGCGGGGCGCCGCCGTTGACGGTGTAGGTGGTGGCGCCGGCGCTCACCTGGAATTCGATCTGGAAGGCGTTGCCGAAGGCCGGGTCGCTTTCATCGACGATGCGCGGGCCATTGAAGGTGACGTCGCCGGCATTGCCGTCGGCGGCCTCGGCCACGTAGCCGGCGCTACCGTGCACGCTCTGGAAAATGGTCTCGCCGTTGTCGCTGACCGGCATCTTGCGCGAGGCATCGATGCGCTGTTCGCGGACATTGGTGTCGCCCACGTAGCTGACGCTGCCGTCGGCGGCGCGCACGAACGGCTCGCTGGCATCCTGGTAGCCGCCGAACAGGTGGCGGCCGTTGCCGTCGGTGGCGTTGGCCTGGCCGATCAGGGTTTCGTAGATGCCGCGCAGGTCGCTGGCCACGGAGTCCCGGTCGGCGTCGCTGAGGGTATCGCTGGAAGCGCGGATGATCTGCGTCTTGGCGCTGGCGATGGCGTCGCCGACGCTGTTGAGCACGCTCTCTTCCTGGGACAGGGCGTTGCGGGCGCTGACCCGGGCGTCGGCGTACTGCTGGGTAACGGCCAGGGACTGGGACACCTGCACCGCCCGGGAGGCGGCCTGGGGATCATCGGAGGGGTTGACCACCCGGCGACCGGTGGCGATCTGTTGCCCCACGCGGGTGAACTCACCCTGCTGGTTGTTCAAGGCGGTGAGGCTCTGTTCGTACATGGTGACGGTGCTGATGCGCATCTTCGATCTCCCGGCGCTGGCGCTTAGCGCAGACCCAGAATGGCGTCCATGATGGTGGAGCCGGTCTGAATCACCTTGGCGTTGGCCTGATAAAACTGCTGGTAACGGATCAGGTTGGCGGCTTCCTCATCCAGGTTGACCCCGGACTCGGACTGCTGCACCGCTCTGAGTTGTTCGCTGAGGCCCTGCTGGGCTTCCAGGTTCACCTGGACGATGTTGGTGCGGTTGCCCACCTCGCCCACCATGGAGGCGTAGGCGCCGTTAAGGGTGGCGCTGCCGCCCACCAGCAGGGCGTCCTGGAGGTCCTGCATGGCCAGGGCGTTTTCGTTGTCGCCGCTGCCACCACCCTGGCCGGCGGCGATCAGGCCGGCTTCATGGATGCGGTTTTGCAGGCCGCCGGCGGCCTGGCGGGTGGGCTGCAGCTGAAAGCGGTCGCCGTCCACCAGGGTGCCGGCGTTGCCGATGCTGACCACGGTACCGCCGATGGCCATCTCGCCGCTGGCGTCCAGGGTGGCGGTGAAGCTCTCGCCGGTGTCGCGGCGGGTGACCTTGAATTCCCCGGCGCCGGCGTCGGTCACCACCAGGTCGTAGTCGCTGGCGGTGAGCTGGTCCACGTCGCCGTAGGCGGCGCTGATGCTGGCGCCACCGGTGTTGCGGTCATTCACGAAGGCACGGGGCTGGCCCACGTCGAACAGGGCCTGGCCGGGATCGCCGTTCAGGTCGGTGCCGGCCTGGTGCTGGTCGTTCAGGGCGGTGGCCAGGGACACCGCCAGGCGGCCCAGCTGGTTCTGGGTTTTGTCCAGGCTCTCGTTGCGGAAGGTGAGCATGCCGCCCAGGGCACCGCCGCTCAGGGAATCCTGATCCAGCTCCACCTGGTTGCCGGCGGAATCGTTGTAACCGATCACCGTGCGGGTGGGGTCCTCGGCGGAGGGCTGGGTGGTCAGCGAGAAGCTGCGCGAGCCGGCGACGATGGGCTGGCCATTGCCGATGGACAGGTTGTAGGTGCCGCTTTCCTGGATCGTCAGGGTGACGTCGAGCCGTTCGTTGAGGTCCGCCACCAGCTTGTCGCGCTGGTTGAGCATGCTGTTCGGGGCTTCGCCGTTCTTGGCCTTGGCCAGGGCGATTTCCCGGTTCAGGTTGGCGATCTGCTCGGCGCCGTTGTTGATCTGGGTAACCTCGTCGCGGAGCTTGCCGTCCAGACCGTCCTGCATGTCCTGCAAATAGCCATCGAAGGCGCGGAACTGGGCCGCCAGGGTATCGGCGGAGCCCATCACGCCCTGGCGGGCGGCCGGGTCCGAGGGCGTGGAGGCCAGATCCTCCAGGGAGGAGAAGAAGTTCTGCATCAGCGGCGCCAGGCCCGCTTCCCGGTCCGCCAGCAGGTTGTCGATCTGGCTGATCTGGGTGTGGTAGCTGGCCAGGGCGCTGGCCTTGCTGTTGGCGGCGTTGAGCTGGCCGGCCACGTACTGGTCGTACTGGCGCTGGATGTCGTTAACCTGGACGCCGCCGCTCACGTTGCGCTCGCCGAGCAGGGTCAGCTCCCGGTTGTAGCCGGGCGTGTAGACGTTGCTGATGTTGTTGCTGGTGGTGTTGAGCGCGTTCTGGGCGGCGTTCAGGCCGCTCAGACCGATGGAGAAAAGACTCATGGTCGCCTTCCTTTAACCGTTATGCCCGTTATCGGCGGCGGGCGGGTTTTCTTTAGGTTCATCGGGCTTTTAGTGCGTGCTCTCCAGCCGGGACGCTTCGAGGTAGCGTCACGGGCGGCTCCGTAGCGGTGGCGGCGTTGCGCTTCAGTCGCGATGAAGCTGGCACGGCGATGATCGCGACTAAAGTCGCTCCTACGGTGCCAATCGATCATGGCGGGAGCGACCGGGCGGCATGCTGGCCAGCCGCTGCGTGGTGATGCCCCCGATGCGGTCCATCACCGCCACCAGCTTGTCCGCGTAGGCCGGGTCGGTGGCGTAGCCGCCGTCCTGCAGGGCGCGGGCGGCCTGGTCGGCGCTGCCGGCACGCAGCACGCCGGCGTAGCGGCCGTTGCCGGTAAGCAGACGACCATGGTCGGCGAACGCCTCCTGATAGGAATCGTAGACCCGGAAGCGTTCCACGCGCTTGACCCTCTGGCCGTCGATGTATTCGTGTGTGGTAACGTCGGTGGTCTTGCCTTGCCAGCCGGCGCCGGCCTTGATGGCGAACAGGTTATGGCTGTCGGCGCCGTCCTCGGTGGTGATGCGGTGGCGGCCCCAGCCGGTTTCCAGGGCCGCCTGGGCCAGGATCAGCGGCGCCGGGACGCCGGTGCGGCGCTCGGCGTCCCGGGCCGGGCCGGCCAGCTGGTCGACGAAGGCTTTCGGGGTGGCCGGCGGGTTGGCCGCCGCCAGCAGCGGCGGCCGGGGTGCTTCGGCGCGCGTGGAGCGATCGGCGCGGTCGCTGGCGCCGGTGTCGCGCCCGGTCGCTGCCCCGTCGGTGGCCGGCGCCGTGGCCGCGCCGTTCTCGGCCCGCGACACGCCGGGCAGCGCCCGGGGCGTGCCCCTGGGAATGCCGGCGCGATCGGAAAGCTGGGCCACCAGCTGGTCCGCCAGACCCACGCCGCGCCCGGCCAGATGCTGGGAGAGCTGCTGGTCGAACAGGGATTCATAGAAGCGGGTCTGGCTGCTGTCGAGCAGGTCGGCGCGGGGCACGGCGTCGCGCATGGCCTTGATCATGCGGTGCAGAAACAACGATTCGAACTGCTCGGCGGTTTCCCGCAGGGCGCCGCCGGGGTCCCGGGCGGCGCCGCGCTTGAGCCGGTCCAGGCCCTGTACATCGAGGGCGAAGTCGCCCCGCGTGACGTCGCCGTTCATCACAGAATCTCCAGTTCCGCGCGCAGGGCGCCGGCGGCCTTGAGCGCTTCGAGAATGGACATCAGGTCCTGGGGGGTGGCGCCCAGGGCATTGAGGGCGTCCACCACCTGCATCAGGTCGGCGCCTTCCACCACGCGCAGAACGCCGCGCTGCTGGCTGATGGAGATGTCGCTGTCCGGCACCACGGCGGTGTCGCCGTCACCGAACGGGGCCGGCTGGCTGACACCGAAGCTGGTGTCGATCACCACGGACAGGTTGCCGTGGGCCACCGCCGCCGGTTTCAGGGTGACGCGACCGTTGAGCACCACGGACCCGGTGCGGGCGTTGATCACCACCTTGGCCGGTGCTTCCGTGGGCGTCACGTAGACCCGCTCCACCCGCGCCATGAAGCTGACCCGGTCATTGGCGGTGGTGGGCCCTTGCAGGCGGATGGTGCGGCCGTTGGCGGCGCTGGCCACGGGCCGGCCGAATTCGCTGTTGATGGCGCGCACCGCCCGCTCGGCGGTGCCGAAGTCGGCCTCCTTGAGCTGCAGTTCCAGCACGCCGTTGGCTTCGCCCAGGGCCAGGGGCACTTCCCGCTCCACCAGGGCGCCGTTGGCGATGCGGCCGCTGGCCTGCTGGTTGATCTGCACGCTGCTGCCGCCGGCCTCCGCGCCGGCGCCGCCCACCAGCAGGTTGCCCTGGGCCAGGGCGTAGGTGGCGCCGTCGGCGCCCTTGAGCGGGGTCATCAGCAGGGTGCCGCCGCGCAGGCTGCGGGCGTTGCCGATGGACGACACCACCACATCCAGGCGCTGGCCCGGGGCGGCGAAAGGCGGCAGGTTGGCGGTCACCATCACCCCGGCCACGTTGCGCAGCTGCATGTTGGTGCCCTCGGGAATGGTGATGCCGAGCTGGCTGAACATGTTGCGCAGGCTCTGGGTGGTGAACGGCGTCTGCATGGTCTGGTCACCGCTGCCGTCGAGCCCCACCACCAGGCCGTAGCCCACCAGCACGTTGTCGCGCACGCCGGCGAAATCCGCCAGCTCGCGGAGCGGCTCGGCGCGCAGCGGCGCCGCCACCGACAGGGCCGCCAGCGCCAGCAGGAGGGCGGCGCGCCGCACGAATTCCGGGAAAGATGCCATGGTCCCTGCGCCTCGCCGTCAGAAGGGGGAAATGTTCAGGAAGAAGCGCTGCAGCCAGCCCATGTGCTGCGCTTCGTTGATGTAGCCGTCGCCCACGTACTCGATGCGCGCGTCCGCCACCTGGGTGGAGGTGACCCGGTTGCCGACGCTGATCTCCCGGGGGTCCACCACGCCGGAGAAGCGGATGAATTCGGTGCCCTGGTTGATCAGGATCTGCTTCTCGCCGCGCACCCGCAGGTTGCCGTTGCCGAGGATCTCCAGCACCGTCACCGTGATGGTGCCGGTGAAGGTGTTGCGCGCCTGGGAACCGCCGCCGCCCTGGAAGGTGTTCTCCCCGGCCAGGTCGAAGCCGTAGTCACTGAGATCCTCCAGCCCCTTGGGCACCGCCGTGGGGGTGAGCGTGGCGGAGCCGTTGCGGTCGGCATTGCTCTGCGAGCTTTTCGAGGCGCTGACCTGTTCGTCGACCAGCACGGTGAGCACATCGCCCACCATCACCGGGCGCCGGTCCTCGAACAGCGGCCGGTAGCCGCGCCGGGCCTGGAACAGCGAGCCATTGGGTTCCGGCGGCGGCGGTTGCGCAATCGCCACCTTCTCCTGCTCGCCCACCACCGAGGGTTGCGGCAGCTGGGCGCAGCCGGCCAGGGACAGGACGGCGGCAACCAGGGCGGTCACGGCACGGCGCGGCACGACGTTCATCAGGCTCTCCCGGGGTCCGTTACAGCTGCGTCAGCCGCGACAGCATTTCGTCGGAGGTTTGCACCGCCTTGCTGTTGATTTCGTAGGCGCGCTGGGTCTGGATCATGTTGACCATTTCCTCCACCACGTTGACGTTGGAGGTCTCCACGTACTTGTGGTACAGGCTGCCGGCGCCGTTCATGCCGGGCATGCTTTCGGTGCGCAGGCCGGAGCTGGTGGTCTCCAGGTAGAGGTTCTCGCCGATGCTTTCCAGGCCGGCCGGATTGACGAAGGTGGACACGGTGAGCTGGCCCACCTCCACGCTTTCGCTGGAGCCCGGTTCGGTGACCGACACCAGGCCGTCCTTGCCGACGGTGATTTCCAGGGCGTTCTCCGGAATCATCACCGCCGGTTCCAGGGGGTAGCCGCTGGAGGTGACCATCTGGCCGTTCTGGTCGAGCTGGAAGCTGCCGTCCCGGGTGAAGGCCACGTTGCCGTCGGGCATGCGCACCTGGAAGAAGCCCTTGCCGTTGATGGCCAGATCCCGGGAGTTGCCGGTGTTCTCCAGCCCGCCCTGGCTGTGCAGACGCTCGGTGGCCACCGGGCGCACGCCGGAGCCCACCTGCATGCCCGAGGGCAGCGAGTTCTGTACGTCGTTGGCGCCGCCGGGTTGCCGCAGGTTCTGGTACAGCAGGTCCTCGAACACGGCGCGGGATTTCTTGAAGCCATTGGTGCTGACGTTCGCCAGGTTGTTGGCGATCACGTCCATCTTCACCTGCTGGGATTCAAGGCCGGTTTTCGCGGTCCAGAGTGATTTGATCATGAGATTTCCTCAGTTGATCGACAGCAGGCTGTTGGCCCGCTGGTCGTTTTCATCGGCGCTTTGGATCACCTTCATCTGCATTTCGTAGCGGCGACCGTTGTCGATCATCGCCACCATGCTGTCGATGGCGCTCACGTTGCTGCCCTCCAGGGCGCCGGAGATCATTCGCGCTTCCTCATCCAGGGCCAGCTGGCCGCCGTCGGCGGGACGGAACAGGCCGTCCTGCCCCCGGGTCAGGCCGGCGTCGGTGCCGTCCACCATCTTCACCCGGCCAACGCGCACCAGGGCGTCCGGATCCTGGCCGGGGCCAATGGCGCTCAGGGTGCCGTCGGCGCCCATGGACACCTGGGCGCCCAGGGGCACCACGATCGGGCCGCCCTCGCCAATCACCGGGCGGCCGGCGCTGTTGAGCACGCCGTCGCCGTCCACCTGCAGATCGCCGCGCCGGGTGTAGGCCTCGCCGCCGTCCTCGCTCTGCACCGCCAGCCAGGCATTGCCCTGCAGGGCCACGTCCAGGTCGCGGCCGGTGGCGTTCATGGGGCCGGCGGAGAAGTCCGACCCCGGGGTGGCGGCGACCACCGAGGCGCGGGTGGGCAGCGCCGCGTCACCCTGCACCGGCACCGCGCGCAGGGCGTGCAACTGGCCCCGGAAGCCGGCGGTGGAGACGTTGGCCAGGTTGTTGCTGACCACCGCCTGGCGGTCCATGGTCTGCTTGGCGCCGCTCATGGCGGTGTAGAGGATGCGATCCATCGTGGCGGCTCCCTATCAGCGCAGGTTCACGGCGCTTTGCAGCACCTCGTCCTGCACCTTGATGGTCTGGGTGTTGGCCTGGTAGTTGCGCTGGGCGACGATCAGGTCCACCAGTTCCGAGGTCAGGTCCACGTTGGATTTCTCGATGGTGCCGGATTCCAGGCCACCGAACTGACCTTCCCCGGCCAGGCCCAGCAACGGCTGACCGGAGGTGCCGGTTTCCACCCAGGCGTTGTCGCCGGCCATCTCCAGACCTTCCGGGTTGCGGAAGTTGGCCAGGGCGATGGTGCCCAGCGCCTGGGATTTCTCGTTGGAATAGTTGCCGATGATGTTGCCGGTTTCATCGAAGGTGATGCCCACCAGGGAGCCGGCGGCGGAGCCGTTCTGGGTCAGGGTGTCCATGGCGAAGCCATTGCCGAACTGGGTGGTGCCGTCGAAGTCGATGTCGAAGTTCATCGGGTCGGCGCCGCCACCCGGGGTGAAGGCATAGGTCGGCAAGGTACTGGCCGTTTCGTCGAGCACGCCGTTGCCGTCGAACACCAGCTCACCGACGTTGGTGGCGTCGGCGCTGCCGTCCAGGGCCACGCGCACTTCCCAGGTGTTGTCGGCGGTCTTGGTGAAGTAGGTGGTCATGGTGTGCTGCACGCCCAGGGAATCGTAGGCGGTGCCGGTGTTGGCGTAGGAGTAGGTGTCGCCGTCGGTGGCGTCGAAGGGCGTGGTGCCACGGTCGATGGTGTCGGCGGTGGCGTCCATCTGGAAGGAGCCCTGCACCGCGGTGGTGGCCACGGCGGCCATGGCGCCGGCCGGCACCTGCAGGGTTTCCGGCTGGCCGCCGGTGCCGACGCCGGCGGGGAAGCCGGTGAGGCGCGCGCCCTGGGCGTTTTCCAGATAGCCGTCGCTCGTCAGGCTGAGCTGGCCGTTGCGGGAATAGACGATCTCCTCGCCTTGCTGAAAGCGGAAGAACCCGCCGCCGTTAATGGCCAGGTCCAGGTTGCGGCCGGTGGATTCCAGGGTGCCGTTGGAGAAGTCCTGCAACACCGCGGCCACGCGCACGCCCTGGCCGGCCATGGCGCCGGTGTAGACGTCGGCGAACTGGGTGCTGGCACCCTTGAAACCCACGGTCTGGGAGTTGGCGATGTTGTTGCCCACCACGTCCAGGTTGATGGCGGCGGAATTAAGACCACTGAGTGCCTGTGAAAAACCCATCTGATTGCTCCTCGAGGTTGTTCGGGTCAGAGAATCTGGCGGATATCCGCCAGAGTCACTTGTTCGGAAATGCCGCCCAGATCCAGACGCGGCGCCCCTTCCTGGTCCAGGCTGACGCCGTTCACCAGGGCATAGTTGAGTTGCACGGTGTCCAGGCTCTCGCCATCGGCGCTGGCCTCCACCGACACGGTGTAGGCGCCCTTGGGCGCGGTTTCACCGTTGTCCATCTCGCCGTTCCAGGTGAAGGATTCCACCCCGGCGTCCATGGCGAAGCTCTCGAAGCGACGCACCACCTCGCCGCTTTCGTTGCGGATGGTGATGTTCACTTCGTCGGCGGATTGCTCCAGTTCCACGCCGAACGGCGTGGTGCTGCCGTCCTCGCCCACCAGCACCCGCTGGCCGGGCACCAGCACGCCCTTGCCGATCAGGCCGGAGGCCTGGATCGCCTGGCCGGCGTCGATCTGGCCGGTGATCGATTCCAGGGTGGCGTTGAGGTCCTGAATGCCGCTGACGGTGTTGATCTGCGCCAGCTGCGAGGTCATCTCGGCGTTTTCCATGGGGTTCATGGGGTCCTGGTTGCGCAGCTGGGTCACCAGCAGGGTCATGAAGCTGTCCTGCAGATCGGCGCCGCCGCCGGAGGCGGCCGCCGCGCGAGCGGCGCCGGCGCTGCCGTTGATCGCGTTCATAACGCCGGAATCAATGGTCGAGGGCATCAGTTTTCTCCCAGGGTCAGGGTCTTGATCATCAGTTGCTTGCCGGTGTTCAGCACTTCCACGTTGGCCTGGTAGGAACGCGACGCGGAGATCATGTTGACCATCTCGTGGACCGGCTCCACGTTGGGCATGGTCACGTAGCCCTGGTCATCGGCGAGCGGATGGTGGGGGCGGTATTCCTGGCGCATGGGGGCGTCGTCCTCCACCACGCCGCGCACCGACACCCCGCCGATGCCGCCTTCCTGCCCGCGCGCCTCGAACATCACCTGCTTGGCGCGGTAGGCCTCGCCATCCGGGCCGGCCACGCTGTCGGCGTTGGCCAGGTTGCTGGCGGTGACGTTCATGCGTTGCGACTGGGCCGCCATGGCGGAGCCGGAAATATCGAAAAGCGAAAACATGGACATGAGAATCTCCTGGCGCCCTTATTCGGACTGCATGGCGGATTTAAGGCCCTGAATACGGCCGTTGAGCATGGTGAGCGCGGCCTGGTAGCGCACCGCGTTGTCGGCGAATTGCACCCGTTCCACATCCATGTCCACAGTGTTGCCGTCCAGGCTGGGCTGGGCCGGTACCCGGTAGAGCAGATCCCCCACGTCGCGGCCGTGGCTCTGGGCGGGAATATGCCCGGCGGCGGTGGTGCGCAAGGCCAGGCCGCCGCTGGCGCCATTGTCCATGGCGCGGGACAACTCCCGGCCGAAGTCAAAATCGCGGGCCTTGTAGTGGGGGGTATCCGCGTTGGCGATGTTGTTGGCCAGCACCTGTTGACGCTGGTGGCGCAGTCCAAGCGCCTCCTGGTCGTAGTTCAGGGCGGCGGCGAGCCGGTCGATCATGCCGAAACTCCACGAAAATACGGTCGATGGCAGACTAACCAGGATGGGGTCACGGCAAAGGCGTGAACAGGACACGGTTTCGGCCCCATTTCGATTCATCGCCCGGGTGACGGGCTCCTTAGAATGCCGGTATGAAAACGCGATACGGAAACGCGAAGGGAGCACCCGGATCATGAACGCCCGATGCCTTCAACGGGGCCCGCGCCGGCTCGCCGCGCTGCTCGCCGGCCTGCTGCTGGTGCCCGCCGCCCCGGGCGCCCCGCTGGACGATGCCCCGGCGGACGACGCCGTGGCGACGCGGGTCCAGGCCTATCTGGAAGAGCGCGCCGCCGGGCTGGACGGCCGGGTCTCGGTCACCGTGGCGCCGGCCACCGCCGCCATGCCACCCTGCCCTTCGCCGCGCCCGTTCATGCCGGGCCGGGAACAGCCCCTGGCGGGTCGGGTCACGGTGGGGGTTCATTGCGATGACGGGGGCGCCACGGTGCGCTACCGGCGCGCCCGGGTGTCGGTGATCGGCGATTACTGGGTCACCGCCCGGCGCCTGGAAGCCGGCACCGTGATCGACGACGGCGCCCTGGAACGCCGCCACGGCGACCTGGCGGCGCTGCCGGACCAGGCGGTGCTGGACAAACAGGCCCTGCTGGGCCGCGAGGCGCGCCGCGCCCTGGCCGCCGGCCAGGTGCCCCGCGCCCATCAGATTCGCAAGCCGCCCCTGGTGGCGCGGCGCCAGACCGTGACCCTGGTGGCCGGCGGTGACGGCTTCCGCATTACCCGGGAGGGCCACGCCCTGGACGAAGCGGCCCTGGGCGGCCCGGTGCGGGTGCGCCTGCCCAACCGTGAGGTGGTCACGGCGCGGGTCACCGGCCCCGGCGAGGCGCGGGTAAGCTATTGAAAATGGGACCGTCATCACGGATTGGGACTAAAGTTCCCCATGGCGGGGCCGATACTCCGGGATGACAGCGTGATGGAGGGTTTCCCTTGAAAATCGATAACGTTTCCCACCTGTATCCGCCGGGAACGGTGAATCAGGGCAAGGCCGGCGAAAAGGTCGGCACCGACGGCCAGCGACCGGACGCCGCCAGCGCCGGTGAAGTGGCGCATCTGCGCGCGCCCACCGGCGACGGCCAGGACATCGACCAGGCCCGGGTGGAGGAAGTGCGCCAGGCGATCGCCGAAGGCCGCCTGGAAATCCGCGCCGACCGCATCGCCGACGGCCTGATCCAGAGCGTCCAGGACCTGCTTGGCGAGGACCGCTGAAATGAGCCTGGCGGCCCATTTGCAGCGCCACGGTGAGCGCCTCGACGAACTGGTGGATTTGCTGGAGCGCGAACGGGCGCTGCTGGCCGCCGGGGAGGTGGACGGCGCCGAACTGGGCCGCCTGGCGGAACGCAAGCAGGCCTGCCTGGCGGCGCTGGACGATTTCGAGCGCCGCCGCCGGGAAGTGCAGCGCCGCCTGGGCTACCGCGATGACCGGGAAGGCGACCGCCGGGCCGCCCGCCAGGCCGGTTGCGCCGACCTGTGGGCGACCCTCCAGGCCACCGCGCAACGGGCCGCCGAACTGAATCGCACCAACGGCGTACTGATCGGAGTGCGCATGGAAAGCAACCAGCGCCTTCTAAACGGGCTGCGGGAATGGGCCGGACGCGGCCTGTACGGCCCCGACGGCCAGGCAAGGGCCGGCGGCGGGCGCGTTGACCAGCGCGCCTGAACCGCGCCGCCCCGCGGCAAGCCACATTCATCACAGGAACACCAATCCGTGACGAAAACCCGGGATATCCTCGACGAGGACGAAAAAATCGACGTCTTGCTGGCCTGCCGGCCGGTGTACAACCGAGGCCAGGACGTGGCCGCCATCCAACTGCTGCTGGAGCAGAACGGCGGCGACCAGGGCGCCTCCCTGTCCGACCTGGAACACTCCTCGCCGGTGATCCTGGGCACCTATGCGTCGCTGTTCCAGAACGGCCGCGTGGAAGCGGTGCCCACCTTCCTGCGGGTGTCCGAGGAAGTGGTGCTGGCGCCCCAGCTCACCGCCCTGCCGAAGAAACAGTACATCCTGGAAATTCCCGGCGACCTGCTGCTGACCTCGGACCTGGTGGAACGCCTGCGCGGCCTGGCCCGACGCGGCTACCGCCTGGCCCTGGCAGATTACGACCCGGACGATGACGAACTGGACGTGCTGCTGGACGTGGTGCACATCGTCAAGGTCAACACCCGCCAGCTGGACCGTGACGGCGTGCGCCGCGCCGCCGAGCGGCTGCGCCGCCATGGCGTGGAAATGCTCGCCGACCGGCTCGACGATCGGGGCGCCTTCCGCCATTGCGTGGAGCTGGGTTTCGACTATTACCAGGGCGACTTCCTGCGCGCCCCGGAGCCGGTGAAAGGCAAGAAAATCGCCGGCAACAAGCTCCTTTTGCTGCAACTGCTCTCGGAGCTGCACAGCCCGGACGCCTCCCCGGCGCGGCTGGAGGAAATCGCCATCAAGGACGCCCAGCTCACCTGGCGCATCCTGCGCACGGTGAACTCCGCCGCCATGGGCCTGCGCCGGGAGGTGAACTCCATTTCCCACGCCATCGCCCTGCTCGGGCTGGACGAAATCCGCCGCTGGGCGAACCTGTTCCTGGTGGAGGGCGCCCCGGAAAAACCCGAGGCCCTGACCCGGGACATGCTGGTGCGCGGGCGCATGTGCGAGGCGCTCTCGGAACTGTGCGACCGGGCCAACCCGGTGGACCACTTCATCGTCGGGCTGCTCTCGCAGCTGGACGCCCTGCTCGACATCGGCATGCCGGAACTGATGGAACAGGTGCCCCTGAGCCAGGACGTCAAGGCCGCCCTGCTGCAACGCGCCGGCGGCCTCGGCGAAATCCTCACCGAGGTGGAAGCCTACCAGGCGGGCCGCTTCGACGCCCTGCGCCTGCTCGGCGACCGCCGCTATTACGAAGTGGCCTACCGGCACAGCGTCGCCTGGGCCCGCCAGGTGCAGCAGGCCATGTCCCCGGACTGACCGGGGACGGGCGGTGAACGCCCGTGCTACAGTAGCGCGCCACCGGAATCCAATAATCGATAACAAGGATGCCCCATGCGCGCGCTTTTTCTCGCCCCTCTGCTGATCCTGTCCGCCCTGCTGGTCGCCTGCGGCGACACACCCGACGACGGCGTGATCCGTGACGCCCTGGAGCAGGAACTGCAACGGGCCCACCTGGACGGGCTGTTCACCGTCACCGAGGTGGAGATCCTCGAGGCCTACCCCCAGGACAACGACGACCAGCTCACCCTGGACGTGCGCTACACCATGGAAGCCCGCCAGGGCCTGTCCGAATACAGTCAGACGGTGAAAAACGACGAGGAGCGCGACGCCATGGACCGCTTCGCCATGGTCATGGCGCTGGCGGCGGTCCGGGTGGAATTCGGCGATTTCGAGGAAGGCGACACCTTCAACCAGGAACGCCGCCTGGACCTGCGCCGCACCGACGAAGGCTGGCGCATCCCGCGCCCGGAACGGTAGCGCCGCCCGGCCGGCGTTCCGCTTCAGTCGCGATCAACCGCCGTACCACCTTCATCGCGACTGAAGTCGCTCCTACCCAACCCCCACCTACGGAGCCGCGCGAGACGCTACCTCGGAGCGTCCCGGTGTGGTCCCCCTTTCCGGGACCCTTGAGAACAGGACGTTCGAAAGGGAGCCTACAGGGACGTACTCGCGGCGTTCCCGGAAAGGGGGACCACACCGGGACGCGGCCACGATGGAGGGTTCTCCACTAACGCGCGAACAGCCTTACTTATGGCAGCCGGCGATCTCCACCATCATCAGCACCGCGTCCTCCCGGGCCTCCGCCCGGGTACGGTAGTAGCCCTTGCGGCGCCCCGTTTCCTCGAACCCCAGCTCCCGATACAGACGCTGGGCGCCATGGTTGCCGGCACGCACCTCCAGGAACATCACCGACATGTCCTCCGCCTCGGCGGCCGCCAGGGCCCGGCGCAGCATCCAGCGGGCCAGCCCGCGGCGCTGCCAGGCCGGGGCCACGGCAATGTTGAGCAGGTGACATTCGTCGAGCACGCTGGAAAGAATCATGAAGGCCACCGGCACGCCGTCCACGGTGGCCACCTGGCAGCGATAACCGCTACGCAGGCAGTCGCGGAAATTGCCCGGGCTCCAGGGAGTGACCTGGCTGGCCTCCTCGATGGCCTGCACCCGGTCCAGGTCGGCGCTGGTCAGGGCGCGCAGCCGGGCGCCGGCCGGGCCGTCCGCCCGGGCATTGCTCACCGCTCCCACCATCAGCCGCGCCCGCCGAACCCCTCGGTCACCATGGCCCGCCAGCTGTCACGCTTGTGGCGCACCGGCTCGGCGAGCATTTCCTCCAGGCTGCTCACCACCAGCGCCGGCAGGTCACCGAGCTGGAACGGTTGATAGCGCGGTTGCTCGAACAGCGCGCCGGCCAGGTTGTCGTCCAGGCACATCAGCACCCGCTCGCCGCCCTGTCGGCGGGCCAGGCCGGCGACGAAGGCGCGCAGCGCCTGGGCCGCTTCTCCGGCGCCGGTGGGCTGCCCGGCCAGCGGGCAATAGAAACGGCGCGGCCGCTCCCGGCCGGCGCCGAATACCGCCAGCAGGGAACCGGCCAGGGTGCCGGCGTGACGCCCCAGTTCCGGGGCACTGGGGTCCTCCTGCTGGAACACCACCCAGGTGTCGCCGGCCAGGTGCACTTCCAGGGTGAATACCAGAACATCCGCTCGACCGCCGCCCTCCGTGAACGTCCCCTGAGTCTCCGCCACCCGCGCCTCTTCCCGGGGCGGTGACGCCTGCCCGGGCGGCGGTTCTTGCACCGGCCGCGAAGGCTGTTCCTCGCGCGCTGAGGGCTCTCTACCCCCCGCTGAGGGCTCTCTACCTTCACCTCCCGCTGAGGGCTTTTTACCTTCACCTACCGCTGAGGGCTCTTCCCCCGGCGGCGCCGAAGGGGCCGTGGCCGGCCTGGGCACCACGGAGGCGGGCACCGCGTCGGCCACTGGCGCCGGCTGGCCGTCGGTTTCCGCGTCCCAGTCCAGCGTTTCGCTGGGCGCCGCGCCGGGCAGGGGCGTCAGCGCCACCCAGGGGGTCAGTCCCAGGGCCCGCAAATAGCTTTGGCGTTGCGCTTCGTTCATGGTCGGCTCGGTGAAAACACGGATGACGCGCAGCTTAGCAAATTCACGCCCGCGGCTGTATCGCGGGACGACCAAACCGGGCCGCCAGCCCCTGGGCCACGGCCAACAAGGCCCCGGCAAGGGCGCCGTACAGATGGGCGTTCACGTAGACCCGGCCGTGGATCCAGGCGCGCAGGTAATCCAGATCATAGCCCGGCATCTGCTCCCAGATCAGGCGGCCCACCACCAGCGCCAGCACCACGGAATGCAGCACCGGGTTGCCGCGCCAGCCGATCACCAGGCAGTACACCAGCAGCCCCTGCAGCAGGCCGGACAGACCCACGTACCAGTCCAGCCCCGGGTCCAGCACGAACATGGCCAGGCTCACCAGGGGCGCGCTGACCAGGAACCACAGCCAGAACCGGCGGCGGTCCAGCAAGTCACGGAAGAAGAACAGGATCAGCCCCAGGCCGGCCAGGTTCATCAGGGTGTGCCAGTGGTTCAGATGGACCAGGTGGGCGCTGAACAGACGCCAAATCTGACCCGCCTCAAGCGCCGCGCGATCATAGCGCAAGGTCGCATTGACCCAGGCATGGGCCAGGCCCAGGATCAGGACCAGGGCGGCAAAGGCGGCGGCGTGGATGAACAGCTTGGGGTCGCGGGCTTTCATGGGCGCAGCATACGCCGGCGGCCCGGAATTGCCCACTGCGCGCCGGCCCCACCTTGGTTAAAATAGCGCCCTTCCCGGTGCCCCGCGCCATCCACGCACAACAATCGCCGAGACGCCATGTCCTCTCCGTCTTCCTCCTCCGTTACCCGACCCGGGCGCGCCGCCGTGATCGGCCTGTGGCTCGGCCCCCTGTGGCTGATCATCACCCTGGTGGCGCCGCCGCCGGCGGGCCTGCCGGATCCGGCCTGGGCCTGCGTGGGACTGGCCCTGTTGATGGCCACCTGGTGGGCCACCGAGGCGCTGCCGATTCCCGCCACCGCCCTGCTGCCGCTGGCGCTGTCGCCGGCGCTGGGCATCACCGACATGTCCACCACCGCCGCCGCCTACGCCAACCCGGTGGTGTTCCTGTTCTTCGGCGGTTTCCTGCTGGGTCTGGCCATGCAGCACTGGCATCTGCACCGGCGGCTGGCCCTGCACGTGCTGCGCGTGGTGGGGACGCAACCGCGCCGCCAGATCGGCGGCTTCATGATCGCCACCGGTTTCCTCAGCATGTGGGTGTCGAACACCGCCACGGCGATCATGATGCTGCCCATCGGCATGTCGGTGATCAGCCTGCTGGACGACGGCGGCGGCGACCGCCGCGAGGTGAACCGCTACGCCACCGCCCTGCTGCTGGCCATCGCCTACTCCGCCAGCATCGGCGGCGTGGCCACCCTGATCGGCACGCCGCCCAATTCCCTGCTGGCCGGGTACCTGCACGACAACCAGGGCATCGAACTGGGCTTCGCCCAGTGGATGATCGTGGGCGTGCCGATCAGTGTTTCCATGATGCTGGTGGCCTGGTGGTGGCTGACGCGCGGCGGCTTCAAGCTGGACAACGGCGGCGACAGCGGCGCGCTGATCGACCAGGAGCTGGCGAAGATGGGCACCATTTCCAGCGCCGAGAAACGGGTGGCGGCGATCTTCGTGCTCGCCGCCCTGGCCTGGATCGGCCGGCCGTTCCTGAGCAGCCACCTGGGTCTGACCTGGCTCAGCGACACCGGCATCGCCATCACCGCCGGCCTGCTCATGTTCCTGGCGCCCAGCGGCGACGGCAAGGGGGAGCGGCTGCTCACCTGGGAAAGCGCCCGGGATCTGCCCTGGGGCGTGCTGCTGCTGTTCGGCGGCGGCCTGTCCCTGGCGGCGGCGATTTCCGGTTCCGGCCTGGCGAAATGGATCGCCGAGCAGTTGCAGGTGCTGCAGGGCTTCCCGATCCTGATGATCGTGGGCCTGGTGGTGCTGGTGATCCTGTTCCTCACCGAGGTGACCTCCAACACCGCCACGGCGGCGGCCTTCCTGCCGCTGCTGGGCGCCCTGGCGGTGTCCCAGGACATCTCGCCGCTGCTCACCACCATCCCGGCGGCGGTGGCCGCCAGCTGCGCCTTCATGATGCCGGTGGCCACGCCGCCCAACGCCATCGTGTTCGCCGCCGGCCACATGCGCATCCAGTCGATGATCCGCGCCGGCCTGGTGCTCAACCTGATCGGCGTGGTGCTGATCACCCTGCTGGCGCTGCCCCTGATGAAGCTGATGTAGACACCGGCCTCCCCCGCACGAGCGGGCAGACATAAAAAAACCCCGCCGAAGCGGGGTTTTTTTATAGGGGGTCGGTATGACCGGGAGGCTTACATCATGCCGCCCATGCCACCCATACCGCCCATGCCGCCCATGTCCGGAGCGCCACCGGCGCCGCCGTTTTCTTCCGGCTTGTCGGCCACCATGGCTTCGGTGGTGATCATCAGGCCGGCGATGGACGCCGCCGCCTGCAGCGCGGAGCGGGTTACCTTGGCGGGGTCCAGGATACCCATTTCCAGCATGTCGCCATACTCGCCGCTGGCGGCGTTGTAGCCGTAGTTGCCGGAACCGTTGCGCACTTCCTGCACCACCACGGACGGCTCGCCGCCGGCGTTGTGGACGATCTGACGCAGCGGCGCTTCGAGAGCGCGGATCACCAGCGCGATGCCGGCGTTCTGCTCTTCGTTGTCGCCTTTCAGGTCGCCGATGCTGGTCAGGGCGCGCACCAGGGCGACGCCGCCGCCGGGCACCACGCCTTCTTCAACGGCCGCGCGGGTGGCGTGCAGGGCGTCATCGACGCGGGCTTTCTTCTCCTTCATCTCCACTTCGGTGGCGGCGCCGATCTTGATCACGGCCACGCCGCCGGCCAGCTTGGCCACGCGCTCTTGCAGCTTCTCGCGGTCGTAGTCGGAGGAGGAGTTGTCGATTTCCTTGCGGATCTGCTCGACGCGGGCGTCGATGTCGCCCTGCTCGCCTTTACCGCCCACCACGGTGGTGTTTTCCTTGTCGATGTTGACCTTCTTGGCGGAGCCCAGGTCCTCCAGGGACACGTTCTCCAGGCTCAGGCCCACTTCCTCGGAAATCACGGTACCGCCGGTGAGGATGGCGATGTCCTGCAGCATGGCCTTGCGGCGGTCACCGAAGCCCGGCGCTTTCACGGCGGCGCACTTGATGATGCCGCGCATGTTGTTGACCACCAGGGTGGCCAGCGCTTCGCCTTCGATGTCCTCGGCGATGATCATCAGCGGACGACCGGCCTTGGCCACGTTCTCCAGCACCGGCAGCAGTTCGCGGATGTTGGAGATCTTTTTGTCAACGAGCAGGATGTAGGGGTCCTCGAGTTCCACCTGCATCTTCTCGTTGTTGTTGATGAAGTACGGGCTCAGGTAGCCGCGGTCGAACTGCATGCCTTCCACGACTTCCAGCTCGTTGATCAGCGCCTGGCCTTCCTCGACGGTGATCACGCCTTCCTGACCGACCTTCTCCATTGCCTGGGCGATGATTTCACCCACGGACTTGTCGGAGTTGGCGGAGATGGTGCCCACCTGCTCGATGCTCTTGGTGTTGTCACACGGGGTGGACAGGGACTTGAGCTGCTCGACCACGGCGTCGGTGGCTTTGTCGATGCCGCGCTTGAGGTCCATCGGGTTCATGCCGGCGGCGACCGCCTTCAGACCTTCGTTGACGATGGACTGGGCCAGCACGGTGGCGGTGGTGGTGCCGTCACCGGCTTCGTCGTTGGCCTTGGAAGCCACTTCCTTCACCAGCTGGGCGCCCATGTTCTCGAACTTGTCTTCCAGTTCGATTTCCTTGGCCACGGACACGCCGTCCTTGGTGATGGTGGGCGCGCCGAAGGATTTCTCCAGCACCACGTTGCGGCCTTTCGGGCCCAGGGTCACCTTGACCGCGTCGGCCAGGGTGTTCACGCCCTTGGCCATGCGCTGGCGGGCGGAGTCACGGAACAATACTTCTTTCGCCATTGTGTGTTACCTCTGCAAATTCGTTGTTACCGGTGCCAATGGTTACGGCACGACCGGAACGAGCCCGGCGGCCTTGCCTTGGCGGCCGATCAGCCTTCAATAACGGCCAGAATCTCGGCTTCGCTCATGATCAGCAGCTCTTCGCCTTCCACCTTGACGGTGTTGCCGGAGTACTGACCGAAGATCACCTTGTCGCCTACCTTCACATCCAGGGGGCGCACTTCGCCGCTGTCCTGGATCTTGCCGTTGCCGGCGGCGATCACTTCGCCACGGGACGGCTTCTCGGCGGCGGAACCCGGCAGCACGATACCGCCGGCGGTCTTGGTTTCTTCCTCCTCGCGGCGCACCAGCACGCGATCATGCAAAGGACGGATTTTCATGGTCTCCATTCTCCAAGGTCGTAATCAAAGGTTAGCGGGATTACCCGAGAACCGGATTAGCACTCTCACGGTTTGAGTGCTAATCATAGTTACCGCGACTTGTCAGTCAATAGGCGCGGGCGGGAAATGCCGCCCTAGCACCGTGTCCAGCGAGATGGGGACGTGAAGGCGGGTTTCAAGGGAAGCTTGTGTCATTGGCCCGGCCCGGTCCGGTGGGCATACTCCGGGTTTTCTTCGACAAGGAGCGACCCATGGATCTCAATGACAAAGTAGTGGTGGTCACCGGCGCCGGCCGCGGGCTGGGCCGCGCCATCGCCGAGAATCTGGCCGGCCAGGGCGCGCGCATCGCCTGCGTGGACCTCAACGAAGAGGACCTGCGCGACACCGTGGCCCGCTGCGAGGGCGCCGGCGGCGAGGCCAAGAGCTACCTGGCCAACGTGGCCCGGGAGGACGAGGTGACCGCCCTGTTCGACGAGGTGGCGGCGGACTTCAGCGCCGTTCACGGCCTGGTCAACAACGCCGGCATCACCCGCGACGGCCTGCTGATCAAGTACAAGGACGGCGAGGTGCAATCCACCATGAGCCTGCAGCAGTGGCAGGCGGTGATCGACGTGAACCTGACCGGCGTGTTCCTGTGCGGCCGGGAGGCGGCGCGCCGCATGCTGGAAGGCGGCGTGGACGAGGGTGTGATCGTCAACATCTCCTCCATCGCCCGCCAGGGCAGCTTCGGGCAGACCAACTACGCCGCCGCCAAGGCCGGGGTGGTGGCCATGGCCGAGGTGTGGGCCCGGGAACTGGCCCGCCACAATATCCGCACCGGGGTGGTGGCACCGGGCACCATCAATACCGACATGATCGCCGCCATGAAGCCGGAAGCCCGGGACCGCCTGGTGGCCGGCGTGCCGCTCAAGCGCCTCGGCGAGCCGGAGCACATCGCCCGCTCGGTGCGCTTCATCTTCGAGAACGACTACTTCACCGGCCGCGTGATCGAGACCGACGGCGGCCTGCGCTAACGGCGCGCCGTGCGTGATCGCGGCTGAAGCCGCTGCCACGGCCAAGCGCCGGGGAGCGGCTCGCGCATTGGAGCGGGTGTTATGAACGCCGAATTCCGAGACGCGGTGTACCAGATCGTCGGCGCCATCCCGGCGGGCCGTGTGGCCAGCTATGGCCAGGTGGCGCGGCAGGCGGGCTGGCCCCGCCACGCGAGGTTCGTGGGGCGGCTGATGAGCACGCTGCCGGCGGGCTCCGCCCTGCCCTGGCACCGGGTGATTCGCGGCGACGGCGGCCTGCCCCTGGCGGGCACGCCCAGCGGCGAGGTCCAGCTGCGCCGGCTCGCCGAGGAAGGAGTGGCGGTGGTCGGCAACCGGGTGCCGAAGCGTTGCTTCTGGGCGCCCGGAGAGGATCGCCGGCGCTGACGGTGGCGAACGCCGCCTCCAGCATCGCGATTCCCTTCAGCCGCGATCCTGGTCCGGCGCCGCGCGCCCCCGCCGCAACCACCACAGCACCAGCAGAATGCCGGGCACGCCGAGCAATGCCGCGTAGTTGAAGAACAGCGGATAGCCGGCGGCCTTCACCACCTCCCCGGAGAAGCCACCGATGAACTTGCCCGGCAGGGTCATCAGGGAGCTGAACAGGGCGAACTGGGTGGCGCTGAAGTTGCGGTTGGTGAGGCTGGACATGAAGGCGATCAGCGCCACGTTGGCGAAGCCGCCGAACAAATTGTCGGCGCTGATCACCGCCGCCAGCCAGGCCAGGGCCGCCCAGCGCACCTGCTCGGGCTCCACCACCACCTGGGTCACCGGCGAATAGGTGGCCATCACCGCGAACAGCAGGTTGGTGAGCGCCACGCCCACCGCCCCCACCAGCATCGAGCGTCCCAGCCCCCAGCGCAGCACCGCCAGGCCGCCCACGGCGGAACCCAGAATGGTCATGAAGAAGCCGAAGAACTTGGCCACCGTGGCGATTTCGTTCTTGGTGTAGCCGATGTCCAGGTAGAAGGGGTTGGCCATCACCCCCATGGTGATGTCGCTGATGCGGTAGATCGCCACCAGGGCCAGCAACCCCAGGGCCAGGGTGCCGTAGCGCTTGAGGAGATCCCGGAACGGCGCGATCAGGGCGGTTTCCAGCCATTGCGCCGGATGCCGGCCAAAGCTCTGGCGCGGCGGCGTGTCCGGTTCGCGGATGATCAGGGTGGTGACCACGCCCACGGCCATCAGCCAGGCCATGACGTGGTAGGCACCGTTCCAGGAATCGTAGCTGGCGATGTAGAAGGCGCCGGCGCCGGCCACCAGCATGGCCACCCGGTAGCCGAGGATGTAGGTGGCCGCCATGGCGCCCTGGAAGGAGTCGTCGGCGGAATCGATGCGGTAGGCGTCGATGCAGATGTCCTGGGTGGCGGAGCAGAACGCCACCAGCAGGGCCAGTTGCGCGAAGCGCTCCAGGTGCCCCACCGGTTCCACCAGCGCCATGGCCGCCAGGGACAGGCCGATGCCGATCTGGGCGAGCAGCAGCCAGCTGCGCCGCTGGCCCAGGGCGCGCCCCAGCAGGGGCAGCTTGAGGCGGTCCACCACCGGTGCCCAGAACACCTTGATGGAAAACATGATGCCCACCCAGCTGAAATAGCCGATGGCGGCCCGGTCCACGTCCGCGTCCGCCAGCCAGGCGGACAGGGTGGAAAACACCAGCAGATAGGGCAACCCGGCGGAGAAGCCCAGGAACAGCATGACCACCACCCGGGGGTGGCTGTACAGCCGCCAGGCGGTCCACAGGGAATCACGCAAATCAGGCATCGGGGCTCCGTCCCATCAAAGCGCTCATGGTCCGGGTTTCGCCGCCCGCGCACAACCGGCCCGCGCACAACCGGAATGGCGCCGCCGCCCGGCAACGCCTAGCATGTCGCCATGACCAGCCACCACGACACTCCCGCCTGGCACCTCACCGGGGCCGGCAACATGGGCACCCTGGCCGCCTTCTACCTGCGCGCCGCCGGTTTTCCGGTGGCGCTGGCGCGCGGCGACGGACGGCGCAAGACGCTCACCTTCGAGGACGGGCGCGCGCCGCGCGACCTGGACATCCCGGCCGCCCCGGCGACGCCGATCCGCCACCTGGTGGTGGCCTGCAAGGCGCCCTGGTCCGCCGCCGCCCTGGAAGGCCTGTCGCTGGCGCCGGACGTTACCGTGCTGCGCCTGCAGAACGGCCTGGGCAGCCTGGACGGCCTGCTGCCCGCCGGCGCCGATCTGATCGAGGTGGTGACCACCTCGGCGGTGAAGGGGCGTCACCCGGAACATCGGGTGGTGGCGGAGAACGACACCTGGATGGGCCGCGCCACGGCGGGGCCGGCGCCGGCCTGGTTTCCGGCTCTGGCGGCGGCCTGGCCGGGCCTGGAGTGGGCGGCGCCGATCCGCCCGCGGCAGTGGCGCAAGCTGGTGGCCAACGCGGTGATCAACCCGCTCACCGGGCTCCATGACGTGGCCAACGGGCTTCTGCTGGACGATCCGGATCTGGCGGCCCGGGCGGCACGGCTGGCGGACGAGGCGGACACCCTGCTGCGCGCCCTGGACCCGGCCTGGCCCGGCGATTCCCGGGCCCAGGTGGCGGCGGTGATGCGCGCCACCGCCGGCAACACCTCGTCCATGCGCGCCGACATGCAGCGCGGCGCGATCACCGAGATCGAGGCGATCAACGGCTGGCTGCTGCGCCAGGCGGATGCGCTGGGCCTGGACCTGCCCGCCCACCGGGCCATCGTCGCCGCCGTCCGCGCCCGCCAACCCTAGCGGTTGCTACCGCTCGCCGCGCCGCACCCATTGAGGTTCCGGGGTTTCGGTGCGCTGGTTGATCAGCCTGGCCATCACGAACAGCAGGTCGCCGAGGCGGTTGAGCACCGCCCGGCTCTCCGGATTGACGCCGTCATCGGTGGCGGCCAGGGCCACCAGGTCGCGCTCGGCGCGGCGCGCCAGGGTGCGGCAGTGGTGGCACCAGGCCGCCGACGGATGGCCACCGGGCAACACGAATTCGCGCAGCGGCGGCAGCTCCGCGTTGAGGGTATCGGCCTGGGACTCCACCTCCACCAGGTCTTCCTCGGTGAGGGTCACGGTGCCCGGCACCGCCAGCTCGCCGCCCAGATCGAACATCAGCTGCTGCACGGTTTCCAGCAGGCCGTCCAGGTCCGGATCCAGGTCCCGGGCGCGCAGCACGCCCAGGGCGCTGTTGAGCTCGTCCAGGCTGCCCAGGGCCCGGATCCGGGGGTGGTCCTTGGCCACCCGGGAGCCGTCCGCCAGGCCGGTGCGGCCGTCATCGCCGCTGCGCGTGATCACCCGGTTGATGCGGGTCTTGCCGTTGTCGCTTTGGTCGCTCATGGGTCACCGTCCGGATTGGCTTGCAGTCAGGGCCTCATTAGAACCGGGGGACGCGGCGGTTGAAAGTCAAAAGTTGCAACGATGACGGACCGTCCACGAACCCGGCGCGCGCCGATCTTGAAAGAATGTGCAAGACACTGGGTCCGCCGGCGCCGGGCCCGTAAACTGGCGCTTCACTCCCGGTGAGGCCGCCGCCGCCATGGGCATCCGCAACAAACTCTTCGTGACCTTCCTGGCCACCTTCCTGGTTCTGATCCTGGCGGCCAGCGGGTTCTTTTTCTTCGCCTTCGAGCGCAGCCTCAGCAAATACATCGACGAGCGCCAGCAGGCCCAGGTGGAGCGCCTGGCGGAGCACCTGGGCGTGCTCTACGCCCAGCGCGGCAGCTGGCGTTTCCTGCTTGAGGAGCCACGCCTGCTGGGCCGGCTGTACTGGCTGGCCGGGGACCGCGAGACACGCCGCGAGCGCGGCGAGGGCAAGCGCCCGGACGCGCCCCGCCACCTCACCCTGCTGGCCCCGGACAAGCGCCCGCTGCTGGGTCCGCCGCCGCCCTCGCGCCTGAGCCAGCGGGTGCCGATCCACGCCGGCGGCGACCTGGTGGGCTGGCTGGCCTACCCGGATCAGGAGGCGATCCGCGACAAGCTGGACCGCCGCTTCCAGGAGCGCCTGCTGCGCTTCATGGCGACCATGGCGGTGGTCGGCCTGGTGCTGTCGCTGCTGGTGTCCTGGTTGCTGGCGCGCCACCTGGTGGCGCCGGTGACCGCCCTCACCCGCCATACCCGGCGCCTGCGCGAGGGCGAGTACCAGGCGCGGCTGACCAGCCAGCGCCGCGACGAGCTGGGCGAGCTGATTCATCACGTGAACAGCCTGGGCGAGCGTCTCGATCAGGGCCGCCAGGCCCGCCAGCGCTGGTTCTCGGACATCGCCCACGAGCTGCGCACGCCGTTGTCGGTGCTGCAGGGCGAGCTGGAAGCCATGGTGGACGGCGTGCGCCCGCTCAACCAGGAAGGCGTGGCGGCCCTGGAAGCCCAGGTGCGCCAGCTCACCCACCTGGTCAACGACCTGCACGACCTGGCCCTGGCCGACGCCGGCAATCTGCGCTATCACTTCCGCCCGCTGGATCTGGACAGCCTCTGCGAGGACGCCCTGGACGCGGTGCGCCCGGCCCTGGAACGGCGCGGCGTGACGCTGGACACCACCCTGCCGCCGGCGCCGATCAGCGGCGACCCGGTGCGGTTGCGGCAGTTGTTGGACAACCTGCTGCAGAACAGCCTCAAATACACCGATGAAGGCGGCCGGGCGCGGCTGGTGCTGGACGCCGACGGCGACCAGTGGCGGCTGACCCTGGACGACAGCGCCCCCGGCGTGCCCGACGAGGCGCTGCCGCGCCTGTTCGATCACCTTTACCGGGTGGAAAGCTCACGCAACCGGGACACCGGCGGCGCGGGGCTGGGGCTGGCCATTGGCCAGCGCATCGTGGAGGCCCATGGCGGCACGATCGAGGCGCTGCACAGCCCGCTCGGTGGCCTGCGCATCATCGTGCGCCTGCCACGCCGGACATAGCGGCATCAACCGGAGGAAGGCCCTATGGCGAACATTCTGATCGTGGAGGACGAGCCCCGGCTTGCCGAGCTGCTGGCCGACTACCTGCGCCACAGCCATTTCCAGCCGGAGCACACCGCCAGCGCGGTGGAGGCGGAACGGCGGGTGCGCGAGGGGCACTTCGACGCCGTGCTGCTGGACCTGATGCTGCCGGACGGCGACGGCATGGAGGTGTGCAAGGCGATCCGCCGCTTCTCCGAGGTACCGGTGCTGATGATCACCGCCCGGGTGGAGGAAGTGGACCGCCTGCTGGGCCTGGAAATCGGCGCCGACGACTACATCTGCAAGCCGTTCAGCCCCCGGGAGGTGGTGGCCCGGGTCAAGGCGGTGCTGCGCCGCGCCCGGGGCGAACCCCGGGATCGGGAGGCCGGCCTGACCCTGGACCGCCACCGCTTCGAAGCGGTACACGGCGAAACCCGGGTGGCGCTCACCGCCATCGAGTTCGAGCTGCTCGCCACCCTGGCCCGCCAGCCCGGGCGGATCTGGAGCCGGGACCAGCTCATGGACGTGATCTACCCGGATCACCGGGTGGTGTCCGACCGCACCATCGACAGCCATATCCGCAAGCTGCGCCGCAAACTCAGCGAGGGGCTGGACGGCGACCATGACTGGATCGGCAGCGTCTACGGGGTGGGGTACCGGTTGCAGACGCCTGAGGATCGCGACTGAAGCGGGGTGCCGCCCAGTCGCGATCTGATGATAGGCACCTCAACGGCGATGTTTCCATGGTTCGTGCATCCTGGGTGCACATTCCCGGGCGACACTGGTTTCAACGCCGGCAAACGGCCGGCCTGGAACAGCGACCCTCAAGGAGGTTGACCATGAAGAAAGCCACGACCCTCGCCCTGGTTCTGCTCACCGGCGCCACCCTGGCCGGTACCGCCGCCGCCGAGCCGCCCCGCGGCCCGCAGCCGGAGCGGATGGTGGAGCACATGAGCCGCCAACTGGATCTCACCGACGACCAGCGTGCGCGGCTGGAAACCATCTTCGAGGAACAGGGCGAGAAGATGCGTGACCTGCACGACGAAACCCGCCAACGCATCGACGGCGTGCTCACCGAGGAGCAGCGCGCCAAGGCGGAACAGCTGCGCGAGCAGCGCCAGGAAAAATGGGAAGCCCGCAAGGACAAGTGGAAGGAGCGCCGCGACCAGCGCTGATTCCCCCCCCCGCGCGGAACGAAAAAGCCCCGACCTAAAAAGGCCGGGGCTTTTTTGTGGCGGGTACCTCGCGGGTGCCTTTTCGCGACTGAAGCGGGGTGCCGCCCAGTCGCTCCTACATGGCTCCGTAGGAGCGACTTCAGTCGCGATTGGGGTTTACAGCAACGCGCGCCGCATATCGCTCAACAGCTGGCTCAGGTAGCTGGTGAAACGCGCCGCATCAGCGCCGTCGATCACGCGGTGATCGTAGGACAGCGACAGCGGCAGCGTCAGGCGCGGCTGGAACGCCTGGCCGTCCCACACCGGTTTGGTGTCGGAGCGGCTGACGCCCAGAATCGCCACTTCCGGCCAGTTGACGATGGGGGTAAAGGCGGTGCCGCCGATACCGCCCAGCGACGAGATGCTGAAGGTGGCGCCCTTCATGTCCGCCGGTGACAGCTTGCGGTCCCGGGCCTTGGCGGCCAGCTCGCCCATTTCCAGGGCGATGTCCTTGAGCCCCTTCTTGTCGGCGTCGCGGATCACCGGCACCACCAGACCATTGGGCGTGTCCACGGCGATGCCGATGTGCACGTAGTCCTTCATGATCAGGGCTTCGCCGCTCACTTCCAGGGAGCTGTTGAAGCGCGGGAATTCCCGCAGCGCGTTGGCGCAGGCCTTGACCAGGAAGGCCAGCATGGTGAGCTTGACGCCCTCCTTCTCCAGCGCCTTGTTCTGGCTCTTGCGGAAGGCTTCCAGCTCGGTGATGTCCGCCTCGTCGAACTGGGTCACGTGGGGGATGGTGACCCAACTGCGGTGCAGGTTTTTCGCCGCCACCTTGCGCAGCTTGTTGAGCTCCTGGCGCTCCACCGGACCGAACTCGCTGAAGTCGATCTCCGGCAGGTCCGGCATGCCGGCGCCGCCGGCGGCGGGCGGGTTCTCCAGCCGCTGCTTGATCAGCGCGTGCACGTCTTCCTTGAGGATGCGGTCCTTGGGCCCGCTGGGCGCCACGTCGGCCAGGTCGATGCCGGTTTCCCGGGCCAGCTTGCGCACCGCCGGACCGGCGTGCACGGAACTGGAGGGCTTGCCTTCTACCCGCTCCGGCGTTTCCGGCGCGGCGCTCTGCCGGTCGGCTTGCGAGGGTTTCTGGTCCAGGTCGGATTGCCGGGAACGGGCTGGTTTCGAGTCACCCTGCTCCTTCGAGGCGGATTTCTCCGACGAGCCCTTGTTGGAGGCCCCCTTGCTGGCAGAGCCCTGGTCGGAGGCGCCTTCACCGCCGCCGGCGGTTTCCAGCTCCATCAGGTCGGTGCCGGTGCCGATCTTGTCGCCCACCTTCACCAGCAGCTTCTTCACCGTGCCTGCTTCCGGGCAGGGGACTTCCAGGGACGCCTTGTCGGATTCGATCACCAGGATGGTCTGCTCGGCCTCGACGCTGTCGCCCTCGGCCACGTTGATCTCGATGATCTCCGCTTCGTCGATGTCGCCCAGGTCCGGCGCCGGCACGGTGCGGGTACCGCCCTTGGCGGCCGGGGCATTGTCGGCGGCTTGGTCGGTGGCCTGGTCGGCGGCCTCGTCTTCGACGGCGTCATCGGTGGAGGCATTATCAGCGGTGTCGCTGTCGGCCTCGTCGGATGGCGTGCCGTCGTCGTCGGCGGCGTCGTCACCGGCCACGTCCAGGTCCAGGAGCGGGTCGCCCTCCTTTACCTGATCCCCGGCTTTCACTTTCAATTCCAGCACCGTGCCCGCCTTCGGGCAGGGCACTTCCAGCGACGCCTTGTCGGATTCCAGCACCACGATGGTGTCTTCGGCCTCGACGGTGTCGCCTTTCTTGACGGATACCTCGATGACGTCAACAGGATCACTGCTGCCGACATCGGGTACCCGGATGGTTTCCTTGCTCACAGGTCACTCCTTCTGAGAGTTCAGTGCGTCACCGGATAGGGTTTTTCCGGATCAATGCCGTATTTCTTGATCGCCTCCTTGACGGTGGCGGCGTCCACTTCGCCCTGATCGCGCAGCGCGCTGAGCGCCGCCAGGGTCACGAAGTAGCGATCCACTTCGAAGAAGCTGCGCAGCTTGGCGCGGGAATCGCTGCGGCCGTACCCGTCGGTGCCGAGCACCGTGTAGGGCGCTTTTACCCAGGGACGGATCTGGTCGGCGTAGGCCTTGATGTAGTCGGTGGAGGCGATTACCGGGCCCTGGCGCTTGTCCAGGCACTGTTCCACCCAGGTGGGAGCCACCTTCATGTCCGGCTTGAGCATGCGGTCGCGGTCGGCGCGCAGGCCCTCGCGGCGCAGTTCGTTGAAGCTGGTCACGCTCCACACGTCGGCGGCCACGCCGAAGTCCTCGCGCAGCAGCTCGGCGGCCGCTTCCACTTCGCGCAGGATGGTGCCGGAACCGAGCAGCTGCACGCGCTTGGCCTTCTTGCCACTCTTGCCCTTGCCTTCGCGCAGCAGGTACATGCCCTTGCGGATGCCTTCCTCGGCGCCCTTGGGCATGGCCCCGTGCTGGTAGTTCTCGTTCATCAGGGTGAGGTAGTAGTAGACGTTCTCATGGTCCTGATACATGCGGCGCAGACCGTCCTGCAGGATCACCGCCAGCTCGTAGGCGTAGGTGGGATCGTAGCTCACGCAGTTGGGCACGGTGCTGGCCAGTACGTGGCTGTGGCCGTCCTGGTGCTGCAGGCCCTCGCCGTTGAGCGTGGTGCGCCCGGCGGTGCCGCCCAGCAGGAAGCCGCGCGCCTGGCTGTCGCCGGCGGCCCACCAGAAGTCGCCGGTGCGCTGGAAGCCGAACATGGAGTAGTAGATGAAGAACGGGATCAGCGTGAAATCGTGCACGCTGTAGCTGGTGGCGGCGGCGATCCAGGCGCTCATGGCGCCGGCCTCGTTGATGCCTTCCTCGAGGATCTGCCCTTTCTTGTCTTCCCGGTAGAACATCATCTGACCGGAGTCCTCGGGCTCGTACTGCTGGCCCTTAGAAGAGTAGATGCCGAGCTGCCGGAACATGCCTTCCATGCCGAAGGTGCGGGCTTCGTCGGGGACGATGGGCACCACGCGCTTGCCCACGTTCTTGTCCTTGATCAGGGCGCTGAGCATGCGCACGAACGCCATGGTGGTGGACAGTTCGCGCTCGCCGCTGCCTTCCAGGAAGTTCTGGAAGATGTCCAGCTCCGGCACGGTCAGCGACTGGCTGGCCTCGCGCCGGCGCACCGGCATGTAGCCGCCCAGTTTCTCGCGCTGCTCGTTCATGTAGCGCATTTCCGGGGAATCGGCGCCCGGGTGGTAATACGGCAGCTCCTTGAGCTGCTCGTCGTCGAGGGGAATATCGAAGCGGTCGCGGAATTCCTTGAGGCTGTCCAGATCCATTTTCTTCATCTGGTGCGCCTTGTTGACCGCCTCGCCGGCGCCGGTGGCGTAGCCCTTCACGGTTTTCGCCAGGATCACCGTGGGCTTGTCGCTGTTCACCGCCTGATGGTACGCCGCGTACACCTTGAACGGGTCGTGGCCGCCCCGGTTGAGGCGGTACACGTCCTCGTCGCTCATGTGCTCGACCATCTTCTTCAGCTCCGGGTATTTGCCGAAGAAGTGCTCGCGGGTGTAGGCGCCGCCCTCTTTCTTGTAGGCCTGGTATTCACCGTCCACCGCTTCTTCCATGCGGCGGCGCAGCAGGCCCTCGGAATCCTTCTCCAGCAGCGGGTCCCAGAGCCGGCCCCAGACCACCTTGATCACGTTCCAGCCGGCGCCTCGGAACAGGCTTTCCAGCTCCTGGATGATCTTGCCGTTGCCGCGCACCGGACCATCCAGGCGCTGCAGGTTGCAGTTGACCACGAACACCAGGTTGTCGAGCTGCTCGCGGCCGGCCATGGACAGCGCGCCCAGGGATTCCGGCTCGTCCATCTCGCCGTCGCCGAGGAACGCCCAGACCTTGCGTTTGCGGTCGGGGATCAGCTCCCGGTTCTGCAGATACTTCATGACGTAGGCCTGGTAGATGGCCTGCATCGGGCCGAGCCCCATGGATACGGTGGGGAACTGCCAGAAATCCGGCATCAGCCAGGGGTGGGGGTAGGAGGACAAACCCTCGCCGTCCACTTCGCGGCGGAAGTTGTCCATCTGGTCCTCGCTGATGCGCCCTTCCAAATAGGCCCGCGCATAGATACCCGGCGCCGAGTGGCCCTGGTAGTAGACCAGGTCACCGGGGTTGTCGTCGTGGGGGGCGTGGAAGAAATGGCTGAAACCGATGTCGTAGAGCGTGGCCGAGGACGCGAAGCTGGCGATGTGCCCGCCCAGTTCGTCGTCGTTCATGTTGGCCTTGGCCACCATGGCCAGCGCGTTCCAGCGAATCAGGGAACGGATACGGCGTTCCATGTAGATATCACCGGGAATCGGCGCTTCGTCCTTGGGGGCGATGGTGTTCAGGTAGGGGGTGTTCAGGTGGGTCCGGATCGCGCCCTGTTCCTGGGCTTCGTTGGTGAGGGTTTCCAGCAGCCAGGTGGCCCGCTCCGGCCCCTCCCGCTCGAGCACCGACTCCAGTGCCTCGAGCCACTCCCGCGTTTCCGCCGGATCGACATCGTCGAAGAAGTTTCTTTTCTGCATGGGCGTGCGTCCTTTATCGCGTTGCCAAGGCCGGCGCGGGATCGCCACGCCGACATGGGTAAGAAAAACGGCCGGGGTAAATAGGCCGTTTCGCTATACTAACAGCTAGTGTGACTGACCGGCCACGCGGCCAGGGGCGGGAAATTGCAACAGGATGGCTCCGCCCGGCGGCTCACTTCAGGCCGCCAGCAGAGTCCACAGGGCGGACAGGATCAGCCACACGGCCAGGGCCCGCAGCAGCAGGCCCTGCAGGGCCTCCAGCCGGTCCACGCCGTGTTGGAAGCGGTCCTCGTCCGGGGCGGTTTCCCGCTCCAGGCCCGCTTCCGCCACCGCCGCCAGCAGAGCGCCGCCGTCGTCCAGGCGCCACAGGCGGCCGCCGGCGGCGTCGATCACCGCGCCGAAATGCCCCACCAGCGCCAGGGCCAGGGTGGTCAGGCGCGCCGGAATCCAGCACAGGGCGGCGTCCAGGCTGCGCGCCCAATCGCCGCCGTCCGGATTGCGCGCCAGCCAGGCCCGGTTCAGTACCAGCAGCAACGCCGCGCCGAACCCCAGCACCGAGACCCAGAACACCACCGCGAACAGCAGGGCGGCGCGCCTTAGCACGCATCGCTCCAGGTCGGCGAACCAGGCCGCGTCGCATTCCCCGGCGGCCAGGCCGAAGGCGTCGTCGGCGCCCCGGGCCAGGGCCTCGCGGTCGTTCATGCGGCCGCGCACCAGCAGGGTGTCCAGGCTGCGGAACTCGCTTTCCACCCCCACCATCCAGAGCACCAGGACGGTGCCCAGCACCAGGGTGGCCAGCGCCCCCAGGGCACCGTCGAACCAGCCGAACAGCAGGGCCACGAGCAACGCCGGCAGCGCCACCGCCAGCCACCAGGCCAGGGTGCCCGCCCCCGGCGACAGCGAGGCCAGCAAACGCCGGTGCCTGTCATCACGGCTCAACCAGGCGGGCCAGCCGCCGTCCCGGCGGCGCAGAGCCAGCGCCAGAAGCAACACCAAGAATTTCATCCCGGTTCCTCCCAACAGGGTTCACCCCGCATCATACGGGACCGACGGACACGCCGCGATCAGGACTACAGGCGGCTCCAGTCGAACGCCGGGCCCGGGTCGGTCTTGCGGCCCGGGGCAATGTGTTCATGGCCGGTGATGGTGTCCCGCGAGAGCCTGGGGTAATGGGCGATCAGCGCGTCCAGCAGCGCGTTCAGGCGGCGGTACTGGGCCTCCTCGTAGGGAATATGGTCGGCGCCTTCCAGCTCGATGCCCAGGGCGAAGTCGTTGCAGTTGTCCCGGCCTCGCCAGCTCGACACCCCGGCGTGCCAGGCGCGGCGATCGCAGGCCACGAACTGCACCAGCTCGCCGTCGCGGCGGATCAGGAAATGCGACGACACCTTGAGGTCGCGGATGGTCTGGAAATAGGGATCGGCGTCCGGGTCCAGGCGGTTCTGGAAGAACGCTTCGATGTGGGCGCCGCCGAAACGCTCCGGCGGCAGGCTGATGTTGTGGATCACCACCAGGGCGATGTCGTCCGGGTCCGGCCGTTCGTTGAAGTTCGGCGAGGGCACCCGGCGTGCCTGGTCGATCCAGTGGTCGGTGAGGGTGAGCATGGTCGGTAGTGTCCGGCCGTTGGCGGCGGACCGCAAGCGGGAGATCGGCTAGCCGTCGTGGCGGCGGCGCAGGTCGCCGATCACCGCTTCCAGGGCGCGATCGAACAGGGCACCGTCCTCGATCAGACGGACCTCACCGGCCTCCAGGGCGGTACCCAGCTCGCGGGCCTCGTACTCGCGCACCTTGATGCCACGACGGTTGATGAACACCAGCTTGGCGCCGTCACGGAGATTGGCGGCCAGCTTGACGCGCTGGGCGTCCTCGCCCTCGCCCAGCTCCAGCCATTGGCCGGCGCGCAACTGGCGGGCCCGGCGCACCTCGTCGTGGTCGTCGGGCAGCAGTGCCCGGGCGGCGTCCTGTTCCGGTGCCGGCTCCGGCGCCTTGGGCACGGTGACGCGCTCGGTGTCCAGGCCTTCCAGCAGGGTCTCGTGGACCCGCGCCAGATCGTCCAGCAGGGCGCGGCGCTCGGCGGCGTCGTATTCGATGCTCTCCAGGCCGTGCTCCAGGGCCCGGCGCAGCTTGGGGGACAGGTCGCGCAGCTTTTCCAGGGTGGCCTGGTCCCGGTGCGGCAGCACGCTCCAGATCAGCGCGTCCACCACCTTGGCCTGACGGCGCCAGGTGTCGCTGCCCTCGCCGTCGCGCAGCCAGGTCAGATAGAGCACCTGCTGCCAGCCCTGGCGCAGCAGCCGCACCACCACATCCGGCACGGCGCGGCCGGCCAGGCGCGCGTCGATGTAGGCCTGTACCGCCTCGCCGGCCAGCTCGGCGCGGGCCTTGCCCTCCTCCGCCTCGCGGACCCGCTCGGCGACGCGCTCGGCGCGGGCGTGCTGGGCACTGAAATAGCCCTCGAAATCGTCCAGCAGGGCGCGGAACAGGTCGGCGTCCTCGTCGTAGTCGTCGATGATGGCGTGCACCGCGGCGTCGATGCGCTGGAACAGCTCGTCGTCGCGGCCCTGCTGCGGGTCCCACTGGCTGCCGGCCCGGGCCAGGGTGTTGAGCAACAGGCGGGCGTCGTGGCTTTCGTTGCTGAAGAAGGTCTTGTCGGCGATGGCCACCTTGAGCAGAGGGATCTGCAGGCGGCCGATCAGCGCTTTGATCTCGGAGGGCAGCCCGTCGTCGTCGAGGATGAAATCGAACAGCATGGAAACCAGGTTGATGACGTCGTCATCGGCCTGCTCCAGGGCGTGGATCGCCTCGCCGTGCTCACTGTCGAGCAGGTCACTGAGCTCCTCGCGCACATTGCGCTCGCCATGCTCCGGGCCCTCCAGGGCCTGTTCCAGGCGCTGCAGCCGGGTGAGCATGCCGAACAGGTCCCGGCTGCTGAGCGATTCCACCCGGGCGTCGGCGGCCAGCGGCGCGCCGTCCATGTAGGGCACGCCGTTGTGCATCACCGCCATGCCGGACGACGGCGCAGGCCCGGCCGGCGGTGCCCCGGCGGCAGGACCCGCCGGCACCGCGCCGCCCAGCCCGCGCAGGGTGGTGAGCAGCTCCTGCAGCAGGCCGAACATCTGGTCGTTGCCGGCCCCTTGCGGCATGCCGCCCTCCACGGGCCGGGACTCACCGGCCGGCGACGCCCCCTCCACGGAGGACGAGCGCGTGCCGGTGACCCGGGGCCGGCCCACCGGCACGCTCTTCAGATCCGGCAACACGCCGGCGTCGGCCAGAATCTGGTTGGCCTCGGTGACCAGGGCGCCGGTTTCGTCCATCACCACCCGCTCGAACAGCTTGAGCACGATCAGGCGGGCGCGAATGTCCAGCTGCAGCCGCTCCAGGCAGCCAGCGAAACAGGCGGCCAGATTGCGCGGCTCCAGGGGATTGGTCTTGTCGGTGATCGGGTGCTGGCCCTCGAACAGGTACTCCAGCCGGTGGCGGAACACGCCCAGCGCCTCGTCGCAGCCGCGCCGGGAGCGCCGCGCCAGGTTGTCCAGGGCCACGGAAATTTCCAGCTCGTCGTGCTTGACCAGGGACAGGTTCTCCGCGTCCACCCGGTCGCTCACCCGTTCCGCCTCTTCCGGCTCACGGCCGGTGGACTGGAACAGGTTGTCCACCGCCTGGCGGAAGCCCGCTTCGATGCCGGCGCGCTGGATGCGCAGCTCGCGCATGGCGTCGAAGTAGCGGTCCCGCTCGCTGTCGGTTTCTTTCTCGGCGAGGTCGAAAAGGGTGTCGTCGGCGCCGTCGAGCATGTCCGACAGCAGCTCACCCACCCGGCCACGCACGTGCAGGCGCACCTGCTCCAGCGGCCGGGGCAGGCCGCGCGCGGGCTGCTTTCCGCCGTCCACCGGTTTCAACCGCGTCACTTTGGCCATGGGATTCTCGACTCTGTCGAAGGTTCGACTCTGATTAGGGGCGCCGGCGGGAATCAGGGCGCCGGCGGCGGCTCGACCTCACGGGGCTCTCTGTATACTCCCGCGAATTCGGGGAAACTCCACGAAACTCTGCCAGCAAACTCAGAAAACTCAACTGTTCCTCACCCGAATACGACGCTAGCACGACCCGCGCATCAGAATTTTGAACCAGTTTGCAGCTTCGGCATTTACCCGTATCACCGGGGCCCGGAGCCGTCCATCGGCCACCAGCCGCCCGGTGCTTCCCAGGGATAGTGTATTTCCCTACCCTTCAAGACCGATAACAACCAACACCACGGGGAACCGCCTCATGAGTGAAGCCGTCGTCATCCTCAAGGCCATCAGCAAGGTGCTGTGGGGCTGGCCCGCCCTGGCCCTGATCGCCGGCACCGGGCTCTACCTGACCGTGCGCCTGGCCTTTTTGCCCATGCGACGGCTGGGTTTCGGCTTCCGGCAGATGTTCGGCCGCGCCACCGGGGAAGGCACCATCGGCGCCAGCGCCGCCCTGGCCACCTCCCTGGCCGCCACCATCGGCACCGGCAACATCGTCGGCGTGGCCACCGCCATCCAGTCCGGCGGGCCCGGCGCCCTGGTGTGGATGTGGCTGATCGCCCTGGTGGGCATGGCCACCAAGTATGCCGAGGCGGTACTCGCCGTGCACTACCGAGAGCGGGACAGCCTCGGCCAGTATGTCGGCGGCCCGATGTACTACATCCGCAACGGCCTGGGCCGCAACTGGACCTGGCTGGCGGTGGTGTTCGCCTTCTTCGGCATGTTCGCCGGGTTCGGCATCGGCAATACCGTGCAGGCCAACTCCGTGGCCGACGGCCTCCATGACAGCTTCGGTGTGCCCACCTGGGTCACCGGCCTGACCCTGGCCGTGCTGGTGGGCCTGGTGGTGCTCGGCGGCATGAAGCGCATTGCCCGGGTGGCCACCTTTATCGTGCCGTTCATGGCCATCACCTACTTGCTGGCCGGGCTGTTCGTGCTCGCCGACCACGCCGCCGCCCTGCCCGACGCCCTGGCCCTGGCTTTCCACGATGCCTTCACCGGCACCGCCGCCGCCGGCGGCTTCGCCGGCGCCGCCGTCAAGGAAGCGATCCGCTTCGGCATGGCCCGCGGCATCTTCTCCAACGAAGCCGGCCTGGGCAGCGCGCCCATCGCCCACGCCTCCGCCCACACCGACCACCCGGCCCGCCAGGGCAGCATCGCCATGCTCGGCACCTTTATCGACACCATCGTGGTATGCTCCGTCACCGGTCTGGCGATCATCGCCAGTGGCGCCTGGACTAGCGGCGAAAAAGGCGCGCCTCTCTCCGCCCTGGCCTTCTCCAGCACCTTCGGCACCCTCGGCGACGTGGTGGTGGCCTGCGGCCTGGCGGTCTTCGCCTTCACCACCCTGCTGGGCTGGAGCCTCTACAGCGAGCGCTGCACCCAGTACCTGTTCGGCGACAAGGCCCTGCTGCCGTTCCGGCTGGTCTGGGTGGTGGTGGTGCCGGTGGGCGCCATCGTCGGCCTCGACCTGGTCTGGGCCATGGCGGACATCATGAACATCCTGATGGCCGTACCCAACCTGATCGCCCTGTTACTGTTGGCGCCCGTGGTGGTGCGCCTGAGCAAAGAGTTTTTCGATACCCATGGATAACACCGCACCGCAACTGCCCGGCTACGCCCGCGAACACCTGGAAAAAGTGGTGGCCTTCGCCATCGAGGAAGACCTGGGCGACGGTGACCTCACCGCCGGCCTGATCCCGGAAGACGCCACCGCCACCGCCACCATCCTCACCCGGGAAGACGCGGTACTCTGCGGCACCGCCTGGGCCGAGGAAGTGTTCCGCCAGCTCGGCGGCGTGGACCTGGAATGGCACGCCCGCGACGGCGACCGGCTCGCCGCCGGCACCGCCTTCTGCACCCTGCGCGGCAACACCCGGCGCATCCTCACCGGCGAACGCACCGCCCTCAACTTCCTGCAGACCCTGATGGCCACCGCCACCACCGCGCGCCGCTATGCCGACGCCGTGGCCGGCACCCGGGTCACCGTGCTCGACACCCGCAAGACCCTGCCCGGCCTGCGCGCCGCCCAGAAATACGCGGTTCTCTGCGGCGGCTGCCGCAACCACCGCCTCGGCCTCCACGACGCCTTCCTGATCAAGGAAAACCACATCGCCGCCTGCGGCTCGATCACCGACGCCATCCGCGCCGCCCGCGAGCAAGGCCCGGGCAAGAAGATCATCATCGAAGTGGAAAACCTGGACGAACTCCGCGAAGCCGCAGCCCTGACCCCGGACCAGATCATGCTCGACAACTTCAGCCCGGAGATGATCGCCGAGGCCATGGACCTGGCACCGCAATCCGCCCTGGAAATCTCCGGCAACCGCACCCTGGAGGACGCCCGCGAACTGCCCGGCAGCCGCGACCTCTACCTCTCCTCCGGCGCCCTCACCAAGCACGTCCAGGCCGTGGACCTCTCCCTGCGCCTCGGCTGACCCCCTGGCCCCCGGCCCGGCGGCCTCCTAGAATGAAGATCACCGTCCGGCCGGCCACGCCAAGGAGCCCCCAATGATGCGCCCGACTCTCATCCGCACCGCCGCCATCGGCCTCAGCGCCCTGCTGCTGGCCGCCTGTGCCTCCACCGACCGCGTCATCGTCGACAAACAGAACGTGGACGAAGCCCAATACCAGCAGGACCTCAGCGACTGCCGCGCCATCGCCGACCAGGTCGGCACCGGCCGTGACGCCGCCGAAGGCGCCGTGGGCGGGGCCCTCATCGGCGGCGTGCTCGGCGCCATCTTCGGCAACTCCGGCACCGCCGGCCGCATGGCCGGCGGCGGCGCCGTCGTCGGTGCCGCCGGCAAGGCCGGCGATGCTCAGCAAGAAAAGGAACAGGTGCTCAAGAACTGTATGCGCGGGCGGGGTTACCGGGTTTTGAACTGAGTCCCTTTCCGTACGGCAACCGTTTGGTAAAGCCAATATCTTTACGTTGTCTTATTGGCATTTCACCATATAAAGCAAAGCCCCCGGGGACAAAAGTTCCCGGGGGCTTTGCTTTATTAGACCGCAGTTAAATTAACGGCATTCAGCGGGAAGATATTTAGCATCCAAGGTGGTACCTGCACCGGAGCAATCCCAGGTAATTGCACCTTCAGGCAAAGTCCCCGCAGCCAAAGCCCCGTTATTATCATTAGGAACAAATTCAATATCACCACCGCCAGCACGAGCTTGAGTAGTTACGGTAATAGCACCGGTGGTACCATCAATCGCAACAGCAGCTACGTTGTCCGTGGCATTAGGAGCAGTCCAGCCGGAATCCAACGTGGCAGCACCAGCAGAGGCGTTCTCAGCAACAGTAGTCTTCGCACCTGAAGCCAGGGACATTGCCTCAGCGACGCGAGCGCGAACGGTATAGTCTTGATAAGCGGGAATAGCGACGGCCGCCAGAATGCCGATGATCGCGACCACGATCATCAGTTCGATCAGAGTAAAACCCTTCTGCACTTGTTTCATAACAGTCTCTCCACACTGGAAACTTTTTATGTGTGCTCACCCCCGAGGCGAGCGCCTGCACCGACGTTATGCAGCTATTGGGCCAAGTTTTTCAGCCCCCGTTTTGCCCTGATTCCAGCGCTTTTGTGAACCCGTTCCCGTGCCCTTTTTTGTCACCGTATGACGCCTTGCGTCAGCCAACCTGCCCTTCTTTGTCAGGTTAAGGCGGGGCCGCAGCTGTCGGCGCCAACTCCCTGATTCGGCGCCCTTTACAGGGCCCGGGAAGGCTGCCAATCTCTTCCCGGGGGTAGGCCCTTCTTCTCATAACCACAACGATTGTCCTGACTATGACCCATGACTAATTCGGTAGCGTCCTTGAGCGGCCTTGCCCGCCGTTTGGTAAAGGAAGGGCACCTCTCCATGGAGGCGGCGCAGGCCGCCGCGTCGGAGGCCCGGGAAGCGCGGGTGGCGCTGGTCCATCATCTGGTGGCCGGAGGCCGCGTGTCGGCGGCGGTGGTGGCCCGCTCCGCCGCCGAGGAGTTCGGCGATCCACTGGTGGATTTGAACGCGGTGGCGCCGGATACCGTGGCCAAGGATGTGGTGGATCCCAAGCTGATCACCAAGCACACCATCCTGCCTTTGTTACGGCGTGGCAGCCGGTTGTTCGTGGCGGTGTCGGACCCCACCAACCTGCCGGCGCTGGAAGAGATCCGCTTCAACACCGGTCTCAATGTGGAGACGGTGATTGTCGAGGACGACAAGCTGCGGCGCTGGATCGACCAGCTGGAGTCGGAGCAGGAAGGCAAGGCCTTCGACGATCTGGATGACGATCTGGACAACCTTGAAGCGGCGGACACGGAACCGGCGCAGGCCGGCGGCGAGGACGCCGGGGCCGGTTCCGACGACGCCCCCATCGTGCGCTTCGTCAACAAGCTGCTGCTGGACGCCATTAAAAGCGGTTCCTCGGATTTGCACTTCGAGCCCTATGAGAAGGCCTACCGGGTGCGGTTCCGGCAGGACGGCATTCTGCAGACGGTCTCCAAGCCGCCGGTGAACATCGCCAGCAAGCTGGCGGCGCGCCTGAAGGTGATGGCGCGGCTGGATATTTCCGAGCGGCGCATTCCCCAGGACGGCCGCATCAAGCTGAAGATTTCCAAGACCCGGGCCATCGATTTCCGGGTGAACACCTGCCCGACCCTGTTTGGGGAAAAAATCGTACTGCGGATTCTGGATCCGGAGAGCGCCAAGATGGGCATCGACGCGCTGGGCTATGAGCCGGATCAGAAGCAGATGTACATGGATGCCCTGGAGAAGCCCCAGGGCATGATTCTGGTGACCGGGCCCACCGGCTCCGGCAAGACGGTGTCGCTGTACACCGGGGTGAACATCCTCAATACGCCGGAGCGCAACATCTCCACCGCGGAGGATCCGGTGGAGATCAACCTGGAGGGGATCAACCAGGTTAACGTGAACCCCAAGCAGGGCATGGATTTCGCCACCGCGTTGCGCGCCTTCCTGCGCCAGGATCCGGACGTGGTGCTGGTGGGCGAGATCCGCGATCTGGAGACCGCCGAGATCGCCGTGAAGGCGGCGCAGACCGGCCACCTGGTGTTGTCCACGCTGCACACCAACAGCGCGCCGGAGACGCTGACGCGGCTGCGCAACATGGGCGTGCCATCGTTCAACATCGCCACCTCGGTGATTCTGATCATCGCCCAGCGGCTTGCCCGGCGCCTGTGCGAGCACTGCAAGGAGCCGGTGGACGTGCCCAGGCAGTCGTTGCTTGAGATGGGTTTCACGGACGCCGACCTGGAAAGCGGTTTTACTGTGTACGGCCCCCACGCCGAGGGTTGCGACAAGTGTCGGGGCGGCTATAAGGGGCGCGTGGGGATTTACGAGGTCGTCCGCATTACCGATGGCATCAGCCGCATCATCATGGAGGAAGGGAATTCCATCCAGATCGGCGATCAATGCCGCAAAGAGGGGTTCAACGATCTGTACCGTTCCGGCCTGGTCAAGGTCATGCAGGGCGTCACCAGTCTTGAGGAGGTGAGCCGCGTGACCAGCGGCCACTGACGGGGACGGCGGGGACAAGCATTATGGCGAAAACAGCGGCTCAAGAAAAAACGGCCACCTTCACCTACGAAGGCATTGACCGAAAGGGCACCCGCGTAAAGGGGGAAATCTCCGGCAAGGGCCCGGCCCTGGTGCGCGCGGAGTTGCGCAAGCAGGGCATCCAGGCCAAGAAGGTGATCAAAAAGCGGGAAATTTCCATCCTGGGTGGCAAGAAAAAGATCAAACCGGCGGACATCGCCCTGTTCACCCGGCAGATGGCCACCATGATGAAAGCCGGGGTGCCGCTGGTTCAGGCCTTCGAGATCGTCGCCGACGGCCTGGACAATCCGTCCATGCGCGAGGTGGTGATGCGCCTCAAGGCGGATGTGGAAGGCGGCAACAACTTCGCCGGCGCCCTGCGCCAGCACCCGCGTTTGTTCGACGACCTCTATTGCAGCCTGATCGAATCCGGCGAGGCCTCCGGCTCCCTGGAAACCATGCTCGACCGGGTGGCGCTGTATAAAGAAAAGACCGAGGCCCTGAAGGCCAAGATCAAGAAGGCGGTGAAATATCCCATCGCGGTGATCGTGGTGGCGGTGATCGTCACCGGCATTCTGCTGGTGAAGGTGGTCCCCACCTTCCAGGAGTTGTTCGAGGGGTTCGGCGCCGAGCTGCCGGCCTTTACCCAGTTCGTGATCGGGTTGTCGGAGGGGCTGCAGGCCAACTTCCTGCCTATCCTGCTGATCACGGCGGGGCTTATTTTTGGCTTCGTGGAGGGCCGCAAACGCTCCAAGGGCTTCCATGACGCGGTGGACCGTTTGACGCTGCGGCTGCCCATTGTTGGCGACATTACCCACAAGGCCACGGTGGCCCGTTTCGCCCGCACCCTGTCCACCACCTTCGCCGCCGGCGTGCCGCTGATCGAGGCGCTGGACGCCTGTGCCGGCGCCACCGGCAACGTGGTGTACCGCAAGGCGGTGCTGCAGGTGAAGGAAGACGTGGCCACCGGTCAGCAGCTTCAGTTCGCCATGCGCGCCACCGGGGTGTTCCCGGCCATGGCCCTGCAGATGACCGCCATCGGCGAGGAATCCGGCTCCCTGGACGCCATGCTGGCCAAGGTGGCGACCTATTACGAGGACGAGGTGGACAACATGGTGGACGGGCTGACCAGTATGCTCGAGCCCATGATCATGGCGATTCTGGGCGTACTGATCGGTGGCCTGATCATCGCCATGTACCTGCCCATCTTCCAGCTCGGCCAGGTGGTGTAAAGCGTGGGAGGAATGGAGTATCTGGCGGCCTCGCCGGTCGCCCTGATCGTCGTCTGCGCCCTGTTCGGCCTGCTGGTGGGCAGTTTTCTCAATGTGGTGATCCACCGCATGCCACGCATGATGGAGGCCGGCTGGCGCCGCGAGGCACGGGAGCTGCTGGAGCAGCCCGCCGAGGACGAACCGGTGTTCAACCTGGTGGTGCCGCGCTCACGCTGCCCGGATTGCGGCCACGGCATCCGCTGGTACGAGAACATTCCGGTGGTGAGCTGGCTGGCCCTGAAGGGCCGCTGCAGCCGGTGCGGCACCGCCATCAGCAAACGTTACCCGATCATCGAGTTGATCACTGCCGTGGTGGCGGCGCTGTGCGCCTGGCGGTTCGGCTACGGGCCCTGGCTGCTGTTCACCCTGGGCGCCAGCTTCACGCTGCTGGCCCTGGCGGTGATCGATCTGGACACCACCCTGCTGCCGGACGATCTTACCTATCCCCTGCTCTGGGCGGGCCTGCTGGCCGCGCTGTTGGGCGTTTCTCCGGTGGCGCTGCCGGACGCGGTGGTGGGCGCCATGGCCGGTTATCTGTCCCTGTGGAGCCTCTACTGGGTGTTCAAGCTGCTCACCGGCAAGGAGGGCATGGGCTACGGGGATTTCAAGCTGCTCGCCGCCCTGGGTGCCTGGCTGGGCTGGCAGTTCCTGCCGCTGGTGATTCTGCTGTCGTCGGTGGTGGGGCTGGTGTTCGCGCTGTCGATGATGGCCACCGGCAGCGTGAAACGGGATCAGGGCATTCCGTTCGGGCCGTACCTGGCCATCGCCGGCTGGATCGCGCTGCTGTGGGGTGAGCGCATCGTGAGCTCCTACCTCGGGTTGTTCGCGCTTTAGCGGCGTGAGGGATCGCCTGTATCCCGCCCGCCTGATCCTGTATCTTTTGGCTCTCATTTTTCAGGAGCCTTCCATGTTCGTAGTGGGCCTCACCGGAGGCATCGGCAGCGGCAAGACCGCCGCCACGGACTATCTCGCCGACCGGGGCATCACCGTGGTGGACGCGGATCTCGCCTCCCGGGTGGTGGTGGAGCCGGGGCAGCCGGCCCTGGACGCCATCGTCGACCGTTTCGGCCGGCCGGTGCTACAGGACGACGGCACTTTGAACCGCCGCGCCTTGCGTGACATCGTATTCAGCGACGAGGCCGCGCGCCGGGATCTGGAAGCGATCACCCACCCGGCCATCGGCGACGAGCTGCGCCGCCAGATCGCGGGCAGCCAGGCGCCCTACACGGTGCTGGTGTCACCGTTGCTGCTGGAGGGCTCCCAGAAGGACATGACGCACCGGATCCTGGTGATCGACGCGCCACCGGAGGTCCAGGTGGCGCGCACCATCGCCCGCGACCAGGTGCCCGAGCAACAGGTGGCGGCGATCATGCGCGTGCAGATGGCGCGGGAGCAACGCCGCGCCCAGGCCCACGACGTGGTGGAAAACCACGGCCCGCTGCATCTGCTCCACGACCAGTTGGAACAGCTGCATCAAAAGTATCTGAAACTCGCGGAACACCATGCCGGATAAGCCCACTCGGATTTACCCCTGCCCGCAATGCAAGAAACCCACCCGCTGGGACGACAACCCCTGGCGGCCGTTCTGCAGTGAACGCTGCAAGCTGATCGATCTGGGCGACTGGGCGGCGGAACGTCACGGCATCCCCGGGGATCCGGACGCGCCGACCGATGATCTGGACGATTTGAGCTGATCGGCGGGATGGCGGCTGGAGCGGAGCGCCGCCCGGCCGCTCCCACAGCGGCGATATATGGCGTGCGTCAACCGCGCGGCCAGAGCCCGCGGATGCCGGCGACGCCATAGGCGCCGTGCGCCCGGGCGGTGGCCAAATCCTCGGGCCCGACACCGCCGAGGGCGTAGAACACCAGCGGGTTGCCGGCCACCAGTTCGTCGAAGCCGTCCCAGCCCAAGGGCGCGGCCTCCGGATGGGTGGGCGTGGCCCGCACCGGCGAGAGCGTGACCATGTCGGCGCCCAGGGCCCGGGCCGCGTCGATCTGGCCGGCGTCGTGGCAGGCCACGGACAGCAGCCCTTCGAAAGCGGGCGCCCCTTCCCGTTGCGCCCGCGCCAGCCCTTCGCCGCTTAGATGGAGCCCGAAGGCCCCTTCCCGCAGCGCCAGGCCGGCATCGTCCCGAACCCAGAAGCGCAGGCCCCGGGCCCGGCAGGCGGCGGTCACCGCCGGGTGGCCGCTCCAGCCGCGCAGGTAGACGCCCTGCCTCGCCGGATCAAGGCGCGCCAGCCCTTCGACCACGGCGGTCTCGTCCAGGTCCTCCGGGGGAATCACCCATTCCGGCGGCAGCCGCAGCGCCACCGCCACCGGCCGGTTGGCCTCCGGAAAGGCGCGAGCGGACAGCTCGGCCCGGGGCACCCACTCCACCGGCTGGCCTTCGCGGCCATGGGCGACGCCGGTGTAAGCGGTCACTTCGCGGAAATGCAGGGTCACCGCCAGGTCCGGATAACGGTGGCGAACGGTGAGAAAAGGGATCGAGCGGACGCCGTCCAGGCCCAGCTCCTCGTGAAGCTCCCGGGCCAGCGCGTGGTCCAGCGCTTCGCCGGGCTCCACCTTGCCGCCGGGAAACTCCCACAGGCCGCCCTGGTGCTTGTGGTCGGGGCGGCGGCTCAGGCAGAGGCGGTCGTCGGCGTCCGGGATGATGCCCGCCACGACGACGATTTCGGGGAGGGGGGACGACATCCGCGTCAGGTCCGGTATTCGGCGTTGATCTTCACGTAGTCGTAGCTGAAGTCACAGGTCCATACCTGGCCTCGACCATCGCCGGTGCCCAGGTCCACGCGGATGGTGATGTCCGGCCGCGCCATGACGCGGGCGCCCTGCTCTTCCGTGTAGCTGTCGGCGACGCCACCCTCGGCGACGATTTGCACGTCGTCCAGCCACACGGACACCTTCTCCACCTCCAGGTGCTCGATGGGGGCCCGGCCCACGGCGGCCAGGATACGGCCCCAGTTCGGGTCGGAGGCGAACAGCGCGGTCTTCACCAGCGGTGAATGGCCAATGGTTTCCGCCACCGCCTGGGCGTCCCGGTCGCTGTCGGCGCCGGACACTTCAATGGAGACGAATTTGGTGGCCCCTTCCGCGTCGCGGATCAGCGCCTGGGCCAGATCCACGAACACCGCCTCCAGGGCCTGGTAGAGCAAGGCCGCCGGGCGGCCGTCAGCGTCGCTGATTTCCTCGCCGGCCTGGCCGGAGGCGATCAGCATACAGGCGTCGTTGGTGGAGGTGTCGCCGTCCACGGTAATGCGGTTGAAGGAGGCGTCGGCCAGTTGTTTGACCCACTGATCCAGCAGCGGCTGGGCCACCTTGGCGTCGGTGGCGATGAAGCCAAGCATGGTGGCCATGTTCGGCTTGATCATGCCGGCGCCCTTGGCCATGCCGGTGACGGTGACGGTCTCGCCGCCCAGCTCGATACGGCGGCTGGCCACCTTGGGCACGGTGTCGGTGGTCATGATGCCCTCGGCGGCGCGGCCCCAGCCGTGCTCATCGAGCGCGTCCAAGGCCAGCGGCAAGCCATCCTCGAAGGGCTTCATGGGAAACGCCTGGCCGATCACGCCGGTGGAAAACGGCAGCACCGCCGCCGGCGGGCAATGGGCCAGTTCGGAGAGCAGCAGGCAGGTTTCCTCGCAGTAGGCGAAGCCCTTGTCACCGGTGCCGGCGTTGGCGTAGCCGGTGTTGATCATCAGATAACGGGGCGCGGTCTCGGCCAGGTTACGGCGCGCCACCCGCACCGGCGCGGCCTGGAACCGGTTGGTGGTGAAGATACCCGCCACGCGGCTGCCCTCGGCCACCTCGATCACCACCAGGTCCTTGCGATTGGCTTTCTTGATGCCCGCTTCGATGGCGGCCAGCTTGACGCCGGCCACGGGAAACCACTGCGTTTGCGTCATGATTCAGGATTCCAACTTTCCGCAACACTGCTTGTACTTCTTGCCGGAGCCACAGGGGCACGGCTCGTTACGCCCCACCTTGCGGCCTTCCCGCACCACGGTGCGCGGCTTCTCCGGCTGGGAGGACGACGCGCCCTGGGGCTGGGGCGCCGCGCCGACGGGGCCCTCGTCGGCGGTGGGCGCCGCCAGTTGTTCCTGGCGCGCCTTCATCTTCTCGGCCTGCTCGCGGGCTTCCTCGCGGCGCTGGGCTTCCAGGCGCTCCACCTCGTCGTCACGGCGTACCTCGAAGCTGTGCAGCACCCGGATCAGCTCGTGCTGGATCTGGTTGAGCATGGTCTGGAACAGCTCGAAGGCTTCCTTCTTGTATTCCTGCTTGGGGTTCTTCTGCGCGTAACCGCGCAGGTGAATGCCCTGGCGCAGGTGATCCATGCTGGCCAGATGCTCCTTCCAGTGGCGGTCGAGGATCTGCAGCATGAGGTGTTTCTCGATCTGGCGCAGGGTGTCGGCGCCGATCTCCGCCCGCTTGCCTTCGTAGAGCTGCTCCATGTGCTCGACGATGCGGTCGGTGATGCCCTCGATGTGCAGGTTCTTGTCGTCCTCCAGCCACTGGCGCAGGGGCACGTCGCAGCTGTACTCCGCGTACAGGGCCTTTTCCAGGCCTTCCACGTCCCACTGGTCTTCCACGGAACCGGGCGGCATGTAGTTGTGCACCACCTCGGGAATCACGTCGCGGCGGATGCTTTCCACGGAGGAGGACAGATCCTCGCTTTCCAGAATCTGCTCGCGCTGGCTGTAGACCACCTTGCGCTGGTCGTTGGCCACGTTGTCGTACTCGAGCAGGTTCTTGCGGATGTCGAAGTTGCGCGCCTCCACCTTGCGCTGGGCGTTCTCGATGGCGCGGGTCACCCAGCGGTGCTCGATGGCCTCGCCGTCCTTGAGGCCCAGCGAGCGCATCATGTTACGCACCCGATCGGAGGCGAAGATGCGCATCAGGTCGTCTTCCATGGAGAGGAAGAAACGGGTGTCGCCCGGGTCGCCCTGGCGGCCCGCCCGGCCGCGCAGCTGATTGTCGATGCGCCGGGATTCGTGGCGCTCGGTGCCGATGATGTGCAGGCCACCGGCCTCCAGCACCGTCTTGTGGTTCTGCTCCCACTCGGCGCGGATCTTCTCGGCCACCTCCTCGGAGGGCTCTTCCATGTGCTTGATTTCTTCCTCGGCGTTACCGCCGAGCACGATGTCGGTACCGCGACCGGCCATGTTGGTGGCGATGGTCACGGTGCCCGGCCGGCCCGCCTGGGCAATGATCTGCGCTTCGCGCTGGTGCTGCTTGGCGTTGAGCACCTGGTGCTTGATCTTGTCCTTGGTGAGCCGCTGGGAGAGGTACTCGGACGCCTCGATGGTGGCGGTACCCACCAGCACCGGCGCGCCGCGCTCCACGCAGTCGCGGATCGCCTCCACGATGGCGTCGAACTTCTCCTGCAGGGTCAGGTAGACCAGATCGTTGGCGTCCTTGCGGACCATGGGTCTGTTGGTGGGAATCACCACCACGTCCATGCCGTAGATCTGGCGGAATTCCACCGCCTCGGTGTCGGCGGTACCGGTCATGCCGGCCAGCTTTTCGTAGAGGCGGAAGTAGTTCTGGAAGGTGGTGGACGCCAGGGTCTGGTTTTCCTGCTGGATGCGCACGCCTTCCTTGGCCTCCACCGCCTGGTGGATGCCCTCGGACCAGCGGCGGCCGGGCATGGTGCGGCCGGTGTGCTCGTCGACGATGACGATCTGGCCGTTCTGCACCACGTATTCGCGGTCCTTGTGGAACAGGGCGTGGGCCTTGAGCGCGGCGTGCACATGGTGCAGCAGGCTCAGGTTGTGGGCGGCGTAGAGGCTCTCGCCCTCTTCCAGCAGCTCGTTCTCCACCAGCAGGGACTCGATCAGCTGGTGGCCTTCCTCGGTGAGCTCCACCTGGCGCTGCTTCTCGTCGATGAAGTAGTCCCCCTCGTCCTCCTCGGTCTGCGCCTTGAGTTTCGGGATCAGCACGTTCATCCGCTTGTACAGCTCGGAGGAATCCGCCGCCGGGCCGGAGATGATCAGCGGGGTGCGGGCCTCGTCGATGAGGATCGAGTCCACCTCGTCCACGATGGCGTAGTACAGCGGCCGCTGCACCCGGTCCTCGAGCCGGAACGCCATGTTGTCACGCAGGTAGTCGAACCCGAATTCGTTGTTGGTGCCGTAGGTGACGTCGCAGGCATAGGCCTCGCGTTTCTGCTCCTGGGGCTGCTGGGAGAAGATAATACCCACGCTCAGGCCCAGGAACTCATACAACGGACGCATCCAGTTGGCGTCCCGCTCGGCCAGGTAATCGTTCACCGTGACGATGTGCACGCCGCTGCCGGTGAGCGCGTTCAGGTAGGTGGGCAGCGTGGCGGTGAGGGTCTTGCCCTCGCCGGTGCGCATCTCGGCGATGCGGCCCTCGTGCAGAGCGATGCCCCCCATCAGCTGGACGTCGAAATGGCGCATGCCCATCACCCGGGTGGCCGCCTCGCGGACCACGGCGAACGCTCGCGGCAACAGTTCATCCAGGGTCTTGCCGTCGGCGAGGGCGGCCTTCAGTTCGGCGGTCTTGGCCTGGAGCGCCGCGTCGTCCAGTTGCGCCATTTCGTCGCCGTGCGCGTTCACCGACGCCACCAGACGGCTGATCCGCTTGAGCTCGCGGTCGTTCTTGGTCCCGAAGACTTTCTTGACGATGGTAGCCAGCATGAAACGTCCGTTTCCGATCAATGGGTAGGGCGAAAGGATGCCATTCTAAACACAATAGGCCAGGGAGATAAGGTGCGGGGGGCGACTATTCAAGGGCCGGGAATCACGGCGGAAGCGGCTTCCGCCGCGATCAACCGCCCCCCGTCACCGACGGGCGCGGTAGATATAGGGGTGCGGATTGACCTGGCGGCCGTTCTTGAGCACTTCGTAATGCACATGCGGGCCGGTGGAGCGGCCGCTGGAGCCCATCCGGGCGACCACGTCGCCGGTGCGCACGATGTCCCCCACCTTCACCAGCACGTCCTTGGCGTGGCCGTAGCGGGTGCTGATGCCATTGCCGTGGTTGATTTCCACCAGCCGGCCATAACCAGAGCGCTTGCCGGCGTAGGTGACCACGCCGGCGGCGGTGGCGACGATGTCGGAGCCGTCCTTGCCAGCGAAGTCCACGCCCTCGTGCCAGGCCAGCTTGCCACTGAAGGGGTCGGTGCGGCGGCCGAAGCGGCTGGACATCCAGCCCTGCACGATGGGGCGGCCGGCCAGGAAGGTTTCGTTTTCCAGGTGGCGGTCGGCGAGCAGGTCCTCGAGGATGTTCAACTGCTGCTCGCGGCGCTCCAGGGTATTGGTGAGAGCGTCCAGCTCGGCCATGAAGGACGGCGGCGTGAAGGCGCTGCTTTCCGCCGGTTCCGGGCCGCCCACCGCCAGCTCGGCGCCGAAGTCGAACTCATCGCTGTCGATGCCGGCCACGTCCACCAGCCGCTCGCCGAGGGCGTCGAGACGGGTAAGCCGGGCCTGGGCGTCGGCCAGCTTCAGGGTCAGGGCGCGAATCTGTTCCTCGCTGAGCCGCTTCAGCTCGACCACTTCGTCGGCCTGGGCGCGCAGATTCTCCTGGAAGCGCTCGGCCACGGCGTCGGTGTAGGATGGCGGCGCCACCCGGTAGCTGATCCAGTAGGCGCCCACGCCCACCAGCACCGGCAGCGCCACCAGCACGCCCAGCGCGATCAGCGGCAGGAAGCGCGGCAGCGAGAAGGTGCGGGAGTGGCCCCGCTTGCTGTTCAACAATATGATGTTCATGGTGATTAAGAACGTCCCATAATCCGGGCTATAGAAAGCCCCGGGCTCCGCGTGAAGGCGGGCTTTTACGGATTGATCAAGGGTTCCTTAAAACATTTTTACAATCGCAGGGTAGCGTAAGGATTTGGCATGAGCAAGAAAACCCTGCCCGACGAACTCCAGGGCCTGATCCGCGCCACGCCGGGGCTGGCGCGGCTGGCCCGGGCCGCCCGCGCCCAGGGAGCGGCGCCGGCGCAGGACCCGCTTGAGTGCCTGCCGCCGGCCCTGCGCGACCGGGTGCGCCTGGTGGAGGACGAGCGGCGCTGGCTGGCCCTGGTGGAAACCAGCGCCACCGCCCAGTTGTTGCGCTTTCACCTGCCCCGCCTGCAGCGGGCGCTGCCGCCGGGCAACGGCCTGAAAATCGTGGTCACCGGCAAGCGGGAAGTGGGCGGCGCCGCGCCACCGGGCAAGGCCCCCGCCAGCGGCCCGACCCTGGACGCCCAAAGCGCCTCCCACCTGAGACAGGCGGCGGACTACATCGAGGACCCGGATCTGGCGGCGGCGCTGCGGCGCCTGGCCGGGCGGGCCGATCGCGGCTAAAGCCGCTCCGACCGCGATCAGCGCAAACGAAAGCGCCCCGGTCGCGGGAGACGACCGGGGCGCACAGGGAGGCATCCACCGCGATCCGTCGCGGTGACGATACGCGGGGCGGTTACTCCGCGGCCATGATCGGTTTCACGTAGGAGATCGGCGCGGTGTCCGCGTCCTCGAACGTGACCAGTTCCCAGGCGTCCTCCTGCTTGAGCAGCTCACGCAGCAGGGCGTTGTTCAGGGCATGGCCGGATTTGTGACCCACGAACTCGCCGATCAGGCTGTGGCCCAGCTGATACAGGTCGCCGATGGCGTCCAGCATCTTGTGCTTGACGAATTCGTCGTCGTAACGGAGACCGTCCTCGTTGAGGATGCGGAACTCGTCCACCACGATGGCGTTGTCCACGCTGCCACCGAGCGCCAGGTTCTGGCTGCGCAGGAACTCGATGTCGCGCATGAACCCGAAGGTCCGGGCCCGCGCCACTTCCTTCACGAAGGACGTGGAGGAAAAGTCGATGCTGGCCAGCTGGTTGCGCTCCTCGAACACCGGGTGGTCGAACTCGATGGAGAAGGTCACCTTGAAGCCATCGAAGGGCACGAAGGTGGCCACCTTGTCCTCGTCGCGGACGGTGACTTCCTTCTTGATCCGGATGAACTTCTTGGCGGCGTCCTGCTCCCGGATACCCGCGGACTGCAACAGGAACACGAAAGGACCGGCGCTGCCGTCCATGATCGGCACTTCCGGCGCCGACAGCTCCACGTAGGCGTTGTCGATCCCCAGACCGGCCATGGCCGAGAGCAGATGCTCCACGGTCCCTACCTTCACGCCGTCCTTCACCAGGGTGGTGGACAGGGTGGTCTCGCCCACGTTCTCGGCCCCGGTGGAGATCTCCACCACCGGATCCAGGTCCACCCGCCGGAACACGATGCCCGTGTCCGCCGGTGCCGGGCGCACCGTGAGATAGACCTTTTCCCCGGTGTGCAAACCCACGCCGGTGGCGCGGATGACGTTCTTGAGCGTTCGTTGTCTGATCATTGATCCGTCACAAAATTGCCGGTATCCGCGAGGATACGTCCATCCTCAACGCGAAATAAGGGGGCGATGATAGCAAAAAACCCCTTTTCGCACCACGTATCCGCCGCCGTCAGTCAGCCTGACGGCGGAGGAAGGTCGGAATATCGATGAAATCGAGGTCTTCCGCGGTGTTCACGGCCTGCCGGCCCCCGCTGGCGGCCTGCTGCTGGGCACGCTTGCGCTCCACGGCGGGGCGGTCCAGGTCGTTGTAGTCGACCCGGCCGTCGGCGCCGACGGGGGTTTGACGGCCACGGACCACCTTCAGTTCCTGCTGGGCGGCGCCCAGGCCGGTGGCGACCACGGTCACGCTGATATTGTCGCCCATGTCCGGGTCGATGGCCGTGCCGATGATCACATTGGCATCCTCGCTGGCCAGTTCGCTGACGATGTCGCCCACTTCGGAGAACTCATCCAGAGCGATGGACTCGTTGGCGGTGATGTTGATCAGGATGCCACGGGCGCCGCGCAGGTCCACGTCCTCCAGCAGCGGGCTGGAGATCGCCGCCTGGGCCGCCTCGGCGGCACGGTTGTCGCCGCTGGCCACGCCGGTGCCCATCATCGCGGTGCCCAGCTCGCTCATCACGGTGCGCACGTCGGCGAAGTCCACGTTGATCATGCCCGGGCGCACGATCAGATCGGCGATGCCCTTGACCGCGCCCTGCAGCACCTCGTTGGCCGCCTTGAAGGCGTCCAGCAGGGTGGTGGAGCCGCCCAGCACGGACTGCAGCTTCTCGTTGGGGATGGTGATCAGGGAGTGGACGTGCTCCTTGAGCGCCTCGATGCCTTCCTGGGCGGAGCGCATGCGCTTCTTGCCCTCGAAGGGGAACGGCTTGGTGACCACCGCCACGGTGAGAATGCCCAGCTCCTTGGCGATCTCGGCCACCACCGGCGCCGCGCCGGTGCCGGTGCCGCCGCCCATGCCGGCGGTGACGAACACCATGTCGGCACCGTCCAGCAGCTCGGCGATGCGCTCACGGTCTTCCAGAGCGGACTGCCGGCCGATGTCCGGGTTGGCGCCGGCGCCCAGGCCCTTGGTGACCTGGCTGCCGAGCTGGATCACGGTCTTGGCCGCGGAGTTGCGCAGTGCCTGCGCGTCGGTATTGGCGCAGATGAAATCCACGCCTTCCACGTTGGAACGCACCATGTGGTCCACGGCGTTGCCGCCGCCACCACCGACGCCCACTACTTTGATTACCGCGCCATGGGGTACGGAATCTTCGAGTTTGAATTGCATGGTTGATCTCCCGTTAATGCTTCCCTGTTTACTGCTTTTTCCAAATCGGGCCGGCCTGTCCGCCCCGTTTTGAAACCTTTAAAGATTGCCCTGGAACCACTTCTTGAAGCGCTCCAGCCAGTTCACTTCGCCGCCGCCGGCCTGGGCCCGCGGACTGCGTCCTTCCTTCTCCATCCGGTGGCCATACAGCAGCAGGCCCACGGAGGTGGAATAAATCGGGTTGCGCACCACGTCGGTGAGCCCGGCAACGCCCTGGGGCGTGCCCAGCCGCACCGGCATATGAAAAATCTCTTCCGCCAGTTCCACCGCGCCCTCAATCTTGGAGGAGCCGCCGGTGAGCACGATGCCGCCGGGGATCATGTCCTCGAACCCGGAGCGGCGGATTTCCGCCTGGATCAGGGTGAACAGCTCGTCGTAGCGCGGCTCCACCACCTCGGCCAGATTCTGGCGGCTCAGGGTGCGTGGCGGCCGGTCGCCGACGCTGGGCACCTTGATGGTCTCATCGGCGCCGGCCAGCTGGGTCAGCGCGCAGGCGTACTTGATCTTGATCTCGTCGGCGTGCTGCTTGGGCGTGCGCAGCGCCATGGCGATGTCGTTGGTGACCTGATCGCCGGCGATCGGAATGTTGGCGGTGTGGCGGATCGCCCCTTCCGTGAAGATGGCGATGTCGGTGGTGCCGCCGCCGATGTCGACGATGCACACGCCCAGCTCGCGCTCATCCTCGGTGAGCACGGAATGCGCGCTGGCCAGCTGCTCGAGGATGATGTCCTCCACTTCCAGCCCACAGCGGCGCACGCACTTCTCGATGTTCTGGGCGGCGTTCACCGCGCAGGTCACCAGGTGCACCTTGGCCTCCAGCCGCACGCCGCTCATGCCCACCGGCTCGCGCACGCCTTCCTGGTTGTCCACCACGTATTCCTGCGGCAGCACATGCAGGGTTTTCTGATCCGCCGGAATCGCCACCGCCTGGGCGGCGTCGATCACCCGGTCGATGTCCGCCTGGGTCACTTCCCGGTCGCGGATCGCCACGATGCCGTGGGAGTTGAGGCTGCGCACATGGGAGCCGGCGATGCCCGCGTACACCGAGTGGATCTGGCAGCCGGCCATCAGCTCGGCTTCCTCCACGGCACGCTGGATCGAGCGCACGGTGGCCTCGATGTCCACCACCACGCCTTTCTTCATCCCCCGCGACGGCTGCGAGCCGAGGCCCACCACCTCCACGGTGCCCTCCTCGGTGACCTGGCCGACGATGGCCACCACCTTGGAGGTGCCGATGTCGAGACCCACGATCATGTTGTCCACTGCATTCGCCATTAGAGGTACATCCTCTGTTTGCTCAAGCCTTTTGATCCCGCCAGGTCACCGCGATGCCATCGGCATAGCGCAGATCGACCCGGGCCACGCCGCGGCTGTCGGAACTCAGCACGCCGCGGTAAAGCCGCGTGAAGCGGCGCAATTTGCTCACGTAATGTTCCCGGTCCACCACCACCTGCATCTGGTTGTCCAGGGTCAGCCGGGCGGTGAGCCGGGCGTTCACTTCCATGCGCTCGATGCCCAGGCCCACTTCCCGCAGCAGCTTGCTCATGCTGTGGTAGAAGCCCATGACCGCCTCCAGCCGCTGGTCCGGCCCGTTCAAGCGCGGCAGGCCGGTCAGGTCGTACTGCTTGAGCGCCTTGAACGGCTCGCCATTGCGCGACACCAGCACGGTGTCGTTCCACACCGCCACCGGCTCGCGCTCGGTGATGTCCAGCTTCACCGTGTCCGGCCATTGCCGGCGCACCGACACATCGGACACCCAGCTCAGGCCGGCGGCGCGCTGGTAGATCTCTTCCAGCGGCGCCGAAAAATAGTTGGCGTCGCGCACCAGAGCCGCCAGGGCGGTCTGCACCTGCTGCTGCCGGCGCACGTCGGTGACGCCGTCCACGCCGACCTTGCGGATCGGGTACTGATCCAGCACCCGGGGCAGCCAGATCACGCCGGCCACCAGCACCGCCGCCACCAGCGAGGCCAGCACACCGGGCAGCGCCGCCGCCAGCCGCTCGCGCAGCGGCGGGCGCTGCGGTTTGGCCACGCGGCGGCGGGCGCCGCGCTGCGGCACCGCGTTGCGCGCGCCCCGCTTGCTCACCGGGCGCTTGGCGGCGTGTTGGCGTGTCACGTCGATTGCTCCCTGTCACGGTCGGCGGCGAACCGGTCCACCGCCTCCAGAAGAATGCGCGCCACCAGGGTGGCGAAATCGTCGCCGGCGGCCTTGGCGGCCATCGGCACCAGGCTGTGGTCGGTCATGCCGGGCACGGTGTTCACTTCCAGCAGCTGCCAGCGGCCCTGCTCGTCGCGCATCACGTCCACCCGGCCCCAGCCCTGGCAGCCCACTACCCGGAAGGCGCGCAGCGACAGCTCGCGCAGGGCCTGTTCATCGGCCTCATCCAGGCCCGCCGGGCACAGGTACTCGGTGGTGTCGGACTGATACTTGGCCTCGAAGTCATAAAAGGCATGGGGCGTGCGCAGCCGGATCGACGGCAGCGCCTGGTCGCCGACCACCGCCACCGTGTATTCCGGGCCGTTCACCCAGGCTTCCACCAGCACTTCGCTGTCGTAGCGGCGCGCCTCGGCCAGGGCGGCGGCCAGTTCCGCCTCGTTGTCCACCTTGGCCATGCCAATGGAGGAGCCTTCGTGGGACGGCTTCACCATGCGCGGGAAACCCATCTCCGCCGGCGCTTCGGAAACGCCATCCACATAGAAAGCCGGAGTGGGCAGACCGGCGCCCTTCCACAGTTGTTTGGTGCGCACCTTGTCCATGCCAATCGCCGAGGCCATCACCCCGGAGCCGGTATAGGGCACGCCCAGGTGGTCAAGCACGCCCTGGATCACGCCGTCCTCGCCGCCACGCCCGTGCAGGGCGACGAATGCCACGTCGAAGCCCTTGAGCGTGGCCACGCCGGTCTCCGCCGGGTCCACCAGCTCGGCGATCAGGCCCAACTGGCGCAACGCCTGGTGCACCGCGGCACCGCTCTTCAGCGACACCGAGCGCTCGGCGGAATCGCCGCCGGCGAGCACCGCCACCCGGCCGATGCGGGCCAGGCGCTGCTTCATCCCGTTGTCCAGACGATTAACCACGGTCCGGCTCTCCCTTGGTCTGTTCCGCCAGTTCCCGGGCGATGGCGCCCACATTGCCGGCGCCCTGGGTCACCAGCAGGTCGCCGTCGCGAAGAATGGTGTCCAGCAGCCCGCGTAGCTTGGACGGGTCGTCCACGTACACTGGCTCCACCCGGGCGCGCTGGCGCAGGCTGCGCATCAGCGCGCGGCTGTCGGCGCCGGGAATCGGTGCTTCACCGGCCCCATAGACCTCCAGCATCAGCAATTGATCCACCTCGCCGAGCACCTCCACGAAATCCTCGTAGAGATCCCGGGTGCGGGTGTAACGGTGCGGCTGGAACAGCATCACCAGGCGCCGCTCCGGCCAGCCTTCGCGGATGGCGGCGACGGTGGCCGCCACTTCCCGGGGGTGGTGGCCGTAGTCGTCCACCAGGGTGGCGCTGCCACCGCCGGCGCAGGGGTATTCGCCGAGCACGTCGAAGCGCCGGCCAACGCCACCGAAGCCGTTCAGGCCACGTACGATGGCCTCGTCGTCGGCGCCCTCGTCCGCCGCCACGGCGATCGCCGCCAGGGCGTTGAGCACGTTATGACGGCCCGGCATGTTGAGGGTGATCTCCAGGGGCTCGCCCTCGGTGCGCACCACCCGGAAAGCGGTGCTCATGCCGCGCTGGGTCAGGTTCTCGGCGCGCAGGTCGGCGTCCTCGCTGAAGCCGTAGCGGATCACCTGGCGGTTCACCCGGGGCAGCAGCTTGCGCACCACCGGATCGTCCACGCACAGAACCGCCACGCCGTAGAACGGCAGATTGTGGAGAAACTCGATGAAGGTGTTCTCCAGCTGGGCGAAATCGCCGCCGTAGGTGTGCATGTGGTCGGCGTCGATGTTGGTGACGATGGCGCTCATCGGCTGCAGGTGCAGGAAGCTGGCGTCGGACTCGTCCGCCTCGGCCACCAGATAGCGGCTCTGGCCCAGGCGCGCGTTGGTGCCGGCGCTGTTGAGGCGGCCGCCGATCACGAAGGTGGGATCCAGGCCCGCCTCCGCCAGGATCGACGCCACCATGGAGGTGGTGGTGGTCTTGCCGTGGGTGCCGGCCACGGCGATGCCGTGGCGGAAGCGCATCAGCTCGGCGAGCATTTCCGCGCGCGGCACCACCGGCACGCGGCGCTCATGGGCGGCGGCCACCTCCAGGTTGTCGCTGTTCACCGCCGAGGACGTCACCACCACGTCGGCGTCACCGATGTTCTCGGCGCGATGGCCGATTTCCACCCGCGCGCCCAAGGCGCGCAGGTGCGCCACCACCGGCGATTCCTTGATGTCGCTGCCGCTGATCCGGTAGCCCTGATTGGCCAATACCTCGGCGATGCCGCACATGCCGGCGCCGCCGATACCCACGAAGTGGATACCGCGGATGCGGCGCATCTCCGGCACGATGTGCACGGCTTCCGGCTTCACGTCGTTAGCGGCCATCGGCCACCTCCTCACACAGTTTCGCCACCCGGGCGGCGCTGTCCGGCACCGCCAGCTGGCGCGCCCGGCGCGCGATCTGCGCCAGGGCGTCCCGTTCGGTCATGCCGGCCAGGCTGCGCGCCAGGGCGCCGGCGTTCATATCGTTCTGGGCCATCATCAGGGCGGCGCCGCGATCCACCAGCCAGCGCGCGTTCAGCGTCTGGTGGTCGTCCACCGCCGTGGGCAGCGGCACGAACAGGGCGGCCACGCCGGCGGCGGCCACTTCCGCCACGGTCAGGGCGCCGGCCCGGCACACCACCAGGTCCGCCCAGGCATAGGCCTCGGCCATGTCGTCGATGAACTCGCTGACCCGGGCGTCCAGCCCCAGGGCCTTGTACACCGGCGCCGCCTCTTCCTCGCGGCCGGCGCCGCACTGGTGGCGTACCTCCAGGTGGCTGCCCAGGGCCGCCATCAGCAACTCCGGCAGATCCTGGTTGAGCGCCAGCGCGCCCTGGCTGCCGCCCAGCACCAGCACCCGCAGCGGGCCCCGGCGCTGTTCGTAGCGCTCGTCGGGCGACGGCAGGCCGGTGATTTCCGCGCGCACCGGGTTGCCCACCCAGACGCCGCCGATCAGCGCCCCTTCGAAGCCCTCCAGGGCCTCCTGGGCGAACCGCGACAGCAGGCGGTTGGTAAGGCCGGGCACCGCGTTCTGCTCGTGGATCACCAGGGGCACCCCGGCGAGCCGCGCCGCCAGGCCGCCCGGGGCGCTGACGAAGCCGCCGAAGCCCACCGCCAGCACCGGCTTGACCCGGCGGATCAGACGCCGCGCCTGCAACAGCGCACGCAGCAGTTGCAGCGGCCCCAGCACCTTGCGCTTGAGACCGCCGCCGCGCAGCCGGCCCACGCCCAGGGTGGCCACTTCGAAGCCGTGTTTGGGCACCAGCCGGGTTTCCATGCCACCCTCGGCGCCCAGCCAGAGAATGCGGTAACCGGCGTCGGCCAGTTCCCGGGCCACCGCCAGGGCGGGGAACACGTGCCCGCCGGTGCCGCCGGCCATGATAAGTACCGTCCCGGTCATGATTTCGCCCTCCCCCTGGCCTTGAGGCGGGATTGCTCGGCGCCGGCGCGCAGCACCAGCCCGATCATGGCCGCCGAGATCAGCAGGGATGAACCGCCGTAGCTGACGAACGGCAGGGTCAGGCCCTTGGTGGGCAGCACGCCCATGTTCACGCCCACGTTGATGAAGGCCTGGGCGCAGAACACCAGCGCGCAGCCGTACACCAGGTAGGCGTGATAAAGGAAGCCGCGTTCTTCCAGGCCCCGCCCGATCAGGAACACCCGCCAGCCAAGCACCGCGAAACCGGCCAGCATGGCGAGCACGCCCAGCAGGCCCCACTCCTCGGCCAGCACCGCGAACACGAAATCGGTGTGCGCTTCCGGCAGGTAGAACAGCTTCTGCACGCTGTTGCCCAGGCCCACGCCCAGGAAATGGCCACGGCCGAACGCGATCAGACTCTGGGTGAGCTGGTAGCCGGCGCCGTACTGATCCGCCCAGGGATCGGTGAAGCTCATCAGGCGCGCCACCCGGTACGGCTCGGCCAGGGCCACCAGGGCCGCCAGCGCCACCGCCACCAGCCCGATCAGCAAGAAACGCAGGGTCGGCACGCCGGCCAGGAACAGCATGCCCATGGCGGCGATACCCAGCACCACCACGGCGCCGAAGTCCGGTTGCAGCAGCAGCATGAAAGTGAGCACGCCGAGCACGCCCAGGGGGATCAGGAAGGCTTTCCAGGTTTTCTCCAGGGCGGCCTTGTGCTGGGCAATGTACCCGGCCAGGTAAAGCACGAAGCACAGCTTGACCACTTCCGAGGCCTGGATGGTGAGGCCGGGGAGCGCGATCCAGCGGGTCGAACCGTTCACTTCCCGACCCAGGCCGGGCACGAATACCAGCACCAGGGCCACCAAGGCCACCGGCAAGGTGGCGAAGCGCAGCTTCTCCAGCAGCGACAGCGGCACGCAGCAATACACGAACAGGCCAACGCCGACGCTGGCCAGCAGGTACAGACCATGGCGCACGCCGTAATAGAACGGGTTGCCCAGGCGCGTCTCGGCGATCTGCAGCGACGCCGAGGTGACGATCACCAGGCCGGCCAGGGACAGCAGCGCCACCGTCCACAGCAGGGGGCGATCCAGGCCGGGCTGGCGCGGGGAGATCAGGGGATTAGCCACCGCTCACCTCCCTGGCCAGGGCGACGAATTCGTCGCCGCGGGCCGTGTAGCCGCTGTACATATCGAAGGACGCGCAGGCCGGGGACAACAGCACCGCGTCGCCGGGCTGGGCCAGTTGCCGGGCCCGGTCCACGGCGGCGGCCATGTCCGCCACCCGCTCGCAGGGCACGCCGGAGAGGCCCTCGCCCACCTTGTCCGCGTCCTGGCCGAGCAACAGAGCGGCACGCAGATACTGCCGCGCCGGTTCGCCCATGGGCGAGAAATCCTGGCCCTTGCCCTGGCCACCGGCGATCAGGATCACCTTGCCGGGAATCGCTTCGCCAATGCCGGTGAGCGCGGCCAGGGTGGCCCCCACATTGGTGGCCTTGGAATCGTTGATCCAGCGCACCTCGCCGGCCTCCGCCACCAGCTGGCAGCGGTGCGGCAGGCCCTCGAAGGGCTTCACCGTGGCCAGGGTGAGATCCCGGGGAAAGCCCAGGGCGTCGCTCATGGCCAGCACCGCCAGCACGTTCATGGCGTTGTGGTGGCCGGTAAGCGCCAGTTCGTCCAGGCGCACCAGCACCTGGCCCTGGTGGGTGAGCGCCTGGCGCTCGGTGTCCAGACGGTAATGCGCTTCCGGGTGACTGCCGAAGGTGACCTCCCGGGGCGCCGGATTCTGCGGCCGGGTGGCCAGGTCGTCGCGGTTCCACACCGCCACCTGACAGCCGTCGTAGATGCGTTGCTTGGCGGCCAGGTAGTCGCTGAACTTGGCGTAGCGGTCCAGGTGGTCCTGGGACACATTGAGGATGCTGGCCACCTGGGCATTGAGGCTGTAGGTGGTTTCCAGCTGGAAGCTGGACAGCTCCAGCACGAACAGCTCCGCTTCCTCGCGCAGCAGATCCAGGGCCGGCACGCCCAGGTTGCCGCCCACGCCGGGGCGCGCCTCGCAGGCCCGCGCCACTTCGCCCAGCAGGGTGACCACGGTGCTCTTGGCGTTGGAGCCGGTGATCGCCACCAGCGGGCGGCTGGCGGCCCGGGCGAACAGCTCGATGTCGCCCACCACTTCCTTGCCTTCGGCGGCCTGCTCGGCGATGGCCGGAGTGGACACCGCCACGCCCGGGCTCACGATCAGCCGGCGGGCGCGCTTCATCCAGCCGTTCTTGAACCCGCCGGTGTGGATCTTGAGTTTGGGGAATTCGGCGCGCAGATCATCCAGCCCGGCGGGAGCTTCCCGGGTGTCCAGGGCGCGCACGGGCATGCCCTGATCCACCAGATAGCGGATCACGGAACGCCCGGTTACCCCGAGACCAATGACCAGATCGAACGCGTCTTTCGACATTATCTACGCATCCCTCAACGAATCTTCAGGGTCGCGAGACCCACCAGTACGAGCATCACGGTGATGATCCAGAACCGGACGATGATCTTGGGCTCCGGCCAGCCCTTCAGTTCAAAGTGATGATGGATCGGCGCCATGCGGAAAATGCGGCGGCCGGTGAGCTTGAACGACGCCACCTGCAGCATCACCGACACGGTTTCCATCACGAACACGCCGCCCATGATGAACAGCACGATTTCCTGGCGGACGATCACCGCCATCACGCCGAGCACCGCGCCCAGCGCCAAGGCGCCCACGTCGCCCATGAACACCTGGGCCGGGTAGGCGTTGAACCAGAGAAAACCGAGACCCGCGCCGCACAGGCCGGCGACGATCACCACCAGCTCGCCGGCGCCGGCGATGTAGGGAATCTGCAGGTAGGTGGCGAACTCCGCGTGGCCGCTGGCGTAGGCGAAGATGCCCAGGGCCGCCGCCACCAGCACCGTGGGCATGATCGCCAGGCCGTCCAGGCCATCGGTGAGGTTGACCGCGTTGGAGGCGCCGGTGATCACGAAATAGGTGAGCACCACGTAGAACACGCCCATGTTGATGGCCACGGTCTTGAAGAACGGCACGATCAACTGGGTCTCCGCCGGGCTCTGGGCGGTGAAGTACAGCGCCAGCCCGGCGCCCAACGCGCCCACGGACTGCCAGAAATACTTCCAGCGCGCCGGCAGGCCACGCGGGTTCTTCTCCACCACCTTGCGCCAGTCGTCCACCCAGCCCACGGCGCCGAACACCACCAGCACGCCCAGGGTGATCCACACGAAGCGGTTCTCCAGATCCGCCCACAGCAGGGTGGCGATGGCGATGGACACCAGGATCAGGCCGCCGCCCATGGTCGGCGTGCCGGCCTTGCTCAGGTGGCTTTTCGGGCCGTCGTCACGGATCGCCTGGCCGACCTGCTTTTCCTGGAGTTTGCGAATCATCACCGGACCGATCCAGAACGCCAGGAACAGCGCCGTCAGCACCGCCAGAATGGCGCGCAGGGTGATGTACTGGAACACCAGGAAGCCGTTGTACAAATCACCCAGTTGTTCCGCCAGCCACAGCAGCATCAGTGCTTCTCCCCCTCGTTGGTGAGCCGTTGCACCACCTGCTCCATGCGGGCAAAGCGCGACCCCTTGACCAGTACGGTGCCACCGGCGGCGAGAATTCCCTCGGCGTCGCGGGCGGCCTGGTCATGATTGTCCACCGGTCGGGCGCCGTCCCCGAACGCCTCGGCGGCGGCGTGCGCCCCGGGCAGGGTGATCAGCGTCTCGATGCCGGCCTGTTTGGCGTCCTCGCCCAGTTCGCCGATCAGCGTCTCCGCGTCCGGCCCCAGTTCGCCCATGGCGCCAAGCACCAGGGCGCGCGGCGCCGGGCGGCCGGCCAGCCAGGCGATGGCGGCGCGCACCGAACCCGGGTTGGCGTTGTAGGTGTCGTCCACCAGGGTGCCCCGGTCGCGGGCGATCACGTTCATGCGCCCGGGGACCGGTTTCAGGGTGTTCAAGCGCGGCGCCGCTTCGGCCAGGTCCACGCCCAGGGCCTGCACCGCCGCCAGCGCCAGCAGGGCGTTACCGACCTGATGGGCACCCACCAGCGGCAGGCGTACGCGCACGCCCAGGGGCTGCAGCAAGAAGTCGGCGCCGGCGTCATCCAGACAGACGAACTCGGCGCGCAGATCACCGTCGGTGCCGCCCACGCGGCACAGGGTCAAACCCTGTTCCCGAGCCTGCTCGGCGAAGAAGTCCGCGTAGCTGTCGTCATTGTTGATGATGGCGGTGGCGCCTTCCGCGCAGCCGGTGAAGATTTCCGCCTTGGCGCGGGCGATGCCATCCATGCTGCCGAAGCCTTCCAGATGCGCGCCGGTGACATTGGTCACCAGCACCACGTCCGGCTTCACCAGCGATACCGTCCAGGCGATTTCGCCAGGGGCGTTGGCGCCCAGCTCGATCACCGCGCGGCGGTGGCTTTCATTGAGCCCCAGCAGGGTCAACGGCACGCCGATGTCATTGTTCAGGTTGCCCCGAGTGGCCAGGGTGCCCTCGCCCAGCAGAGTGGCGATCATCTCCTTGACGGTGGTCTTGCCGGCGTTGCCGGTCACCGCCACGCGCGGAATCGGGAAACGGGTGGCGTGGCCGGCGGCCAGCCGGCCCAGGGCCTGGCGGGTATCGGCCACGCGCACCTGGCTGTCGAACACTTCCTGATCCCGTTCCACCAGGGCGGCCCGGGCGCCGGCCTCGCGGGCGGCGGCCAGGAAGTCGTGGCCGTCGAAGCGGTCGCCGCGCAGCGCCACGAACAGGCTGCCCTCGCCCAGCGCCCGGGTGTCGGTGCTGACCGAGGTAATGGTCTGGTCCGCGCCGCGCAGTTCGCCGCCGGTCCAGTCGCGAATTTCGGACAAGCGCATCATGCCGCGCCTCCTTGGCCGGTCCAGGCCGCCAGGGCTTCGCGGGCCAGGATCCGGTCGTCCAGGGGCTGGCGCTGGCCGCGCACTTCCTGGTAATCCTCGTGGCCCTTGCCGGCCACCAGCACCACGTCGCCCGGCCCGGCGCCGGCCACCGCCCGCTTCACCGCCGCCCGGCGGTCCAGCTCCACGGCCACCGCGGACGGGTTGGCGGCGCCTTGCAGCATGGCGTCGACGATCGCTTGCGGATCCTCGCCCCGGGGGTTGTCGCTGGTCAGGATCAGCCGGTCGGCGCCGGCTTCCGCGGCGGCCGCCATCAACGGGCGTTTGCCGCTGTCCCGGTCGCCGCCGCAACCGACCACGCAATGCAGGCGGCCGGGGAAATGCTCGCGCACCGCCGCCAGGGCCTTCTCCAGCCCGTCCGGGGTGTGCGCGTAATCAACGATCACCGTGGGCTTGCCCGGCTCGCGCACCGGCTGCATGCGGCCCGGCACCGGCGTGATGGCGTTGAGCGCCGTGCCCAGCCGTTCCGGTGCCACGCCCAGGCCGTGCAATACCCCGGCCACCGCCATCAGGTTGCTGCGGTTGAAGGCGCCGAACAGCGGCACCGACACATTGATCGCTTCGCCGCCCACGGTGAGGCGCAGATCCATGCCCGCCTCGTGGGGCTGCTCGGCCACGCAGCGCACCGTGGCGCCGGCCTGGCCGCCGAAGATGATGCAGCGCACGCCGTCGTTGAGGCGGCTGAGCAGCACCGGCGCCGAGGGGTCGTCGCCGTTGATCACCGCCTCGCGCAGGTCCGGGCGGGTGAACAGGGCCACCTTGGCCAGCAGGTAGCTGTCCATGTCGCCGTGGTAATCCAGATGGTCGCGGCTCAGATTGCTGAACACCGCCGCCCACACCGGGGTATCGCCCAGACGGTGCTGGTCCAGGGCGTGGGAAGAGACTTCCATGGCCACGGTGTCGGCGCCGGCGTCGCACAGATCGCGCAGGCCGCGCTGCAGGGTGATCGGGTCCGGCGTGGTGTGGCCGGTGGCGATCTCGGCGCCCTTGAGCCCCAGCCCCAGGGTGCCCATCAGTCCGCAGTGGTAACCCAGGGCGTCCAGGGCGTCACGCAGGAACCAGGTAATGCTGGTCTTGCCGTTGGTGCCGGTGACACCGATGACTTTCAGCTGCCGCCCGGGCTGGCCGTAAAAACGGGCTGCCAGATCGCCTACCTGGCGTCGCAGGTCCGGCACCACGATACGCGCCACCGGCTCCTGGCCATGCACCGCGAAGACATCGCCCTCTTCCAGCACCACGGCGGCGCCGGCGCGGATCGCCGCGTCGATGAAACGGCGGCCGTCCGCTTGATGGCCGGGCACCGCCAGGAACAGATCGCCGCGCTCCACGGCGCGGCTGTCGAGGCGCAGGGCCGGCACGGTCAGGTCCCGCAGGGCCGCCGGCAAGGGCAGGTCGGGCAACAGGTCGCGCAGGGTGATCATGAGCGGCCCTCCCCGTCCAGATCGCCGGCGATCAGGCCGTCGGTCTTGTCCGGCGGCACGTGCAGGGTGCGCAGCACCCCGCCAACGATGGAAGAAAACACCGGCGCCGCCACCAGGCCGCCGTAATAGGCGTCGCCGCGCGGGTCGTCGATCACCACCACGGCGGCGATGCGCGGGTTGGAAGCGGGCGCGATGCCGGCGAACAGGCCGATGTAACGGTCGTCGGCGTAGCCTCGGCTGGTCACCTTGTGCACCGTGCCGGTCTTGCCGGCCACCTGGTAGCCGGGGATGCGCGCGCGCCGGGCGGTGCCTTCCAGGCTGACCACGGTTTCCAGCATGCGCACCAGGGAATCGGCGGTTTCCGGGGCGATCACCTGCTCGCCCTGGGGCGGCGTGTCCACCTTGCGCAGGGACAGCGGCACCTTGCGGCCGTGGTTGGCCATGATGGCGTAGGCCTGGGCCAGCTGCAGGGCGGACACACTCACGCCGTAGCCGTAGGACAGCGCCGCCCGCTCCACGTCCCGCCAGCGAGAACGCAGCGGCAGCATGCCGTCGCTCTCGCCGGGAAAGGCGATGCCGGTGGGCTGGCCGAAGCCGAACCGTTCCAGGTAGCCGGGCAGCACCAGCGGCTCCATGGCCAGGGCCAGCTTGCTGGTGCCCACGTTGGAGCTCTTGGTGAGCACGGTGGTGACGTCGATGACACCGTAGTCGCGGTGGTCACGGATGGTCTTGGCGCCCACGCGCAGGTAGCCCGGATGGGTGTTGATCACCGTGGTCGGGGTCACCAGGTCCTGCTCCATGGCGGCGGCCACGGTGAACGGCTTCATGGTGGAGCCGGGCTCGAACAGGTCGGTGACCGCCCGGTTGCGCAGGCTGGCGGTGTCCAGGTTGCCCCGGTTGTTGGGGTTGTAGGCCGGCTGGTTGACCATGGCCAGGATCTCGCCGGTCTTCACGTCCAGCACCACGGCGGAGCCGCCCTTGGCCTTGAAACGGCGGGTGGCGGCGAGCAGTTCCTTGTAGGCCAGGTATTGCAGGCGCAGATCCAGGCTCAGGGTGACGTCCTTGCCCGGCGCCGCCGGCTCGATCATCTCGATGTCCTGGATCACCCGGCCAAGCAAATCACGCACCACCTTCTTGCGCCCGGGCTGGCCGGACAGGCGGTCCTCGAAGGCCAGCTCCACGCCTTCCTGGCCCTGCTCGTCGATGTTGGTGAAGCCCACCACATGGCTGGTCACCTCGCCGGCCGGGTAGTAGCGGCGGTATTCGGTGAGCTTGTGGATGCCGGGCACGCTCTTGTCGAGCACGGTGGCGGCCTGCTCCGGGGCCAGCCCGCGGGCCAGGTAGATGAACTCCTTGTTCCGGTGGCGCTCGATGCGCTTGGCGAAGCGATCCCGGTCGATGATCGGGTTGTTGCCCAGCCGGGCCCACTGCTCCGGGTGCTCCAGCGCCTCGCTGGGGTTGGCCCACAGGGTGGTGACCGGGGTGCTCACGGCCAGGGGGCGGCCTTCGCGGTCGCGAATCACGCCGCGGTGGGCGGCCACCGGTTCCACCCGCAGGTTGCGAATCTGGCCCTGGTGGGCCAGGAAGTCATGCTCGACCACCTGCAGCTGCACCGCGCGCCCCACCAGAACGGCACCGCATACCGCCCAGAAGCCCAGCACGAAGCGCCAGCGCAGGGTCCGGTTGGCTTGCCGTTTGGCCGGTTGTGAGGTTCGACGCGCCCCTTTCATGGCCGTATCAACACTCGCTCGTCGTTTTGCGGTAACTTCATGCCCAGCTCGTCACGGGCCAGGCGCTCCACCCGGGCATAGCTGCCCCAGGTACTGTGCTCCAGCAGCAACTGGCCCCAGCGGGTTTCCAGTCGCGCTTGTTCGCGCTGCAGTTGCTGGGCGCGGTCGGTGAGCCGCCGCGCCTCGTGCACGCTGTAGGCCACGCCCAGGGCGGACACCACCGCCAGGGCGATCAGCAGCGGCGCCAGCCAGCGCGCGCTCATGCCACCTTCTCCGCCACGCGCAGCACCGCGCTGCGGCTGCGCGCGTTGACGCGCACCTCCGCCTCGCCGGCGCGGCGCGCCTTGCCCAGCGGCCGCAGCCGCTCGGGCGGTTCGTCCATCATCGGCAGGCCGCCCCGGCCCTTGGGGGCCAGGCCGGAGTGATCGCGGATGAAACGCTTCACCAGCCGGTCTTCCAGGGAATGGAAGCTGATAATGGCGAGACGCCCGCCGATGGCGAGCGTCTCGAGAGCCTGGTCCAGCACATTGCGTAACGCATCCAGCTCACCGTTGATGTGGATGCGTAACGCCTGAAAACTGCGTGTGGCCGGGTGCTTGCCCGGCTCGCCACGACCCAGCACCGACTCGATCAGATCCGCCAGCTGGGCGGTGGTTCGAATCGGCGTCTGCTCGCGGCGCTCGCGGATCACCCGGGCGATGCGGCGCGACTTGCGTTCCTCGCCGTACTGATAGAGCACGTCGGCGATCTGCTTTTCCTCGGCGCGGGCCAGCCAGTCGGCCACGCTTTCGCCGTGCTCCGGGTCCATGCGCATGTCCAGGGGCCCGTCGCGCAGGAAGCTGAAGCCGCGGGCGGCGTCGTCCAGCTGCGGCGAGGACACGCCCAGATCCAGCAACAGGCCGTCGATGGCCCGGCCTTCGGCGGCCACCAGCTCCGGCAGGCAGTCGAAACGGGCCCGGTGAATGCGGAAACGGTGGTCCTCGGCGGCCAGGGCCTCGCCGGCGGCCACCGCCTGCGGATCCCGGTCCACGCCCACCAGCCGGGCGGCGTCGTCGAGGCGACCCAGCAGCGCGCGACTGTGACCGCCGCGCCCGAAGGTGCCGTCCACGTAAAAGCCATCCGCGCGGGTGGACCACATTTCCAGTACCTCCTCCAGCATCACCGGCTGGTGTTCGTACTGCTTGTTGTCGTTGCTCATACCCGCCGCCCTATGACCCTAGAAGGACAGGGCCTGCACGCTTTCGGGCATGGCTTCCTGATCCAGGCTCTGTTGTTCCAGTTCGTTCCAGGTGTCCTCGGCCCAGATCTCGAAACGGTGCATCAAGCCCACCAGCATGGCGCGCTTTTCCAGGCCGACCACGTCACGCAACTCCGGCGGCACCAGCAGCCGGCCGTTGCCGTCCATTTCCATTTCCGCGGCCTGGCCCAGGAACCGCCGCTTCAGGGCACGCACCTGGGCGTGGGCATCGCTCTGGCCCGCCACCTGGCGGGCGATGTCACGCCATTCCGGGGCGGGATACATCACCAGACAGGCGTCGTAGGGGTGTTGGGTAAGCACAAGGCGGCCGCCGCAAGCGCTGTTCAGCGACTCACGGTAGCGGGTCGGCACGGTCAGCCGACCCTTGGCATCCAGATTGAGCGCCGTACGCCCGTTGAACACTGGCCTTCCCCTCTCTCGGGTCTGTGCGGGTCCATCCCACTTCGAGCCACCGGATGAGCGTTTTTCTCCACTTCATCCCACTTTTCACCACATTGCGACACTCTAGGACCACCCTATTCGGCAAGTCAAGCACGGCGACAATGGCGAATGTAAAAGAAACTCTTTGCAAATCAGTTTGTTAGCTGAGTCACAAAGGGGGTTTGGAGGGTATGGAGGAAGGAGTTGCGTGCGGAATCAGGGCCCTGACGGCCGTTTCCGAGAAACCACTTTAAGTGCTAGATTATTTTATTCTAAGGATTGTTATTTTTTAGATCGAAAAGGATTATTCCGGGTAAGCACTGACTCGCGGGGGAAGCCGGTATTGGCGGGGCTCCATCAAATCCGGGCCGCATTCCAGCCGTTCCAGCCAGTCCAGGAACAGCTCAACGGTCTCCGGGCGGTCAAAGTAGCCGCCGTGCTGCGGCACGATCATGGCGGGCTTGAGCTCGCGGATCATGTGCACCCACAGCCGGCAGGCCCGGTTGCCCGCCATGTAGCGCCGGTGGAAACCGGCCATGGCCGGTACATGATCCTCGAATTTGGCCACCGCCGCCTCTTCCCCGTCCAGGGACGCACCGATGTCGCCGGAAAACAGGATCCGGCTGATCGGATCAAAGAAGCTGAAATTGCCCACCGAGTGCAGAAAGTGGGCCGGCAGGGCCCACAGCTCGGTATCGCCGAACGGCAACCGGGCGCCTTCGTCGGGCAGGGCCAGGATGCGCGACTGCCACTGCTCCCCCACCCGGCTGGTGACGAAGGTGGAAGCCAGGTGGGGCAGAAACCGGGACCACAGCTTCGACACCGCCACCTTGCAGTTGGAATGCAGCATCCAGCGCGGCAGCGAGGCAATGATGTCCGGGTCCTGGTGGGAGGCGAGGATGTAATCCAGCCCCTGGAGATTGAGGTGCCGGCTCAACTCGATGGTGAGCGGCGTGAAGGTGAGATCGCCGCCCGGATCGATCAGGGCGCCGTGGGAACCGTGGCGGATGGCGAACTGGTTGGCCTGAATGCCCTCGCCTTTTACCAGGTCGGCGTAGCGCACCACCCGGTGATCGTCGCTTTCAAACAGAATATCCGCTTTGGCCATGATTCCCCCGTCTATCTCTGGGAGGAGGATAATCCACGGTGCCCGCGGGGCGACTGACCCGGGTCAAGAAAAGCCCGGGTCGTGGGAAAGGGGTGGACCGGTCGATAAGCCGGGTTCTGTCGTGGGCAACCATTCATCTGGGACCCGCGTCACCGCGGGCCCTCAAGCGACCTACCCGGATCCAGCGCGGGCCACGCCATGGGATCCCTATTTGGTCTTGCTCCGGGTGGGGTTTACCGTGCCACCGCTGTTACCAGCGGCGCGGTGCGCTCTTACCGCACCTTTTCACCCTTACCCGATCGAGAACGAACGGGCGGTTTGTTTTCTGCGGCACTGTCCGTGACCGCGCCGTCGCCAGCGCGGCCCCCAGGCGTTACCTGGCACCCTGCCCTATGGAGCCCGGACTTTCCTCCAGCGACGTACGTCGCCAGCGGTTGCCTGACCGGTCCGGCGCGGATAATAGCAGTGAATAGTGAACGGTGAACAGTTAACTGTTAATTGCTTCCAGGTAGGTGTAGAGCGCCTGACGCTTGAGCCCGGTGTGGGCGGCGAGAACGCGGGCCGCCCGGGACAGGGGCAGTTCCTCGAGGAGCGCCCGGGCCAGGGCCCGGTCCCGTTCATCCAGCACCTCGCCACGGACCGCCGGCGACAGCACCAGCACCAGTTCGCCGCGCTGCTGGTCCTTGTCGCCGCGCACCCACTCCAGGATCTCCGGCACCGGGCCCCGGCGCACGGTTTCGAAGCGCTTGGTGAGCTCCCGGCACAGGGTCAGCTCCCGCTCCGCGGTGACCTTGGGTGCCAGCGCCTCCAGCAGGGACAGCACCCGGTGCGGCGCCTCGTAGATCAGGGTGGTGGCGTCGCTGCCGGCGAGGCGTTCCAGGGCGCGCTCCCGGGCGGCGCCCTTGGCGGGCAGGAAGCCCTCGAACTGAAACCGGTCGCTGGGCTGGCCGGCCACCGCCAGCGCCGCCAGCAACGCCGAGGCGCCGGGCACCGGCACCACCGGCACGCCGGCGTCCTGGCAGGCGCGCACCAGCCGGAAGCCCGGGTCGCTCACCAGGGGCGTGCCGGCGTCGCTGATCAGCGCGCCGCTGTCGCCTTCGCGCAGGCGGCTCACCAGCTCCGGGGTACGCTGGGCTTCGTTGTGATCGTGGTAGCTGATCAGGCGGGTGCTCACGCCCACGTGGCCGAGCAGGTTCTGGCTGTGGCGGGTGTCCTCCGCGGCGATCCAGTTCACCTCGCCGAGCACGGTCAGCGCGCGCCGGGTGATATCGTCCAGGTTGCCGATCGGCGTGCTGACCACATAGAGGGAACCGCTCATGCCCTTTGTATCCCGAGCTAGTGTAAAGAGTTGTTTGGGAGTGAGAAGGACGCCCCGAAACAGCACCCCCGGCGTGGTGCAAGCGGTGCGAACAGGCCCTACAATACCGGCTTCGTTCCCGCAGTAGCAAAGGGGTTGCCCCAAAGTCATGGAATTCCGACCGGCCCGCCTGGCCGCGATGGCGCTGATCGCGCTGCTCGCCGCCTGCCAAGTACCCACTCCCAAGGAGGCCTCCGACGGCCCTCACCGGGGAGCCCCTCTCCGCGAAGCCCCGAGCAACCTGGAGGATGCCAACGCCCAACTGGCGGCTCTGGCGGAACCGGTGCGCACCGAAAGAGCCCTGCAATGGGCGCGCTACTATCTGGTCAACCAGCGCGCCCAGGACGCCTCCGATCTTCTCGACCGGATCGCCGACAGCGCCCAGTCCCAGGACCAGCGCTATCGCTGGCTGTGGCTGCGCGCGCAATGCTGGCTGGCGTTACAGAAACCGGAGCGGGCCCTTGAGCTGCTGGACGGTTCGCGGAGCACCATCGATGGTCTCGACGCTCAGCGCCGCGCGCGCCTGAAATTGCTGCACGCCGACGCCCTGGCCCTGGACGGTCAGCTGATGGACAGCGTGAGCGAACGGGTGGCGGTGGACGCGCTGCTCGACCGGGACGACCAGCGATATAGCCGCAAGCTCACCTGGGAAGCGCTCATGAGCCTGCCCATGGACACCCTGGAAAACCGCTCCGAGCAAGCGTCCGGGGATCTGCGCGGCTGGCTGGAACTGGCGCTGCTCTACCGCGACCCGCAGGCGGACATCGACAACCAGGTTCAGCGCCTGTCGCAATGGCGTGAGCAATGGCCCAACCACCCCGCCGCCCTGCAGTTGCCGGAAATGGTCGGCGCCATGCGGAAAGCCGCCCGCCAGCGGCCGCAGCGGGTGGCGGTGCTGTTGCCGGAAAGCGGTAACCTGTCGACGGCGGCGGACGCCATTCGCGACGGCATGATGACCGGCTATTACAGCGCCGAGGAAGCGGGCAACCCAACCCCCGACCTGCGCTTCTACGACGTCAGCAACGCCGACGTGAGCGCCGTGTTCCAGCGCGCCGTGGAAGACGGCGCCCAGTTCGTGGTCGGCCCGCTGGCCAAGGAGCAGGTCGCCGAGCTGGCCGCCCAAGGCGCGCCGCCGGTTACCGTGCTGGCGTTGAACTACCTGGACCAGGGCAGCCGCGACGCGCCGCTGTTCCAGTTTGGCCTGGCGCCGGAGGACGAGGCCCGCCAAGTGGCGCGCCAGGCCTGGCGCGAGGGCCACCGTCAGGTGGGCGTGCTGTACCCGGAAAGCGACTGGGGCCGCCGTGTCAGCGGCGCCTTCATGAACGCCTGGCGGGAACGCGGCGGCGAGGTCAGCCTGGAGAGCGGCTTCACCGACGAGAACATGGGCGACACGGTGCGCAACCTGATGGAGGCGGCCCGGGAACGCCAGGGCGGCCCGACCAAGGACCGCTACGGCCGCAAGACGGAATATCAGCCGCGCATCGGCGAGGACATGAGCTTCCTGTTCATGGTCGCCAGCCCCAATCAGGGCCGCCAGATCAAACCGCTGCTGAACTTCCACTACGGCCGTCGTCTGCCGGTGTACACCACCTCCTACATTTACGATGGCACCCCGGCGCCGCGCCGCGACCAGGATCTGGACGGCGTGCGCTTCGTGGACATGCCCTGGATTCTCTACCAGGATACCCGACTGCACCGTCTGGCCGAGGAAACCTGGCCGGAGGGCCACGGTCGCTATAACCGGCTGTTCGCCATGGGCGTGGACGCCTACCGTCTGCAGGCGCGGCTGTCCATGCTGCGCAGCCTGAGCGGCGCCGAACTGCCCGGCGTCACCGGCAACCTGCATCTGGAAGGCGCGCGCCTGGTGCGCGACGGCAACTGGGCGGTGTTCCGCCGCGGCGAGCCGGAACCGCTGCCGCGCATCAGCGGCCGCCGGGCCGGCGAGCCGGTACGCGACTAGAACATCCGGCGGCGCCGGGGGATGGCGCCGCCCGCACAACGACGACGAGGAAGGGATGCCTCATGCATTGGCGCAAACAACGCGGCCAACGGGCCGAGCAATGGGCGCTGCGCTGGCTGCGCGGCCAGGGACTGACGCCGGAAGTGGCCAATTACCAGTGCCGGCTGGGGGAAGTGGACCTGATCATGAACCACGGCGAAACCCTGGTGTTCGTGGAGGTGCGCTGGCGCGGCGAGACGGACTACGGTGGCGCCCTGGCCTCGGTGGACACCCGCAAGCAACGCCGTCTGATCCTCGCGGCCCGTCATTACCTGGGCCGCCATCCCCATCAGGCACGCCGGCCCTGCCGCTTCGACGTGCTGGGCCTGGAACCGGATGACGGCGGCACGGTCCGCTATGATTGGGTACAGAACGCATTTTACGGAGACGGATAATGAGTGTGGACCGCATCAGACAGTTGTTCGCCGAGAGCCTGGAAACCAAGGCCAAGGCCGGCGAGGTGCTGCCCGAGGTGATCGCCGCCGCCGGTCAGGTGATGGTCGAGAGCCTGCTCAACGGCGGCAAGATTCTCAGCTGCGGCAACGGCGGTTCCGCCGGCGACGCCCAGCATTTTTCCTCGGAGCTGCTCAACCGCTTCGAGATGGAGCGCCCGGCCCTGCCGGCGGTGGCCCTGACCACCGACTCCTCCACGCTCACCTCGATCGCCAACGACTACAGCTACAACGAGGTCTATTCCAAGCAGGTGCGCGCCCTGGGCAACGCCGGCGACGTGCTGCTGGCGATCTCCACCAGCGGCAACTCCGCCAACGTGATCCAGGCGATCCAGGCCGCCCATGACCGGGAAATGAAGGTGGTCGCCATGACCGGCCGGGAAGGCGGCGAAATGGTGAACCTTTACGGCCCCGGCGACATCGAAATCCGCGTACCCGCCAGCTCCACCGCCCGCATTCAGGAGGTGCACCTGCTGGTGATCCACGCCCTGTGCGATTTTATCGACCAACAGTTGTTCGGAGGACCCTGATGCGTGCTCTCGGGTTGATGGCCCTGCTCGCCACCCTGATGCTGTCCGGCTGCGCCAGCCTGACCAAGAACATGTCCCAGGAACCGGTGGACCGCGACCACGGCTCGCGCACCTTCGGCGCCTTCGTCGAGGACGGCAACATCGAGCGCAAGATCAAGATCAACCTGGCCCGTGCCAGCGCCGAGCTGGACGAAAGCCACATCGTGGTAGTGAGCTTCAACGGCAACGTGCTGCTGGCCGGCGAAGTAGCCAGCGACCAGCTGCGCGCCCAGGCCGGCAACATCGCCGACCGGGTGCGCCATGTGCGCCACGTGCACAACGAGCTCAAGGTGTCCGGCAAGACCTCCACCCTGGCGCGCACCAACGACACCTGGCTCACCACCAAGGTGAAAAGCCGGTTGCTGGTGAACAGCGACGCCCCGGGCATGCGCACCAAGGTGGTGACGGTGAACGGCGTGGTGTATTTGCTGGGGTTGCTCAGCCACGACGAAGCCAGCGCCGTGGTCGAGCAGGTCAAGCAGGTGGGGGGCGTTCAGAAGATCGTCAAGATCATCGAATACATCGACTGATCTCGGCTGAAGCCGCTCCTACGGTGCTCTTGGCAATAGGAGCGGCTTCCGCCGCCAGGACATCACCACCCCATTACTTGACGACTTTGAGGTGGCTGCCGCGGGAGGGCTTGTCGTCGTTGTCCGGTTCCGGCGGCGCCGGCGGCTCCGGCGGCGGTTCGGTGGGTTCGAAGGCCATGCCCTGGCCGTTCTCGCGGGCGAACACCGCCATCACCGCCTCCACCGGCACGTACACCGTGCGCGGCACGCCGCCGAAACGGGCGGAGAAGGTAATCGCCTCGTTGCCCGCCTCGAAGGCGGTCACCGCCCGGGGGGCGATGTTGAGCACGATCTGGCCGTCCTGGACGAACTCCTGCGGCACCTCGGTGCCCGGGTAATGGGCGTCCACCGCCAGGTGCGTGGTCAGGCCGTTATCGCAGATCCATTCGTGCATCGCCCGTATCAGATACGGGCGATTGGGGGTCATCTCTTCACTCATAGGGCTTACAGGCGCTGGCGCAGTTCACGCTCGGCGTCGGACAGGCTGGCCTGGAAGGCGTCGCGATCGAACAGGCGCTCGGCGTAGTCGATCAGCGGCTTGGCCTGCTTGGCCGGCAGTTCCACGCCCATGGCGGGCAGCCGCCACAGGATCGGGCCCACCACGCAATCCACCAGGGTGAATTCCTCGCTCATGAAGAACGGCAGCTCGCTGAAGATCGGCGCGGTGGCGATCAGGCCCTCGCGCAGCTCCTTGCGGCGCTTGTTGAGGCTCGCTTCCTTCTCGGTGCCTTCCAGCAGCGCGTCCACGTTGTGGCACCAGTCGCGCTCCACGCGGTGAATCAGCAGCCGGCTCTGGGCACGGGCCACCGGATACACCGGCAGCAACGGCGGATGCGGGAAACGCTCATCCAGGTACTCCATGATCACCGTGGACTGATACAGGGTGAGCTCCCGGTCCACCAGGGTGGGCACCTCGTTGTAGGGGTTCAGCGAAGCCAGATCCTCCGGCTTGTCCCCGTTGTCCACGTCGACGATGTCCACGGTCACGCCCTTTTCCGCCAGAACGATGCGTACCCGATGGCAGTAATGATCGTTCGGGGAAGAAAAGAATGTCATCGAGGAACGTTTGGTCACCACACCCATGGTCGAGTCATCTCCACGTATATCGCTATAACACAAACAGGGTAGCCGCTCGCGCGGTTACCCTGTTGCTCGCCGGAAAGGGTTCTGAGCGGGTCGGTCCGCTCAGTGAACGTCTTTCCAGTATTCCTTTTTCAGCAGGTACGCCGGTACGAACAGGATAGCCAGGAACACCAGCACGTACACGCCGATCCGTTCACGGGTGGGAGCGATGGGCTCCGCCGCGTAGGTGAGGAAGTTGGTGATATCGCCCATGTTGGACTCAAACTCCTCCTCACTCAGATTTTCCTGCATTTTGGCCATCACATGAGGCATGCCCACGCTGGGGAACACCTCGTTGTTGTAGCCGTAGGGACGGGATTCATCCTCGTAGAAACCGGTGAGGTAGGAATAAATCCAGTCCGGTGAACGGTGCCGGGCCGCCAGGGTCAGGTCCGGCGGCGGGTTGCCGAACCAGTCCTTGCCGTTCTCGGCGGTCATGCCGTTCTTCATCGGGTCGCCGATTTTCTCGGACGTGAAGTTCAGGTACTTCAGCGTCAGCTCGTCGGAGATACCCAGGTCCTCGCCCATGCGGCCGTAGCGCAGGTATTCCAGACTGTGGCAACCCATGCAGTAGTTGACGAACAGCTTGGCGCCATTTTGCAGGCTTACCTTGTCCTGCAGGTTGACCGGCGCTTTTTCCAGCTCCACGTCATGGCCGCCGGCCGCGCTGGCGAACGCGGGCAGGCAACTGACAAGCAATACAACAACCAGCTTCTTCATCAGTGACCCCCCGTTACACGTTCAGGAACCGGTTTGGACTTCTCGAACCGGTACGCCAGCGGCAGCCCGATGAAGAAGTACAGGAAGTAGTACACGGTGCCGATCTGCGCCAGCGTCTTGGCCGTGCCGGTGGCCGGCTGCGTGCCCAGGTAGCCGAGCATCAGGAAGTCGGCGGCGAACACGAACAGCAGCAGCTTACTCAGCCAGCCCTTGTAGCGGATCGACTTCACCGGGTGGCGGTCAAGCCAGGGCAGCAGGAACAGCACCACGATGCCGCCGCCCATGGCGATCAGGCCCCAGGCCTTGGACGACATGCCGAACCACTCGATGGTGGTGGCCCGCAGCATGGCGTAGTAAGGCCCGTAGTACCACACCGGCGCGATGTGATCCGGGGTCTTGAGCGGGTTGGCCGCCACGAAGTTGGGCTTCTCGATCAGGTAGCCGCCGCCGGTGGGGAAGAAGAAGATCACCACCGCGAAGATCATCAGGAAGATGATCACGCCGGGCAGGTCCTTGACGGTGTAGTACGGGTGGAACGGGATGCCGTCCTTCGGAATGCCGTTCTCGTCCTTGTTCTGCTTGATCTCGACGCCGTCCGGGTTGTTGGAACCCACTTCGTGAAGCGCCAGGATGTGCAGGAACACCAGGGCCACCAGTACCAGCGGGATGGCCACCACGTGCAGGGCGAAGAACTTGTTCACCGTGGCGGTGGACAGCAGGTAGTCGCCGCGCACCCAGGTGGTGAGCGCCTCGCCGATTTCCTTGGCGTCCTTGCCGTCGATGAACGGCAGGATGTCGAACGGAATGGCGCCGGCCAGGGAGATGATCACCTGGGCGCCCCAGTAGGACATGTTGCCCCAGGGCAGCACGTAGCCCAGGAAGCCTTCCGCCATCAGGGCCACGTAGATCAGCATGCCGAAGATCCACACCAGCTCCCGGGGCGGCTTGTAGGAGCCGTACATCAGGCCGCGGAACATGTGGATGTAGACCACCGCGAAGAAGGCGGACGCGCCCACCGCGTGCATGTAGCGGATCAACCAGCCCCATTGCACGTCGCGCATGATGTATTCGACGGATTCAAACCCCTGACCCGGGGAATAGAACATGGTCAGCCAGATGCCGGTAAGCAGCTGGTTGACCAGCACCACCATGGAGAGAACCCCGAAGTAGTACCAGAAGTTGAAGTTCTTCGGAGCGTAGTACTCCGACATGTGTTTCTTGTACGCATTGACGACGGGGAGACGGGCATCCACCCAATCGATCAAACCGTTCACCATTCTCATCATGCCTTGGTCTCCCCTTCTTCAGAACCGACGATGATCACGGCATCACTGATGTAGGAGTGGGGCGGCACCACCAGGTTGGTGGGAGCCGGCACGCCCTGGTAAACACGGCCCGCCAGGTCGAACTTGGAACCGTGGCAGGGGCAGAAGAAGCCGCCCTGCTCGAGTTCGACGGTGGGCTCTTCTTCGAACAGAGGAGAACAACCCAGGTGGGTGCAGATACCGATCAGCACCAGATATTCTTTCTTGATGGAACGCCACTCAGTGGCCGCGTAGGCCGGCTGCTGATCCTCTTCGGACTGAGGATCCTTGAGCTGATCGTTGAGTTTGTCCAGATTGGCGACCATTTCTTCGGTCCGGCGAACCACCCAGACCGGCTGGCCACGCCATTCGGCCACCACGCGCTGCCCCATCTCGAGTTTGCTGACGTCCACCTCCACGGGGGCGCCGGCATTCTCGGCCTTCGCGCTGGGTTGCCAGGATTTGACAAAAGGAACCGCCGCGCCGATGGCACCCGCGACGCCGACCGTCGAGGTCAGGCCGATCAAAAAGGTGCGGCGGCTGGTATTTACGCCGTCATTGCTCATTGAATTGTTCTCCCCTTAGATCCCACGGCCGGGGGGTGATCCGAGACTCGCGGTCGGTGCTCATGCTCCGGGCGGAGCAAGGCGGCGCAAATGGTAATGAAAAAGACCACATCTGACAACCGGTTATTCCCCCGCGGGGCCTCCCTAAACCCCTGATTTATGCACAAAAAAAGCCCAGCATAGCCGGGCTTTTTCGGGGTTCGGACAGCGCCGGGCGCCGTCTTACCGCTTGGAGTACTGCGGACGCTTACGCGCTTTGTGCAGACCGATCTTCTTACGTTCCACACCACGGGCGTCACGGGTCACGTAGCCGGCCCGACGCAGGGCGCCACGCAGCTCGCTGTCGTATTCCATCAGAGCACGGGTAATGCCGTGACGGATGGCGCCGGCCTGGCCGTTGTTACCGCCGCCGCTGACGGTCACGTAGACGTCGAAGCGGTCGGTGGCGTCCACCAGCTCCAGGGGCTGACGCACCACCATGCGGTTGGTCTGACGACCAAAGAAAACGTCCAGCGGGCGGCCGTTGACGGTGATGTTACCGCTGCCCGGGCGGAGGAATACGCGGGCGGAAGCCGTCTTGCGGCGACCGGTTCCGTAATCGGCGTTTGCAGTTGCCATCGACTGACCTCTTAGAGTTCGAGCTGCTGCGGCTGCTGAGCAGTGTGCGGATGCTCGGCGCCGGCGTAGACTTTGAGTTTGCGCAACATGTCGCGACCCAGCGGGTTACGCGGCATCATGCCCTTCACGGCTTTTTCGATGACCATTTGCGGCTTTTCGCTGATCAGGGTCTCGAAGTTGGCTTCCTTGAGGCCACCCGGATAGCCGGTGTGACGGTAGTACATCTTGTTGGAAGCTTTCTTGCCGGTCACCGCCACTTTCTCGGCGTTGATTACCACGATGTAATCGCCGGTGTCGACGTGCGGGGTGTATTCCGGCTTATGCTTGCCGCGCAGACGGCTGGCGACTTCCGCGGCCAGCCGGCCCAGCGTTTTGCCGGAGGCGTCCACCACATACCAGTCGCGCTTTACGCTTTCCGGTTTCGCGCTGTAGGTCTTCATGGGAGTCTTCCCTAAAATTTGTGCCCTGAATTCAATACGTTACGGGTTCAATCAACCCTCCGGCGAGAGCCCGCCGGGCAAGAGGGTGCGAATTGTACTGAACCGCCCGGCCGAAGACAAGCAGGAAAATGACCCGATGATCACGGCTGAAGCCGCTCCCCGCCATGCCTCGCCGCCGCCCGCCACGGGACGGTATAGTCGGTCTTTTCCACACACGTCAGGAGGGAGAGCATGGAATACCGTCCGCTGGGCCGCACCGATCTCAAGGTCAGCAGCATTTGCCTGGGCACCATGACCTGGGGCAATCAGAACAGCGCCGAGGAAGGCTTCGCGCAGATGGAGCTGGCCCTGGACCGGGGCGTCAACTTCTTCGACACCGCCGAAATGTATGCGGTCCCGGCGAGCCCGGAAACCTCGTTCCGCACCGAGGAGATCATCGGCGACTGGTTCGCCCAAACCGGCAACCGCGACAAGGTGGTGCTGGCCACCAAGGCCGCCGGCCCCGGCGACTACGTCAAGCACATCCGCGGCGGCCCGCGCTTCACCGCCGAGAGCCTGCAAAGCGCCGTGGAAGGCAGCCTCAAGCGCCTACGCACGGACGTCATCGACCTCTACCAGCTGCACTGGCCGGAGCGCACCACCAATTACTTCGGCCGCCTCAACTACAAACACCGCGAGGACCCGGACGCGGTCTCCATCGCCGAGACCGTGGCCGGCCTCAAGAAGCTGGTGGACGCCGGCAAGATCCGCCACTGGGGCCTGTCCAACGAGACCCCCTGGGGCACCATGACCTTCATTCACGAGGCGGAGAAAATCGGCCTGGCGCGCCCGGTGTCGATCCAGAACCCCTATTCCCTGCTCAACCGCACCTTCGAGGTCGGCCTGGGCGAGGTGGCGCACCGCGAGGACGTGGGCCTGCTGGCCTATTCGCCGCTGGCGTTCGGCATGCTCACCGGCAAGTACCGCCACGGCCAGCAGCCGGCCAACGCGCGACTGACCCTGTTCAAGCAGTTCGCCCGCTACACCAACGAACAGGCCGAGGCCGCCACCGAGGCCTACTGCCGGCTCGCCGAGGAACGCGGCGTGAGCCCCACCCAGCTGGCCCTGCAGTTCGTCACCACCCGGCCGTTCGTGACCAGCAACATCATCGGCGCCACCAACCTCAACCAGCTCCGCGAGAATCTGGACAGCGTGAACCTGGCCTGGGACAAGGACCTGGAGAAGGAACTGGAAGCCATCCACACCCGCTTCCCCTTCCCCGCGCCCTGAAGGCAGCACCGTAGGAGCGACTTTAGTCGCGATCAAGCTTCCATCGCGACTAAAGTCGCTCCTACACCCCCACACGCCTGCCTTGACGGCCCGGCCAAACCGGGGCAATGTACACACTGTGTACTTTCAAGGAGCGAGACCATGGCCAGCCCGCAACCCAGCCGCCTCGGGATCGGCCGGCGCTACCGCGCCAATCGCCTGAATGGCCCCTACGACGCCCTGGTGATCGGCTCCGGCATCGGCGGCCTGGCCAGTGCCGCCTGCCTGGCCAGGATGGGCTGGAAGGTGGCGGTGTTCGAGCAGCATTACACCGCCGGCGGCTTCACCCACAGCTACGAGCGCAACGGCTACGAATGGGACGTGGGTGTGCATTACATTGGCGACATGGGCCGCCCCGATACCCTGGGCCGGCGGCTGTTCGACCACATCACCGACGGCCGGCTGCAATGGGCCCCCATGGCCGAGTGCTACGACCGCATCCACCTGGGCGACCGGCACTACGACCTCAAGGCCGGTCCCCAGGCGTTCCGCGCCGAGCTGCAAAAGGCGTTCCCGGACGAACACGACGCCATCGACGCCTACCTGACCGCCATCAAGAAGGCGGCCGGCGCCGTGCAGCCACTGACGCTGGCGCGCATGCTGCCCCGGGCGGTGGCCGGCATCACCCGCAAAGGGCTGGACCTGGGCGCCCTGGGCCGCTACAACCGGCCCACCCGGGCGGTACTGGAGGAACTCACCAGCAACCAGGAACTGATCGCCGTGCTCACCGGCCAGTGGGGCGACAACGGCCTGCCGCCGTCCCGGTCGAGCTTTCTGATCCACGCCCTGATCGCCCGCCACTACCTGCACGGCGGCTACTACCCGGTGGGCGGCGCCGCGCAAATCGCGCGCACCATCCTGCCGGTGATCCAGGCCAGCGGCGGCGAGGTGTTCACCTACGCCGACGTCACCGACATTCTGGTGGAGAACGGCCGCGCCACCGGCGTGCGCCTGGCCGACGGCCATGAAGAGCGGGCCCCCTGCGTGATCAGCGACGCCGGCGTGTTCAACACCTTCACGGAGCTGCTGCCCGAACACGCGCCGCACCACGACCACTACCGGGAACGGCTGGGGCGAGTGAACCGCTCCATGGCCAGCGCCTGCCTCTACATCGGCCTGAACGACACCGCCGAGAACCTGGGGCTGCCGAAAACCAACTACTGGATCTACCCGGACAACGATTACGAAGGCCAGCTGGACCGCGCCCTGGCGGACCCGGACCACCAAGACATCCCGCTCACCTACATCTCCTTCCCCAGCGCCAAGGACCCGGATTTCACCCGCCGCTACCCGGGCCGGGCCACGGTGGAGATCGTCGCCGCCGCGCCCTACCAGTGGTACCAGCGCTGGGACGGCACCACCTGGGGCCAGCGTGGCGAGGACTACGAGGCCGACAAGGAGGCCTTCGCCCAACGGTTGCTGGAGAAGCTGTTCGAGAAACACCCCAACCTGCGTGCCCACCTGGACTATTACGAGCTGTCCACGCCGCTCTCCACCGCCTGGTTCTGCCGCTACCCCACCGGCGAGATATACGGCCTGGACCACGATCCCAACCGCTTCCAGCAGGACTGGCTGCGCCCCAAGACCCGCATCCCCGGCCTCTACCTCACCGGCCAGGACGTGCTCACCTGCGGCGTGGTCGGCGCCCTGGTGGCGGGCCTGGCCACCACCCTGGCGGTCACCGGCCGCAAGGGCCTGCCGCTGGCGCGGCGCATGTTCGTGGGCTGACCCCATGGAAGGCGTACGTTTCTGGCTGGCGCTGATCGCTCTGGCCCCGCTGCTGATGGCGCAGGCCAGGCGTGCCCGCCGCGAGACCCCGCGCCTGCCGGAAGCCGGCGGCGCGGACCACGGCCAGGCCGGCGCGGGACCGGTGGCCACCCGCTTGCTGGTGGTGGGCGAATCCACCGCCGCCGGCGTCGGCGTGGCCGAACACCACCAGGGGCTGGGCGGTCAGCTGGCCCGCGCGCTGCATGCCCGCTCGGCGCGAACGGTGGGCTGGCGGGTAACAGGCGTGAACGGCATCCGCGCCCGGGCCCTGGCGGACCGGTTGGCGGCGGAACCGCCGCCGGAGGCGGACCTGGTGGTAATCAGTCTGGGGGTTAACGACACCACCGGGCTGACCCGGCCGGGCCGTTACCAGGCGGACCTGCGGGCCCTGATCGACGCACTGAGGCGGGACCGCCCCTCGTTACCGGTAGCATTGCTGTCGGTGCCCCCGATGCAGCACTTCACCGCCCTGCCCCGCCCCCTGCGCCAGGTGCTGGGGCTGCGGGCGGCGCGGCTGGATCGGGCACAGCGCGCCCTGGCGGCGCGCTTGGAGGGCGTCCAGCATCTGGCCTATCCGGTCATCGCCGACCCGGCCTATCTGGCCGAGGACGGCTACCACCCCGGCGAACGGGGCTATGCCTACATCGCGGACCGGGTGGCGGACACCCTGGCGGCGCGGCTCACGCCGTGCCGCTGACCGGAATACGCCGGCGCACCCGCACCACCGGCCCGCGTTCGCGGCGCTCGCGCACCCGGTCGCCCTGCTCCCGGGCCGCGCCGGACCGCGCGTAGGCGCACTCCACACTGGCGGAACCGGCGTGCAACACGCCCCGGGGCACCGAATCCGGATTGTCCGGATGGCTGCACCACACCCCGGGACCATAAAGCGTCCGGCGGGGCCGCGCACCGCGATACTGGCAGTCACTGCAACACGTCAACATCATCCCTGGCCTCCCTTCCTGACCGCTGGGTAGCCGCCCCTTCCGACGGGGCGTCCGAATAGCTTGTCAGAGCCGGATGGCCGCCGTAAAGGCGCGGATGAGAGCCGCGTCACGCGCTTACCATGACCGCCACCGCTACACTGAACATCGGGGAACGGGGCCCGCCTCAGGGCCCGCTCGCAACGGAAAAAACGAAACCGAAAGGACATCACGATGAACCAATGGACGACCCTTTGGGGGGCGGCGCTGTTGCTGTCCAACAGTGCCCTGGCCGCCGACGAGCCGGCGCCGGCCACCTACGACGACGCCCGGGCCTGGCAGCAGCATGTCGAACGTACCTGGGACACCATGACCCCGCGCCGTGGCGAAATCCGCCTGGAGGAAGCCGGCGTGGTCCTCACCATACCCGACGACTTCTACTACCTGGACAAGAAGGACGCGCGCACCGTCCTCGAGGATTTCTGGGGCAATCCGCCGGACGACACCACCCTGGGCATGCTGTTTCCCAGCCATTACCGGCCCTTCGACGCCGAGGCCTGGGGCGTGGACATCGCCTATGTGGAAGACGGCCACGTGGACGACGAGGACGCCGACCACATCGACTACGACGAACTGCTGGAAACCATGCGCGAGGACATCCGCGACGCCAACCCGCAACGCCAGGAACTCGGCTATGAAACCCTGGAACTGGTGGGCTGGGCGGAACCGCCCCACTACGACCCGGACACCCACCAGTTATACTGGGCCAAACGCATCCACTTCGAAGGCCAGGAAGGCGACACCCTCAATTACAATATCCGCAAACTGGGCCGCGAAGGCTTCCTGCAGATGAACTTCATCGCCGACATGCCCGCCCTGCCGGAGATCAACCACCACCGGGAAGCGGTGCTCGCCCTGTCCCGCTTCGAGGAAGGCAACCGCTACGCCGACTACGACCCGGACACCGACCACCTGGCCGCCTACGGCGTGGGCGGGCTGATCGCCGGCAAGGCCCTGGCCAAGACCGGCGTGCTCGCCGCCGCCCTGCTGCTGCTCAAGAAGTTCTGGTTCGTCCTCCTGGCCGGCCTCGCCGCCCTGGGCCGCAAGCTGTTCCGCAAATCCTGACCCCGCCGGCCCGCCGCCCGGCGGGCCGCACTGTCCTTATGTCCAGGTGATCCATTTCACATAAGGTGGTAGCTTCCCAGCCCACGCCAATAACAAAAAGACCACAAAGGAACCCACCAAAGGGGGTTGGCATGGACTCGCTTACCGTCACGCTGCACTCTGATGAAGAGCCCGACGTCAGTTTTACCTGCGACGCCATCCGCATCGAGGGCACCGTTTGCCTGGTCCCGGAATGGACCTACTCACCGGACGGCTTCGACCGCTCGCCGGTGCGCCTGATTCGTCTGCTGGACATGCCGCTGGAACGGGCCGAGGGCCTCGGCGGCGGCTACGTGCTGAGAACGCCGCTGCCGCGCAGCGTCCTGGCCGGGCAGATTCCCGCCGCCCTGGACGGCAAGGTCGAGGCGGTCTACATCCCGCTCAAGGTGCGCGCACCGGAACGGGAGTGAGGCTTTTCCCAATACGCAGTTCCATGGCTGCCTGTACGGCAGCGAACCATCCATCACTCACCCTCCTTCCTGGCGCGGATTCCTAAGCTGCCTACGCGGCAGCGAACTACGCGGCAGCGGAGGACGCAGGCCGCATCCTTTTCTAAGCTGCCTCCGCGATACCCGGGGCGGTTCAAAGGTCGAGCAGGGGAGAGGGTTGAGCTGCCGGTCGCCGTATCCGTTGCACCAGAGTCCCTTAAGACTGAAGTCCGTGCTATCAACTTCCATCTTCAATCAGTGGAAGATCCGGCACTGAAACTCGTCGCAAACAGTAAATTCGTGGGGGCAATACGATGACTGACGTACATGAGGTCATGGACCGGCTGTCACCTTCAATCTTTGCCGGTCTGCTGTCCGTCAATGGCGTTCTCACCTACGCCAATAAGGCCGCTCTGGATGCCATTGGCGCACGAGCCGACGATGTGCTGGGCCGACCGTTTGATGCCACTCCCTGGTGGCGATTCTCGGACCAGAGTCGGCAACGTCTGCGCGAGGCGATAACGGCTGCCGGACGCGGGCTGACGTCCCGCTTTGACGTGCCTATCCTCGACCGTAACGGTCAGGTGCGGACCATGGATTTCACCCTGCATCCGATCTGCGGCGACCACGGAAACGTCATCTATCTGGTACCTTCCGCGCGCGACATCACGGAACGCAGGCAAGCGGAGCAGGAACTGCGGCTGACCCAGTTCGCGGTGGATCACGCCCGGGGCGCGATGTTCCAGATCGACGCCGAAGGGCGGGTACGCTATGCCAATCGCGCGGCATGCTACATGCTCGGGTATGACCGCGAAGACCTTATCGGACGCCTGCTTTCCGATATCGATCCCACCATGACGGAAACGGCCTGGCGAGAGCATTTGCACGAGTTGCAGGTGCAGGGCTCGGCACGCATTGAGTCCGTCGCACGCCGCAGCGATGGGACACTGATCCCCGTCGAGGTCACCGCTACCTACATTGAGTACGAAGGCGAGCCCGTCAGCTTCGCCTATGTCGACGATCTCACGGCCCACCGGGCGACCGAGGAGCGCATCCACTTTCTCACCCGTTTCGACGGTCTCACGCGGTTGCCGAACCGGACCGCGCTCCACGAACGCCTCGCACAGGCCATCGAATCGGCGCAGCGCGGCAACAGGTTTGTGGCAATACTCATTGTCGGACTCGACCGCCTGGGGCTGATTAACGACGCTCTGGGGCATGTGGGCGGCGACGGGGTGCTCCGAGCTACCGCTGAACGGCTGTCCGGATGCGTGGAAACACACGGGACAGTTGCACGTATCGGCGGGGACGAGTTTGCGATCATGTACACGGCCGGAACACAGCAGGTCCTGCAGGCTGAGTACTGGGTTCAGCGTATCCTCGAGTCGGTCTCCGAGCCCTTGCGGATCAACGGCCAGGAGGTCTGCATAACCTGCAGCATCGGCTCTGCCGCCTATCCAGCCGACGGAACGGACTCGGGGGAGCTTTTCAAGAATGCCACGTCAGCACTGCGCCGTGCTAAAGACCGGGGACGCAACATGCACCAGGCCTATGCCACGATGGCGGGCAACCGGGATCCGGAGCGACTGTCCCTGGAGGCGGCGCTGCGCGCTGAAGCAAGGCGAGTTCTGCGTCCATTACCAACCCCGTATTGACGTAGACACCGGCGCTCCCGTTGGCGCTGAAGCACTGCTGCGCTGGCATCACCCCGACATGGGCATGATCTCGCCGGCGCGTTTCATCCCGATTGCGGAGGAGACCGGCCTGATCGAATCGATCGGGGAATGGGTGCTACGTGCGGCATGCGAGCAGAACCGGCTCTGGCGCGAAAGTGGCCTGAAACCCGGCCGCATTGGCGTGAACCTCTCAGCCCGGCAGTTCCGCCAAGCAGACCTTGCCATGCGGGTGGTGCAACTACTCAAGGAGACCGGATTGAACCCGGAGCACCTGGAACTCGAACTGACCGAAAGCATGCTCATGGAGGACGTCGATGCTGCGATCGCAACAATGACGTGCCTCAAGGATTACGGCGTGAGCATCGCACTGGACGACTTCGGCACCGGGTACTCCGGCCTGAGCTACCTGAAGCGCTTCCCGATCGATACGCTCAAAATCGACCAGTCGTTCGTCCGCGAAATCACCACCGATAAGGCCAGTGCCGCGATCGCCGACGCCATCATCGCCATGGCTCAGCGGCTGGATCTGGATGTCATCGCCGAGGGCGTGGAGACACCGGAGCAGTGCCGATTGCTGCGTGAAAGCGGATGCCGGCATATGCAGGGCTACTTGTTCGCAAAGCCGGTGCCGGCAGGGGATTTGACCAAACTGCTGAGTGTGGGGCACGTCGGCAAGCACCTCTGACGCGGCTTGGGCTGACATCGCCAGCAGTAACGCAAAATTAATGGTCATCGAGGTCCACCTTATACCGGTCCCGAGAAGGCTATCGCGCGAGTCGCGGTATTCAGATATTCAACTAAGCTTGGATATGCTAGGGTGGGTTTTACAGCGTCCCACTCCCTAATTCGCTAGCACGTCGTTAAGGAGCGCTTATGTCCAAGGCTCGGAACGAGGTCTACACCGAACCCGAAGCGAAAGGGAGCCAGGCGGTCAACGCATGCCGAAAGGTGGTTGGCTTGGTACCCGCCCCGGAGATGTCCGCTGAGATGGCCGAACAGGTAATCGACCAGTTGCCCGAACTTCTGGCCAACTACGTCGATGACCGGTTGCGTTGGGAGGTCCAACTGATCGTCGATCCGCTGATCGGCGCTGCCGAGGCTTCCACCGATATCATCGGGGGTATTCTCGAGTACAAGCGAGACCAGCAGTGGGACTACGCGATCTGTATTACCGATTTGCCGATCTTCAAGGACGGGCGTTTCATAATCGCTGAAACCAGCACGGGGCATGGCCTTGCGTTGATCTCATTGCCTGCCTTCGGCATTAGCGCAATACGGCGTCGCCAGAGCGAAGCAATTCTGCAACTGGTCAACGAATTGCACCATGGTAGTTCGGAAGAGGACCGTGCTCGCCAAGAGCAGCGTACCCGGCAATCCGACAAAGTCCATAAGAGCCTGCGTGGCAAAGGTGCCCGGCAACTAGTGGGCAGGCACCTCTACGAGAAGCTGTTCCCGATACGACGGATAACGCTACCGGGCGAGGGAGAGTCCTTTGATGTACGCTTCATTGCCGATTCAAAGATCAACGGGAACCTTCGCATCCTGGCAGGCATGGTGCGAGCCAACCGCCCCTGGACCATCTTTCCCGCTTTCAAGCGCGTCATCGCGGTCGCGTTCGCGACCGGCGCCTATGGTCTGGTGTTTCCCACCCTTTGGCAGCTCAGCGCCAATTATGGCCGGCCACGCCTTATTCTGCTTATGGGAGTGGCCATGGCGGCAATGATTGCCTGGATTATCATTGCTCACACGCTTTGGGAATCGACGAAAAACGCCCGATCACCACGTCTGGTTCGCCTCTATAACACGGTCACTGTACTGACGCTAAGTTCCGGGGTCGTATTCTATTACGTGATCCTGCTGGCCCTTTTCTGTTTCACGGTCCTCGTTTTCATTCCGGCCAACATGCTGGAAGCGCAACTTGATCACGCGGTCAGCCTTTTCGATTACACCACTCTTGCCTGGCTCGCGACTTCGGTTGCCACTATCGCTGGTGCCCTGGGGGCCGGACTGGAAGATGAGGAAACCGTCAGAAACGCCACTTACGGCTACCGGCAGCGACGCCGAAACCAGGAAGCGAGTAAGCGCTGATACGCCTTGACAATTCTGTTTTTGTGATCAGCGATTGTCCCTCGGTGGAGTCCAGGACGGTGTTTCGTCCTCGGTTCTCCGTGCGTCCTCCCGCATGGCGTGACCCAGTGACTCGTCCAGTTTCATGAACAACTCCCCGTAGCGTGGGCTGAAGTGGATGCCTTCTTCGATGTTGCGCCAGGCGTTGAACAGTTGGTCTTCGTTGGCTTTTTCGCTGGCGACAAAGGATTGGGTCATCCGGCGGGCGCGCTCTGGGTGGACGCCCATGGCGGCAAGGGCATCGCCGCCGAGTGCCAGGGCGGAGTAGTAGGTTTCGCTCACCACGTCGTCGGCGCCGGCTTCGCGCAGTTCGTAGCCGTGGCCGCGGTCGAAGGCGCGGGCCAGTACCCAGACCTCCGGGTAAAGCTGTTTGACATGCCGCACCAGATTAACGGCCCGGTCCCGGTCATCAATGGCCACAACGAGCAGGCGTGCCTCGGCAATGCCGGCGGTTTCCAGTAGCTGGATGCGGGTGGCGTCGCCAAAGTAGCTTGTCAGTTGGATCCGGCGCAGGTTTTCGATCTGCTCCAGGGCGTGGTCCAGGGCAACGCTCGGAATGTTGTTGGCGCGAAGCAACCGGCAGACGATCTGCCCGAAGCGGCCGACCCCGGCCACGATCACCGGCGCCTGCTCTTCTATCTCATCCGGCTCCGCTTCTTCATTGGAGGCTTTCTGATAGCGCGGCAGCACCACCCGCTCATAGACAATGAACAACAGCGGCGTCAGGAACATGGACAGGGCCACGACCAGTGACAGCATTTGCGCGGTGTCCGCCGGGATCACACGGTTCTGGGTGCTGTAGGTCAGCAGCACAAACCCGAATTCACCGGCCTGGGCGAGTCCGAGGGTGAACAGCCAGCCATCACTGCTGCGGATGCGGAAGGCGAGGGCCAGACCAACCAGAATCAGGGCCTTGCCGATGATCACCGCCAGGGCGAGAAGCAGGACGATATCCCAGGACTCCGCCAGAACGCCGAAATTGATTCCCGCGCCCACGGTAATAAAGAACAGCCCCAGCAGCAGTCCCTTAAACGGCTCGATATTGGCTTCCAGTTCGTGCCGGAATTCGCTGTTGGCGAGCACTACACCCGCCAGGAAAGCGCCGAGCGCCGGCGATAGGTCCACCAGACTCATGAGCGCCGCGATGCCGATAATCAGCATCAGCGACGTGGCGGTGAACACTTCCCGCATGCCGGACTGCACCACGTAGCGGAACAGCGGCCGGCTCAGGTAATGGCCGCAGACAATCACCAGCACGATCGCACCGACAACGGCCAGCCCATGGGCCCAGCCCGGCAGGTTCTCAACCAGGCTGAGGCTGCTGTGTCCGTGCTCTGCATCGGTGGCGGAGATTCCTGACACGGCCAGCAGCGGGATGACGGCCAGCATCGGAATCACAGCAATGTCCTGGAAGAGCAGGACGGAAAAGGCGCTCTGGCCACCTTCGGTTTTGACCAGACCCTTTTCGGTCAGCGTCTGCAGCACAATTGCCGTTGAAGACAGGGAGAACAGAAACCCCACCGCCACTGCGGTTTGCCAGGCCAGCCCCAGCGACCAGGCAAAACCGGTAGCGACCGCTGCGGTGAGTGCCACTTGCAGACCACCCAGGCCGAGCAGCCGCACCCGCATGGCCCAGAGGGATTTGGGGTCCAGCTCCATCCCCACCAGGAACAGCATCATCACCACGCCGAACTCGGCAAAGTGCTGAAGGGTGACGGTCTCTTGGCCCACCAGCCCGGTCACCGGCCCGATGACCACACCGGCCACCAGGTAACCGAGTACCGAACCCAGCCCGAACCGCTTGGCCAACGGCACCGCGATGACCGCCGCCACCAGGTAAATAAACGCCTGAATAAAGTAGTCAGTCATCAGTTGTGTCCTTGGGCCGAAAATCGGAGATTCATTCCTCTAACCATAGACCAGCGGCTGTAATTCGCCTCAGGGCGCGGTGTGGCCCTGAGTTCTTTGTGCCGCCTTGCATTCGACCCACCCCGAACTATACTTAAATTCTAGCTTCTCCCGGGCGCTGCCCCCTCCCAGGTTTACTGGGCTCCGCCCTTCTCCAAGGCTTAGCCGTTCCCATGCGACTGTTGTAAGCGACACAACGTACAGCGGAGGGAGCATGGGCAAGAGCGCCGAACAATCATAGCAAGTAACATGCGATATCTGCCAGCAACGCCCTGCGGCTCTGCAGGTCACTGAACCGCCCCGGTTTTCACGGAGGCTGTTTGGTTTAAGTCAGGCTGCGATAGCGGCCTGACTGTTGAGTTGCCTGTAGTAGTTTGCCTCAGCTTCCGCTGGCGGAATATATCCCAGCGGCCCCATCAGTCGCTGATGGTTGAACCAGGACACCCACTCCAGCGTGGCCAGTTCCACGGATTCCATGGACTTCCAGGGGCCGCACCGATGGATCACTTCCGCTTTGTACAAACCGTTAATGGTCTCGGCCAGGGCGTTATCGTAGCTGTCGCCCTTGCTGCCCACCGACGGGTCAATGCCCGCTTCGCCCAGGCGTTCGGTGTAGCGCACAGAAACGTACTGCGAGCCTCTGTCGGAGTGGTGAATCAAGTTCTCCGACTCGCCGGGCTGGCGGGCGTAAAGGGCTTGCTCCAGGGCGTCGAGCACGAAGGCCACATACAGCCAGCCTTGCCAGGTTGAGACATAGGTGAAGTCCGAGACCCAGAGCTGATTGGGGCGATCCGCGATGAACTGGCGGTTGACCCGATCCAGCGGACACGGCAGCGACCGATCAGAAACGGTGGAGCGCACCGTCTTGCCACGGCGGGCGCCTCGTAAGCCCAGGCGGCGCATGAGCCGCTCCACCGTGCAGCGCGCCACGGGAATAGCTTCCCGGTTTATCTGCTTCCAGACCTTATCGGCGCCATAGACCCGCAGGTTGGCATTCCAGACTCGTTCGATCTCTGGAATCAACCGTTCATCGCGCTTGGCCCGGTCGCGACACCGTTCTGGATGGCGCTGCCGGGCCGCATGGCGCCGGTAGGCCGACGGGGCGATCTGCAATACTCGGCAGATCGGCTCGACCCCGTAGGTATCCCGGTGCTGATCGATGTAGGCGTTCAGGACTTCAGTTTGCGGTCGAGCTCCGCCTGGGCGAAAAAAGCGCTGGCCGTACGCAGGATGTCGTTGGCGCGCCGTAGCTCTTTGTTCTCGCGCTCCAGCTCCTTCAGACGTTGGGCCTCGGCCGTGGTCGTACCGGGCCGCTCTCCGACATCAATCTCGGCACGCTTGACCCATTCCAGCAGCGTCTGCGGCACGCAGCCATCTTGGGCGCGATGGACTCCACGGCGGCCCATAGGGATGGGTACTCACCACGGTGCTCCTGCACCAAGCGTACTGCACGCGCTCGAACTTCAGGGGAAAACTTATTGGATTTGGTCATGGCTCCATTCTCTCAGATACTGGAGCCTCCGCGATACCCGGGGCGGTTCAAACCGTTGCCGCTGGAAAAGCTGGGCCGGTGGTATATTTCTAAGCTGCCTACGCGGCAGCGAACAGGGCAACTCAATCATAACCCCCTGATTTAACTAACATAAGTGCAACCAGCGGCCCAATACCCTTTATTTTCCGGCAAAACCTAACCAATTGATATATATGGATATTTCCAAGCGCTTCCCAAAAGGGTTCATCGCGCCTCAGGGGATTGGCTGCCCGCCTTCTGTGTCTGAAACCACATCAAGGCGCTACGAGGCGAGCTCAAGCGAGACTTCGTGGATACGGTTTTGTGGTGGGCGGTTTATGGATGCTTTGGGAGCGGCTGGGTCTCGATGTCGCTTTAGCCACGACCAACGGTGGTGCCGGCTTTATCGCGGCTAAAGCCGCTCCTACCGCATAATACCGACCGTCAACGCTAACCTCGCGGCCTGGGGATATTCAAGTCAGTCATTGCCATAAAGGGAGAGGCACAAAAAAGGCGAACCCGGAGGTTCGCCTTTTTTGTTGGGGCGCGTGACGCGCGGCGCTTAGAAGGTGTAGTTCAGCTGCGCGCCGATCACGTTGGCGTCCAGTTCGTAGGTGCCGGCCAGGGGCGGCTTGGTGCCGTCCTGACGGTTGATGTCGGCGTCGTCCACGAAGATGTGGGCATAGGCGACATCGATGCTGAGGTTTTCGGTGGGCTTGAAACCGGCGCCCAGGGTCGCCCAGACGCGATCGGAGTCCGGGGAGATGGCGGAGCGGTTGTCGTTGTCCTGGGAGGATTGTTCCTTGGCCAAGCCGACGCGCAGCACGGTGTCGCTGGGCAAGGTGTGACGCAGGCCCACGGAGTAGCGGGTGGTGTCATCCCAGTTGAAGTTCTCCACGGCCGGGTTCGGCAGCGGCGCCGGCCCGGCGTGATCAATCACCAGGCGGTCCAGGCTGTGCCAGTACATGTGCTCAACGCCCAGCAGCAGCTGGGTGCGGTCACTCAGGTCACCCACGTAGGACAGCTGCAGGGCGGCGGGCAGGTCCAGGCTGGTTTCACCAGCGAAGGTAAGCGCCGCCGGCAAGCCGGTGGCGGCCGGTTTGAACGTGATGTCCCCGTCGATGTCGTACTCCACTTCGGAGCGGTAGGCGATGCCGAAGTGGTTGTTCTCGTCGGCGCTGTAGGTCAGGCCCACGTTCCAACCAAAGGCATCGTCATCGCCCTCCAGACGGGTAGCGGCGTTTTCGATGTCGGCGTCAATCTGCTGGTAGTTGAGGCCGGCACCAAGGCGCAGGTTGTCGGTGATCTGGATGCCCACCGCCGGATTGACGTTGAGCGTCTTGACGTCGGACTCCTGAGCGTAAAAATCACCGGAAGTAACGCCCGGAGCCACCTGGTTGCCCCAGTTGTCCTCGTACTCGATCTTGGTGCCGAAGGGCGCGTTGATGCCCAGGCCGAAGGTGATCCGGTCGTTGAACGGCACGGCCAGGAAAACGCTGCCCACGAAGGGCTCCACGTCCTCGAAATCGCCGGGGCCGCTGGCGCCGTCGGCCTTGAAGGAGGTGTCGATCCATACCTGGTGGGTGGCCAGGGAGAACTGAGCGTCGTGCAGGCCCGCCAGGGTGGCCGGGTTGTACCACTGGTTGGTGGCGTCCTCGCTGAGCACGCCGGAGCCGGCGTAGGCGGTGCCCATGGCGGACACGGACTGGTAGGACACGCCAAAGCCGGAGGCGAACGCCGAACCGGAGGCAAGGGACAGCACGGAAGTCGCGAGCAATGCGCCTCTTATTTTCATCATGTTTTCTCCATCGTATCGAGCCGGAAGTGGCCGGACCGCTTCGTCCACGCGGGCCCGGGCACGGCAAAATGTCGGGGTATACACCGACGGCCTAAGAATAAACTCGCAAGCCGGGGTGGAGAAGGCGAGGAATGTAAAACTGGACGATTTTCGGCCACAAAAAGGCGACCGGCCGGTCGCCTTTACGGGCCGTTCACGCCAGGGGGCATCAGGCGCCGAGCACGGCCCGGGCGATGATGGTCTTCATGATCTCATTGGTGCCGCCATAGATGCGCTGCACGCGGGCGTCGGCGAACATGCGCGCGATCGGATATTCCCACATGTAACCGTAGCCACCGTGCAGCTGCACGCACTCGTCGATGAGGTCGCACTGCAGGTCGGTGACCCAGTATTTGGCGCCGGCGGCGGTGGGGATGTCCAGTTCCTTCTTGAGGTGCAGCTCCAGGCAGCGGTCCACGTAGGCGCGGGCCACGTCCAGCTGGGTGCGCATCTCGGCGAGCTTGAACTGGGTGTTCTGGAAGCCGGCGACGGGCTGGCCGAACGCCTTGCGTTCCTTGACGTAGTCCAGGGTGTGCTGGAAGGCACTTTCCGCCATGGCCAGGCCGTTGATGGCGATGCCCAGGCGCTCCTGGGGCAGCTCCTGCATCAGGTAGATGAAGCCCATGCCTTCCTGGCCGATCAGGTTCTCGGCGGGCACTTTCACATCCTGGAAGAACAGTTCGGAGGTGTCCTGGGCCTTCATGCCCACTTTCTTCAGGTTCTTGCCTTTCTCGAAGCCTTCCATGCCCTCCTCGACGATGATCAGGCTGGTGCCCTTGGCGCCCTTGGACGGGTCGGTCTTGGCCACCACGATCACCAGGTCGGCGTTCTGACCGTTGGTGATGAAGGTCTTGGAGCCGTTGAGGATGTAGTGGTCACCGTCCTTGACGGCGGTGGTCTTGACGCCCTGCAGGTCGGAGCCGGCGCCGGGCTCGCTCATGGCGATGGCGCCGATCATCTCGCCGGTGACCATTTTCGGCAGGTATTTGTGCTTGAGGGCCTCGGAGCCGTAGTGCTCGATGTAGGGGGCCACGATCTCGGTGTGCAGGCCCCAGCCGATGCCGGTGAGGCCGGCCCGGGAGATCTCCTCGCTGACCACCACGCTGTACAGGAAGTCGGCGCCCAGGCCGCCGTATTCCTCGCTCACCATGGGGCACAGGAAGCCCTGTTCGCCGGCCTTGCGCCACAGTTCCTTGGGCACCTGGCCGCTCTGCTCCCATTCTTCGTGATGGGGCACGGCTTCGTTTTCCAGGAAGCGGCGGACGGTATCGCGAAGCGCCTCGTGGTCGGAATTGAACAGCGTACGCGGGATCATTGCAGTCTCCGGGTTGTCTCGAAACGGGAAACAGAGTGTCTAACCCGGGGGATTCGGGGGCAATGACCAAACCGCTCAGGCCAGGTGTTCGCGGGCCAGGTATTCCTGGGACTGCATCTCCATCAGGCGCGAGCGGGTGCGCTCGAATTCGAAGTCCAGCCGCCCGCCGGCGTACAGGTCCTCGATGGGGGTTTCCGCGGTGATCACCAGCTTGACGCCGCGATCGTAGAATTCATCCACCAGGTTGATGAAGCGGCGTGCCCGGTCGTCGGTGCCGGCCCCCATGCGTTCCACGTTGGAGACCAGCACGGTCTGGAATTCGCGGGCGATCTCGATGTAGTCATTCTGGCTGCGCGGGCCGTCGCACACGTCGGGGAAATCGAACCAGACCACGTCATCGGCGGATTTCACCGTGGCGATCTTGCGGCCTTCCACCAGGATGTTGCCCTGCTCGCGGTGGCGGCCGTGTTCGGAGGCCAGCGCGGCGAAGCGCTCCGCCATGAAGCGGTCCGCTTCCTCGCCCAATGGACAATGGAACAGCTCCGCCTGCTCCAGCAGACGCAGCCTGTGGTCCTTGCCACCGTCCACGTTCATCACCTTGGTGTGCTGCTTGATCAGTTCGATGGCGGGCAGGAAACGGGCCCGCTGCAAGCCGTCGCGGTAGAGGCCGTCCGGTTCGATATTGGAGGTGGCCACCAGGGTGACGCCCTCGTCGAACAGGGTTTGCATCAGGGTGGCCAGGATCATGGCGTCGGTGATGTCGGTGACGAAGAACTCGTCGAAGCACAGCACCCGGTAGCGGGCGGCGAATTCCCGGGCGATGTTGGTGAGCGGGTTTTTCTCGCCCTGGCGCTCGCGCATCTGGCGGTGCACTTTCTGCATGAAGCGGTGAAAGTGCATGCGCCGTTTTTCCTCGAACGGCAGACATTCGAAGAAGATATCCATCAGGTAGGTCTTGCCGCGCCCCACCCCGCCCCACATGTACAGCCCCTTCTCCGGCTGGCGTTTCTGCTTGCGCAGTTTCGCCAGCAGGCCGGCCGGCGCCCGGGCCTGGCACAACTTCTGGTAAAGATGGTCCAGCGCGCGCACCGCCTGCTCCTGGGTGGGGTCGCGGACGAACTCGGGGCGCGTCAGATCGGCCTGGTATTTCTCGAGGGGCGTCATGGTGTCCGGCAGTGGTGAACGGCGAGTCAATGTAGCGTTCCGTAAGCGGGCTGACAACAACCCCCGGGATCCTCAGGGCATCCGCGAGGCGGCCACCTCCTTGAGATCCACCAGCTTGCCGTGGAAGAAATGCCCGCTGTCCGGGAAGCGGATCAGGTCCGGCGCCAGCACCGTCTCGCCGGCCCAGCGGAACACCTGCTCGGCGGGCACCACCTCGTCGTCCTCGCCCTGCACCACGGTGACCGGACAGCCGGCGTTTTCCAGGGACGCGAAGTCGAAATGATGCACCGGCGGCGCCACCAGCATCAGGGCCTTGGGCGCCTGCCCGTTGGCGGTGAGCACCTCGGCGCCACGGGCGGCCACGAAGCTGCCGAACGAGAAGCCGGCCAGCCACAACGGCTTGTCCGGAAATTCACGGGTCAGCCAGTTGTGCACGGCGATCAGGTCCTCGGTCTCGCCGATGCCGTCGCTGAACGCGCCCTGGCTGTTGCCCACGCCGCGAAAGTTGAACCTCAGCACGGCGGCGCCGGCGTCCCGGGCGGCACGGCTCAGGGTGGTGACCACCTTGTTGTCCATGGTGCCGCCGAACAGCGGATGCGGGTGGCAGACGATGGCGATAAAGCGCGGGGCCTCGGTATCCCCCTCCAGCGCGGCTTCCAGGGTGCCTTCCGGACCCTCCAAGGCCAGGCGGTCACGGCTCATGTTTCCTCCCGATACAATTTACTCTGCGGTTGGCTTGGCGCGGCCACGGGTCTGTGCTGCAATGTGGCTGCTTGAGGAGTATGACATGGATACGCTGACAACCCACCTGCTCACCTTTCTCGCCGGCCTGATCCTGGGCGCCGGCCTGCTCTACTGGCTGATGCCCGCCCGCCGCCAGGGCAGCCGGCTGATCCGCGAGCGCGACGAGGCCCGCAACGCCCTGAACCAGTACCGCGACCGGGTGGACCATCATTTCCTGGAAACCGCCGACCTGGTCAACGAGCTGACCCAGACCTACCGGTCGGTCCACCAGCATTTGTCACGGGGCGCGCGGAGTCTGTGCAGCGAAGCCGGCCGCAAGAAGGCCGCCGCCAAGAGCCTGGACGCCGCCCACGAGCCGGAAACGCCGCTCTCCCAGCCCCTGGACTACGCGCCCAAGGCCCAGGGCACCCTGTCCGAGGATTTCGGTCTGCAGAAGCAGGCTGAAGGGCCCTTCAGCCCGGTGAACACCGACGAGGAAACGCCGGCGGCGGTGGTGGAGCCGCCCCGCGATTACGCCGACGTGCGAGACGACAACGACGAGAGCGACCGCCCGCGCTGAGCGCGCCGACGCATAAAAAAACCCGGGCCTGGCCCGGGTTTTTTGTGCGCGGTGGCGCGGATCAGCGCGCCGAGTGGCCCTTGAGCTCCACCTTCACCTTCTCGTGGTCCTGCAGACCTTCGTAGTACTCACGCAGCACCGCCAGCACCTCCGGGCGGCTGAAGTTGTCCGGCACGTCGCCGCCTTCACTGAGCAGTTTGCGCAGCTTGGTACCGCTCACCAGGACCCGGTCCTCGGCGGTGTGCGGGCAGGTGCGCATGCTCGCCATGGTGCCGCACTTGTCGCACCAGAAGGTCCAGTCGATCTTCAGCGGCTGGGTGATCAGGGCGTCGTCGGCGATCTCATCGAAGATGTGATGGGCGTCGAAGGGCCCGTAGTAATCGCCCACGCCAGCGTGGTCGCGGCCCACGATCAGGTGGGAGCAGCCGTAGTTCTGGCGGAACAGAGCGTGCAGCAGCGCCTCGCGGGGACCGGCGTAGCGCATGTCCAGCGGGTAGCCGGACTGCACCACGGTGTTCTCCACGAAGTAGTTGTCGATCAGGGTCTTGATGGCGTTCTGACGCACTTCGGCGGGGATATCACCGGGCTTCAGGTTACCCAGCAGTGAATGCACCATGACGCCGTCGCAGATCTCGATGGCGATTTTCGCCAAGTGCTCGTGGGAGCGGTGCATGGGGTTGCGGGTCTGGAAGGCGGCCACGGTTTTCCAGCCGCGCGCCTCGAACATGGCCCGGGTTTCGGTGGGGGTCATGTAGATGCCGGCGTACTTCTCGGGGAAATCGCCCTGGCTGAACACCTTCACCGGCCCGGCCAGGTTCACGTCGCCCTGGGCCATGACCATTTTCACGCCCGGGTGCTCCTCGTCGGTGGTCTTGAACACCTGCTGGCACTCGTGGGCCTTGTCGATGGCGTACTTCTCGGTGACCGTCATGGAGCCCATGATGTCGCCGTCCTCATCCACCAGGGCCACTTCGGCGCCCTCGGCCAGGCCGTCGGCGGTGGCGGCGTCGGTGGACAGGGTGATCGGGATCGGCCAGAACACGCCGTTGGCCAGGGTCATGTTGTCGCACACGCTCTGCCAGTCGGCCTTGCCCATGAAACCGTCCAGGGGGGTGAAGCCGCCGATGCCGAGCATGATCAGGTCCCCGCGTTCCCGGGAACTGAGGGTGATGCGGGGCAGGTCCCGGGCGGCGGCCAGGGCCTGCTCCCGCTCGGCGCCGTCCAGCAGCAGAATGTTCAGCGTATCGCTGCCGTGAGGTTGCACCAGTTGCGACATGTTCACTCCCTTAAGGTCGGATTGGCTGTTATGGCGGCGGATTATAACGGCCAAGCCGTGACCCCCTCCACCGATGCTAAGAACTTTCCGTTTGGGTCTTATGCCCCGGGATCAGGCCCGGGGCACCAGGACCGTCACCGGCTCCGGCTCCAGGTCGATCTCGGCGGGCAACCAGCCGGCCGGGTCGCCGTCGGTCTGCACCGGTTCCAGGCCCGGGGCGCTGATGGTGAGCCGTTCCGCGCTCAGGGACGCCACGCCGTCCACCTTCTCCAGGCGCCCCAGCGCCAGCGCCGCCAGGCACCGCAGCAGGAACAGCGGGCCCGGGCGCTGGAACAGCAGCACCTGAACACTGCGCCGGGCCAGGCTGGCCTGGCGGCTGAGCACGAAGCCACCGCCGTAGTAGCGGCCATTGCTGATCACCGCCGAGAAACAGTCCAGGGGCCGGCCATCCACGGTGACCCGGAAGGTCACCTCGCCATAGCGAAACAGCTGCCGGATCATGCTCACCAGGTAGGCCAGCTTGCCGATGCGGCGCTTGGAAATCAGGTCCACCTGGTCCACCACCCAGGCGTCGTAACCGACGCCGGCCATGACCAGGAAACGGCGACCGTTGAGGCGGGCCGGGGTGATGGTCTGCGCGCGCCCTTCCAGGGCCACCCGGGCGGCGGCCTCGGGACGGCGCGGAAGGGCCAGCTCCCGGGCCAGCACATTGGCGGTGCCGATCGGAAACACGGCCAGGGCCACGCCCGGGCGCAGGCCGTTGATCACGTCGTTGACGGTGCCGTCGCCGCCGGCGGCCACCACGCAATCACCGGGGTTGCCGAGCTCGCGCAGGAAGCGCGTGGCGTCCCCCGGGGCCCGGGTGTGATACAGGCGCACCCGGGCGCCGCCCTGTTCCAGCGCCCGCACGAACTGGCGCAGACGTTTGGCCCTGCCGCCGCCGGCGGTAGGGTTGAAAATCACCGTGATGTCCATGGAATTCCTGACCGCTGGCGCGCCCGGAAGCGGGCGCCGCTCCCCTCGGCTAAACCGGGTTGTCGATGTCGATGAAGATGTGTTCCAGCCCGTGCTCGTTGGCCAGCCATTCACCCACCGCCTGAACCCCGTAGCGCTCGGTGGCGTGGTGACCGCAGGCGAAGTAATGAATGCCGGTCTCGCGGGCGAAATGGGTGGTGGGCTCGGAGATCTCGCCGCTGAGATAGGCATCCACGCCCAGCGCCTGGGCCTGCTCGATGAAGCCCTGGGCGGCGCCGGTGCACCAGGCCAGGGTTTCGATCTCATCCTGGCTGTCGCCGATGTGCAGGGCCTCGCGACCGAGCACCGCTTCCACGTGGGCGGCGAAGTCCTCAGCGCTCATGGGCTCGTCCAGGCGCCCCACGTTGCCCACCGACAAGGGGTTGTCCGGCTCCAGACCGCCCTCCATGTGCAGGCCCAACCGCCGCGCCAGCTGGGCATTGTTGCCCAATTGCGGATGCGCATCCAGCGGCAGGTGGTAGGCGAACAGGCTGATGTCGTGGCGCAGCAGGGTCTGCAGGCGTTGCTTCTTCATGCCGCGCACGCGCTGGTCCTCGTTTTTCCAGAAGTAACCGTGGTGTACGAAGATGGCGTCCGCCTCCTCGACGATGGCCGCGTCGATCAGCGCCTGGCAGGCGGTCACGCCGGTGACCAGCCGCCGCACCTGCTCGCGGCCTTCCACCTGCAAGCCGTTGGGGCAGTAATCGCGGAACCGGTGCGTCTGCAGCTCGTCGTCGAGCAGGCCGAGCAGGTGATCGCGTTTCAGCATGGGCGTGTTTCCCCGTTGATCTGCTACCATTGCGCGCAGTTTACATGATTCGCGGGGGCAAACTCAGTGGTGAAACTGATCCGCTTTCTGGCATTGCCGGTGGTGGCCGGCTTGGCCGTGGGCCTGGCCGTGCTGTGGTGGTACGAGCAGGGGCCCGGGGCACGCGCCGCCGAGGGCACCGGGACGGCGCGCGCCGCGCCCACCGCCGACAGCTACGCCAACGCCGTGCAGCGGGCGGCGCCGGCGGTGGTCAACGTCTACACCACCCAGATCGTCACCCGAGGCGACAGCGTCAGCGACGATCCGTTGCTCAACCGCTTCATGGAGCGCCCGCGCCGGGAGCGGGCCCTGGCCAGCCTGGGCTCCGGCGTGATCGTGTCGCCGGAGGGCTATGTGCTCACCAGCTACCATGTGATCCGTGACTCCGACGAAATCCTGGTGGCCCTGCGCGACGGTCGCGACGCCCCGGCCCGGGTGGTGGGCACCGACCCGGAAACCGATCTGGCGCTGCTGCAGATCACCGTGGAAAACCCGCCGGTGATCGACCTGAACGGCCCGCAGCCGGTGAAGGTGGGCGACGTGGTGCTGGCCATCGGCAACCCGCTGGGGGTGGGCCAGACCGTGTCCATGGGCATCGTCAGCGCCACCGGCCGCACCCATCTGGGCATCGCCACCTTCGAGAACTTCATCCAGACCGACGCCGCCATCAACCGGGGCAACTCCGGCGGCGCCCTGGTAGACACCCGTGGGCACCTGATCGGCATCAACACCGCCATCCTGTCCCAGGACGGCAGCTGGCAGGGCATCGGCTTCGCCACGCCCGCCTCCATCGCCCGCGAGGTGATGAGCGACCTGATCGAACACGGCCGCGTGATTCGGGGCTTCCTGGGGGTGTCCGTACAGGACGTGACGCCCGCCCTGGCGGAGACCTTCGGGCTTAAAAGCGTCAGCGGCGGCCTGGTCAACGAGGTGGTGTCCGGCAGCCCGGCGCAGAAGGCCGGCCTGCAGGCGGAAGACGTGCTGGTGGGCATCGACGGCGAGACCATGGGCGACGCCTACGAGGCGATGAACCGCATCGCCGGCACCGAGCCGGGCACCACCCTGACGCTCAACGTAATCCGCAATCAGCAACCGCTGGACCTGGACGTCACCATCGGCACCCGCCCGCCGGCGTCCCGCTAGCCGCGCTTCAGCGCATGCCGGGGACGCCGGTAAGGGTCATGTCGGTGGGGTAGCGCAGCTGGAAGCCGTGCTCGATGTTCAGCTCGCCGCCCCCTTCCACCTGGCGGTCCCAGGCCACCAGCCCCTGGATATCACGCACCCCGGAGCGGTCCGGGGCCGCCCCGGTGGTCTCCACCTCGATACGTTCGTCACTGGCCACCGGCCGGCGGTCATACAGTTGCACCTCCACCGGGTGCGCATAGCCGCTGGACAGCGTCACCGTGCGGCTCACCGCCAGCGTCTTTTCCTTGTTGATCAGGCCGGTTTCGCCATGGCTGGCCGGCTGCTCCACCACCTTGACCCGCAGCCGCGGATCGTCGCCGAAGCTCATCCGCACTCGCTCGCCGATCTGGATCGCCGCCGTGCGCCGGTAGCGGGTCAGCCGCTGGCCGTCCCGGGACAGTGACACCTGGCCACCGAGCCAGGGCACGCCACCGTCATTGCGCCATTCACCCACCAGCAGCACCGCCGGTTGTTGCCATAGGTAGCTCTCGCGGGTCAGGGTCACCGGCAGTGTCGCCCGCCGGTAGGTCACCCGGGCGCTGGACCCGTCGCTGGCCAGGGTCAACGGCGTATCCAGCGGCACCCGCATGTCCACCCCATGCGCCACCGGCGTGGGCGCCGGCGCCGATACCGCTTTGCGCGGCGCCGCGTCCAGCAGTTCCATGGCCGGCTCGGCGCTGAAGTTCCGGCTGGCCAGGCCGCCCTGCCCGGCCTTGGCCAGACCGACCATCCACGGCGAAGGCTCGGGCACCGCCCGGTAGCCGGCGGGCAGCAGACCCAAGGTGGCGCGCACGTCGCGCCAGTCCTCGCCGGTGCGGTTTTCGATTTCGGCCACCGCCGCCAGGGCCACCTGCCGTTCGTCACTGCGCAGATCCACCCGCAAGCGATTGCCCCAGCCGGCCGAGCCGGTGAAATAGTGCAGGGTAACGCGGGCGGTGCTGGCCGCCGGCGCATTCAGGTCCAGCACCAGCCCGCGGCGCGCCTGCTGGGCCTGCCCGAGCTGGGCACGCTGATCCTGCAAGGCCCGCAGTTCCCGTTCCATGTCCGGGCGCCGGGCGGCGCGTTCATTGATCGCCGTCCGCCGCGCCGTCACCGCGTCAGCCAGCTGCTTCCAGGCCCGCGACCACTGATCCACCGGCACCTCGGCGAACAGCGCCTGGCCCTGGGGCGCCTGCCCGAACAGCGACTGCAACCGCTCGATCTGCTGCCGGTCCAGCGCGTCGGCGGCGTCCGCCTCGGAGAGACGCCGTTGCAAGGCGGCGATCTCGTCGTCCAGTGCTTGCCGACGCCGGGACACATCCTCCGCTTCACTGGCGCGGCGCTCGCGCACGCCCTCCAGGGTGGCGCCTTCCACCTCGATACGAAGATTGTCCAGGTCCAGCTCCGGCAGATCGCCGATCACGAATTGATGGTCACCGGCGGGCAGCTCGCGGGTCACCGAACGGGAGACTTCCGCCTGGGACGGGAACAGCACCACGTCGGTGACGGGCAGGGAAACCGGATAGGTGGCGGCCCATAGCGGGGCGGAGGAGCCGAGCAGGGCCAGGATCAGGGCGCGGGGCAGGGTCATGATTGTTATCCCGAGTCACGTTATCGATACCCGAGACTAGAATATGCCGGCCACCGCCACCACCGACCAGACAGCACTCGGGGAGGCAGCGGGTCGCCGCCGCCTAAAGAAACTGTTGCAGGGCTTCCAGCAACGTCCGGTTCTGATCCGGCCGGCCAACGGTGATGCGCAGATGGTCGCGGATGCGTTCCGGTTTGCCGAAATGGCGCACGATGATGCCCTGCTCGCGCAGGCCGGCGGCCAGGTCGGCGCCGGCGTGTCCGGGGTGGCGGCAGAACAGGAAGTTGGCCGCCGAGGGCAGCACTTCGAAACCCAGGTCTTCCAGGGCACGGCGCAGGGTTTCCCGTTCCTCGATCACCAGTTCGCGGCCACGCTGGAACCAGTCGTCGTCCTCGAAGGCGGCCTTGCCGGCGGCGATGGCCAGGCGGTCCAGGGGGTAGGAATTGAAGCTGTTCTTGATCCGCTCCAGGCCCTCGATCAGGGCGGCGTCCCCCACCGCGAAGCCGATGCGCACGCCGGCCAGGGCGCGGGATTTGGAGAGCGTCTGGGTGACCAGCAGATTGGGGTAGCGGTTCACCAGGGCGATGGCGGTGTCGCCACCGAAGTCCACGTAGGCTTCGTCCACCACCACCACGGAATCCGGGTTGCCTTGCAGAATCGTCTCGATGGCGTCCAGCGCCAGCGGACGACCGGTGGGCGCGTTGGGGTTGGGGAAAATGATGCCACCGTTGGGCGCCGAATAGTCCGCCGGGTCGATGGCCAGATCGTCGTTCAGGGGCACCGGCCGGTAGTCGATGTCGTAGAGCCCGCAGTAGACCTTATAGAAGCTGTAGGTGATGTCCGGGAACAGCAGCGGCCGGTCCTGTTTGAACAGGCCGAAGAAAATGTGCGCCAGCACCTCGTCGGAGCCGTTGCCGACGAACACCTGGCCGGTGTCCACGCCGTAATAGGTGGCGATGGCGTCCTTCAGTTCGGTGGCATCCGGGTCCGGGTACAGACGCAGCCGGTCGTCGGCGGCGGCGCGGATCGCCTCGATCACCCTGGCCGAGGGGCCCAGAGGGTGCTCGTTGGTGTTGAGCTTCACCAGCCGTGCCATTTTCGGCTGCTCGCCGGGCACGTAGGGTTCCAGGTCGCGGACGAAGGGGCTCCAGAATCTGCTCATAATCTTTCGCGGCCGGAGCCGCTCCTACGGGTTTATTTCTTGATGCGCAGTTCCGCGCTGCGGGCGTGGGCGGTAAGCCGCTCGCCCCGGGCCAGCACCGACGCCACCCCGGCCAGAGCGCTGGCGCCCTCCGGCGAACAGCCGATCAGCGAACTGCGCTTCTGGAAATCATAGACGCCCAGCGGCGAGGAAAAGCGCGCCGTGGCGCTGGTGGGCAGCACATGGTTGGGCCCGGCGCAGTAATCGCCCAGGGCTTCCGGGGTGTGCCGACCCAGGAAGATGGCGCCGGCGTGGCGCACTTTTTTCGCCCAGCGGCCGGCGTCGTCCATGGACAGCTCCAGGTGCTCCGGGCTGATGCGGTTGACCACCTCGAAGGCGTCGTCCAGGTCCCGGGCCAGGATCAGCGCGCCCCGGTTGGCCATGGACGTGCGGATGATGGCCTCCCGTTCCAGGGTCGGCGCCAGGCGCTCCATGGCCTCGGCCACCCGCTCCAGGAAGTCGGCGTCCGGGCTGACCAGGATGGCCTGGGCCTCCTCGTCGTGCTCCGCCTGGGAAAACAGGTCCATGGCGATCCAGTCGGGATCGGTGTGGCCATCGCAAACCACCAGAATCTCGGAGGGCCCGGCGATCATGTCGATGCCCACCTTGCCGAACACCTGACGCTTGGCCTCGGCCACATAGATGTTGCCCGGGCCGACGATCTTGTCCACCGCCGGAATCGATTCGGTGCCAAAGGCGAGGGCCGCCACCGCCTGGGCGCCGCCCACGGTGAAGAAACGCTCCACCCCGGCCACGGCGGCGGCGGCCAGCACCATGTCGTCCAGCTCGCCATCCGGCGCCGGGCTGACCATGACGATTTCGCCAACCCCGGCCACGTGGGCGGGCAAGGCGTTCATCAGCACCGAGCTGGGGTAGGCGGCCTTGCCGCCGGGCACGTAGATGCCGGCCCGATCCAGGGCGGTGACCTGCTGGCCCAACAGGGTGCCGTGGGCATCCCGGTAGCTCCAGGACTCCTGCTTCTGGCGTTCGTGGTAATCGCGCACCCGCTCGGCGGCGGCCTGCAGGGCGTCCCGCTGCTCGGCGGGCAGGCGCGCCAGGGCCGCTTCCAGTTGGTCGCGCTCCACGGTGAGATCGGCCAGGGATTCGGCCTCGCGGCGGTCAAAGCGGTTGGTGTACTCCACCACGGCGGCGTCGCCGCGCCCGGCCACGTCACGGAGAATGGCGCGCACCCGCTCGCCCACCTCCTCGTCACGCTCCTCGCTCCAGGCGGTGAGCGCGCTCAGGCGTTCGATGAAATCGCTGTCACGGGTGTCGAGGCGGGTCGTTTTCATACCGGTGTCCGTCGTTTCGCTACCGCTTGTTCCAGTTTATCCAGAATACCCTGAATGTCCGCGTGACGGGTCTTCATGCTGGCCCGGTTGACCACCACCCGGGAGGAAATGTCGTCGGCGATGGTCTCGGTGGGCTCCAGGCCGTTGGCGCGCAGGGTGTTGCCGGTGTCGACGATGTCCACGATGCGGTCCGCCAGACCCACCAGGGGCGCCAGTTCCATGGCCCCGTACAGCTTGATGATCTCGGCCTGCTTGCCCTGGCGGGCGAAGTAGGAACGCGCCACGTTGACGAACTTGGTGGCCACCCGCACCCGGCCGCTTACCGGCGGCGCGTCCTTGAGCGCGGCCACCATCAGCTTGCAGCGGGCGATTTCCAGATCCAGGGGCTCGAACAGCCCCTCGGCGCCGTGCTCCATGAGCACGTCCTTGCCGGCCACCCCCAGGTCGGCGCCGCCGTGCTGCACATAGGGCGGCACGTCGGTGGCGCGGATCACGATGATGCGCACGTCGTCCCGGGTGGTGTCGAAGATCAGTTTGCGGGAGGCGGACGGGTCCTCCAGCAGTTCGATGCCCGCCTCCTTGAGCAGAGGCAGCGTGTCCTTGAGGATGCGCCCCTTGGACAGGGCGATGGTCAGCGGTGTGGTAGCCATGTTCAGGTGTTCACGCTCTTATCGGCCCGGCACGCGACGAATGGTCGCGCCCAGGGATTGCAGTTTTTCCTCGATGCACTCGTAACCACGGTCAATGTGGTAGATGCGGTCCACGGTGGTGTCGCCCTCGGCGGCCAGGCCGGCGATCACCAGGGACGCCGAGGCGCGCAGGTCGGTGGCCATCACCGGCGCGCCGGTGAGGCTTTCCACGCCACGGCAGATGGCGGTGTTGCCCTGCACTTCGATGTCGGCGCCCATGCGGTTCATTTCCTGCACGTGCATGAAGCGGTTCTCGAACACCGTCTCGACGATGGTGCCGGTGCCCTCGGCGATGATGTTGAGCGCCATGAACTGGGCCTGCATGTCGGTGGGCATGGCCGGGTACGGCGCGGTGCGCAGGCTCACCGCCTTGGGCCGGCGGCCTTCCATGTCCAGGCTGATCCAGTTGTCACCGGTCTCGATGCGGGCGCCGGCCTCTTCCAGCTTCTGCAGCACCGCGTCCAGCAGGGACGGGTCGGTGTCCTTGCACTTGATGCGCCCGCCGGTGATGGCGGCGGCGATCAGATAGGTGCCGGTCTCGATGCGGTCGGCGATCACGTCATGGTGGCAGCCGCCCAGCTTGGGCACGCCTTCCACGATGATGGTGTCCTTGCCGGCGTCGCGGACCTTGCCACCCATGGCGTTGATGAAGTTGGCCAGGTCCACCACTTCCGGTTCCCGGGCGGCGTTCTCCAGGATGGTGGTGCCCTCGGCCAGGGCCGCCGCCATCAGCAGGTTCTCGGTGCCGGTCACGGTGACCGTGTCCATGACGATGCGCGCGCCCTTGAGGCGGCCCTCAACGCTGGCGTGCACGTAGCCGTTGGCCACCTCGATGTCGGCGCCCATGGCTTCCAGGCCGCGCAGGTGGATGTCCACCGGCCGCGAGCCGATGGCGCAGCCGCCGGGCAGCGACACCGAGGCACGCCCGAAGTGGGCCAGCAGCGGGCCCAGCACCAGAATCGAGGCGCGCATGGTCTTCACCAGCTCGTAGGGCGCGGTGAGGTCCTCGATGCAGGTGGGGTCCACCTCCACGTTGAGGCGGTCGTCGATCACCACGTGCACGCCCATGCGGCCGAGCAGCTCGATCAGGGTGGTCACGTCCTGCAGGTGCGGCAGGTTGCCCACCGTCACCGGCTCGCCCGCCAGCAGGGTGGCGGCCAGAATCGGCAGCGACGAGTTCTTGGAACCGGAAATGCGGATTTCGCCGTCCAGGCGCTTGCCGCCGGTGATGATCAGTTTGTCCATGGAAAGGTCTCTCTGAGCCTGGCGATCAGGCGATGCCCATCTTCTGGGCCTTGTCCCACTCGGCGCGGGTGAAGGTCTTGAGGGACACGGCGTGGATGCTGTTGTCCTTGAGGTGATCGTCGATGCAGGCGTAGATCAGCTGCTGGCGCTTGACCGGCAGCAGGCCTTCGAAGGCATCGGATATCACGCGGATCAGGAAGCGGTCGCCCTCCCCTTCCACGGCCACGTCGGCGCCGTCGAAGCCGGCTTCCACCAGCGCCTTCACGTCTTCCGGATTCATGGTCGCTCCTTACAACACTGAACGGCGAATGATACGCGAGGGCCGGCGGGCTTGTCATGCGGGGCCGGCGGCGACCGGCCCCGCGGCGGAACGGTTACTGGCCGCCCTGGGGCGCGCCCTCCACGTTCACTTTTTCCTCCACGTCGGCGTTCTCGGCGGACCAGTTGTCGATGGCCTGGTCCATATCGCCGTACTGCTGCATGGACTGGGCGAACTGGGCCTGGTAGACGGCGCGCAGGTCCAGGCCGTTGACGAACACATTGATCACCTTCCACTGATCACCGTCCTGGAACAGCGTGAAGTACACCGGGATCACCTTGCCGTCCTCGGTGGTGCCCTGCACGCGCACCCGGGCGTAGTTGCCCTTGCGGTCCTCCTCGCGCATCGGCAGCACCTCGATTTTCTGCCCCTGGTACATGGTCACCCCGGAGGCGTAGGTGTTGATCAGGCTGTTCTTGAACACGTCCAGGAAGCGGTACTTCTGCTCACGGCTGGCGTCGCCGAAGTAATCGCCCATCACCATGCGGGTGATGCGCTTGAAATCCACCAGCGGCACCAGTTCTTCACGTACCAGTTCACGGGCGTAAGCCGGATCCTGATTCAAGCGATCGCGGTTTTCGTCGATCAAGGTGGTCATGCGTTCCACCGTGTCCTGCACCAGCTGGCGCGGGTCCTGGGCGGCCTGGGCCAGGCCCGCCATGCCCAGCAGGCACAGCGCCAGAACGGCCGTGAAGCGTTGTCGCAAGGTCATACGTCACTCCCTGTCGTTGTCGTGGGCTCCGGTTGTACGGCTTTCGCACCGGAGTGTCCAGGCGTTTACCGTTGGAGTGCGGTAGCCGCGACGGGTTCCTTGTTCACGTGGAACGCAGCCACCCGGAAGGTGGTCCGATCTCAGCCGAGGGCAGTCATCGGCCCGCCCGCCAGTGTATAATCGCCGCCAGCGAGGAGACACGAGACACCATGAGCAACAAGCATATCGCCACCGCCCGCCGCGTGCTGGACGAGGAAGCCCGCGCCGTGGCGGCGTTGAGTGAGCGCGTCAGCGACGATTTCGAGCGGGCCTGCGACCGCATTCTCCACTGCCGTGGCCGGGTGATTGTCACCGGCATGGGCAAAAGCGGTCATATTGGCAGCAAGGTGGCCGCCACCCTGGCCAGCACCGGCACCCCGGCCTTCTTCGTGCACCCCGGCGAGGCCTCCCACGGCGACCTGGGCATGATCACCAGTGACGACGAGGTGCTGGCCCTGTCCAACTCCGGTGAAACCGGCGAGATCCTCACCATCATCCCGGTGATCAAACGCAAGGGCACCGGCCTGATCAGCATGACCGGCCGACCGGATTCGTCCCTGGCGCGGCTGTCCGACGTGCACCTGGACGTGGCCGTGGAAGAAGAGGCCTGCCCGCACAATCTGGCGCCCACCTCGTCCACCACCGCCACCCTGGCCATGGGCGACGCCCTGGCCATCGCCCTGCTGGAGGCGCGCGGCTTCACCGCCGAGGACTTCGCTCTCAGCCACCCCGGCGGCAGCCTGGGCCGGCGCCTGCTGCTCAAGGTGGACGACATCATGCACACCGACGAGCGGCTGCCCCGGGTGCGCCGGGACGCCAGCCTCTCCGAGGCCCTGCTGGAGATGACCCGCAAGGGCCAGGGCATGACCACGGTGGTGGACGACGCCGGTCTGCTGGTGGGGCTGTTCACCGACGGCGACCTGCGCCGCACCCTGGAAAAAGGCCTGGACATCCGCCAGGCCGGCATCGCCGAGGTGATGTCCACCCATCCGGTGACCATGGCCCCGGGCCAGCTGGCCGCCGAGGCGCTGAAGATCATGGAAACCCGCAAGATCAACGGCCTGATCGTCTGTGACGCCGAGCGCCGCCCGCTGGGCGCGCTCAACACCCAGGATCTGCTGCGCGCCGGGGTGATGTGATGAGCTTGCCGATTTCCGCCGGCGACGCCCGCGCCCTGCGCCTGATGGCCTTCGACGTGGACGGCGTGATGACCGACGGCCGCCTTTATTTCGGCCCGGAGGGCGAGACGCTCAAGGTGTTCAACACCCTGGACGGCCATGGCCTCAAGAAACTGGCCGCCACCGGCGTCACCCTGGCCATCATCACCGGCCGCGATACCCCCATGGTGGCGCGCCGCGCCCGGGATCTGGGCATTGAACACGTGATCCAGGGCCGCGAGGACAAAGCGGACGCGCTCGCCGACCTGGCCGCCACCCTGGGTTTCACGGCCCGGGAAACAGGCTACGCCGGTGACGACGAGCCCGACGTGGGCGCCCTGCAGTGGGCTCAAATCGCCTTCGCGCCGGCCAATGCCCACGCCTGCGCCCGGGACGCCGCCGACCATGTCACCGCCGCCCGGGGCGGCGAGGGCGCGGTGCGCGAGATCTGCGACGCCCTGATCGCCCTGCGGGAGGCGCGATGAAACGTCAGGGCCTGCTCAGCGCCTCCGGCATCATCCTGCTCGGCATGATCGTGCTGATGACCCTGCACGAGTGGGAAAACCCCCTGGAGGAGGACCGCGAGGCCTTCCTCAACGCGCCGCTGATCATCGCCGACGACATCACCGCCAAGGCCTACGACCCGGAAACCGGCCAGGTGCAGTATGACCTCAAGGCCGATCATCTGGAGCAGTATCAGCGCCAGGCGCTCACCGAACTCACCGCGCCGGACCTGCGCATGGAAAACGAGAACGGCGTCTGGACCATCCGCTCCCGGCGTGGTGAAGTGCGCGACAATGGCGACGTCATCGTCTTTCTGGACCAGGTGGAGGCGCACAGCGAAACCAACGGCGTCGACCTCACCACCGGTGAACTGCGCTATCTGAACAAAGCCAACAGGGTGAGCGCCCCCGGCGACCTGACCCTGCGCCACCGGGACGGCAGCACCCGGGCCGGGCGCATGGACGCCGACCTGACCAGTGGCGAAATGACCCTCGAGCAAGGAGTGGTAAGTGAATTCACAGGTAATTGATCCGCGCCGGCCGGGCCTGGTACTTAATCCGGTACTTGGCCTGGCACTTGGCCTGCTGCTCACCGGCCTGGCCGGCGCCGCCCAGCCGCCCGGCGGCCAGCCGGTGGAAGTGAGCGCCGACAGCGCCACCTTCGAGCAAAGCGCCGGCACCGGAGTGTACCGGGGCAACGCGGAAATGATCCAGGGCAACCGCCACCTGTACGCGGACGTGATCCGCCTGTTCACCGAGAACAACGAACTGGTGCGCGTCGAGGCCACCGGCAACCCGGTGCGCATGGAGGAAGGCAAGGAACTGAGCGCCCGGGCCAGCAATCTGGTCTACGACCTGAGCACCCGGCGCCTGGTGCTCACCGGCGACGCCCATGTGGACCACCAGGGCAACACCTTCGAAGGGGCCCGGGTGGAATACAACCTGGATTCCCGCCGGGTGGACGCCAGCAGCGAAGGCGACAAGCGCGTGCGCCTGGTGATCCCGGCCAAGAACACCGAGAAAGCCGGCGACGACGGCGCACCGGCCAACAACGGCGCCGACGACGGCGGCGGCAACGAGGACCAGGCGGAGACCCCCTGAATGGCACACCTGAGCGCCCATAACCTGGCCAAGAGCTACAAGAACACCCGCGTCATCGAGGACGTATCCCTGGAAGTGGAAGCCGGCCAGATCGTCGGCCTGCTGGGCCCCAACGGCGCCGGCAAGACCACCTGCTTCTACATGATCGTGGGCCTGGTGGCCGCCGACGCCGGCCGCATCGAGATCAACGGCAACGACATCACCCACCTGCCCATGCACGGCCGCGCCCAGCGCGGCATCGGCTACCTGCCCCAGGAGGCGAGCATCTTCCGCCGCCTGACCGTGGAGCAGAACATCATGGCGATCCTGGAAACCCGCAAGAACCTGTCCAAGCAGGAACGCCAGGAACGCCTGGAGAATCTGCTCCACGAATTCCACATCGACCACATCCGCGATTCCATGGGCATGAGCCTGTCCGGCGGCGAGCGGCGGCGCGCGGAAATCGCCCGGGGCCTGGCCACGGACCCGGACTTCATCCTGCTGGACGAACCCTTCGCCGGCGTGGACCCGATCTCCGTGAACGACATCAAGGGCATCATCCGCCACCTCAAGGATCGCGGCATCGGCGTGCTGATCACCGACCACAATGTGCGGGAAACCCTGGACATCTGCGACACGGCCTATATTGTCAGTACCGGCCACATCATCGCCGACGGCGATTCGTCCACCATCCTGGGCAACCAGCAGGTGCGGGACGTCTATCTGGGGGCGGATTTCCGCCTCTGAGACCCGGCGGCCCGCCCTACACCTTCCCCCCGCAAAACGCAATACCTGGCATGATTATTGCTTAATTCAATTTGATGCTGCTATGCTGCCGGACTTCGGGAGAACAACGACCTCACAGGCAGCATGAAACCCACCCTACAACTCCAAATCGGGCAGCAGCTCACCATGACGCCCCAGCTGCAACAGGCGATCCGCCTGCTGCAGCTGTCGACGCTGGACCTGCGCATGGAGATCCAGCAGGCGGTGGAAAACAACCCCCTGCTGGAGCTGGAGGACGGCGCCGAGGACTTTTCCGCCGACGAGCCGGAAGGCGACGCCGACGGCGACATGGAGCTGGAGCGCGACGACGCCCTGGACGATCTGGTCGAGGGTCCGGTGGAAACCGACAGCGACTGGGACGACCTCTACGTGGGCCAGAGCAGCGCCGGCGGCGCCGGTGAAGGCGACGACGCCGATGCCTGGCAGCAGCGCCACGCCAACCCGGTGACCCTGCTGGAACACCTGGAATGGCAGCTCAACCTGACCCCCATGAGCGGCCGCGACCGGGTGATCGCCCAGATCATTCTGGAAGCCCTGGACGAGCGCGGCTACGTCACCGTGCCCCTGGACGACCTGCTGGCCACCGCCGAGGCACAGATCGCCGACCCGGACGACCCGGTGGAAGAAGACGAGATCCTGGCGGTGCTGCACCGGCTGCAGCAGTTCGATCCGGTGGGCGTGGCCAGCCGCGACCTGGCCGAGTGCCTGGGCGTGCAGCTCGCCCAGCTGCCCGCCGACACCGCCCACCTGGACACCGCCGGCGCCATTCTCGAGCACCAGGAGTTTCTGGAGAAACACGACTACGCCGGCCTGCGCCGGGCCCTGGGCGTGGGCGAGGCGGACCTGGTGGAGGCCCTGGCGCTGCTGCGCACCCTGGACCCGGCCCCGGGCCAGCAGATCGGCGGCGAGGACGTGGACTACGCGGTGCCCGACGTGGTGGTGCGCGCCCACCGTGGCGGCTGGCGGGTGGAGCTCAACGAGGAAGTGCTGCCCAAGGTCAACCTGCACGCCCAATACGCCCACATGGCCCGCCAGGTGGGCGGCGAGGACGGCCAGTACCTGCGTAACTGCATGCAGGAGGCCAAATGGTTCCTGAAGAGCCTGCAGAGCCGCAACGACACCCTGCTCAAGGTGGCCAGCCGCATCGTCGAGGTGCAGCAGGACTTCTTCAACTACGGCGAGGAGGCCATGAAGCCCCTGGTGCTGGCCGACATCGCCGAGGCGGTGGAGATGCACGAATCCACCATCAGCCGGGTCACCAACCAGAAGTTCATGCTCACGCCACGGGGGGTGTTCGAGCTCAAGTACTTCTTCTCCAGCCATGTGGATACCGACGGCGGCGGTGAGTGTTCCTCCACCGCCATTCGTGCCATCATTAAGAAGCTGGTCGCCGCCGAGAACCCTCGCAAGCCGCTCAGCGACAACAAGCTGGCGAACCTGCTCAACGACCAGGGCATCAAGGTGGCGCGCCGCACCGTCGCCAAGTACCGCGAGGCGATGCGAATCCCGTCCTCCAGTTCGCGCAAGCGGCTGGTTTGAACGGTAAAAAAGGACATCTCTTTCAATAGAGAGAAGGAGCCAGCTATGCAAATCAATCTCAGTGGCCACCACCTGGACATCACCGACGCCCTGCGTGATTACGTGGATGAGAAATTCTCCAAACTGGAACGCCACTCCGACCAGATCACCAGCATCCAGGTGATCCTGTCTCCGGAGCCCAAGTCCCACAAGGCGGAATCCACCATCCATATTTCCGGTGCCGACCTGTTCGCCACCGCCCACGCGGACGATATGTACGCGGCCATTGACGCCCTGACCAGCAAGCTGGACCGGCAAATCCTCAAACACAAGGAAAAGACCGTGGACCGTAAGCACGGCCACTAGGTCCGACCGACAGACCCTGACTATGCGAGTACGTGAACTGCTCACCGAGGACCGCACCTACGACGAAGTGACGGTCACCAGCAAAAAACGGTTGCTCGATCAGATCGCCCAGCTGGCCGCGGCCAGCTGTGGCGGTCTCAACGAGCAGGAAGTCTTCGACGCTCTGGTGGCCCGGGAGAAACTGGGCTCCACCGGCATCGGCGAAGGCATCGCCATCCCCCATTGCCGGCTGGGTCATTGCGACGCCGCCGTGGGGCTGCTGCTGAAACTGGCGGAACCGGTGGATTTCGACGCCGTGGACGGCCGGCCGGTGGACCTGGTGTTCGTGCTCCTGGTGCCCGAACAAAACCCGGAACAGCATCTCAAGACCCTCAGCCACCTGGCCAACCTGTTCAACGACGACGATTACCGCGACGATCTGCGCCACGCCAGGGGCAGCCACCATCTGTATCAGACGGCGGTGGAGTCGGAGGCGGAAATCCGTCTGGCATCCTGACCTCACCACCGGATCCTTATGAAACTGACCATCCTCAGCGGCCGATCCGGCTCGGGCAAGACCACCGCCCTGCAGGCGCTGGAAGACCACGGCTACTACTGCGTGGACAACCTGCCCCTGGGCCTGCTGCCCACCCTCGCCGCCCAGCTGCAAAACGAGGAACACGCCCTGGAACGGGTGGCCGTGGGCGTGGACGCCCGCAACCTGCCGCGCCAGCTGCTGGCCTTCAACCGCATCATCGAGGAGCTGCGCCAGCAGCGGCTGGACACCGAGATCATCTTCCTGGAAGCGGAACCGGCCACCCTGCTAAAGCGCTTCAGCGCCACCCGCCGGCGTCACCCGCTGAGCGGTGACGAGCGCACCCTGGCCGACGCCATCGAGCTGGAAGCCGGCCTGCTGGCCGACATCCGCATGCTCGCCGATCTGGTCATCGACACCAGTAACCTGGACGTGCACACCCTGCGCAACCTGATCCGCCAGCGGGTGGCGCGCCGCGACGTGCGCCTGTCGCTGCTGATCCAGTCGTTCGGCTACAAGAACGGCCTGCCCTACGACGCCGACCTGGTGTTCGACGTGCGCGCCCTGCCCAACCCGCACTGGCAGGGCGACCTGCGCCCGCTCACCGGCCGCGACGAGAAAGTGGCGGAATTCCTGCGCGGCCACCCGGAAAGCGACACCATGCTCGACGACATCTTTCACTTCCTGGACCGCTGGCTGCCGGCCTACGGCGCCAACGACCGCAGCTACGTCACCGTGGCGGTGGGCTGCACCGGCGGCCGCCACCGCTCGGTCTACATCACCGAACAGCTCGCCCACCGCCTGCGCGACGAGGGCGTGCCCCTGCACGTGCGCCACCGGGAGCTGGACGGATGATCGAGCGGGACCTGACCATCAGCAACAAGCTCGGCCTGCACGCCCGCGCCGCCGCCAAGATGGTGAGCGTGGCCTCGCGCTACAGCTGCGCCATCGAGGTGATGCACGGCGAGCGCCGCATCGACGCCAAGAGCATCATGGGCCTGCTCACCCTGGGCGCCGCCAAGGGCACCGAACTGCGCGTGCGCGTGGACGGCGACGACGAAGCGCCGGCCATGGACGAGCTCACCGACCTGTTCGAGCGCAAGTTCGACGAAGGCGAATAACCCGGCCGCGATCCCGCGGCCGCTTTTGCATCCTTTGATCCTTCCGTCATCACGCCTGGGTTAAACTGTCCGTTGGCGAGGAGGGGTCATGTCGGAAAAAACGCAGCATCAACGCAATCTCAAAGCGGTCAACCGGGCCCTGGCCAGCGGCACCTTTTCCCAGGTGCGCCAGCTGCTCAACAACCTGCCCGGCGCGGAAGCCGCCCACCTGATCGAATCGTCCCCGCCCCGGGAGCGGGAAATCCTCTGGCAACTGCTCAACCAGGAGCAGGAAACCGAGGTGCTCCAGTACCTGGGCGAGGAAGTGCGCGTGGAGCTGCTGCGCGACCTGCCGCCGGAAGAACTGGTGACCCTGGTCGAGGACCTGGACACCGACGACCTGGCCGACCTGCTCCAGGAGCTGCCCGAACAGGTCACCAGCCAGGTGCTGGCCGGCCTGGACGCCCAGAACCGGGAACGCCTGGAACAGGTGATGAGTTACCCGGAGGACACCGCCGGCGGCCTGATGAACACGGACGTGATCACGGTGCGCCCGGAGATCACCTTCGAGGTGGTGCAGCGCTACCTGCGCCGCCGCGGCGAAATCCCCGACACCACCGACAACCTGCTGGTGGTCAACCGCAAGAATCAGTTCGTCGGCGTGCTGCCGCTCACCAAGGTGCTGATCTCCGACCCCGGCACCACGGTGCGCGAGGCCATGCGCACCGACGTGGAGGCGATCCCCGCCGACCGCTCCGAGCACGACGTGGCCAAGCTGTTCGAACGGCTCGACCTGGTGACCGCCCCGGTGGTGGACGACAACGGCGTGCTGGTGGGCCGGATCACCATTGACGACGTGGTGGACGTGATCCGCGAGGAAGCGGCCCACTCCCTGATGGGCATGGCCGGTCTGGACGAGGACGAGGACACCTTCGGCTCGGTGTGGCAGACCGCCCGGCGCCGCGCCCTGTGGCTGGGCATCAACCTGCTCACCGCCCTGGCCGCCTCGGCGGTGATCAGCCTGTTCGAGGACACCCTGGAAAAAGTGGTGGCCCTGGCGGTGCTGATGCCGATCGTCGCCAGCATGGGCGGCATCGCCGGCAGCCAGACGCTGACCCTGGTGATCCGCGCCATGGCCCTGGGCCAGGTGCAGGCGGGCAACACCCGTTATCTGCTGTTCAAGGAACTGTCGGTGGGGGCGCTCAACGGCCTGCTGTGGGCGGCGGTGATCGGCACCACCGCGGCGCTGTGGTTCGACAACCCCAGCCTGGGCGGCATCATCGCCTCGGCCATGGTGCTCAACCTGGTGGTGGCGGCCGGCGCCGGGGCGCTGATTCCGATGGTGATGAAGAAGATGGGGATCGACCCGGCGCTGGCCGGGTCGGTGGTGCTGACCACGGTCACCGACATCGTCGGTTTCATGGCCTTTCTCGGGCTGGCGACGCTGCTCTACGCCCAGTTGCTGAGCTGAAGCCGGTCAGACCAGATCCGGCGTGGTGTCCGGTTCGTCGTCGGCGACCCCGAAGATGTCGCGGAACGAGGCGTACACGGACACCGTGGACACCGCCATCAGGAACAGTATCACCACCAGAGTGGCCAGGACCATCAGCAGGCCCACCAGCATCATGGCCAGGCTGTCGGGCCCGAACAGCATGCCCGCCAGAGCCAGTAACACGGCCACCAGCGCCGCCAGCACGCCCAGCACCAGCAGCGGGATCAGGCCGTACCAGAGCATCGGCCGCCAGTTGCGCAGCACCGCCACCAGGCTTTCCTTGATCGCCACCAGGCCGTTGCGCTCGCCGAACAGCACCAGCGGCGCCTGGAACCAGATCAGCGCCATGTAGGGCAGCGACAGGCTGACGATCACCAAACCCAGCAGCAGCGCCTTGATCATGCTCATGCCGCCGATGCCGGCCATGGCCCCGGGGTCCAGCGGATCACCACCCAGGCTGGCGGAAAACAGCGCCGCGATTTCACCGCCATACAGGGCCAGCGTCAAAACCACCATGAGCAGGGTGAACACGATCTGCAGCCCCACCTGCACCAGGCCCGCCAGGAACAGCGGCCCGGTGCGCCGGGAAAAGCCCACGAACAGGTCGCCGAAATCGAACTCCTCGTCGTGCCAGCGGCGCCAGGCCAGTTGCATCAGCCCGGCGCTCAGCACCGGGCCCAGCAGCGTGGGCGCGAAGTTGCCGAGCACCGGCACGAACACGCCCACCAGACTGACGCCCATCAGCACCGCCATGAACACCAGCAACGCCAGGGTCCACAGCACCCGGTTGGCGGCGGTCAGCCGCCAGGCACGCTTCCACCACAGCCAGCCGTGGCCGGCCGGGCGCCGGCGGGCCACGCCGACGATTTCCGGTCCCGGGCCCGGGGGCAGCGGATCACTGGCCGGGCCCTGATAGGGATTGGTCGGGTCCATGATGGCCGTGCCTTCAGGCCTGCTCGGTGAGCACTTGCTTGAAGGACAGGTAATAGGCGCCGGCCATGATCGGCATCACGAACAGCCAGCCCAGCAGGAACGGCAGGGCCGACACGAAGACGATCACCACCGCCACGATGCCGTACACGATCATCGGCAGCAGGTTACGCAGGCAGGCCTTGAAGCTCAGCGCCATGGCCTTGCCCGGACCCAGGTCGGTCAGCATCACCAGAGGCACGGTGAAGTAGAACAGGAAAGCCACCAGCACGGTGAGCACCAGGAACACCGGCACCAGGAGCAACAGGCCGGCGCTCAGACCGCCGTTCATCATCGCCGGGTCCATGCCCTGGGACGCGGAGAAGGCACCGGCGCCGGCGAACATCAGCGCCATGCCGGCGATCAGCAGGCCGAACACCACGTACACACCCAGTTGCGCCAGCGCCAGCAGGACCAGCGGGCCGGTGCGCTCGGAAAAGCCGGCGAACAGGTCGGCGAACTCGGACTGGTTGCTGGTGTCGATGCGGTGGAACATCTTCACCATGCCGCCGTACAACAGCACCATCAGGAACGGCTGCGCCAGCGGCCCGATGAAGGGAATGAACTGCAGCACCATGGTGATCACGAAGGTCACCAGCAGCGCCCCGATCACCACGCCCCAGTGGCCGCTGAGCATCTTCATGCCGTCGCCGATCCAGCCCACCGCCTCGCCCACGGAGACCTTGTTGGGGCCGCCCAGGGTCAAGGCGCCGGCCGCCGGTGTTTCCTTCACCACGTCGGCTTCAGGCTGTTGATACGGGTTTACGTCGTCGCTCATGGATAGCTTCCCTTATTTCACAAAAGGTCTGAATTAAAACGATCAAACGCCGGCGACCTTCATGGGCGCCAGCAACAAGGATCCGGAGGCAATATTCCCACGCCGGTCCACATCCGTGCCACTGCCTTGGATGCCGGCGAACATCTCCCCCAGATTTCCGGCAATGGTAAACTCTTGCAGTGGCTTCTGTATGACACCGTTCTCAATCCAGAAACCCGCGGCGCCCCGGGAATAATCGCCGGTGACCAGATTGACGCCCTGCCCCATTACCTCCGTGACCAGCACGCCGGTGCCCATGCGCCGCATCAGCGCCGCCTGGTCCTCGCCGGTGTCGCTGATGGTCAGATTGCGCACGCCGCCGCCGTTGCCGGTGGGCGCCATGTCCAGACGGCGCGACGCGTACAGCCCGAGTGCGTAGCGGCGCAGCACGCCGTCCTCCACGAAGGCCTGATCGCGGGTCGGCAGACCGTCGGCGTCGAACGCCGATGAACCGTTGCCGCCGGGCAGCCGGGGCCGCTCGCGAATGTCGATGCCGGCGGGGAACAGGCGCTCGCCCAGGCGCTCGCCCAGGAAGGACGCGCGCCGGTACAGCAGGCCGCCGCTGATCGCCGATACGAAATGGCCGAGCAGGGAGGCGGCGATCTCCGGCGACAGCAGCACCGGCACCTGACCGGTGGCCGGCACCTCGGCGCCGAGCCGGGCCAGGGTGCGGCGGCGGGCGGCTTCGCCCACCGCTTCCGGGCCGGCCAGCCGGTCGGCGCGGCGGCCGCCGTCGAACCAGAAGTCCCGCTGCATGCCGTTGTCGTCCTCGGCCACCACGGCGCAGCCCCGGGAATGGAAAGTGCCCACGTAGCCCTGCAGGAAACCGGCGCTGTTACCCAGCACCTGGAGGCTGGTGCCGGTGCTCACCGAGGCGCCCTCGGAATTGACGATGCGCGGATCGTCCCGGGCCACGTTTTCACAGCGCAGGGCCTCCTCGATGGCCTGCTCGGTGGTCAGCGCCCAAGGGTGATAGAGATCCAGGTCCGGGCTGTCGACGGCCAGCTGGTCCGGCGCCGCCAGACCGGCGAACGGGTCCTCCTCGGTGTGACGGGCGATGGCGCAGGCGGCGGCCACGGCGTCGCGCAGGCTCTCCGGGCTGTCGTCGGAGGTGCTCGCCTGGCCCTTGCGCTGGCCGAAGAACACCGTCACCCCCAGGCCCCGGTCGCGGTGAAACTCCACCGTTTCCACCTCGCCCAGGCGGGCGTCCACGGACAGGCCCTGGGACAAACTCAGCCGCGCCTCGGCGGCGCTGGCGCCCTGGCGTTTGGCTTCCTCGAGGACCCGGGCCACGATGTCCCGGGCGGCGCCCAGGTTGTTGGGGCCGAGATCGGCTGTCGCGCTGGCGTTTTCGGACATAAAATAGGGTTTTCTCTTCCGCGTTGACGATATGACCGAGTATAACGATCCCCTGCCGAGCAAGACACGCCGCAAGCTGGAAATGCAGGACTTGCAGGACGTCGGCCTGAAAATCATGGACCTCAAGGCCGGCCAGCAGGCCCGCCTGCCGCTCAGCGACGCCCTGCGCGCGGCCCTGGAGGAAGCGCGCCGCATCAACCATCCGGACGCGCGCCGCCGGCACGCGCTGTACGTGGGCCGTCTGATCAGCGACGGCGACACCGACAGCCTGCTCACCGCCCTGGACACCCTCACCGACCCGGTGCGCCAACAGCGCCTCCAGCAATGGACCGAACAGATCCTGGCCTGCCCCGGCCCCCGGGACGCGGAACCGCTGCTGCAGCGGATTCTGGAGTTCTATCCGGAAGCGGACCGTCAGACCCTGCGCAACCAGGCGCGCAATCTGATCAAGGCGCGCCCGGAAGGCGATCTCGCCGAGGCCGGCGCCGACCAGCGCGCGCGCCTGAAGCGGGAGCGCAAACGGTTCCAGGGTCTGTTGAACGAGCTGGAAAAGAACGCCGCCCTGTATTAGGACGCGTCCCGGTCGGCCCGGACCGGGGCGCCTTCGGCGGCGTACACCCCGGATACCGCCTGCACCACCGTGATGGCCATCAACAGCCCCATGGGGATCAGCCAGGCGCCGGACACGTCATAGAGCGCGCCCAGGGTCACCGGGCCGCTGGCGGACAGCAGATAGCCCAGCGACTGGCACATGCCGGAGAGCCCGGCGGACACCCGGGCGTCCGCCCCGCGCACGGCGATCAGCGTCAGCCCCAGGGCGATCATGCAGCCCTGGCCCACGCCCAGCAGCACCACCCACAGCACCGGCGCGCTCAACGGCGCCACCAGCAACCCCACCATGCCGGCCAGGGGCAGCACCTGCATCAGCGCCATGGCCATCCGGCGGCGGCGCCGGAACAGGGCGAACAACAGCGGCGCCACGAAGTTGGCGGGCATGCCGCTGAGGGTGAACAGGGTCAGCAATCGGCCGGCCTCCGCCTCGCCGGTGCCGGCGTCGACGAAGAATTTGGCCAGCCAGGCGGTCAGCGTATAGAACAGCAGGCTCTGGCAACCGAAGAACAGGCTCAGCACCCAGGCGTCGCGCTGGCGCCACAAGGTGGGCCGGGTGGTGGCCAGCACCCGCTGCGCCGGCCGCCGGCGCAGCATGGGCAGCCAGGCCAGCGCCCCCAGCAGCGCCACCAGAGCGCTGGCCGCCAGGGGGTAACGCCAGTCGCCGCCGAAATGGTCGCGCACCGGCACCGCGAACGCCGCCGCCGCCGAGGCGCCGCAGGCCATCACCACCGAATACAGGGCGGTGACCGCCGCCACCCGGTGCGGGAAACGCTGGCGTACCAGGCCCGGCGTCAGCACGTTCATCACCGCGATGGCGGCGCCCATCATCAGCGTGCCCGCCAGCATCAGCCCGTAGTTCCCCGGCACCCGCAACGTCAGCCCCGCCAGCAGAACCCACAGCGCCAGCAACAGGGCCCGCTCCAGCCCCAGCCGCTCGCCCAGGCGCGGAGCGAACAGGGACAACGCCGCGAAGCACAACAGCGGCAGGCTGGTGAGCAACCCCAGGGCCACGCCGTCCAGGCGCAGGTCGTCGCCGATGCCGTCGGCCAGGGGGCCGATCACCACGATGCCAGTGCGCAGATTGGCGGCCAGCAGAATCAGAGCGGCCAGAAAGACCAGAAGGGGCCCGGCCCGGCGCAACGCGCCGGGAGCCTGGGAAGAAGGGGACATGAACAGCCTCGAATGCCAATGAGAGCGATAAAACGCAATCCGCAAGGATAACGCAAAACGCTTGACCTTTGGCCCTCCGCTACCACCAATCCAGGAAGGCCGGGCCGAACCAGGCCCGGGGCAGCGAACGCTGACCTTCCTCGATGCCCTGCTCCGTTTCCATGCTATCGACCCGGGCGCGGGCGGCTTTGAACAGGGCCTTGGGCTGATCCGGCCCCGGATTGTCCAGGGCGTCGCCATAGAGCGCTTCGCTGAACCAGGTGCGCTCGGAGTCGTCGCTGCAGCCGAAGGAGGTGCGGTCCGCGGCGGCGGCGGTGAAGATCATGCGGCGCCGCTCCGCCAGGGGATCCACCCATTGACCGGAGTAACAGGCGGACACCACCAGCCACAGATAACCGATGCCCGCCTCGTCGAGCCATTGGCCGAAGCGGTCCGGGGTCAGATCGTTGAGGGACAGCCCCGGCTGCGCCAGCACCAGGTCGCCCTCGCTGCCGCCGTGGCTGACCAGGTGCACGAACAGCAGGTCTTCCTCCGGGTCCAGGGTATTGCCCAGGGTGATCAGGCTCTCCCGCAGGCTGGTGAGGGTGGCCAAGGGCGCGCCGCTGCCGTCACCGTTGGCCAGCACCAGCCGGTGCCCCAGGCTCGACCAGCGCTCCCCGAGGCGCTCCGCCACCCACTGACTTTCCCGGGCGAACACCCCCTCACGCCCGTCACCGCCCACCACCAGTACGTAGACATCGCGCTGCCCGGCTTTCTGCGGCACCAGCGCGGCGAACGCCCGCTGTAGACGGCGCTCCTCGGAATACAGCCGTTGCTCGACCCGCTCGGCGCGGCGCCGGCGCCGCTCCTGGTAACCGTTTTCCTGCTCGAAGAAATCGCCGTGAGTGAAGAAGCCGCGCTCGCTGACCCGTTCGCCGTCCTGGTCCAGGGTGATGCGTTGACCCGGGCCACTGGCGTTGCCGAAGCGGAAGCGGCCCTTGCGGACCTCGCCGTCCGGGCGGGTCAACGTGCCCTGGCCGTGGAACAGCCAGTTCTGGAAACCGCCCTCGTAGATCAGGCCGTCGTCGTTCTCGTAGCGGCCCTCGACGATCTCGCCGCGCTCGAAGGTGCCGCGGTAGACCTGGCCGCCGGCGCCGGTCCAGGTGCCCTCGCCGTGGGGCTGCCAGTCGCGCAGTTCCCCCTGGTAGCGCCCGGCGTCGGCGAACGCCACCTCGCCGCGTACCGGGTCGCCGCCAGCGAAGGTGCCCGCGTAGACGGTGCCGTCCTCGCATTCATAGCGTCCCTCGCCGTTGGGCAGGCCGTTCTCGAACGCGCCCTCGTAAACGCAGCCGTCGGCGTACTGGTAGCGGCCCTGGCCCTGCATCACGCCGTCCACGAATTGCCCCTGGTAGACGCGGCCGTCCGGCCAGGTCAGGGTGCCTTCACCGTGGAACAGGTCGTCGCGCAGCGCGCCGTCGTAGACCGCGCCATCCGGCAGGCGGTAATCCCCCGGCAGTTGCTCCGGCCCGCAGGCGCCCAGCAGGGCGGCGGTCGACAGCAAGCCGGCAAGCAAAAAGCGTTTCATGGCGTCCCCGCTTCAGCCATCGGTGCTCAGCCCAGCGGCAACATGAACCGGGCCAGCCGGGAAGAGGTCTGGCGCAGGTTCTCGCACAGCAGCAGGGCGATGTTTTCCATCATCAGCGCGGCGGCATGGGGCCGCCGCCGGCGCAGTTGTTCGAAGCCCTTGCGGGTGAGCACCACCAGGGTGGTGTCCTCGGCGGCACGCACCGTGGCGGAGCGAGGCTGGCGATCCACCAGGGCCATCTCCCCCAGGGAGTCGCCGGGGTTGAGGTGGGCGATCACCGCGGTGCCATCCTGGTCGGCCTGGGCCTTGAGAATGTCCAGCCGGCCGCGCACCACGAAGCAGACGAAATCGCTGCGGTCCCCCTCGCGGCACACGGTGTCGCCGGCGGCCACGCGATTGACGAACACCAGCTTCTCGGCGACCGCCAGGTCGTCGGCGTCCAGGCCCTGAAACAGGCCCATGCGCGCCAGCACCTCGGCCACCGGCACGCTCATCAGGCGGTCCCGCCCACCGTCAGGGCATCCACCCGCAGGGTCGGCTGCCCCACGCCCACCGGCACCGACTGGCCGTCCTTGCCGCATACGCCGATGCCGGTGTCCAGGGCCAGGTCGTTGCCGACCATGGAAATGTTGTTCATCACCTCGGCACCGCTGCCGATCAGGGTGGCCCCCTTCACCGGACAGACGATCTTGCCCTTCTCCACCAGGTAGGCCTCGCTGGTGGAGAACACGAAGCGCCCGGAGGTGATGTCCACCTGGCCGCCGCCGAAATTCACCGCGTAGATGCCCCGGTCCAGGCTGGCCAGAATCTCGTCCGGTTCGGATTCACCGGGCAGCATGTAGGTGTTGGTCATGCGCGGCATGGGCAGGTGCGCGTAGGATTCGCGCCGCCCGTTGCCGGTGGGCTTCACGCCCATCAGCCGGGCGTTGGTCTTGTCCTGCATGTAGCCGGCCAGGCGGCCCTTCTCGATCAGCACGTTGTAACCGCTGGGGGTGCCCTCGTCGTCCACGTTCAGGGAACCGCGCCGGTCCGGCAGGGTGCCGTCGTCGACCACGGTGCACAGGCTGGAGGCCACCGGCTCGCCCATCTTCTTGCTGAACATGGAGGTGCCCTTGCGGTTGAAGTCGCCTTCCAGGCCGTGGCCCACCGCCTCGTGGAGCAGCACGCCGGGCCAGCCCGGGCCGAGCACCACCGGCATGGTGCCCGCCGGCGCCGGTTCCGCCTCCAGGTTGAGCAGCGCCTGGCGCACCGCGTCCCGGGTCCAGGCTTCCAGCTTGCCGTCCCGCCGCAGCCAGTCGTAGGCCACCCGACCGCCGCCGCCGGCGCTGCCGCGCTCGCGGCGGCCATCGCGCTCGGCGATCACGGAAATGCTGAAGCGGATCAACGGCCGCACGTCGGCGGCCAGGGTGCCGTCGGTGGCCGCCACCAGCACCACGTCCTGCTCGCCGCTGAGGCTCACGGTGACCTCCTTCACCGCCGGATCCACGGAGCGGGCCAGGCGGTCCATGTCGCGCAGCAGCGCCACTTTCATCTCGCTGCTCCAGCCGGGCAGCGGGTCCAGGGCCTCGTAGCGCGCCGGCACCGATTTGGCGGCGTCGATGCGCACCGGCTTGTCGCCGCCCTGGCGGCCGATGGCCGCGGCCGCGCCGCCGGCCTGGGTGAGGGCGTCCAGGGAAATATCGTCGCTGTAGGCGAAGCCGGTCTTGTCGCCACTGACGATGCGTACCCCGGCGCCGCGCTCCAGGTTGAAGCTGGCGTCGCGTACCAGGCCGTCCTCCAGCACCCAGGCCTCATGGCGGCTGTGCTGGAAGTAGACATCGGCGTAATCGGCGCTGCCCGCCAGCTTGCCACCCAGCAGGGTCTGCAACTGGTCGGTGCCCAGATCCGCCGGCGCCAGCAGAATGTCGGACGCCACGGAAAGGCGTTCGCTGTCAGAGAGCCGTTCTCTGTCAAAAGTCATCGGGACCGCTCACTTGGAATCGTTGATGGGTGTGCACCGGAAGGCCGGAGCGTACTGTTTTGAGCACCGCCGGGTCCACCGGACCGAGCACGACGCCGGGGTTTTCCCCGCCCTCGGCCACCACCCGGCCCCAGGGGTCCACCAGCATGGAATGGCCGTGGCTGGCGCGCTGCTCGCTGTGCCGGCCGCACTGGTTGGCGCCCAGCACGTAGCAGCCGTTCTGGATCGCGGTGGCGCGCAGTAGCACCTGCCAGTGGGCGGCGCCGGTGGTGGCGGTGAAGGCGCTCGGGTAGACGATCAGGTCGGCGCCGGCGTCCGCCAGGGCGCGGGCGTGCAACGGAAAGCGCAGGTCGTAGCAGATCGCCAGGCCCACCTTCAGGCCGCCGGCGTCCGCCACCACCACCTGGTCGCCGGCCTCGAACACGTCGGATTCCCGGTAGCGGCCCTGGGCATCGGCCACGTCGGCGTCGAACAGGTGCAGCTTGTCGTAGCGGGCCGCCACGGTGCCGTCCGGGCCCGCCAGGACCGCCCGGGTGCGTACCCGGGGCGCCGGCACGGCGGCGCCGTCCGGGCGGGTCAGGGCCGGCAGGCTGCCGCCCAGAACCCACAGGCCCAAGGCGCGGGCGCGCTCGCCGAGCCACTGGCAAAGCGCCTCGTGGCGCTCCGCCAGCACCCGGTAGTCGACGCCGTAGCCGGCGAAATTCTCCGGCAGGACCGCCAGGCTGGCGCCGCCCTCGGCGGCCCGTTCCAGGCCGTCGGCGGCGGCCGCCAGGTTGGCGTCGGTGTCGGTGCCGCTGGTCATCTGCACCGCGGCCACGGTGGTGATGTTACTCAAGGAAGCCCTCCGTCTCCTTGACCTTGGGCTCGCCCCAGGGCCCGGAGACCTGGTATTTCATAGTGGTGGTTTTGTCCAGCTTATCACCCCAGAGGCGCTCCACCACAAAGATGCCGGCGCACACCGCCGGGCCGGCCAGGCAACCGGCGTACAGGTTACTGGACAGGGGCAGGGTCATGCCCACTTCCAGGTCCAGGGTGCGCCGGGCCAACTGCGCCTCGCCGTTCACCTCGAACGCCGCCGAGGGGGATTCAATGGCCAGCTCCCGGGCGGTGAGCACCGGACCGTCGAAGCGGAATTCGCCGTCGATGCCGTCGCAGGCCAGGCCTTGCTGGTAGACGTCGGAGAAATCCAGGCGCAGGCGGCGCTGGATGTTGGCCAGGTTGACCACGCCAAGCAGGCGCAGCAGGGAGGTACGCCCCTCCGGGTCGGGCAGCCGGCATTCGCCGATGTCCAGGGTGGCGGAGCCGTTCAGGGCCAGGTAATCCGGCTTCAGGGGCCAGTCGTTCCAGGCCAGGTCCAGGGTGGCCCGGGCATCCTCGGTTTCCACCAGCGGCGGCAGGTCCAGAGCGCCGAAGGCGGCCTTCAGGTCATCGGAGGCCAGCGTTCCCTGGTAACGGCTGCGCTGGCCGCCCTGCCCGTCCTCGGTCCAGGTAAGCTGGCCGTCCACCTTGATGTGGTTCCACTCACCGCGCAGGGCGTCCACCCGCACGCCGCCGTCCACCGGCCGCAGGCGCCCGGACCAGTCGCCCAGACCCTGCCCGCCCAGGCGCAGGTCGTGCAGTTCCACGTCCATGTTCGGCACCCGGGTGGGTGACAGCGGCGGTTTGCTTTGCTCCTGCCCCTCCTGGTCGCCGTCACCACCGCCCAGAGGGCTGGCGGGCAGACGCAGGCGGTTCACGGTGAGCGCCAGGGGCGTGTCGCCCCGGGCCTGGTAGCCTTCCGGCAGACGCACGGTGCCGGCCACCGCCGGGCTGGCCAGGCCCAGCTCCCAGCCCCGCCCGCGTGGGGCGGCGCTGAAGCGGGCCGAGGCCAGCTCGGTGCCGAACAGGTCGAGCCGGTCGATGGACAGGGACACCCGGTTAATCAGCCCCCGGGCATCCCCCCCGCCGCCGTCACCGCCCTGGGCGGCGCCGTCCGCCGGCGTCAGACCACCGATGAAATCCAGCCACTGGCCGGCGTTGGCGCTCGCCACCCGGCCTTCGATGGTCAGGCCCCGGGGCGGCATCGTCGGCAGCTCACCGCCGCCCAGGCGCACCGCCCCCGCCAGCCCGTCGCCCAGCCAGAAGCGGGCCTCGCCCACTCCGCCGTAGGACGCGGAAATCTGATTGCCGCCGCGCTGCTGGCGCCACACAAGCCGGCTGGTGCGCGCCTGATTGGCCGCCTTGCCCAGCGGCGCCGGAGCGTCCACCTTCACCCCTTCCAGGGTGGACCGGCCCTCCAGCCGGAAGGCGTTGCCGCGCCAGGGCATGGCCAGATCCAGCTCCAGCGGCAGGGTGCCGGAAGCCGGCGCCAGCCAGTCCGCGTCCAGCCAGTCCCGCAGCCGTTTCACCGCCACCTTGCCGGTAAGCTGCATCTGGCTGTCCGGGCCCCGGGTCAGCCAGCTGCCCTGGAAGCGGGCACCCAGGGCGCGGCCTTCCAGGGTGCGCATGTTCATGCCCTGCTTGAGGTGGAAATACACCGGCGCGCTGACGTCGGTGAGACTCAGATTCAGGGGCTCGTTGCGCAGGCTGATCCGCTCGCCACGGCCGTCCACGATCACCATGGGTTCGCGGCCCTTGCCGCCCAGGGGCAGGTCGAGCAGCAGGTGGCCACCCACGGTGCCGTCCCGGAAGCGCCAGTCCAGCAGCCCGTCGGGCAGTTGCCCGGCCAGCGGGGTATCGTGGAACACCCGATCCAGGTCCGTGGCCGGGCCGTCCACGCGGCCTTGAATCAGGATGTGCCGCTGGCCGGGATCGTCCACCTCTGGCAGGTCCACGCTCACCCCGCTCAGGTCGGTGTTGAGCAGACGGCCCTCGCGGGCGGTGCCGGAGAGCCGGCGGCCGTCGATCAGCACATCGGCGCGCACGCCGGTGGCCGCCGGCCAGTCCGGGAGAAACGAAAGCACCAGGTCGCGGGCCTGGAAGCGCATCTGGAAGGTGCGATCCCGCTGCCGCTCCCGGTCGATCTTCACCGGGCCCTGGTACAGAAAACGGCCGTGGTCCAGGTGGCCGCCCTGGAACGCCTGGGCCAGCCAGTCGCCAAGCGGGTCCTTGAGCTTTTCCATGGGAATGTAATGGGCGGCGCGGGCACCGTTGCCATCGAATACGTCCGCCAGCAGACGCAGTTCCGGCACAGGCCGCGCCGCGCCGCCGTCCACGCGCAGCATGGCCAGGCCACGGGCGTCCGCGTTGGCGGCGCGCAGCACGCCGCTCTCCACCCACCAGTGGTCGTCCTCGCTGTGCCAGCGCAGCGGGCCGTTGAAGGCGGCGCTGAGCGGGTGGCCGTAAAGGCGCGGCACGGTCAGTTGCAGGGGCTCGCCGTTGAGCCGGGCCACACCGCCGTCCGGGGTGCCGGCCAGCCAGCCGGTCAGGCCGCTGACCCCGGGCACGCGGTCCAGGGCGTCGCTGGCGAGTCCGGCGAAGCGGGCCTGCAGGTGCGCGAGCCGGCCTTCCACGCCGTCCAGGTAGACCGCCTCCAGCACGCCCCGGGGCTCGTGTTCGCGCAGCCGGTCGCGCACCGTGTCCAGCCCCTCCGGCAGGGCGAACGGCCACTCCGCCAGTTGCCGGGTAAGCGCGTGAATGGCCAGGTCCTCACCCTTGAAACGCCAGTGGTACTGGTCATCCCGGCGCTGCCAGCGCAGCGCCATCGGGCCGGGGGAGACGGCGCCGGCGGGGGTCTGGCCGGTCAGCGAGGTCACCGACAACTGATTGTCGTCGTCGCCGTTGCGCCGCCACCGGGCCGCCAGCTCCAGATCGGTGAGCGGCCACTCCCCTTCTCCATCGGTGAGCGTGGCCGCCGGCGCGGACAGGCGTACCTGGCCGGCACTGGGCCGGCCATTCTCGATGCGCCCCCAGGCGCGCACCTGGCCGTTGAGCGAGGCCAGGTCCAGGGGCCAGTCGCGGGCCTCGGGCAGCCATTCCTGCAAGCGTTCGCCATGCACGTCCAGATAGCCGCGGGCGTTCAGTTCGTCAAGGGACAGGGGGTCGCCGTCCACCCGCAGGCGGGCGTCCACGGAAAACGGGCGGTCCCGGGCTTCCACCCGCGCCGACAGGGCGTGCTCGCCGTCGTCGTTGGTGAGCGCCAGGGTCAACGAGGAGGCGGCCAGCGGCGGCAGGCCGGGCCAGTCCAGGGAGAAACGGGCGTCTTCCACCAGGATGTGGTCCTGGCGGTACAGGGCGCGCAGGGTGCCGGCCAGATCGCCGTCGCCCTGGCGGCGCAGGGCCTCCAGGCCGCGCAGGCGAATGCCACCGTCCGGGTCGCGCACCAGATGCAGGTCCACGCCGCGCACGCGCAGCTCGCGCAGGTGGGGCTGGCGGTGCCAGAGGGTGGCCAGGATATTGACGTTCACCGACACCTGATCCAGGCGCAGGGAGGGTTCGCCCTCGGCGTCCGGCAGGGTCAGGCCGCGTACCTCGAAGCGCGGCGTGAGGCCGTCCATTTCGCCGCTGAGCTGATCGATGACGATGGGGAACCCGAGCCGCTGCTCGATCAGGGCTTCCAGATCCTGGCGGTAATCCGGCACCAGCATCATCATCTGCCGCGCCACCACCGCGTAGGCGGCGATCAGCAATACCGGCGCGGCCACCAGCCACCATAGCTGGCGGCGCAGCCTGTTACGCCACCGCACGCCGCGATTCGTCACTGCCAATAGGGAACTCCGGCCCATTCCAGGAGCGAAACGGTCTCCGCCAGGGGCAGACCCACCACTCCACTGTAACTGCCCGTCATGGAGGCCACCAGTGCCGCGCCCAGGCCCTGAATGCCGTAGGCGCCGGCCTTGTCACGGCCCTCGCCGGTGGCCAGATAGGCGCGCAGCCGCTCGGCGGACAACCGCCGCCATTGCACCCGGGTTTCCGAGGTGGCCAGCCGGTGCGCGTCGCCGACCCTCAGGCAGACCGCCGAGATCACCCGGTGTTCCCGGCCGTTGAGCGCTTCCAGCATGGCCAGGGCCTGGCGGTCGTCGGCGGGCTTGCCGAGAATGCGGTCATCCAGCACCACGGCGGTGTCGGCGCCCAGCACCGGCGCCCGTTCCGGGGCGCCGGCCTGGCCGGCTTCGGCTTTTTCCCGGGCCATGCGTTCCACATAGGCGCGGGGCGCCTCATCGGCGGCGGGGGTTTCGTCGATGCCCGGCGCGCGCAGCACGCTGAAGGGCACGCCGATCTGCGCCAGCAGCTCCGCCCGGCGGGGCGACCCGGACGCCAGGTACAAATGCGGTACACGGGGCTCGTCGGCGGCCATCAGCGCACCAGGAAGCGCAGTTGCACCCAGCGCAGCAGCGCGCACAGGGGCCGCCAGATCACGGCGCTGGCGGCGGCGGAATAGAGAATGGTGTAGGGCGGGTAGAAGGTGCGCCCCACGGATTCCTGGACCAGATAGGCAAGCAGCTGGGCGGAGCCCACCAGCAGGAACACCACCGCGCTTTGCTGCAGCGGCGGGAACACCCGCATGCGCTTGTAGGCGGCGAGCATGAAATAGGCGCCCAGGGCGTAAGCCAGGCCCCACTGGCCCAGGGTGGTCCCCACCAGCACGTCCTGATAGAGCCCCACCATGAAGCCCCACAGCACGCCGATGCGATGCGGCAGGGACAGCACCCAGTAGAGCAACACCAGCAGCAGCCATTCCGGGCGCACCCAGTCCAGATTGTCGCTGAGCGGCACCACTTCCAGCAGCGCCGCCAGCACCAGGGTCACCAGAATGACGCCGGTGCCCGCCGGGCGTTCGCTATTGAGCTGCATCGGCGGCCTCCTCGCCCCCGGCGGCGGCATCGCCGGGCTCGCGTTCCATGTCCGGGCCGCTCACCGGTTCCATGGACTGCACCAGCAACACATGGCTGACGCGGTCCAGGTGGGCGGTGGGCCGGGCCTCGATCTCGGAGAAGGCGGCGCCGGAGTGGTGGCGCACGCTCACCACCCGGGCCACCGGATAGCCGCGCGGGTAGAGCTGGCCCAGGCCGGTGCTGACCAGCAGATCGCCCTCGCGGATGTCGGCGGTGTCCGGCACGTACAGCAGGCGCAGGCGGCTGCCCTGGCCGGTGCCGGCGAGGATGGCGCGCACGCCGTTGCGGTTCACCTGCACGCTCATGGCGTGGCTGGCGTCGGTGATCAGCAGCACCCGGGCGGACAGCGGCCCGGTTTCCACCACCTGGCCGATCAGCCCCTCGGAATCGAGCACCGCCTGGCCCTGGGCCACATCGTCGCGCACGCCCTTGTTGATCACCAGTTCCTGGCGGTTGGGGTCCGGGTCCACGCCGATGATTTCCGCCACCAGCACCGAGGCGTCCAGGTTGGCGGAGGAGTTAAGCAGTTCGCGCAGGCGGGTGTTTTCCGCCTGCAGTACCGCCAGGCGCTGCACCTTCTGCTCCAGGATCAGCACCTGGCGCTCCAGGCGCTCGCGGGATTCCATCAGCTTGGTGCGGGTCTCGGTGAGGCGCATGAAACCGTTCACGGCGTCCACCGGCAGGTGGGCCAGGTAATGCACCGGCGCGGTCAGATAGCCGAAGCCGTAGCGCACCGGCTCGACCCAGCGGCTACGCTGATCCAGGGCGATCAGCACGACCGCCAGGACCAGGGCGATGAGCAGGCGGTAGGTGGGGTTCGCGGAGGCCATGGGCCGTTAGCCCATGGCCAGCATGTCCAGGCCTTGCGTATCCATCAGTTCCAAGGCCTTGCCACCGCCACGGGCCACGCAGGTCAGCGGGTCGTCGGCGATGATCACCGGCAGGCCGGTTTCCTCGGAGAGCAGCCGGTCGATGTCGCGCAGCAGCGCGCCGCCACCGGTGAGCACCAGGCCACGCTCGGCGATGTCGCTGGCCAGCTCCGGCGGCGAGGCCTCCAGGGCGTTCTTGACCGCGTTGACGATCACCGACAGCGGATCCTTGAGCGCCTCCAGGATTTCCTCGGAGTTGAGGGTGAACTGGCGCGGCACGCCCTCGGCCAGGTTGCGGCCGCGCACGTCGATCTCCAGGATCTCGCCGCCCGGGTAGGCGGTGCCGATTTCGTGCTTGATGCGCTCGGCGGTGGATTCGCCGATCAGGGAGCCGTATTCCTTGCGCACGAAAGCGACGATGGCCTCGTCGAAGCGGTCACCGCCGGTGCGCACGGATTCGGAATAGACCACGCCGTTCAGGGAGATCAGGGCAATCTCGGTGGTGCCACCACCGATGTCCACCACCATGGAGCCGCGTGCCTCTTCCACCGGCAGGCCGGCGCCGATGGCCGCCGCCACCGGTTCCTCTATGAGGTAGACGTCCCGGGCACCGGCGCCGAAGGCGGAATCCTGGATGGCGCGGCGTTCCACCTGGGTGGATTTGCACGGCACGCACACCAGCACCCGGGGCGCCGGCGGGAAGAAGCCGGTGTCATGCACTTTTTTGATGAAGTACTGCAGCATCTTCTCGGTGACGTCGAAGTCGGCGATCACGCCGTCCTTCATGGGCCGGATGGCGGTGATGTTGCCCGGGGTGCGCCCCAGCATCCGCTTGGCGTCGGCGCCCACCGCCGCCACGCTCTTCTGGGCGCCATGATGGCGAATCGCCACCACGGAGGGCTCATCGAGGACGATGCCGCGGCCACGCACGTAGATAAGGGTGTTGGCGGTGCCAAGGTCGATGGAAAGATCGGTGGAGAACATCCCCCGAATGCGCTTGATCACGGACATCCTGGCCTGTTTCCTGAGAGTTCGAAAAGAAGTAGCGGGGCTGCCGGCGGGGATCGTCACGCGCCGGCAACAAGATGGCGCAACTCTAGCAACGGCGCGGGGAATCGGCAAGGAGAGCCGGCCCCCTTCGCGGGCGGAGTCGCGACTTCGTATCCACAAGATACCCCTTGATGTGGTATTTTTCCGCCTTTCCCCCGAGATTTGCGGAGAACCCCATGGCCATTGACTCCCAGGTGGTGGCGCGCGTTGCCCATCTGGCCCGTTTGCGGGTGGACGACGACGAGACCGGGGCGCTGTCCGAGCGCCTCAACGAGATCCTCGGCATGGTCGACCAGCTCCAGCAGGCGGACGTGAGCGATGTCGAGCCCCTGGCCCACCCGCTGGAGGTGAGCCAGCCCCTGCGCGACGACCGGGTCACCGAGCCCGACGTGCGCGACAAGGTCCTGCCCATCGCCCCCGCCAGCGAGGAAGGCTGTTTCCTGGTACCCCGGGTGATTGAGTAATCCCATGCATGACAAGACACTGACCGAATTGAAGGCCGGCCTGCAGGCGAAGGACTTTTCCGCCCGCGAGCTGACCGAGCACTTCCTGGACCGCGTCCAGGCCCGCGATGGCGAGCTGAACAGCTTCGTCACCGTCACCGGGGAACAGGCCCTGGCCCAGGCGGATGCCGCCGACCAGGCCATCGCCGCCGGCGACCACCGCCTGCTGACCGGCCTGCCCATCGCCCACAAGGACATCTTCTGCACCGAGGGCGTGCGCACCAGCTGCGGCTCGCGGATGCTGGACAATTTCGTGGCCCCCTACACCGCCACCGCCGTCGAGCGCATGGCGGCCCAGGGCGCGGTGATGCTGGGCAAGACCAACATGGACGAGTTCGCCATGGGCTCCTCCAACGAAACCAGCTTCTACGGCCCGGTGCGCAACCCCTGGGACACCGAGCGGGTGCCCGGCGGCTCCTCCGGCGGCGCCGCCGCCTGCCTGGCGGCGCGCCTGGCCCCCGGCGCCACCGGCACCGACACCGGCGGCTCGATCCGCCAGCCGGCGGCCCTGAACGGCGTCACCGGCCTCAAGCCCACCTACGGGCGGGTGTCCCGCTGGGGCATGATCGCCTTCGCCTCCAGCTTGGATCAGGCCGGCCCCCTGGGCCTGAGCGCCGCGGACTGCGCGCTGATGCTGCAGGCCATGGCCGGCCATGACGACAAGGACTCCACCTGCCTCGACGAGCCGGTGGGCGATTATCTGGGCGCCCTGGACCAGGGCCTGGACGGCCTGCGCATCGGCGTGCCCGAGGAATTCTTCCCGGACGACCTGGACGGCGCCATCGCCGACAACGCCCGCGAGGCCATGCGCGAACTGGAAAAACAGGGCGCCAAACTGGTCAAGGTGTCGCTGCCCAGCATCAAGCTGTCGGTACCGGCCTATTACGTGATCGCTCCGGCGGAAGCCAGCTCCAACCTTTCGCGCTTCGACGGCGTGCGCTTCGGCTATCGCTGCGAGGACCCGAAGGATCTGGAGGACCTGTACAAGCGCTCCCGCTCCGAAGGCTTCGGCGCGGAAGTGAAGCGCCGCATCCTGGTGGGCACCTACGCGCTGTCCGCCGGCTACTACGACGCCTACTACAAACGCGCCCAGCGGGTGCGCCGGCTGATCCGCGACGATTTCGCCCGCGCCTTCAAGGAAGTGGACGTGCTGATGGGCCCCACCAGCCCGGAAACCGCCTTCAAACTGGGCGCCAAGGCCGATGACCCGGTCAAGATGTACATGGCGGACGTGTTCACCATCGCCGTGAACCTGGCCGGCCTGCCGGCCCTGTCCATGCCCAGCGGTTTCGTCGACGGCCTGCCCGCCGGTACCCAGGTGATCGGCAACTACTTCCAGGAAGGCCGCATCCTGAACGTGGCGCACCGCTACCAGATGGCCACCGACTGGCACCAACGGATCCCGGGAGCGTTTCAATGAGTTCCTCTTTGCACAATGGTTGGGAAGTGGTGATCGGGCTGGAAGTGCACGTACAGCTGGCCACCCGCTCGAAGATTTTTTCCGGCGCCAGCACCGCCACCGGCGATGAGCCCAACAGCCACGCCAGCCTGATTGACCTGGGCATGCCCGGCACCCTGCCGGTGGTCAACAAGGAAGCGATCCGCAACGCGGTACGCTTCGGCCTGGCGATCAACGCGGACATCGGCCGCCGCTCGGTGTTCGAACGGAAAAATTATTTCTATCCGGATCTGCCCAAGGGCTACCAGACCACGCAACTGGCGGAGCCCATCGTCGGCGCCGGCGAAGTGGTGATCCGCCTTGAGGACGGCACCGAAAAAACCGTGCGCATCCACCACGCCCACCTGGAAGAAGACGCCGGCAAGTCGCTGCATGAAGCTTTCTCTGACGGAATGGGTCACGGCCAGACCGGCATCGACCTGAACCGGGCCGGCACGCCGCTCATCGAGATCGTTTCCGAGCCGGACATGGGCAACGCCGAGGAAGCGGTGGCCTACGCCCGCAAGCTGCACGCCATCGTCACCTCCCTGGGCATCTGCGACGGCGACATGTCCCAGGGCAACATGCGCTTCGACGTGAACATCTCCGTGCGCCGCCCCGGCGAGCCGCTGGGCACCCGCACCGAGACCAAGAACCTGAACTCCTTCCGCTTCATGGAGAAAGCCATCAAGCTGGAAGTGGAGCGCCAGATCGACGTGCTCGAGGACGGCGGCAAGATCGTTCAGGAAACCCGGCTCTACAACGGCGACACCAACACGGCGCGCTCCATGCGCACCAAGGAAGACGCCAACGACTACCGCTACTTCCCCTGCCCGGACCTGCTGCCGGTGCTGGTCAGCGAGGAAGAGATCGGCACCCTGCGCGCCGAGCTGCCGGAACTGCCGGACGCCCGCGAGGCCCGCTACGTGGAGCAGTACCAGCTGTCCGGCTACGACGCCGGCCTGCTGTCCGGCTCCATCGCCACGGCGCGTTACTTCGAGGCGGCGGCGGAGCACGGCGGCGACGCCAAGCTGGCCGCCAACTGGGTGATGGGCGAACTGGCCGCCAAGCTCAACAGCGAGGACAAGGATATCGCCGACAGCCCGGTGAGCGCCGAACAACTCGGCCAGCTGATCCTGCGCCTCAAGGACGGCACCATCAGCTCCAAGATCGCCAAGCAGGTGTTCGAAGCCTGCTGGAACGGCGAAGGCGACCCGGACGCCATCATCGAGGCCAAGGGCCTCAAGCAGATGAGCGACACCGGCGAGCTGGAGAAGATCGTCGACCAGGTGATCGCCGACAGCCCCGCCCAGGTGGAGGACTACCGCAACGCCGACGACGCCAAGCGCAAAAAGAAAATCGGCTACTTCGTCGGCCAGGTGATGAAAGCCACCCAGGGCAAGGCCAACCCGCAGCAGGTCAACCAGCTGCTACAACAGAAGCTCGCCCCATGAACACGGCCCGCGTCACGCTCACGGTCGAGGACCGCATCGCCACCGTCACCCTGAACCGGCCGGACAAGTACAACGGCCTGGACCTGGAAACCCTGGAGGCGCTGGTGAGCACCGCCCGCGCCATCCGCAAGAACCGGGACGTGCGGGTGGTGATCCTGCGCGGCGCGGGCAAGGCGTTCTGCGCCGGCCTGGACTTCGGCACCGTCACCAAAACGCCGATGAAAATGCTGCTGGCGTTCACCAAATTCGGGGTCAGGAAAACCAACCTGTTCCAGAAAGCCTGCTGGGCCTGGCGGGAACTGCCGGTGCCGGTGATCGCCGAGCTGCACGGCTACTGCTATGGCGGTGGCCTGCAACTGGCGCTGGCGGCGGACTTCCGCGTCGCCACGCCGGACTGCGAACTGTCGGTGATGGAAATCAAATGGGGCCTGATCCCGGACATGACCGGCACCGTCACCCTGCGTGAGCTGGTGCCCCTGGACGTGGCCAAGGAACTGGCCATGACCGGCCGCCGTTTCGACGCCACCGAAGGTAAACAGCTCAACCTGGTGACCCGGGTCGCCGAGGACCCGCGCGCCGAAAGCCTTGCCCTGGCCCGCGCCCTGCTGGAGCGCTCCCCGGACGCGGTGAGCGCCACCAAGGCCCTGTTCCAGCGCACCTGGAACCAGTCCGAGGACCAGGCTTTCCACGAAGAGTCCCGGCTGCAGTTCAAGCTGCTGCGTGGCAAGAACCAGGCCGAGGCCATGGCCGCCAACTTCAAGAAACGGGCCCCCGACTTCCGCAACCGGCAACGGGATTACTGACACCCCGGGCCCGCGTCAACGACTTCCTCCACGCACGGGAGCCCCGGATACCGCGGTCGCGAGTTTGGCCGTATTCTAGCCAGATGTGGCGAATACGGTCATATTTGGCCGTATTTCGTTGATAAATGGCCGTATACCGACTAAATTGGCCGTATATCCCTTTATACGGCCAGTCACCATGTCCAGGAACGACAACAAGGAACGTATTCTGAGCGCCCTCCAGGATCTGGGAGGGCCCGCCAGCCTGCCGGAAATCCTCGAGCGCCTACCCGAGAAGTTCGCCGAGCGTTCCGTACGCCGCTGGCTGGCCCAGCTGGTCGAGCAGGGCCGGGTCCGGAAAAGCGGCCGTAAACGCGGCACCCGATACCGGCTGGCCGAGGCCGGCACGCCCCTGGCAGTGCGCGAGCCGGTGGAGCCCGCCCTGTTTCATTTCAGCGAGCCGGCCCGGCATGCCCTGAACCGGGTTCGCCAACCCCTGCTGAACCGGGCGCCGGTAAGTTACAACGGCCAGTGGCTGGACGACTACCGCCCCAACCGCGACCATTACTTCAGCCAGGCCGACATCGACCTGCTCACCGCCAAGGGCCGCCGCACCGACGCCCCCGAGCCCGCCGGCACCTATGCGCGGCGCATCTACAACCGCTTGCTGATCGACCTCTCCTACCACTCCTCGCGGCTGGAGGGGAACACCTATTCCCTGATCGAAACCCAACGCCTGCTGCTGGAAGGCACCGGCGCCACCGGCAAGCTCGACGAGGAAGCGGTGATGATCCTCAACCACAAGGAAGCAATCCGCTACCTGGTGGAACGGGCCAGCCACCTGGAACCCAGCTACGAGGAAATCTGCACCCTGCACTACCTGCTTTCCGACGGCCTGGTGCCACCCGCCGGCTCCGGCAAGGTGCGCGATCATGGCGTGCGCGTGGGCGCCTCCAGCTATATTCCCCTGGACCGGCCGGCGGAACTGGAACGGCGGCTGCGGCAAATCGCCGACAAGGCCATGGCCATTCAGGAGCCCTACGAGCAAAGCCTGTTCCTGCTGGTGCACGTGGCCTACCTGCAGGCGTTCACCGACGTCAACAAACGCACCGCGCGGCTGGCCGCCAACATTCCCCTGGTGACCCGCAACCGGGTACCGCTGTCGTTCAACGCCATCGAGAAGGACGACTACGCCTCGGCCATGCTGGCGGTGTACGAACTCAACGATCCACGCCCGCTCCTGGAGCTATACCGGGTCTCCTACCTGCGTGGCTGCCAGGAATACGACGCCACCGCCGAAGCCCTGGGCGTGGACGCGGTGCGGGTGCGCTACCGCGCGCAACGGCGCGACGTGCTGCGCGGCGTGATTCAGGAACGCCTGGCCGGGCAAGCCTTGATGTCGCGACTGCGGGAAGCGGCCGAGGCCATCCCCGCCGCCGACAGGGCCGCCTATCTGCGGGATCTGGAAGAGGATGTGCGCGAACTGTCTCCACAGCGTCTGGCCGGCCTGGGCGTGACCCGGGAGGAATATCAGCGCTGGCGTGATCGACAGACGGAACCGCCCTCCCCCTGAGCCGGCCCCGGATCCGTTTCCCGTGTGGTAGACTCCCCCCCGGATTTTTGTATCTTATTCCCGCCCGGAGTCGTCGCCATGAGCGCCCAACGTATTCTTTGCCCCCGACTGCGCCAACGCATCATGGACGCCGACGCGGCGGCGGCGTTGATTCCCGCCGGGGCCAACGTGGGCATGAGCGGCTTTACCGGCGCCGGCTATCCCAAGGCGGTTCCCCAGGCCCTGGCGGCGCGGATGCGCGCGCACCACGACCATGGCGAGGCCGACCGCATCAGCATCTGGACCGGTGCCTCCACCGCGCCGGAACTGGACGGCGCCCTGGCCGAGGTGGACGGCATTGAGCTGCGACTGCCCTACCAGAGCGACCCGGTATGCCGGCAAAAGATCAACGAAGGGCGGATGGAATACATCGACATTCATCTGTCCCACGTGGCCCCCTACGCCTGGGCCGGCTTCTTCGGCAAGCTGGACGTGGCGGTGATCGAGGTGGCCGGCATCACCGAACAGGGGGCGTTGATTCCCTCCTCGTCCATCGGCAACAACAAGACCTGGATCGACCTGGCCGACCGGGTGATCCTGGAAGTGAACCACGGCCAGAGCGCCGGCCTGGACGGCATGCACGACGTCTACTATGGCACCGCCCTGCCCCCGCACCGCCAGCCGATTCCACTCACCGGCCCGCAGCAACGCATCGGCGAACGCTACCTGCATTGCCCGCCGGAAAAGATCATCGCCGTGGTGGAAACCAACGCCCCGGACCGCAACTCCCGCTTCAGCGAACCCGATGAAGCATCGCGCCGCATCGCCGGCCACCTGCTGGAATTCTTCAGCCGCGAAGTGGACGCCGGCCGCCTGCCGGCGAACCTTCTGCCACTGCAATCCGGCGTCGGCAACATCGCCAACGCGGTGCTCGCCGGCCTGGCCGACGGCCCCTTCGAGAACCTCACCGCCTACACCGAGGTGCTCCAGGACGGCATGCTGTCGCTGCTCAAATCCGGCAAGTTGACATCGGCCTCCGCCACCGCCTTCTCCCTGAGCCCGGACGCCAACCGCGACCTCGCCGAGCACATCGACTTCTACCGCGAGCGCATCGTGCTGCGCCCCCAGGAAATCAGTAATCATCCGGAAGTGATTCGCCGCCTCGGCGTGATCGCCATGAACGGCATGATCGAAGCGGACCTCTACGGCAACGTCAACTCCACCCATGTGATGGGCACGCGCATCATGAACGGCATCGGCGGCTCCGGGGACTTCGCCCGCAACGGCTACCTGTCCGTGTTCATGACGCCGTCCACCGCCAAGGACGGCGCCATCTCCACCATCGTGCCGATGGTCTCCCACGTGGACCACACCGAACACGACGTGCAGATCGTGGTCACCGAACAGGGCCTGGCCGACCTGCGCGGCCTGCCGCCCCGGGAACGGGCGCGCCGCATCATCGAGCACTGCGCCCACCCGGACTTCCGCCCGCGCCTGCTCGACTACTTCGAACGCGCCAGCGCCAGCGGCCGTGGCCTGCACACCCCCCACCTGCTGAGCGAAGCACTGAGCTGGCACGAACGCTACGAACAGACCGGCCGCATGTAAGCGCTGGAGTACCCGCTAGAAACGCCACTCGAATTTCAGACTAGCGGCGTTTTCCTCGTAGCTGTACAGCCAGTCCACGTTGCTACGCACCCGGGTGTGCTCCAGATTCAGGCTCGGCACCAGGCCGGCCACCGACAGACGCGGGATTCGGAGGATCGCCATATAATGCTGCTCACGATCCTCGCGCCTCGCCTCCAGCAAGGCACTGTAAGCGTCGTAACGCTTTTCACGCAGGGAAGCGAACAGCGTCATCTCCACGCCGCCCAACAAAGGTTTGGAAAGCCCCAACCTCACCCCGTACTGCTGATAGGAGCTGATGTCTTCCTCGGTGTCACGGTCCGAGCCATCCAGGCCGCCAAATAGCGTCCAGTCCGCGCCGAGGCGGTGCCAGACCGTGGTGTACACGGAGCTCAGGTCGCCATCGAAACGACTGTATTGATCACGAAGATAACGCATGCGCTTGTGGTTGCCCTCGAGCTTGAAGGCGGTACGTGGCGAAAAATAATGCATCCATTCCGCCCGGGCACCCCAGGCGTCATAGAGGCCGTCGTTGCCATAACGGGCATGCTCGAACAGCGGCGCCAGGCTGTACAAATCATTCATGTCCCGGAATCGATAGCCGGCGCTGGCGCTGTAGGTACCCTGGTTATAGATGCTGTGATCCCGATAGCGATCACCATAGGCCAGCGTGCGCAGGAACAGGCCATGGTGGCCCGGTAGAAAGAAGGTCTTTTCCAGCGCCGCTTCGAAATCCAGCCCCTCGGTTTTGATCGCTTCCGGCACGGAGCGGCTGATAAAACAGGCGCCATTACTGAACATCAGCAGGCAGACCGCGCTCTCGGAACTGAGATTGACGTTGTCGCTGTAGCTGGGGCCCGCCGCCAGCCGGCCCTGCCAGCTACCACGTTCATCAATGGCTTCCAGAAACGCCGTGACCGTGGCTCGCACACCGTCCGCGCGAGGATCCCCCTCAGGCAGGCCGTCCCGAATATCGCGGAACCGTCGTCGCGCTTCCCGGTTCTCGTGATTCTCGAACAGCACCCGCGCCAGCTCCAGGCGCCCCGGCAAAAAGGCCGGTTTCAAAGTCAGCAAGGCGCGGAACTCCGCCTCGGCGGTTTCCAGTTCACCGCGCAAACGAGCCAGTTTACCCTGGGCGTAATGCACCAACAGGGGGTCCGGGTTAGCGAGAGCGCGATACGCCTCCAGAAAGCGGGCCGCCGCCGCCCAGTTCCGGTTGCGCAGCGCCACATAAAGCCCCCGGCCCAGGTCGTCCCGGTTGTTCCGAACCTGATAGGTCTGGCCGTTGATGATCAGATCGGGCAACGGTTCGTCCTTGGCGCGTTCCTCCTCCAACAGGTCCTGCTCGCGCTCCTGGGCGGAGCGCTCCAGGCCCTGGTTCAATCGAAGCTCGGTATCCTGATCGGCAGCCCGTGCGGCTGGAACAAGGAGAAGAACGAACAAAAGAGCGAGACCAGGAACGCCACGCTCTCCGTATCCGGATGGGTATCGAAAAAGAAGCATGGGGAAGTGGTGTCCTTGCGGTGGGAAGGCCGGTCGGCGTCCTTTCCGAAACCGGCCTGATCAGCGGAAAAACGAAAACTTAACGAGCACCGCCAAAGGCGGTGTCGTAGTCGCTGTTGCCGCTGAAGGTGGCCATGCCGGCCAGGGCGGCGGCGTTGGTGCCGTAAAATTCACCCACGCTTACGCCGCTGGCGGAACCGGCACTGTCAACCGCGGAAGCCGTTCCCGAGAAGGAAGAACCGGAAATATTGGCATCGATGCCGATCGTCAGATTCCCGTCATCGAAGGACCCTGAAACCGTATTGCCTGAAAAGTCCGCGGTCAGAGTGCCGCTCAAGGCGTTCCCGGCGGAATGACGATTGATGCCCGTTACCGCATAGTTAACTTCACCGGACGTCGGCATGGTTGCGTCCACATTGCCCTTCTCACCCACGTAGTAGACGGCGCGGTGCTCGAAATTCGGACCACCGGCTTCGGACCACTCGCCGAACCAGACGTCCTCGCTGCCCGCCTGGGCGAAGCTGAAAACGCCCATGCCACTGTGATCGGGATCGTCCACGTCAATAGGGGAACTCAGCGTATGGACACCATCCTGATCCGCCGATGCGAAAACGGAGAGGAACTGGAAGTCCACCTTCTCATCGATGTCCATGGAGTTGGTTTCCACACCGATGCCCGCCAGACCGGAAGTGTGCGGCCCGGCATCCACCGAGGACGTACCGGCCTCGACATAGGTGTTATCGCTCTCCCCGCCAATCACGTCCGCCTGGGTCAGTGAAGCGGCGGACAGCGCCGCCACGGCCAGTGCCGCTTTAAAGGTCATCTCTTTCATTGCTCTACTCCTTGATGCATTGTTGATGAAAAATCAGAGATGCGAAGGATTCGCATTCTCATAAAAGTAACGAGAGCGAAGACGACTTTTTTCATTACGCGCGGTAATTTTTGGAAAACCATCACAAAAAAACCGGCCCCAGGGGCACTGCTGTCCCACAGTTGGCGGCCTCACAGGGCGAACCTCATTTGAGGTTCGCCCTTTTTACTTCGCCCCGGGTCCGGATTGAGGATCTCCGCCAGGGTTC
>NZ_JABJWH010000039.1 GCF_015265435.1 Alloalcanivorax profundimaris | reverse complement strand
CCAAGAATGCGACGTAGAGTGGCCGCTCAAGACAGGAAGCTATCCGCCGTTTTAAAACCGTCCGTGGAAACGGGGTAGAACCCTGATGACTTCTAGCCGCGCAGGAATGCTTCTACTCTATTAACCGTTTAATTCCGCCAATGGCACGCAATACTTTATAGCCGGCGAACAATCGAAGATATCAGCCTCTTCGATATCTGAGGGCTGCTCCCATAGAAAACGAAACTCTTTTTGGTGCGAGTATTTATCCGGCTTAATGAAATACTTTGCCGCCTTCACAATATCAGCTGTACGGTGAGAAATTTCATTGCGGCTTACTACATCCCCAGGAAAACCCAAAACAGCTTTATGGCGACGGTAAAGACATTGCCCAAATGTGAAGTTATTGGCGCCAATGGATTTCGCAACCGCCAAGGAAAATCCGTGCGGGTTATTAATAACAAATGCCGAATCGTATCCAAATCGTTTCATTGTCACGAGATCAATATCACCGAGAAAAGCGCAGAGCATATGCTGGTTATATCCAGACCCATACTTTCCACCCATCACCCCAAAGGGCGTTTTTGCAACGAGGGTGACAATACCTTCTTGATTATCCCCAATTTCCGGATGATCAAACTGATTGTAATAGCTAAACGACCCAAGCTGCAGTGCCCCATCTTTGAAAAAAGCATCTACATGCTCTTTCTTTGCAAGCTTCACAATCGGCACTTGCGGGGCCACACCAATCCTAAAGCGCCTCTCAGGTACTGGCTTAACGAATTGCGAAGATTTTACTGGTTCGTCGAACGGGGCATCGTGAACAAGCGCGCCACAGAGTCCCTTCAACTCGTACTCTGAAAGCTTCCTATCTATCCACATGTGCTTATATATGCGAAATGATCCAGCCATTTACCCCCCAATGATTGGCAGCCTTTATGAACTCGCTTTTTTAACTATCGATATCGGAGCAAATAATTACTTTTACAGAAGCACCTATATTTTTCACTCCGGGTGATGCTTAATTATCTTAAGCATGATATTTGTTACGCGAATGAAGGCGCCCGCGCTGGCCAAACCAATAAAAATCCAAACCAAACCAAACCATGCATCCTCTGTTGACACAAAAAATCCAACTATCGAGAGTATGCAAAAAGAAAAGCTCAACCAGATAGCTTGGCCTAGATATGAAACCAAATCATCACTGTAATCAGTTTGACGAATCTTCTTCATTATCGGCGAGTCAAGGGTCATCACGATTGCTTTGGCTGTAGCCAGAAAGCCCGTGATTATTGCACCGAGCGTAAGAGACGAGCTCAAAATTGCATCTCCGGCAGGCAAGACCAAGCCTAACCTCCACCATAGGAAGCACCCCGCCGAAGATAAAATATACGGAGAAATCCGCTCCAGATATATCGTTTTCATTTCCCTAGAACATTTTTCCAGGCGTTATATGCTCGCTTTAAAGCCTTATAACGCTCCACCTGAGGAAACCGCAAGTCAGCACCCACCGGTATGTCATCAAATTGATGGACTAGTCGTTGGGCAATAAGATCCAAGACCTCCATTCGACTATCAAGATTTTCTAACACGCCCACCTTAAGCTTGGTGACACCATCCGGCTTCTGACCAGCCTTTGTCTTCAAAGCATTAGCCGTTTTGTCTATGAAATCACTTAGATGGTTATTTCTAGGTCTACCTGCAGAAATTGTCAGCTCAACCTTTTCTCCACGAGACCGTTTACCGAGGTCCAGGGCTTGCGTTAAAGCCGTTCCCGCCACCCGGTCTTCTTGAGAAAGAAAGCGCGGATCGATCTCGAAAACGATTTTCTTCGTCGCCGCACGGCTATGAAACTTTCGCTCGACGGTGTCATCGTACTTCGGGACAAGCTCCATTGTGTAAGAGTTATTAGGATCATATTCGTTTAAATATTCTTGTATCTTTCCGATCCGCGCGCCATGATGGTTATACTGGACAATTAGATGGCCAGTTTTTTGTACATACAAACATGCAGTTTCTTCACAAAACACTTCGCCCTTACTGAATGGAAACCCTCTAACAGGAGTTGTTTTTGAGGCTTTCCCTGGTCCATGCTGCTCCCGAAACTTTCCAAAATCAAAAAACCACAGACCACCTTCCTCTCTGACATCCTCAATTCGTATATCGGAATATCCGAGGGTTCGTACCCTTGCCTGAAGCGGGTCGTCTTTTATCTGGTTAAGAAGATCTTCAAAGTTACCGCTTTTCTCGTGCAACGTAACTCTAAACGCGTGCACCTTCAGCGTTTCCTTCATACAGCTCTCTCTTATTAGTTAGGAAATGATGCTGCATACCCCTACCAAGTAACGATATTCGCAATCTGCCAGAACTGACTATCGTGTTAGGTAACGGCACCTACACCCGCAGAATAAAAACGTGATGTGTCTCACAAGTCAACACTTGTATCCGTATATCGCATAGGCACAAAACATGGGCTCAAAAATCGTTTTAGTAAGTAACGACCAACTAACCATGGGGTCCCCGCTATCACTCACTCCAAACCAAATCCAACTCCTTCGCTGCCTTCACATCCTCCAGCCGGCGCACGGGCTGGGTGAACGGCGCCTGGGTGACGGTGTCCGGGTCGGTGTTGGCTTCGTTGAGGATCTGTTCCATGGCGTCGACGAAGTCGTCCATGGCTTCCTTGGTTTCGGTTTCGGTGGGCTCGATGAGGAAGCACTCGGGCACCAGCAGGGGGAAGTAGATGGTGGGGGCGTGCTGGTTGTAGTCGAGCAGGCGCTTGGCGATGTCGAGGGCGGTGACGTGTTGGTCCTTGGCCAGTTTGGCGAAGGTGAGGATGAATTGGTGGCTGGCGCGGCGCTCGGGGTAGGCGGGCTGGCAGCCGATGGCTTCGAGGCGTTTGAGCAGGTAGTTGGCGGCGAGGGTGGAGTATTCGCCGACGCGGATCATGCCTTCGCGGCCGAGGACCATTGCGTAGAAGTAGGCGCGCAGGAGAACGCCGACGTTGCCCATGAAGGCGCTGAGGTGGCCGATGCTTTTAGACATGGGTCATGTATTCATCTAGTGACACTCGCAACCCACACCTTTCTAAAACTAGATACCCAGCCGTTTCGAGTAAACATCGTATGTGTTTATAAAATTCCTAGCCGTAAATTTTATCTTGTTATCGTAAATCACATCGTTTGATCTCTTAAACAAATTAACCAATCTTAAAGCATCTGAATAAGTTTGCGGAATCAAAATCAGGTGGTAATCAGTAATCTTAGACGAACCTTCTCTTTCAAACGCCACACAGAACTGCTTCATTTTTATCCAGGCATCATTGAATTTATGTAAGTCCATTCCTTTATCTACTGGTTTCCCTATTTTCGTACCCTTACATGCTGGCGCAGGTTCAGCCCCAAACCATTCATTTACCACTAGGGTTATTCGAAGTCGATCACCATAGTATTCGGTAGCCATTGCAACGGTCGCTATCAAAAAATCAGCCTCAGGCTTAAAATCTATTAACGAGCCCATAACCTTATCTGGATGTGGTTTATTTTCATGTATAGACCAAGATTTTTCCTCTGCCCAAATACTTTGCGATAAAAAAATAACAGCCAACAACAGTATTCTCATAATATAATCTCAAAATTATCACATTTTAGTTTTCTATATCTCTATCGAACAATCACCACTGAAACCACCATGTTTTATTCTTTTAAAAGTGCGCGACAGAGCTTGCGTCAAAACCTGAGATCTACCCTCTGACGCTCGGAGAGTCTCACATTACCCTTCAAATCTTAACGCTTTACCAACTCTTAAAAATCCACCCGCACTCATCCCAAACCAAATCCAACTCCTTCGCCGGCTTCACATCGTCCAGCCGGCGCACGGGCTGCGTGAACGGTACGCGGTGCCCGGGTCGGTGTTGGCTTTCTTTAGGATCTGCTCCATGGCGTCGATGATGGCCGTACTGCTCCTAGTCAAGAAGGCACTTGGCGATATCGAGCGCACCAACTTTGTATCCTAAACTTATAAAAAAAGATACTTAACGTAATAAGAGAACGGCATACTTATTTTATTTTGATTGTGGATACTCCTACATTCTGATGAGTTGTAAACTTTTACCAGTTTGTAAAACTGGCCCTGCAGGCTCTTTTCGTACAACGCTAAATCATCACGGACTTCTTGGCCGAGACGCATGGCATTTCTTGCGGCACCGTCAACTTCTTCGTTTTCTATATATTTTTTCAATTTATCGGAAATAACTTTCTGAGCGACATACTTTTCTAACTTGCTGGCTGCCAAACCGCATTTCATAAATGACTTTAATTCATTATCGATGGAACTGCATGACCACAACGCGGCCAAAAAGGCTGTAACAACCATCGCTCTTTTCGACATAATCCCCCCTTAGCATCCAATTTATTTAAACGAAACCTAATTAATAACGACTAAAAATTTTGTGAAAGCGCGGCACTTTGGCACCGCCCGGCTCCCTAAGCACTGCCAAATCTCGCATTGAATGTTTCGTCGCTCATTGTGATAAGAATAATGAATTCTATAAAGGCGATGATTGCGGGAATAAAAGTCCAGAAAAATAGCAGATAGATGATACCCTGGCCTATCTGACCCAAATAGAATTTGTGAACACCAAACCCACCCAAAAAGAAAGCTAACAGGGCGGCGGCAATCTTACTTTTACCGTTAGGCGCCATATTCACGGACGACGGAGGCGCCATCTGACGAATACCACATTTTGGACAGATCTCCGCCCGAGCTTTAATGATTTCACCACAATCCGGGCAAAATTTCTCATCCACAGCCTTTTTTCCCTTCATTTCATCAAGTTCCATACTTTCCCCATTATTTAACATTGACAGCAAGCAATACCCAGAAGTTGAAGTAGAGCATTATCTTACTTCGCTTAGCGAATAGGACCTGACGGTAGCGGAGCCATCCGCATAGTCTTCGGTTATGGTTAACCGATCATCAGGTACAGAAACACGCCAAGTCACAGGTGCGTCCCCTCCTCTGGTTCGCCAAGGACCATCCTCCGTCGCCCAGATTAGCGTATTGCCGTCGAGGTAACATCTGAAACCCCAACGACTGCTATCAGAACCTCTGATGTAATGGAATTTATAGCTACTTCCTGATTTGCCATCAAAAGCCACTATTCCTACATTTTTCGACATGATGGTTGCGATACCAGCTCTACATATCTCGGTTTCTGTAAAGCTCCCCAGCTCAACCTCTTCTTCGGCAGCCAGCAACCCAAAGATTGCTACGTTAACCGTCAAACATAAAACGGTTAATGCAACCATGGACATCAAGTACTTTTTGCTTGGTGGCTTAGATCTCCCCACCTTCAAAGGCTCGTGGTTAAGCCCGGCCTTTTCTCTAGATTCTCCTATCAACTTAGTTCCACAATGAGTACAGAAGGTATCTCTTTCTCCGACCCGCTCTCGGCATTCTTGGCAACACCTCACACTATCTTTATCCAATTTTCCCTCACAGACCTTTAATAAAAAAATTTCCTTCCTGCATGCTCTCAGGCGAGCACAGCAGTATTGCTCTGATTTCATTTATAAGGAAGACCAAGCGCGAACCTAGTCATAAGGAGTAGTTGCAGCCGCCAAGGCGGTGCGCCAGCCGAACTGAATACGCACCTAAGCACTACAACTTAGCCAAGAGCACCGTTGCTGCCATTGCCAGCACGAATGCAGCAAGAGGGCTGAATGACACGGATAGGACCGTGAACAACGCGCCGAATGCACTCAACCTAAGGTGCAGACTTGCTGAACTCGCTAATGCAGGTTGCGCCACAGGCGCTCCTCCATCAATTGGCTCCAATCTTTCAGGCTGCTTGGATGAAGGCCGTTCAGACTTTCGCTACTTTTTATATAACCCGCTTTTTTAGGAAGTAGCAAACCAAGCGGGATATTTGGTGAAGCAGAGAAACACTCTGCCTCACGCATTCAAAAGACATGATGCACTACATGGTCATGTCTTAATTCTTGCACCCATTTTTGTCACAGGTGATTCGTTCGTGAGAATCAACCCAGTGGCTTGGATGGTCCTTTGTGTTGTACCCACAGCCAGTGGTGCCACCTTTATTGCCTTGGTGGACGACTCCGGTCGGTATATGTTTAACAGCCATTTTTGATTCCTCCTATTATTATATAATTCCTTTTCGCCGAAACCTCGTCGGCTTGTCATCAGGTTTTGCACAAATAAAAACCTGTTCGTCATCCCAATGCTCAGTCGCATTACTGCAAAACCATAATGCGACACGCATCACATTTCAATGCTCATACGCTCTTGTCGCGCAGGCACAAAAAGGGGCCAGAAAAGGCCCCTTCAATAGTGAGAACTAACTAACCCCTAAAACCCCGCCATCACTCACTCCAAACCAAATCCAACTCCTTCGCCGCCTTCACCTCATCCAGCCGGCGCACGGGCTGGGTGAACGGCGCTTCGGTGACGGTCTCCGGGTCGGTTTTGGCTTCGTTGAGGATCTGTTCCATGGCGTCGACGAAGTCGTCCATGGCTTCCTTGGTTTCGGTTTCGGTGGGCTCGATGAGGAAGCATTCGGGGACCAGCAGCGGGAAGTAGATGGTGGGGGCGTGCTGGTTGTAGTCGAGCAGGCGTTTGGCGATGTCGAGGGCGGTGACGTGTTGGTCCTTGGCCAGTTTGGCGAAGGTGAGGATGAATTCGTGGCTGGCGCGGCGGTCCGGGTAGGCGGCCTGGCAGCCGATGGCTTCGAGGCGTTTGAGCAGGTAGTTGGCGGCGAGGGTGGAGTATTCGCCGACGCGGATCATGCCTTGGCGGCCGAGGACCATGGCGTAGAAGTAGGCGCGCAGGAGGACGCCGGCGTTGCCCATGAAGGCGCTGAGGTGGCCGATGCTGGTGGGCAGGGTGTCGGTGTCGATCCAGTGATACTCTCCTGAAGAGCCGCCGGACTCTTCGTCCCTCCCGGCCATGGGGGTGGGCAGGTAGTCGAGCAGGCGCTGGGAGACGCCCACCGGGCCGGCGCCGGGGCCGCCGCCGCCGTGGGGGGTGGCGAAGGTTTTGTGCAGGTTCATGTGGATGACGTCGAAGCCCATGTCGCCGGGGCGGACCTTGCCGAGGATGGCGTTGAGGTTGGCGCCGTCGTAGTAGAGCAGGCCGCCGGCGTCGTGGACGGCTTTGCTGATGGCTTCGATTTGCCGTTCAAAGACGCCGCAGGTGGACGGGTTGGTCATCATCAGGCCGGCGGTTTGCGGGCCGCAGGCTTCCTTGAGGGCTTCGAGGTCCACGTCACCGTTTTTGCCGACCGGGACTTCGCGGACCTTGTAGCCGCACATGACGGCGGTGGCCGGGTTGGTGCCGTGGGCGGCTTCGGGGATCAGGATTTCGGTGCGGGCGTCGTCGCCGCGGGCTTCGTGGTAGGCGCGGATCATGGCGACGCCGGCGAATTCACCCTGGGCGCCGGCCATGGGGGCCAGCGAGACGCCCTTCATGCCGGTGACTTCCTTGAGGAAGTTTTGCAGCTCGTACATGCAAGCCAGGTAGCCCTGGCTGTGGCTGGCCGGGGCGAGCGGGTGCCGGTTGAGGAAGCCGGGCAGCATGGCCGCGCGGTTGGCGCCGCGCGGATTGTATTTCATGGTGCAGGAGCCGAGCGGGTAGAACTGCTTGTCGATGGCGAAGTTCTTGGTCGACAGGTTGGTGTAGTGGCGCACCACTTCCAGCTCGCCCACTTCCGGCAGGCCGGGTTTGTTTTTGCGGCGCAGGCTGGCCGGGATGGCGGACAGTTGGTCCTCACTCACGGGCTTGGGCGCTTGGGCGGTGGCGCTGCGGCCCGGCCGAGAGTGTTGGAAGATCAGCGTGGTTTCGTTGCTCATGCCAAGACCTCCTTGAGAGCCTGCGCGAAGAGGTCCAGGTCCCCTTCCGTATGTACTTCCGTCGCGTTCACCAGGATCGCGTTCTTCATGCTGTAGTCCTTGGCGAGGCTGAGGCCGCCGAGGATGTCCTTTTCGGCCAGTTTGGCGAGCACGGTGTCGGCGTCCTGGGGCAGCGTGAGGGCCACTTCGTGGAACACCGGGGCGGTGAAGGCGCGTTCGACGCCGTCGAGGGCGCAGAGCTTGTCCGCCAGTTTCTGGGTGTTGGCGTGGCAGTGGCCGGCGACGCTGGCGAGGCCGTCGGGGCCGAGCAGCGAGGTGTAGATGGTGGCGGCGGTCATGGCCAGGCCCTGGTTGGTGCAGATGTTGCTGGTGGCCTTGGAGCGGCGGATGTGCTGCTCGCGGGCTTGCAGGGTGAGGGTGAAGCCCTGCTTGCCTTCCATGTCGATGGTGCGGCCGATGATGCGGCCGGGCATCTGGCGCACGTGTTTCTTGGTGCAGGCCATGAAGCCGAAGTAGGGGCCGCCGGAGCTGAGCGGGATGCCCAGGGGCTGGCCTTCGCCGACCACGATGTCGGCGCCCTGCTCGCCCCATTCACCGGGAGGCGTGAGCAGCGCCAGGGAGGTCGGGTTGACCACGGCGATGACCAGCATGCCGTTGGCGTGGGCCCAGTCGGTGAGGGCGTCCACGTCTTCCAGGCTGCCGAAGTAGTTGGGCTGGCTGATTACCAGGGCGGCAAAGTCCTGACCTTCGTGTTCCTTGAGGCCGTCCACCAGAGTCTGGCCGGCGTCGGTGCAGAACGGTACGGACACCAGTTCCACGTCCTGGTTGCGGACGATGGCGTCGCAGGCGCTGCGGTAGCGCGGGTTAAGCGCCTCCGGCACCAGCACCTTGCGGCTTTTCGATTTGCGGTTGGCGCGCAGGCTCATAAGCACCGCTTCCGCTAAACCTGATGCCCCGTCGTAGACCGAGGCGTTGGAGACGTCCATGCCGGTGAGGCGGGCGATCAGGGTCTGGTATTCGTAGATCACCTGCAGGGTGCCCTGGCTGGCTTCCGCCTGGTACGGCGTGTAGGCGGTGTAGTACTCGCCCCGCGTCGCGATTTCCCATACCGCCGCCGGGATGTGGTGCGCGTAGGCGCCGCCGCCGATAAAGCTGAGGGCGAAGCGGTCCTGTTCGGCCCGGTCCGCCATCAGGCGGGTGACTTCCATTTCGCCCTGGCCTTCGGGCAGGGCGTCCAGGCTGCTGCCCGCCTTGAGGTGGGCGGGGATTTCATCGAAGAGTTGTTCAATGCTGTCGGCGCCGATGGCCGCCAGCATGGCTTGGACGTCGTCCTCGGTGTGCGGGATGTAGGGCATGGGAGGCGTTACCGGATGATTAGGTGGTCAACGGAATGGTTCGGGCGTTCGGCGAAAGTCGAGTTGCAAGTTTCAAGTTGAAAGTTGCAAGGGAAACCCCGACTCGGAGCCGCCCTTTGCAACTTGAAACTTTCAACTTGCAACCCGCCCGAAGGGCGTTTATTCGCTGTCGATCTGTTCCTGGTACTGGTCGGCGGTGAGCATTTCCTTGAGCTCGCCGCTGTCGGCCATTTTGATCTTGAACAGCCAGCCGCCGGCGTAGGGTTCGTTGTTGACCAGCTCGGGCTCGTCTTCCAGGGCCTCGTTGATGGCGACCACTTCGCCGGAGACCGGAGCATAGATGTCGGAGGCGGCTTTCACGGATTCGACCACGCCGGCTTCGTCGCCGGCGGCGAACACCACGCCCACTTCGGGCATTTCCACGAAGACCAGGTCGCCCATGGAGTCCTGGGCGTGGTCGGTGATGCCCACCACGGCCACGTCGTCCTCGACGCGGACCCATTCGTGGCTGTCGCGGTAGCGCAGTTCGGCAGGAATCTCGCTCATTGGTTGTTCCCCTCAGTGTCCGTGTTTGAAAGTTAATCCTGCGGTTTATAAGCCGCTTTTCCGTTCCTGACAAACGGCGGCCGCACCACCCGGGCGCGCAGCCGTTTTTTGCGTATCTCCACCTCCACGGTGCCGGTGGTGCCGGCGGGCAGGCGCGCCAGGGCGATGGCCTGGCCCAGGGTGGGCGAGAAGGTGCCGCTGGTGGTCTCGCCTTCGCCCTCCCCGTTATCAGAGTGCGTGTGCACGGTCTGGTGGGGGCGCAGCACGCCTTTGTCCTCGAGCACCAGGCCGCGCATGACCGGATGGTCCTGTTCCTTGTGCCGTTCCAGGGCGCGGCGGCCGACGAAGTCCCGCTCGGCGTCGTCCAGGGCGACGGTCCAGCCCAGGTTGGCTTCCCAGGGGGTGATGTCGTCGTCCATGTCGTTGCCGTAGAGGTTGAGGCCGGCTTCCAGGCGCAGGGTGTCGCGGGCGCCCAGGCCGATGGGCCGCACGCCGGCGTCGAGCAGGCGCTGCCAGAGCTCCGGGGCCTTGCCGCCGGGCAGGATGATCTCGGCGCCGTCCTCGCCGGTGTAGCCGGTGCGGGCGATCAGCCATTCGCCGACGGTCTCGAAGCCGAAGAACGGCATGTCGCGGACCGCTTCACCGGCGGCGTCGCAGAGCTGCTGCTCGAGGATGCCGCGGGCCTCGGGGCCCTGCACGGCGATCATGGCCAGGTCCGGGCGTTCGCGGATGTCCACGGCGTAGCCGCCGGCCTGGCCTTCCATCCAGTCCAGGTCCTTGTCGCGGGTGGCGCAGTTGACCACCAGGCGGAACTGATCGGCGCCTTTATAGACGATCAGGTCGTCCACCACGCCGCCGCGCTCGTTGAGCATGCAGGTGTAGAGGGCGCGGCCGGCGGGCACCTTGTCGATGTCGTTGGCGAGCAGGTGGCGCAGGTAGGCGCGGCTGTCGTTGCCGGCCACGTCCACCACGGTCATGTGGGAGACATCGAACATACCGGCGCCCTGGCGCACGGCGTGGTGCTCCTCCAGCTGGGAGCCGTAGTGGATCGGCATGTCCCAGCCGCCGAAATCCACCATCTTGGCGCCGGCGGCGAGGTGGGCGTCGTAAAGGGGTGTGCGATGACCCATGGGAATGCGGGCTCCAGGTCCGTGGGCCGGGGCGGCGGGGCGCCGAATCCGGCCCATTGATTGTCAGGGGTGAAGGATAACGGACGCGGGCCACGGCGCCTAGGCGGGGGCTGACCGGGCGGTCGCCTCCGCCGGCGGGCTTCCTGCTTGTTCTGGCGCCGGCGTTCATTCGCGAATAGTTCTCGTTTATACTGCCCGCCGCCACAGTTCGTCCTTTATTTGCCTGCACCGGGAGCGTGACGCCATGCGGCCCGCCCAATCCCGCCAACGGGATGCCCTGGATGCCCTTTACCGGGACCATCACCGCTGGTTGCACAATCTGTTGCGCAGCCGCTCCGGTTGCAGCGAAACCGCCGCCGACCTCGCCCAGGATACCTTTCTGCGGCTGCTTAGCCGCGATCAGGACCCGTTGGGGCTGACCCACCCGCGCGCCTATCTGCGTCGCATTGCCCGGGGCCTGCTGGCCAACCATTGGCGCCGCCGGGATATTGAACAGGCTTACCTGGAGGCGCTGCGCCAGCGGCCGGAAGCGCTGGCGCCGTCCCCCGAGGAGCACCACCTGGTGATGGAGACCCTTTATGAGGTGGACGCCTTCCTGGCCACCCTGCCGGACAAGGCCCGGCGGGTGTTTCTGATGTCGCGGCTGGACCGCCTGCGCTATGCCGAGATCGGCGAGCGGCTGGGCATCTCCGAGCGCATGGTGAAAAAGTACATGGCCCGGGCCACGCTGCAGTATTTGCGCCTGGACAACCGGGGCGACGGGCGGTGAACGACCGCGATCCGGCCCTGCCCGACGAGGTGCTGGCCCAGGCGGCGGAGTGGTTCGCCACCCTCGGCGACGAGCCGGTGCCCGAGGCCGAGCGCCAGCGCTGACGGGCCTGGCTGGCGGCCAGCGAGAGCCACCGGCGCGCCTGGCGGCGCTTGGCGGATCTGGACCGGCGGCTGGGGGCGTTGCCCGCCGCGCCGGCCCGGCGGGCGCTGTCGGCGGCGGGCCGGGGGCGGCGCCGTTTTCTCAAGGGCGGCGCCGGGCTGGCGGTGCTCGCCGCCGCCGACGGCCTGGCCTGGTCCCGGGCGCCGATCTGGCGGGCGGACCTGCGCACCGCCGTGGGCGAGATCCGCGAGCAGGCGCTGCCGGATGGCGGCCGCCTGTGGCTCAACACCGACACCGCCGTGGACCTGGATTACAACGCCAAGCACCGCCGCCTGCGCCTGCTGGCCGGGGAAGTGCTGATCGAAACCGCCGCCGACCCGTGCCCGTTCACGGTACTCACCGCCGCCGGGGCGGCGCGGCCCCTGGGCACCCGGTTCAGCGTGCGCCTCACCGACACCGGCACCCGGGTGGCAGTGTGGTCCGGCTGGGTGGCCCTGGCCCCCGCCGACGCGCCGGGGCGCGGCGCCGTGGTGGCCGGCGACGGCGGCGCCGGCTGGGAGCGCGGCATGCTGATCGCCGACGACCGGCCCCTGGGGGAATTTCTGGAGGAACTGGCCCGCTACCGGCGCGGCGTCATTCATTGCGACCCGGACGTCGCCGATCTGCGCCTGGTGGGCAGCTTCCCCCTGGCGGACACCGACCGGGTGCTGCGTTCCCTGCCGGAGGCGCTGCCGGTGGACGTGGCGTTTCTGACGCCCTGGTGGGTGTCGGTGTCCCGGGCTGGTTGATGGCTGGATAGCGGGGGATCGCGACTGAAGCGGCACGCCGCCCGGTCGCTCCTACGGATAAATGTTGGTGTTGTGGTTCCCCTTTTTTGGTTTCACGGGGCTGGGTCCTTGAACCCTTTCATACGAATCCGGAAAAAAGGATCGCCCCATGGCGCTACGTCCATTGTCCCGCTCCTGGCCCCTGCTGGGTGCCTTGCTGCTTGCCTCGCCGTTGCAGGCGCAGACCGCCGCCGCGCAAACCCCGGCCCCGCAAACCCAGGCCCGTGATTACGCCATCGAGGCGGGGCCGCTGAGCACGGTATTGCCCCGCTTCGCCGGCGAGGCCGGGCTGCTGCTGTCCGCCGACGGCGAACTGACCCGGGGCAAGCAAAGCCCCGGCCTGCGCGGCCGCTACACGGTGCCGGCGGGCCTGGAGCAGCTGCTCGAAGGCACCGGCCTGCGCTACCGGCTCACCGACGACGGCGGGCTCACCCTGGAGCCCGTGGGCGAGGGCCACACCCTGGCGCCGGTGGCGGTGACCGGCACCGCCCAGAGCCGCTACGAAAGCCGCTACGCGGACAGCGCCCTGCGCCTGCCCAAGGACGTGGCGGACGTGCCGCGCAGCCTGGACGTGATTCCCGAGCAGTTGCTGCTGGACCAGCAGTCCCGGGAGCTGGCCGAGGTGTTCCGCCTGGCCCCCAACGTGACCGTCAGCGACGGCTACGGCGGCACCCGCGGGAGCACGCCGTGGTGCGCGGTTTCGCGCGCAACGACAACTTCTACCGCAACGGCGTGCCGTTCGTCACCGACAGCCGCATCGACCCGGCCACCGTGGAGAGCATCCAGATTCTCAAGGGCCCGGTGGCGGACATCGGCCGCATGGCGCCCAGCGGGCTGATCAACATCCAGACCAAGCAGCCCTCCTTCCAGCGTCAGGGTTCGCTCTCCACCGCCTTCGACGAACACGGCCAGCGCCGGCTCACCGCCGACACCACCGGCCCGGTGGCCGGCAGCGACACCTTCGCCTACCGCGTTACCGGCTCACTGGAAGACAGCGAGACGTTCCGCGACAACGACGTGGAGCGCCAGTTTTTATCTTCCTCATTGCTGTGGCAAACACCGTCCGGCTTCCGCCTGTCCGTGAACCATGAGTATTCCAACGACAAGCGCCCCATTGATCGGGGGCTGATCACCGAGCCACTGGCCAACGGTGACCGGCGCATCGTCGATGTGGATCGCGACGCCCGTTTCGATGGCAACGTGAAAAACCAGCGCGAGGAGCACTATCAACTGGTGCAGGTGGACAACACCCTGCCCCTGGGCGAGAGCGGCTGGGATCTGGACAGCACCTTGTTCTATTCGCGGGAAGGCGGTGACGATGTGCGCGCCGAGGTGGTCAACGTGTCCGACAGCGGCGTGCTGACCCGGCGCATGGGCAGCAACGAGAACCGGGAGCGGCGTTCCGTGTTTCTGCGCTCGCAGTTGATCGGCTCGCTGCCCACCACCCTGCCGGTGGATCTGGCCGCCGGGGTGGAATACCGCCGCGAAACCCATGAGTGGGAGAACTACACCGGCGCGCTGCAAACCGGGGGCACGGTGAACGATCCCGATTCCTTCGATCTGGTCAACGACATCGGCACCCCGCAAAACGGCCTCTATTTCGATACCGAGGTGCAATCCCAAGGCGTGTTCGCGCTGGCGGATGTGGCCCTGCTGCCCTCGCTCACCGCCACCCTGGGGCTGCGTTACGAGGTGTTCGAAACCGACTTCCACCGCCGTGATCTGCTCGCCGGCGGCGTCACCGACGCCCGATCCGGCGACCAGAACAAGCTCACCAAGGGGCTGGGGCTGATGTGGTCGGTGACCCGGGATCTCAATCTGTACTTCAATTACGCGGACACCTTCGAGCCGCAGAGCATCTTTATCGGCCAGACCCGGGTGGCCGAGGCGGACCCTCGGGAAGGCCGCCAGTACGAAGTGGGCGCCAAGTGGCACCTGCTCGATGACCGCCACTTCCTGACCGTGTCGCTGTTCGATCTGGAAGAAGACAACGTGGTGCAGTTCGAGAATGGCGAGCCGGTGCTGAACGGCGGCCAGACCTCCCAGGGCGCGGAGGTCTCGCTGGTGTCCAACCCGGTGGACGGCTTCAACCTGCGCGCCGCCGTGGGCGTGGTGGACGCCGAGCAGGTCACCAATGACGACGATGACGGCAACCGCCCGGCCAATGTGCCCACCACCACCGCCAGCCTGTGGGCCAGCTACGAATTCCAGACCGCCGCGCGGCCGCTGCGGGGGCTGGGCCTGGGCGGCGGCGTCTCCTACGCCGGCGATCGCTATGGCGACAGCGCCGGCAGCTTCGAGATGGACGGCTACACAGTGCTGGATGTGGGCGCCTGGTATTACCTGCCGCTCAGCCAGCGGGAACGGCTGCGCTTTGATGTGGGCGTGAAGAACCTCGCCGACGAGGAATACTACAGTGCCTCCGGCGGCTCCTACCGGATCTCGGTGGGCAACCCGCGCACCGTGTTCGGCGGGGTCAAACTGGAATTCTGATCGGTGGCTTCCCTGGCGCGAACAGCATTCCGGGTGCACAGCTTCACCGGCGTGATCACCGGTTTACTGCTGTTCATACTGTGCTGGAGCGGCACCTTCGCGGTGATCGCCCATGAACTGGACTGGCTGGCCACGCCCGCCGCCCGGGCGCAGCCGGCGCCGGGTCCCGACAACTGGGCGGCCTGGGAGGCCGGCGTGCACGCCCACGCCCCGGACACCCGGCTGCTGGGGCTGCGCGCGCCGCTCAATGACCACGGCGCCGCCCAAGCGATGATCCAGCGGCCCGATGGCGGACGGCGCCTGCTGTTCATCACGCCGGCCACCGGCCAGGTGCAGGGGGAGGCGAGCCCGTTCACGGTGCAGCGCTTCTTCCGGGAGTTTCACCGCAGCTTCTATATTCCCACGCAATGGGGCACCTATCTGGTGGCGGCGCTGGCGGTAACGCTGCTGGTGTCGCTGGTGGCCGGGCTGCTGTTCTACCGGCGCTGGTGGCGGCGCTTCTTTTCGTTGCGCTGGCGGCGCGGGCCGGGCCTGTGGAGCGAGCTGCACAAATTCGTGGGGCTGTGGAGCCTGTGGTTCGTGCTGATCATCGGCGTCACCGGCCTGTGGTACGGCGTGGAGCGGGCGCGCCTGGATATGGGCGACGGTCTGTTCGCCTACGCCGGGCCCACGGCAATGGCGGCCCACCGTATTGCCGAACCCGACAGCGATCCGTCACGGCCGCCGCTGTCGGTGGCGGCGCTGGTGGACCGGGCACGGGCACTGCGCCCGGCTCTGCGCCTGACCACGGTGATCCCCGGGCCGGACCGTTTCTACGCCGAGGGCGAGGCCGATGACCTGCTGGTGCGGCCGCGCGCCAACCTGATCTATCTGGACGCGCGCAGCGGCGCGCCGCTGTACAACCAGGACGCCGGCGATCTGCCCGCCTACTGGCGCTGGTCGGAGACCGCCGACCCGCTGCACTTCGGCGACTTCGCCGGGCTGCCGGTGAAGCTGCTGTGGTTTGTGTTCGGGCTGCTGCTGTGCGGTTTGATTCTCACCGGCACCTGGATGCATGCGCGTCGCCTGGCGCGCTCCGAGCGGGCCCGGGAAAAGCACCGCTGGCGGGGTACCGGGGCGGCGGTGGTGGTGTCGTTGCTGGTGGTGGTGGCGTCGGTGCCGCTGGCGATCCACCAGGTGCGTCTTGAGTATGGTGGTTTTCCGCCGTTGCAAAGCGGTGTGATGGCGGTGGTGCTGGGGTGGGTGGTGCTGACCGTGATACTGCTGGCCGGATGGGGATGGAGCCTGAAGCGGCGCTGAGTGGTCGCGGCTGAAGTGGTTCCTACGGTGGGTTGGCGTGGTGCCGGCGATGATCGCGGCTGAAGCCGCTCCTACGGCGGGAATAGCCCGCCGTGGGAGCACCGGCGGGGTTCCGTTTCCGCCGCAGGCGAGGCACCTTGTAGGAGCGGCTTCAGCCGCGATGCCGGGCCGATCAGTTCTTGATCGGCGCGGAGACGTAGTTAAGGAACACGCCGCCTTCGGGGATGCCGAGGGTCATGCTGGCGGCCTCCAGGTTGTTGTCCGGATCGAAAGTAATCCGAGTGTCGATCTCCTGCGGTTGCTCGCTGCGTTGCTCGATTTGCAGGCGGCCATCCTCCAGGAAAGTAACATCGCCCACCAGGTGCAGACTCAGCGGGTAGCTGTAGAGATCGTGGCTGAGCGTGATGCCCAGGGCCGCCGGTTCGAGATAGGGCGCGGACAGATACACATCAAGGAAAGTCTCGAAGACCGGACCGTCCGAGGTTTCGCGAATCCACCCGGTGACCGGCTCGGTGCGGCCGTTGCCCCGGTCCTCATAGCGAATACGCATTACCTGCGAGCCGGTTTCGATCACCTGAGTGGCGATGGGAATATCGAACCAGTCGAAGAAACCCAGCCCCAATTCCGCATAGACATCCACGGAGGTGGTCATCAACTGGGTGGGGTAGATGTTCACTCGTACCGCGTCTTCCTCAGGATCGTACCCCAACACCTCCACGTCGAGGGCCGCGGTGACATAGATGAACTTGTCGCTGGGGCAGTCTTCCCCGAAAGTGCACCCCACCTGGGCATCGGTGAGCAGCCCACCGTGGGAGGCCACGAACAGCTCGGTGCTGTTGGGTGGCACCGGATACTCGCCGGAGCCGGCCGGGCTTTCCTGGGGCTGAGGCTCGCCGTCCTGATGGACAAAGTCCGCGTTGGTATCGTAGGCGGGCAGGTTGCGCAGTTCCTGGAAGACGTTGTTGTCCGCCGGGGCACCGGTGAAGTAAAGCTCCAGGTTGGGCCCGCCCATGTCGTCGTCCGGGGCTTCCAGCACGGCGGTTTGCAGGGGGCCGTTGTCCTCGGTGCAGATGGCCGCGCCGCTGGTGCAGTCGTCGGCGCTGAAGTCCTGGTTCTCGGACATCAGCACGTAGCGGTAGGTGGCGCCGTCTTCCCAGGGCTGGTCCGGGGTGAAGGTGATCTTGCGCCCGTTGTACTCCAGTTCACCGGGCACGGTGTCCAGGCAGGTGTACTGGGTGCGGCTGTTGCCGTCCACGGTGCCCTGGGGGGCCTGGCCGGGCTCGGCGATTTTCTCCACGCGGAAGCTGCCGGTGTCGCAGGTTTCACCGACCTGGATGCTCTCTTCCAGCATGGTCTGGGAGAACTGCACCACGATGGGCCGCTGGCCGGGCATGGGCATCACCGGCATGTGATCGTCGTCGCCCTCGCCGCCCCGGCACTGGCCGTGGTCGCCGGCGGCGATGTCCCAGGTGGTTTTGTCCGCCGCGCAGGGGAAGCCCGGGTAGGTGGTGGTGGCGATGGCCGGGTGCCCGCTGCCGATGTACTCGGGCATGGTGAAGATGCGGGTGAACGGCTGGGCCGGGTTGCCGGCGGTGTCGGTGACGCCATCGGTGATGCCCACCTGATAGGTCATGCCGTACTCCAGCGGTTGCTCCGGCTTGATGACGATGGAGACGCCGTCCAGGTAGTACTCGAATGGCACCGGCGCGCCGTTAGCGAGCAGAGTCAGGTCCGTGCCCGGCTCCACCGACATCGGGTCCAGCGGTTCATCGAAGGTCAGGATGATCGGGTCGCCGGGGCGCTGCTTGTTCAGCTCGTCGCCGGGCAGCCAAGTGGCGATCTGGGGGGTATCCAGGTTGCGCGGCTGTTCCGGGGCCGTCTCCTGATCCGGGTAGGACTCCATATGGAAGCTGAGCATGCCGTAGGCGTTTTCCACGCCCAGCACGCGGGGCTCGACCATGCCCACGGCGTCCACCACCAGGCTGTCTTTTTCCAGGTCGGTGAAGGCGTAACCCACCAACTCCACCTGCAGCAGGTTCTGGTTGAAGGCACCGTTGGCCTTCTGGGTCTTGGTGTCGAAGGCCACGTCCATGGTCAGGCGCAGTTGCTTGGGGGCGCCGGCGTCCTCGGAATAGGGATTCGGCAGCAGGTAGCCGTTGGCGTCGGACAGGAAGGTGACGGTGACATCGCCGGAATCAAAACCGGCGGGTACCGCGCCACCGATGTTCACGTCCAGCGGGTCGCCGCTGAGCAGGGAACCGCGCGGGATGCGCAGCGGCGTTTTGTCCGGGAAGTTGGGCGCGAACGCCAGCTCCGCGTACACATCACCCTGCTGCTTGGAGACGGTGTTGTCGCCCAGCAGCTTGGCCACCAGGGGTACGCAATTGATGGCGTCGCCGGTGATCGGCGAGGTGCGCACGCCGTCATCCAGGCAACCCAGCTGGGTGTCCGCCGGCTCGGCTTTCTGCGCCAGCATGGCGCGCGGCGTGGTGTCCCTGGGCATGAATTCCCGGGTGTAGGCGGGCAGCGTCTGGCCTTTGATGTTGCGGACCTGGTTGGTCAGCGTCAGGGTCAGGGTGGTGCCGGCCTGCACCGGTTCCACCGGGTCCTCGCCGCCTTCGCTTTGCGGCGTCGGGTCGAGGGTGATGTAGCGGCCATCCGCCAGCAGGGTGGCGGGAATCACCTCGCCGTTCTGGGTCAGGGAGATGGTCTGGCCGTAAACCAGGGAGTCCGGGTCCACCGGCTGCGAGAGCCGCAGGTTCACCGAGGAGAAGTCCAGGAAAGGCACCTCGGCGTCGTCCGGATTGACGCTCACCACCTCGAAGGTGTCCTCGCTGCTGCGCAGATCGAACGGGCCCTGCAGGGCCGGGCGGGTGGTGAAGTTGAGTGCGTCACCGGGCAGTGAGGGCTCGCCGTTGTCGGTGCGGATGTCGTTGAGCGTCAGCGTATAGTCGCTCTTCAGTGCCAGCGGCTGGTCCGGGGTGAGCACGGCGCTGAGCCCGCCGTCGACGCTCGCCACGCTGAACGATACCGGCCCGTCCGGGCCTTCCAGGGTGAAGTTGCCGGCATCCACTTCCACCGGCTCGGAGAAGCGCACCACCACGGGGGCGCTGGGCGCCACGTCCCGTTGCCCTTCATAGGGGTAGGTGTAGAAGACTTCCGCCTCCACCCAGTTCTCGAAGCTGACGTCCTGTTCGCTGCCGCCACCGCCGCCGCAGGCGGCCAGGGCCAGCGCCATGCCGGCCAGCAAGAATGTTCTTTTGATCATGGCCCGCCTCCTCAGAATTTCAGGGTCACGGCGCCGGTGATGACGTGCACGTCACCGTCCGCTTCCACGGTTTCATAGGGTTCCGGATAGCTCGGGGAACGGGTGTCGTAGAGATCGAACTCGCGGGTTTCCAGTTTCTGGTACTGGTAGGCGAGGTCGAAGCGCACCGGGAAGGAGAAGAAGCGGGTGCGTTCGTACTTGGCGGTGAGGCCCAGACCCAGGATCCACTTGTCGGTGTCCAGGTAGTTCACGTTCAGGGAGGCATTGGATTTCAGCGGGCTTTCGCTGTAGGCCACGCCGCCGGTGAGGGTGAAGTTCTTGTTGAGCTGGTACTCCGCGCCGATGCGCGGGATGACGATGTCCTGGAATTCCAGGATGCCGGCGCCGTCCGGGTTGGCCACCGCCTGGTCCTTGATGGTGTCGCTGTCGAACTCGTCGGCGAGATCGGACCATTGCTGCATTTCCACGCTGGCGCCCACGCGCAGCCGCTCGGTGCCGTAGAGCACGCCGGCGGAGTAGATGTTGGGCTGGTAGGAATCCAGGGTGGTCACCGCCAGGGACAGGCCCGGTTCGTCGATGACGCCGGGGATCACGGTGTTGGCGTCCACGGTGGTGTTGGTGTTGGAGTAGCCACGGAAGGCGAAGGCGGTTTCGAAGCCGTTGTACCAGCAGTCACCGTCCGGGCAGAAGGTCTCGCCCAGGTCCATGGTCAGGCTGAGCGTGGGCCGGATGGAGGGCTTGGCGGACACGTCCAGCTTCTCGTAGCGGGTTTCGCCGGCCAGGTTGGTGTAGGCGCTCAGCTCCGCTTCGGATTGCAGGGTGATGCGGGCGGAAGCGCCCACGTCGATGCCGCGCCACAGGCGGGTGGCGCCGCCCAGGCTCAGGAACAGGGGCTGGCGGCCGTATTCGAAGTACTGGCCTTCCCGGGAGGTCTGGGATTCGAAGGCCAGCATTTCCTCGCCGTATTTCTCGATGCCGATCATCACGCCCAGGTAGAGCGGATGGTTGAAGCGGGTGAGGTTGGAGAGGTTCGACTTGAGGCCGATCAGGGTGTGCTGGGAGGGCGAGTCCTGCAGCACGTCGCCGCCGCTGCGGGAGGCCGGGGCGGCGCCGCCCAGGCTGTTCAGGCGCAGTTCGTGGTCGGCGTGCAGAATCCCCATGGTGAGTTCGCCGCGCGGGTCCTTGGCCAGGTAGGCCGGGTTGTAATACACCGAGGAGACCTTGGTGTTGAACATGGACAGCGCCTGCGCGGAGGCCACGTCGGTGGGCAGCACCCCGTAGGTGGTGCCAATGTTCCCCATGCTCGCGAAGGCGTTGCCGGCGGTTCCCATGACAAGCGCCAGGGCGGCGCCCTGGACGATCTTGTTGTTTTTCATGCTGGACATCTCCGTTGGGCCGTCGGGAGCAACGGCGCTTTATTATCAAATTCGCCTCGGTACAGGCGTTCACATCAGGGCGGCGAAGTATGGGCTACCGAAATCCTACTAAACACCGTGAAATGCAACATTTGGTGCACTTTTGTTAACCAATTCCGGTAGTCAAAACCTTTTACTGATGCCGCTTTAATAAGCTAATAATTAAGTATCGTTATGGTCGCCGCTCTCCTTGCCGAGCGGCGCCTGACGCGGCCTGAGCCGCGCCATTCCGGGCGTCGGCGGGTTGGCCGTCTTGTACTGCTCCAGGTTCGATTGTGAAAAACCGTCAGCCAAGGTGAAACATAAACTTTGTAAAAATAAGGTGAACAATTGCAGCTTTGTGCGTTGTCAACCTTTGTCACGAGGACAACCGTTAACCGACCCGACGGCACTTATGCACAGGGATAAACCACCGCGAATCAGGTGACGGGACAGCTTATGAACACGGAGTCATAAGACTTTGGCCGCGCCAATAAGCCGCAATGATTCATCTCGAAGGATTTCTTCGGTATAAACCCCGGTGAAGCAACGCGGAACAAATAGGTTTACCTATTCATAAGTGGCCCTCGGGCCCGATATAAGACGAACAACAGCAGGAGGGTTATATGGACGGCATCACCGAAGAGGGTTCACGCGCCGGCGGCGCATCCCGACCCGGGTTCTTCAGCCGCGAACGCACCATCGCGGGGCCCCGATTCAACCGCTGGCTGGTCCCCACCGCCGCGCTGGCCATCCATCTTTGCATCGGCATGGCCTACGGCTTTTCGGTGTTCTGGCTGCCGATGAGCAACGAGATCGCCAATCCGCCGGCGAGCTGCGGCGACATCGGCCTGATCCAGGCGCTCACCACCACCACCTGCAACTGGACCGTTACCCAGGTGACCTACACCTTCGGCATCTTCATCGCCATGCTCGGTGTGTCGGCGGCGATCTGGGGTGCCTGGCTGGAACACGCCGGCCCCCGCAAGGCCGGCTTCATCGCCGCCCTGTGCTGGGGTGGCGGCATGATCCTCGGCGGCGTGGGCGTGATGGTGCATCAGCTGTGGCTGGTGTATCTGGGCGTCGGCGTGCTCGGCGGCGTGGGCCAGGGCCTGGGCTACATCACCCCGGTCTCCACCCTGATCAAATGGTTCCCGGACCGGCGCGGCATGGCCACCGGCTTCGCCATCATGGGCTACGGCGGCGGCGCCATGATCGGCGCGCCCCTGGCGGTGTGGCTGATGGCGCGCTTCAGCGCCGACGGCGGCACCGGCGTGGCGCCCACGCTGATGACCATGGGCGTGATCTACGCCATCGTCATGAGCTGCGGGGCGTTCGGTTTCCGGGTGCCGCCCAACGGCTGGAAGCCCGAGGGCTGGCAGCCCAAGGAAGAAGACGGCAACGCCATGATCACCCAGGGCCATGTGCACCTGAACAAAGCCTGGAAGACCAAACAGTTCTGGCTGATCTGGGCGGTGCTGTTCCTCAACGTGACCGCCGGCATCGCGGTGATCTCCATGGCCAGCCCGATGCTGCAGGAAGTGTTCGGCGGCATCCTGGTGGGCGTGGACGACCCCAACGCCACGCTCACCGAGGCGCAACTGGCGGCGGTGGCCGCCGCGGCGGCGGGCCTGGTGGGCCTGATCAGCCTGTTCAACAGCCTGGGCCGCCTGTTCTGGGCGTCGCTGTCGGACAAGATCGGCCGCAAGAATACCTACTTCTGCTTCTTCGTGATCGGCATCGTCGTCTACAGCCTGCTGCCCACCTGGGGCCACCTGGGCATGGCCGGGCTATTCGTGATTTCCATCTGCGTGATCCTGAGCATGTACGGCGGTGGCTTCGCCACGGTGCCCGCCTATCTGGCGGACATCTTCGGCACCCAGATGGTGGGCGCCATCCATGGCCGGCTGCTGACCGCCTGGAGCGCCGCCGGCCTGGTGGGGCCGCTGATCATCGGCGCCCTGCGCGACGCCCAGCTGGAAGCCGGCGTGGACCAGGCGCTGGTCTATGACCGCACCCTGTACATCATGGCCGGGCTGCTGTTCGTGGGGCTGATCTGCAACGCCCTGGTGCGGCCGGTGCACGAGGACCATCACATGGACGAGGAGGAAGTGGCCCGCGAGCGGGCTCTGCAGCACGACAGCGGCGTGGCCGCCAACGCGGAGACCGCCGCGCGCGGCAGCTTCGGCGTGGGTGGCGTGCTGTGCTGGCTGGGGGTGGGCGTGCCCTTCCTGATCGGCCTGTACATCGCCATCGCCAAGGCGGCGGCGTTGTTTTAGGGGTCGGTTATCGCGACTAAAGTCGCTCCTACGGTGCCCTGTAGGAGCGACTTTAGTCGCGATCCGGCCGGGCTATTCGGCCCGGTCGCTGGCGAGCAGCTCCTCGAAGGTACAGATCTCCCCGCAGCGGTCCGGCGCGTAGCCGGGCAGCCGGTCGATCTCGGCGAGGAAGTCCGGCGAGCGCATCAGCGCCAATAGCTGGCGCATGTTGTGGTTCTCCAGGCGGTCCCGGTGGCACACCAGCAGATAATGCTCGGTGGCCAGGTTGACGAAACCCAGGCCGAACTGGCGCGCCGCCGCTTCCACGCCGAAGCCAGCATCGGCCATGCCGGCGGCCACGTAGGCGGCCACCGCGGTGTGGGTGAACTCCTCCTGGTCGGTGTCGTGGATCGCCGCCGGGTCCACGCCCTGCTCTTCCAGCATCAGGTTGAACAGGGTGCGGGTGCCGGAGTGCCGGTCCCGGTTGATGAACCGCACCGAAGGATCGGCCAGGTCCGCCAGCCCCTCGAAGCGACGTTCGCTATCCGCGCGCACCATCAGGCCCTGCTCCCGGGTCACGAAACGGATCACCCGCAGGTTGTCCAGATCGAGCTGGTCCTGGTACAGGGCCATGATGCGCTCCGCCCGCCTCGGGCTGGCCGGGAAGTGGAAGCTGGCCAGATCGGATTCGCCCCGCGCCAGGATGTCCAGGGCGTGGGCCGGGTTGGTGTATTGCAGATCCAGCTCCACCCGGTCGGAGAATTCCGGCAGCAGCGCCACCGCGTAGCCGTGGCTGGCGTGCAGCCGCAGCACCGGGTGTTCGCCGGCCAGCAATTGTTGCAGCTGGGTGTTGAGCTCCGAGGCCAGGCTGTCGAGCTGTGGCCCCAGCCGCGCCTTCACCCGCTGCTCGGACCACAGCAGTTTTTCGCCCAGGGCGGACAACCGGGTGCCCTGCCCTTTACGCATCTCCACCAGAGGCAGGCCGAAAAAGTCGGCGGCGCGGTTGAGCAGGTTCCAGGCGTGGCGGTAGGAAATACCCGCGCCGTTGGCGGCCACGGTGAGTTTGCCGGATTCATGGACGCCGTTGAGCAGACGAAAAATCACCGGCTCGAACAGCTCGCCCTGCTCGGTGCGGAACACCCAGGCCGGGGTGATCTGGAGTTTCTTTTTAGGCATTACGGTTCATATTTATTGGGGTTATTGGGAGTGTTAATTTCGAAAATCACGCTGTGAGAGCGACAAAAATTAGGATTGGTTATTCATATGTATAAGCACAATAACCCGTCCGCGGAAGGGCTGTCCACGCCACCGCCGGATGACCAGCCACAGAGCCAGCCGGAGCAAATCCAGCAAGCCGTGGACTCCCTCAAGGACCAGCCCGGCGCCATGCTGCCGATTCTGCACGCGATCCAGGATCGCTTCGGCTACATCCCCGACGACGCCGTGCCCATCATCGCCGAGAGCCTGCGCCACACCCGCGCCGAAGTGCACGGCATCATCAGTTTCTACCACCACTTCCGCACCCACCCCGCCGGCCGCCGCGTGATCCAGGTGTGCCGCGCCGAAGCCTGCCAGGCGGTGGGCGCCCGCGCCCTGGAGGCCCACGCCAAGGCCAGCCTGGGGGTGGACTTCCACCAGACCAGCGCGGACAACGAATTCACCCTGGAACCGGTGTACTGCCTGGGCAACTGCGCCTGCGGCCCGTCCATCCGGGTCGGCGACGATGTGCACGGCCGGGTGACGCCGGCGCGCTTCGACGCCCTGGTGGAGGACCTCACCACCAGCGTGGTCAGCCTGCGGGGAGGGATGAAGCCATGACCGTCACCGTTTATGTGCCCCGCGACACCACCGCCCTGTCCCTGGGCGCCGACCAGGTGGCGGCGCGCATCGAGCAGGCCGCCGCCGAGCGCGGCGTTGAACTGAAGCTGGTGCGCAACGGCTCCCGGGGCCTGTTCTGGCTGGAGCCCCTGGTGGAAGTGGATACCGGCGAGGGCCGCCTGGCCTACGGCCCGGTGATGCCGGAGGACGTGCCGGCGCTGGTGGACGCCGGCCTGTTCGACGGCGGCCAGACGCACGCACTGGCCCTGGGCCTCACCGAGGAGATTCCCTATCTGGCCCGCCAGCAACGGCTCACCTTTTCCCGCATCGGCGTCACCGACCCGCTGTCCCTGGACGACTACACCGGGCTGCGCGGTTTCGAGGGTCTCAAGAAAGCGCTCACCCTGGACGGCCAGGGCATCCTCGACGAAGTGAAAGCCTCCGGCCTGCGCGGCCGGGGCGGCGCCGCCTTCCCCACCGCCATCAAGTGGCAGACGGTGCACGACGAACCGGAAGGCCAGAAGTACATCGTCTGCAACGCGGACGAGGGCGACTCCGGCACCTTCGCCGACCGGCTGGTGATGGAGTGCGACCCCTACATGCTGATCGAGGGCATGACCATCGCCGGCCTGGCGGTGGGCGCCACCCAGGGCTACATCTATCTGCGCTCGGAGTACCCGCTGGCACAGAAAATCTTCAATGAAGCCCTGGCGCGCGCCTACGCGGCGGGCTATCTGGGCGAGGACATTCTCGGCAGCGGCCGGCACTTCGATCTGGAAGTGCGCCTGGGGGCCGGCGCCTACATCTGCGGCGAGGAAACCTCCCTGCTGGACAGCCTGGAAGGCAAGCGCGGCATGGTGCGCGCCAAGCCGCCGCTGCCCGCCATCCAGGGCCTGTTCGGCAAGCCCACGGTGGTCAACAACGTGCTGTCCCTGGCGGCGGTGCCGTTCATTCTCGACCAGGGCGGCCAGGCCTACGCCGATTACGGCATGGGTAAGTCCCGGGGCACCCTGGCCATTCAGCTGGCCGGCAACGTGAAGCGCGGCGGCCTGGTGGAGCTGGCCTTCGGCACCACCCTGCGTGAACTGATGGAAGGCTTCGGCGGCGGCACCCTCAGCGGCCGGCCGCTGAAGGCGGTGCAGGTGGGCGGCCCGCTGGGCGCCTACCTGCCGGAGAGCCAGTGGGACAACCCGGTGGATTACGAGGGCTTCGCGGCCTTCGGCGGCGTGGTGGGCCACGGCGGCGTGGTGATGTTCGACGACAGCGTGGACATGGGCGAGCAGGCCCGCTTCGCCATGGAATTCTGCACCGTGGAATCCTGCGGCAAGTGCACACCCTGCCGCATCGGCTCGGTGCGCGGCGTGGAGGTGATCGACCGCATCCGCGCCGGTGAAAACCGCGACGCCAATCTGGAACTGCTTTCCGAGCTCTGCGAAACCATGGTGGACGGTTCCCTGTGCGCCATGGGCGGCATGACGCCGTTCCCGGTGCAGAGCGTGCTCAAACATTTCCCGGACGACCTGACCCGCTCCCGTGGAGGTGCGCCATGTTGAATTATTACGATCCCCGCAAGGACGCTTTTTCCCGTGACCTGGGCACCCCCGCCCGGCTGTCCGAAAAACAGATCGCGCTGACCATCGACGGCCTGGAGATCACCGTGCCGGAAGGCACCTCGGTGATGCGCGCCGCCGCCCTGGCCGGCATCACCATTCCCAAGCTGTGCGCCACCGACAACCTGGAGGCGTTCGGTTCCTGCCGGCTGTGCGCGGTAGAGATCGAGGGCCGGCGCGGTTACCCGGCCTCCTGCACCACGCCGGTGGCGGAAGGCATGGACGTGACCACCCAGAATGGCAAGCTGGCCAAGCTGCGCCGCAACATCATGGAGCTGTACATCTCCGACCACCCGCTGGACTGCCTGACCTGCCCGGCCAACGGCGACTGCGAGCTGCAGGACATGGCCGGCGCCGTGGGCCTGCGCGAGGTGCGCTACGGCTTCGAGGGCGCCAACCACCTGGACGCGGAAACCGACGACTCCAACCCCTATTTCAGCTTCGACCCCAGCAAGTGCATCGTCTGCTCGCGCTGCGTGCGCGCCTGCGAGGAGGTGCAGGGCACCTTCGCCCTGACCATCGACGGCCGCGGTTTCGACTCCAAGGTGGCCGCCGGGCAGGACGAGGACTTCATGGACTCGGAGTGCGTGTCCTGCGGCGCCTGCGTGCAGGCCTGCCCCACCTCCACGCTGATGGAAAAAAGCGTCATCGACCAGGGCGTGCCGGAGCACAGCGTGGTCACCACCTGCGCCTACTGCGGCGTGGGCTGCTCGTTCAAAGCGGAGATGAAAGGCGACCAGCTGGTGCGCATGGTGCCCTACAAGGGCGGCGACGCGAACCACGGCCACTCCTGCGTGAAAGGCCGCTTCGCGTTCGGCTACGCCACCCACAAGGACCGCATCAAGACACCGATGATCCGCGACTCCATCAACGAGCCGTGGCGGGAAGTGTCCTGGGAGGAGGCGATTCAATTCTCCGCCCGGCGCCTGAAGGAGATTCAGGCCAGGCACGGCCGGGAAAGCATCGGCGGCATCACCTCTTCGCGCTGCACCAACGAGGAAACCTACCTGGTGCAGAAGCTGATCCGCGCCGGCTTCGGCAACAACAACACCGACACCTGCGCGCGGGTGTGCCATTCCCCCACCGGCTTCGGCCTGAAAACCACCCTGGGGGAATCCGCCGGCACCCAGACCTTCGACTCGGTGATGAAGGCGGACACCATTCTGGTGATCGGCGCCAACCCCACCGACGCCCACCCGGTATTCGGCTCGCAGATTCGCCGCCGGCTGCGCCAGGGCGCCACCCTGATCGTGGCCGACCCGCGCCGCATCGATCTGCTGAAGACACCCCACGGCGGCCGCGGCCTGCACCTGGCCCTGAAACCGGGTACCAATGTGGCGCTGATCAACGCCCTGGCCCATGTGGTGGTGTCCGAGGGGCTGGAGGACAAGGCGTTCATCGAGTCCCGCTGTGACACCGCGCCCTACCAGGCCTGGCGCGACTTCATTCTGGAAGAGCGCAATTCCCCGGAAGCGCTGGAAGCGGAAACCGGCGTGCCCGCGGCGCAGGTGCGCGAGGCCGCCCGGGCCTACGCCACCGCCGGCAACGGCGCCATCTACTATGGCCTGGGCGTCACCGAGCACAGCCAGGGTTCCACCATGGTGATGGGCATCGCCAACCTGGCCATGGCCACCGGCAACATCGGCCGCGAGGGCGTGGGCGTGAACCCGCTGCGCGGCCAGAACAACGTGCAGGGCTCCTGCGACATGGGTTCCTTCCCCCACGAGCTGCCGGGTTACCAGCACGTGGCCGACCCGGCGGTGCGCGAGCGCTTCGAGGCGGTGTGGAAGGTGAAGATCGACGACGAGCCCGGCCTGCGCATTCCCAATATGTTCGACTCCGCCATCGCCGGCACCTTCAAGGCGCTGTACGTGCAGGGCGAGGACATCGCCCAGTCGGACCCCAACACCCAGCACGTGCAGGACGCGCTCACCAGCCTGGACTGCCTGATCGTGCAGGACATCTTCCTCAACGAAACCGCCAAGTACGCCCATGTGCTGCTGCCGGGCTCCACCTTCCTGGAGAAGGACGGCACCTTCACCAACGCGGAACGGCGCATCAACCGGGTGCGCAAGGTGATGCCGCCGGTGGCCGGCAAGGAGGACTGGGAAGTAACCCAGGATCTGGCCAACGCCCTGGGTTACCCGATGAACTACTCGCACCCATCCGAGATCATGGACGAGATCGCCCTGCTCACGCCTACCTTCACCGGCGTCAGCTACGCCAAGCTGGAGGAGCTGGGCAGCATCCAGTGGCCCTGCAACGAAGCCCACCCGGACGGCACGCCCACCATGCACGAGGCGGATTTCCCGATCGGCAAGGGGCAGTTCGCGGTCACCGAGTACGTGGCCACCGAGGAACGCACCACCCGTCGCTTCCCGCTGCTGCTCACCACCGGCCGCATTCTCAGCCAGTACAACGTGGGCGCCCAGACCCGGCGCACCGCCAACAGCCAGTGGCACGAGGAGGACATGCTGGAGATCCACCCCAGCGACGCGGAGGTGCGCGGCATCCAGGACGGCGACTGGCTGGGCGTGTCCAGCCGGGTGGGCCACACGGTGCTGCGCTGCCGGATCAGCGACCGCATGCTGCCCGGGGTGGTCTACACCACCTTCCACCACCCGGGCAGCGGCGCCAACGTGATCACCACGGACAGCTCCGACTGGGCCACCAACTGCCCCGAGTACAAGGTCACGGCGGTGCAGGTGGAGAAGGTGTCGCAGCCGTCCCAGTGGCAGCAAAACTTCCAGGACTTCGACCGGCGCCAGAAGGACTACCTGGAAAACGCCGGGCCGGACGCCACCGCCGACGAACCGGCGCCGATGGGCAAGTGAGGGCGCGGCCATGAAGGAGCGAATATGAGCGGACAAGGTCTCGAGCAACTGGTGAAGATGGTCAATCAGATCAGCGCCAATATGCACGGCGCCACGGACCAGCAGGCCGCCGACAAGGTGGCCACGCACCTGCAGAAGTTCTGGGCGCGCAGCATGAAGGAGCAGATTCTCGCCTACGCGGACGACGGCGGCGAGGACCTGACGCCGATTTCGCGCCAGGCGGTGGAGCGGCTGCGGGAAGTGCGCGCGGCGGGGTGAGGTAGCTTGCCGTAGGAGCGGCTTCAGCCGCGATAGGGGTTGGCGTGGCGCTGGGCTATCGCTGCCGGGCTATCGCGGCTGAAGCCGCTCCTACAGTCGCATTTACGACCGTGGATGCATCGGTCGGGCGGTGCGCGGCAGGTCGCCGGCGCGGCCCAGGGCGCGGTGCATGAAGGCGTGCCGGGCCGGGGCCAGCCGGTTGACCAGATTCAAACCGCTGTTGCGCAGCCAGCGCACCGGCAATTCCCGGCGCTCGAACAGCAGCTTGAAGCCGCGCATGGCGTTCTGCATCACCAGATTGTCGGCGCGGCGGCGGCGCTGATAACGGGCCAGCACCGCCGGCTCGGCCACCGGCAGGCCCGCCTGGCGGGCCCGGCCCAGTTCTTCCGCCAGCACCGCCGCGTCCAGAAAGCCCAGGTTGATACCCTGCCCGGCCAGCGGGTGAATCACGTGGGCGGCGTCGCCGATCAGCGCCAGGCCCGGGCCCACGTAGGCGCTGGCGTGGCGCTCCTGGATCGGGAACACGGCCCGGCGGCCGCGCACCCGGGCCTGGCCCAGGGCGGCGCCGGTGGCCTGGGTGAGGGCGGCGCCGAAGGCGTCGTCGTCCAGGGCCATCAGTTCCTCCACCCGCTGCGGCCAGGCGGACCAGACGATGGAGCAGCGGTGGCTCTCGCCGCCCTCCTGTTCAGCGAACAGGGGCAGCAACGCCAGCGGCCCGGAATCCATGAATACCTGGCGGGCGCAGCCGCCGTGGGGCAATTCCGTCTCGATGGTGGCCACCAGGGCGTGGTGGCCGGTGTCCCGGGGGCCGCCGGGGATGCCGGCCAGCTCGCGGACCCGGGAGCGGGCGCCGTCGGCGCCGATCAGCAGGTCGGCGGTGAAGCTGGCGTCGCCGGCCTCCACCCGCCAGCGGCCCTGTTCCCGGTGGATCGCCGTGGCCGCCTTGCCGCATTGCCAGTCCAGCCCGTCCCGCTCGGAGGCGGCGGCGTACAGGGCGGCGGTGAGGTGGTCGTTTTCCAGCAGCCAGCCCAGATACTCGGCGCCGGCGTCGCGGGCGTCGAACGCCACCTCGCCGGTGCCGTCCTGGTCCCACACCCGCATCGACGTATAGCCCTGCACCCGCGCCGGACGCAGCCGCTCCCAGGCGCCGGCGTGGCGCAGCAACCAGTGGCTGGCCTCGCTAAGGGTGGAGACCCGGGCCGCCGGCTCGCCGTCCGGCCAGGCCGGCGCCGGGGCGCCGTCCAGCACCCGCACCGTGAAGCCCTGCTCCGCCAGGCTCTTATCGGTGAGCAACAGGGCCTGCAGACCGCCGGCCATACCGCCGCCGATGATCAGGATGTCGGTGTGGGAGGATTCCTTCATGGTCTTTTCTCTCATAGCCCCATGGCGCGGCGGGCGAAACTTTTGCGGGCGCCGGGCAGCAGGTCCAGGGCCAGCAGGCCGAGCTGGCGGGTGTGGGCGAACAGCGGATTGCGCACCCGGAACAGCTCCGGCACCCAGCGCGAGGCGCGGGCGATGTCGGCCTGGTCCCGGCGCCGCTCGGCGGCCCATTGCTCCAGCAGGGCCAGGCGCCCGGGGTTCGGCTGGCCGCCGACCCGCTCGGCGAGCAGGGCCAGATCCCGGAACGTGAGGTTGAAGCCCTGGCCGGCCACCGGGTGCAGAGTGTGGGCGGCGTTGCCGACCACCGCCGCGAAAGGCACCGCCTGGGCGCAGGCCTCGGTGAGAATCAGCGGGTAGCGCTGGCGCTCGCCGGCCCGGGCCAGCCGGGGCATGGCGGCGCCCACCCGCTGGCGCAGGGCGGCCAGGAAGGCGTCGTCGTCCAGGGCCATCCAGCGATCCACTTGCTCCCGGGGCCCGGTCCAGACCAGCGCCATGCGGTCGTCCGGCAGGGGCAGCAGGGCCAGGGGGCCGTCGTCGAGAAAGCGCTCGAAGGCCACGCCCTGGTGTGGCTCCGCCAGGCCGATGTTGGCGATCAGGGCGTCCTGGCCCAGGTCCTGGTGGCGGGCGGTGATGCCCAGCCAGTCCCGGGTTCGGGAGCGGGCGCCGTCGGCGGCGATCAGCAGCGGCGTCCGCCGCTCCTCGCCGTCCAGGGTGACCCGGTAACCGTCACTTTCCCGGGCGATGGCGCTGACCGAGGCCGGCGCGCGCAGCTCGATGGCCGGGTCCGCCTCCACGGCGCCCAGCAGCACATGGCCGAACCAGCGGTTCTCGACCACGGCGCCGAGGCGCGGCAGGGCGTGCTCGGCGGCGTTGAGCCGGGTGATGCCGAGGCGCTCGCGGCGGGACACGTGCACGGTGTCGATGCCGGCGGCGCGTTCCAGCACCGCGTCCAGCAGCCCCAGCCGCGCCAGGATCGCCAGGCTGCCGGCGGACAGGGCGGTGCTGCGGGCGTCGAAGCTGGGCGTGTCCGGCGGCTCGCCGGCACGGATGGCATGGCTCTCCACCAGGGTCACCGCCGCCGCGCCGTGGTGGCGCAGCAGCAAGGCCAGCGCCGCGCCGGCCATGCCGCCGCCGACGATCAGCGGCGCCTCCCGGTTCATGCCCGCGCCTCGCGCATCAGGGCCTCGATGTCGTCGATGTCCTTGGGCACGTCGGCGGTGAGCACCTCGCAGCCGTTCCCGGTGACCAGCACGTCGTCCTCGATGCGGATGCCGATGCCGCGCCAGCGTTCCTCCACGGTGTCGTCGTCCGGGGCGATGTAGAGGCCCGGCTCCACGGTCAGGGTCATGCCCGGCTCCAGCTGGCGCCATTCGCCGCCCACCCGGTAATCGCCCACGTCGTGCACGTCCAGCCCCAGCCAGTGGCCGGTGCGGTGCATGAAGAAGCGCTGGTAGGCCATTTCCTCGATCAGGTCGTCCACCTTGCCCTTGAGCAGGCCCAGCTCCACCAGGCCCTCGGTGAGAACGCGCACGACGATTTCGTGGGGCACGTTCCAGTGGTTGTCCGGGTGGGTGGCTTCGATGGCGGCGTACTGGGAGCGCAGCACCAGCTCGTAGAGGGTGCGCTGCTCGGCGCTGAACGTGCCGTTCACCGGGAAGGTGCGGGTGATGTCCGAGGCGTAGTTTTCCAGCTCGCAGCCGGCGTCGATGAGCACCAGGTCGCCGTCCTTCAGTTCGGCGCTGTTCTCGATGTAGTGCAGCACGCAGCCGTTGGCGCCGCCGCCGACGATGCTCGGGTAAGCCGGGCTGCGGGCGCCGTGGATCATGAATTCGTGCAGGTATTCCGCTTCCAGCTGGTACTCGTACATACCCGGGCGCACCGCCTTCATGGCGCGCACGTGGGCGCCGGCGGAAATGGCGCCGGCGCGGCGCATCAGGTCCGCCTCCGCCGGGCTCTTGAACAGGCGCATGTCGTGCAGCAGGTGGGACAGGGCCACGAACTCGCCGGGGGGCTGGGCGCCGGTGCGCACCCGCGCGCGGATGGCGTTGACCCAGCCCATCAGGCGGCGGTCGAAGTCGGCGTCGCGGCCCAGGTCGTAGTACACCCGGGTGCGGCCTTCCACCAGGCCCGGCAGGATGTCGTCGATGTCATTGATGGGGAAGGCGTCGTCGGCGCCGTAGTCGGCCACCGCGCCCTCCTGGCCGGCCCGGTAGCCGTCCCAGATTTCCCGGGCGCGGTCGCGCTCGCGGCAGAACAGCACGTACTCGCCGTACTCGCGGCCGGGCAGCAGCACCATCACCGCTTCCGGTTCCGGGAAACCGCTCAGGTACCAGAAGTCGCTGTCCTGGCGGTAGGGGTGCTCCACGTCCCGGTTGCGGGTGCGCTCCGGGGCGGCGGCGAGGATGGCGATGCTGTTGGGCTCCATCTGCGCCATCAGCTCGGCCCGGCGTTGCTGGAATTCCTGGAGACGAATACTCATGGGGGCTCCGGCTCAGTGTCGCGTGGGCGGGTTGGTGTCGGTCTTGGTGTCGGTGTCCCGGGCGGCGGGCTTCATGACCAGATCGGTGTAGATCATCATCGCCGCCATGCGGCAATGCTCGGTGACCTGCTCGAGCATCCGCTCCTCTTCCTCGCCGTCGTCTTCCGGGGTGCTCACCTGACTGATGGCGGACAAATCGGAGAGCGCCTCCTGGATGCCGGGGGACAGCTGGCTGTCGTTGACGCCGGCGGCACCGGTGCCGAAGCCCACCAGGAAGCCCTCGGCCCACTGGCCCAGGGCGGCAACGCGCAGGCCCAGGTCGTCTTCGTCGTCGGGCAGCAGCAGATCCAGCTCCAGGCCGGTGCCGGCGAAGCCCTCGCTGGCGGCGTCGCGGCACAGCACCAGGTCGCCGGCGAGGTCCGGGGCCAGGCCCTGGGGCTGTTCCGCGTGGGCGGCCAGGGTGCCGAGCAGGGTGGCGTCGTCGTGGCCCTGGCCGGTGGCCAGCAGGCCGCAAATAACGCCGTGCAGTTCACTGGGGGAGACCGCCACGCCGGCGCCGGAAGCGGCGCGGACGAGGTGGTCGAAATCGGGCAGATCGGGCATGGGAATGTTCAGCCACTCTTTACGGAAACGGCGCTAAGTGATTCTTGCGCCTTGGAATTTCGTTGACCCTTACCGGGGCCCCACCTATAGTACAAAAAGCCGTCAATGCCGGCGAAATCGGGCCCGGATCGGGGGCTTAACCCAGGGGCGTAACATTAGGCGAACAGCGACCAATTTGCCATGACGACGGACCAACAACTCCGGCAACTGGAAGCCCGCGTGGACGAGTTGCTGCGGATTTCCGCGCACCTGCGCCAGGAAAACCGCCTGCTGCGTGAACGCGAGACCCGTCTGCTCGACGAACGCACCCAGTTGATCAAGAAGAACGATCTGGCGAAAAGCCGCGTGGAGGCCATCATAACGCGTCTTCGTTCCCTGGAGCAGGAGGATTCATGAGCAGCGACAGCTCCCTGGTCATCCACCTGCTCGATAAGGAATACCGGGTCGCCTGCCCGCCCGGCGAGCAGGACAATCTGCTGCGCGCCGCCCGCTACCTGGACGACCAGATGCGGGAAGTCCGCCAGGCCAATGTGATCGGCCTGGAGCGCATCGCCATCATGGCCGCCCTGAACATGAGCCACGAACTGCTGGAAGCCCGTGAACGCATCGGCGGCGACGCCGACAGCGACGCCCGGGTGGAGGCCCTGCTCAACCGCCTGGAAAACGAAATCCGCGCCTTCGAGGAAGGCGACACGGAGACGTCTGTCAAGCCCTGACCGACCCCGCCCGCCCTGTTATACTCGCTCGCAAGTGCTCCCTGGACCGTGCGCCAGACGGGTTATGTCCCTGAGCCGATGCTTTACACCCAGGGGACCAAATTGGCGTGCCTGTGTGCATGTCCGCCACCGAGCGGAAAGCCTGAGGGCATCAGCCTGAGGTCTCCGCCTTGAACCTTTCGGTTCAAGGGCCACACCCGCAGCGGCGGTTCGGGGAGCACGCTTAATAAGACAGTGGGTAGCGGCGCGCTTAAGGGCGCCAGGCGCTATCCATGGACGCCTTCCTTTTTATGAGTTCTGAACCTTCACGACAGCAAAGGCGGCGGGCCCTTCGGGCGCGGCGGCGGGCGCTGCCCGCCGGTGAGCGGCGTCGCGCGGAACACCGGTTCGCGCGCAATCTGTCCCGGGCCCTGGGCCCGCGGCGGTTCGGCGAGGTGGCCCTGTATCTGGCCGGCGACGGCGAGCTGGACCCGCTGCCGGGTCTGGCGGCGGCCCGTTTCGAGGGGGCGCGGCTGTATCTGCCGGCGCTGGACCGGGTACGCCGGGGGCACATGCATTTCCGGCTGTGGCGAACGGAGCGGCGGCTGCGCGCCAACCGCTTCGGCATCGGCGAGCCGCGCCGCAGGGAGCGGGCCCGGGCCGCCTGGGCGCTGGACGCCATTCTGGTGCCGCTGGTGGGCTTCGATGACCGGGGCCACCGGCTCGGCATGGGGGGCGGGTTCTATGACCGGGCGTTGGCCGATCTGGCGCGCCGGCCCCGGCGCCCCCTGCTGGTGGGCGTGGCGTTCCGGTTCCAGCGCCTGCCCCGGCTGGCGGAAGCCGCCTGGGACCGGCCGCTGGACCGGGTGATCACGGACTGAGCGGGTTACCGGCTGACGCTGACCTTGACGCCCGCCGAGTTGGCGAAGCGCTCCAGATCGGCGTCGTTGCCGCCGTGGGTCAGCGTGCTGACCAGAACCCCGATTGCGAATACGAAAGCAAGAACGACGAGGGCGTCGGGCTTCTTCTTCATTGTGCTGCAAATCCCCAAAATTCAAGGCCGGGAGCCGGACGGGCCCCGTGGCGCGGTACGAAGAAAACAACGGAATTCCGCTTTATGGGGCGTGGCCCGGCCACGCCGGCGCGGAATTTCCCGTATCCCCTGTGTCCATATCGGACGAAAGACTCACAATGGTACGACATCTTTTTCGTAACAGAATGAGAACGGTGTCAAAATTCAACAGCAACCCCCAATCAAGTCAAGCAGTTAGGGGCCAATGCTCACGCTTCTTAACAAAACTCCCCGCCAACTCACAAAGATCACGGCGCTTTCACGGCAAATTCATGCCTAGGTCGCGCCACCCGTGGGCGGGCATCGAAAGTTCGGACAGACCGGCCCGGGCTTAGTTCAAAAACAGCCGGTAGGCCGGGTTGTCGCTCTCCTCCACCATCGGATAAGGCACCTTCTTGAGGTCCTTGCGCAGGTTGCCCCGGTCCCCGAACGGCACCTGGAAGCCCACCAGCACCCGCCCGTAGGCGGCCCCGTGGTTACGGTAGTGGAACAGGCTGATGTTCCACTTCTGCCCCAGGGACATGAGAAACTTCAGCAGCGCCCCGGGACGCTCCGGGAATTCCACCCGGAACAGCATCTCGTCCAGATCCTGGCGCGAGGTGTGGCCGCCCACCATATGGCGGATGTGCAGCTTGGCCATCTCGTTGCCGGTCATATCCACCACCGGATAGCCGGCGTCGCGCAGCTCCTCCAACAGTGGAGCAAGGTCCGTGCCACCCGGGCGGATCTGGATGCCCACGAAGATGTTGGCGTCGTGCTCGCCGGCGTAACGGTAGTTGAACTCGGTGATGCTGCGGCGCCCCACCACCTGCAGGAAATTGCGGTAGGCGCCCGGTTTCTCGGGGATGGTCACCGCCAGAATCGCCTCGCGCTGCTCGCCCACCTCGGAGCGTTCGGAGATGTGGCGCAGGCGATCGAAGTTCACGTTGGCGCCGCTCTGGATCGCCACCAGCGTTTTGTTCTCCGCCCCATGCTTGTGCACCCAGTTCTTCAGGCCGGCCAGGGCCAGGGCGCCGGCGGGTTCGCAGATGGAGCGGGTGTCCTCGAAGGAGTCCTTGATGGCGGCGCAGATTTCGTCGGTGGTGGCGGTGACCACCTCGTCCACGTGGTCGCGCAGCACCCGGAAGGTTTCCTTGCCGATCTGCTTGACCGCCACGCCGTCGGCGAACAGGCCCACCTCGGAGAGGCTGACCCGGCGCTGGCGCTCCAGGGCCACCTTCAGGCAGGCGGCGTCCTCGGGCTCCACGGCGATGATTTTCACGTCCGGACGCACGTACTTCACGTAGGCGGCCACGCCGGCGGCCAGGCCGCCGCCGCCCACCGGGATGAAGATGGCGTCCAGATCCCGGCTTTGCTGGCGCAGGATCTCCATGCCCACGGTGCCCTGGCCGGCGATCACGTCCGGATCGTCGTAGGGGTGCACGAAGGTCAGGCCTTCCTTCTCTTCCAGCTTGCGGGCGTGGGCCAGGGCCTCGTCGAAGCCGTCGCCGTGGAGCACCACCTTGCCGCCGCGCTGGCGCACGGATTTGACCTTGATCTCCGGGGTGGTGCGCGGCATCACGATCACCGCGCGCACGCCCATGGCGCTGGCCGCCAGGGCCAGGCCCTGGGCGTGGTTGCCGGCGGAAGCGCAGATCACGCCGCGCTGGCGCTGCTTGTCCGGCAGGTTGGCCACCTTGTTGTAGGCGCCGCGCAGCTTGAACGAGAACACCGGCTGCAGATCCTCCCGTTTCAGCAACACCCGGTTGCCGATGCGCTTGGAAATCAGCGGCGCGGCATGGATCGGGGTTTCATGGGCCACGTCATAGACGCGGGATTGGAGAATCCGTTTCACGTATTGATCTAGCATGGGGTATCCGAAAGCTGGAAAAGGCGCGAGCGCAAACCGCTAGTGTACGAGCCGCGCCCCTGGAGCGTCCACATGACGGCCCGTATAATCCGCCTCGACGCAGAGAGGAAGGTTCGAATGGATCAGGACGCGCTGAAAAAGCAGGTGGCCGAGGCGGCCCTGCGCTACGTGGTGGAAGGCGAAGTGGTGGGCGTGGGCACCGGCTCCACCGCCAACCACTTCATTGACGGCCTGGCGGCCATGAAGGACCGCATCGCCGGCGCCGTGGCCAGTTCCGAGGCCACCGCCGAACGCCTGCGCGGCCACGGCATCGCGGTGCTGGAACTCAACGACGTGGACAGCCTGCCGGTGTACGTGGACGGCGCCGACGAGGTCAACGCCCACCGCGAGATGATCAAGGGTGGCGGCGGCGCCCTCACCCGGGAGAAGATCGTCGCCGCGGCGGCCCGGGAGTTCGTGTGCATCGTCGACGGCTCCAAGAAGGTGGCGCGGCTGGGCGCCTTCCCGCTGCCGGTGGAGGTGATTCCCATGGCGCGCTCCTACGTGGCGCGCAAGCTGGTGGGCCTGGGCGGGCGCCCGGAATACCGGGACGGCTTCGTCACCGACAACGGCAACCTGATCCTGGACGTGCACGGCCTGGACATCCTCAACCCCATCGAGCTGGAAACCACCCTCAACAACATCACCGGCGTGGTCACCAATGGCCTGTTCGCCCGCCGCCCGGCGGACGTGGTGCTGGTGGGCGAAGGCGGCGGCGTATCGCGGTACTGACCGCCCCAGGCCGGACGCCCGCCCGGCCTTGACCCCCGCGCACCCCGCCGGTGGACCGCGGGTTACCCGCCCCGCCGGCCCTTAACCGGGCCGTTACGTTCCGCAACCCAAGACTACGTTCGGCAAATTTCCCGCCGCTCAGCGAACGCTTCCCAACCTTTTTCATACGGCAGGGCACCCCGGTTTTGCTTTATGAATTGCATATGAAGCAATAACTCCAATAAGAGGTGTTCCATGCGTCCTTATCTTGCGACAGCAACACTGAGCGCCGCCCTGGCGCTGGCCGGCTGCGGCGGCAGCGGCGGAGGCGGTGGCGGCGGCGCGGTACCGCGCGCCCCGGATAGCAGCAGCGCCGCGCTGTTCTTCTCCTACCCCCTGGATGGCCAGGCGGACGTCGCCCCCAACGCCCCGGTGGTGTTCAGCTTCGCCACCCCGGTGTCGCCCAGCGCCGCCAACTTCCAGTTCCTGGACGATAACGGCAACCCGGTGGCGTTCGACCTGCGCTCGGTGAACAACGGGCGCGGCGTGGTGCTGGCGCCGACCTCGGCGCTGGACCCGATCACCGATTACACCGTGGTGCTGCGCGACATCGTCATCGACGACCAGGAAGTGGTACCCCCCGACGGCGCCCTGAACTTCACTACCCGGGCCGCCGTGCAGGGCCCGGTACGCCAGCAGCAGGAAACGGCGGACTTCGAGGTGGCGGAGATCTTCCCGGACGATGAGCGGTTCGGGACCATGGACTTCTCCGCGTTCCGGCTGCGCACCAGCCACCCGATGGACCAGAGCAGCGCCGTGTACGGCGACACCATCCAGCTTACCCGCGCCGGCGAGCTGGTTCCGGCGGTGCTGGTGGCCCAGGGCAATGCCATCACCGTGGACCCGGTGGAGGACATGACCCCGGGCGCCACCTACACGCTCAGCGTGAACGGCCTGACCAGCCGCTTCGGCGAGACCATCGCGCCGTTCGAGCGGGAGGTGGTGCCCCGCGACACCACGTCCCCCACCGGCGAACGGGCGGTGCTGGTCACCGAGGTGCCGGCGGCGGACCCCGCTCTCGGCTGCCTGGACGAAGGCGTGCGCACCTCGCCGCTCACCGGCGACCCGATCAACTGCGTGCCGGTGCGGGGCACCATCCTGGCCGACCAGACCGCCTCCAAGCAGACCGGCAACGTGTTCGGCGAGCTGGCCTTCCAGCCCAATTTCCCCACGGTGACGCCGCTGCGGGTAAAACGCGGCTCGCGCCTGGTGGGCGACGCCCTGGAAGTGATCATCGGCGGCCAGGTACCGGTGGGCTTCAACTCCGGCGACGTGACCGTGGAGATGATCACCGACGCCACCGGCTACCTGTACCCCAACCCGCTGTCCAACCGTGACAGCGCGGATCGCGCCCTGCGGCTGTTCATGGACGTGGCCACCACCACCGCCGACGCCCGCGCCAACGGCGCCTTCACCCAGAACCTGGTGCACCTGGAGCTGATCGGCCGCGCCCGGGTGGTGGACGGCCGCCTGAGCGCCGATGCTCTCACCGTGGTGGAACCGCGGGTGCTGGGCGTGGAAACCAACTACGGCCTGCTCAGCTTCCGCATGGAGTCCTACGCGGATCAGACCACGGCGCCGCAGCCGATCGAGGACAACACCGGGCCGCGACTGCAGGCCATCACCCAGGACGGCCAGCTGCGCCTGTCCTGGCAGCCGGGCCTGGTGGCGGACCGCATGGTCCCCGGCGAGCCCATCGTGCTGCAGTTCGACGAAACCCTGGAAACCGGCTCCATCGTACCCGGCGACACCCTGCGCCTGACCAAGGGCGGCGCCAGCGAGCCGTTCTCCTGGTACCTGAACGGCAACGCCCTGGTGATCACTCCGGACGACCCGGTCAATTACGGCGTGCAGTACGCGGTCACCGCCACCGCCGGCATCACCGACCTGTCCGGCAACGCGCTGCAACCGATCAACCGCGTGGAGGGCGGCGATACCCTGACCTTCTCCCTGCCCGAGTACGTGGAGAACGTGGACGGCGACAGCGTGGTGCGCGGGCCCTTCGCCATGGTGGTGTACCCGGGCTTCCCCTGCGCCAGCTCCGAGGAGATCGACCTGAACGCCTTCAACGGCCAGGGCACCCAGGGCGTGTGCCTGTCATCCAGCTCCGACAGCGAGCAACAGGCGCTGGACGATCTGCCCATCGACGACCTGCCCGCCAACCGGCCGATCCGGGTGCGCTTCTCCCAGAACATGGACCCGGCCAGCCTGACCCTGGGCCAGAGCTGCGGCGACGGCAGCGTGCGCGTGGAGCGCATCGACCAGAACGGCACCTGCCTGGAAGCGGTGCCCGGCGTGCTGCAACGGGAAACCCGGGCGCTCACCTTCCTGCCCAACGCCCCCTGGGAAGTGGGCGGTCTGTACCGCTACACCCTGGGTTCCCAGGAAAGCGGCTGCGCCGCCGGCGTGATCTGCTCCGAGGCGGGCCTGCCCCTGCAGACCGCGCCCCTGCTGGGCGGCGACCGGGAGACCGGCGGCCCGGACATGGCCATCGTGTTCCGCGGCGCGCCCACCAATCAGGATGTGTTCCAGGAGCTCAGCAACCTGCCCAGCGTGGACGTGAACAGCAACTTCGCGGTGGACACCGGCGAATCGCCGATCACCGACAACAGTGAGCCGACGCCGCCCAACGCCACCCGCATCCGTCCGGACGTGGACGGCGCCAACGGCTCCGGCGAGGGCCTGGTGGTGACCGCCAACACCGGCTGCGGCTTCGGCGGCGCGCCGCCCTACGAGGATGGCGCGCAGACCGACTGCGACGCCCAGCGGTTGCTGTACATCGCCGGCGCCCTGAACACGGACATTCTCGGCTTCGACCCGAACCCGGACCTGCCCGATGAAATCACCGGCGGCCAGGGCGGCGTGGCGGTGCGCATCTACCCGACCACGGTGGCGCTCACCAATCTGGACGCCACCGCCGTGATCGGCCTGGACCTGGACACCACGGACGGCGGCACCACCCTGGAAACCCTGCCCCTGGTGGGCGGCCTGCTCAACGGCGTGGTCACCACCCTGGGCGACGTGCTGGACATTCTCGGCCTGGAGGAGCCGGTGCTCGGCCAGGTGGGCAACCTGGGCCTGGTGCCGATCGACACCGCCACCGGCCCCAACATCATGCGGGTGCGTTACGAGCCCGACGAGAACGGCAACCGCACCAAGGCGCCGGTGGGCTACATCCTGCCCGGCGAAAACCCGGCCGCCGGCGACCCGCCGCGCTTCGTGATCCGCTTCGATCTGCTGTTCGACGCGCCGGCGCTGTCCCTGCCCCTGGGCCTGGACCACAACGTGAAGAGCCTGCCCATCGACGACATCACCCTGGAAGGGACCCTGGACTTCCTGCCCGACGGCCGGCTGTTCATCGCCCTGGAGAACCAGGAACCGAAGCAGGTGAGCCTGGAGATCAGCCTCTCCGAACTGGAAGGCGGCAAGGTGAACCTGAACATTCCGGTGGGCGGCATCAACCTGAGCTATCAGAGCGTGTCGATCCAGGAATAAACCCCGGCAACGAAAAAGGGGCCCCTCGGGGCACTGCTGTCCCACAGTTGAAGGGACATAAAGAAAAAGCCTGAACCACCCGGGTACAATGTTTTTGTCGAGAAAACCTTGTATTCCGGGAGGTCCAGGCTTTGTCACATCATAACACCGCGTTTCACCAACTGCTCAAGCCCCTGTCCAGACATGACTTTGAGAGGCTGGCGCGGGAGCACCATCACGGCCAGAAGCTGCGCTCGGCGTCGCGCTGGGATCAGTTCGTCGGCATGGCCATGTCGCAGCTCTCCGGTCGGCAAAGCCTGCGGGATATCCAGTCGAACCTGGAAAGCCAGCGCCACAAGCTCTACCACCTGGGCGCCAAGCCGATCCCCCGTTCGACCCTGGCCCGGATCAATGAGAAGCAGCCGGCGGCGTTGTATCAGGCCCTTTTCGGGCGATTGCTGCAGCACTGCAAGAGCCTGCCGGGGCGGCACAAGTTCCGCTTCAAGAACCCGCTTTACTCACTGGATGCCAGCGCCATCGATCTGTCGCTGAAGCTGTTCCCGTGGGCCGCCTATCGGCCGGACGCGGGCAACATGAAGCTGAGCGTGGGGCTCAACCACGGCACCGATGTACCGGAGTTCGTGGCGGTGAGTGACGGCAACGAAAACGACCTGGTGCAGGGACGGCGGTTCGCCTTCCCGAAGAGCAGCATCGTGGTGTTCGACAAGGGGTATGTGGATTACGGCTGGTATAAG
>NZ_JABJWH010000005.1 GCF_015265435.1 Alloalcanivorax profundimaris | reverse complement strand
GGCTCCTGGAGGGCTGCGTAGTCTCACACCTCCAGTCTTCCGGGTACGCCCCGAATGAACAACCTACTGAAAGGTCACAGCTAGCCTTCGTCGTCGGGGGCCCCGCTCATTTTCGCCAGAAGATGCAGCAGGGCCACCCGCTCGGCGGGGTTCAGATTTTCCATGGTGAGATCGGAGATGCGCTGGGCCGCCGGCACCATCTCATCCACCAGCCCCTCCCCTTCCGGCGTGATGGTGACGATCACCTTGCGCTGATCCTGCGCGCAGGTGGACAGCGCGATCCAGTCCCGCGCCTTGAGACGCTTGATCACCCCTCGCACCGTCGCCGGGTCGATGGCCGTGGCCTGGACGATGTCGGTAAGCGAGCTCGGCCCCCGTTCCACCAGTGTACACAGGGTCACGAACTGAATGGCGGTGAGCTGCTTGTCGCAGCTGTGGCGCTGGAAGATGGCGGTATGCCGCTGGTAGGCCCGACGCAGCAGATGCCCCACTTGCTCGGAAAATTCATAGCCGTACTCGGCCGGTGTATGGGGTTTGTCGCGTTTGGGCATGAGTTCGTCCATCTCCGTCGATTTAGGGTGTACACATTATAATGACCTTTGACGACCCGGAAAATCCCGCCGTCGCCGTCCCCCGCCTTGACCCATGTCAACGGTCTTCACGGACCCCGCTGTTAACGTTCACCCCGCCTTGATCGGGTCCGTCCGGGCCGCTCATTAGAAGGGAAACATCATGCAAGACACCGCTTTGACGCCTGCCTACCACTACAAGGTGGTCCGGCAATTCACGGTCGCCACCGTGATCTGGGGGGTGGTGGGTATGCTGGTCGGGGTGTGGATCGCCGCCCAGCTTGCCTGGCCCGCTCTCAACCTGGAAATTCCCTGGTTGACCTTCGGCCGTCTCCGGCCGCTGCACACCAATGCGGTGATTTTCGCCTTTGGGGGCAGTGCCTTGATTGGCACCTCGCTGTACGTGGTGCAGCGAACCTGCGAAACCAACCTGGCGTTTCCGCGCCTGGCCAGTTTCGTGTTCTGGGGGTACCAGGCGGTGATCGTTCTGGCCGCCATCTCCCTGCCGCTGGGCTTCACCAGCGCCAAGGAGTACGCCGAGCTGGAGTGGCCCATCGACATCCTGCTGGCGGTGGTCTGGGTGGCCTACGCCCTGGTGTTCTTCGCCACCATCGGCAAGCGTCGCACCAGCCACATCTATGTCGCCAACTGGTTCTACGGCGCCTTCATCATCGCCATCGCCCTGCTGCACATCGTCAACAGTGCTGCGGTGCCGATCTCGCTGACCAAGTCCTACTCCGCCTACAGCGGCGCCATCGACGCCATGGTGCAGTGGTGGTACGGCCATAACGCGGTGGGTTTCTTCCTGACCGCCGGCTTCCTGGGCATGATGTACTACTATGTGCCGATCCAGGCGCAGCGGCCGATCTACTCCTACCGGCTGTCCATCGTGCACTTCTGGGCGCTGATCGCGGTGTACATGTGGGCCGGGCCCCATCACCTGCATTATTCCAGTCTCCCGGACTGGGCCCAGTCCGTGGGCATGGTGTTCTCCATCGTGCTGCTGGCGCCCAGCTGGGGCGGCATGATCAACGGCATGATGACCCTGTCCGGCGCCTGGCACAAGCTGCGCACCGACCCCATCATCCGCTTCCTGATCGTGGCCCTGTCGTTCTACGGCATGAGCACCTTCGAGGGCCCGATGATGTCGATCAAGACCGTCAACGCGCTCAGCCACAACACCGACTGGACCATCGGCCACGTGCACTCCGGCGCCCTGGGCTGGGTGGCGATGATCACCATGGGCTCCATCTATGTCATGGTGCCGCGCCTGTTCGACCGCCAGCGCATGTACTCGATCCGCTGGATCAACGCCCACTTCTGGCTCTCCACCATCGGCACGGTGCTCTACATCGCCGCCATGTGGGTGTCCGGCATCATGCAGGGCCTGATGTGGCGCGCCGTCAACGAGGACGGAACCCTCACCTACAACTTCGTGCAGGAACTGGCCGAGCGGCAGCCCTTCTACATCGTGCGTCTGCTCGGCGGCGTGATCTTCCTGGCCGGCATGATCCTGATGGCGGTGAATGTCTGGATGACCATTCGCGGCACGCGCAGCGACGAAGGTGAACTCAATCTGGTCGGGGCGGAGGCGTAAACATGGCCAACTATCATTCCGTAATCGAGAAAAACGTGAGCCTGATGATCGTGCTCACCCTGGTGGCGGTCAGCTTCGGCGGTCTGGCGGAAATCGTGCCGCTGTTCTGGCAGAAGGCGACCACCGAGCCGATGGCCACCCTGCGCCCCTACACGGCCCTGGAAATGGCCGGCCGCGACATCTACATCCGCGAGGGCTGCCATGTGTGCCACACCCAGATGGTGCGGCCGCTGCGCGCCGAGACCGAGCGCTTCGGCCCTTACAGCGTGGCCGGCGAGGACGTCTGGGAGCACCCCTTCCTGTGGGGCTCCAAGCGTACCGGGCCGGATCTGGACCGGGTCGGGCTGCGCCCGATCACCGAGCAGTGGCATCGCGAGCACCTGCGTGATCCGCGCCAGGTGGTGCCCGAATCCAACATGCCGGCCTACCCCTGGCTGGCGGAAAACACGGTGGACTGGTCGCACATGGAACGCACCCTGAAGGTGTTCAAGAACCAGTTCGGCGTGCCCTACAGCGATCAGGACATCGACGACCAGATGAACAAAGTACGCGGTGAATGGGCCGACGCCACCGAGGAAGACGCGGTGGTCGCCTATCTGCTGTCCCTGGGCCAGGCCCGGCGGGAGGAACGCTGATGAACTACCACGCCTTGCTGACGGTGATTTTCTTCGTCGCATTTCTGGCCCTGGTGGCCTGGGTCTACCGCCCCTCGCGCAAGCGTGACTACCAGCGCCTCGGCGAGATTCCGCTGAACACCGACCCGCTCGGCCCGGCCCGCCGGCGCGACGGGTCCGACCAACACCGGGGGGAGCAGTCATGAGCCAGTTCTGGAGCATCTACATCATCGCCATCGTGGTGCTGAACCTGGTGGGTTGCGCGATTCTGCTGCTGGTCAATCTGAAGATGACCCCGGAGGAAGCCCGCAACGAGACCACCGGCCACAGCTTCGACGGCATCCAGGAGCGCAACCAGCCGCTGCCGCGCTGGTGGCTGTTCCTGTTCGTGGGGACCCTGATCTTCTCCGTGGTCTACCTGGTGCTCTACCCGGGCCTGGGCCGTTTCGGCGGCCTGCTCAACTGGAGCAGCGTGACCCAGTGGGAAGAGGAAGTGGCGCTGGTGGAAAAACGCACCGAGCCGTTGTTCGAGCAGTTCGCCAAGGTACCGGTGGACGAGCTGCACCAGTACCCGGAAGCCCGGGACGTGGGCGGCCGCCTGTTCGCCAACAACTGCGCCATCTGTCACGGCTCCGACGCGCGCGGCGCCAAGGGCTACCCCAACCTGACCGATGACGACTGGCTCTATGGCGGCAGCGCCGATGCCATCCTCACCAGCATCACCCAGGGCCGCAACGGCATGATGCCGCCCATGGCCGCCGCCATCGGCGGTACCGACGAAGCGGTCCATGACATGGCCCTGTACGTGCAGAGCCTGAGCCGCCCGGACATGACCAGTGATCCACAAGTGGCGGCGGCGGTGGAACGGGCCAAGCCCAAGTTCGCCGCCTGTGCCGCCTGCCATGGTCAGGATGCCACCGGCAACCAGGCCCTGGGCGCGCCCAACCTGACCGACGGCATCTGGCTGCATGGCGCCCGGGTGGAGGACATCGAGACCACCATTCGTCAGGGTCGCAACAGTCATATGCCCAAGCACGAGGGCGTGCTGTCCGACGAGCGTTTGCACGTGCTCGCCGCCTATGTCTACGGTTTGTCGCGCAGCGACGAGGAGTAAACCATGAATGCAGGTCGCCGAATCCCGGTGGAGCAATCCCACCCCGACGAAGAAGGCGCGCGGCTCTACGCCAAGCGCCAGCGCATCCAGATCAAGGATGTGAAGGGCCACTACCAGCGTCTGCGCGACGCCAGTGTCCGCGTCGTGGTGGCTCTCTACCTGGTTCTTCCCTGGCTGACCTGGAACGACCGGCAGGCGATTCTCTTCGACCTGCCGGAGCGCCGTTTTCACATCTTCGGGCTGACGTTCTGGCCCCAGGATTTTCTGTTCCTGGCCTGGGCACTGATCATCTCCGCCCTGGCCCTGTTTTTCGTCACCGTGTTCGCCGGGCGGGTGTACTGCGGCTATGTGTGCCCGCAGACCGCCTGGACACGGTGGTTCATGGCCATTGAGCAATTTTTCGAGGGTGACCGACACCAGCGCATCAAGCTGGACAAGGCCCCCCTGAGCCTTAATAAGGTGAGCCGGCGGTTCGCCAAGCACGGCCTGTGGCTGGTGCTGGCGCTGGCCACCGGTCTCACTTTCGTCGGCTATTTCACGCCAATCCGTGAATTGGTGCCCGACTTCTTCACCGGTCAGGTGGGCGGCTGGGCGCTGTTCTGGATCGGGTTCTTCACCTTCGCCACCTACGGCAACGCCGGCTTCATGCGCGAGCAGGTGTGCCTGTACATGTGCCCCTACGCGCGTTTCCAAAGCGTGATGTTCGACCGCGACACCCTGATCGTGAGCTACGACCGGGCCCGGGGCGAGCCGCGCCGGCGCGGCGCCCGTAAGCATAGCGAGGAACCGGCCGGGGACTGCGTGGACTGCGGCCTGTGCGTGCAGGTCTGCCCCACCGGCATCGATATCCGCGAGGGTCTGCAGTACGAGTGCATCACCTGCGCCGCCTGCATCGACGCCTGTGACCAGGTAATGGAACGGGTTGACCGGCCCAAGGGGCTGATCCGCTACACCACCGAGAACGCCCTCAACGGCCGCCACACCCACCTGTTGCGCCCGCGCCTGATCGGCTACGGCGCGGTCATCCTGATTCTCGTCGGGCTGTTCGCCGGCAGCCTGGTCACCCGGGTGCCGTTGCAGGTGGACGTCTTGCGCGACCGCAACCAGCTGTACCGGGTTACCGGCAGTGGCACCATCGAGAACAGCTATCGGCTGGAAATTCTCAACAAGGCCCAGACCCCGCACAGCTACCAGCTTACCCTGGAAGGGCCGGAGGGGCTGACCCTTGTGAACGGCCCCCGGGACTTTACACTGCGTCCCGGCGAGCACCGCAGCCTGCCGGTCACGGTAAGCGCCGACCCCTATGCCGGCACCGTGGAATCCGCCGATATCCGCTTCCGCGTGCATGCCGTGAACGGCGCGGACAGTGATGCCCCCGATATGGAGATGGCCCATGAATCCCGCTTCATCGCCCCACGCTCTTGAGGCGCCCTGGTACCGGCACCCGCTGGTATGGCTGATGATTGCCCTGCCCGCCTCGGCGGTCGTTGGCGGGCTGGTCACGCTGGCCATCGCCATCACCCATGCCGACAGCACCGTGGACGACAACTGGTATCGTGATGGCAAGGCCATCAACCGCTCCCTGGAAGCGGAAAACCGGGCCGCCCGCCTGGGCCTGGCCGCCAGCCTGGACGCCGATGGCCGGGTGCGGCTGAGCAGCGCCATCGCGGTGCCCTGGCCGGACCGGCTGAACCTGAAGCTGCGCCATCCCACCTTCGCCGACCAGGACCGGAACCTGACTCTCCGTCATCTGGGCCAAGGCCGTTACGAGCCGGACGAGGCGCTGCCGGATAAAGGCGAGTGGAACGTGACCCTGGCGCCGCCGGACGGCGCCTGGCGCCTCTATCACCGCCTGCGCCTGGGCCCGGACGGGGCCCGCCTGGGCAGCGTGGAGCCCGGCCGGTGACGGTACTGTGCGGACATTGCGGCGAGGTGGCCCCCACCCCGCCGTTTCTGGCGCCCGGCGCCGAGGGCGAACGCCCGGCCTGCTGCCCGGGCTGCGCCGCTGCCATGGCCCTGATCCACGATCTGGGCCTGGACGATTACTACCGTTTGCGCGGTGCCGACAACGACGCCGCCCCGGACGGCGACGAACGGGAGCGCGCCCTGGCCCTGTTCGACGTGCCCGAGCTGCTGGCCGCCCACCGCCGCCCGGACCCGGCCGGCGAGCGTCTGACCCTGGCTCTTTCCGGCCTTACCTGCGCCGCCTGTTGCTGGCTGATCGAGAAGGCCGCCGGCGACATCCCCGGGGTGGTGTCCGTGCACACCAACCTGGCCGCCATGACACTCACCCTGGTTTATGACCGTCCGGACGCCCCGCGCCGGGTGGCGGAACGGCTGCTCAAGCTCGGTTACGGCGTCACCCTGCCCGGCGACCCGTCGGCGGAAGCGGATCAGCGCCGCGAGGCGCGACGTCTGCTGGGTCGGCTGGCCCTGGCGGGCCTGGGCGCCATGCAGGCGATGATGTATTCCGCCGCCCTCTACCTGGGCGCTTTCGAGGGCGGCGATGAGATCTACGCCTGGGTGTTCCGCATCGCCAGTTTCCTGGTCGCCACGCCGGTGGTGTTCTACGCCGGCTGGCCGTTCTTCCAGGGCGCCTGGCGCGGCCTGCGCGCCGGCCGCCCGGGCATGGATCTGCCGGTGGCCCTGGCCCTGGGACTGGCGTGGGCCGGTTCCCTGGTGAACATGGCCCTGGGCGGCAGCCATGTGTATTTCGATTCCGCCGCCATGTTCGTGTTCTTCCTGCTGCTCAGCCGCTGGCTGGAACAGCGCCAGCGCCACCGGGTGCGGGCCGCCTGGCGGCGCCTGCGCGACGCCCTGCCCCTGGTGGTGCGCCGCCTGGATGGCGAGCGGGAAACCTGGGTGGCGAGCCGCCAGATTCGCGCCGGCGACCGACTGCGCCTGGCCCAGGGTGAAACCGTGCCGGTGGACGGCCTGGTGGTGCGCGGCGACGCCCGCGTGGCGGAAAGCGCGCTCACCGGCGAGCCGCTGCCGGTGGCGGTGGCCGACGGCGCCACGGTGCGCGCCGGCTCCCGGGTCCTGGAAGGCGACCTGACCCTGGATGCCGCCGCCCCGGTGGCGGAAAGCCTGGTGGCGCGGATTGGCGACCAGGTGGCCCGGGCCGAGGAGGAACGCCTGCCCCTGGTGCGCGACTGGGGCCGGGTGGCGCCGCTGTTCACCCTGGGCGTGCTGGCCCTGGCCGCCGCCACCCTGGCGCTGCACTGGTCCGCCGGCCCGGCTCTGGCGTTCGAGCACACCCTGGCGGTGCTGGTGGTGACCTGCCCCTGCGCCCTGGCCCTGGCGGTGCCCCTGACCGTGTCCGCCAGTCTCAGCGCCGCCCTCAAGGAAGGCGTGCTGATCGCCTCCCCCTCCCAGTTACTGGCGCTCAACGAGGTGCGCGGCGTGCTGTTCGACAAGACCGGCACGCTCACCGAAGGCTGTTTCGAGCTGGTCGGTTCCCAGCGCCCGGACGGCGCCACCGGCGCCGACCACAATGCCCCCCTGCTGGCGATCGCCGCCGCCCTGGAGCAGGGTCACCCGCATCCCCTGGCGCGGGCCTTCGACGGCCTGGCCCCGGACCGGGCGGTGGCCGATATCCGGGTGCGCGCCGACGGCGCCAGCGGCCACCGGGACGGGCGGCTCTGGGAAATCGGCCCGGCCACGGTGGACGGCCCCGGCCCCAGCGCCGCCACCACGCTGATCCTCAGCGAGGACGGCGTGCCCCGGCTGCGGCTGTTTTTGCGCGACCGGCTGCGCCCGGAAGCGGTGGCGGTGACCGCCGCCCTGCGCGAGCGCGGCTGGCGGCTGCGCCTGGCCAGCGGCGACGGCGAGGCGCCGGTGGCGGCGCTGGCCCGGACCCTGACCCTGGACGCCCACCGGGCCCGTCAGACCCCGGACGACAAGGCCGCCTGGCTGCGCGCGCTGCACCGGGAGGAAGGCCCGCAGATGATGGTCGGCGACGGCATCAACGACGCCCCGGCGCTGCTCGAGGCAACGGTGTCCGTGGCCACCGCCAACGCCACCAGCCTGGCACGCCGGGCCGCCGGCCTCTATCTGCTGCGCCCGGGCCTGGATACCCTGGCGGCGCTGCCGGACCTGGCCCGGCGGGCGCGCCGGCGCATTCATCAGAACCTGGGTTGGGCGCTGGGCTACAATCTGCTCGCGGTACCGCTGGCCATGGCCGGCTGGATTCCGCCCTGGGCGGCGGCGCTGGGCATGTCCGCCAGTTCCCTTCTGGTCACCTTCAACGCGGCGAGGCTGGCACGATGGCCATCATCATTCTCCTGATCCCCCTGGCGATGCTGTTCCTGGCACTGGCGGTGTGGGCCCTGTTCTGGGCAATCCGCCGGGGCCAGTTCGAGGACCTGGACCACGAAGCCTGGCGCATCGTGTTCGAGGACCGCGACCATGATTGAGGCCCTGCTGCCGCTGATCGGTGGCGCCGCCCTGCTGGCCCTGGCCGGCATGGTCCACTGCGTGGGCATGTGCGGCGGCATCGGCACCGCCCTCACCTTCGCGATCCCGGAACCGCGCCGCCGGGGCGCGCGGCTGTGGGCCTGGCAGCTGCTGTTCGCCGGCGGTCGCGTTGCTGGTTACACCCTGCTCGGCGCTCTGGCGGGCGCCCTGGGCGGGCAATTGCTCAACCTGCTGCCCGCCGGCGGCCCGGCCTGGCCGGCGCTGTTCTCCGGGCTGCTGATGGTGCTGCTGGCCTGGCACTTCCTCGGCAACGGCGGCGCCCTGCGCGCCCTGGAACGCCCCGGCGCGGCCCTGTGGCGCTGGCTGAAGCCGGCCCGGGCGGCGCTGATTCCGGTGGACCGGCCCTACAAGGCACTGGGCCTGGGCCTGCTGTGGGGCCTGCTGCCCTGCGGGCTGGTGTACTCGGCGCTGCTGCTCGCCGCCACCGCCGGCGGCGCCGGTGGCGGCGCCCTGGTGATGCTGGTGTTCGGCGCCATCACCGTGGCCCCGGTGGCCGCCGCCGGGGTCGCCGGTGGTCAGCTGCGGCACCTGCGTGGGCCCGGCGCCCGACGACTGGCCGGGGTCGCCACCCTGGGCCTGGCGCTGTGGTTTCTGGCCCAGGGCCTGTGGCTGCACAGCGGCGCTCTGCCCCTGCCTTTTTGCGGCGAGGCGTCCGTTCCCACCTTCCTTTGATGCACATCAAAACGGTTGGCGACGGGGCAGGCATGATGGCATCGCCTGTTACCTGGAGCATCGCCAATGACCACCTGGAACCCGGATCTTATTCGCCGCTTTGGCGGGCCCGGGGCCCGCTATACCTCCTACCCGCCGGCCACCCAGTTCCATGAGGAACTGCGGGTCGAGGACGTGGAAACCGCCGTGGAAGCGGGAAACAGGGAGCGTCGCGACCTTTCCCTCTACTGCCACATCCCGTTCTGCGCCACGGTCTGCTACTACTGCGCCTGCAATCGCATCGTCACCGCCAACCGGCGCCGGGCGGTGGACTATCTCGCGCACCTGAAAACCGAACTGCGCCACAAAGCCTCTCTGGTGGCGCCGCAACGGCCGGTGGTGCAAATGCACTGGGGCGGCGGCACCCCCACCTTTCTCAACGACGCCCAGATCACCGAGCTGGTCTACGACCTGGCGCGCTATTTCCGGCTGCTGGAGGACGATCGCGGCGACTACGCCATGGAAATCGATCCGCGCACCGTGGACCGCTCCCGCCTGGGCCTGATCCGGGGCCTGGGCTTCAACCGTCTGAGCCTCGGGGTGCAGGATCTGGACCCGCGCGTGCAGCAGGCGGTCAATCGCGTGCAGCCGCTGGACATGATCCGCCGCGTGTTCGACGACGCCGCCGACTTCGGCTTCCACTCCATCAACGCGGACATGATCTATGGCCTGCCCTGGCAGAGTGAATCCAGCCTGGCCCGGTCCCTGGAGCAACTGATCGAGCTGCGGCCGGACCGCATCTCGATGTACAACTACGCGCACCTGCCGGCGCGTTTCAAGATTCAGCGCCAGATCGCCGAGCGCGCCCTGCCCAGCCCCTCCGAGAAGCTCGCCATGCAGGTGCGTGGCGGCGAGATGCTGCAACAGGCCGGCTACGAACTGATCGGCATGGACCACTTCGCCCTGCCCGACGATGAGATGGCCGTGGCCCGCCGCCAGGGCCGCCTGCATCGCAATTTTCAGGGCTACACCCTGCACGGCGACGCCGACCTGATCGGTTTCGGGGTGAGCAGCATCAGCGATCTCGGCGACGTCTACGCCCAGGCGCCGAAACGCCTGGAGGATTGGGAGGAGGCGGTGGCCGGGGGCCGCTGGCCCCTGGAACGTGGCTACAAGCTGAACCGGGACGACCGCCTGCGGCGCGCCGTGATCATGGGCCTGCTCTGCGACCTGCGGCTGGACCTGGCCGCCTTCCGCGAGCAATGGGGCGTGGATTTCACCGATTACTTCGCCGACAGCCTGGAACAACTGGGGGAATTCGAAAACCTGGGGCTGCTCTGCATGGAGGGCAGCGATCTGGTCATCACCGACGCCGGGCGTCTGGTGGCGCGGGCGCTGGTGCAGCCCTTCGACCGCTTCGCCGTCACCGGGCAGGGGGAACGTTTCAGCCGCATCATCTGAGGTCGGCCACCGCTTTTTTTGTGGCCGCCGACACTTGTTCAGCCCAAGAGGCCTTCTATAATGTCCTACGTAGCGACTTTGATAGCCACTGAGTCACCTTCCATACGCAGCCAACAAGGGGGCATCATGCCACGCACCGTTTCTTGCAACGACTGCAGCCTGAGCCCGATCTGTTTACCCCTGGCCGTGGCGCCCGCCCAACTCGACCAGCTTGATCAGATCATCCAACGCGGACGGCCGCTGAAACGCGGCGAGCACCTGTTCCGCGCCGCCGACGACTTCAACTCCGTGTACGCGGTCCGCTCCGGGGCGCTGAAGACCTATGTATTGTCCGACGAGGGCGAGGAGCAGGTCACCGGCTTCTACCTTCCCGGCGAGATCCTGGGCATGGACGGCATCAGCACCGCCCGCCACCTGTCCAACGCCAAGGCCCTGGAAACCTCCACCGTGTGCGAGATCCCGTTCCACCGCCTGGAGGATCTGTCGCAGAAAATTCCCAGCCTGCAGCACCACTTCTTCGGCCTGATGAGCAAGGAAATCCGCGCCGACCGGGAGCTGCACATGCTGCTCAGCAAGAAAAGCGCCGACGATCGCGTCGCCTCGCTGCTGCTGTCCCTGGCCACTCGCCAGCAACGCCGGGGGCTGAGCAACAAACGCTTCCGCCTGCCCATGTCGCGGTACGACATCGCCAACTACCTGGGCCTGGCGGTGGAAACCGTGAGCCGCATCTTTACCCGCTTCCAGCAGCAACAATTGCTGTGGGTGGACGGCCGCGAAGTGGAGATTCTCGATCGCCCGGCCCTGTGCGGCACCGGCAGCCACGATTCCGTGCAGGACGCCTGATTCCCGTTAGCAAGGACACCGACTATGAGCTCCAACAATGGCATTCTGGTTTTCCTCGACCGTGACCTGAAGGCCCCGCAGCCGGCCCTGGAAAAGGCGTTGCGCCTGGCCCGGGCCGCCGGCCAGCCCCTCACCGTGGCGGTCAACAGCGATTCGCCGGCGATGCGCCGGGCGGTGGGCTTCGACGACGCCCGCCGGGAAAGCGCCGAACGCCAGATCGCCAAGGCCTGGGAAAAGCGCATCGACGAGCTGGCCGGCGGCACCGCCGTCACCAAGCGCGTGGCGCCGCACCGCGATGCCGAGACCGCCCTGCGCGACACCGTGGTGGAATGCGCGCCGTCCCTGGTGGTGGTGCACACCAGCGAGGAAGGCACCCTCAAACGCCACCTGTTCACCCCCCGCGACTGGCTGCTGATCCGGCACGCGCCCTGCCCGGTGCTGTGCGTGCACTCCCAGCCCTGGGGCACGCCGCCGCGCTTCACCGCCGCGGTGGAACCGGAGGAAAAGCCCGGTGGCCTGGACGCCGCCGTGATCCACACCGCCCGCTACTGGAGCGAGCAGCTGCACGGTGAGCTGGAAGCGGTGCACGTGCTTGAGCACCCGGACGAAACCCTGCTGCTGGTGGCCGGCGAAGCGCTGCCCGAATACGCCGCCAGCGCCAACAGCATCCGCGAATACCACGAGAAAGCGCTGGCGGAATTCGCCAAGCGCGAGAACCTGCCGGAAGAGAAAACCACCCTGCTGGAAGGTCCGGTGACCCGCACCCTCACCGCTTACTGCGAGGAAGAAGGCGCGGATCTGCTGGTGGTGGGCACGGTACGCCGCAACACCGTGGAACGGCTGCTGCTGGGCGCCACCGCCGAATCCCTGCTGACCCGAACCGGCAACGACGTGCTGGTGGTGAAGCCCGAGGATTTCCAGAGCGACTGGAAGTGACGCTCCGCCATTGATCGCGACTGAAGTGGAAGCCGCCCAGTCGCTCCTACAAGACCACCGTAGGAGCGACTTCAGTCGCGATTGGTTTTACTGCTCCTCACGCCGGAACACCGGCTTGGCGTCGGTGGATGCCTGTGCATCATAGCGGTAGCCCGCTTCCTTGAATTTCCTCAGATCCTCCGGCTTGTCGATGCCCTCGCGCAGAATCCAGGCCGCCATCAGGCCGCGCGCCTTCTTGGCGTAGAAGCTGATCACCTTGTACTTGCCGTTCTTCTCGTCCTGGAACACCGGCTCGATCACCGGCCCGGGCAGGCGCTTGGGATGCACGGACTTGAAGTATTCGTTGGAAGCCAGGTTCACCAGCACCTCGGTGCCGACGGCCTTCATGTCCTTGACCAACTGGTCGGTGATGGTCTCGCCCCAGAACTGGTAGAGGTCCTTGCCCCGGGGGTTGTCCAGCCGGGTCCCCATTTCCAGGCGGTAGGGCTGCATCAGGTCCAGGGGACGCAGCACGCCATACAGGCCGCTGAGGATGCGCAGTTTCTTCTGCGCCGCCTGCAGGTCGTCGCGGTCGAAGCGGCCGATATCCAGGCCGGTGTAGACATCGCCCTTGAAGGCGAACACCGCCGGCCGGGCATTGCTCTTGTCGAACGGCCGCGACCACTGCGCGAACCGCTCCACGTTCAGGTGGGCGATCTTGTCGCTGACCTTCATCAGACTGGCCAGATCCGCCGGCGACAGCTGGCGGGCCCGGTCCACCAGTTCCGCGCTGTCGTCCAGCAGGCGCGGCTGGGTGGCGCGCAGGGACGGCAACGGCGATTCGTAATCCAGGGTTTTCGCCGGTGAAACAACGATCAGCATGGTGTTCTCCTTTACATGACGCGACACTGATTATAAGAAGACGTCACTCAGAAGAAACCTATGGGTCCGATCAATCGCGGCCCGAGCGACCGGGGAGTAACGATTAGCGATGCGTTTTTTGTTGATTCTGACCGTCACGGTGGCGGTGGTGGTGCTGCTCTGGGGCAGCTGGCAAGCGGGCCGGCGGCCCTTCTACCTGGCCCTGGCCGGGGTGCTCGTGGCCGGCACCCTGTTCGGCGCCGCCACCCTGTTCACCGACCAGGAGCGCCGCGCGCCGGCGGATCCGGAGACGGTCACCGCCGAGGTGAGCCAGGTGCACCGCACGGAAACCACCTACCGCCTCAGCGGTGACATCGCCAACCGGGGCGAGCACGCCGTGGCCCGGGTGCGGCTGGCGGTGGAGGCGCTGCGCTGCCCGCCGGCCACCGCCTGCCAGGTGCTCTACCAGCGCGAGGAAAGCGTCTCCATGCACATCCCCGCCAACGGCCGCTACCCGCTGGATTTGTCGGTGCCGCGCCCGGACCCGGACATCGAGGCGGACCGCTGGCGCCTGCGGGTGCTGCGCGTGGAGGTCTACGGCCGCTAGCGTTTCATTTTCGCGGGGCTGGCCAAGCGAAAACGAAATGGTCACAATGCCGGCTCCCCGAAGCACAGCAGCGGCTGTAGGAGAGATCATGGCAGCGCTCATTCCTGGCCAAGCCACCCCCATCGCGCCCCACGCCTGGCGGGTTCTGGGCCGCAACCCGGGAATGATGACCGGGCCCGGCACCAACAGCTATCTGGTCGGCGACCGGGCGCTCACCGCCATCGACCCGGGGCCCGAGGACGCCGAGCACACCCGCGCCCTGCTGCGCGCGGCGGAGCAACTGGGCCGCCCCATCGAGCGTATTCTGGTCACCCACACCCACCGGGATCACTCGCCCGGCGCCCGCGCCCTGGCCGAGGCCAGCGGCGCGGAAATGCTGGGCCCGTCGGTCCCCGACGACGGCCTTCAGGACGAAAGCTGGTCACCGGCGCGGCTGCTGGGCCACGGCGACACCGTGGATTGCGGCGGCGTCGCCCTGGAAGTGATCGCCACCCCGGGCCACGTGGGCAATCATCTCTGCTACCTGATGGTGGATCAGCGCCTGCTGTTCACCGGCGACCATCTGATCCAGGGTTCCACCGTGGTGATCGCCCCGCCGTCGGGCTCCATGGCGGATTACATGGCCTCCCTGGCGCTGCTGCGCGACTACCACATCGACACCATGGCCCCGGGCCACGGTGAACTGATCACCGAGCCCATGGCCACCGTGGACAAAACCCTGGCGCATCGTCGGGAACGGGAAAGAAAGGTGTTCGAGGCCCTGGACGAGACCCCGGTGACGGTGCAGGAACTGGTTACCCGGGTCTACGCCGACGTGCCCGATTTCCTGCACGGCGTCGCCTGCCTGTCCCTGGAAGCCCACCTGATCAAACTCCGCGACGAAGACCGCGTCAGCCACGAACACGGCAAATGGGCAGTCTGAACTTCAGTTGATAGTTGACAGTTGATAGTTAAAACACGCGGTTTCGGTCTCTTAATCCAGGCAGGCCGTGCCCGCGAAGTGGCGGCGCGGGCACGACTTTCGATGTGACGACAAGCCCGTCCGCGCTAACTGTCAACTATCAACTGTCAACTATCAACTGCCTTTCACAGCCAGCCCTTGCGCTTGAAGTACCAGTACGGGGCGATGCCGGACAGGATCATCAGGCCGATCACCATCGGGTAGCCGAACGCCCACTCCAGCTCCGGCATGACATCGAAGTTCATGCCGTAGATGCTGGCGATCATGGTGGGCGGCAGGAACACCACCGCGGCGATGGAAAAGATCTTGATGATCTGGTTCTGCTCGATGTTGATGAAGCCCTGGGTGGAGTCCATCAGGAAGTTTATCTTCTCGAACAGGAAGGTGGCGTGGGACATCAGGGTATCCAGGTCGTGCTGGATTTCCGAGCAGGTCCGGCGGCGGTCCTTGTCGGCGCGCACGTAGCGCTGAATGAAGGAGATCGAACGCTGGGTGTCCATCAGACACAGCCGCACCTTGCCGTTGCTGTCCTCCAGGTGCGCCAGCTTCTCGATGCCGTCCTCCAGTTCCGCCTCTTCATCCTCCAGCACCAGATAGCTCACGTCCTCCAGGTCCCGATGGATGTCCTCCAGGGTGTCCGCCAGGTTCTCGGTTTTCTGCTCCAGAATATTGAGCAGAATATCCAGCGGCTCCTGGACCCGCACCCAGCCGCGCCGCACGCGCAACCGCATAAGGCGGAAATCCGGCAGCCGGGAATCGCGGAAGGTGAGCAGGCGGCCGGGCTGCAGCACAAAGGCCACGGTGGCGGTGCGATGGCGGCCCTCCGCCTGATAGACGAACAGCGAGTGCACGTGCAGGCCGTGCTCGTCGTTGAAGAAACGCGCCGAGGACTCGATCTCCTCCACGTCGTCGGAGTCCGGCAGCGCCTGGCGGAACAGATGCTGCACCTGCTGGCGCTCCTCGTCGGTGGCGTCGACCATGTCGATCCAGCTCGCCGCGTCGGAGGTGGTGGGCGTCAGATCGGCCACGTCGCGCTCGCGGAGAACGCCGTTCTCGATGTCGTAGACGTGCAGCATGTTAGACTCCCGGAAACGATCGGATGACGTTGACAGCGGTTAGATAGAGCAGCACGTCATGAGTGTCAACTCCACCCTAGCATGCCCGCCCGCCTGGCCGGCCCCCACGGAGCTCGGCCATGGCGCTCGCCTGTGGCTTTTCACCGGGGTTCTCGGCGAACAAGCCACGCCACTGTTCCACACGCTTTGTAACGAATTGCCCTGGGAGTCTCCCACGGTACGTGTATTTGGCCGTGAACACCCGGTACCGCGCCGCACCTGCTGGCTGGCCGACACCGGCGTGCGCTACCGCTACTCCGGCCTGGCGCACCAAGGCCGCGGCTGGCCCGACGCCCTGGCGCCCCTGCGCGCGCGCCTCCGCGCCCTCACCGGCCGCGAGCCCAACGGCGTGCTCGCCAATCTCTACCGCGACGGCGACGACACCATGGGCTGGCACCGCGACAACGAACCGGAACTGGGCCCCGCGCCCTGGGTGCTCTCCTACAACCTGGGCGCCAGCCGCGACTTCGCCTTCCGCCGCCACGGCGAACACCGGCAATGCCACGCCCTGACCCTGCGCCACGACGACCTGCTGGTGATGTCCCCGGAAACCCAGCACTACTTCGAGCACGCCCTGCCCCGCCGCCGCCGCGTCCAGGCCCCCCGCCTCAACCTCACCTTCCGGGAAATCATCCCCCGCTAACTCCCCTACGAAGCCGCGGGTGACGCTACCTCGAAGCGTCTCGTCGTGGTCCCCCTTCCGGGACCCTGTCAAACAGGATGTTTGACCGGGAGCCCCCATGGACGGGTTCACGGCGTTCCCGGAAGGGGGACCACGACGAGACGCGGCCACGATGGAGATTCAACCGATCCATACCGCCCATCGCCGCTAGAAAAATACCGAGATCAACCGAAAAACAGATAACTCAACCCGATCGCCGCCACCAACCCGGCCACATCCGCCCCCAACCCACACCACAACGCGTACCGCATATCCCGAATCCCGACGCTGCCGAAATACACCGCCAGCACGTAGAAGGTGGTCTCCGTGGAGCCCTGCATCACCGCCGCCATCTTGCCGGCCAGGGAATCCACCCCCTGGCTCTGCATCACGTCCAGCATCGCCGCCCGCGCCCCGGAGCCGCTCAGCGGCTTGAGAATCGCCACCGGCAAGGCGTCCACGAAGCGGGTGTCCCAGCCCAGCGCCGCCGCCCCATGGCGGATGCCGTCGAGGAACAGTTCCAGGGCGCCGCTGGCGCGCAGCATGGCGATGGCGGCGAGCATCGCCACCAGGTAGGGAATCAGCTTCACCGCCAGATGGAAGCCCTCCTTGGCGCCCTCCACGAAGCAATCGTAGCTGTCCACCCGGGCCCGCCAGGCGGCCCAGAAAAAGGCGCCGATCACCGCCAGCAGAATGCCGTTGCCAATCAGCCCGGACAGGGTCGAACCGAGCGCCGGCGGCGCCAGCCAGATGCCCAGGGCGAGCAGACCGAGCAGCGCCAGCCAGGCCGCCGCCACGGTCAGCAGCAACGGATCGCGCAACGGAATGCGCTGCACCCGGGCGGTGAGCGCCACGCCCACGAAGGTGGACACGGTGGTGGCCATGAGCATGGGCAGATACACCGCCGCCGGGTCGGCGGCGCCCTGCTGGGCGCGGTAGAGCAGCACCGTCACCGGCACCAGGGTCACCGAGGAGGTATTGAGCACCAGGAACATGATCTGGCTGTCGGTGGCCCGGCGCGGTTCCGGGTTATGGGCCTGCAGGGCCTCCATGGCCTTCAGCCCCAGCGGGGTGGCGGCGTTGTCCAGGCCCAGCATGTTGGCGGCCAGGTTCATGGACACCGCCGCGCCGGCGCCCGGGTCACGGCGCAGGGAGGGCATCAGCCGCGCCAGCAGCGGCCGCACCGCGCCGGCCAGCCGGTCCGCCAGGCGGCTTTCCTCGGCGAGCCGGAACAGGCCGCTCCACAGAGCAAGCACGCCGATCAGCCCCAGGCTCACCTCCACCGCCAGATCAGCGGCTTCCCAGAGCGCCGCCACCACCCGGGCCGGGGCCTCCAGGTCCCCGGTCAGAAGCTGGCCCAGAGCGCCCAGAATGCCGATCAGAAAAAACCCGGTGAACAAACGATGCACGGCGGTCGCGATCCCATGGCTGGCAAAGGGCACAGTATGTCGCGGGTGGCGGCGCTTGCCTATGGCCACGCCCCCTGTGCGTGGCCGCCGATTCCCTTATACTGGGGCAAAATCTTTGATCCAAACACAACCGAGTTCGCCCATGTCCGTATTCCGAAAGCTGTTAGGCGTGTTTCTCGCGGCCCTGTTGCTGGGCGGCGCCCTCAAGGTGGGCGGCGACCTCAAGGCCGGGCCCGAGATCCAGGGAACGCTCAAGCCCGAGGCCGTGCACCGGGAAGCCGCCGAGGAAATCGTCGACCGGCTCGACCTGCACTATCGCCGGCTCAAGTTCGACGACGACCTGTCCGCCCGGGTGCTCGAACAGTACCTCAAGGACCTGGACCCCAACCGGCTGTACTTCACCCGCCAGGACATCGACGATTTCCAGGTCTACCGTGACCAGCTCGACGATCAGCTCGGCGACGGCGAACTGGAAGCGGGCTACACCATCTTCAACCGCTTCCAGACACGGCTGGAAGCGCGCCTGACGGAAATCCTGGCGGACATCGAGGCGGGCTTCGACGACTGGTCCTTCGACGGCGAGGAAGACGTGCTGGTGGACCGCGGCGAAGCGGACTGGGCCGCCGACGAAGCCGCCCTGGATGCGATCTGGCGCCGCCAGCTGAAGAACGCGGTGCTTTCCATGCGCCTCAACGGCACCGAGGACGAGGCCATCCAGGAGCGCCTCGCCAACCGCTATGAAAGCCAGCTCAACCGGGTGCGCCAGAACACCGCCGAGGACGTGTTCCAGACCTACATGAACGCCCTGGCGCAGTCCTTCGACCCGCACACCAATTACTTCACGCCGCACAATTCCGAGAACTTCGACATCAGCATGAGCCGTTCCCTGGAAGGCATCGGCGCGGTGCTGCAGTACGAGGACGGCTACACCAAGGTGGTGCGCCTGGTGCCCGGCGGCCCCGCCGCCAAGCACGGCCAGCTCAAGCCCGCCGACCGCATCGTGGCGGTGGCCCAGGGCGACGACGACATGGTCAACGTGATCGGCATGCGCCTGGACGAGGTGGTGGACATGATCCGCGGGCCCAAGGACTCCGAGGTGCGCCTGGAGGTGATTCCCGCCGGCAGCGCCAGCGAGCACGACACCCGCACCATCGCCATCACCCGCAACAAGGTGGTGCTCGAGGAACAGGCCGCCAAGAAGGAAGTGATCGAATTCGACCACGGCGGTGACACCGTCAAACTCGGCGTGATCGAGATTCCCGCCTTCTACATGGACTTCAACGCCTTCCACCGGGGCGATCCCAACTACACCAGCACCACCCGGGACGTGGCGGAGTTGCTGGTGGAGCTGCGCAAGGAAAACGTGGACGGCCTTGTGATCGACCTGCGCAACAACGGCGGCGGCTCCCTGCTGGAAGTGAACAAGCTGGTCAGCCTGTTCATCAACCGCGGCCCCACCGTGCAGGTGCGCGAGGCCGGCGGCCGCGTCAGCGTCGAGAACGATCAGTATCCCGGCATGCTCTACGCCGGCCCCATGGCGGTGCTGGTGAACCGTTACAGCGCCTCGGCCTCGGAGATTTTCGCCGGCGCCATGCAGGACTACGGCCGCGCCCTGATCGTCGGCGACCAGACCTACGGCAAGGGCACCGTGCAGACCCTGCTGGATCTGAACCACGGCAAGCTGAAGATGACCAACGCCAAGTTCTACCGGGTCTCCGGCTCCAGCAACCAGAACCTGGGCATCGTGCCGGACGTCAACATGCCGTCTCTGATCGACAAGGAAGAAGTAGGCGAAAGCAGCCTGCCCAACGCCATGCCCTGGGACGAGATCAAACCGGCGGACTACCAGCGCTACCAGGATCTGGTGCCGCTGCTGCCGGCGCTGCGCGAGCGCCACGACGAGCGCATCCAGAGCGACCCCGAGTTCGTCTACGTGGAGAAGCTGCGCGGGCTGCTGCGGCGCGCCAACGAGCGCCACGAACTGTCCCTGAACGCGGAGCGGCGCCAGGCCTGGCAGCACGATTTCGATGACCAGCGCCTGGCCATCGAGAACACCCTGCGCAAGCATCGCGGCGAGGAGCCCATCGACAAGATGGAGGACCTGCGCAAGCTGGAGGAGCAGCGCGCCCTGGATCCGGAGGCCAACGAGGAACCCATGGACGAGGACCCCTACCTGCGCGAAACCGGCCGTATCCTGGCCGACATGGTGGGCCTGCTGCGCGAGCAGCGGGTCGCCGGCAACAAGGACTCCTGAGACGACGGCCCTGGTTCAGGCCAGGGCCTTGAACCCCCAGCGGGCCGGATCACCGCCCAGCCCCACCTTGAGGGTGCGCCGGCCCAGGCCGTGATTGAAATCCTCCAGACGCCGCTTGGCCGGATCCGGAAGCAACCGCTGGCCGAGGCTGGCGGCGCCCAGGACGGTGCGCGCCAAACGCACCGCCGCCGCCGAGGACACCCGGCTGTGCAGGTTGAGGTCGTCCGCCATGGCGTCGCCGATCAGGAAGCGGCTGATCGCCACCAGTACGTCATAGGGCAAATGAAACGGCGGCTTGTTGCTCATGTCGCGCAGCAGCGCCTTGGCCAGCGCCTCGCTGTCGCCGGTGGGGTCGTAAAGATGGGAAGTGAGCTGTAGCGCCAGGACTTCCTGTTCCTCCAGGGTGGTGGTGAGCAGCGCCTCGTCCACGCCCAGCAAATAGCCGGCGTAGCGCCAGAAGTAGTGCATCGCCTCGTGTTCCTCGCGGCTGATGTACAAGCCCATCCGCTTGAGCCCGCGCACCACCATGTAGTCGAACTCCAGCACCGTGCCGGCCATGTCCTCCTGGTTGATGGGCCGGTCGTAGCGGGCTTCGTCCCAGTCGCCGCGCTCGGCCAGGAAGCGGCGCACCGCCGCGTGCAGCAGCCGCACCTCCATCACCGTGCGGTGCCCCAGCCCGCCGGGGCGCAGCCCCTCCGGGGCGGCGATGTTGTGCAGCATCTGGCCGGTCTCGTAGATGCGCCGGGACACGTCCTTCTGCAACCGCCCGGTGGCCACCAGCACCTGGGACGGCTTGTTATGGGCATAGCCCTCCACCAGGCTCGAGCACATCAGCACCAGCCCCTGCAGGGCGCCGTGGCGACGGTACATGCGCCGCCCCAGTTCCATGGTCTCGAAATCCACCCAGCCGGGCACCGTGAAGCAGTGATCCAGGAAGTCCTGGTACACCCCGCCCTCCTCCCGGGCCCGGCGCTCCACTTCGTCGAGCAGCCCGGAGGGCCGGCGGAACGGAATGTCCGCCAGGCAGCGATCCGCCAGCGGGTCCTGCACCCGGCGCCAGCTTTCCAGCCGGGCATGGGAATAGCGGTCGAACCAGATCTGCTCCCGGGGCGTGGCCGGGCCGGCCCGCAAACGGGCCAGTTCGGTGGGCGTGGCCATGATTGTTCTCCTGATACCGGAACCGCCTCGGAACCGGCGGGTTCTGTACACGCTAGAACCGACACCGGCGGCGGTCAAGGTCCGGCGCCCCCGGCTACCGGGGCGCATGCGTCAGCGCGGCGACGACGCCTGATCGTCCCGCCACCAGTCGCGCAGGGTGTCGGCCAGCCAGGCCGGGGCGTCCAGGGACAGATCGTGGCCGCCGTCCGGGTGCACCGCCAGGGACCGCCCCCAGGCCCGCGCCAGGGTCCGGGAACAGTCCGGGTGCACCAGGCGGTCGCCGGCGCCGTTGATTACCAGCACCGGCCGCGTCGGGGGCAGCGCCGGCGGCGCCCGGAAACGGGCCGCCGCCCACAGCTGGCGCACGGTATTGGCGGCGGACACCGGCCGCGCCCGATCCACCGCCAGGAAACGGCGGGCGATCTCGTCCCGGCGCGCCGGCGACAGATGGTTGGTGGTGATGTCGAGGATCATCCGCTCCCGGGCCAGGCGGTCGCGACCGAGCAGGCCCTGGCACAGAATGCGGCCGTAGTTGCGCGGGCGCAGCCGGCGCCAGAACGGGCTGAACGGCGCCGCGCTGGAGTTGATCAGAGCGGCGGCGGCGACCTGCTCCGGGTGGCGGCGCAACCAGTCCATCGCCACCATGCCGCCCAGGGACAGGGCCACCAGCCGCACCGGGCCCGCCACCTGCAGGGTCGCCAGCTGGTCCCGGGCCGCTTCCACCATGTCCGCCACCCGGGTCGGGCTGCGCCGCCGGTGCAGTACGCCGTTGCCGGGCAGGTCCAGAGCCAGCACCCGGTGGCCGTCGCCCAGGGCCGAGGCCAGCCGCTCGGCGAATCCCTCCCAATGGGCCTGCTCGCGGACCAGACCGCGCAGCAGAATCCAGGTGGTCTGCATATCGATCCCCATGTAGGTATTCCACGCTTCCCACGATAGAATGCGGGGGCGTTCGGGACCCCGCCGTCCCGCCCTGTTCATCGTTGGCGCGAGGCACTATGGCACGAAAGACCGTGAAACGGGTAAAAACCGGCTCCCTGGAACGCCGCTTCTCACTGGCCCGGGCCGGCATCCTGGCCGGCGCCCGTTACGCTACCACCAGCGCCGGCGGTCTGTTCACCAGCGCCGACAAGCGCGAGGCCCGGCGCCGCGAGAACCTGTCCGAACGGGCCCGGGAACTGGTCGACGAACTGGGCCAGCTGAAAGGCTCGGTGGTCAAGATCGGCCAGATGATGGCCCTGTTCGGCGAACACTTCCTGCCCGAGGAAGTCACCGCCGCCCTGCACACCCTGGAAAACAGCACCACCGCCCTGGAATGGCCGGCGGTGGAGAAGCACCTCAAACAACAGCTCGGCACCGTCAAACTCAGCGAACTGGACGTGGACCCGGAACCCCTGGGCGCCGCCAGCCTGGGGCAGGTGCACCGCGCCCGGCGCAAAAGCGACGGCCGCGAGCTGGTGCTCAAGATCCAGTACCCGGGCGTCGCCGACGCCATTGATTCCGACATGCGCGCGCTGGTGCGCCTGCTGAAGCTGAGCCGGCTGGTGCCGATCACCGAGCAGTTCAATCAATGGCTGGACGAGGTGCGCGCCATGCTCGGCCGCGAGGTGGACTACGATCTGGAGGCGCACACCACCCGCCACTTCCGCGAGGCGCTGCTGGACGATCCCCGTTTCGTGGTGCCGGAGGTGTTCGGCGACTACTCCACCCACAATATTCTTTGCCTGTCCTACGAAGAGGGCGTGCACATCAGCGATCCCTCGGTGACCGAACTGAGCCAGGAGCGGCGCAACTTCCTGGGCCGGGCGATCATGGAGCTGTGCTGCCGGGAAGTGTTCGAGTGGGACAAGATGCAGACCGACCCCAACTTCGGCAATTATCTGATGCGGGTGGCGGAGGACGGCCGCGACCAGATCGTGCTGCTGGATTTCGGCGCCATCCGTGATTTCGACGATGAGGTGCTGGGCCCGGGCCGGGAAATGATCCGCGCCGCCTGGTACCACGACACCGATCGCCTGGTGGGCGCCATGCGCGCCCTGGGCTTTCTCTCCGGCGACGTGCCCAAGCGCCTGCTGGACGACTTCGCGGCGCTGTGCTTCGAGGCCATCGAAGCCCTGCAGGACCCGGACCGCTTCCCGCCGCCGCCGTCGGTGGTCAACGAACGCGGTGAGTACCTGTGGGGGGAAAGCAACCTGCCCAACCGGGTCATGAACCGGGCCAGCCGCACCGCTCTGTCGGTGCATTTCGACGTGCCGCCCAAGGAATTCATCTTCCTGTTCCGGAAATTACTGGGGGCTTACACCTTTTTACATGTGATCAAGGCCCAGGTGCGCGGAAACACCATTCTGGAGCCTTTCGTGCACATGAGGGAGGAATCGGACCAGGCAATCGTTGCTCAAAAACTGAGCAAATCCACGGGAAATCAGTGATGTTTTCGCTCAATTATTGACCGTTTGTCCAGTGGAATGACATTTCTTATTTGCCAAGCTGGTCACTCCACAATAAGGTTAGCAGCCTGCTCGGCGGCCGGTTTGAATAAACCGGCCGTTTTTCGAGGTCCCGGAAAAAAATCCGTGACCGGTTTTATCGAACCATAAGATGGGGGTAACGCAGGTGATTATCGGTGTACCCAAGGAAATCTGCCCCGGCGAGGAACGGGTGGCTCTCACGCCCGCCAACGTCGGCGCACTTTTGAAGAAGCAAGGCGTCGAAATCCTGATCGAACGCGGCGCCGGCGAGGCGGCCGGCTTCACCGACGGCGAATATGAAAACGCCGGCGCGAAGCTCGTCGACAGGGACAACGTCTTTTCCAACGCTCAGGCTATCCTGCAAGTCCAGACTCCGGGTAGCAATACGACCAATGGCGATAAGGATCTGGACAACCTGAAAGCCGATCAGTTCCTGATTGGCATGACGGATCCGCTCGCCAACCCGCAATTCGCGCAAACCCTGGCGGAACACAAGGTGACCGGCATCGCTCTCGAGCTGATTCCGCGCATCACCCGGGCCCAGTCCATGGACGTGCTGTCGTCCATGGCCATGATCGCCGGCTACAAGTGCGTGCTGCTGGCGGCCAACGCCTCGCACCGCATGTTCCCGATGAACATGACCGCGGCGGGCACCCTGAACGCCTCCCGGGTGTTCGTGATGGGCGCCGGCGTGGCCGGCCTGCAGGCCTGTGCCACCGCCAAGCGTCTCGGCGCCATCGTCGAGGCCTACGACGTGCGCCCCGCCGCCCGGGAACAGATCCTCTCCGTGGGCGCCAAGCCCGTGGAACTGGACCTGGACACCGGCGAGGCGGAAGGCTCCGGCGGCTACGCCAAGGCCCAGGGCGAGGACTTCCTCAAGCGTCAGCGCGAGCTGATGACCGAGGTGATCAAGGAAATGGACGTGGTGGTCACCACCGCCGCCGTGCCCGGCGCCAAGAGCCCGATTCTGGTCACCGCCGACATGGTGAAGGCCATGAAACCCGGTTCCGTGATCGTCGATCTGGCGGCGGAACGGGGCGGTAACTGCGAGCTCACCAAACCCGGCGAGACCGTGGTGGAAAACGGCGTGCTGATCATCGGCCCCACCAACGTGCCCTCCTCCGTGCCTTTCCATGCCAGCCAGATGTTCGGCAAGAACATGGAAAACCTGCTTAATCTGCTGCTCGACGACAACGGCGACCTGCAGCTGGATTTCGAGGACCAGATCGTGGCCGACACCGTGATCAGCCACGGCGGCGACGTGCCCCAGGCGCGGCTGCGCGAAATGCTGGGCCTGCCGGAACTCAAGAAAGCCGAACCGGAAGCGTCCGACGACGCCGAAGGCGACCACGGCGAGGAGGACAAGTAATGGACTTCGTGGCACAGCTTACCCTCTTTGTACTGGCGATTTTCCTCGGTGTGGAACTGATCACCAAGGTACCGCCGACCCTGCACACCCCCTTGATGTCCGGCTCCAACGCGATCTCCGGCATTACCCTGGTGGGCGCCCTGATCGCCGCCGGCTCCGACGCCGGTCTGCTGATCAACGTGCTCGGCTTCATTGCCGTGGTGCTGGCGACCATCAACGTGATTGGCGGCTTCATGGTCACCAATCGCATGCTCGCGATGTTCAAGAGGAAGTAACCCATGCAGATTTCCGATAACTGGATTGATATCGCCTATCTGATCTCGGCCGTACTCTTCGTTCTTGGCATCAAGGGCCTGACCAAGCCGAAGACCGCCGTGCGCGGCAACATGCTGGCCGCCGCCGGCATGGGCGTGGCCTGCGTGGTCACCCTGCTGCACCGCGACATCGTCACCTATGAAATCATCATCGCCGGCGTCATCGTCGGCGGCGTGATCGGCGCCATCCTGGCCAAGAAAGTACAGATGACCGCCATGCCCCAGCTGGTGGCCCTGCTCAACGGCTTCGGCGGCGGCGCGTCCTTCGCCGTGGCGGCGGCGGAGTTCTTCCGCGGCGGGCACCCGGACATGGTGGGCATCATCGCCACCGGCGCGGCGGTGCTGATCGGCGCCGTCACCCTGACCGGCTCCTTCGTGGCGTTCGCCAAGCTGCAGGAACTGATCGGCGGCAAACCGATGGGTTTCCCCGGCATGAAGCTAGTCAACGCGCTGCTCCTGATCGGCTCCCTGGTGGCCATCGGTTACCTGGTGATGAACCCGGGCACGCCGCTCGTGTTCTGGGCGCTGGCCATCGCCGCCGCCATTCTCGGCGTGCTGCTGGTGCTGCCGATTGGCGGCGCCGACATGCCGGTGGTGATCGCGCTGCTCAACTCCTACTCCGGTATCGCCGCGTCCGCCGCCGGTTTCGTGATGGGCAACAGCGCCCTGATCGTCACCGGCTCCCTGGTGGGCGCCTCCGGTCTGATCCTTACGCAGATCATGTGCAAGGCCATGAACCGCTCCCTCACCAACGTGCTGTTCGGCGTGATGGCGGAAGCCGGCGAGGCCATGGATCAGGACGAGGTGTACGAAGGCAAGATCAAGTCCACCTCCGCCGAGGAAGTGGCCATGGTGCTGGAAACCGCCCAGCGCGTGGTGATCGTGCCCGGCTTTGGTCTGGCCATGGCGCAGGCCCAGCACGCGGTGCGCGAGCTGGCCGATACCATCGAGTCCCACGGCGGCGAGGTGGAGTACGCGATTCACCCGGTGGCGGGCCGCATGCCCGGTCACATGAACGTGCTGCTGGCGGAAGCGGAAGTGCCCTACGACAAGCTCAAGGACATGGACACCATCAACCCGACCTTCGAGCAGACCGACGTGGCCATCGTGCTGGGCGCCAACGACGTGACCAACCCGCTGGCCCGCGAGGACAAAGGCAGCCCGATTTACGGCATGCCGATCCTCAACGTGGACAAGGCCAAGACCGTGGTGGTGGTGAAGCGCTCCCTGAGCCCGGGCTTCGCCGGCTTGCCCAACCCGCTGTTCGCCAAGGACAACACCCTGATGTTGTTCGGCGACGGCAAGGGCGCCGTGGTGGACATCACCACCGCCCTCAAGGAAGGCTGATCGCCGCGATCACCCGACCCTGGAAAGCCCGGCCTCGCGCCGGGCTTTTTTTGTTGCGCCCCTTCAATCCTTTCCGATCGGCCAGCGCGCCAGAGCCCGGTAGCCGTCCTGTTCCGGCGGGCTTTGGTAGAACATCAACTCCCGCACCGGCAGGGTCCAGGGGCCCGGCACCGGGTTGGATTCCGCCGGCGCCGGCAGCCGTGCCAGGGTCACGTGGGGCAGGAAGCGACGTGTCTCCGCCTCCACGCCCGCGTCTTGCAGCACCCGCCATATCGACCCGTGCAAGGCCAGCAGGCGTGGCGCTCGTTCCGCCCGGGCGGCCAGGATGCGGCCGCCGGCGCGGGGGAACACGTCCACCGCTGGCAGCGTCAGGTCGAAGGCCGGCGTGGCGGCGGCGATGGCGGCCAGGGCCGGCCACAGCGATCGCGCCCAGCCGTGGGACCGTTCGCCGAGAAACGCCAGGGTCAGATGCAGGTCCGCCGCCGGCACCGCCCGGGCGCCCTCCGGCCACGGCCGGTCGCGCAGGGCCTGGCCCGGGTCGGCGGGCACCGGAATGCCGATGAAACAGCGCATGGCGGATGGCCTCCATGGTCAGGGCGGCGTGCCGGGGGTAGAATGCCGCCCCCGTCATTCGAGGTAGTGCATGAGCACGCAAGAACGCATCCTCCCGCAGTTTTCCGGCAAAGGCCAGCGGGCCCCGTGAGTGCCAGGAGTGCCGATGGCGCCGCCGACCGCCCGATCAAGGGCGCCCTGCTGCTGGTGCTCGGCGAGGGTTTGCTGGCGGTGATGGCGGCGATGATCAAGCATCTCTCCGACACCATGCCGGTGGAGGTGATCGTGTTCGGCCGCAACCTGCTCGGGCTCACGGTGCTGCTGCCGATCCTGGTGGCCAGCGGCGGCATCCGCGATCTGCGCACCGGGCATCTGGGCCTGCATTTCATTCGCGGCTTCACCGGCGTGTCCGCCATGTTCTGCTTCTTCTACACCATCGCCCACATCCCCCTGGCGGAAGCGGTGCTGGTGAAGATGACGGTGCCCTTCTTCCTGCCCCTGGTGGCCTGGCTGTGGCTGGGCGACCGTATCAGCGGCCACACCTGGCTGGCGATCCTGATCGGTTTCGTCGGCGTGGGCGTGATCCTGCAGGCGGACCGGGGCGCCGTGGACCCGGTGATGCTGGTGGCCCTGGCCGGCGCCATGATCATGAGCATCGCCAAGGTGAGCATCCGCCGCATGGCCGCCAGCGAGCCGCCGCACCGGGTGGTGTTTTATTTCTCCCTGTTCGCCACCCTGTTCTCCGCCCTGCTGCTGCTGCGTGTGCGCCAGTGGCCCAGCGCCGAGGAGGCACTGTGGATGCTCGGCATCGGCGCCGTGGCCATCGGCGGGCAGTTCGCCATGACCACCGCCTACCAGATCGCCCGCCCGGGCCAGGTGGGCGTCTACAACTACTCCGCGGTGGTGTGGGCGGCGCTGCTGGGCTGGGTGTTCTGGGGCGAGACCCTGATGCTAACCACGGTGATCGGCACCCTGCTGATCATCGGCGCCGGCATCTGGAACCTGAAGACCCGCTAGCGCCGTTCAGGCTTTACGCATTTTGACCTTTCCAGCGCTGCCCAGCGCCACGCCAATCAACTACGCTGACCTTTCCCCCAAGGAAGACCCAACCGGATAACAAAGGGAGAATTCCATGGCGTTACGCACGATTTTGCTGGTCGGCCTTCTGGCCCTGTTGGGCGGCTGCGACACCACCCGGCACTGGGCCTACGACCAGGGCATGGCGTTCGAGAAATGGCGCGCTGGCCTGGACGACCGGCGCGTGGAGACCGAGGACGGGCTGAACTGGCATGTGCTCACCAGCGATGGAGATCGGGACGCGCCGGTGGTGGTGCTGATCCACGGTTTCGGCGCCGACGCCCGCAACTGGGTGCACTTCGCCAATGAAGTGGAAGGCGACTACTACTTGGTGGTGCCGGACCTGCCCGGCCACGGCCAGACCACGCCGCGCACCACCGACATGGACTACGACATCAGCACCCAGGCGGAGCGGCTGTTCACCCTGCTCGACACCCTGGACGTGGATCGTTTCCACGTGGCCGGCAACTCCATGGGCGGCGCCATCGCCATCGAGATGGCCCGCCGCCAGCCGGACCGGCTGCTGTCCCTGGGGCTGGTGGACTCCGCCGGGCTCACCCTGCAGACCGCCGAGTTTCTCAATTTCCTGGAACAATCCGAGGGCAACCCGCTGATCCCGCACAGCGCCGAGCAATTCCACACCACCCTGGACTGGGCCTCGGAGCGCTCCGTCGGCATTCCGGATTTCGCCATCACGCTGATGGGCGAGGAAAAAGCCGCCAACGCGGACGTGGCGGAAAAGGTCTGGCGGGACATCAATCTGGACCCGGCCATGCGGCTCATGGGCCGTGGCGTGCTGCCGGAAATCAAAACACCGACCCTGATCCTGTGGGGGCGCGAGGACCGTCTGCTCAGCCTGGACAACGTCAAACGCTTCCAGCAGGAGCTGCCCAACAGCCGGGCGGTGGTGCTGGACGGGGTCGGCCATGTACCCATGGCGGAAGCGCCGGAAGAAAGCGCCGCCGCCTTTCGCGGTTTCTGGAACGACGTCCAGCCTTGATCCCCGACGCCGGCGCCCTTAATGTCGTTGCTTTTCCAAGGCGCCGGCTTCCATGACCCAAGACCCTTCCGAGATCGAGATTCCGCGCATCCGCCGCGGCGAACCCCACACCGTCCAGACCCGGGGCCTGACCCTGCTGCGCAGCGGCCACCGAGCGGTGCGCCGTCTCAAGCGCGAGCATGAGCCGTCCATCCACGGCAACAAGGTGTGGAACTCCAGCTTCCTGATCATGGACGAACTGACCCGCCGCCAACGGGCCGGCGAGATCGGCCCGGGCAGCCACCTCATGGACATCGGCTGCGGCTGGGGCCCGCTGGCGATCTTCGCCGCCAAGCGGCTCGGCTGCCGGGTCACCGCCGTGGACGCGGACGCCGATGTGTTCCCCTACCTGGCCCTGCACGCGGCCATCAACAAGGTGGAGGTGGAGACCCTGCGCTGCCGCTTCGAGCGCCTTACCAAGCAACGCCTGAATGGCGTGGACGTGATCACCGGCGCCGACATCTGTTTCTGGGACGAACTCACTCCGGTGCTGTTCAACCTGATCCGCCGTGCCCTGGGCCAGGGCGTGAAGCGGGTGATCATCGCCGACCCGGGCCGTTCCCCCTTCTATGAACTGGCGGAACGCTGCGAAGCGCGCTTCAACGCCCGGGTGGTGGAGCGCCGCACGCAAACACCCCGCTCGCTGAGCGCCGACCTGCTGATCGTCGAAAGCGACTGAAGTCGCTCCTACCACGCCCGGAAGCTAGGGAGCCGCGCGTGACGCTACCTCGGAGCTTCTCGGTGTGGGCCCCTTTCCGGGACCCTGTCAAACAGGATGTTTGACCGGGAGCCCCCAGGGATGGGTTCACGGCGTTCCCGGAAAGGGGCCCACACCGAGAAGCGGCCCGGATGGAGGGTTCGGGCACGATGAGCCATTGAAAACCCGTGGGGCGGCGCCATCTTTTGAGCATTCGTTTTCCGTGATGCTTGTCAGCGAGTCGATTCAATGAGTCAGGACGATAATCAGACCACCGTCGAACAGGGTACGCCGCAAGGCGCCCTCGCCCTCCCCGATCAAACCCTGCCGCAACGGGTCTATCTGATTCCGGTACGCGAGCGCCCCTTCATGCCGGGCCTGGTGCAGCCGCTGCTGCTCGACGCCGAACAGTGGCGCGCCACCCTGGAGCGGGTCGGCCAGACCCCGCACCACGCCCTGGGCCTGGTGTACGTAGGCGACCGCGACCCGGACGAAGTGGAGCCGGACCAGTTTCCCCAGTACGGTTGCCTGGTGAAGATCCACGCCGTGAACGGCGAGGACAACCAGCTTCAGGTGGTGGCCCAGGGCCTGGCGCGCTTCCGCGTGGAAGGTTTCCTGAGCCGCAAGCGCCCGTTCATGGCGGAGGTCAGCTACCCGGAACCCCGTGACGAGCTGGACGAGGGCCTGCGCGCCTACGCCATGGCGATCATCAATACCATCAAGGAGCTGCTGCCGCTCAACCCGCTCTACAACGAGGGGCTCAAGCACTATCTGCAGAACTTCTCGCCCCGGGACCCGTCGCCGCTCACCGACTTCGCCGCCTCCCTGACCAGCGCCAGCGGCGATGAGCTGCAGGAAATCCTGGAGACCGTGCCGCTACGCGCGCGCATGGAGCGGGTGCTCACCCTGGTGAAGAAGGAAGTGGAAGTGGCGCGGCTGCAGAATCAGTTGCGCGAGGAGGTCAACGAGAAGATCTCCAAGCACCAGCGGGAATTCTTCCTCAAGGAACAGCTCAAGGTGATCCAGCGCGAGCTGGGCCTGGAAAAGGACGACCGCACCGCCGACGCCGATGAATTCCGCGAGCGCATGGAGGCGCTGTCCCCGCCGGAGCCGGTGAAGAAACGCTTCGAGGAAGAGCTGCGCAAGTTCAGCGTGCTGGAATCCGGTTCGCCGGAATACGCGGTGACGCGCAATTACCTGGACTGGCTCACCAGCGTGCCCTGGGGCGTCTACTCCGACGACAACCTGAACCTGGAGCACGCCCGCGACGTGCTGGAGGAACACCACAGCGGCCTCACCGACGTGAAGGATCGCATCATCGAGTTTCTCGCCGTGGGCGCCATGCGCGGCGAGGTGAAGGGTTCCATCCTGCTGCTGGTGGGCCCGCCCGGCGTCGGCAAGAGCAGCATCGGCCGCTCCATCGCCGAGGCCCTGGGCCGCGAGTTCTACCGGCTCAGCCTGGGCGGCATGCGCGACGAGGCGGAGATCAAGGGCCACCGGCGCACCTACATCGGCGCCATGCCCGGCAAGCTCACCCAGGCGCTCAAGGATACCGGCAGCGCCAACCCGGTGATCATGCTCGACGAGATCGACAAGCTCGGCCAGTCGTTCCAGGGCGACCCGGCCTCCGCCTTGCTGGAGGTGTTGGACCCGGAACAGAACCAGGATTTCCTGGATCACTATCTGGACCAGCGTCTGGATCTGAGCCACTGCCTGTTCGTGTGCACCGCCAACACCCTGGATTCCATCCCCGGCCCGTTGCTCGACCGCATGGAAACCATCCGTCTGAGCGGCTACATCACCGAGGAAAAGGTGGCCATCGCCCGGCAGCACCTGTGGCCCCGGGCCCTGGAACGGGCCGGCGTAAAACCGGCCCAGCTGAAAATCAGCGACTCCGCCCTGCGCCAGATCGCGGAGGGCTACGCCCGGGAAGCCGGCGTGCGCAACCTGGAGAAACAGCTCAACAAGATCATCCGCAAGGCGGCGGTACGGCTGCTTTCCGGCGAGAAGCGCATCAGCGTGTCCGGCAAGAATCTGGAGGAATTCCTGGGCCAGCCCTATTTCCAGAAAGAGAAAGCCCAGCGCGGCGTGGGCGTGGTCACCGGCCTGGCCTGGACCGCCATGGGCGGCGCCACCCTGTCCATCGAGGCCACCCAGGTGCACGCCCAGCAGCGCGGCTTCAAGCAGACCGGCCAGCTCGGCGAGGTGATGAAGGAATCCGCGGAGATCGCCTACAGCTACGTGGCCAGCCACCTGCCCACGTTCGGCGGCAGCGCCGACTGGTTCGATGAATCCTTCGTGCACCTGCACGTGCCCGAGGGGGCCACGCCCAAGGACGGCCCCAGCGCCGGCGTCACCATGGCCACCGCCCTGGTGTCCCTGGCCACCGGCAAGCGTCTACCGCGCAAGCTGGCGATGACCGGCGAGCTCACCCTCACCGGCCAGGTGCTGGCCGTGGGCGGCATTCGCGAGAAGGTGATCGCGGCGCGCCGCGCCGGCATCCGCGAGCTGATTCTGCCCAAGGCCTGCGAGCGCGATTACACGGAATTGCCGGACTACCTGAAGAAAGGCATGACCGTGCATTTCGCGGAACGCTACCAGGACGTGCACGACGTTGTCTGGGGACGGTGAACGGGACCCGGGCGGGGGGCCACGCCGCCCTACCCGCGCGGAGCAGCCGGCGCGTTACATCGTGCCGGAGTGCCAGGAGCCGGTTACCGAGCTGTACCGGGACGCCCATATCCTGGTGGTGAACAAACCGCCGTTCCTGCTCAGCGTGCCCGGGCGCGCGCCGGAAAACCGGGATTGCGTCACCGCCCGGCTCAAACGGCGCGACCCGGAGCTGCGTCTGGTGCACCGCCTGGACCTGGATACCTCCGGCGTCATGGTGTTCGCCCTGTCACGGGCGGCGCAAAGCGGTCTGAGCCGCGCTTTCCAGCAACGCCGCGTCGCCAAGGCCTATCAGGCGGTGGTGCAGGGGCTGGTGCGTGGGGAGGAAGGCGAGATCGACCTGCCGCTGTGCCCGGACTGGCCCAACCGGCCACTACAGAAAGTCTGTTTCGAGACCGGCAAGCCGGCGCTCACCCGCTGGCGGGTGCTGGCGCGCGATGCGGCGCGGGAACGCACCCGGTTGCGGCTGATGCCGGTCACCGGCCGCAGCCACCAGTTGCGTATTCACTGCCGGGAAATCGGCCACCCGATTCTGGGCTGCGACCTGTACGCGCCGCCGGAGGTGCTGGGACGCAGCGACCGGCTGCTGCTGCACGCCGAGACGCTGGCGTTCAACCATCCGATCACCGGTTTATGGAGCGAATTCCATTCGCCGGTGCCGTTCTGAAGGCGATCGCGATCCGGAATTGCCGTAGGAGCGACTTCAGTCGCGATCAGCTCCAATCCTCGCCGTAATCGTGCAGCAGTTCCTGCCCGGTCTTGATGTTCTTCAAGGCGACCACGGTAAGATCGTCGTAATAGGCCACGTTGGGCTTCTTGGCGTGGTTGATGTAGCGCAGATCGCAGAGTACCCGATAGCGCTCCTCGCCCTCATCGTCCAGCCACAGCACATAGGGCCCGTCGCCCTTGGCCGGTTTGGTCCTGAGCTGCCCCAGCACGGTGTCGCGGGCAATCGGCGCCCGGGCGAACAGCCCGCGGCCATGGATCGGGCTTTCCTTTACTTCCACCAGATCCTTTCGCACAAAGGGTTTCGCCATGGTCATCACGCTTGCAGTCGTCATCGGGGCCGTGGCATCTTGCCAGAAAAGCCGCCGGGACGCATGGCATGGGATTCGCCGATTACCCGTTCACCTCGCGCTACCAGACCATCGACGGTCATCGCCTGCACTACATCGACGAGGGACAGGGCCCGACCCTGCTGTTTCTGCACGGCAACCCCACCAGCAGCTATCTGTGGCGCAACGTGATCAAACCGCTGCGCGGCCGTTACCGCTGCGTGGCGCCGGATCTGATCGGCTTCGGCCGCAGCGACAAGCCGGAGCTGGATTACGGCTTCCTGACCCACTACCACTACATCCGCGAACTGGTCGCCGCCCTGGATCTCAAGGACGTGACCCTGGTGCTGCACGACTGGGGTGGCCCGATCGGTTTTCGTCTGGCGCAAAAGGAACCACAGCGGGTGGCGCGGCTGTGCTTCATGGAGACCTTCCCGTTCACCTTCGACTGGGAGGAATTCCCCCTGGCGGCGCGGCCGTTGTTCTTCGCGTTCCGGCGCCGGCGGCTCTCCTACTGGCTGCTGCAGCGGCACAATCTGTTCGTGGAAATGGTGCTGCGCTTCAGCACCTTCCGCCATTTGCCGCGCAGCGTCATGGCCGCCTACCGGGCGCCCTTCCCGGACCCACGCAGCCGCTATCCAATCCGGGTGTTCCCCGGCGAGCTGCCGCTCAATGATCGGGACACCGAGGCGCGCCGCGCCATCGAGGAGATCGAGAACGGACTGGATAGCATGGCTCAGCCCATGCTGTTGCTGCATTTCCACCCCGGCGCGGTGCTCGGCCGCAGCCGCGTGGCCTGGCTGACCCAGCGCCTGCCGGACCTGGAGGTGGTGGACGGCGGGCGCGGCCTGCACTACGTGCCCGAGGACCGCCCGGAACGCATCGCCGAGGCCCTGGACGACTGGCTGCGCCGGCGGCTGCCGGAGCCGGTCCACGACAGCCCGCCGACGCCGGAGGTGGCCGCCGAGGACGACCGCTATGGCGGCCCTCTGACCTGGGCCTTCGCCGCCACCGAGCACGGCGACATGGTGGCGGCCTGGTCGCCCCAGGGGCTGGTGATGCTGAGCTTCGCCGACGACGCCGAGGACGGCCGTGCCCAGGTGGCGCGCCGCTTCCCCAAGGCCAGCCTGGAGGCCGGCCATGGCGACGCCATCCACGCCCTGCTGGCGGCCCCGGCGGAAACGCCCCTGCACCTGGTGGGCACCCCCTTTCAGCGCGCCGTCTGGCGCGCCCTGCTCGACATTCCCGCCGGCCAGACCCGCCACTACGGTGAACTGGCCCGCGCCCTGAACAGCCAGGCCCGGGCGGTGGGCAGCGCCGTGGGCAGCAACCGCATCGCCCTGCTGGTACCCTGCCACCGGGTGGTGCCACGGGCCGGCGGCCTGGGCGGCTACCACTGGGGCGTGGCGCGCAAGAAGGCGCTGCTGGCCGCGGAAGGCGTCAAGGAACCCTGAATCGATGAATTTGCTGCACACCGGCCGCGACCTGCGCCGTATCAATCAACTGGCCGCGGTGCTGCTCAAGTACGGGTTCGCCGACATGCTGCGCCGCCTGGGTCTGGCGGCGCCGGTGGAACAGGCCGGCCGTCTGGTGCGCGCCGGTGGCGACCACCGCCTGCTGCGCATGGGCACCGCCGAGCGGCTGCGCCATGCCCTGGAGGAAATGGGCCCCACCTACGTGAAGCTGGGCCAGGTGCTGGCCACCCGGGTGGACCTGTTCCCGCCGGACTGGATCGACCAGTTCGAGCGCCTCCAGGACCGCGCCCGCCCGTTGCCCTTCGACAGCCTGCGCCCGGCGGTGGAGGCGGCCCTGGGCCGGCCCCTGGACCGGGTGTTCGCCAGCGTCGACGAGCAGCCCCTGGGGGTGGCCTCCATTGCCCAGGTGCACGGCGCCCTGACCCGGCGCGGCGACCGGGTGGTGATCAAGGTGCGCAAGCCCGGCATCGAGGCGATGATCCACTCCGATCTGCGGCTGCTGGACCAGCTCGCCAAGCTGGCCTCGGACAACTCCGAGGAACTGCGCCGCTACCGGCCGGTGGAGCTGGTGCGCGAATTCCGGCGTTCGCTGACCCGGGAACTGGATTTCACCATCGAGGCGCGCAACGCGGAGCGCATCCGCCGCAATCTGCGCGCCTTCAAATGGCTCACCGTGCCGCGCGTGGACACCGCCCTGAGCAGCGCCTCCCTGCAGGTGCAGCAGCGCATCGAGGGCATCCCGGCCCGGGCCCTGGACCAGCTCGACGCCGCCGGCCTGGACCGGCCATTGATCGCCCGGCGCGGCGCCCTGGTGGCCTGGAAAATGGCTCTGGAGGACGGCTTCTTCCACGCCGACCCGCACCCCGGCAACTTCCTGATTCAGCCCGGCAACCGCATCGCCATGCTCGATTTCGGCATGGTCGGCAAGCTCAGCGACGGCCGCCGGGACCAGGTGGTACGCCTGGTGCGGGCGGTGATCACCCGGGAATCGGAACACGCGGCGGCGGTGCTGGCCGGCTGGTCCGACGGTCAGCCGGTGCAGTTCGAGGCGCTGGTGGCGGACGTGGAGGACGTGGTCTCGCTGTACTACGGCCTGCCCCTGGCGCAGCTGGATCTGGGCGCCCTGCTGGCGGACATCACCGCCCTGATCCGCAACCACGGCCTGGTGCTGCCGGCGGACATCGCCCTGCTGCTCAAGGCACTGCTCACCCTGGAAGGGTTCGGCCGCCTGCTCAATCCGGATTTCGACCTGATCGAGGAAGCCCGGCCCCTGATGCAGCGGCTGGTGCGCCAGCGCTACTCGCCGCGCCGGCTGGCCCGCAGCCTGGGCCTGCGCGCCCTGGACATGGTGGACCGGGCCTATGCCCCGCCAATGGCCCCGGGCACACCCCGGCCGGGCCAGGACGGCGGCCTGGACCCGCGCCATCTGGAAACCCTGGTGGCGCGCCTGGAGCGCGGCCAGTACCGCCAGGTGCAGACCCTGCTGGCCGCCGCCGCCCTGATCAGCGGCAGCCTGATGCTGGCCGGCCGGGTGCCGCCGGCGCCCTGGGGCATCTCCGTGCTCGGCGTGCTGTTATTATTGGCTGGCGGGCTGTGGTCCACGTGGTTACTCTGGGTCGCCCGCCGCCACCTGCGCGAATGGAAATGAATAAAAGGAGTATCGATACAATGAAACGTCTCGCCCTGCCCGCCCTGACGGTGCTGCTGCTGGCCGCCTGCGCCACCTCGCCTCTGGGCCGCCAGCAGTTTCTGTTGCTGCCGGCCGCGGAGATGGACCAGATGGGGGTTCAGGCCTATTCCGAGATGAAGCAGGAGCAGCCCACGGTCAGCGGTACCAAGGAGGCCCGCTACGTGCAGTGCGTGGCCAACGCCATCACCGCCGTGGTGGATTCCGACCAGCAGTGGGAAGTGACCGTGTTCAAGGACGATTCGGCCAACGCCTTCGCCCTGCCCGGCGGCAAGATCGGCGTGCACACCGGTCTGCTGAAGGTGGCCAAGAACCAGGACCAGCTGGCGGCGGTGATCGGCCACGAAGTGGGCCACGTGATCGCCCAGCACTCCAACGAACGCATGTCGATTCAGTATGCCACCCAGACCGGCACCCAGCTGGTGGCCGCCCTGGCCGGTGGCGACAGCGCCGAGAAACAGACCCTGATGGGCCTGCTGGGCGTGGGCGCCCAGTATGGCGTGCAGCTGCCGTTCAGCCGCAAGCATGAGGCGGAGGCGGACGTCGTCGGCCTGCAACTGATGGCGGAAGCCGGTTTCAACCCGGAACAGAGCGTCGATCTGTGGCGGAACATGGCCGCCGCCGGCGGCTCGGCGCCGCCGGAATTGCTGTCCACCCACCCCAGCAACGAAACCCGCATCCAAGGGCTGCAGGCGCGGCTGCCGGAAGTACGGCCGATCTACCAGCAGGCGCGGGCCGCGGGCCGTCGGCCGAACTGCGGCTAGGGTTCAATGGGGGATAATCGCGGTGAGGCGGGACGCCGCCCGGCCGTTCCCGCGACGGGCCTTGGCGCCACCGGATGGTATCGCGGCTGAAGCCGCTCCTACCGCTTGATCGGAGCGGTAGGAGCGGCTTCAGCCGCGATCAGCCCGGCGCAATAAGCAGCCCTGGAAGCCGTCGACGGGGCTTACTGGTAGTAGGCGTTCTCGGTCACGGTGTGGTCGGTCTTGTCGCGCACCCCGGTAAGCTCGGGGAGCTGCTCCATCAGGGTCCGCTCCACGCCGTCCTTGAGGGTCACGTCCACCACCGAGCAACCCTGGCAGCCGCCGCCGAATTCGAGAATCGCCACGTTCTCGTCGGTGAGCTCCAGCAACTGCACGTTGCCGCCGTGGGCGGCCAGGTTCGGATTGATCTCGGCGTACAGAATGTAATTGATGCGCTCTTCCAGGGTGGCGTCCGGACTGATGTCCGGCACCCGGGACTTGGGCGCGCGGAAGGTCAGCTGGCCGCCCATGGAATCCTTCTTGAAGTCGATCACGGCGTCTTCCAGGTAGCGCACGCTCTTGCCTTCGATGAAGGCGTGGAAGCCGTCGTAATCGTAGCGCACGTCCTCGTCTTCCTGCTCGCCATCCGGGCAGTAGGCCATGCAGCACTCCGCGTGGGGGGTGCCGGGGCGTTCCACGAAAATACGCACGCCGATGCCGTCCTGATCCTGGCGGGACAGCAGGTCGCGCAGGTACTCCTGGGCGGAGTCTGTGATGCGGATAAGAGGTTCGGTCATGCCGATTCCCGGTTGCCACTTTCCTGACTATTTTAGTCAGGTACTCGCCGGTTGCAATGGGCGCACGCTATCACTGGGGTAGGACCGGCCTTTCTGCTAAGGTGCCCGCTTCCTTGGACCGGGACCCTTTCGATCCGTGCTACTCCGCAGCCGACGCATTCTCGCTCTGGCCCTGCCGATCATGGCCGCCATGGCCAGCCAGAGCCTGCTCAACCTGGTGGACGCCGCCATGGTCGGCAGCCTGGGCGGCAAGGCCCTGGCCGGGGTGGGCCTGGGCGGTTACGCCGCCTTCATGTCGATCAGCGTGGTGATCGGCCTGGGCGCCGGGGTCCAGGCCATGGTGGCGCGCCGCAAGGGCGAGCGCGCCGAGGCCCATTACGCGGTGCCGCTCAATGCCGGCCTGGTGCTGGGCTTCGCCCTGGCGGTGCCGATCTCGCTGCTGTTCTGGCTGGCCAGCCGGCCGGCCATGGGGCTGCTGGCCCCGGACGCGGAAGTGGCGCGCATCGGCAGCGCTTACCTGGACATGCGCCTGCTCAGCGTCTGGGCGGTGGCGATGAATTTCTGCTACCGGGGCTACTGGAACGGCATCAACCGCCCCCTGGTGTACATGCGCACCCTGGTGATCACCCATGTGATCAACGTGGCGCTGAGCTACTGTCTGATCTTCGGCCACCTGGGCCTGCCCGCCCTGGGCGCCGCCGGCGCCGGCCTCGGCACCAGCCTGGCGCTGTACATCGGCAGCGCCCTGTACCTGCTGCAGACCTGGCGCCATGGCCGCGCCCACGGCTTCCTGCGCGAGTGGCCGCCGGGACTCACCTTCCGCCATATCTTCCGGGTCAGCCTGCCCAACGGCGTGCAGCAGTTCTTCTTCGCCGGCGGCCTGACCCTGCTGTTCTGGGTGATCGGCCGGGTCGGCACTGAGGAAGTGGCGGTGGCGCACATCCTGATCACCCTGATTCTGTTCCTGATCCTGCCGGCCATCGGTCTGGGCCTGGCGGCGGCCTCCCTGGTGGGTCAGGCCCTGGGGCGCGGCGATCCGGACGACGCCTATCGCTGGGGCTGGGACGTGACCCGGGTGGCCATCGTGCTGCTGTTCCTGCTGGCCCTGCCCATGTGGCTGACGCCGGACTGGGTGCTGGGGCTGTTCCTCAAGCAGCCGGAGCTGGTGGAACTGGGCCGCCTGCCGCTGATGATCACCGGCCTGGCGATCTGCCTGGACGGCGTCGCCATCGTTTTCACCCAGGCGCTGCTGGGCGCCGGCGCGGCGCGCTCGGTGATGGTCGTCACCCTGGCGGTACAGTGGTTTTTCTTTTTGCCGCTGGCCTATATCATCGGGCCGGTGCTGGGTTACGGGTTGCTCGGCATCTGGCTGGCCCAGGCGGTGCAGCGGCTGATCACCTCGCTGCTGCTGTGTGGGCTGTGGCTCAAACGGGGCTGGGCCGGCATTGAATTGTGACCCGTCCGATCGCCGTTTGAGGTAACCATGAGCAACAACAACGAGCAAAAAGACCCGGATCAACGTCCCCGTTTCATTCAGGTGGTGCACAGCGTGCTGGCCGCCATTTTCGGCGTGCAGAGCGGCGCCAACCGGGAACGCGACTTCCAGAAGGGCAAGGCCGGTGACTACATCGGCGTCTACGTGGTGGTGGTGGTGGCCATCGTCATCGGCATGTTCATCGTCGTCAACATGGTGCTCAGCGCCGCCCAGGGCGGCTGATCCGCCCCGCCCTGCCCCGCCCGCTTATGCACCGAACGCCTAGAGATATAGCAATATATTTCTTTTAAGTATAAGCGGGCTTTGCTACATTCCCGCCCAAATCCGATGGGTAAAGAGATTACTCTTTACGAATCAATGCATTAAACAGTGCGCAACGGTATCTCATGTACGTTTATCAGGATTACGATCAACGGCTTCTGGAAGAGCGGGTAGCCCAGTACCGCGACCAGACCCGGCGCTATCTGGCCGGCCAGTTGAGCGAGGACGAATTCCTTGCCCTGCGCCTGCAGAACGGCCTCTATATCCAGCGCTACGCGCCCATGCTGCGTATCTCGGTGCCCTACGGGATGCTGTCCAGCGCCCAGTTGCGTACCCTGGGCGGCATCACCCGGGATTATGACAAGGGCTTCGCCCACGTCAGTACCCGCCAGAACATTCAGCTCAACTGGCCCCAGGTGGAGGAAGTCCCGGACATCCTCGCCGAGCTGGCCAAGGTGCAGATGCACGCCATCCAGACCAGCGGCAACTGCATTCGCAATATCACCACCGACGAGTACGCCGGCGTCAATCCCCACGAAGTGGAGGATCCCCGCCCCTGGTGCGAGATCATCCGTCAGTGGTCCACCTTCAACCCGGAATTCGCCTACCTGCCGCGCAAGTTCAAGATCGCGGTGAACGCGGTGCCGGACGCGGACCCGGCGGTGATCGGCGTGCACGACATCGGCGTGCAGGTGGTGCACGGCGACGACGGCGAAACCGGTTTCCAGGTGTGGGCCGGCGGCGGCCTGGGCCGCACGCCGATGACCGGCGCCCTGATCGGCGAGTTCGTGCCGTGGCGGCACCTGCTCGCCTACCTGGAAGCGATCCTGCGGGTGTACAACAAGTACGGCAACCGGGACAACAAGTACAAGGCGCGCATCAAGATCCTGGTGAAGGCACTGGGTCCGGAACGGTTCCGCGAACTCACCGAGGCGGAATTCGCCGAGCTCAAGGACGGCTCCATGACCCTCACCGAGGACGAAGTGGCGCGCATCCGCGAATGCTTCACCGCCCCGGCCTACCGGGACGGCCAGGACACCGGCGCCGTGGACCGGGCCCTGGACGAAAACCGCGCCTTCAACCGCTGGTACCACACCAACACCCGGGCCCATAAGCACGATGGCTACCGGGCGGTGACCGTGAGCCTGAAGAAAACCGGGCGCATCCCCGGTGACATCAGCGACGAGCAGTTCGAGAAACTGGCGGACCTGGCGGACCGCTTCAGCTTCGGCGAGGTGCGCAACACCCACCAGCAGAACATGGTGCTCGCCGACGTGGCCAAGGACGATCTGTTCGCCCTCTGGAAGGAACTGGACGCGCTCGGCTTCGCCACTCCCAACCTGGGCCTGCTCACCGACATCGTGGCCTGCCCCGGCGGCGACCTGTGCGCCCTGGCCAACGCCAAGTCCGTGCCCGTCGCCGAAGGCATCCAGCGCCGCTTCGACGACATCGACTACGTGCACGATCTGGGCCCGCTGGACATCAACATCTCCGGTTGCATGAACGCCTGCGGCCACCACCACATCGGCCATATCGGCATTCTCGGCGTGGACAAGAAAGGCAAGGAGTTCTACCAGATCACCCTGGGCGGCCGTGGCGACAAGGTGTCGCGCATCGGCGAGAAGATGGGCCCGTCCTTCGAGTCCCACGAGGTCACCGATGTGATCGAGAAGATCATCAACACCTACGTGGACCGTCGCCTGGAGAACGAGCCCTTCATCGACACCTACGAGCGCATCGGCATGGACCCGTTCAAGGAGAGCGTCTATGGCTAACGCCAACCCCGAGCGGGTCATCCTCGACGGCGAGATCGTCGACAATACCTGGGTGCGTTTCGACGCCGACCAGCTGGAAGCGGACGGCCTGCCCGACGGCGGCGCGGTGATCGTGCCGCTGGCCTACTGGAAGGCCCACCGCGACACCCTGCTGGAACGCAACGATCCGGTGGGCGTGTGCCTGGAGCCCGGCGAGGAGCCGGCGGACCTGGCCGAGGACCTGCCCCGGCTGTCGCTGGTGGCGGTTCACTTCCCGGCGTTCAAGGACGGCCGTGGCTACTCCTACGCCCGGGAACTGCGTACCCGCTACCGCTTCGAAGGCGAGGTGCGCGCGGTGGGCGACGTGCTTCAGGACCAGCTGTTCTATCTGCACCGGGTGGGCTTCAACGCCTTCGAGGTGCGCGCCGACCGGGACATCGAGGAAGCGCTGGAGAACGGCCTGCGGCCCTTCACCGTGACCTACCAGGGCGACGTGCACGACCCGCGCCCGATTTACCAGCGCCGGCCGGCCTAGATCGCGGCCAAAGCGGTATGCCGCCCGGCCACTCCTAGCGCATTCTACTGCTGTAGGAGCGGCCGGGCCGGAGTCCGCGCCCCCTTCTGATTCACTTCTTGCGCAGTAACCAGGAGGTGCGCGTCAGCACCCCCAGCCGCCCCAGGCGCACCGCCTTGCTGGCGCGATCCCCGAACCAGCGCTGGCGCACCATCCACAGCAGCAAGCCCACCGAGATCACCCCCAGGAAGCCCAGGAACCACCAGAACGCGTTGGGGTCCTCGACGCCCGGCATGCCGCCGATGTTGATGCCGAACAACCCGGTGAGAAAGCCCAGGGGCAGAAAGATGGCACTGATGATCGCCAGCAGGTACATGCGATCGTTGATCGCCTCGTTCTGCACCGAGAACACCTCTTCCTGAAGCAGCGTGGCCTGGTCCCGGGCGGCGTCCAGGTCCTCCACCAGGCGGGTCAGGCGATCGCCGGCCTCGCGGATCAGTTCGGCGTCGTCCCGGCTCAGGCGGGCATCGCCCTGCAGGCGGTTGATCGCCTCGCGCTGCGGGGCCAGGTAGCGCCGCAGCGCGATGGCGCGGCGGCGCACGCCGCTGATGGCATGGGTCAGGGCCCGGTCCGGGGAGTGCTCCAGGGCGTCGGAGCACTCGCCCACCAGATCCTCGAGACGCTCGATCACGTCTTCCATGCGCCAGGTCAGGCCGTCCACCAGCCAGGCCAGCAGCTCCGAGCCGGACGCCGGCCCCTCGCCCTTGAGCAGGCCCTCGCTGATTTCGGTGACGGTGAACAGCTGCCGCTTTTGGGTGCTGATGATCAGGTTGTCCTTGAGCCACAGCCGGATGGCGATCATGTCCTCCGGACGGGCGTCCGGGTACAGGTTCACGCCGCGCAGGTAGACCAGCAGGCCGCCGCCCACCTCCGCCGCCCGCGGGCGGGTATCCGGGGTGACCAGGGCCTCGGCCACGGCATCGGGAATGGACGGCTGCGCCAGCAGCCACTGGTGGGCGTCCTCGGCGGTGTAGTCCAGGTGCACCCAGACCGGCGCCCGGCGTTCGGGCAACCGCTCACCGAGAACGAACGGCTCGGCACCGCCGGCACCGTCCAGCTGCAGGGCCAGTTTGGCCCAGGGGGGATTCTCGGCCACCGGAGGTCTCCTGGCTCAGTCCGCGACCTTGACGACCACGCGCCCGCGCACGCCGCCTTTGAGAATGCGGCCGAACCAGTCCGGCAGCTGATCGCGGGTGACCTCGGCGGCTTCCAGCTTGGCCAGCTCCGGGCGCCAGTCGCTGGCCAGCAGCTGCCACATCTGCTGCTTGACCTCGCAGGGCAGCTCCACGCTGTCCACGCCCAGCAGGTTGACCCCGCGCAGGATGAACGGGAACACGGTGGCGTTCTCCAGCTTGGGGGAGCCCGCCAGGCCGCAACAGGCCGCGCTGCAGCCGTACTTGAGGCCCTTCAGCGCGCTTACCAGGGCGTCGCCGCCGACGCAGTCCACCACCCCGGCCCAGCGCGGCTTGAGCAGCGGCTTGTCGAGGCCTTCCAGGAGCGCGTCCCGGTCCAGAATGTCGGCGGCGCCCAGTTCGCGCAGCCAGTCATGGGCGTCCGCCTTACCGGTGACCGCCACCACGGTGAAGCCGAGCCGCGACAGGATCGAGACCGCGGTGCTGCCCACCCCGCCGGTGGCGCCGGTGACCAGCACCTCGCCCTGCTCCGGCTGCAGACCGGTGTCCAGCAGCGCCTCCACGCACAGCGCGGCGGTCAGGCCGGCGGTGCCCAGCAGCATGGCGTCCCGGGGGCTCAGATCGGCGGGCAGCGGCGCCAGCCATTCGGCGGGCACGCGGATGTAATCGCCGTAGCCGCCGGCGGTGTTCATGCCCAGGTCATAGCCGGTGCAGATCACCGCGTCGCCGGGGCTGAAGGGGCCGGCACCGGCCTCCTCCACCACGCCCACGGCGTCGATGCCGGGGGTGTGCGGGAACGAGCGGGTGACGCCCTTGTTGCCGCTGGCGGACAGGGCGTCCTTGAAGTTGAGCGACGACCAGGCCACCCGCACCAGCACCTCGCCCTCGGGCAGGTCGGTGAGTTCCCGTTCGCCCACGTGGCTGCGGTAGCCGTCGTCGGTCTTTTCCGTGATCAGTGCCTTGAAACCCATGGGGGTCCGCTCCTTTGGTCGGGCATCAATGGAGCTGGCGCTGGCTGCCCCGGTGCCAGAAACGGTCGATCAGACGCTGCGCCGCGCCTTCCAGGGAAAAACCCAGTTTGTCCGCCAGCTTGCGCTTGTATTCCCAGTTCAGCTCGTAAATGTCCAGGTGCTCCTTGCGCCCCTGCAAGTATTCATCACTGGTCATGATGTCGTCCACCAGGCCCAGGTCCCGGGCGCGGGTGCCGAACCAGTGCTCGCCGGTGGCCACGGTATCGATGTCCAGGGTGCGGCGGTGCTCGCGCACGAAGCTCTTGAACAGCTGGTGGGTTTCCTCCAGCTCTTCCTGGAATTTCTCGCGGCCCTTGTCGGTGTTCTCGCCGAGCATGGTGAGGGTGCGCTTGTACTCGCCGGCGGTCATCAGCTCCACGTCCACGTCGTTTTTTTGCAGCAGACGGTGGAAATTGGGGATCTGGGCGACCACGCCGATGGAGCCGATCACCGCGAACGGCGCGCACAGAATGCGGTCGCCAATGCAGGCCATCATGTAACCGCCGCTGGCGGCCACGCGGTCCACCGCCACGGTCAGCTTCAGGCCCCGGCCACGCAGGCGGCGCAGCTGGGAGGCCGCCAGGCCGTAGCTGTGCACCAGGCCACCGGGGCTTTCCAGACGCAGCAGTACTTCGTCGTCCTTGTTGGCCACTTCCAGCACCGCGGTGATTTCACGGCGCAGCCGCTCCACGTCGCTGGCCTGGATGTCGCCGTCGAAGTCGAGCACGAACAGGCGCGGCTTGTTCTTCGCCTCGGCACCGGCCTTCTTGCGTTGCTTGGCCTTGGCCTTCTCTTCCTTGCGCTTTTTCTTGGCGTCCGCCTTGCGCTCCTCGGCGGGCAGCACCTGGTGGCTGATGCTGTCGCGCAGATCCTCGAAATCCTCGTTGAGGTTGCGTACCCGCAGCTCCCCGTCCCGGGGCGCGCGCTGGCGGTTGCGCATGGCGGTGGCGGCGATGCCCGCCACCACAATCAAAATCGCCACCACGAGGGTGGCGACCTTGGCGAGGAACATGCCGTACTGATAAAGAAAATCGATCACCGTGTCCGTTACCCGTCCTGTTTATTGCCAGCCCGCCACGGCGCGTTGGGCGCTGCCGTTGAGCGGTCGTCCGATCAAGCCACCCGCCGGCGGCACGGTCACCTCGAAGATGGCGCCGTCCGCCATGGGCAGATAAGCCGCGCTACCATAGCGCGCATCGACCAGGAAACTCCAGCCCTCGCGGGCCTGGCGCCACACGTCCATGCCCAGGGGCTTCTGGCTCAGGCTGTACACGGTGCGTTCCTTGGAGCGCTCGTCCTCCAGGGCGAAGTAACGGCCCTGGATGCGGTCGAGCTGATAGCCGGGTTTCAGACCCAGCAGCGTGAACGGGGTTTTCCATTTGACGATGCGGGCATCCAGCTGCCACTGGTCGCCGTTAAGGCGGAAGTCCTCGCTGCCGCCGTCCTCGCGGGTGACGGTGGCGATGTAGCTCTGCTCACCGGTGGCGCGGAAGCTGATGGTGGCCACCGGGGTTTCCTCGTTGAGCTCGTGGAAGCTGTAGAGATTGAGCGCCACCAGCACCAGATAGACCGCCAGCGCCACCAGCACCAGGCCGGCGGTGCCCTTGATCCACTGCCATACCCATTTGTGGCGAAGCAGCACCCAGGCGCCCACCAGAACCAGGACCAGGCTCACCGCCAGGATCAGAAAAGGCACCACGCTGAAGCTCATCGGTTGTCCCGCCAGTGGTCGATCAGGGTCCGGGCGATGCTGCCCGGCGGAGGAATGTCCGGCAGCTCGCTGTAATGGAACCAGCGGGCATCGGTGATCTCGTCATCGTCGATGCGGATTTCACCGCCGGCGTAGTCGGCGTGAAAGCCCAGCATCAGGGAATGGGGAAACGGCCAGGACTGGCTGGCGAAGTAGCGCAGCTCGCCCAGCGTCACCCCGCTCTCTTCCATCACTTCCCGGCGTACCGCCTGCTCGGCGGTCTCCCCGGCCTCCATGAAGCCGGCCAGGCAGGAATAGAAGCCTTCCGGGAAGCGCGCCGAGTGGCCCAGCAGAGCGTGGTCGCCGTCGGTGACCAGGGCGATGATGCAGGGGGTGATGCGCGGGTACTGCCGGTAGTCGCAGGCCGGGCAGACCATGGTCAGCTCGGTGGCGTGGGGCTCGGTGGGCGTGCCGCAACGGCTGCAGAACCGGTGGTTGTAGCGCCAGCTGATCACCTGCAGGGCACGGGCGGCCATGGTGAACAGGGCCTCGTCCATCTGCCCCAGCAACTGGCGCAGTGACAGCGGATACAGCGGCCGGTCGGCCAGCTCGTGGTCGGCCTGCAGGCATACGTAGCAGGGCTCGTCGCGCAGCAGGCCGAGGAAACGGTAATCCGGGTGTCCCCGGAGCAGAAAGGCGGGCAACCTCGGGATGCCCGGTCCGGGATGTTGCTCGGTGTCCACGCACAGCTGCTGCTCGTGGATCACGAACACCCAGGCCTCGTCCGCCCGGGAAGGTTCCGGGGCGGACAGGTCCATGGGGTTCGGGGTGTCAGCCATTCGGGTTCTCCGTCGCCGGGTACCCGAGCTCGGCCACCGCCTGTTCGGCCACGTCGAGCACCCCTTCGCCAATCGGTTTCTGTTCTTCCATGCTCTCCAGATAATAATCAATGCCCGTGAGAGCGTCGGCAAGGGTTTCCATGGCCGGCTGGGTCGGCGGTTCGTCGCCGTTGAGCAGCTTCTCCTCGATGTGCCGGCGGCAGGCGGCGATCACCCGGCAGGCCCGCTCCAGCTCCAGGAACATGAGCCCCCCGCAGGTGGTGGCGAAGGTGCCCGGCAGGTTGGTGATGTGCATCGGGTCCCACTGGTTTTCCATGAAACTGGCCAGGGACCGCTTGGCCAGCGCCAGGCCGGCGCGGCACTCCCCCACCACCGTCATGCGGGCGTCATCGAGCTGGTAGAGGGAGATGTTGGCGTTGGTGGCGTCGCGGCGCACGTCGTCGCTGGGCGCGAGGCTGCGCTCCAGGCTCGCCACGGTGTTCTCCGCGGCCAGCAGGTCGTCCACCAGGGCGTGGAAGTCGACGCTGTCCACCTCGGTGTCCGCCGGCCAGTCGGCGATCGCTCCGGCGCGCTCGCGCAGGGCCGTGGCCTCCTGTTCCTTGCCGACCATTTCCAGGGTGCTGGCGACCCGGCGCAGGCCGCCGGCCACGGCACCGTAATCGGTGTCGGCGACGCCCTGGGCGGCCAGGTCCAGGGTGTCCTTGATCTGGTTGATCTCGTCCTTCAGGGCGCCGGCCACGGAGCGGATCACCGAGCCCCGGGAGCCGGTCATCAGGGCCAGTTCCCGCTGCAGATCGGCGTCGGTGATGCGGCCGCCCACGCCGAACACACGGCGTACTTCCGCCGCCGCCGGCGTGGCGCCGGAGCCCAGGCTGGCCAGGAACAGGCTTTCCTTGATCAGCAGCAGCGGCGCTTCCTGGGCCAGGGCCCGCTCGCCGTCGTACACCAGCTTCTTGAGCTGGCGGTCGTACTGGGCCAGCAGCGCCTTGCGCGCCGGGGTGATCACCATGCCGTCGGTGGCCAGGCTTTCCGTGGCGGCCCGCGCCACCCACCAGAACCGGCTCAGCGGGCAGTCGCCGCACAGGGCGTCCACCCGCTGCAGGGCGCGGGCCATGAGCTTGAGGTGGGCGTCCCGGCTCTGGCCGCGCAGCAGCCCCAGCAGGCCCACCTGGTACATGTGGCGCAGGCGCCGGCCCTGGGACGCGAGCGCGGACGGGTCCCCCGCCGGCGGCACCGGGTCCCGGGCCCGGGACAGATCGACGCTGAAGAAATGGCTTTCCTGGATCAGGGACTTGCCGCCGGCGCGGCGCAGCTCGTTGATGCCGCCGATCAGCATCTCCGGCATGGCCCGGTCCTTGAGCTGGACGTATTCGAAATAGCGCCCGAGCAGCACGATGGCATTGCCCAGGGCCTGCACCAGCACCCGGTCGTGCTGGCGCTTGAGGGCCTCGGTGGCCAGCTCCATCTCCTCGCTCATCAGGGTGGCGGCGCTCAGTTCCAGCACCTGGGAAATACCGCGCAGTTGATGGAAGGCGCTGGCGCACTGGTCCAGGACGGCGGCGTCGCCGCGGTCCTCGGCGAACGCCTCGAGGCTTGCCTCGGCTTCGCTGAGCGTGGTGTCGATGGCCTCCTTCAGGAAGGTCAAGGAGGTGGTATTGGTGATGGCGACCATGCGTTACGAAACCCCTGGTGAAAATTATCCCCGGCCGGCCCGAACACGCCCCGAAAAGGGCGCGCAAGGCGCGGCAAAACCCCGTTCAAGCGGCGTTTTCACTTTCTCACGGCCTTCAACAATGCGTCAACTTTCAACTCTAAGCAACTGATTCCTCGGCATATTGTTAACCCCTGCACAGCGGAAAACCGGCCCCGCGCCTTGATCCGGAGCAAAGCACGGGCACCGCGCCCTGTACCCGGGCAAAGGAAGTGCTTATTATTGCGCCGCCCATCCGAGGCCAACTCATAAATAAGCAGGAAGAGCCATGTCCGCCCAACTCGGCCGTGCCTTCGGTCAGAATTTCCTGGGGCAAGCCCCCGCCTGGTACAAGTACACCATCGTCGCCTTTCTGATCGCCAACCCGATCGTGGTCTGGACACTGGGGGAAGTCGCCGCCGGCTGGTTGCTGCTGGCGGAGTTCATTTTCACCCTGGCCATGGCGCTCAAATGCTACCCGCTGCAGCCCGGCGGCCTGCTGGCCATCGAGGCCCTGCTGATCGGCCTGACCACCCCGGCCACGGTGTTGCACAAGGTGGAGGGCAACCTGGAGGTGCTGCTGCTGTTGATCTTCATGGTGGCCGGCATCTTCTTCCTCAAGGATCTGCTGCTGTACATGTTCACCCGGCTGTTGCTGGGGGTGCGCTCCAAGATGCTGCTCAGCCTGCTGTTCTCCATCGCCGCTGCGGTGCTGTCCGCCTTCCTGGACGCGCTCACCGTCACCGCGGTGGTGATCGCGGTGTGCACCGGCTTCTACGGCATCTACCACAAGGTGGCATCGGGCAAGAATTTTCAACAGAAACACGATCATGGCGACGACACCGCCGTGGAGGAGCTGCACCGCGAGGATCTGCGGCGCTTCCGCGCCTTCCTGCGCAGCCTGCTGATGCACGCCGCCGTGGGCACCGCCCTGGGCGGCGTCTGCACCCTGGTGGGCGAACCCCAGAACCTGCTGATCGCCACCAAGGCGCAATGGGAATTCGGTGAGTTCTTCCTGCGTATGGCGCCGATCAGCCTGCCGGTGCTGGTGTCCGGCCTGCTCACCTGTCTGTTCCTGGAATGGAGCGGCAGCTTCGGCTACGGCGAGGAGATCCCGGAAAAGGTCCAGGCGATCATGCGCCAGTCCGCCCTGGAGCAGGAAAGCCGTCGCACCACCCGGGACAAGGTGAACCTGGTGGTACAGGGCCTGATCGCCGTCTGGCTGGTGGTGGGCCTGGCCACCCACGCCGCCCCGGTGGGCCTGGTGGGCCTGAGCGTGATCATCCTGGCCACCGCCTTCTGCGGCATCATCGAGGAGCACCGCCTGGGCGCGGCGTTCGAGGAAGCGCTGCCGTTCACCGCCCTGCTCACCGTGTTCTTCGCGGTGGTGGCGGTGATCGCCGACCAGCAGCTGTTCGCGCCGGTGATCGAATACGTGCTGTCCCTGGAGCGTGACGCCCAGGGCTCCGCCTTCTACCTGGCCAACGGCGTGCTCTCGGCGGTGTCCGACAACGTCTTCGTGGCCTCGGTGTACATCGACGAGGTGGCCCTGGCGCTGGTCAACAACGAGATCAATCGCGACACCTTCGACCTGCTGGCCGTGGCCATCAACACCGGCACCAACATTCCGTCGGTGGCCACCCCGAACGGCCAGGCCGCCTTCCTGTTCCTGCTCACCTCCGCCCTGGCGCCGCTGGTGCGGCTGTCCTACGGGCGCATGGTGGTGATGGCCCTGCCCTACACCATCGTCATGAGCCTCACCGGCCTGCTGATGACCGCCGTGGCCCTGGAGCCGGCCACCGAGTACATGTACGAGAACGGCTGGATCGAGCACCACCAGCCCAGCGAGCTGAACATGGACGCGGACACCACGCCGCACCATTGAACGGCGATCAGCCTTCCAACTCTTCCCACAGCGTGCGCTGGCCGTTCTTGTCGGCGATGGCGGCCAGCTTGGCGCGGTGCCGCTCGGCGTCGCCCTGGTCGGCCCGCACCACCGCCAGACGGGGGCGGTCCACGGCCAGCCGGCGGATCGCCTCGGCCACCCCGGCGCCGTCGTCGGCGCCCTCGGCGCCCAGGGACAGCCGGGTCTGGCCGCCGGTCATGGCCAGGTAGACGTCGGCCAGAATCTCCGCGTCCAGCAGCGCGCCGTGCAGTTCCCGGTGGCCGTTGTCCACGTCATAGCGGCGGCACAGGGCATCCAGGCTGTTCTTCTGGCCCGGGTGCAGGTCGCGGGCCAGCTTGAGGGTGTCGAGCACGCCACAGGCGTCCGCCACCGTGCCCCACTGGCGCCCCAGCCGCTTCAGTTCATGGTCCAGAAAGCCCACGTCGAAGGGCGCGTTGTGGATCACCAGCTCGGCGCCACGCACGAAGTCCATGAATTCCTTGGCGATCTGATCGAAGGTGGGCTTGTCGGCCAGGAATTCCGTGGTGATGCCGTGCACCTCCAGGGCGCCTTCGTCGATATCACGCTGCGGATTGATGTACAGGTGCAGGTTGTTGCCGGTGAGGCGGCGGTTTTCCACCTCCACGCAGCCGATCTCGATCACCCGGTGCCCGGATTGAGGGTCCAGGCCGGTGGTTTCGGTATCCAGTACGATCTGTCTCATGCCCGTGCCTTCATCTCATCGATGCCGCGATTGGCGAGCTGGTCGGCCCGCTCGTTCTCCGGGTGGCCGCTGTGGCCCTTCACCCAGTGCCAGCGCACCCGGTGGCGGGCGGCGGCCTCGTCCAGGCGCATCCACAAATCCTGGTTGACCACCGGCTTCTTGGCGGCGGTTTTCCAGCCCCGCTTTTTCCAGTTGGCCATCCATTCGGTGATGCCCTTGCGCACGTACTGGGAGTCCGTGGTCAGACGCACCTCGCATTCCTCGCGCAGGGCCTCCAGGGCCTGGATGGCGGCCATCAGTTCCATGCGGTTGTTGGTGGTGTGCGGCTCGCCACCGTGCAGTTCCTTTTCGCTCTTGCCGTGGCGCAGCACGGCGCCCCAGCCACCGGGCCCCGGGTTGCCCCGGCAGGCGCCGTCGGTGAATATCTCTACCTGCTTCAAGAATTACTCCGTATTCCGTTCCTGCCGCCAGCGGGCCACCGGCACCGACACCACCTTGGGGCGCTGGCGGCTGAAGGCGCGCTGCGGGGCCAGCGGTCGCATCATCGCCGCGCGCTTGCGCGCCACCAGCAGATAGACCCCGCCGAAACGCCACCACAGACGCCGCCCCAGCCATTCCAGCCAGCGCAGGCGCCCCCGGCCCCGGTCGGCCAGCGGCAGATTATAGAAGCCGCCGGCCAGGCCTTCGACCTCGAAGCCCAGCACATGCAGCCAGTCACTGACCCGGTAGGGTCGGAAGTAGCGTCCGTTCCAGCCCGGCCGCCCGTCACCGCCACGCAGCCAGCGCGCCAGCCCCAGTGGACTCAGCGGATGAAAGCCAAGCACCGCGATCACCCCGCCCGGGGCGACGCAGCGGGCCGCTTCGCGCAGCACCTGATGGGGATTGTCCTGGAATTCCAGGCCGTGATGCAGCAGCACCACGTCGACGCTGTTCTTGGCCACCGGCAAGGCCAGGGGGCAGGCCTCCAGCCGCACCGGCCGGGTGCCGTGGTCATCATCGGGGGCCGGCTCCGGGCCGCCGCCCAGATGCACCGGGTTCACGGCGCAGCGCCAGGGCAGCCGGATGCCGGCCAGCATGTCGCGGCCGCGGCCGCCACTGATTTCCATGGCGCGCTGGCCCACCAGCTTGGGCAGCCAGTCCGCCAGCATGGTCCGTTCCGCGTCCAGCACCGCCTGGCCGGCTTCACTCTCCAGCCAGGCATCGAAGCGCCGCGTCATGTCGTCGGGCTGGCGACGGAACGGGGAACGGGAAAGCGGAGGCAGTTGCATTTCTGACATTCTCCCTGCCGACTGTTAGCATCGGGGCACCCCAAGCACAGAGTAACACGTCATGCTGCAAGCCCCTACGGCGATTCCCGCCTTCTCGGACAACTACATCTGGGCGATTCACGACGGCGCCCACTGCGTGGTGGTGGACCCCGGCGACCCGGCCCCGGTGGAAGCCTGGCTGGCCCGCGAGGGCCTGACCCTCAGCGCCCTGCTGATCACCCATCACCACCCGGACCACGTGGGCGGCGTGAGCGCCCTGTGCCGCGACCGGGACATTCCGGTGTACGGTCCGGCCCGGGAAACCATCCCGGAAATGGACCACCCGCTGCGCGATGGCGACCGGGTGCGCCTGGCCACGCCGGACCTGGAACTGGAGGTGATCGACGTGCCCGGCCACACCCTGGGGCACATCGCCTTCCACGCCCCGGAACAGGGCTGGCTGTTCTGCGGCGACACCCTGTTCGCCGGCGGCTGTGGCCGGCTGTTCGAGGGCACCCCGGAGCAGATGCACCATTCACTGACCCGCCTGGCCGGCCTGCCCGAGCAGACCCTGGTGTTCTGCGCCCACGAGTACACCCTGGCCAATCTGTCCTTCGCCGCCGCCGTGTCCCCGGAGGACGCCGCCGTGGCCGAACGCCTGGCCCGGGTCCGTGAATTGCGCGATCAGAACACCATCACCCTGCCCTCCACCGTGGGCGAGGAGAAACGCACCAACCCCTTCCTGCGCGCCGCCGAGCCGGCCCTGCGCCAGGCCTGCGAGCGTCATTTTGGCGAGCGCCCGGACACCCCGGTGGCCGGTTTCGCCGCCCTGCGCCGCTGGAAGGATTCCGCCTGAACGGCGGGCGGGCAGGAAAAAACGGCACGAATATGGCATTGTGATGCCCATCGAATTTCCGGGGGAGCGCATCGCGACGGTGGTCTTTTTTCTTGCCCCGTGCGGGGGCGATGCCTAGAATCCACGTAAAATTTCGCTCGTATATTGTTGTTATGAATAAACTTCTGGGTTGCGTGGCCTTGGGGCTCACGCTTTTGGGGAGTGGCTGTGCCCTGGCGCCTTCCGGGCCGGCTTCGTCGGATCAATCATCCTCCCGCCAGGTGGACGAGCTGCCGCCCATGCCGGCGGCGGAACCGTCCCTGGAGGATCCCGAGCTGGCCAACGGCATGGCCGAACCGGAACCGCGCAATCCGGACCACGCCGGCCAACCGGACCGGGATCTGTGGCAGCGCATCCGCGCCGGCTATGGCCTGGACCTGAACGTGGACAACGATCGGGTACGCGCCCAGCGCGAGTGGTACGCCCGCCATCCGTCCTACTTCACCCGCGTCACCACCCGCTCGGAACGCTACCTGCACTTCATCGTGGAAGAAGCGGAAGCGCGGGACATGCCCCTGGAGCTGGTGATGCTGCCGGTGGTGGAAAGCGCCTTCGACCCGTTCGCCTATTCCCACGGCCGCGCCGCCGGCCCCTGGCAGTTCATCCCCTCCACCGGCAAGTATTTCGGCCTGGACCAGACCTGGTGGTACGACGGCCGTCGGGACATCAAACGCTCCACCCGCGCCGCCCTGGATTATCTGCAGAAGCTGTCGGCCCGCTTCGACGGCGACTGGCTGCTCGCCCTGGCCGCCTACAACGCCGGCGGCGGCACCGTGTCCCGGGCCCGCCGCCACAACAAGGAAGCCGGCGAACCGCTGGACTTCTGGCACCTGAACCTGCCCCGGGAAACCACCGCCTACGTGCCCAAACTGCTGGCGGTGGCGCAGATCGTGCGCGAGCCGGAACGCTACGGCGTCACCCTGCACCCCATCGACGACGAGCCCTACTTCGCCTCCGTGGACGTGGGCGGCCAGATCGATCTGGCCCAGGCCGCCAGCCTGGCGGGCATTTCCACCGAGGAGCTCTACCTGCTCAACCCGGCCTTCAACCGCTGGGCCACCGCCCCGGACGGTCCCACCGACCTGCTGGTGCCGGTGGATCAGGCCGACGACTTCCGCGAGCGCCTCGCCGCCCTGCCCGCCGAGCAGCGCATGCGCTGGCTGCGCTACACCATCCAGCGCGGTGATTCACTGGGCCTGATCGCCAAGCGTCACCGCACCACGGCGGCGGTGCTGCGCGACATCAACGATCTGCACGGCAGCACCATCATCGCCGGGCGCACCTTGCTGATCCCGGAGCCGGCGGCGGACCAGTACGCCCTCAGCGCCGACGCCCGCCTGGCCAAGCAGCAGGGCCGCGAGCGTGATGGCCGCCAGCGCGTCGACCACCGGGTAGCCGCCGGCGACACCCTCTGGGAGCTGGCGCGAAGCTACGACGTCAGCGTGCGAGCCCTGGCCCGCTGGAACAACATGGCCCCCGGCGATCCGCTGCGGGTGGGCCAGACCCTGGCGGTGTGGACCGAGAACGGCCCGGCCGCGCCGGCCGGCGCCGACCGCCAGGAAATGATCCGCAAGGTGCGCTACTCCGTGCGTCGCGGTGACTCCCTGTACGCCATCGCCGACCGCTTCAACGTGTCCGTGAGCCAGATTCGCGACTGGAACAACGGCGTGCAGGGCAACCGCTACCTGCAACCCGGCGACCGCCTGACCCTGTACGTGGACGTACGCAGCGCGCCCTGAACTTCCGGCGGCGCGCGCAGTCCGGGTATTGGTGAATAACACGGCCTGGGCTATGGTGACGCCACCGGCCCTTTTCAGGAGTCCACAATAACGATGACAGGCGCTATGCGGTCCCTTGCTACCCTCCTCCTTCTGATGCCGGCCGTGCTGGCCGGCCCGGCCCGGGCGGACGTGATCACCGCCCATGCCATCGCCATGCACGGCGAGCCGAAATACGGCCCCGGCTTCGAACACTTCGACTACGTCAACCCGGACGCCCCCAAGGGCGGCAGCCTGCGCCTGCACGAACTGGGCGGTTTCGACAATTTCATGCCCTGGCTGCCCAAGGGTACCGCCGCCAGCGGCGTGGAGGGTCACTTGTTCGAGAGCCTGCTGACCCGCAGCCTGGACGAGCCGTTCACCGAGTACGGCCTGCTGGCGGAGAAGGTGGAGTACCCGGAAGACCGCTCCTGGGTCACCTTCACCCTGCGCCCGGAAGCACGCTTCGCCGACGGCGAGCCGGTGCGCGCCGAGGACGTGGCCTGGACCTTCCGCCAGCTGCGCGAGGAAGGCGCGCCCTTCTACGCCTACTACTACGGCGACGTGGAAAAGGTGGAGGCCCTGTCCGAGCGTAAAGTGAAATTCACCTTCAAACCCGGCGACAACCGGGAGCTGGTGATGATCGTCGGCCAGTTGCCGGTGATGCCCAAGCACTATTGGGACGACAAGACCTTCGCCGACGCCACCCTGGAACCGCCCATGGGTTCCGGCCCCTACCGGATCAAGAGCTTCAAGCCCGGCAAGCAGGTGGTCTACCAGCGCCGCGACGATTACTGGGGCAAGGATCTGCCGGTGATGCGCGGGCGCTACAACTTCGACCGGGTGATCTACGAATACTACCTGGATGAAACCGTGGCCCTGGAGGCCTTCAAGCGCGGCGATTACGGCTGGCGCACGGAAACCAACTCCAAGCTGTGGGCCACCGCCTACACCGGCGACGCCTTCGACAGCGGCCGGCTGGTCACCGAGGAGGTGAACCACAGCAATCCGGCGGGCATGCAGGGCTTCATATTCAACACCCGGCGGCCGCTGTTCCAGGACCCGGTGCTGCGCGAAGCGATCGGCTACGCCTTCGACTTCGAGTGGTCCAACCGCAACCTGTTCTACGGCCAGTACAAGCGCACCCGCAGCTACTTCCAGAACTCCGACCTGGCCGCCACCGGGCTGCCCGGCGAAGAGGAACTGAAGCTGCTGGAACCGCTCCGCGACGACCTGCCTCCCCGGGTGTTCACCGAGGCCTACCAACCGCCGGTGTCCGACGGTTCCGGCCGCCCCCGGGAGAACCTGCGCCATGCCCAGCAATTGCTGATGAAGGCCGGCTACCAGGTGCGCGACGGCAAGCTGCACACCCCGGACGGCAAGCCGGTGAAGTTCGAGTTCCTGCTGTTCCGTCCGGCCTTCGAGCGGGTGGTGCTGCCGTTCGCCCGCAATCTGAAGACCCTGGGCATCGACGCGAACGTGGTGCGCGTGGATCAGTCCCAGTACGTGCAGCGCCTGCGCCAGTTCAACTTCGACATGCTGATCCAGGGCTGGGGGCAATCCAGCTCGCCGGGCAATGAGCAGCGCGGCTTCTGGAGCTCGGAGGCCGCCGAACGGGAAAGCAGCCGCAACTTCGCCGGCGTCAGCAACCCGGCGGTGGACGCCCTGGTGGACAAGGTGATCCGCGCCAAGACCCGCGAGGAACTGGTGATCCGCACCCGGGCCCTGGACCGGGCCCTGCAGTGGGGCTTCTATGTGGTGCCCAACTGGTACGCGCCCCACCACCGCTTCGCCTACCGGTCCGGCCTGGCGCACCCGCCCTTGCCGCCCTACGTGCCGATCTTCGGCGCCCTGGATCTCTGGTGGGATAAAAGCGCCGACTGATGCTGGTCTATATCCTCAAACGCCTGGCACTGATCGTGCCCACCCTGTTCGGCATCCTGCTGCTGAACTTCGTGATCGTGCAGGCGGCCCCCGGCGGCCCGGTGGAGAAGGCCCTGGCGCAACTGCAAGGGCTGGGCGGCGGCGGCACCGGCGGCGGCTTCGCCGGCACCACCGCGGACTTCACCGGCGGCGGTGACGGCGATTACCGGGGCTCCCGGGGCCTGCCGCCGGAGCTGGTGTCGCGCATCGAGAAGCTGTACGGCTTCGACAAGCCGGCGCCGGAACGTTTCTGGCTGATGGTCAAACGCTATCTGACGTTTGATTTCGGCGAATCCTACTACCGGGACAAACCGGTGAGCACACTGATCGCGGAACGGCTGCCGGTGTCGATCTCGCTGGGGCTGTGGAGCACCCTGATCACCTATCTGGTGGCGATTCCACTGGGCATTCGCAAGGCGGTCCGCGACGGCAGCCGCTTCGACGTCTGGACCAGCACCGCCATCGTGGTGGGCTACGCCATCCCCAGCTTCCTGATCGCCATTCTGCTGGTGGTGCTGTTCGCCGGCGGCTCCTACCTGGAGTGGTTCCCGTTGCGCGGGCTCACCTCCGACGACTTCGACCAGCTTTCCACCTTCGGCAAGGTCCTGGATTATTTCCATCACATCACCCTGCCCACCCTGGCCATCGTGATCGGCAACTTCGCCACCCTGACCATGCTCACCAAGAATTCCTTCCTGGACGAGATCGGCAAGCAGTACGTGCAGACCGCCCGGGCCAAGGGGCTCAGCGAAAAAGGCGTGCTCTACGGCCATGTGTTCCGCAACGCCATGCTGATCATCATCGCCGGCTTCCCGGCGGCGTTCGTGGGCATGTTCTTCACCGGCGTGCTGCTGATCGAGTACATCTTCTCCCTGGACGGCCTGGGCCTGCTGGGCTTCGAGTCGGTAATCAACCGGGACTACCCGGTGGTGTTCGGCACCCTGTTCATCTTCACCCTGCTGGGCATGCTGCTGAAGCTGGTGTCGGACCTGACCTACATGTGGGTGGACCCGCGCATTGATTTCGAGCGGAGGGCACGCTGATGGAGCTGAGCCCGATCTGGCGCCGCCAATGGCGCACCTTCCGCCGTAACCGCCGGGGCCTGTGGTCGCTGTATCTGTTCCTGGTGCTGTTCGTGCTCAGCCTGGGCGCCGAGTTCGTCGCCAACGACAAGCCGATCCTGGTGCGCTACCAGGGCGAGCTGTACATGCCGGTGTTCAACGTCTACCCGGAAACCACCTTCGGCGGCCTGTTCGAAACCGAAGCCAATTACCGCGACCCCTACGTCAGCGAGCTGATCAACGAGGACGGCTGGATGCTGTGGCCACCGGTGCGCTACAGCTACGACACCATCAACTACGACCTGGAGGTGCCGGCGCCGGCGCCGCCCTCGGCGGACAACTGGCTGGGCACCGACGACCAGGGCCGCGACGTCCTGGCCCGGCTGATCCATGGCTTCCGGCTGTCGGTGCTGTTCGGGCTGATTCTCACCGTCGCCGCCAGTGCCATCGGCATCGTGGTGGGCGCCGTGCAGGGCTACTACGGCGGCTGGCTGGACCTGGCCGGGCAGCGCTTCGTGGAGGTCTGGTCGAGCATGCCGATCCTCTACCTGATCATCGTGATTTCCAGTTTCGTGGTGCCCGGCTTCTGGACCCTGCTGGTGATCATGCTGCTGTTTTCCTGGATGACCCTGGTGGACCTGGTGCGCGCCGAGTTCCTGCGCGCGCGCAACCTGGACTATGTGCGCGCCGCCCAGGCCCTGGGCGTGCGCACGCCGGTGATCCTGTTCCGCCACATGCTGCCCAACGCCATGGTGGCCACCCTCACCTACCTGCCGTTCGTGCTCAATGCCTCGGTGATCATGCTCACCTCCCTGGACTTCATCGGCTTCGGTCTGCCGCCTGGCTCCGCCTCCTTGGGCGAGCTGCTGGGCCAGGGCAAGGCCAACCTGCACGCGCCCTGGCTGGGACTCAGCGCCTTCGTCACCCTGGCCCTGATGCTGTCGCTGCTGGTGTTCGTGGGCGAGGCGGTGCGCGACGCCTTCGACCCCCGCAAGTACCTGGCCGGCACCGGAGAGACGTCATGAGCCTGCTGAGCGTGCGCAACCTGAGCATCTGGTTCGACGACCCGGCGCGGCCGGCGGTGGACGGCGTGGACCTGGACATCGAGGCCGGGCGGATGCTGGCCCTGGTGGGGGAATCCGGCTCCGGCAAGTCGCTCACCGCCCTGTCGGTGATCGACCTGCTGCCGCCCGGCGCCACCCGCCGGGCGGACGCCCTGACCCTGGAGGGCGAGGACGTGCTGGGCTGGCCGGAAGCACGGCGGCGGGCCTTGCGCGGCGGCCGCGTCGGCACCATCTTTCAGGAACCGCTGACCGCCCTGAACCCGCTGCACAAAGTGGAGAAACAGATCGGCGAAGCGATCCGCGTGCACCAGCGGCTGGGCCGCGAGGCGGTGCGCCGGCGCTGCCTGGAGCTGCTGGAACAGGTGGAGCTGCCGGCCAGCGAGGACATGCTGGCGCGCTATCCCCACCAGCTCAGCGGTGGCCAGCGACAACGGGTGATGATCGCCATGGCCCTGGCCAACGACCCGCAACTGCTGATCGCCGACGAGCCCACCACCGCCCTGGACGTGACCATCCAGGAAACCATTCTGGATCTTCTCAAGCGCCTGCAGCGCGAACGCCACCTGAGCATCCTGCTGATCAGCCACGACTTGGGGCTGGTGGGCCGCTTCGCCGAGGACGTGGCGGTGATGCACCGGGGCCGCATCGTCGAGCGCGGCGCCACCGGCGAGGTGCTCAGCGCGCCCCGCGACGCCTACACCCGCCACCTGCTGGACGCCGAACCCGCCGGCCGGCCCGATCCCCTGCCCGCCGACCCGCCGGTGCTGCTGCGCGCCGACGATCTGGCGGTGCATTTTCCCGGCCGCCGCCAGGGCTGGCTGGGACGCCGGGATACCGTGGCGGCGGTGGATGGCGTGTCCTTCCAGGTGCACCGCGGCGAGACCCTGGGCGTGGTGGGTGAATCCGGCTCCGGCAAGTCCACCGTGGCCCTGGCCCTGCTGCGTCTGATCCAGGCCCGGGGCAAGGTGGTGCTGCTGGATCAGCCGCTCCATGAGCTGGGCGGCCGCGCCCTGCGCCCCTGGCGCCGCCACATGCAGGTGGTGTTCCAGGACCCCTACGGCAGCCTCAATCCGCGCCTGACCGTCTCCCAGGCGGTGGAGGAAGGGCTGCGCGTGCACCACAAGGAGCTGGACGCCGCCCAGCGCGCCGCCCGGGTCCGCGACCTGCTCGCCGAGGTGGGCCTGCCGGCGGACAGCGGCGACCGCTACCCCCATGAATTCTCCGGCGGCCAGCGCCAGCGCATCGCCATCGCCCGGGCCCTGGTGCTGGAGCCCGACTTGCTGATTCTGGACGAGCCCACCTCGGCCCTGGACCGCAGCGTCCAGGCCCAGGTGCTGGACCTGCTCAAGGCCCTGCAGCGCCGCCACGGGCTCAGCTATGTGTTCATCAGCCACGACCTGAAAGTGGTGCGCGCCATCAGCCATCGCCTGCTGGTGATGCGCCACGGCAAGGTGGTGGAGCACGGCGACACCGACCGGGTCTTCGCGAACCCGGAGGACGCCTACACCCGGCGTCTGATCGACGCCGCCTTCAGCCGCGACGGGAAACAAGCCGTTGCACAATAACCCCGCCGGCGCCTTTTAAGGTCCCCAGGATCGCCTATACTGGGCGCCGGAGTGACTTTTTGAGGACGAACCATGGGTTTTCTCGCAGGCAAGCGATTCCTGATCGTGGGCATCGCCAGCGACCGTTCCATCGCCACCGGCATCGCCGAAGCCATGCACCGGGAAGGCGCGGAACTGGCCTTCACCTACCAGAACGACAAGCTCAAGAGCCGGGTGGTGAAAGCCGCCGAGCGTTACGGCGGCAACGAAGCGCTGTGCTTCCCCTGTGACGTCACCTCCGACGACCAGATTCAGCAAGTGTTCAGCGACCTGGGCAAGCAGTGGGATGGCCTGGACGGCGTGGTGCACGCGGTGGGCTTCGCCCCCGCCAACGAGCTGGACGGCAACTTCGCCGACGTGGCCACCCGGGAAGGCTTCCGCATGGCCCACGACATCTCCGCCTACAGCTTCGTGGCCCTGGCCCAGGCGGCCCGGCCCATGATGGCGGGCCGCAACGGCAGCTTGCTCACCCTCACCTACCACGCCTCCCGCCAGACCGTGCCCAACTACAACGTCATGGGCCTGGCCAAGGCGAGCCTGGAAGCCTCGGTGCGTTACCTGGCCTCCAGCCTGGGCCCGGAAGGGATTCGCGTGAACGGCATTTCCGCCGGGCCGATCCGCACCCTGGCCGCCTCCGGCATCAAGAAATTCCGCAGCATGCTGGACTACAACGCCGCCAAGGCGCCGCTGCGCCGTAACGTGACCATCGAGGAAGTGGGCAACACCGCCGCCTTCCTGTGCTCGGACCTGGCCTCCGGCATCAGCGCCGAGATCACCTACGTGGACGGCGGCGCCGCCACGGTCTCCATGCCGTTCGAGGAGCCCGGCGAGGAATAATCCCGCCGCGCACGCCCTACCCCGTCTCCGGGGATGCCGCATAGAAAAAGCCCGCCGTTTGGCGGGCTTTTTCGTGGTGCGCGGCGCGGCGCCGGTCAGGGCTGTGGCTGCCCCGCCGGCTGCGACTCACCCTCGGCGAGCCGGTTGGGGTGCAGCTCCACGTCCAGGTTGTCGCGCAGGTACGCCATCACCTGACGGAAGGTGCGTTCGCCTTCCACCCGGGCCAGCTCGCGCAGGGCCTGCCGCTGCTGCTCGTCGGGCAGCGCTTGCACGGCGCCGTCCTCCACTCCGGTGACCTGGAAGGCGACCAGATCGCCGTTGCGCAGATCCACGAAGCGGATGTCGCTGGTTTCCCCGTCGGCGGGCCGGGGCGTGCCGAAGGCAGCGTCGGTAACCGCCATGTCCGGCTCCGCGGCGCCGCGCTGCAGGCCGCTTTGCTCTTCCACCGCGCCGTTGAGCAGTTCGGCCAGCCGGTTCAGGTCGGCGCCCTCCTCTTCCGCGGCGGTGCGCGCCTGGTCGGCCAGCTCGGCGGCCCGGTCACGGGCCTTGCGCAGACGCAGCTGGGCGACGATGTCGTCACGCACCTCGGCCAGCGGCTGCGGCTCGGCGGCCTGGGTATCCTGCAGGCGCACCGCCACGAAACGGTCTCCGCCCAGTTCCAGCAGGTCGCTGTTGTGGCCCTGCTCGCGCACCGCGTCGCTGTTCAGCGCCTGGCGCACCTGGTCGTTATTGATCGGCGCCGGCAGATTCTGCAGGGACACCCAGTCGGTGGTTTCCAGAGGCAGGTCGAGCTGCTCGGCGGGCACTTCCAGGTTGGCGTGCTCGTAGATCAGCTCTTCCAGGGTAACCAGATCCTCGGACAGCATGGACTGGGCCTGGGCACGCTGCAGATCGGCGACGATCTGGTCGCGCATCTCCGCCAGCGGCGCCGTTTCCGCCTTCTGCTCGCTTTCCACCTTGAGCAGGTGGACACCGGCGTCGGACACCACCGGCTCGGACACATCGCCCACGGACAGACCTTCCAGGGCCTGATCCAGGCTTTCCGGCAAGGCCCCCGGCTCCACGGTGCCCAGCTCGCCGCCGCTGTTGGCGGTGGCGGCATCGTCGGAGTATTCGGCGGCCACGTCGGCGAAGCTCTCGCCGGACTCCAGGGCCTGGCGGGCTTCCTCGGCGCGGGCCACGGCGGCGTCCTCGTCCCGGTCGTCGTTGACCGCGATCAGCACGTGGGCCACCTGGCGACGGGTGGAGGCGCTTTCGCGCATCTGCTTGCGGGCCTGGTACTCGCCCTGGATCTGCTCGTCGCTGATCTCGATGCGATCGGCGTAATGGGACGGGTTCAGTTCCAGGTAGCGCACGCGCAATTGCTCGGGGCGCATGAACTCGTCCTGGTGCTCCTCATAGAAGGCGTTCACCTCCTCGTCGGAGACCGTCACGTTCCGGCGCAGACCATCCAGATCCAGGCGCACGTAACGAATGTCGCGGCTCTGCTCGCCCAGGCGGCGCTGTTCCGCCAGCTCATTGGGCAGCGCGAAGTCGGTGCCGGCGAAGGCGCCGCGATACTGCTGGCTGATGCGCTCCTGGCGGATGCCATCCAGATACCCCTGGGGCGTCATGCCCTGGGCGCGGACCATCTGCTCGAAGCGGGTTTCGGAAAAGGCGCCGTTGTCGACGAAAGCGGGGTTATCGCGAATCTCGCGTGCCGCCTGGCTGTCGCTGTAGGCCATGTCCGCGTTGCGCGCGGCGGCGATCATCAGCTGCTCGTTGACGATGCCCTGCAGCACCATCTGCGGCCGGATGAAGGAGTCCAGCATGGATTCATTGATGTTGGGGCTCTGCTGGCGCAGCATCTGACGCAACTGCTGGGTGCGCGAATTCACGTACGCCCGGGTGATCTTGTTGCCTTCCACTTCCGCGACCGTGCTGTCGCTGCCTCCGCCGGTGAAATACCCATAAAAACCGGAAATCACGAAGGGAAGAATGATGGCGGCGAGCAGAACCTTGCCCACGGGGCCGCGGACAAATCGCCTGAACTCCTGCATGGTTTACTCCAAGGGATCGTCTTTTTTTATCGATGAAAACCGGTGCCGTTCATGTCGGCCGTGGCGTTTTGACCCGCCGCGCCCGGTCCGGTTCCGGCCCCCGCATCCAGAAAGCAAAAAAGCGTACCCACCTCGGATACGCTTAATCGGCTGGCGGAGCGGACGGGACTCGAACCCGCGACCCCCGGCGTGACAGGCCGGTATTCTAACCAGCTGAACTACCGCTCCTGGAACCCGTTCAGTTCACGGCGTCCTTGAGCGCTTTACCGGCCTTGAAGCCCGGCACCTTGGCCGCGGCGATCTTGATGGTTTCGCCGGTCTGCGGGTTACGACCTTCCCGCGCGGCACGCTCCTTCACGGAGAAAGTGCCAAAACCCACCAGGGAGACGCTGTCGCCTTTTTTCAGAGCACCGGTCACGGCGTCCAGAGTGGCATCCAGCGCGCGGCCCGCGTCGGCCTTGGAGATATCGGAGGCCGCGGCGATGGCATCGATCAGTTCGGATTTATTCACAAAATTCCCCTTTTCTATTTCCCGGTTTTATGGTCGAGGCGCGATGCACTCTCCTTATGACGAAGCCGCCTTTATACCAACGGTCCCAGGGGGCGTCAAGAAAGGAAGAGGCAGTTCACACCAGCTTTAACAAAGGTAAAAAACCTTGTTGATCAACACGTTAAAAACACAACGCAAGATCACGAAGAGCCTGTGGAGCAACGCATTAGAAACGCCGCGCGAGCGCGGGTCAATGGGTGCTCGGCCGTTCGGATTCTTTTTGCGCCTTTTCTTCCGCGAGAGCAAGATCCTCCTCCACTTCCGCCTCGCTGAGCGGCGTCGGCGTGTGGGTCAGGGCCACTTCCAGCACCTGGTCGATCCACTTCACCGGACGGATGTCGAGAGCTTGCTTGATGTTCTCGGGAATTTCCTTGAGGTCGCGCTCGTTTTCTTGAGGTATCAAAACGGTTTTGATGCCCCCGCGATGCGCGGCCAGTAACTTTTCCTTGAGCCCGCCGATGGCCAGCACCTGACCCCGCAGGGTGATTTCGCCGGTCATCGCCACGTCCGCGCGCACCGGAATACCGGTGAGCATGGACACCATGGTCGTGCACATGCCGATGCCGGCACTGGGACCGTCCTTCGGCGTGGCGCCCTCGGGCACGTGGATGTGCAGGTCGTTACGCTCCAGCTGCCGGCGGCGAATGCCGAGATGGCGCGAGCGGCTTTTCACCACGGTCCAGGCCGCCTGGATGGATTCCTGCATGACATCGCCCAGGGAGCCGGTGGTGGTGACCCGGCCCTTGCCCGGCGTGGAAACGCCTTCGATGGTGAGCAGTTCGCCGCCCACGGAGGTCCAGGCCAGGCCGGTGACCTGCCCCACCTGATCCGCTTCCTCGGCCAGGCCGTAGCTGTAACGGCGCACGCCCAGGTAATGCTCCACCTTTTCCTCGTCCAGGGTCACGGCGGCATCGTTCTTGGCCAGCAGGTGTTCCTTGACCACCTTGCGGCAGATCTTGCTGATCTCCCGTTCCAGGCCGCGCACACCCGCTTCCCGGGTGTAGTGACGGATCACGTGGCGCAGGGTGTCATCGCTGAACACCACCTCGCCGTCCTTCAGACCGTTGCTCTTGATCTGCTTGGGAATCAGGTACTGGGAGGCGATATTGACCTTCTCGTCCTCGGTGTAACCGGGCAGACGAATCACTTCCATGCGGTCCAGCAGCGGCGCCGGAATGTTCATGGAGTTGGAGGTGCACACGAACAACGTTTCGGACAGGTCGTAGTCCACTTCCAGGTAATGGTCGCTGAAGGTGTGGTTCTGCTCGGGATCGAGCACTTCCAGCAACGCCGAGGCCGGGTCGCCGCGCATGTCCATGCCCATCTTGTCCACTTCGTCGAGCAGGAACAGCGGGTTGCGCACGCCCACCTTGGACAGCTTCTGGATCACCTTGCCCGGCAGCGACCCGATGTAGGTGCGCCGGTGGCCGCGAATCTCCGCTTCGTCGCGCACGCCACCCAGGGCCATGCGCACGAACTTGCGATTGGTGGCGCGGGCCACGGATTGCCCCAGGGAGGTCTTGCCCACCCCGGGCGGGCCCACCAGGCACAGCACCGGCCCTTTCACCTTGCCGACCCGGCTCTGCACGGCGAGGAATTCCAGGATCCGTTCCTTTACTTCCTCCAGGCCGTAATGGTCCTGGTCGAGAATCTTCTTGGCGTGGGCGATGTCGTGGCGAACGCGGCTGCGTTTCTTCCACGGCACCGAGGTCATCCAGTCCAGATAGCTGCGCACCACCGTGGCCTCGGCGGACATCGGCGACATCATGCGCAGCTTGTTGAGTTCGTTACGGGTTTTTTCCTTGGCGTCCTTGGGCATGCCGACGCTTTCGATCTTCTTCTCCAGATCCTCCAGCTCGTTGCCGCTTTCGTCCAGGTCGCCGAGTTCCTTCTGAATGGCCTTCATCTGCTCATTCAGATAGTACTCCCGCTGGCTCTTCTCCATCTGCTTCTTGACCCGGCCACGGATGCGCTTTTCCACCTTGAGCACGTCCATGTCGGATTCCATCAGCGCCACCAGATGCTCCACGCGCTCGCGCACGTCGACCATTTCCAGCACGTCCTGCTTCTCTTCCAGCTTCAGTTGCAGGTGCGCGGAAATGGTGTCCGCCAGACGGCTGATCTCGTCGATGGAGGACACCGAGTTCATGATCTCCGGCGCCACCTTCTTGGACAGCTTGACGTATTCCTCGAACTTGGCGAGCAGTGAACGGGACAGGGCGTCCTGTTCGCTCTCGGAGGGCATGGCGTCGTCCAGCTGGCGCACGTCGGCCACCGCGCCGTCGTCATCGAAACGGGCCTTGGTGACGTGGCCGCGGCCGCCGCCTTCCACCAGCACCTTCACGGTGCCGTCGGGCAGGCGCAGCATCTGCAGGATGGTGGACACGGTGCCCACCCGGTAGATGTCCTTCTCGCCCGGATCGTCGTCGGACGCGTTGCGCTGGGCCACCAGCATGATCTGCTTGTCGCTGGCCATGGCCGTTTCCAGCGCGGCGATGGATTTTTCCCTGCCCACGAACAGCGGGATCACCATATGGGGGTAGACCACCACGTCACGCAGTGGCAGCAGAGGAATCTCTTTCAGCACGTATCGCCCCTATCGTTGATTGGCAGGCGCCCGACTCAGTCGGGCGCCACTCTGGACGTCTGCTCGCTGTTCTCGTAAATCAGCAACGGTTCCGATTCGCCGTCGATGGTGGCGCTGTCGATCACCACCTTGACCACGCCTTCCAGGGACGGCACCTGATACATGGTATCCAGCAGCACCGCTTCCAGGATCGAGCGCAGCCCGCGGGCGCCGGATTTGCGTTCCATGGCCTTGCGGGCCACGGCGCGCAGCGCGTCGTCGCGGAAGTCCAGTTCCACGCCTTCCATTTCGAACAGGCGCGTGTATTGCTTGGTGAGCGCGTTGCGCGGTTCGGTGAGAATCTGAACCAGCGCTTCCTCGGAGAGTTCCTCCAGGGTGGCGATCACCGGCAGGCGGCCAATGAACTCCGGAATCAGGCCGTACTTGACCAGATCCTCGGGCTCCACGGTGGCCAGCATCTGCCCCACGGTGAGGGCGGTGTCCTTGCTCTTCACCTCGGCGGAGAAACCGATGCCGCCCTTCTCGGAACGGTCCCGGATCACCTTGTCGAGGCCGGCGAACGCGCCGCCGCAGATGAACAGAATGTTGGAGGTGTCCACCTGCAGGAATTCCTGCTGCGGATGCTTGCGGCCGCCCTGGGGCGGCACCGAGGCCACGGTGCCCTCGATCAGCTTCAGCAGCGCCTGTTGCACGCCCTCCCCGCTTACGTCGCGGGTGATGGACGGGTTGTCGGACTTGCGCGAGATCTTGTCGATCTCGTCGATGTAGACGATGCCGCGCTGGGCCTTGTCCACGTCGTAATCACACTTCTGCAACAGTTTCTGGATAATGTTTTCCACGTCCTCGCCCACGTAGCCCGCCTCGGTGAGCGTGGTGGCGTCGGCGATGGTGAACGGCACGTTGAGCAGGCGCGCCAGGGTCTCGGCGAGCAACGTCTTGCCGCTGCCGGTGGGGCCGATCAGCAGGATGTTACTCTTGCCCAGCTCCACCTCCTCGCGGCTGCGCGACTTGGTGCCCAGGCGCTTGTAGTGGTTGTACACCGCCACGGACAGCACCCGCTTGGCGCGCTCCTGGCCGATCACGTAATCGTCCAGGGTGGTCTTGATCTCCTGCGGTTTGGGCAGACGCTCGTCACCGCTGTCGCCGGATTCCTCCTGCACCTCCTCGCGGATGATGTCATTGCACAGATCCACGCACTCGTCGCAGATAAAGACCGACGGGCCCGCGATCAGTTTGCGGACTTCATGCTGGCTTTTGCCGCAGAACGAGCAGTACAGCAGCTTGCCGTCGTCGCCCTTTCCGGTGGTATCGGTCATCGAATCGCCTCAGAACCTGATGTTTCAGTTTGAAGATGCAGGGTGACACCGGCTTTTTCAAGCCCGGCACACCCCGAACGGCCCGCGGCCGGCGCCTCAGCGGCGGCGCAGAACGTCGTCGACCAGACCGTATTCCTTGGCCTGGGTGGCATCCATGAAGTTGTCGCGATCGGTGTCCCGCTCGATCACCTCCAGAGGCTGACCGGTGTGTTCGGCCAGCATGCGGTTGAGATCGCCCTTGATCTTGAGGATCTCCTTGGCGTGAATCTCGATGTCGGACGCCTGACCCTGGAAGCCGCCCAGGGGCTGGTGGATCATCACGCGGGCGTTGGGCAGCGCGTACCGCTTGCCCTGGGCGCCGGCGGACAGCAGGAAGGCGCCCATGCTGGCGGCCTGGCCGATGCACATGGTGGACACGTCCGGCTTCACGAACTGCAGGGTGTCGTAGATCGACATGCCGGCGGTCACCGAGCCGCCCGGGCTGTTGATGTAGAGGTTGATGTCCTTGTCCGGGTTCTCGGACTCCAGGAACAGCATCTGGGCGACGATCAGGTTGGCCATGTAGTCCTCCACCTGGCCCACCAGGAAGATGACCCGCTCCTTGAGCAGTCGGGAATAAATGTCGAAGGAACGCTCGCCCCGGGAGGTCTGCTCGATCACCACGGGCACCAGGCCCACGTTGGTCGGATCCTGCATCAGGGTCTTCATTTCCGGAGTGAGGGAAGTGATCCGGCTCAAATCAATCATCTAGCGCTTCCTTTATCTGAGGTCCCGTGACGGCCGTTCGACGGCCCAACTGCGGGTATTGGGGCGAGGCGGCCCGGATACAAGGCATCGTCGCGCCTTTCACCCCGATAGTAAGGGGGGCCCCGTGGGGCGTCCATAAAGGCCGGTGAATATCCGGTTCAACTGCGCAAAACTTGCGCAAATACGGCCCAATTGAACGAAAAAACCTCCGAAACGCCGTTTTTTCGGCCTTTCGGAGGTTTTGCTGGGGCCGTTTTCACGGCACCTGGCGGCTGTGGCGCGGGCTCAGCCCTGCTGGTTGCGCTGCACCGCTTCCTGGTAGGACTGGCTCTTCTCTTCCACCTTGGCGGACTCGAGCACCATGTCCACGACCTGGTCTTCCAGCACCGCGCCTTCAATTTGTTGCAGCTGCTGCGGGTTGCTGTAGACGAAGTTGACCACTTCCTCGGGCTGCTCGTACTGGGAGGCGATCTCCTCCACCCGGGTCTTGACCCGCTCCGGATCCGCCTGCAGCTCGTGCTTGTCGAGGATGGCGCGCATCACCAGGCCCAGGCGCACGGAACGCTCCGCCTGCTCCTTGAACAGCTCGTCGGGCAGCATGGAGGCATCGAACTGCTGGCCGCCGCCGAACTGCTGGGCCATTTGCTGACGCATGCGGTCCACTTCCTGCTTGATCAGCGGCTCGGGCAGATCGAACTCGTGCTGGCCGGCGAGGCCGTCCATCACCTGTTCCTTGACCTTGCCGGACACGGCGTTGCTCAGCTCGCGCTCCATGTTCTTGCGCACTTCCGCCTTGAACTTGTCCATGTCGCCGTCGTCGACGCCAAACGCCTGCATGAACTCGGCGTCCACCTCGGGCAGTTGCTTGGCTTCCACCTTGTGGACCTTGATCTGGAACACCACCGCCAGGCCCTGCAGTTCCTCGGACTGGTAGTCCTCGGGGAAGGTCACGTCGATGTCCTTCTCGTCGCCGGCCTTCATGCCGACGATGCCGTCCTCGAAACCGGGGATCATCTGGCCGGAGCCCAGCTCCAGATTCTGGCCCTCGGCGCTGCCGCCCTCGAAGGCTTCACCGTCCTTGAGGCCCTTGAAGTCGATGTTGACCCGGTCGCCGTTCTCGGCGGCGCGGTCCACTTCCTGGTACTCGGCGCGCTGCTCGCGCAGGGTCTCGATCATCTGATCGACGTCGGCGTCGGTGACCTCGGCCACCGGCTTCTCCACCTCGATGCTGTCGAAGGGCGCCAGTTCCACTTCCGGGAACACCTCGAAGGTGGCGACGAATTCCAGATCCTTGCCGGCCTCGTTCTTGGTGGCCTCGAAACCGGGCATACCCGCCGGCTGCAGCTTTTCCTGCTCCACCGCTTCCAGGAAGGACTCGCGCATCACGTCGGCGAGCACCTCGTTACGCACGGCGGCACCGAAGCGACGTTTCACTTCCCGCATCGGCACCTTGCCGGGGCGGAAACCATCCAGACGCACGTTCTTCTGGGCCTCGCGGAGCTTGTTCTCCACGGCGGCATCCACTTTCTCCGCGGGCACACCCACGGTCACGCGCCGTTCCAGACCTGAAGTCGTTTCTACGGAAACCTGCATAACATCCTCTTTGTAAAGACTTTTGGGGCCAGCGGCCGACCCTGCCGGGTCGGGGCCATGCTTTAAAGGGCGGGAATTATAGACAATGCCGGCGCCCCTGCCTACGGGCCGGGGCGGCCGCTACAAAAAAGCCTCCGGGGCGACCCGGAGGCTTCGATGTTGGGGTGGCTGATGGGATTTGAACCCACGACCACCGGAGTCACAATCCGGGGCTCTACCAACTGAGCTACAGCCACCACTGAAACCGTATTTTCCACCCTCGCCAGGTCGCCGATGGCACGCCTGGCAGGGCTCGAACCTGCAACCTACGGCTTAGAAGGCCGTTGCTCTATCCTGTTGAGCTACAGGCGCTTAACCGATCCCACCGCGATCTCGCCGGCTGGTCGGGGTGGAGGGATTCGAACCCCCGACATCCTGCTCCCAAAGCAGGCGCGCTACCAGACTGCGCTACACCCCGCGGAGCAGGTCGAGCGAGGCGGCATAATACCCGCGCCCCCCGGGAGCGTCAACGACGCCCCGCCCCGGGACGCACCGTTCGCTGGAATATTCGCCAGCCGGGCGCCGCTTTGCCCCGACCGGGCGCCCATGCGAGAATCCGCCCCCTTCCTTCACCCCGACAGACAGAGAGAACCCATGAGCGCGCAGATTCTGGATGGCAAGGCACTGGCCCAGCATTTCGAGGAAGAAATGCGCGGCCGCGTGGAGGCGTTGAAAGCCAAGGCCGGGGGCCGCACCCCCATTCTCGCCACCATCCTGGTGGGCGCCGACCCGGCCTCCGCCACCTATGTGAAGATGAAGGGCAACGCCTGCCGCCGGGTGGGCATGGACTCCATGGCCGTGGAACTGCCGGAGGACACCACCACCGACCAGCTGCTGGCGCGGATCGACGAGCTCAACAACAACCCGGACGTGCACGGCATCCTGCTGCAGCACCCCGTGCCGGCGCAGATCGACGAGCGGCTGTGCTTCGACGCCATCAGCCTGGACAAGGACGTTGACGGCGTCACCTGCCTGGGTTTCGGCCGCATGGCCATGGGCGAGGAGGCCTATGGCTGCGCCACGCCCAAGGGCATCATGCGCCTGCTGGAGCACTATGACGTGCCCCTGGAAGGCAAGCATGCCGTGGTGGTGGGCCGCAGCGCCATTCTCGGCAAGCCCATGGCGATGATGCTGCTGGAGGCCAACGCCACGGTCACCATTTGCCACAGCCGCACCCGCGACCTGGCCGCCCTGGTGGCCCAGGCGGACATCGTGGTGGGCGCCGTGGGCCGGCCGGAATTCATCAAGGCGGACTGGATCAAGGACGGCGCCGTGGTGGTGGACGCCGGCTTCCATCCGGAAAAATGCGGCGACATCGAGCTGGCGCCGCTCACCGACCGGGTGGCCGCCTACACCCCGGTGCCCGGCGGCGTCGGCCCGATGACCATCAACACCCTGATCTTCCAGACCCTGGAGGCCGGCGAAAAAGCCTTCGCCTGACCGTTCCTACCGCCCGATCGAGACGCTGGCGGTCATACCGGCCACCAGCGTCAGATCCCCCGGCACCTCGCCAAGCTCGATGCGCACCGGAATGCGCTGGGCCAGGCGCACCCACTCGAACGTCGGCGACACCGGCGGCAGCCCCTGATCAGCGCCGGCGGTGGCGTTGGGGTTGGCGATGCCCCGGGCGATGCCGGCCACCCTGCCCTCCAGCACCCGGTCCGCGCCCAGCAGCCGCACCCGGGCGCGGTCGCCGACCGCCAGGCGATGCACCTGGGTTTCCCGGAAATACGCCTCCACCCAGAACGAGTCACCGTCCACCAGGGTCAGCACCGGCTCCCCGGCCCGGGCATAGTCGCCCTGATGGGCCAGCAAATGGGTGACGAACCCGCCCGCCGGCGCGCTCACCCGGGCCCGTTCCAGGTCCAGCCGGGCCTCCTTGAGCGCCGCCTGGGCGGCGTGCAGGTCCGCCCGTGCCACTTCCGCCAGCCGGGTGGCGGATTCCCGCTCCTCGGAGGACACCGCCCTGCCCAGGCGCTTGCGCCGGGCCGCCTCGTCATCGCGCAGGGTCAGTTCCTGACGGCGGTGCTCCAGCTCCGCCCCGGCGCGCTCCACCGCCAGCCGGTAACGCTCCGGGTCCACCGCGAACAGGGCGTCGCCGGGCGCCACCCGGCTGTTGTCCGCCGCCGTCATGGCGGTGATGCGGCCGGACACGTCCGGGGCCACCTGGATCACCGCCGCGCGCACCCGGGCATCCCGGGTCCACAGCTGATGCACATAGTGGAACCACAGGAACCAGGCCGCCACGGCGGCGGCGGCCAGCAGCGCTCCGGTTACCAGAATCGGCCGCCAGCGGGCGGCGCGGCGTTCAGCCATGGTTGGTTTTCCCTCGTGTCATACCACCAGAAACAGCGCCAGCGACAGGGCGCACAACATTATGTACAGGCACAGCCCGGCCAGCGCCGGGTGCCAGGCGAACCGGTAGCCGTCGTAGCGGCTGATCAGCCGGTTGAGCGGCCAGAACAGCAGCAGCGCCACCAGCAGCACCGGCATCAGCGGCGGCAGCAGCACGCCGCCGAGATCGATTTCATGCAGCATCGACGTCCCTCAGGCCCCGCCAGGGGCGGTCCGCGGAACCGGCCAGGAAAAAGCCGGCGTACCGCCGGATGATATTGATCTGCAGGCGCAACCGCACCACCGCCCGCACCAGCCGGCGCCGCTCGCCGCCGGGCAGCGCCGGATCATAGGCGCGCTGGCAGCGGCGCAGCACGGTGTCCGCCTGGCCGGTGAGCGCCAGCCAGCGGTCCTCGTCACCGTCGCGCAGGGCACGCTGGGTGTCGCGGATCAGCCGGGTGATGGCGAGCCGCTCCGCCGCCGGCAGGCCGCGCCGGCACAGCATGTTCAGGTACAAAAGGCCAAGCCCCAGGGTCACCGCCGCCAGCGCGCCGCGCAACAGGTCGCCGTCGCGGGGGTCCTCCGGATCGAGCCGGGGCAGCAGCTGGCCGATGCGGTCGTACAGGCGCCGCTCCAACTGGTGGCGCGGCCAGCGCCGGCGGATCGGCCAGCGCCCCAGGGTCCGGCACAGATCCCGGCACAGCCGCTGACGGGCCTGTTCCGGGCTATCGCCGGGCCACACCAACAGAAACGCCAGCACCGCCACGGTCATTCCCAGGCCCAGGGCCAGCATCTCATTGAACAGGGGCAAGGCGCTGAAGTCCTGACGTGGCGACAGGTCCAGCAGCAACGGGAAGAAAATACAGGTGGCGGTGCCGATGGCCACCGTGGCCGGCCGCGCCATGGCCAGCCCGGCAAGCAGGTAAACCGGCGCCAGCCAGGCGGCCAGCTCGGCGAAGCCATCGCTGCCCGGCAGCAACACCAGCCGGTAAAGCACCGCCAGCAGCGCCGCCAGGGAGGCGCCCTTGATGAAACCGGTGACCGCCGCCAGCGGATTGTCCCGGGTGGAGAACAGCGCGCACACCACGCCCACCTGGATCGCCACGCCGGGCCCCTGGGGCGCGGCGGTCCAGAACCAGAACGCCAGGGCCGCGCCCAGGGCCAGAGCGGCGCGCACCCCGTTGCGCCAGGCGCGGCCCGGGTCCAGGTGCGGCCGCGAGCTGCCGCCGCGCCAGTGCACCAGGGGCGCCCGCTCGGTGAGCATGGCGAACAGCGCCACGCTGGAGCGCAGCCGGTCGCACAGCTCGGCGCTGTGCTCCAGGGCCAGCTGCAAGGCGTAGAAGCGGGCCTCGTTGTCGCCGAAGTCGTCGGCGCGCATTTCCCGGGCCAGGGCCCGCGCCCGGGTGTACAGCGCCGACAGGGTGTCGCGCAATTGCTCCGGCGGCGCCTCCGGATCGAGGGCCGCGATGTCGTCGAGCAGCGCCGCCACCCGGGGCTCCGAGTGGCGCGGCGCGTCCCGGCTGACAAAGGCGTGCAGCGGCCCCACCGAGGAAATCATCGCCAGCATTTCGTGGCCCAGGCGGCGGCACAGCCCGGCCCGGCGGCGCAACCGGGCGGAATCGAACAGGGCGTGCTCGCGCAGGTTCTCCAGGGCCATGCCGGTGGTGATCAGCGCCTGGCGCTGCTCGCGAAGCCGGTCGCGGGTAACACGGCCGCCGGCGGTGTCCGCCACCAGCCGGATCAGGCCGATCAACTGCTCACGGCTGCGCAGCCGGTAGGCGTCCGCCGCCGGGCGCGGCCACACCAGCAGGCTGAACAGGGTCACGCAGAGAATGCCCAGGCCGATCTCGGTGACCCGGGCCACCGCCAGGCTGAAGGTCTGATCCGGGGCCAGCACCGCCGGCACGCCCACGATCAGGGCGCTGTAACCGGCCAGCACGAAGGCGTAGGAACGGAAGTTGCGCAGCAGGCTGGCGCAGAAGGTGCACAGGCCCAGCCACAACACCAGCACCACGAAGAACAGGGTCGGCTGGGGATTGAGCCAGGCCACCAGGCCCACCGCCACCAGGGCCCCACCCAGAGTCCCGAGCAAGCGATAAAGCCCCTTGGCCACGGCCATGCCGCCCAGGGGCTGGGCGACGATATAGACCGTCATCAGGGACCATTTGGGTTCATCCAGCCCCAGGGACAGGGCGATGTACAGCGCCGTCATGCCGGCGGCGAAAGTGCGCAGGCTGAACTGCCACTCCCGCGCTCCGGCCTGGCGGAGGAAGGCGGGGATCAGGCTTCCCGGGGCCAAGATTCCCGCAGGCCCACGGTGCGGTTGAACACCAGACCGTCCGCGCCGCTGTCCCGATCCACGCAGAAGTAGCCTTCGCGCTCGAACTGGTAGCGGGTTTCCGCCGGCACCCCGTCCAGACGCGGCTCCACCACGCAGCCTTCCAGCACGCGCAGGGAATCCGGGTTGAGGTGATCAAGGAAGGATTCCCCCTCCGCCACCCGGGCCGGGTTGGCCACGTCGAACAGGCGGTCGTAGAGCCGCACCCGGCACGGCAGTCCGTGACGGGCGCTGACCCAGTGGATCACGCCGCGCATCTTGCCCTGCCCTTCGTCGTTCTGGGGGTTCTTGCCCAGGGTGTCCGGGTCGTAGCTGCAGCGCACCTCGACGATCTCGCCGGCGTCGTCGCGGACCACGGATTCGGCGCGCACCACGTAGCCGTAGCGCAGCCGCACCCGGTCGCCGAGCACCAGGCGCTTGTACTTCTTGTTGGCCTCCTCGCGGAAATCCTCCCGGTCGATGTACACCTCCCGGGTGAGCGGCATCTCGCGGCTGCCCATGGCCTCGTTCTGCGGATGCAGCGGCGCCCGCAGCCATTCCTCCTGGTCCTCGGGCCAGTTCTCGATCACCAGCTTGAGGGGCTTGAGCACGCAGAAGGCGCGCGGCGCGTTCTGGTTCAGGTCGTCGCGCACCGCCTCCTCCAGCAGGCTCATGTCGATCACCGAGTCCGCCCGGCTGACGCCCAGGTTGTCGCAGAAATTGCGGATCGACGCCGGCGTGTAGCCGCGCCGGCGCAGGCCGCTGAGGGTGGGCATGCGCGGATCGTCCCAGCCGTCCACGTGGCCTTCGTCCACCAGCAGCTTGAGGCGCCGCTTGCTGGTCACGGTGAAGTTCAGGTTGAGGCGCGCGAACTCGTACTGGCGCGGCTCGGCGGGCACGTCCAGGTGCTCGATCAGCCAGTCGTAGAGCGGGCGGTGCTCCTCGAACTCCAGGGTGCAGAGGCTGTGGGTGATGCCCTCGATGGCGTCCGACAACGGATGGGTGAAGTCGTACATCGGGTAGATCACCCACTTGTCACCGGTCTGGTGATGCGCCTTTTTGCGTATCCGGTAGAGCACCGGGTCGCGCAGGGTCAGGTTGGGGCTGGTCATGTCGATGCGCGCGCGCAGCACCGCCTCGCCCTCGTCGAAGTCGCCGGCGCGCATCTTCGCGAACAGCGCCTTGTTCTCTTCCACGGAGCGGTCCCGGAACGGGCTGTCCTGCCCCGGGGTGGTGAAATTGCCACGCATTTCGGCGATTTTCTCCGGGGACTGGGTGTCCACGTAGGCCAGGCCCTTCTCGATCAGCTGCACGGCGTAGTCATGGAGCTGGTCGAAATAGCCGCTGGCGAAGCGCACTGGCCCGGCCCATTCGAAGCCCAGCCATTCCACGTCCCGCTGGATGGACTGGATGTACTCGTCCTCTTCCTTCTCCGGGTTGGTGTCGTCGAAGCGCAGATGGCAGGCGCCGCCGTAGCTTTCGGCGACGCCGAAATTCAGGCAGATGGACTTGGCGTGACCGATATGCAAATAACCGTTCGGCTCCGGCGGGAACCGGGTCACTACCCGGCCATCGTTTTTTCCTTCGGCCAGGTCACGATCGATGATCTGTCTGATAAAATTGCTGGGCGCTTTTGCTTCACTCATTGAGCCGCCTGCGGCTGAAATACGGGGTGCGCTAGTGTACAGTGCGCCCCCCTACAGTCAAAGACTCCCAGGACCCGGAGACCCCATGAAAGTGCTGTTGACCACCACCTACGGAAAGATCCTGCTGGAACTGGACGCCGAGCGCGCCCCGGCCACCACCGAGAACTTCATTCAGTACGTCAAGGACGGCCATTACGACGGCACCGTGTTCCACCGCGTGATCAGCAATTTCATGATCCAGGGCGGCGGTTTCACCCCGGACATGAGCCAGAAGCCCACCCGCGCGCCGATCGAGAACGAAGCCGGCAACGGGCTCTCCAACGAGATGGGCACCATCGCCATGGCGCGCACCAGCGACCCGCACTCCGCCACCGCCCAGTTCTTCATCAACGTGGCCGACAACCACTTCCTGGACCAGGCCCGCTCCCCGGACGGCTGGGGTTACGCGGCGTTTGGCAAGGTGATCGAAGGCATGGAAACGGTCAACCGCATCAAGGCCGTGGACACCGGCAACAAGGGCTTCCACCAGGACGTGCCCCGCGAGGACGTGCTGATCGAATCCGCCGAGGTGATCGAGGAATGAGCCGGGCAATCACCGCCCGCGCCGTGCTCGCCGCCCTGCTGCTGCTCCCGGCCCTGGCGTTGGCCGCCAACCCGCGTGTCGAGCTGACCACCAGCCAGGGCGACATCGTCCTGGAGCTGTACCCGAAGGCGGCGCCGGACACGGTGGCCAATTTCCTGCGCTACGTGGACGACGGCTTCTATGAAGGCACCGTGTTCCACCGGGTGATCAACGGCTTCATGATCCAGGGCGGCGGCTTCGACGCCGACCTCAAGCAGAAGGACACCCGGGCGCCGATCCGCAACGAAGCGGACAGCGGCCTGCGCAACGAGCGCGGCACCATCGCCATGGCGCGCACCGGCGACCCGCATTCCGCCACCGCCCAGTTCTTCATCAACCTGGTCCGCAACCGCAGCCTGGACCACACCGGCAAAACGCCCCGGGGCTGGGGTTACGCCGTGTTCGGCAAGGTGGTGGACGGCATGGACACGGTGGAGCGCATCTCCACGGTGCCCACCGGCAGCGGCCGCATCGACGGCGGCCCCCGGGTCCGGGACGTGCCGCGCACGCCGGTGGTGATCGAGAAAGCCCGCCGCCTGGATACCGGCGGCGACGACGCCAACGCCCAGCAAGACGACAGCGCCGAGCAATGAGCTACAGCCTGCTGATCTCCGACCTGCACCTGGACCCGGAACGCCCCGCCCACCTGGCGGAACTGGAACGCCTGCTGGCCGACCAGGCCGGCCGCGCCGAGCGCCTTTACGTGCTCGGCGATCTGTTCGAGGCCTGGATCGGCGATGACGACGACAGCGCCTTCAACCGCCAGGCCATCGCCGCCTTCCGCGCCTTCGCCGACGCCGGCTCGGAGCTGTTCTTCATGCACGGCAACCGGGACTTCCTGCTCGGCGATCGGTTCGCCGCCGACTGCGGCGGCACCCTGCTCGACGAGGGCACGGTGGTGGACCTGCACGGCACCCGGGCCCTGCTCATGCACGGCGACAGCCTGTGCACCGAGGATCAGGCCTACCAGCAGTTCCGCGCCATGGCCCGCAACCCCCAATGGCAGCAAATGATGCTCGCCAAGCCCCTGGAGGAGCGCCGCGCCCTGGCCCAGGGCATGCGCATGCAGAGCCAGAGCAACAATGCCAACAAGGCCGAGAACATCATGGACGTGACGCCCTCCGAGGTGACACGGGTGATGAACGAGGCCGGCGTGCGCGAACTGATCCACGGCCACACCCACCGCCCGGCGGTGCACGACGTGGACCTGGGCGACGGCGCCAGCGGCCGCCGCTGGGTGCTCGGCGACTGGGGCGCCCAGGGCTGGTGGATCGTCGCCGACGCCGACGGCCTGCGCCTGGAAAGCTGGGATATCAGTTGATAGTGGACAGTTGATAGTTGACAGTGCGCGGGAAGGCGTTGAGGTATATTCCGCCACCGCGCCCGCGTTCATGGCGAACCAGCGACTCCCGCCCCACCGATCCGCAAGCGCTCTGTTTGGCTTTTAACTGTCAACTGTCCACTGTCAACTATCAACTGCTTCCCGGCGTGCCTGAGTGGAAGCGAAAGGTGTCGTCCGGTTCCTCGATCAGCGCCCGCTCCTTGTCCTTGAAAAACGCCAGGCGGTCGTCGATGGGGCCGTCCGCGTAGAGGCGGGCCAGGCGCAGGTAATCCTCGAAGTGGCGCGACTCACTCTTCAATAAATAGCGGTAATAGCGGCCCAGTTCCGCGTCCACGTGGGGCGCCAGGGCGGCGAATCGTTCGCAGGAGCGCGCCTCGATCAGGGCGCCGATGATCAGGGTGTCCACCAGCCGGCCCGGTTCCGAGGTGCGCGCGTGACGGCGCAGGCCCTGGGCGTAGCGGGACGGCGACAGGTGATCGTAGGTGACCCCGCGCTCGCGCATCATGCCCACCACCTGCTCGAAATGCAGCAGCTCCTCCCGGGCCAGCTGGCTCAGGTTATCCAGCAATTCCGGGCGGTCCACGTAGCGGAACATCAGGTTCAGGGCCGTGGACGCGGCCTTCTTCTCGCAGTGGGCGTGATCAATCAGCAGGATATCCGGGTGCGCCAGCGCCCAGCGGATCCAGGCGTCCGGCGTCGGGCAAGGCAGGAAGTCGCGCAGCGGGGTTATGTCGGTCATGGCCACCTCGAGAAAGACGGCGCCATTCTACAAGTCCGCCGGCACAAAACCAGCCTGGCACCGAGCGATCGCCGCACGGCACAAACGCCCCTGGCGTTCGAGGAACGCGGCGATATAATCGCGCCCCATGGGACGACGAACGCACCCCGCCATCCAGACCCTTAAGGGCCGCGCCGCCGCCGGCGCGCTGCGCCTGCTGGGCCTGCTGCCTTTCGGCCTGAACCGGGCCCTGGCCAACGGCCTGGGCCGGCTGCTCGCCGTGCTGCCCACCGAGGCGCGACGCATCACACGCATTAACCTGCGGCTGTGCCTGCCGGATCAGCCGGACCGGGAGGCCCTGGTCCGCGCCTCCCTGGTGGAAAGCATCAAGAACACCTTCGAGATCGCCCGTTTCTGGCACCGTCCCGAGGACGGCCTGGAGCGGGTGGTGGCGGAGGACGGCGACGGCCCCCTGCGCGAGGCGGTGGCGAACCGGGAACCGGTTCTGATCCTGGCGCCGCACCTGGGCTGCTGGGAGGTCCTGAATTTCTGGCTGGCCCGGGAGTTCGGCCTGCACGCCATGTTCGCCCCGTCCGGCCTGCCGGAGCTGGACCAGCTGATCAAGCAGGGCCGCGAGCATTTCGGCACCACCATGTACCCGGCCACCGCCCGGGGCGTGGCCGGGCTGGTGCGCGCCATGCGCCAGGGCGCGCTCACCGCGATCCTGCCCGACCAGGTGCCGGACCGGCGCAGCGGCCGCTTCGCGCCCTTCTTCGGCCAGCCGGCGCACACCGGCACCCTGAGCTGCAAGCTGATCAAGCAGACCCGCGCCCGGGTGTTCATGGCCTGGGCCCGGCGCCTGCCCGGCGACGGCGGTTTCGAGATCCGCGTGCGGCCCGCCGACGAAGGCGTCCACGACGACGATCTGGACTACGCGCTCACCGCCATGAACCGCTCCATCGAGACCCTGATCAAGGAAGAGCCGGCCCAGTACCTTTGGAGCTATAAGCGCTTCCGCCGCCAACCCCCCGGCGGCACCCTGCCCTATTGATCGCGGCACCAACGGAACCGGTGATTACGAGTATTCACGCCATGAATGGCCATAGGGCCGGTTCCGTTTAACAGTTGATGGCGTTTCCGCTATACTCCGCGCGCAATTCCAACCCCCAGACATACCCCAAACAACTGATTTCCAAAAGAAATCAGTCAGACGAAACGAGGGATTCGCTGTGCTAGAAGCCTATCGCAAACATGTCGAGGAACGCGCCGCCGAGGGCGTCCCCCCGAAACCGCTGGACGAACAGCAAACCGCCGAGCTGGTGGAGCTGCTGAAGAATCCGCCCGCCGGTGAAGAGGAGTTCATCCAGGACCTGTTCGTCAATCGCGTTCCGCCGGGCGTTGACCAGGCCGCCTACGTCAAGGCCGCCTTCCTGTCCGCCATCGTCAAAGGCGAAGCCAGCTCCCCTCTGATCGACCGCAAGCGTGCCGCCGAACTGCTCGGCACCATGCAGGGCGGCTACAACGTGGCGCCGCTGATCGAGCTGCTCGACGACGAGGAACTGGCGGACGTGGCCGCCCAGGAACTCAAGCACACCCTGCTGGTGTTCGATGCCTTCCACGACGTGGAAGACAAAATGAAGGCCGGCAACGCCAAGGCCAAGGAAGTGATCGAGTCCTGGGCCGAGGGTGAATGGTTCACCCAGCGCAAGGACCTGTCCGAGAAGTTCACCGTCACCGTGTTCAAGGTGTCCGGCGAAACCAACACCGATGACCTGTCCCCGGCCCAGGACGCCTGGAGCCGCCCGGACATCCCCCTGCATGGCAACGCTATGCTGAAGAACGCCCGCGAAGGCATCTTCCCCGAGAAGGACGGCGAGATCGGTCCGCTCAAGCAGATGGACGAGCTCAAGAAGAAAGGCCACCCGGTGGCCTACGTGGGCGACGTGGTCGGCACCGGCTCCAGCCGTAAGTCCGCCACCAACTCCGTGCTCTGGCACTTCGGCGAGGACATCCCCTACGTGCCCAACAAGCGCGCCGGCGGCGTCTGCATCGGCGGCAAGATCGCGCCCATCTTCTTCAACACCATGGAAGACTCCGGCGCCCTGCCCTTCGAGTGCGACGTGTCCAAGATGGAAACCGGCGACGTCATCGACATCTACCCGTTCGAAGGCCGGGTGGAGAAGGACGGCGAAGTGATCGCCGAGTTCGATCTGCGCTCCCAGGTACTGCTGGACGAAGTGCGCGCCGGCGGCCGCATCAACCTGATCATCGGCCGTGGCCTGACCACCAAGGCCCGCGAAGCCCTGGGTCTGGGCGAATCCGACCTGTTCCGCAAGCCGGAACAGCCCGGTGACTCCAACGCCGGTTTCACCCTGGCGCAGAAGATGGTCGGCAAGGCCTGTGGCATGGACGGCGTGCGTCCCGGCATGTACTGCGAGCCGAAGATGACCACCGTGGGCTCCCAGGACACCACCGGTCCGATGACCCGTGACGAGCTGAAGGATCTGGCCTGCCTGGGCTTCCAGGCCGACCTGGTGATGCAGTCGTTCTGCCACACCGCCGCCTACCCCAAGCCGGTGGACGTGGAAACCCAGCACACCCTGCCCGACTTCATCATGAACCGTGGCGGCGTCTCCCTGCGCCCCGGCGACGGCATCATCCACTCCTGGCTGAACCGCATGCTGCTGCCCGACACCGTGGGCACCGGCGGCGATTCCCACACCCGTTTCCCGATGGGCATCTCCTTCCCGGCGGGCTCCGGCCTGGTGGCCTTCGCCGCCGCCACCGGCGTAATGCCGCTGGACATGCCGGAATCCGTGCTGGTGCGCTTCAAGGGCAAGCGTCAGCCGGGCATCACCCTGCGTGACCTGGTCCACGCGATTCCGCTGCAGGCCATCAAGGACGGTCACCTGACCGTGGAGAAATCCGGCAAGAAGAACGTCTTCTCCGGCCGCATCCTGGAAATCGAGGGTCTCGACGACCTCACCGTGGAGCAGGCGTTCGAGCTGTCCGACGCCTCCGCCGAGCGTTCCGCCGCCGGCTGCACCATCACCCTGTCCGAGGACAGCGTGACCGAGTACCTGAAGTCCAACATCACCCTGCTCAAGTGGATGATCGCCAACGGTTACGGCGACGCCCGTACCCTGGAGCGCCGCATCCAGGGCATGGAAGAGTGGCTGAAGGATCCCAAGCTGATGCGTGCCGACGCCGACGCGGAGTACCACACCGTGATCGAAATCGACATGGATCAGATCCAGGAACCGATCCTGTGCTGCCCGAACGACCCGGACGATGCCAAGACCCTGTCCGACGTGGCCGGCGACAAGATCGACGAGGTGTTCATCGGCTCCTGCATGACCAACATCGGTCACTTCCGGGCCGCCGGCAAGCTGCTGGAAAAAGTGGATGGCCTCACCACCCGCCTGTGGGTGGCGCCGCCCACCAAGATGGACCAGCATCAGCTCACCGAAGAGGGCTACTACAACATCTACGGCCGCGCCGGCGCGCGCACCGAGATGCCGGGCTGCTCCCTGTGCATGGGTAACCAGGCACGGATCGCGCCCAAGTCCACGGCGGTGTCCACCTCCACCCGGAACTTCCCCAACCGGCTGGGTCAGGGCGCCTTCGTGTACCTGGCGTCCGCGGAGCTGGCGGCGATCGCCGCGGTGCTCGGCAAGCTGCCCACCGCCGAGGAGTACATGGAGTACGCCAACACCATCGACTCCATGGCCGGTGAGATCTACCGCTACATGAACTTCGACCGCATGGAGGAGTATCAGCAGGTGGCGGACACGGTGAAGATCCCGGTGGCGCAAGCCAGCTAAGGGACCCTCCCACCGACCTCGAAAAAGCCCGGCCTCGCGCCGGGCTTTTTTGTTTCCCGCTCCTCCATGCCGCTCCCTCTTCTCCCCCCGCCACCTTTTACATCGGCGCTGTAAAGAACTATTGAAGAGGGCTGTAGGCCCCCGCCCCGATATGCACAATCGCCCCTGATGCCCGCCGCGATCCGGTGTCCGCCGGTCACGCCGTGGCAGTGCCTCAAGTCGAAAATGGATTCTCGCGAGGAGGAACACAGCATGACCAGCGAAGACCTTTTCCCCACACGCATGGAACAGGACCAGAAACGGTTCACACGCCTGGATCCGGTCATCCACGCCCGCAACCAGGACCGCTGGAGCGGCCCCCTGGGCGAGGAAGCCCTGTCCCGCTACGAGCGCGACGGCTTTCTCTGGTTCGAGGGCTTTTTCTCCCAGGAACGGGTACGCCCCTTCTTCGATGAACTCAAGGACATGGCCAAGGACACGGATCTGGTGAAATCCGACCAGGTGATCACCGACCCGGACTCCGGCGACATCCGTTCGGTGTTCGCCATGCACGAGCTGTCCCGGCGCTTCGACGAGCTGACCCGGGACCCGCGTATCCTGGGCATGGTGCGCCAGTTGCTGGGCGGCGATGTCTACATTCACCAGTCGCGCATCAACGACAAGTTCGGTTTCCAGGGCAGCGGCTTCAACTGGCATTCCGACTTCGAAACCTGGCACTCCGAGGACGGCATGCCGCGCATGCGGGCGGTGAGCGCCTCGATCATGCTCACCGACAACAACGAGTTCAACGGGCCGCTGATGCTGATCCCCGGTTCGCATCACTACTTCGTGCCCTGCTACGGCGCCACGCCGGAGGACAACTGGAAGGATTCGCTGAAGAGCCAGCGGGTCGGCGTGCCCAGCCAGGAGAACCTGCGCGACCTGGTCAACCAGGGCGGCATCCAGGCGCCCAAGGGGCCGCCGGGTTCACTGCTGCTGTTCGAGTGCAACACCCTGCATGCGTCCAACAAGAACCTGTCGCCGTGGCCCCGCTCCAACCTGTTCTTCGTTTACAACAGCGTGGATAACGTGCCGGGAAAACCGTTCTGCGGCAATGAGCCGCGCCCGCACTTCCTGGCCAACCGGGAAGACCACGAACCCCTTGCCATGCACGACAATCTGGAGCCGCTGTAAGCACGGCCACCGGGAAAACCGGCGCCACATCGAATTTTCGGTGCGGCGCCGTTCACAAAACGCCCGCCGCTTTCCACCTTTTACAAAGGAACACAAACCATTCCCCGATGCTGAGTCCTAACTCCCTGGACCCGCCAAGAACGGCGGCCGGGATGGCTGACAGGATGACGGCATGAAAAATTCGGATCGAATCGGCTTCGGGCTTTTTTTTCTGGCGATCGTGTTCATCGCGTTCGTCGGCGGCGCCTTCGTGGTGCTCACCAAGACCTACCCTTACCCGCTGTTCAACGACGCCCACAAGGCCGCCCGGGCGGTGCTCAAACAGAACACCCTGATTGATCTGTACACCCAGTCCGACCTGTGGCGCGAAGCGCGCCGGGAGGAACGCGGCGTCACCGTCCACGACCCGGACCGCGCCTATCAAGGGCTGACCCTGTACACCTCCGGCGACGGCAGCCACGCCGACCTGGTGAACATGGATGGCGAGGTGCTGCATCGCTGGGCACTGCCCTACAGCGAGGTATGGGAACAGAGCCCCACCGGCCGGCCGCCGCGCCCGGACGATCACATCTACTGGCGCAAGGCGCGGCTGTTGCCCAACGGCGACCTGCTGGCGATCTACATCGCCAATAACGATACCCCCTGGGGCTACGGCCTGGTGCGCCTGAACGCGGATTCGGAAGTAATCTGGGGCTACCACGCCAGCACCCACCACGATCTGGACATCACCCCGGACGGCGACGTGGTCGCCCTCACCCATGAATTCACCGACCAGAAGGTGCCCGCCTTCGCCAAGCTGGAATACCCCTGGCTGGACGACTATCTGGTGGTGCTGGACGGCGACACCGGCGAGGAACGCAGCAAGGTGTCCCTGGCCAAGGCGTTCATGGAATCCCGCTACGCCGACCTGTTCTACGCGGTGCCCAGTTTCGCCACCTCCGACCCGCTGCACACCAACAGCGTGCAGTTCCTCGACCAGGACCTGGCGGACCGCTTCGCCCCGGCCCGGGGCCAGGCCGGCCAGGTGCTGCTGTCGTTCCGCCACCCCGGCACCGTGGCCCTGGTGGACGCGGCCAGCGGCGAAATGACCTGGGCCCTCAAGGGCCCCTGGCTGGGCCAGCACTACCCGCGCATCAACGACGCCGGCCACTTCACGCTGTTCGACAACCTGGGCCACTTCGAAAAGGACAACCGCACCCGGATTCTGGAAGTGGACCCGGAGGACGAACGCATCGTCGCCCGCTACACCGGCGACGCCGAGCATCCGTTCGACAGCGGCCTGCGCGGCGCCGTGGAGGAACTGCCCAACGGCGACTGGCTGATCACCGAATCCGACGGCGGCCGCCTGCTGGAGGTGGCCCCGGACGGCGACATCGTCTGGGAATTCGTCAATCCGGTGCGCGCCGGCGACCAGGATCAATACATCCCGGTGGTGTCCGCCGCGCAACGCCTCACCCTGGACGACCTGGACGCGGACTTCCGCGCCCGGCTCGCCCCCGACTCCGATTCATAGCCGAGGAGATTCGCCATGAAAGCCCCCTTCATCGCTCGCCCCCAAACCCTGGCCGCCGCCGTGGCGCTGGCCACGCTCACCCTGCCCGGCCTGGCGTCCGCCTACGTGGGCCCCGGCGCCGGCCTGAGCCTGCTCACCGCCCTGTGGGGCATCATCGCCGCCATCGGCGTGGCGGTGCTGTTCGTGGTGCTGTGGCCGATCCGGCGCCTGCGCCGCCGCAAGGCGGAGGCCCGCGCCAACGATGAATCCGCCCGCCGCGAGGCGGATCAAAACGACGATGAAAGCGCCACCCCGGCCGCCGAGCAGACGCCGCCGGGCCACGACGATCACCGAGCCTAGGAGTGCCCATGGCCTTGTTCGATTTGCCGGCACCGCTGTTCGCCGCCGTCGACGCCGGGCTCGCCACGGTGCTGCCCGGCGCCGCCCGACTGGCGGTTTGGGCGGTGCTGGCCGGGGTCGGCACCCTGCTGCTGTACCGGTTGCTTTCGCCGCAGAAACGCATCGGCCAGGCCAAGCGCGACGCCCGTGAAGCACGCCGCGCCCTGAACGGCTTCGATGGCGAGTTCAGCGAAGCCGGGCCGCTGATCAAGGCGCAGTTCACCACCGCCTTCCGCCATCTGGGGCTGGTGCTGATTCCCACGCTGATCTCGATTCTGCCGCTGCTGGCGCTGCTCACCTGGCTGGAAGGCCATTACGCCCACCGGCTGCCCGCCGTCGGGGAAACCCCGGCGGTCCAGGCGGAACCGGACCGCTACCAGGCGCAATGGATCGACGGCGACCGGCCCCGGGTGATCGTGCGCGACGGCGGTGGCGGCGGCGCCGTGGCCGAGGTGGCCGTGGACGCGCCGATCCCGGTGGTGGAGCGGCGCCACTGGTGGAACGCCTTGATCGGCAACCCGCTGGGCTACCTGCCCGACCAGGGCGGCCCGGAGCGGATCACCATCGCTCTGCCGCAACCAGGCTACCTGCCGTTCGGCCCGGACTGGATGCGCCACTGGCTGATGGTGTTCTTCCCGATCATGTTGATCGTCTCCCTGCTGACCTACCGATGGGCGAAAATCGAATGAACGCACGGCAACCGACCCCCGACACCGACCCGGGCTTCCAGGTCACCCCCTGGATGCACCACGCCGGCGGCTGGGTGCATCGTCACCCGCGCGCCTGGATCAAGCTCGGCAACCTGGAAACCCGCATCGTCGGCGACGCCATCGCCGATGTGACCGTGGACCGGCCGATCTACGTGGCCGGTCTGGCCCGCTCCGGCACCACCATCGTGCTGGAACACCTGGCCGCCCACCCGGAGGTGGCCACCCACCGCTACGCGGACTTTCCGTTCCTGCCGGTGCCCTACTGGTGGAACCGCTGGCTGTCCCTGGTGCCCGGCGCCACCGAGCAGGCCCGGGAGCGCGCCCACCAGGACGGCATCAAGGTCACCTCGAAAAGCCCGGAGGCGTTCGAGGAGATGCTGTGGATGGCGTTCTTCCCGGACATCCATGATCCGGCGCGCAGCGCGGTGCTCGGCCGCGACGCCTCGTACCCGGAGTTCGAGGCCTTCTACGATCAACACATCCGCAAGCTGCTGGCGGTGCGCAAACGGCGGCGCTATCTCGCCAAGGGCAACTACAACCTGGCCCGGCTCGGCTATCTGCACCGCCTGTACCCGGACGCCCGCTTCCTGCTGATGATCCGCGACCCGGTGTGGCACATCGCCTCGCTGATGAAGCAGCAGGATCTGTTCGTGACCGGCGAAAGCAAGGAGCCCCGCGCCCTGGACCACATGCGCCGGGTGGGCCACTACGAATTCGGCCTCGACCGGCGCGCCATCAACACCGGCGACGACAAACTCACCGCCTACATCGGCGAGCTCTGGAATGGCGGCAACGAAGTGGAAGGCTGGGCGCGCTACTGGGCGGCGATCTACGAGCACGTGGCCGACGCCCTGGAACAGGACCCGGCCCTGCGCGAAGCGGCACGGGTGGTGCGCTACGAGGACCTGTGCGGCACGCCCCGGGACACCCTGGAAGCGCTGTTCGCTCACGCCGGCCTGGCGGTGTCCGGGAATACCTTGGAACAAGCCGCCGCCGGCCTGCACGCGCCCACCTATTACCAGCCCCGCTTCAACGACCGGGAGCGGAGCCTGATCGAGACAATCACCGCGCCGGTGGCGCGGCGCTTCGGTTATCCGCTGGTGGATCCCGGGAACGCCGGATAGGTCCGTTCCCCGGCCGGCGGCGGGAAGTACTGGAACAGCCAGGTTTCGCTCACCACCCGCTGCTCGGCGCTTAACGTCAGGCGCATGTTCACCGGCTCGGTGGCGTCGCTGTCCGGGTACCAGTCGAACAGGATCCGGAAGCCGTCCAGATCCTTCACCCAGAGCACGTGCAGATCCTTGACCCGGCCGGCGGACACGTCCAGTTGGGTGTCGATGTCGATGTCGCCGTCATAGAATTCCTTGAGGCGACCGCCGACGAAATCCACGGCGATGCGTTCCGCCCAGGTCTCCGGGTAATGCTCCCCCGGCGCCCAGCCCTCCGGGAAGCCGCCCATGCCGCTCAGGGTGGCGCGCACCCGGGCCAGATCGGTGCGCACCGGCGCCCGCGCCGCCCAGTGCAGGCGGTAGCCGAACGCCAGGGCCTCGCCCCCCTTCAAGGGCCGCGCCGGTTTCCAGAACGCCACCACGTTGTCCATGGTCTCGCCGGTGGTGGGCAGCTCCAGCAACTGGATCTCGCCGTCGCCCCACTCGCCCTTGGGCTCCACCCACAGGCTGGGCCGGTCGTGGTAGCGGCCGATCACGTCCTCGTAATCGTCGAAGTCCCGGTGCGTCTGCAGCAGGCCGAAGCCCTTCGGGTTGGTGTCGTCGAAGGTGTTGAACTGGACGCGGGGCGGATTGTTCAGCGGCCGGCACACCCACTCGCCGTTGCCGCGCCACAGGGCCAGGCGGTCGGAATCGTGGATGCGCGGGTGCAGGGTGCGGCATTGATGGCGCTGGTGGCCGCCGCAACTGAACATGCTGGTCATCGGCGCCACGCCCAGCTGCGTGATCGCCTCGCGGGGGAACAGATGGCTGTCGATGTCCATCACCACGCCATCGTCGCCGCAGTCGATCACGAAGCGGTAGGCGCCGGCCAGCTTGGGGGAATCGAGCAGCGCGTAGGCGGTGAAGCGGCTGGCGCCCGGCGCCGGGGTCTCGAACCAGAAGTGGGTGAAGTCCGGGAACTCCTCCCGCTCGCCGTCGGCGTAGGTGTTCACCGCCGCGCCCCGGGCGGACAGGCCATACTGATAGCTGCCGTCCACGGCGCGGAAGTAACTGGCGCCCAGGAAGGAGACGATGTCCTTCTCGGTGAGCGAGGGCGCCTTGAACACCCGGAAGCCGGCGAAGCCCAGGTCCTCGCCGAGCTGGGCGGTATCCACGTCGACCCGGTCGTAGTCGAACAGCTCCGGGCGGAAATGAATGCGCCGGGCCTGGCCGCTGTCCGGGTCCAGGGAGTGCATGCGCACCGGCTGGTCGAACCCCATGCCGGCATGGATGAACTGGATGTTGAGGCGGTCGCTGCGACCATGCCAGAGCGCGTGCTCCGCGTCGTAGCCGATTTCGTTGTACTGGTGCGGGGTGAGCCCCGCCAGGGTCGGCGGCAACGCCCGGGCGGCGTCCCGGTAGGGGCGGGTCGCCAGGGTCCGGGCGCGCTCGCGCAGGCCCTCGAAACAGAACGGCTCCGCTTCGCCGTCGGCGATGCGGTCATTGGCGCGCGCGGCGGCGAACAACGGCGCCGACGGCAGGCCGGACCAGGCGGCCAGCGCCACGGCGCTTTTCAACAGGGTTCTACGGTTCATCGGGTCGGTCCTTACGTCGTCCTTGGCCCACCGGCAACCTTACCCAAAGGCGGGATGCCGATGCGTAAAAGCTTGAATAATCGGACTGCGTCACCGGCGCCCGGTTCAAAACCCGGCGTCACTCCAACCCCCCATTAATCGTCCGGAAATATTGGCGATGCCATGCTCGGGGTGTATGTTGAACCCCAGATCGGACAGGAAGGGACGCATCCATGCTCAAACGTACCCTCGCCACGCTGGTGATACTGGCGGTGGTGGTGATCGGCGCTTTCGCGGTGTACGCCTGGCACGGAGAACTGGCGCCTATGGCCGCCTCGGAGCGGCCCGACTTCGACGCCGCCACCGTGGAGCAAGGCCGGGTGCTGGCCGCCGCCGGCTACTGCGCCACCTGCCACACCGCCCAGGGCGGCGAACCCTACGCCGGCAACTACCCGGTGGTCAGCGACTTCGGCACCATCTACGCCTCCAACATCACCCCGGACCCGGACACCGGCATCGGCGACTGGTCGCCGGAGGCCTTCCGGCGCGCCATGCACGAAGGCGTGGATCGCCAGGGCCGGCATCTTTTCCCCGCGTTTCCCTATGACCACTTCACCAAGCTGTCCAACCAGGACGTGGACGCGCTCTACGCCTACCTGATGAGCGAGGTGGAACCGGTCAAACAGGAGACCCGCGCCTCCACCCTGCCCTTCCCGCTCAACCAGCGCTTCCTGCAGGCCGGCTGGAAACTGCTGTTCGTGGATGTCGGCCGCTACCAGCCGGACCCGGACAAAAGCGACGCCTGGAACCGGGGCGCCTACCTGGCCGAGGGCATCAGCCATTGCGGCGCCTGCCACACGCCGCGCAACGCCCTGGGCGCCGAGAAAGGCGGCGAGCGCTACGCGGGCGCCACCATCGACCGCTGGGTGGCCCCGGCGCTCACCGCCGACAACCCATCCGGGGTGCCCTGGAGCGCCGCCGCCTTCACCACCTACCTGAAACTGGGCGCCGACCGCTACCACGGCGTGGCGGCGGGTCCCATGGGTCCGGTGGTGCACGGCGGCGTGGCGGAGCTCTCCGACGACGATCTGACCGCTCTCGGTGTCTATCTGGCGGACGTCACCGGCGCCACCGACGGCGAGGCCCCGGCGGACAACGCCGCCCTCACCGCCAGCATCGCCGCCGGCAAACCGCGGCGGGACTGGCGCCGGGAACAGGGCGAGCGGCTCTATGCCAGCGCCTGCGCCGCCTGCCACTACAACGCCACGCCCGAGGGCGTCACCGTCACCCGGCCGGACCTGGGCATCAATTCCGCCACGCGACTGGACGATCCCGCCAACCTGATTCACGTGATGCTGGACGGCGTGCCCGCCAGCGAGGGCAGCCACGGCGTGGTGATGCCGGCGTTCCGCTCGGCGCTCAACGACGACCAGATCGCCGCCATCGCCGCCTACCTGCGCGCCACCCGCACCGACCTGCCACCCTGGCCGGACCTGCCCGCCCGGGTGAGTGAGCTGCGCGCCCACGTTGGAACGCATTGACGAGGACCCCACCATGATCGAGTGCACCATCAATGGAGAGACGGTCCGCCTGGACGCGGACCCGGACATGCCGCTGCTGTGGGCGCTGCGTGACCTGGCCGGCCTCACCGGTACCAAGTTCGGCTGCGGCATCGGCCTGTGCGGCGCCTGCACCGTCCATGTGGGCGGCCGTGCCACGCGCAGCTGCATCACCCCGCTCAAGGACGTGGCCGGCGCCGACATCACCACCATCGAGGGGCTGGACGCCGACGGCGCCCACCCGCTGCAACAGGCCTGGCGGGACCTGCAGGTGCCGCAGTGCGGCTACTGCCAGTCCGGCCAGATCATGCAGGCGGCAGCCCTGCTCAAGGACATGCCGAATCCCAGCGACGAGGATATCGACGCGGTGATGACCGGCAACCTGTGCCGCTGCATGACCTATCCGCGTATCCGCGGCGCCATCCGCGACGCCGCCGCCGCCATGAAGGAGGCCAGCGCCCATGGATGAACAGCGCCTTTCCGCCGATGATCGCACGGACACGCCGCGTCTGAGCCGGCGCTCCTTTCTGGTGTCCATGTGCGCCGCCGGCGCCGTGTTCGGCTTCCCCCGCGCCGGTCTCGCGGCGATGAATCCGGCGGCCGCCGACGGCCAGCCCCTGGAAGCGGTCGGCGACCGCTTCGAACCCACCCTCTGGTACTGGATCGACAGCCAAGGCCGGGTCAACGTGAACGTGATCCGCGCCGAGATGGGCCAGCACGTGGGCACCGCCATCGCCCGTATCCTGGCCGATGAGCTGGGCGCGCGATGGCAGGACGTGCACATCGACCACGTCGACAGCGACCCAAAATGGGGCACCATGGTCACCGGCGGCAGCTGGTCGGTGTGGCAAAGCTGGCCGGTGTATCGGCGCGCCGGCGCCGCCGGTCGCACCGCCCTGGCCGAGAAAGCCGCCGCCCTGTGGGGCGTCAGCGCCGACGCGGTCACCGTGGCCGATGGCCAGGTCAGCGCCGGCGACCGTAGCATCGGCTTCGGCGAACTGGTCCAGAAAGGTCTGGACCGCCAGTTCAGCCAGGACGAACTCAAGGCACTGCCGCTCAAGTCCCATGATGAACTGACCCTCCTGGGCCGGAACCTCAAGGCCCTGGACATCGACACCAAGACCAACGGGCAGGCCATCTACGGCATCGACGCCCAGGTCGAGGGCATGGTGCACGCCGTGCCGATCCTGCCGCCGACCCGCTACGACTGCGCCATCACCAACATCGACGACAGCGCCGCCAAGGACATCAAGGGCTACCAGCAAACCCTGGAACTGGAGGACCCCTCCGGCACCGCGCCGGGCTGGGCCATGGTGATCGCCGATAACCACTGGGCCGCGTTGAAGGCCTCCCGCCAGATCAAGGTGTCCTACAACACCGGCGACGCCACCGAGGTGGGCGAGGCGGAAATACAGGCCGAGAACCGTCGCCTGGTCGACGACACCGGCACCGGCGCCATCATGGACACCGGCGACAACGGCGACGTGGACGCCACTTTCGCCGATGCCGCCGACACCTTCCAGGCGGACTACACCACCCAGACCGTACTGCATTTCCAGCTGGAGCCGGTCAACGCCCTGGTGTTCCGCAACGACGACGGTCTCTGGGAAGTGCACACCGGCAACCAGTGGCAGTCGCTGTGCCTGCCCTGGCTGCAAAAAGCCCTGGGCGTGAAGGAAGACCAGGTGGTGATGCGCACCTACATGCTCGGAGGGGGCTTCGGGCGGCGCCTCAACGGCGACTACGCGATCCCCGCCGCGCTCGCCTCCAAGGCCCTGGGCGGTAAACCGGTGAAGATGATCCTGACCCGCGCCGACGACAGCCACTTCGACAGCGTGCGCCCGCCCACCCTGTCGCGCCTGCGCATGGCCTTCGACGCCGACAACAAGGTGGTGGGCATGGACAGCGCCGTGGCCTCCGGCTGGCCCACCAAGGTGATGATTCCCGGTTTCATGCCCAAGGGCACCAACGGCGAGCCCTACGACCCGTTCTCCTCGGACGGCATCGACCACTGGTACGGCGTGGGCGCGCAACGGGCCCGGGCGATTTCCAACGAACTGGCCGAGCACACCTTTCGCCCCGGCTGGCTGCGTTCGGTATCGCCGGGCTGGATCAATTTCGCCGTGGAAAGCTTCATGGACGAGGCCGCCCGTTATATCGGCGCGGACCCGGTGCAATTCCGTCTTGACCACTTCAAGGCCGAGGGACGCAACGCCGGCCAGGCCCCCAACTCCGTGGGCGGCGCCCGCCGTCAGGCGGCGGTGCTGAAACGGGTGGCGGAACTGTCCGGCCATGGCCGTGACGATCTGCCCGCGGACAGCGCCGTCGGCATCGCCACCACCTATGGCCAGTCCCGGAGCATGCCCACCTGGGTGGGTGGCGCCGTGCACCTGAGCGTGGATCGGGAAAGCGGCCGCGTGGAGGTGCACAAGATCTGGCTGGTGGTGGACTGCGGCACCGTGGTGGACCCGGACGGCGCCCGCGCCCAGGTGGAAGGCAGCGCCCTGTGGGGCCTGTCCATGGCGCTCTACGAGGGCACCGAGTTCAAGAACGGGCGGGTGGTGGACAGCAACCTGGACAGCTACGGCCCGCTGCGCATGATCGACGCGCCGGAGATCGAGATCGAGCTGGTGGAAAGCACCGAGGTGCCGGTGGGCCTGGGCGAGCCGGGCACCACGGTGGTGGCGCCGGCCATCGCCAACGGCATCCAGGCGGCGGTGGGCGCGCGCCTGCGCCATTTGCCGATCACCCCGGCGGCGGTGCGCGAGGCCCTGCAGAGCGGGTCCGCGTAGCGGACCTTATAAACAGAATCAATAAGCGCCTTACCGCTTAACGGCGTATCATCCCGGGTCACCCAGTGAGCCCGACCGGGAGCCCCTTCTTGCCAGAAAGCAGTACCCCCGCGGACCCGCGTGCCGAGCACGACGGTCTGCCGGCCCGGCAACGCCGCCTGGCCATGCTCGCCATCGCCACCAGCATCGGCATGTCGGTGATGGACAGCAACATCGTCAACGTCGCCCTGCCGACCATCGCCAACAGCCTGGTCGTGGGCCGCTCCGACGTGGTCTGGGTGGTCAACGCCTATCTTCTGGCGGTGGCCCTGACCCTGCTGCCGCTGTCCTCCCTGGGCGACATCGTCGGCTACCGCCGTATCTACCGGGTCGGCCTGGGGCTGTTCATCGTCGCTTCCCTGGTCTGCACCCTGGCGGATTCCCTGGTCACCCTGGCGGTGGCGCGCTTCTTCCAGGGGCTCGGCGCCGCCGGCGTGATGAGCGTCAACGCCGCTCTGGTGCGCTTTATCTACCCGGCCCGGTTCCTGGGCCGGGGCATCGGCCTGAGCGCCATGGTGGTGGCGCTGTCCTCGGCGCTGGGGCCCACCGTGGCCGCCGGCATTCTGTCGGTGGCGGACTGGTCCTGGCTGTTCGCCGTCAACGTGCCTCTGGGTGGTCTGGCCCTGTACCTGGCGTCGCGCAACCTGCCGCGCACGCCCACCGATCCGCGCCCCTTCGACTGGGTCAGCGCCCTGCTCAACGCCCTGGCCATCGGCCTGCTGGTGAGCGCCGTGGACGGCCTCGCCCACGGCATGGCGGTGACCCCGGCGCTGGTGGCGCTGGCCGCCGCCGGCCTGGTGGGCACGGTGCTGGTGCGCCGCCAGCTAAGCCAGCCCTCGCCCCTGCTGCCGGTGGATCTGCTGCGTATCCGCCCGTTTGCCCTGGCCATCGGCACCTCGTTCTGTTCCTTCACCAGCCAGATGGCGGCCTTCATCGCCCTGCCCTTCTATCTGCACGACGTGCTTGGCTACAGCGCCGTGCAAACCGGCTTGCTGATGACCCCCTGGCCGGCGGCGGTGATGATCACCGCGCCCCTGGCCGGACGACTCGCCGACCGCTATCCGATCGGCGTGCTGTGCTCGCTGGGCCTGCTCGCCAAGGTGGTCGGGCTGGTATTGCTGGCGTTGCTGTCCAAGCAGGCGCCGCTGCCGGTGATTCTCGCCTGCATGGCGTTATGCGGCCTCGGCTTCGGGTTCTTCCAGGCGCCCAACAACCGCGCCATCATCGGCTCGGCGCCGCGCCACCGCAGCGGCGGCGCCGGCGGCATGCAGGGCACCACCCGGCTGCTCGGCCAGACCCTCGGCGCGGCGCTCACCGCCCTGGCGTTCAGCCTGGTGGAGGACGCCATCGCTCCGGCGCTGCTGATGGCCGCCGGCTTCTCGCTGTGCGCGGCCCTGGTCAGTCTGTTCCGGATTCGCAGCGGGAACCCGGCCTGAGCGGCCCGTCCGCCTCGCGCAGGCCGCCGTCCACCAACAGCCGCCACAACCGCCCGGCGGCCTGGGACAGGGGCCGCGAGCGCAGCCAGTAGGCGCAGGTCTCGGAGGCGGCGCCCACGTCCAGGGGCAGCGGCACCAGCCAGCCGGCGGCCAGCTCCTCCTCGATCAGGATGTCCGGCGCCAGGGTCAGGGCATGACCGGAACGGCACAGCCCCACGCAGGCGCTCAGGGTGGGCATCAGGAATTCGGCGCCACGCCGGGCCACCAGCATGCGGTGAAACCAGGGCGCCGCCCGCCGGCCGTAGTCCGGCGACACCCGTGGCATGGCCCAAGGCTGGGACGCGGCGAAGGCCCGCGCCGCCGGCTCCGACTCCAGGGCCGCCCGGCCCTCCTCGCCGCGTACCCAGGCCGCCGGCGCCACCATGCGCAGCGGCAGGCTCAGCAGCGGCTCCACCACCACGTCGTCGTGGTCGGGCACGTCGCCCCGGCGGCGCCCGTCATAGAGCAGGAAGTCGTAGCGATAACCGTAGAGCCCCTCGCGCAGGCTCTCGAAATGGTCGGTGTGCACATCCAGGTGCAGGTTCAGGCCGGCCCCTTCCATGGCCCGCGCCAGCTTGCGTGACAGCAAATCCGGCACGAACGGCCCGCACCCCAGCCGCACCCGGCCCTCGCGGCCCTCCTGAAAACGCTCCACCAGACGATCCAGCCCGGCGCTTTCGTGCAGCACCCGGCTCGCCTGGCGGTACAATTCGGTGGCGAATTCGGTGGGCCGCAGGGCCCGGGTGTGGCGCTGGAACAGGGCCGCGCCCAGTTCCTCCTCCAGCTTGGCCAGGGCCCGGCTCAAGGCCGGCTGGCTCACGCCCAGGGCACGGGCGGCGGCGGACAGGCTGCCGTGCTCATAGACCGCGCGAAACTGGATCAACTGCTGCAACTGCCAACCGGGCATGTCGTCCCCCGCTCCCTGCCTGCGTCCTGACCGGCGCCCGGATTAGCAACCCGGCGCCGGGCTCGAAGGGTATGGATATATAACCCCCGATCATGAATTAAGCCCTCATACTCCTCCCCGCCGTTCAAAAAAACAACAAGGGGAGGTTCCATGACCGACCGCCGCACCGTTCTCAAACAGCTGGCCCTGGGCGCCGCCGCCCTGGGCACCGCGCCCGCCCTGCGCGCCGCCGCCGGCGCCGGCAAAAAGCGCCCCAATGTGCTGCTGCTGGTGTCCGACCAGGAGCGCAACGGCCGCGATCTTCCCGGCAACCTGGACCTGCCCGCCCACGACAAGCTGCTCAACCAGGGGGTCGCCTTCAATCAGTACTACGCCAACACCTCGCCCTGCTCGCCATCCCGGTCGGTGATGTACACCGGCCAGCACACCATGCGCACCGGCATGACCGCCAATCTGCACGCGCCGCCCTTCCCCAGCCTCAACCAGGATCTGCCCACCCTGGGGCAGGTATTCCAGGGCCTGGGCTACTACACCGCCTACAAAGGCAAGTGGCATCTGTCCGACATCGATGACGGCCCCGGCCTGATGTACGGCAGCTACCCGAGCCGGCGCCGGGCCCTGGAGAAACACGGCTTCCACGATTACAACCTCACCGGCGACGTGCACGGCTCGGTGTGGCAGGGCTATCTGGCGGACCGCATGGTGTCCGCGGAAGCCGGCCAGTGGCTGATGCGCGACAGCACCGGGCTGGACCGGCCCTGGCTGCTGGCGGTGAATTTCGTCAATCCCCACGACATCATGTTCTTCGCCACCAGCGAGCAACAATCCCGCTCCCGGGCCAATCCGGATTTCATGGCGCCGCTGCGCCCGGCCCCCAATGATCCGCTCTACGACAAGGACTGGAGCGACGTGCCCCTGCCCGCCTCCTTCCACCACGGCGGCCTGGCCGGCAAGCCCTGGTGCCACCACTCCTACGCGGAGGTGATCGACGCCGTCTACGGCCACATCGACAAGGACGACGAAGCCGCCTGGCGGGCCAACCAGAGTTACTACTTCAATTGCCTGCGGGACGTCTCCCGGCAGGTGGACCGGGTGCTCCAGGCCCTGGAGAAAAGCGGCCAGCTGGACAACACCATCATCGTCTACACCGCCGACCACGGCGAAATGGCCGGTGCCCACGGGCTGCGCCAGAAGGGCCCGATGATCTACAAGGAAAACAGCCGCATCCCGCTGATCATTCGCCACCCGGACGTGCGCGGCGGGCACGCCGTGGAGCACCTGGGCTCCACCCTGGATCTGCTGCCCACCCTGGTGGGGCTGGCCACCGAGGGCCAGGAGAGCACCGACACCCCGGGCGTGGACCTGAGCCCGGCGGTCACCGGTCGCGCCACCCAGCGCGACAAGCGCGGCGTGCTGTTCGCCTACGGCGTGCTGCTCTACACCGACCCGGAAGCCACCCGCCGGCTGGTCACCGAAGGCGACGAGATCACGCCGGTGAAGGTGATGGGGGATTTTCTGAAACAACTGAGACTGGGCCCGGAGCTGGGCAACCGGGGCCTGCACCGGGGCGTGTTCGACGGCCGCTACAAGTTCGCCCGCTACTTCAGCCCGGACAGCCACCACGTGCCCGAGGACTGGGACACCCTGCTGGCCCACAACGATCTGGAGCTCTACGACACCTGGCGTGATCCCCACGAGATCGACAACCTGGCCGCCCGCCCGCAGGACGCCCGTTCCCTGCTGATGGCGATGAACGACAAGACCAACCGGCTGGTGGCCGAGGAGATCGGCGAGGATAACGGTTCCGAATTCCCCGGCCCCAGCTTCCTCTACACGCTTTAGCGTCCTGCACGCTTCAGGCCCCACCGGCCCCGCACCGTTTTTCTGCCCTTGGGGGGCAGCCGCCCCGACCGGTCCGCCGGTCGGGGCATTTTATTGGTTAGAGGCTGTCCTTGAGGTCGTGGGCACGCTTGATCACGTACTGGTGGATCGCCTCGACCTGCTCCGGCGTCAGGCGGCCGGCGAACGACGGCATCCCCTTGTCCTGGTAGAGACCGGCGACGATGCCCGGGAACGCCTTGTGGGTGTCACCGTCCATGTAGCGCAGGTCCGGCACCACGCCACCGCCCATGGCGCTGAAGCCGTGGCACAGGCCGCAATTGTCGTTGTACAGATCACGGCCCTGATCCACGGTGGCGGCGTCGGCGGTGAGCGCCGGCAGCGCCTCCGGCACCGCCACGGCGCGGCGTTGCGGTTCAGGCAGGGTGGCGTCGCCGTCCAGCTTGTAGGTGAGGATGCGCGCTTCCGGCCGCACCTTGGCGTTGGCCGCCAGGCCGCCGAACGCCAGCGGGAACACCCCGCCCCAGCCGGCCATGAAGGTGACGTACTGCTCGCCGTCCACCTCGTAGGTCACCGGGCCGGCCACCACGCCGGTGTTGGCCGGCGCTTCCCAGAGCTTGTCGCCGTCGGCGGCGTCGTAGGCGGCCACGGTGCCGGTGACGTTGCCCTGGAACACCAGGCCGCCGGCGGTGGACAGCACGCCGCCGTTCCAGATGCTGGGGAACGGCTGGCGCCACACTTCCTTCTGCGCCACCGGGTCCCAGGCCACCAGCCGGCCCTTGTAGGCGGCCACGGTCTTGGCCAGGGTCTCGGCGTCCTCGGGCAGGGCCACCGGCTCGCTGCCCACCTGGAAGCGGCTCTTGCCCCGGAAGGTGGCGTCGTTGTCCGGCACCATCATGGCCGGCGCTTCCTGCACCGGAATGTAGGCCAGGCCGGTGTCCGGGCTGAACGACATGGGCTGCCAGTTGTGCGCGCCCAGGGGGCCCGGCACCAGCAGGCGCGGGCCCTTGGTCCAGTCCGCCACTTCCTGGTTCACCACTGGCCGGCCGGTGGCCGGATCGACACGCTCGGCCCAATTCGCCGGGGCGTATTTCTCGGCGGAGATCAGTTCACCGGTGCGCCGGTCGAGCACATAGTAGAAGGCGTTCTTGGGCGCCTGCATCAGCACCTGGCGCATTTCGCCGTCGATCTCCAGGTCCGCCAGGGTGATGGTCTGGGTGGCGGTGAAATCCCACTGGTCGCCGGGGGTGGTCTGGTAGTGCCAGACGTATTCGCCGGTGTCCGGGCGCAGGGCGACGATGGAGCTCAGGTAGAGGTTGTCGCCCTTGCCCTCGGAGCGGGCCTGGCGGTTCCACAGGCTGCCGTTGCCGGTGCCGATGTAGAGCAGGTCCAGTTCCGGGTCGTAGGCCATGGAGTCCCACACCGTGCCGCCGCCGCCCTGCTTCCAGTACTGGTCGCCGAACCAGGTTTCCCGGGCCCGGGCCATGGCCTCGTTCTCCGGCGGCTTGGCGGGATCGCCGGGCACCGTGAAGAAGCGCCAGGCCTGCTTGCCGGTGTCGGCGTCGTAGGCGGTGATGTAGCCGCGCACGCCGAACTCGGCGCCGCCGTTGCCGATGATCACCTTGCCCTTCACCACCCGCGGCGCGCCGGTGACGGTGTAGCTGCGGTTCTTGTCGATCAGGGTGTCCACGCTCCATACCGGCTCGCCGGTGGCGGCGTCCAGGGCGATCAGGCGGCCGTCATAGGCGCCCACGTAGACCTTGCCTTGCCACACCGCCACGCCCCGGTTCACCGGGCCGCAGCAACCGTCCCGGGCGCGCGTCTTGGTGACGCCGGGATCGTATTTCCACAGCAGCTCGCCGCTGCGCGCGTCCAGGGCGTAGACCATGCTGAACGGGCCGGTGGTGTACATGACGCCGTCCACCACGATGGGCGTGGCTTCCACGCCCCGGTCCAGATCCAGCTTGTAGGTCCAGGCCAGGCCCAGGCGGCCCACGTTGTCCTGGTTGATGCGGTCCAGGCGGCTGAAACGCTGCTCCTGATAGGTGCCGCCGTGGGTCATCCAGTTGCCGGGCTCGCCGTCGGCGGCGGCCAGGCGGGCGGCGCCCACGTCCGCCGCCGGACGGGAGGAAGAGGAGGAATCGGAGGGCGCCCGGTCGAAATAGGCGCACGCGGAAAGCAGGCAGGCGGCGGCCAGGGCCGCCGCGCCGCCGGCGCGGATCGAAGTGTTCATTGTTGTCCTCGCTGTTCTTGTTATGCGTGCCGGACCGGTTTTATTGGGTCACGACGGTAATCACTTTTTCTTCGGTGTAGGCGAGCACGCCGCTCAGGCCGCCCTCGCGGCCCAGGCCGCTGGACTTCATGCCGCCCCAGGGCAGGCGCGCGTCGATCGGCGCCCAGCAGTTGACGCCCACGGCGCCGGCGCGCACGGCACGGGCCACGCGATGGGCACGGGCCACGTCGGCGGTCCACACCGTGGCCGCCAGGCCATAGCGGGTATCGTTGGCCAGGCGCACCGCGTCCGCCTCGTCCTCGAAGCCGATCACCGTGGCCACCGGGCCGAAGATTTCATCCCGGGCGATGCTCAGATCATTGTCGCCGAGGAACACCGTGGGGCGCACGAAGCAGCCCTTCTCGGTGTCCATGGCGCCGCCACTGAGCAGTTGGGCGCCTTCCTGCACGCCGCGCTGGATGTAATCGGTGACCTTGTCGCGCTGGGCGGCGCTGGCCAGCGCGCCCATTTGCACCTCGCCGGCGGACGGGTCGCCCACCTGAATGCCCTCGGCCACCGCCGCCAGGTTATCGGCGAATTCCCGCAGCCGGCTGTTGTGCACCAGAATGCGGCTGCCGGCGGCGCACACCTGGCCGCTGTTGAAGAAGATGCCCATGGCGCAACCCTGCACGGCGGCGTCCAGGTCGGCGTCGTCGAACACGATCTGCGGGCTTTTGCCGCCCAGTTCCAGGGACACCCGCTTGAAGCGGCTGCCGGCGGTTTTCTGAATGCGCGCGCCCACTTCCGGGCTGCCGGTGAAGGAAATCTTGTCCACCTCCGGGTGGGTGCACAGGGCTTCGCCCACCACGCTGCCGACGCCGGTGACCACGTTCACCACGCCGTCGGGGATGCCCGCCTCCTGGCACAGCCTGACCAGATGCAGGGCGGACAGAGGGGTTTCCTCGGAAGGCTTGAGCACCACGGTGCAGCCGGCGGCCAGCAGCGGGCCCAGCTTCCAGCTGGTGATCATCAGCGGGGTGTTCCAGGGAATGATGGCGCCCACCACGCCCACCGGTTCACGCACCGTGTAGGACAGGGTCGGCGTGCCCATGTAGCCGGGGGTGGGTATGGTGCGGCCCTCGATCTTGTCCGCCCAGCCGGCGCAGGTGCGCAGGGTGGAAATGGTGTTGGGCAGGTCCAGCAGGCGCGGTTCCATGCCGGGGCGGCCGATGCAGGCCGCGTCCAGGTCCGCCAGGATGTCCGCGTCCCGTTCCACCAGGTCCGCCAGCCGGTTGATCATACGGCCACGCTCCTCGCCGGACAGAGCGCTCCAGTCGCCGCCGTCGAGCTGGGCGCGGGCGGCGGACACCGCCGCCTCCACGTCATCGGTGGTGCCTTGCGCCACCTCCGCCAGCACCGAGTCGTTGGCCGGGCTCACCACCCGCATGGTGCGGCCGTCGGAAGCCGGCACGTCGCGGCCGGCAATGAAATGTCCTCGCTTCTCAGTCACGGAAATGCCTCCATCGGAATCGTTCTTATGATGGCGACATTGTCCGCCGGCCCCGCGATGGCCGGCATGGCACAGGGTGCAAAGTTGTTGACGCTGCGTGCCGGGCCGCGCCCCCGCGTTTGTTGTCGAACGTCTTCAATCTGTTATATTCGTTTCAAGGTTAATAACAACAACCCGGTTGAGCCGGCCCATCCAGGGGCGCGGAAAACCGGTGGCCCAGAGCCGCTTAGCACAGGACCAGGACAGGCCCCTTTCTTGCACGTTTCCTGCATGGGAATTGTTGCAGGCGGGGCGCACGCCGAAGTCCGGCGCCGTGCTCGCAGCCCGGTCACCGTTTCCCGATCAACGCCATGGAGAATGCCGTGGAGAGCGCCGTGCAAGCATTACGCAGTCACACCCAGCCCGCGCCGGGCAATCACCAGGTGATTGAAGGCTTCCGCCCCTGGCAGAATTTCGTCAACTGCAACTTCCCCTGGCTGGAAATGAGCGCCAGCAAGACGCAGGATTTCCGCGCCGACGTTCAGTTGTGCAACTTCGACCACCGCGCCGTGGCGGTGATCCGCTCCGACTCCTGCCAGGTGCGCCGCACCGGTTTCGGCGCCCGCCGCGCCGAGGAAGGCCTGCTCAAGGTGATGTGGCAGCAGAACGGACGCACCGCCGTGGAGCAGGACGGCCGCGAGACCCTGCTGCACACCGGCGACGTCACCATCTGCGACACCGCCCGCCCCTACCAGCTGGCCATGGAGGACCACGCCCAGCTGGCCATACTGATGCTGCCCTACGAGGCGATCCCCGGCTGGGAGCGGCTCAGCCAGCGGGTCTGCGCCCACACCCTCAATGATCGCACCACCGCCCGCGCCGCCCTGGCCGCGGTGATGGCGCTGCTCGACCAGCCCGGCGACGGCGCCGGCAACGCCAGCCCGGTATTCCAGGCGGTGCAGATGATGCTTTCCGCCCTGCTCCATTGCGCCACCGCGCCGGACAAGCTGTCCGCCGCCACCACCCTGGACGTGGCCCACCAGCACGTGCTGGCGCACATCGACGACCCGGAGCTGAGCCCGGACGAACTGGCCGGCGCCCTGCACGTGTCACGGCGGGCCCTGTACCGGCTGTTCGAGGAGCATCAACTGACACCGGGCCGTTTCATCCGCCGGGTGCGCCTGGACGCGGTGCGCGAGGCCCTGGCGGCGCCGGACAACGAACACCGCAGCATTCTGGAAATCGCCCTGGATTACGGCTTCACCGACAGCGCCAGCTTCAGCCGCGCCTTCAAGGCCACCTTCGGCGTCAGCCCCAGCGAGTGGCGCCACAGCCTGCCAGGACGTTAGCCGGCTAGGGTCGCCAGCGCCTCGCGCAGCGGCTCCGGAATCGGCACCGGCCGGCCGCTGGCGCGGTCCACGAACACGTGCACCACGAAACCCAGCGCCTTGGCGTCGCCCTGTTCACCGAACAGGGCCAGACCGTAGCGCACCGAGCTGTTGCCCAGCTTGTCCACCCGCATGCCCACCGCGAGCGCCTCCGGGTAGGCCGCCGCCTCGAAATAGTCGCACCCGGAGCTGACCACGTAGGCGATCACCTCGCCGCCATGAATATCCAGGCCGCCCCGGTCGATCAGATAGCGGTTGATGGTGGAATCGAAATAGCTGTAATAAACGACGTTGTTGATGTGGCCGTAGACGTCGTTGTCCGCCCAGCGGCTGTCCACCGGACACAGGTAACCGAATTCATCGCGCGACGGGCGCGAGCGGGTCTCGCTCATGGGCACTCCTGGCAAGGGTCGTCGGGGCCCGGCATGATAACCCGGGAGCACGGCCGGGTTCACGGACCGGCGCGGCGGCGTCGGGCACTCTGAAACCCTGCTTTCAGCCTCAAGGAACGGGAGCCCCAATGACACGACGTCGCCGTTTGCTGCTCATCACCCCGGCGGTGCTGATCGCCCTGCTGCTGATCCTGCACCTGGCCCTGCCCGGGCTGGTGCGCCACTACTTGAACCGGCAGCTGGCGGACATGGGCGACTACCGCGGCCACGTGGAGGACGTGGACCTGGCCTGGTGGCGCGGCGCCTACCGGCTGGAGGGCCTGACCGTGACGCGGGTGGACGGCGCCGTGCCCCAGCCGCTGCTGAACGCGCCGGCCATCGACCTGGCGGTAAGCTGGCGGGCGCTGTGGGAGGACCACGCCCTGGTGGCGCGCATCCGCTTCGAGAAGCCCACCCTCACCTTCGTGGACAGCGACGACGGCGCCGACCAGACCGGCGCCGGCACCGACTGGCGCACCCAGTTGGAACGTCTGGTGCCGATCACCCTGAACGCGGTGAGCGTGCGCGATGGCCGCCTGGTGTTCCGCAACGACCATTCCGACCCGCCGGTGTACCTGGACGCCACCGACGTCCAGGCCCGGGTCACCAACCTGACCAACACCCGCGGCGCCGACGGCAGCCGGGTGGCCACCCTCACCGCCCGTGCCCTGCTGCCCGGCCAGGCGCCCCTGGAAACCCGGGCCACCTTCGATCCGTTCAGTGACCTGAGTGATTTCGATTTCCGGCTGCGCGTCATCGACATGGACCTGACCCGGCTGAACGACTTCAGCCGCGCCTACGCCAACCTGGACGTGCAGTCCGGGCGCGGCGACCTGGTCATGGAGGTGAGCGCCCGGGACGGCCGCCTGGACGGCTACCTGAAGCCGCTGCTCAAGGATCTGGACGTGTTCGACTGGCGCCAGGACGTGAGCGGCCCGGACGGCAGCGTGCTGGGCGGCCTGTGGGAAGCCCTGGCCGGCGCCGCGCAGACCCTGTTCAAGAACCAGAGCCGCGACCAGTTCGCCACCCGGGTACCGATTCGCGGCCAGGTGGGCGACGGTGAAACCGGCACCTGGGCGGCGTTTTTCGGTATCCTTCGCAATGCGTTCGTGGAAGCCTTCTCGGCGCGCTTCGAGGGCGACGCGCCCCGGCAATGACACCCGCATCAGCACAGGAGATCCCCATGGGCATGCGCCTTCCCCTGGCCCTGGCCGGCCTGCTCGTCGTCACCGGCTGCGCCACCACCTCCGGCCCGGACTACCGGCCCGAGCCGAACCCGGCGCCCCGCGACCTGCGCGCCTATCAACTGCGCCTGGACCCGCCGCTGCCGGCGGAGCGGGTGCGCGTGGAGGTGGTCTACCGCGCCACCAAGGCGGAGTGCCCGGTGACCCAGGCCGGCGTGCAGTTGACCCCGGAATCCCGGGGCCAGAGCCTGAGGTTCCAGGTCGCCCTGGACCAGTTCACCGACCCGCGCTGTGGCTGGCAGGCCAACCAGCTGTGGATCGCCCTGCGCGCCGGCGACAACTACCGCACCCGTTTCAGCGTGCCGCCGGCCCTGGACCAGCAGGTGCGCTGGTGCCGGCTCAATCCGGAGCACGGCACCTGCCTGGCCCGACAAAAGGACATCCTCGACTACAAGGTGCCCGGCGACGTGCACCGGGTGGTGATCACCAGGGGGCAATAAGTCGCCGTAGGTGCTGATCGCGACTGAAGTCGCTCCCACAGTGGAGAAGGCTCTTTGTAGGAGCGACTTCAGTCGCGATCAACCGGCTCGAAGATCAAACCATGCGTTCGGCGATGCGCGTAGCCAGCGCGTACACCGTGACCTGGGGATTGACGATGATCGAGGTGGGCAGCAGGCCGGCGTCGGCGATATAGAGCCCTTTCACATCGTGGCTCTCGCCGTCACCGTTGACCACGCTGGTGGCCGGGTCGGCGCCCATGCGGGTGCTGCCCTGGGGGTGATAGCTGACCATGCGCAGATGCTGGGGGGCGTTTTCCAGGCCGTCCACGGCGGCGTCGATGTCCGCCTCGGAGCGGATCACCCGGCGGTCGCTGGAGGGCACATAGACCTCCTCGGCGCCGGACGCCAGGTGCAGCCGGGCGGCGGCCTTGAGAGCCCGCTTCATGGACGGAAAATCGGCGTTGTCGAGCTGATAGTCGATCACCTTGCGGCCGTCCTCCCAGCGAATGGTGCCCACATTGTGGTCGTGGATCAGGGTCACCAGCCCGGCCAGGTACTTGCTGTCGCGCATGAAATCCATGAACGGCTCGCCGCTGCCGGGCTCCGCGGTCATGCTCAGTTCCACCGGGCCGGCGCCGCCGTCCTCCAGCACGAAGCCGCCCTTGTCCGGGTGCAGGAACTCATCCACGTACACCCCCAGCATGGCGCCCCGCCAGGGATGCACCGGCTCCGGGTAACGGGCGGACACGTACAGCGACGGGTGGCAGGCGAAATGGCGGCCCACCTGGCCGGAGCCGTTGGCCAGGCCGCTCTTGAGCAGCAGCAGCGGCGTCTGCACCGCGCCGGCGGCCAGAATCACCCGCTCCGCGTTGACCGTCAGGTCCGCCACCTTGGCGCCGTCGTGGCCGGTGACCTGGGCGCGCACGCCCCGGGCCCGGCCGTTCTCGGCCAGCACTTCCGTGACCCGGGTGTCGGCGAAGATGCGCGCCCCGTGGGCGGTGGCCCAGGGCAGATAGCTGACCAGCATGGATTGCTTGCGCTCGGTCTTGCAGCCGGACAGGCAGTGACCGGTGAGCGCGCAATCGCGGATATTGCGTTTGAACGGCTTCACCGACCAGCCCAGCTTGCGGGCGCCGGCACGGATCAGCCGGCCATGGCGGGCGATTTCGTGCTCGCCGTTCTCGTGAATCGCCAGATTGCGCTCCACCCGCTCGAAGTACGGCGCCATTTCCTCGGCGGTCAGCTCGGACAGCCCGAAATCCCGCTGCCAGTCCTCGAGGATGAAGTCCGGGGTGCGAAAGCACACGCAGCCGTTGACCACCGTGGAGCCGCCCACGCAGGCGCCCTGCAACACCAACAGATCGCCGCTCTTGTTGGTCTGGCCGCCGTGGTCCTGATAGAGGGTCTCCAGGCTGTGGGAGAAGCGCTCGGTGAAGTCCTTCGACGGCACATAGGGGCCCGCCTCCAGAATCACCACCTTCTTGCCGCGCCGGGCCAGCTCGTAGCCGGTCACCGCGCCGCCGGCGCCGGAGCCGACGATCACCACGTCCGCGTCCAGGGTCAGCCGGGATTCGCCAACGTCCTTGGCCTGGGTCACCGCCAGGCCGGATTCACCGGTCATGCTCGTTCCTCCGCGCGCCCGTCATCCGGCGCTTCATCGGGAAGGGGTGCGTTGCCCAGATAGGCCAGCCCCCATTGCTCGGAGACCGGGCCGTCGAACTCGATGGCCGACCAGGTGGCCGGATCGCTCCAGTAGGCGCTGTAGGTAAGCTGCTTGATCACCGTGGCCAGGGTGCGCTGCACCACGTTGCCGCGACTCCAGGCGTCGAAGTAGGCACGCCCGGTGGCCGGGTCCAGGTCCACGAAACGGCGCCCGTGGAACACCACCGCCGCGTTGTCGAACAGGCCCAGCCCGGTGGCCAGCTGCTCGCGCAGCGGCGCCGCCATGAACCCCAGGGTCTTTTGCACATTGGCCACCACCGGCACCTCCCCGGTGGCGGGCAGATCGGTGCCCTCGGTGGGCAGCAACACCACCCGGGCGCGATCGAACAGATGGTATTCCTGGCGGCTCAGGCCCTCGGCCCAGGCCGGCTTGGGCTGCTCGTCCAGGGGCGAACGGCGCAGCAGCGCGAAGCCACCGGCGGCGACCGCCGCCACCCCGGCGGTGCCGGCCAGGGTCCATTTGAGAAAGCGCCGCCGGGTCAGCCCGCGTTGCCAGGTCGCGGTGATCCGGCGAGCGGTATGTTGTTGTGTCATGAGGCTCTCGGGGCTCGGGAACAGGCTTTCGAAGCTACTCAACCACCCCCGGGAATACAATATGTTTACCCGCACAGGGCCCGTTGACCGCACGGGACAATAGCCGGGCTCGCGGCTTCACCCGGGCTTGCAGCTTCCGGCCATCTCGGATACTGTCCTTTTGTACAGTATCCGAGTGCGTTTCCCATGTCCTCCGCGTTTCTCCAACAGCTTCTCTCCCGCCGGGACACCTGGCGGGGGCGCGACCTCGACGGCGCCGCCCGGGGCGGCCGGCCCACCGGCTTCGCCGGCCTGGACCGGCTGCTGAGCCAGGGCGGCTGGCCCGCCCAGGGGCTGGTGGAATTGCTCTGCCCGCTGCCCTGCCCGCCGCTGCTGCATCTGCTGCTGCCGGCGCTGGCCGGCGACCAGCCCGGCGCCCGGTTGATCGCCAACCCGCCGGAGCGGCCCTCGGCGCGGGCCCTGGCCCGCGCCGGCGTGCCCCTGGAGCGGCTGCTGGTGCTGCACGGCGAGCGCGACGGCCTGCTGCGCGCCTGCTACGAGGCGGCCGCCAGCGACACCGTCGCCACCCTGCTGCTGTGGGCGCCGGGCGGCGCCCTGCCCGCGGGCACCCTGCGGCGGCTGCACCTGGGCGCCCAGCAGGGCCGCTGCCTGCTGGTGCTGGCCCGGCCCCGGCGGGCGGCGCGCCAGCCCAGCCCGGCGCCCCTGCGGCTGGAACTGGACTGCCCGGCCCCCGGCGAACTCACCGTTACCGTGCACAAGCAGCCCGGCGGCCGCCCCGGGGAACGCTGCCATCTGAGCCTGCTGCCCGAGCACCTGCGCCGCCCGCCGCCGGCCACCGCCACCCTGCCGGTGCTCACCCGCCGGCCGGCGGCGGCGCATGAACCGACGCCGGCCCTGCCCGGGCGCCCCGCCGAACCGCCGGGCCGGGAGGCCCCGCGTCCATGAGCGCCCTGTGGCTGGCCCTGCATTACCCGCTGCTGGACCTGGAAGCCGGCGACGGCCCGGTGGACCGGCCCCGGGCGCTGGTGCACCGGCACCGGGTGCTGCAGGCCAACCCGGCGGCCCGCGCCGCCGGCGTGGAAACCGGCCTGCGGCTGGCCACCGCCCGGGCCCTGTGCGAGGCCCTGGAAGTGCGCGAGGCGGACGACGGCGCCCGGGACCGGGCCCTGCGCCACCAGGGCCGCCAGCTGCTGGCGCTGACCCCTCAGGTGTGCCCGGCGCCGCCGGCCAGCCTGCTGCTGGAGGTGGGCGGCTGCCTGAAGCTGTTCGGCGGGTTCCAGGGCCTGCTGGCGCGGATCGACCGCTACCGCCTGCATTGCCCCTTCACCACCCGGCTGGGGCTGGGCCCCACGCCCCTGGCTGCCTGGCACCTTACCGATCCCCCACCCCTGGAAGGCGTGCCGGAGACGGCCCGCTTCCAGGCCTGGCTGGCGCAACTGACCCTGGACCAACTGGACCTGGAGCCACGCCTGCGCGAGCGCCTCCAGGCGCCGGGCTTCCGCACCCTGGGGGAGCTTTATCCGCTGCCCCGCCCAGCCCTGGGCAAGCGCTTCGGCGCGCCCTTCCTGGACTGGCTGCAGCGGCTGCTGGGCGAAAAACCGGACCCGCGCCGCCCCCTGGCGCCGCCCCGGCCGTTTCGCCGGCGCCGCGACTTCGACGACCCGCTGGACAACCTGGACCACCTGCACCGGCCCATGGAAACCCTGCTCGGCGAGCTGGCCACGGACCTGGAGCGGCACCAGGAAAGCGTGGCGGCGATCCGCTGGCATCTGTACCTGAACAACGGCCACCGGGACACCCTGGTGATCCGCCGCGCCCACCCGGGCCACGACGTGGCCACCTGGCTGGATCTGACCCGGCGGCGCCTGGAGCATCAGGTGCTGGAGGCGCCGGTGCTGGGCCTGGGGCTGGACGGCGGCCGGCCGCGCCCGCGCAATCCGGCCCTGGCGGACCTGTTCCCGGACCCCGGTGCCCGGGCGCCCCTGGCCGGCCTGCTGGAAAAGCTGGCCGCGGAGCCGGCCCTGCGCCTGTACCGGCCGGACCGGGACCCCGGCCACCTGCCCGAGGAAACCGAACGGGGCCGGGCGCCCCTGGAACGGCCGCCGGCGCCGGCGGCGCCCCCCGCCGCGCCGGCCACGCCGGAGGACCGGCCCCTGTGGCTGCTGGACCCGCCGCGCCCGCTGAGCGTGCGCGACGCCGTGCCCCACTGGCGCGACCGGCCGCTCAGCCTGTTTCCCCAGGAGGAGCGCTTCAGCCAGCCCTGGCACGACCAGGCCGCCCGCCGCTACCACGTGGCCCACCATCCGGACGGGCTGTGCTGCTGGGTGTTTCAGGACGATCGGGACGGTTGGTGGTTGCAGGGTTTTTTCTGATGGCCTTCGCGGAACTGCATTGCACCTCCGCCTTCACCTTCCTGGCCGGGGCCAGCCATCCGGAGGAGTTGGTGGAGCAAGCCCATGCGCTGGGCTACCGGGCGCTGGCGATCACCGACGACGGTTCCCTGGCCGGGGTGGCGCGGGCCTGGCAGGCCTGGAAAAACCTCGAAACCACTTACAAAGACGCGGGTAAGCCTCTGAATTTCAAGCTTATCGTTGGCAGCCATTTCCGTCTCAAGGAAGACCGGGGGGCGCTGCGGCTGGTGTTGCTGGCCCGGGATCGGCGGGCCTATGGGGAGATCGCCACCCTGATTACCCAGGGCCGCCGGCGCGCGGAAAAAGGCCACTACGACCTGCACTGGCGGGATCTGGCGCGCATCGAGCGCCATGCCCTGTGCCTGTGGCTGCCCGCCGGCGACGCCCGCGACGAGGCCCACGCCGCCCTGCTCCAGGCGCACTTCGGCGAGCGTCTGTGGCTGGCTTGCGAGTTGCTGCAGGAGGGCAATGACGCCCTGCTCTACCGCTATCTGCACGGCCTGGCGCGCCGCCACGGGCTGGCCATGACCGCCGCCAACGACGTCCACTACCACGTGGCGGAACGTCAGCGTCTGCAGGAGGTGTTCACCGCCCTGCGCCTGAACACCACGGTGCAACGGCTCGGCGATAAGCGCTTTCGCAACGACCAGCGCCATCTGCGCCCCCTGGAGCGGCTGGCGGCGATCTACCCGCCGGCCCTGCTGGAAGAGGCGGCCTGGATCGCCGATCAGTGCGTGTTCCGCATGGACGAGATCCGCTACCAGTACCCGGAGGAGGTAGTACCGCCGGGCCAGGACGCGGACCAGTACCTGGCCGGCCTGGCCCACCAGGGCGCCGAGGCCCGCTACCCGGACGGCGTGCCGGAGCGGGTGCGCGCCCTGGTGGACCGCGAGCTGGCGCTGATCCGCCAGCTCGGCTACGCCCATTACTTCCTCACCGTCCACGACATCGTCACCTTCGCGCGGAGCCAGGGCATTCTCTGCCAGGGGCGCGGCTCCGCCGCCAACTCCGCGGTGTGCTACTGCCTGGGGGTCACCGAGGTGGACCCGGACCGCGGCCAGCTGCTGTTCGAGCGCTTCATCTCCCAGGAGCGGGACGAGCCGCCGGACATCGACGTGGACTTCGAGCACGAGCGCCGCGAGGAGGTGATGCAGTACCTGTACCGCAAGTACGGCCGCGACCGGGCCGCCCTGGCGGCCACCGTGATCCGCTACCGCACCCGCTCGGCGGTGCGCGACGTGGGCCGGGCCCTGGGCGTGGACCAGGACGTGGTCGAGCGCCTCAGTGGCAATCTGGCCTGGTGGGACAAACCGGACTCCCTGGTGGAGCGCTTCCAGGAACTGGGCCTGGGGGGCTCCACCCTGGGCCGCCACTACCGGGAGTTGGTCCAGGAAATGATCGGTTTTCCCCGCCATCTGTCCCAGCACGTGGGCGGTTTCGTGATCACCCGCGACCCGGTGCACACCCTGGTGCCGGTGGAAAACGCCGCCATGCCCGACCGCACCCTGATCCAGTGGGACAAGGACGACCTGGAATCCCTGGGCCTGATGAAGGTGGATGTGCTGGCCCTGGGCATGCTCACCGCGATCCGCAAGACCCTGGGCCTGGTGAGCGGCTACCGGGGCCGGCCAATGGCGATGCAGGACATCCCCGCCGGCGATGAGGCCACCTACGACATGCTCTGCCAGGGCGACAGCCTGGGGGTATTCCAGGTGGAATCCCGGGCGCAGATGAACATGCTGCCGCGCCTGCGCCCCCGGGCCTTCTACGACCTGGTGGTGGAGGTGGCCATCGTGCGCCCGGGCCCGATCCAGGGCGACATGGTGCACCCCTACCTGCGCCGCCGGGACGGCCTGGAGGAAGAGGACTACCCGGACGAGAAGGTACGCGGCGTGCTGGAGCGCACCAAGGGCGTGCCGATCTTCCAGGAGCAGGTGATCCAGCTGGTGATGGTGGCCGCCGGGTTCTCCGGCGGCGAGGCGGACCGGCTGCGCCGGGCCATGGCCCGCTGGGGCAAGAGCGGCGAGCTGATGGGCTTCGAGGACAAGGTGATCCAGGGCATGCGCGCCAACGGCTACAGCGGCGACTACGCGCGCCGCCTGTTCGAGCAGATGAAAGGCTTTGGCGGCTACGGCTTCCCGGAATCCCATGCCGCCAGTTTCGCCCTGCTGGTGTACGTGTCCGCCTGGCTCAAGCGCCACCACACCAGCGCCTTCTACTGCGGCCTGCTCAACAGTCTGCCCATGGGGTTCTACTCACCGTCGCAGATTCTCCAGGACGCCCGCCGCCACGGCATCGAGACGCGGCCGCCGGACGCCCGGCACAGTCACTGGGACCACACCCTGGAGGAGCCGCAACGGCAGAAGCTGGGGGTGCAGCCGGCCCTGCGCCTGGGGCTGCGTCAGATCAAGGGCTTCAACCAACAGGCCGCCGACCGGCTGGTGGCGGCCCGCGCCGAGCGCCCCTTCGCCAGCGTGCGCGACCTGTGCCAGCGGGCCGGCCTCAATCACCGGGAACGGGAGGCCCTGGTGGCCGGCAACGCCCTGCGTGGCCTCAGCGGCCACCGCCACCAGGCCCACTGGGACGTGCAGGGCCTGGAGGCGCGTCGGCCGCTGCTCGGCGGCGACGGCGACGCGGTGCGCGACGACCACGACGGGGTTTACCTGGACGCGCCCTCGGAACACACCTCCCTGATCGAGGACTACCGGCACCTGGGGCTGACCCTGGGCCGCCATCCCATGGCCCTGGTACGCCACCTGCCGCGCTTCAAGCGCTGCTACCGGGCCAAGGAGCTGAAGCGCGCCCGGCCCAACCAGCTGGTGCGGGTGGCGGGCCTGGTCACCAACCGGCAGCGCCCGGGGTCCGCCAAGGGCACCCTGTTCATGACCCTGGAGGACGAAACCGGCAACACCAACGTGGTGGTCTGGACCTCGGTGCAGGAGCGTTTCCGGCAAACCCTGCTGAAAAGCCCGCTGGTGATCGTCACCGGCACCGTGGAGATCAGCCCGGAGGGCATCGTCCATCTGATGGCCGGGCGCCTCCAGGACGCCCGCGACGCCCTGGACGAGCTGCAGGTGCGCTCGCGGGACTTCAAGTAACGGCCACCTTCACCATCAAAAGGCCGTTCGCGACCCTGCACGGAGGGCCGGTCCGGGGTCTATAGTGAGCGCATCATTCGCAACAGAACGGATTGCCGATTATGAGCAATGGGAGAGAATTCGATCTCATCGTCTACGGCGCCAGCGGCTTCACCGGCCGGCTGGTGGCGGAGTACCTGGACCAGACCTACGGCGGCGACCTGAAATGGGCACTGGCCGGCCGCAACGCCGAGAAGCTGGCGGCGGTACGCGCCGAGATGGGCATCGCCGACAGCGTGCCGGTGGTCACCGCCGACGCGGACCAGCCGGACACGCTCAAGGCGCTGGCGGAACGCACCCGTCTGGTGCTGACCACGGTGGGCCCCTACCAGCTCTACGGCGAGCCGCTGGTGAAGGCCTGCGCGGAGGCCGGCACCGATTACGTGGATCTGTGCGGCGAGCCCGCCTGGATGCGCCAGATGATCGACCGCTACGGCGACACCGCCCAACGGAGCGGCGCGCGCATCGTGTTTTCCTGTGGTTTCGACTCCATCCCCTTCGACCTGGGCGTGTTCTTCCTGGAACAGCAGGCGAAAGAGAAAGGCCTGGCGCCGCTGAACCGGGTCAAGGGCCGGGTGCGGGCCATGAAGGGCACCTTCTCCGGCGGCACCGCCGCCAGCCTCAAGGCCACCCTGGCGGCGGCCAAGGACCCGGAGATCCGCGCCCTGCTCACCAACCCGTTCGCGCTCACGCCGGGCTTCAGCGGGCCGGAGCAACCGCCGGCGGCCAAGCCGGAGTACGACGACGCCCTGGGCAGCTGGGCGGCACCGTTCATCATGGCCGCCATCAACACCCGCAACGTGCACCGCTCCAATTTCCTGCTCGGCCATCCCTACGGCGAGGATTTCGTCTATGACGAAATGATCCTCACCGGCGACGGCGACAAGGGCAAGGCCACCGCCGAGGCGGTCGCCGAGGACCGCTCCCTGGCCGGCGAGGACGCCCCCAAACCCGGCGAGGGCCCGAGCAAGGAAGAGCGCGAAAACGGCCTCTACGACGTGCTGTTCGTCGGCGCCAACGACCAGGGCGAGCAACTGGCGGTGAGCGTGTCCGGCGACAAGGACCCGGGCTACGGTTCCACCTCGCGGATGATCAGCGAAAGCGCCCTGTGCCTGCTGCGCGACGCCACCGACACCGCCGGCGGCATCTGGACCACGGCGCCGGCCCTGGGCGACAAGCTGATCAAGCGGCTCACCGAGCACGCCGGGCTGAAGTTCAAGGTAGAAGGCTGATCAAAGCGGGCTGAGGGCGCGAACCTCCAGCCACCGCCCCCGGCCCGGCTCGTAATGAAACTCGCCCACCACCTGGACCCGCTGGTCCAGGTGGTCCCGGGCCACGGTCAGGGGCATCAGTTCCACCCGGTTGAGGGCCTCGTCCTCGATCCAGTAATGCTCCGGATCGTCGAAACCGCGCACCACGCCGCTGGTGGCCACCAGGGTCTCCTGGTAGCGCTCCGGCTGGGCGGCCAGTGCCCGCAGAGGCGCGCCCTGGGGCGCGTCGCTGTAATCGCAGCCCGCCAGCAGCGCCACCGCCAGTATCACGCCGGCGCGCCTAATCATTGTCCGGCGCCTCATTGTCCGGCCCCTCATTGCCACTGCCCGGCTGCGGCGGCACTTGCCATTCCGGTTCCTCGAATTCGCCCAGGGGCGTGATCTCGCAGGTGCGGGCGTGTTTTTCCAGGATCGCCTTGACCCGGGCGCTGCGGCTGTCGTCCTTGGCGTCCCGTTGCGCCTTGGAGTCCCAGTGGGCAATGGCCAGCAGGGTGTCCGGCTCGCCGATTTTGCGGTGCAGGTAGGTGCCCCGGGCACCGGGGCTCTGCTGGATCATACGGCTGGCTTCCCGCCAGGCCTCGGCGTACTCCTCCACGGTGTACCCGTCCTTCATGCGCACTTCGAAGATGTACTTCATCGCCTTTCCTTCGTCGCCATCGCGGAAGTGTCAAGGCCGGGCGGTTTCCCACCAGCGGTCGGCGGTTTCCACCAGCCCCGCCCGGCGCAGAGCCTGGCGGGCCTCCTCGCGGCCCTCGCCGTTGAGGAAGGCGGCCAGTTCCACGCCGCCCTGGTCGTCGCACAGGCGCAGGCGCATCAGATCGATGGCCTTCACCGGCATGATCAGATGCAGGTGCGCGTCCGGGCGGCGCAGCTCCCACTCCCGGCGCGGCGGCCCGCGCACGCCCTGCTGCACGCGCACCCGGTGCGGCTCGATGATGACGCGCTGGTAGAGGTAGCTGAGCCGGAAACACACCCGGTACATCAGATAACACAGCAGGCCCACCTCGAAGCCGGCGAACGGCAGCGCCAGCCAGATGCCGGCGGCGGTCCAGGCGGCGGCCACCACGAACACCACCGCGGCGATCAGCGCCATGAAGCGCTTCACCTGGGACCAGTCGGCGGACAAATGCGGGGTCAGAGTGATGGTCGTGACCCCGTCGCGGGTTTCGCTGCGCACCATGTCGCGGCTCGGGCTCGGCTGCGTTAGGGAGCCATTATCATCGCACCGCCGGCACGGTGATGGAAACGCCCCGTCCTCCGGGCCGGGAACGGGTCGCGTTGACGCCGGTCCCATTCGCCATCATGGCCCATGCATCGACCCGACAGGGGGAGTACCATGGGCGGTTTACCGGATCAACCGGGTCAATTCCCTTTACGAGGAGGCACGCATGGGGTGGTTGCAGTCCCGACGGCTTCGTTTTCTGGCCGCCTGCGTGGCGGCGTTTTTCGTCCTGTTGGTGGCCCTGCGGGCGGTGTTCTACCTGTTTTTCTCGGAGGTCGGCGAAACCGTGACCGCCTCTTCCGGCGCGCTCTGGCAGACGCTGGGCGTGGGCTTGCGTTTCGACCTCAGGCTGGCCCTGCTGCTGGTGCTGCCGCTGTGCGTGCTGGCCTGGCTGCCGCGCGTCAACCTGGCCACCTCCGCCTTCATGCGCGGGCTCGCCCAGGCCTATCTGACCCTGGCCACGCTGGTGGTGGTGCTGATCTACATTCTCGACTTCGGCCACTACGTCTATCTCGGTGACCGGCTCAACGTCACCGCCCTGCGCTTCCTGGAAGACACCGCCATCTCCACGCAGATGGTGTGGGAGAGCTACCCGGTGGTGTGGATCACCCTGGGCTGGCTCGGCCTCACCGCCCTGATGGCCTGGCTGTTCGCGGTGCTCGGCCGGCGCCTGCTGAAACGCCCGGCCCGGCGCATCCGCGCCCGCTCTCTGTGGGCCGGCGGCGCCATCGTGTTCGTGCTGGTGGTGTTCGGCCTGCTCGGCCGGGTCACCCACATCAACTGGGAGAACCCGGTACCTCTGCGCTGGAGCGACGCCTTCGCGTCCGGCGACAAGGCGGTCGCCGCCCTGGGCCTGAACCCGGTGCTGTTCCTCTACGACACCAGCCAGCTGGACGCCGACCCCTATGATCTGGACGCGGTGAAACGCTACTACCCGATGATGGCGGACTTCCTGGACCTGCCCGCCGAACGCCGGGGCGAGCTCAACTACGAACGCCACGTGGCGGTCCAGCCCCATCGCCTGGACCCGCAACGGCCGCCCAACATCGTGGTGGTGATGCTGGAATCCCTGGGCGCCAGCCGCGTGGGAGCCTATGGCACGCCTTTCGATCCCACCCCCAACCTGGACCGCATCGCCGAGGACGGCTGGTTCTTCGAGCACTTCTACGTGCCGGTCACCGGCACCGCCAAGAGCATCTGGGCGTTCCTCACCGGTATCCCCGACGTGGCCCCGGAGGAAACCGCCAGCCGCAACCCGCTGATCGGCCATCAACGCATGATCGTCAATCAGCTGGATGGCTACCGGAAGCTCTACATGGTGGGCGGCAACGCCGGCTGGGCCAACCTGGAAGGGCTGCTCACGCGCAGCATCCAGGGCCTGGAGCTGTACGAGGAAGGCGACTGGAAAGGCGGCAACGTGGACGTCTGGGGCATCTCCGACCTGGAGCTGTTCAAGGAATCCAACGCCATTCTCGAACAGATCCCCGAGGACCAGCCGTTCTTCGCCTTCATCCAGACCGCCGGCAACCACCGGCCGTTCACCATTCCGCCCAACAACGACGACTTCCAGGTCCGTGACGACCTGTCCGAGGAGGAGCTGCGCGCCAACGGCTTCCGCAACGCCGCCCAGTACAACGCCGTGCGGCTGCTCGACTACAACGTCGGCCGCTACATGGAAATGGCCCGGGAAAGCGGTTACTTCGACAACACCCTCTTCGTGTTCTTCGGCGACCACAACAACCGCATCACCACCCTGCCCCACATGCCCCGCTTCCAGGAAGTGCTCGGCCTGGAGAGCCACCATGTGCCGCATATGATCTACGCGCCGGCGCTGCTCGAACCCCGCCACATACGCGAAGCGGTGAGCCTGATCGACGTGATGCCCACGGTGGCCGGCCTGATCGGCCAGGACTACGACAACACCACCCTGGGCCGGGACATCCAGCAACCGGCACCGGAAGGCGACCGCACCGCCTTCGTGGTGCTGCGCGAAGGGCCGGCGCCGCAGATCGGCGCGGTCACCGCCGACCATCTGGCGCGGCTCAACCACGACGGCGAAGCCGCCAGCCTGCATGAGCTGTATAGCGACAACCCGGAACAGGACCGCTCCGAGGAGCAGCCGGAAACCTACGAGCACCTGTTCAACCTGGCCCGGGGTTTCTACGAAACCTCCCGCTACCTGTTCTACGACAACGCCATCCGCGACGAACACGCCCGCCAGGCCACCGGGGACGGCGCGGACTGATGGACACCGTCGGCACCGTCATCATCGGCGCCGGCGTTGTCGGTCTGGCCATCGCCCGGGCCCTGGCCCGGGCCGGCCAGGCGCCGGTGGTGCTCGAACACGAGGCCCATTTCGGCGAGCACCTTTCCTCGCGCAACAGCGAGGTGATCCACGGCGGGCTCTACTACCCGCCGGACTCCCTCAAGGCCCGCGCCTGCCTGCGCGGCAACGCCCTCCTCCATGAATACTGCGAGATGCGCGGCATCGGCCACCGGCGCTGCGGCAAGCTGATCGTCGCCGGCCCCGGCCAGCGGGACGCCCTGCAACGGCTGCACGACAACGCCCGCGCCGCCGGCGCCACCGGCCTGACGGAATGGGACCGGGACACCCTGCGCCGGGAAGAGCCCTGGCTGGCCGGCGAGCGGGCACTGTTCTCCGCCCACAGCGGCATCGTCGACAGCCACGGCCTGATGGCCAGCCTGGCGCGCGAAGCGGAAGACGGCGGCGCCCTGCTCGCGCCCCGCCACCGGGTGACGGCGGTACGCTGCGCGCCCGGGGATTTCCGGCTGGAGGTGGCGACGCCGGACGGCACCGTGGACCTGGCCTGCGAGCGGCTGATCAACGCCGCCGGCCTCGGTGCCGTGCCCCTGGTGGCGGCCATGGAAGGCTTCCCCGACCGGCAGCGCCCGGACCAGGGCTTCGCCAAAGGCAGCTACTTCGCCCTCAACGGACCGGCGCCCAGCCAACGGCTGATCTACCCCCTGCCCGAGGCCCACGGCCTGGGCGTCCACCTCACCCTGGACCTGGCCGGCCGCGCCCGCTTCGGCCCGGACGTGGAATGGATCCCGGCGTCCAACTACCACGTCGACGAGGCGCGCCGGCCGGCCTTCGAGCAAGCGGTGCGCCGCTACTGGCCGGCCCTGCCCCACGGCGCCCTGCGCCCGGACTACGCCGGCGTGCGCCCCAAGCTGCGAATGCACGGCGACCCCTACCCGGACTTCCTGATCCAGGATCACCGCGATCACGGCCTGGACGGCCTGATCAACCTGCTCGGCATCGAATCCCCCGGCCTCACCGCCGCCCTCGCCCTGGCCGAAAACGTCGCCGCCAAAGCGCGCTAGAACGCGGTAGGAGCGACTTCAGTCGCGATCCAGCCTCGCGGTAAAACACCCCGACACCGATTTATCCCCACGCCTGTGGGGAACACTTGAGGCGCCGATCGCTGATGAGAGGGATTCGACGGTTCATCCCCACGCCTGTGGGGAACACTATAGGAGGGAAGCCCCTCTAGGCGTATGAAACGGTTCATCCCCACGCCTGTGGGGAACACGGCGGGCGGATGAATCGTGCCAGGGTGCCCGGCGGTTCATCCCCACGCCTGTGGGGAACACTTGATCCGCTGGTTTTTTACGCAACCGTGGGACGGTTCATCCCCACGCCTGTGGGGAACACTTGGCTGGCGCCTTGCCGGAGGCCTTGGTTTTCGGTTCATCCCCACGCCTGTGGGGAACACGTTCTGCCATCGCTGTTCCGCTGCAGTTGGTGCGGTTCATCCCCACGCCTGTGGGGAACACAATGGGGCGCAGCCGAATGGAAGCGGAATGCCCGGTTCATCCCCACGCCTGTGGGGAACACACAGGGCGGCGTCTGCCCAGCGTGCGAAATCGCGGTTCATCCCCACGCCTGTGGGGAACACGCCAGCCGGTCGCCCGCCGGCTGTGGCCGGCCCGGTTCATCCCCACGCCTGTGGGGAACACTTTCCGGCCACCTGTCGTGACGCCGCCATGGCCGGTTCATCCCCACGCCTGTGGGGAACACGACCAGAACGAACAGCACCCAAAGCCCGCCGGCGGTTCATCCCCACGCCTGTGGGGAACACGGATCGACGGCTAAGCATCGCCCCGATGATGGCGGTTCATCCCCACGCCTGTGGGGAACACCGTGAACAAGGGCTGGTCAACCGCCAACCTCGCGGTTCATCCCCACGCCTGTGGGGAACACTCTAAATGTATCCTACTGATCTAAAAGGAAAAAATCAGGGGCAGAAAATCCACCGAATAAATCGGTCAAAAAATGCGCATTATTAAAGAGGGGAAATCAGGAGGACGACGATTCGTCGACGGGTAGAAAGGAGACCAGTCGCAGGCCATCGTGATCGACGGGAACACGGCGATTCTGACCGCAGGTCTGGAAGTCGAAGCCGGATTCAGTATTGGTGGCCCAGCAGAACGCCACATTGCCGTCTTCGGCCAGTTCCTGGGCTTGTTCCCAAATCATCTCACGAAGGCGTTTGCTGACGTCGCCAACGTACACGCCGGCGCGTATCTCAAGCAGCCAGACGGCAAGGCGTCCGCGCAATCTCGGCGGTACATTCTCGGTCACCACCACCAGCATACTCATCCCTGGCTCCTGTGCCCGCTGTCGGCCGGGGATTGCGGTTCGGGAATGGCGGGTGGCTGGCTGTCTTCCGGTGGGGGCGGTGGCTCAATACCGCCGGCGGCGAGGACGTCCTCAATGGCGGGGATGATGCGCTTGAGCAATTTGCTTTGCCGGAAGACATCGCGACAGGCGACGCGCACGGCCCGGTCCGGGGTAACCGGTTTACTGGCCGCGATGCGAAAGGCGACCGGCACCACGGTATCGAATTTGAACAGGTCGGCGATGTCGTAAACGAATGACAGCGGCTTGCCGGAGTGAACGAACCCCACCGCCGGTGCGTACCCGGCGGCCAGCACCGCCGCTTCGGTGACACCGTACAGACAGGCGGTGGCGGCACTGAGGCACTGATTGACCACATCGGACTTGTCCCATTCCTTGGGGTCGTAACGCCGCCCCTTCCAGACCACGCCGTACTGTTTCGCCATCAGCTCGTAGATTTTGCGTACCCGCGCGCCCTCGATACCTCGCAGCTGGTCCACGCTGCGTCGCTCCGGAGCCGGTTCGCCGAACCGCTGCTCGAACATACGGCGTACAACCTTGAGCCTCAGGTCCGGATCGAGGGCGAGCTTCGCCTGATAGAGCAGCTTGTCGGAGCGGGCGCCACCGGGCTGCCCGCTGGCATAAAGCCGGACGCCAGCCTCGCCAACCCAGATCAGCAAGGTGCCGGTCACCGCGGCCAGCTTGACCGCCGCATGGGAGACACGGGTGCCCGGTTCCAGCATGATGCACGCCACCGAGCCGACGGGAATGTGCATCCGCTCCCCGTTGACCTCGTCGACCACCACGAAGGCGCCGTCTTTCACATCAATGCGCCCGTAGGCGACGAACATCATCGAAACGCGATCCTTGATGGGAATGGGTTTGAGCGGCACGAACGCCATGGTCAGGGACGCCGGATCATCATCATGCCGAAACCAAATGCCTTGGAACGTCCCAGGCCTTGCGTCAGTGATGCCAAGAAAGCCTCGGGGTCGGTCACCTCCAGCTTGCCGCTATAGTCAACGCCCGAGAATTGAATCGGCTTACCCTTTTTTCGGCGACCCAGGTTGTGTTGACGATAACCACTGACCTCCGGTGGCCCGCACAATGCAAACCCGTGCTTCTCGCCCTGCCCGGCCAGCCACTGGCACGCGGCCGCGTCCATGGCGTCCTTACACTCCTGGCTGGCGCGCTGGTCCAGCGCAAACGCCGATTTGGCGTGCATCAGTACATCACTGCGGCGGGAGTGTTTTTGCCCATCGACGCGATGCGACACCGTGGGGTTGGCGCGCAATCGAAACGCCAGGGTTTCCCCCGCATCCAGGCGCGGCGCGAAGGACTTGCTCTCCACGTCCAACAGGCCCGGCAGCGCCACCGGCGTTTGCTGGGAAAGCATATAAAACAACGGCAGCCCCTTGCAGCGGCCTTCGCCATCGGCGCCGTCTTCCATTTCCTGGCGGAACAAAAAAGGCCTCGGCCCGGTGTAATCCGGGAATAAACGCCATAGCAATTGGTGCGTGCCATAAGGCTCGCCGCCCATGACCGCGAACAGATCATCGCGGCCGAGACCATTGAGATCGACACGAACGCGAGAGAGATGCATCAGGCCACCTCCCGGGCGTCTTGATAGCGACGGAATGCCTTGCGCGGGCCAAACTGCCAGCGGTCTCGGTTGAGCGGGTCATCCCAAACGTCGTTGCTTTCAACATGACGATCGTCGCCGTCCAGGTCCGTGGCCGCGCCTTCCCAGGCATACAGACAAGCCGTGTCGTCACGCAACCAGGCTTGCTGACCGGTGAGCAACGGCTCGAACTGGTGGTCCAGGGCCGCCTTTAAACTGTCGCGCTCCACCACTTCGGGTGCCAGTGGCGCCGCCAAAGGACAGGCCCGACGCCCCAAATAGAGAGGGAACACCGGCTTGAGCAACGCCGCGCGAAGCGTCGACAGATCCTGCCGAACCGCCGGAGTAGCCTGTACCGCCACCGTCCACAGGCCGTCACAGCGATACTGCCGACTGGAGAGAATGGTATTGATCACTTTGCGGGGCGCATTCAGCTCATCCCGGCGGGTGTGATAGCGGACCTTCGACTGCGAGGCGGGCACCTGGGCGGTGTGATAATCGCTCAGTAAAGAGCCGGCACGGTATTGCTTCACCGCCACCCTAAAGCCACCGAACAAAGCCGCCTGCCCTTCCGCATCGTCACGGCGCACACCAAGCGCCGCGCCCAGCAGGCCAAGCACCGCACCGCGGCCCGGGCAAGTGCCCGACGGGCGCGTTTCGCCCACCGCCGCTTCGCCCCAACTGGCCAGCGGCGCGTACAGGCGGAAGACAAGATACTCGCTCATGGCGCCCCCTAGCGATCCGCCTTCAGAAACTCGATCAGCGAAGCGAGATCCCCGGACGTCATGCCTTCAGGCGCGCCCGGGTAGTCCGGCTCGGCGGACAGCACGAAGCGACGATCGGCACCGGCGCCATAGGCGCCGTCAAAGGCACTCACCTGACGTTCAAGACGCTGAATGGCATCCAGCGCCTGGTTGTCACCGCCCACCGGCTTCAAGAACGACACCGACAGCGAGCGAGGCTGCTGATCGCCGGCTTCCACCAGCACATAGCTGGCGTGAGCCCGGGAGCCAAAGCTGTTCTGCTTGCCTTTGGGTGAGGTACGTACGGCGGCTTCCAGCAGCGCGGCAATAGCCCGATCCGCCAGGTTCCGGTCGCCCTTTAGATTCTCCTCAAGAGCATGACGATCGATACAGACATAGGAATAAAACAGGCCGGCGCCAAAACCCGCGTCGCCCACATGGGCTGCACCGCGATGTTCCTCGCCGGTGTTCAGGTCGTCCACGGCGGTGAAATAGTCGTCCTCCACTTCGGCGGCGTGCACGGTAATGGCGTGCGCCACCTGACAGGCCGCATCCACATTGAAAGACGGTGACGCGGCCAGCATGCGGCCAAACAGGGCCACGTCCACGGCGCTGGTATGGTGCCGCAAGGCCACCAACTCATCTTTTTCCGGCGCCCGATCTTCCCCCGCCAGCGTAGCCACCAAGGCGTTCACCGCGGTCTGTTCCTCGGGGCCGATGTGTACCAACTGACTGGTTTCCAGCTTGCCTTTCTCCACATCGCCGAACACCTTGGCGATCTCCAGCGCCCATTGATTCGCCTTTTTTTCATCGACGCCCTTGCCGATCAGATCCGCGGCCGCGTTAAGCCCCACTTTCTTGGTGCGCTTACCGCAATGCTCCCCCAATGCTTCCTCAAACAGCGCGGAGGTGCGCCAGGTACGCTTCAGGCTTTGCGAGGATACCCGCAGCCGCTTCCTGCCCCCCATCATCGCCGTCTTAGGGCGCCCCAGGTCGTCCCGGTTGAGATTGGCCGGCGGGTAGGACGTCAGCAGATGCATTTGAATGAAATGAGTCATGGCACATCCCTATTTATAATGAGTGAAAATTCAGTCGTTGTTCGAGCGGTAGCCGGCTACTTGCCGGAAATAGTCATTGGCCCAGCGGAACGCCACCCCCTGCGTGGGCCGTTCGGGCCGCCACGGGCTCTCGTTTTCCTTCCACCACTGCAGAATATCGTCGGCCAGGGACACCACGCTGACGCCTTCCTTGTTGACCAGCGCCAGGGCACGCCGGAGCCGCATCAGCAGTTCCTCGAAGGAATGGCATTCCATCAGTTGCTGAAAACGTAGTTCGCTCATGCGTGGCTTTTTGGTATCGCCTTTTTGTTTGCCCGCTTCGGCGGCCAGGCTAACGCCGGCCTGCTCGTCGCGCAGCTCCGACAAGACCATGGCGACCCCGGCCCAGACATAGAGCTGATCCTTTCGGGTTTCATCACGATCCAACGCGTCCCAAAGATGCCGAAAGCCCTCGGTGAGCAGCGCGGCTTCCGGGCGGTCGCAACGGCGCAACTCGGCGCGCACGCCTTTTGACCAGCCTGGCCGGGAACCCTGTTTCTTCAGCATCTCGGGGGCCAGAGTCAGCCGCTGCCACCAGTCGCGCACCGCCCATGCTTCGTGGCCGGAGAGAACGTGACAGCGCTCTATCCGCGCGTCTTTCTTCCGTGGGTTTTCAAGCTCCATCTCGGTCATACCGCCTCCTCCCGCTTGTTGGTATCGCGTTCGCTGCGCGTCAGAGGAACATCGTATTCGCTGGCGAACTTCGTAATCGGTTTGGCGCCCTTGCCCTGCCCGCTCAGGAAAGCCAGCAGGCGGCCCCTTGCGGACACCACGCGCGGCCAATTCAGCGCCTCCTGGGCGGCGGTCAGCACCTGGTCTTCGAACAGTGCCAGTGAGGCGGCGCGCAGGGCCCGGAACCAGGCGTCGGCGGGGCCGCTCAGGTCGGCTGTTTCACCGTGCTCGATCAACACCGCCTTGATGCTTTCTAGCGCCTGGAAGAAGGCACCCTCGGTGTTCTCGTATAACTGCGCCTCCAGGTACGAAGTGTCGCCCTTGGTATCGCCGGGGCGCTCGAACCAGGCGTTCTTAATTTGCATACGCGTGAACCAAACCACTTGGCGGGTCAGCTCGCAGAAATGCTGCACCACCTGGCGAAAGACGTCCTGGAGGGCCTCCGGCAGTATCACCAACGGCATTTCCGTGCCGTACCAACAGCGGGCTTTCATGTTGTCCATGTCATAACCGAACACCCAAAGCCGGGGCCTCGTCAGCAGAGCCTCCACGTTTTTTCCCCAGGCCCTTTCATCTTTGCTGATCTGATACTTGGCCCCGAGGAAATCACGGACCACCGTCGCCGGCAGCGCTCCGGTATTGGCCGGGTCTGGCAGCACCAGGTAGGGCCAATTGCGGTAACCGATGCCCCCCGGCTGGCCCTTGCTGGACAAGGGCGGCTCTTGGGGTTTTTTCGGGTCCGTGCGATAGGGAGTGAGCGGGTGCAGCCAGGGCCCGGCATAGTTGGCGCCATAATTCTTGGCCTTCACCCCGCGTACGCTGCGGTCTGCCTCACGGCCACACAAATCGCAGCGGCAGGGGCGGTCTTCGATCATCAAACGGAAGCGTCTCGGCATGGCCCAATACGGATGCAATGGATGCATGTGTTCCGGGAACACTTCGGTATTTTTGGCCTTGCTTTCCAGGGTGGGAACCATCCAGGGAAACAGAGTGCCCTCCTCCGCCGAGGGCTCGGTGTAGGACTGCCCGTCACGGTCGAACACCGACGCCGGCATCACGTTCAGCCACAGCCGCTGCCAAAGACTGGCGTTGCCATCCTCGGGAAGAATCAGCGTGGTCAGAGGGCCGCCGCCGCGCAGGCCGACCCGGTAGCCCGCGCCCCCGGACGGCGCGTTGATCTGCATGGTGAACAAGGCCATGGCTGCGCAGTCCGGGCACATCACCTCGGTGCCGCCGCGCTTGACGAAGAAATCGGTATTGTTCTTGATGCCGTTGGCGCCCGGCGCGTCGATCAGCAGCCCGGCCACCGGCGACGATTTGGCGTCGTCCAGCGGGTCCAGGTCCTGCATGAAACGGGGGCCATCGCCGTCCAATTCAAAGGCAGGCAGGAACGGGGCAAAGGCCTCTTCCAGAGTTTTCTGGTCCGGCGGCGTCAGACGCTCTAGCCAGTCAACGTGGTGCCTGGGCGGCAAGGCAGTCTGCAGCAGCCCAATCAGCCATTGGTAGGCGGCGCCTTGAAAGTCGGCGCGCGGCAGAGCCAGATCAACGACATCAGCACTGGCCATCTTAAGAGGCGATAGATAACACCGCTCACCGCTCTTCGTTATGAATGGTAGCCAAGCATCCGCCAGAAGATTCATCCTGAGTTATCTCCGCTTCTTTCTGTTTCGGTAATACCGCCAACCCTTCCAGACGAATCGCGTCGTCCAGAATGCGATGGTGACGTAATTCCAAGACTCTAGATCTGCAAACCAACGAGCGATATGAGCAGCCAGTCTGTTCACAAGCAATGCCTCTTAGCACGACCATTAAGAAACATCGTACTGAGGCAAACCAGAAATCACAAGTCGGCCGGTCACTGGATTTTTCCAGCGGCAGCGATCTATACTACACCCATGGTCGTATTTCCTCGCTGCCGGGGATGAACCGTCGGCAGGCCAGTGCCTGTTAATTCGACCTACACGTTCCCCGCCATAGCGGGGCTTTTTCAATCCAACACACACCCAAGGGCCGGATCGTAGCGCACCGCTGCGTCCGGCTCGGGCAGCCAGGGCCGGGTGTATTTCAGTGCTTTGTACCGGCCCTGCAGCTCTTCCCAGGCGGCCAGGTCCGCCCCGGCCAATTCCGGCAGCTTGCGCGCCTGACTTTCCCGCAGGCGAAGCTGGCTGAGCATGGCGGCGTGGCGCTCGCCCTGGCTCCATAGTTCCATCCCGCCCCGTGCGTCTTTCTTCAGAAGCACCACGTTCACGGTGGGCTCGTCACTGAGTCGGGTGCCGATTTCCTGGTGATCGTCCAGCCAGGGCTGATCATCCCCAACGTAGCCGGCCGCCAGGTCCAGCAGGTTGTAGCGCGCCATGGAGATCCGGCCCTGGTCCTCACCTTCCTGCTGAAGGTGCGCATCACGCAGCCCTTCCGGCAGGGCGTCTTCGGGCACGCCGTAGACGCCCTCCAGCAATGTCCGCGCGTCATCAGGCAGATGGATGCCGCCGCGCTCCCGCAACACCTTCTGAGTGAGCCAACTTATCGCCACATTCGGATAAACGAAGGAAGTACCAGGCAAGGCATCACGCAGCCAGCTGGCCCGAGGCCGTTCATCCCACGGCGGCGCCAGCACCCACAGGCGCGGCGGCGGGCGCTCGCCACGCGAATGACGCTGAAGCCGGCCAGCCCGCTGTATCAGCAGGTCCACCGGCGCCAGATCGCTGATCATCACATCCACGTCGCAATCCAGGCTCTCCTGAAAAACCTGGGTAGCGATGAGTACCTGACCTCGACGCCCTTCCGGTTCGGAATGCTTGCCGAGCGCCGACAGCACCCGGGACTCAATCCGCTGGCGGTCGGCCATGGCGAAACGACTATGGAACAGGACGCAGCGATCCGGCTCGGGGTGACGCTCCCGCAACACCTGGTAAGCCCGGATGGCGTCATCCACCGTGTTTCGCACCCAGGCCACGGACAGCCCCCGGGATACGGCGTCGAGCACGCTTGCCACCGCCTGCTCTTCATCCTGCAGCCAATCCACCGCCACCGACCGGCGGCTCTCCGGCCGCGCCGCTACCGGCTGCTCCAGGACCACCGGATCGCCGCCTGTCCGGGTCAGCAATGGGAAGGCCATCTCTTCCAACAACGCCGGGTCGGTGTTCAACGCCTGGCGCCATGCGTTCACCAGAGCCTGGCGCTGGGCAAGGGGCAGGGTCGCGGTCAGCAAGATGGCGCTGCCGCCCTGCCTGGCATGGTGAGCCAGCAGCGCGGCCAGCAGTGACCGGGTATAGACATCGTAGGCGTGGACTTCATCGACGATCAGCAGCTTGTGCGCCAGCCCATACAGGCGCAACGACTGGTGCCGGAATGGCAGTACCCCCATCAACGCCTGATCGATGGTCCCCACCGCCACGTCCGCTAGTAGCGCCTTCTTCCGCGAATCCGCCAGCCAGTAATTGCATTGCGCCGACGCAGAGGCCTCGTCGGCACCATAATTCCGATCGTCAGGCTGGTCACCCACCAGCGAGCGGACGAAATCCTCGTTCAGTTCACGGGCGCCATGGGCCAGGACAAAGGATGGCTTGCCCTCTCCCGTATAGAAGTGACGGTGCAGGCTGCCCAGGCGGGCATACATGGCGTTGGAAGTGGCCATGGTGGGTAATGCGAAATAGAGCCCTTCCGCCGCCCCCGCGTGAAGCAACCGTTGAGCGAGGATACAAGCCGCTTCGGTCTTGCCGGCGCCGGTCACGTCCTCAAGGATAAAAAGCTGAGGCCCGGCCGACAGCTCCACCTCCTCCACTGCTTTTTGCAGCGGTGTGGGCGTCACCGGCACACCGCCGAACCACGCCGCCAGGCCACCGTAAGGCCGGGGTTCAAGAGCGTGCCCGAAACCGGTGCCCTGAAGGGCTTTCTCCGCTTTCTCAAGCGCCGCCGGCCAGTAGTCCTGCAACGGAGCCGGCTGGTCGTCGTATTCGAAGTAAGTCTGATTGGAGCCGAGCCAATCACTCAATACCGCCCAGCCGGCCAGGGTCCAGCTCAACCCGCGTAACGATGTCGACCATTGCGGTGAGGTCAGTTGCTCAACCGGCCATTGCACGTCCATGAGCGCCGACCATTCGGCGACAAAAGCACCGGCCGCCTCGACATCGTCCGTGTGCTGGTCGGCGCCAAAAAACGACTGGATTCGCAGGCCGTCCCTCGCCACGGGTTTGCCGTGATGACCAAACACCACGCTGGTCAAAACACCCAAGGAGTTACCAAGCGCGGCGCGTTGATCACCGTTAAAGGATTGCGCGGGAAATCCCAGGGTACCGTCCCGTAGCCAGCGTATGCCGACCTCCGACCACAGCAAGGCACCCAGACGGTCGTGACGCTCGGTATACTGGCAGGACGTCAGCGGTGCAACCAGCGACGGCATGGGCACCAGCCCCTGGAAAGCACGAGCGAACTTTCCCAGATCGTGCAACCCGAGAAAGAACACCAACAAAGGGCGCAATAGAGCCGGAGGAAGAGAGAGACGACGCCCTAACAGCCTGGCCAAAGGGCGCTCCGGTGCCAGCAAATGCCAGCCAACGGCCGCCACGTCCAGGCTGTGGAACGGTAACAGGTGGTACGCCGCACCGTCGTCGGAAACAGGCCGTGCTTTACCCCAATAATAAAAACAGGAAGGCCACTCAGTAGCGTGCGTCCCCATGACAAATCCCTTTCGCCTCTTTTAACCGTTCCATCCGACGGTGAGGTTTTTTGTGTCTGGGCTCTTCGGCCCATAATGTGGAGCGATTGGCGGCGTTGCCCCAAGCCTCGCCGCCAAAGCCACAATCTAGCGCATCCGTGATGCGGATCACAATGGGAAAAATTGACTGTGGCGTCATGCCGGCTTAGTCCCGGCGGCGGTTACCGCCCTTTCCTGGCATGCGCGCCAATTTATCCCCACGCCTGTGGGGAACACCCGTTGCCGGCCCGGGCGTAATCCGCGCCCAGCGGTTCATCCCCACACCCGTGGGGAACACCTGATGGAGCGCGCCGAGCGCACCATGCTGCCCGGTTCATCCCCACACCCGTGGGGAACACGCGGCCAGTCCCAGCTCGGCCTCCATGTCCTGCGGTTCATCCCCACACCCGTGGGGAACACATCAGTTTCCAGTCCGGCGCGTCGCCCTCACCCGGTTCATCCCCACACCCGTGGGGAACACGGATCTACTGCACCCAGCTATCCCTGGGGTGCCGGTTCATCCCCACGCCTGTGGGGAACACTGGTCGTAGGCTTCCAGCAGGTCCGCCGCATCTGGTTCATCCCCACGCCTGTGGGGAACACGTCGCCGCCCTGGCGATCGTCGCCGTGATCTACGGTTCATCCCCACGCCTGTGGGGAACACCGGGGCGCCGCCGCAGAGATTGAAGGGGCCTCCGGTTCATCCCCACGCCTGTGGGGAACACGCATTTCTTCCGGCGGGATTGCGGCCCCTGACTCGGTTCATCCCCACGCCTGTGGGGAACACCTTCATCGCCTCGCGGACGTGCTCGGGGAGCCCGGTTCATCCCCACGCCTGTGGGGAACACTTCTGGTCCAGGCTCCGGCGCGCTTTCATCAGCGGTTCATCCCCACGCCTGTGGGGAACACTGTGCGCGAGTAATCCCCCTCGCGCGGCTGCCCGGTTCATCCCCACGCCTGTGGGGAACACTCGCGCTGCTGGTCGATGTGGTCGGCCAGATCCGGTTCATCCCCACGCCTGTGGGGAACACGGCCCACTGGCTCACCTGGTCCTCGACCCACGCGGTTCATCCCCACGCCTGTGGGGAACACCCCCAGGTGGCCTGTTCATCCCAGGTGAGTTCCGGTTCATCCCCACGCCTGTGGGGAACACTATTAACGATGTACTGCGGCATTGTTGTTCTCCGGTTCATCCCCACGCCTGTGGGGAACACTACCGAAGCCGCGGCGCCTGCCCCGAGCTGGCCGGTTCATCCCCACGCCTGTGGGGAACACAGACCCTGGGCCGGATAGCTCTCGACCTGGATCGGTTCATCCCCACGCCTGTGGGGAACACGCAGATTTACGTGACCCACCTTCCGGACGGCTCGGTTCATCCCCACGCCTGTGGGGAACACGTGGTCAGCCAGCGGTGGCCCAAATCCATGTCCGGTTCATCCCCACGCCTGTGGGGAACACCGGTAGACCGGCTTGTTTTCCTGAAAGTGACCGGGTTCATCCCCACGCCTGTGGGGAACACGGTTCAACGAGCCAAAATTCCGGTCGGTGCCGCGGTTCATCCCCACGCCTGTGGGGAACACTTCGTGGGCCAGACGGGCAGATCACGGCGCTGCGGTTCATCCCCACGCCTGTGGGGAACACTCCTCGCCGGATTCATCAACGACGTGGCCATACGGTTCATCCCCACGCCTGTGGGGAACACAGGTACGGTTCGCCCTCGTTGTACTGGATCCGCGGTTCATCCCCACGCCTGTGGGGAACACTCTAAATGTATCCCATTGATTCAAAAGAATAAATTAAGGCTCCAATTTTCCACCAACCGAATCGATCAAAAAACCGACAGGGCAATAGTGCCCTATCCTAGCCTCCTGATAGAGGGCAAGTAGATACGCGACCAGCCGGTTCCAGCGGTGCCAGGGCTGGCGTATCACGCTTTCAGGTTGAGGGGCGGCGGCATCGTATGGATCCGCGGGAAAGGGGGCTCATGCTCGACAACCCGCATGGAGGCAAGCTTTTTATATGATTGCAGCGATCAGGAGTACGACATGCCGGGGTTCACCCTGGCTTGCCAGGTCCGCATGAATAAAGCTTACCTTTCGGCCCAATCTTCGACTTCAAGACCCCGAATGTGTCTGAATGCCTTGTCCGACGTCACCAACACCAGGCCGAGCGAATAGGCATGCCCCGCGATCATCATATCCAGGTCGGACAGTGATACACCGAGGGCCTGGTTGTCGGCCCGCAGCGTACCGTATCGTTGCGCCACATCGGAATCCCAAGGCTCAACGGACACCCGGGCCAAGAACTCACGAACCAGAGCCGCCAGACGTGTGGCGCCAGGTCGACGTGCAAGCCCGAATCGCAACTCTCCCTCGGTGACGGCCGAGATGCAGAGCTCACCAATTGAAGTAGCCGTGACGGCCGCGACGACGGCGGGCTGACCTCGCAGCAAATGGCTCACCGTGTTCGTGTCCAGCATGAATCTAGCCACGATCCATGCCCTCAAGAGGGTCGCGATGCGCATCGCGAGCGGCACGGTCATCCGGTGTCAGAAAGTCATCCGGCACCTCGGTCCGGGCCTGCGCTTCGAGGAAGCCCGCCCAGTTCTCCGGACGCGGGCTCAGCACGATGTCCCCGGTTACCGGGTCCCGGCGGATAAAAACCTCTTTTTCAGTGAAGCGATACGCGGCCGGCAGCCGCACTGCCTGGCTCCGCCCACTCATGAATACCTTTGCTGTATCGGTCATGAAGCACCTCCAGGGCATGATATATATCATGGAATATACTATCGCTTCCAAATCAGAGCAACCCGGGGTTGAAACCGATACCACCGCACGCGCGGCAAATCGGCAACCTCGCTTATCTCCCCACGCCTGTGGGGAACACGCCGCCCGTGAGCTGACGGAATGGGCGGCCTACGGTTTATCCCCACACCTGTGGGGAACACAGCAGCCAGTCCGAGCAGTACGCCTGCCGGTACGGTTCATCCCCACGCCCGTGGGGAACACCAGGCCGCCCAGGTCCTCGGTGTAGCCGGCCGCGGTTCATCCCCACGCCCGTGGGGAACACTGTTCAATGTCCACGACCAGGCGTTCGGCTTTCGGTTCATCCCCACGCCCGTGGGGAACACGGCAGGTGAGTCCGGAACAGGAAATGGCGGAGCGGTTCATCCCCACGCCCGTGGGGAACACTTCCCGATGCGGTGCGGATAAATCCAAGGCGCCGGTTCATCCCCACGCCCGTGGGGAACACTGCCAGTCTGGACCCGGACAACGACGTGATTACGGTTCATCCCCACGCCCGTGGGGAACACTTCAGGGTGACCAGGCGCACTGCGGCAATGGCCGGTTCATCCCCACGCCCGTGGGGAACACAGTGCGCAGCAGCAGCGCCACCGCAGCGATCACGGTTCATCCCCACGCCCGTGGGGAACACGCGTATCGCGGCCCTGGAATCTGCGCTGAGGCCCGGTTCATCCCCACGCCCGTGGGGAACACTCCCGGTGGATTCCATGCCCGTCCTGAGCGGGCGGTTCATCCCCACGCCCGTGGGGAACACCTGGACCCCCAATCACCGGCAAACGGTGAACCCGGTTCATCCCCACGCCCGTGGGGAACACACTCAGCCGCCCGCTGGTGGCGCTGACAAGCCCGGTTCATCCCCACGCCCGTGGGGAACACTCTAAATGTATCTCATTGATTAAAAAGAACAAAACGAGGCCGGAAAATTCCACCGAACAAATTGATCAGAAGTTAACCGATGAAAACGGAGGCCGGATTCGGCCTCGCGGGCTCGTTGATGCGGCCCATCGCCCTGTCGCCGCCCGGGCGGCGGGCTCACTCCCAGGTCAGGTCGGGGATGCGCTGGAAGACGTCGCGGAGGCCCTGGGACCAGGCTTCGCCGAGCTGGCGGAAGCCTTCGTGGTGTTCGTCCACGTTGAAGTGGGCCTGGTCGCTGAAGCTGTCGCGGGGGTAGCGCAGCACGTCCAGGGGCAGGCCCACGGACAGGTTGGAGCGGATGGTGGAATCGATGCTGATCAGGGCGCATTTGATGCCGTCGTCCAGGGGGGTGTCGTAGTCGATCACCCGGTCCAGGATCGGTTTGCCGTACTTGGTTTCGCCGATCTGGAAGTACGGCGTGTCGGCGGTGCACTCGATGAAGTTGCCTTCCGGGTAGACCAGGAACAGCCGTGGCGGCTCGCCCTGAATCTGGCCGCCGACGATGAAGCTGCTGCCGAAATCCACGCCGCCCTGCCCCTGGCCGCTGTCCCGGGCCACCACCTCGCGGCCGGTGGCGCCGACAATGCTGGCCACATCGTACAGCGAGGCGGCGCCAAACAGGTTGGGCTGGTCGCTGTTGAGCCGCATGCGCATCAGGCTCAGTACGCTCTGGGTGGTGGCCAGGTTGCCGGCGGTCATCAAGACGATGACGCGCTCGCCGGGAATCACGAACTTGTGCAGCTTGCGGTAGGTGGCGATCTGATCGACGCCGGCGTTGGTGCGGGAATCCGCGGCGAACACCAGGCCGTCCTTGAGGGCCAGGGCCACGCAATAAGTCATGCTGTACTCCGTTCCACCCGCCTTACTGGTGGTCAGCGCCGGATTGGCGTACCCGTGCCACCGCCTTGAGCGATTCCACGCCGCCGCCATAGCGAACGCCCCGCACCGGGCAGGCATCGAGATAGTCGAGGCCCACCGCCAGCTTCAGGTGATGACGCGGACGGCGGGTCTGGTTGGTGACGTCGAAGGTGTGCCAGCCGCCGTCCTGCCAGACCTCGGCCCAGGCGTGGCTGGCCACATGTTCGGAATCGTCGCTGTAAAGATAGCCGCTTACGTAGCGGGCCGGAATCCCCTGCACCCGGCAGCAGGCGAGAAACACATGGGTGTGGTCCTGGCACACGCCGCGCCCGCCCTGGTAGGCGCTGATCGCGTCGCTGGCCACGTCGGTGGCGCCGGGGGTGAACGGCATGTCCGCGAGGATGCGCTCACTGAGCCGTTCCAGGCGCTCCAGCACCGGCGTGCTAAGGTGGGATTCCGCCAGGTCGATGAGCGCCGGGTCGGCGCCGGTGAGCGGCGACACCCGAGCGAACACCAGCGGCGACAGGCGGTCGTCGTCGTCCTCGCTGTCCTCGTCGGTGATTTCCACCTGGCCCCGGGCGGTGAGCTCGATACCCTGGTGGGGTTGATCCAGGGTCAGCACGTGCAGGATGTTGTCGAAGCCGTCGGAGGCCCGCTCGGCCCGTTCCGGCAGATCCAGATGCCAGTCGAGGATGCGCTGGCGCCGGGACGGGCGCGGCGTCAGCCGCAGGTACTGGGTGCTGTGGCGGACCCGCTCGGAATAGCGGTACTCGGTGCGGTGCCGGATGGACAGTTTCATACCACCTCCAGGTATTCCTCGCGGATGGTGTCCGCCAGTTCGTTGATGCGGCGCAGAAAGTCGGTCAGGTATTCGTGCAGGCCGGTGTCCACGATGTGCCCCAGGTCGCCGTACTGCAGGCGGGCGAACTGCACCGCCGCCAGCCGCTTGGCGGTCTGGCCGGCGTCGCCCTCGATGGCGGGCAGCAGCTCGCACAGTTGCTGCACGCAGGAACGCAGCGACCGGGGCACTTCCGGCCGCAGGATCAGCAGCTCGGCGACGCGCTCGGCGTTGATGGTTTCGCTGTGGATTTCCCGGTAGGCCTCGTAGGCACCCACCGACCTCAACAGGGCGTGCCAGCGGTAGAAGTCCACCGCCGTGTCCCCGGCGGGGGCACCGCTGAGATGGCGAACGTCGAGAATTCGCGCGGTGTTGTCGGCGCGCTCGATGAAGGTGCCAAGACGCAGGAAGCGGAAGGCATCGTTACGCATGCTGGTGCCGTAGGTGGCGCCCCGGAACAGGTGCGAGCGGTTTTTCACCCAGTCGAAGAATTCGCTGACGCCGTAGCCGTCCACCCCCAACTCGCGGATCTCGCGCAGCTCCAGCCAGGTGCTGTTGACGCTTTCCCACATTTCCGCGGTGATCTTGCCGCGCACCGCGTGGGCGTTCTCCCGGGCGTCGCGCAGGCAATGAAAAATGCTGCCTGGGTTGTTCTCATCCAGGGTGAAGAAGTGCAACACCCGGTCGATACGAACCTCGCCATGGCACTGTTCATAGAGCGCGCCGCTGCCGGAAATCACCAGGGGCGCGGCGATTTCCTCTCGGGCATTCACGGCAAACGGGATCAGCGACAGGTTCCAAGCCACGTCCAGCATGCGGGCGGTGTTCTCGGCGCGCTCGAAATAGCGCGACAGCCAGTACAGATCGGCGGCGGTGCGGCTTAGCATGATCCGTCCTCCAGCACCCAGGTGTCCTTGGTACCGCCGCCCTGGGAGGAATTCACCACCAGGGAGCCGGCGTTCATCGCCACCCGGGTGAGTCCACCGGGCACCAGGCGGCTTTCCTTGCCGCTGAGCACGAAGGGGCGCAGGTCGATGTGGCGCGGCGCGATGCCCTCGTCCACGAAGATCGGGCAGGTGGACAGGGACAGGGTCGGCTGGGCGATGTAGTTGTCCGGGCGCGCCTTGAGACGGTCGCGGAAGGCGGCGATCTCCGCCTGGCTGGCCGCCGGCCCTACCAGCATGCCGTAACCGCCGGCGCCGTGGACTTCCTTGACCACCAGCTCCGGCAGATGAGCCAGCACATGATCCAGCGCCTTGGGGTCGCGGCACTGCCAGGTAGGCACATTGGAAAGGATCGGCTCTTCATCCAGGTAGAAGCGGATCATCTCCGGCACATAGGGATAGATGGACTTGTCGTCGCCGACCCCGGTGCCCACCGCGTTGGCCAGCACCACGTTGCCCTGGCGGTACACCGAGAGCAGGCCGGGCACGCCCAGCATGGAATCCGGGCGGAACGCCAGCGGGTCCAGGTAGTCGTCGTCGATGCGCCGGTAGATCACGTCCACCCGCTGGGGGCCGGCGGTGGTGCGCATGTAGACGAAGCCGTCCTTGACGAACAGGTCGGCGCCCTCCACCAGCTCGATGCCCATCTGCTGGGCCAGGAAGGCGTGCTCGAAATAGGCGCTGTTGAAACGCCCCGGGGTGAGCAGCACCACGGTGGGATAGGCCACGCCGCTGTCCTCCTGAAGGGTTTCCAGCAGCAGCGAGGGGTAGTGCTCCACCGGCGCCACCGACTGGTGGGCGAACAGCTCCGGGAACAGCCGCATCATCATGCGCCGGTTCTCGATCATGTAGCTGACCCCGGACGGGGTGCGCAGGTTGTCCTCCAGCACGTACCAGGTGCCCTCCCCGTCCCGGATCAGGTCCACGCCGCTGACCTGGGAATACACCTGATTGGGCAGGTCCACGTCCTGCATGCAGGGCTGATACTGGCTGTTGCCGAAGATCTGCTCGGCGGGGATGCGGCCGTCACGGACGATGGCCTGATCGTGATAGATGTCGTGCAGGAAATGATTCAGCGCCCGCACCCGCTGAATGGCGCCGGCTTCCAGATGCCGCCAGTCCCGCGCCGGAATCACCCTGGGCAGGGCGTCGAAGGGAATCAGGCGCTCGGTGCCGTTCTCCTCACCGTAGACATTGAAGGTGATGCCCACCCGGTGGAACTGCAGTTCCGCTTCCTTGCGCTTGCGCACCAGGTTGTCCCGGGCCTGGCCCAGTAACCACCGGTGGTAACCCTTGTAGGAATCCCGGACCTTCCCGCCCGGTTGAATCATTTCGTCGTAGCCGGAGACTTCCGGCAGGGATAATGACCGCATGGCGCCCTCGCTGGCACGGCCCCGCCACCTTGCGGGGCCCTTTCCAGTATGAGCAAAGGCCGTGCCAGCAATTGTAAATCTTTAGGCGGCAATCGTGCGCCAAAGCGGCGCCCGGGGCGACCTGTGCGCCACCATGGCGCACGGCATCGGGCAACGCCGTCACCGGGAACGGCGTGTAGGAGCCGCTAAGGCCCGGAACGAAAAAGCCCGGCGCGTGGCCGGGCTTTTTCAGGGTCGGACGTCGAACCGGGTTCAGAGCTTGCTGTCGAGCTCCGGTACCGCTTCGAACAGATCCGCCACCAGACCGTAGTCGGCCACCTGGAAGATCGGGGCTTCCTCGTCCTTGTTGATCGCCACGATCACCTTGGAGTCCTTCATGCCGGCCAGGTGCTGGATGGCACCGGAGATGCCCACCGCCATGTACAGGTTCGGGGCGACGATCTTGCCGGTCTGGCCCACCTGCATGTCGTTGGGCACGAAGCCAGCGTCCACGGCGGCGCGGGAGGCACCGACGGCGGCGCCCAGCTTGTCGGCCACCTTGTAGAGGATCTCGAAGTTGTCGCCGTTGCCCATGCCACGGCCACCGGAGATCACGATCTCGGCGCTGGCCAGCTCGGGACGGTCGGACTTGGCCAGTTCCTCGCCCACGAAGGAGGACAGCTCGGAGTTCTTCACCACGTCCAGGCTTTCCACGGCGGCGGAACCACCCTCGGCGGCCACCGGATCAAAGGAGGTGGGACGCACGGTGATCACTTTCTTGGCGTCGGCGCACTTCACGGTGGCGATGGCGTTGCCGGCGTAGATCGGACGCTTGAAGGTGTCGGCGTCGACCACGTCGGAGATCTCGGAGATCTGGGCCACGTCCAGCAGCGCGGCGGTGCGCGGCGCGAAGTTCTTGCCGGTGGTGGTGGCGGCGGCCAGGATGTGGCCGTAGTCCGCGCCCACCTCGGCCACCAGCTCGCCGATGTTCTCGGCCAGTTGATGCTCGTAGGCGTCGTTGTCGGCGCACAGCACCTTGGCGACACCCTCGGCCTTGGCGGCTTCCTCGGCCACGGCGCCGCAGCCCTTGCCGGCCACCAGAACGGTGATGTCACCGCCAATTTCCTTGGCGGCGGCGATGACGCTGAGGGTTGCCTTGTTCAGCGCGGCATTGTCGTGTTCGGCGTAAACTAAAACACTCATCAGATCACCTTCGCTTCGTTCTTCAGTTTTTCAACCAGCTCGTCCACGGAGCCCACGATGATGCCCGCTTGACGCTCCGGCGGATTCTCCACCTTCTCGATGGTCACGCGCGGGGTCAGGTCGACGCCCAGGTCCGCCGGGGTCTTGTTGTCCAGCGGCTTCTTCTTGGCCTTCATGATGTTGGGCAGGGAAGCGTAGCGCGGCTCGTTGAGGCGCAGGTCGGTGGTCACCACCGCCGGCAGCTTCAGTTCCACGGTCTGCAGGCCACCGTCGATTTCACGGGTAACCTTGACCTTGCCGTCGGCCACGTCCACTTCGGAAGCGAAGGTGCCTTGCGGCATGCCGGCCAGCGCGGCCAGCATCTGACCGGTCTGGTTGTTGTCGTCGTCGATCGCCTGTTTACCGAGGATCACCAGGTCCGGCTTCTCGTCGTCGACGATGGCCTTGAGTGCCTTGGCGATGCCCAGAGGCTGCACCTCTTCATCGGTTTCCACCAGGATGGAACGGTCCGCGCCCAGCGCCATGGCGGTACGCAGTTGTTCCTGGGCGGCCTTGGGACCGATGCTCACGGCCACGATCTCGGACACCACGCCTTTTTCCTTCAGGCGAACGGCTTCTTCCACGGCGATTTCGCAGAAGGGGTTCATGGCCATTTTCACATTGGCGAGATCAACACCGGAGTTGTCCGCCTTCACGCGAACCTTAACGTTGTAGTCAATGACTCGCTTGATGGGTACAAGAACCTTCATAGGATCCTCGGAATCTTCCACTTGGTGACTTGAGTCGTTCCCGTCCGCGGGCGTTCGCCAGCGGTCACCCACCGGCGCGTTCGGTGGCTGCGACAAAGCAGGGTCTGGAAGTCCACCGAGCCTTGTGGCAACCCGGCCCCCGGGAGGGACGGAAACGATGAAAAGGGCGAGACGACGCCGAACACGGGGCCCCGCGCGAGGTCCGGTATCTTGAACGCTGCCCTGTGGAACGTCAATAGGCCAAAAATGCGTAAGCGGATGATTTCTCTGCCAATTGTGTTCATTTTTCATGACCCGCCGGTCGCCGATCTTCTTGAAAATCAACCACCTGGCGACGGATAATCCAAACATCCGTTTGAATCGAAGTGAAAGACGATTCCGAAAATGGTGCAATCAGTGGTGCGACAAGGAGGATGCTTATATACTCCGCGCCACCCCAAGAACCTCCGTCCTTAAATAAGCCAAGCCGTTCGGCCCCGGCCGGCCCTCGGCAGCGCGGCGTGGAGGTCCCGGCCGGCCCCTATAAGGCAAGATAAGGGCCGTAACGCAACCGAAAGCTAGGAGACAGGCTGTGGAACGCGAATCAATGGAAGTCGACGTCGTCATCGTCGGCGCCGGTCCCTCCGGTTTGGCAACTGCCTGCCGTTTGGGACAAATCGCCCAGGAAAGCGGCCAGGAACTCAGCGTGGTAGTCGTCGAGAAGGGCTCCGAAGTGGGCGCCCATATTCTTTCCGGCGCGGTGTTCGAGCCGCGTGCGCTGAACGAACTGTTCCCCGACTGGAAAGACAAAGGCGCGCCCCTCAACGCCCCGGTCACCGCCGACGAAATCTATTATTTCACCGGCGCCGACAAGGCCAGCAAGGTCCCCGGCCCGTTCGCGCCGAAGACCATGCACAACGAAGGCAACTATGTCATTTCGTTGGGCAATCTGTGCCGCTGGCTGGCGGAACAGGCGGAAGGCATGGGCATCGAGATCTTCCCGGGCTTCCCGGCCAGCGAGGTTCTCTATCATGAAGACGGCTCCGTGAAAGGCATCGCCACCGGGCAGATGGGCGTCGCCGCCGACGGCGAGCACAAGCCCAGCTACGACCCGGGCATGGAGCTGCACGCCAAATACACCGTGTTCTCCGAAGGCTGCCGTGGCCACCTGGGCAAGGAGCTGATGGAGAAATACAACCTGCGCGAGGGCGTGGATCCGCAGCACTACGGCATCGGCATCAAGGAGCTGTGGGAAATCGATCCGTCCAAGCACCAGAAAGGTCTGGTGATGCACAGCGCCGGCTGGCCGCTGAGCGAATCCGGCAGCCCGGGCGGTGCCTTCCTTTATCACCTGGAAGACAATCAGGTGACCCTGGGGCTGATCACCGACCTGGCCTACTCCAACCCGCACGTCTCGCCGTTCGACGAGATGCAACGCTGGAAGACCCATCCGGAAGTCAAAAAGTACCTGGAAGGCGGCAAGCGCGTCAGCTACGGCGCCCGGGCCATCGCCAAGGGCGGCCTGCAGTCGCTGCCGAAGATGACCTTCCCCGGCGGTATTCTGGTGGGCTGCGACGCCGGCACCCTGAACTTCGCCAAGATCAAGGGCAACCACACCGCCATGAAGTCCGGCATGATGGCCGCCGAGACCATCGCCAAGGCGATCGCCGACGGCCGCGCCAGCGACGAACTGAGCGAGTACAAAGCCACCTTCGAGAACAGCTGGGTGTACGAGGAACTGCATCAGCAGCGCAACTTCGGCCCCGCCCAGCACAAGTTCGGCAACCTGCTGGGTTCCGCCTTCGCGTTCGTCGATCTGAACATCTTCAACGGCAAGCTGCCGTTCACCATGCGCGATACCACGCCGGATCACGACACCCTGAAGCCGGCGGATCAGTGCAAGAAGATCGATTATCCGAAGCCGGACGGCAAGCTGACCTTCAACAAGCTGGATTCGGTGTTCCTGTCCAACACCAACCACGAAGAGGATCAGCCCTGCCATCTGCAGCTCAAGGATCCCAGCATTCCCATCGAGTACAACCTGCCCAAGTACAACGAACCCGCGCAGCGTTACTGCCCGGCGGGCGTGTACGAGGTGGTGACCGACGAGGAAAGCGGTGACAAGCGGTTCCAGATCAATGCCCAGAACTGCGTCCACTGCAAGACCTGCGACATCAAGGACCCGACCCAGAACATCAACTGGGTGGCGCCGGAAGGCACCGGCGGGCCCAATTACCCGAACATGTAAGCGGGTCCCTCGCGGAACAAGAAAGCGCCCTTCGGGGCGCTTTTTTTATGCCCGCCCGGAAGGGGAAAACGCGGCGGAAGGTTCCCTCCATCCGGGCCGCGTCTTGTCGTAGTCCCCCTTCCGGGAACGTCGTGAATCCATCCCTGGAGACTCCCGGTTTGACATCCTGTCAAACAGGGTCCCGGAAGGGGGACTACGACAAGACGCTACGAGGTAGCGTCCCGCGCGGCTTCGAAGTATGGCATTGGCGGTTAATCGCCTGTGCTGGCTTCTTGGCGGTGGCGCAAGGCCTGGATGGGGTCATGGCTGAGGGGTAAACGCAGAGCCCAGAGCAGATCCTCGCGGTGGAAGCCCAGGTCACGGAGCCGGCGGTCGTCGTAGTCCAGCAGACGGCGCAGGCGGCGGCGTTTCAGCCAGGCGCGCAGCCGCGTTTCCAGGGCGTGGATCAGGCCCAGGGGCGGCATGGCGGGCATCGGGAACGGCGGTTCCGGCGGGCGCCGGGGGATCGGTTTGGGACGGTCGCAATCGAAGCGCGGCATGGTTCACCTCCTGCGGTTTTCGGTATCGGATGACCGCAGGGTGGCGTCGGCGCCTTGTTCAATCCAACGAAAAGTTCTACATTGACCGTTCAGTTTTTCTGAAAGCAATCCGGAGCCGCCCATGACCGCCCCCCGACCGGAACCGGCCGCCCCGCCGCTGCTCGATACCGAGGTGCTGCGCAGTTTCGTGGCCATCGCCGAAAGCGGCAGTTTCACCCGCGCCGCCAAGCAGGTGTTCCGTACGCCATCGGCGCTGAGCATGCAGATCAAACGCCTGGAGGAGACCCTGGGCCACCCGCTGTTCGTGCGCGAGGCCCGCCAGGTGCGCCTGACGCCGGAGGGCGAGACCCTGCTTGGCTACGGCCGGCGGCTGCTCAAGCTGAACCAGGAGGCGGTGTCGCGGTTTCTGGCGCCGTCGGTGGAAGGCACCGTGCGGGTGGGCACCCCGGACGACGTGGGCACGCGCATCCTGCCCCAGGTGCTGAGCCGCTTCGCGCGTTCCCATCCGGCGGTGCAGGTGGAGGTGCTGGCCGGGCGCAGCGGCGAGCTGGTGCGGCGCATGGCGGAGGAACGGCTGGACATGGTGTTGATCACCGAGGGCAACGACGACCTGGCGCCGGGGCTCGGCGAGGTGGTGCACACCGAGCCGCTGGTGTGGGCGGGCCGCGAGGGCGGCGTGGCGGCGCGGCGCTCGCCGCTGCCGTTGTCGGTGGCCAACGCCGGCTGCGCCTGGCGGGCCATGGCCCTGGCGGCGCTGGACCGGGCCGGCATCGGCTACCGGCTGGCCTACAGCAGTGAGCACTGCGCCGGCCAGGAAGCGGCGATGATCGCCGATCTGGCGGTGGCGGCCTTTCCGCGCAGCCTGGTGCGCCCGCCCCTGCGTATTCTCGGCGCCGAGAGCGGCCTGCCGGCCCTGGGCGACTACCGGGTGGCCCTGGTGCGCGGCGAGGCGCCCTCCCCCGCCGCCGAGGCCCTGGCCGGGCAGATCACCCAGGCGTTCCGCGAGCGGCGCTGACCGCGGTCTAGGTTTCCGAATCGAGCGCCTGCTGGCCTTTCCACACCAGGCTGTAAAGATCCTTGCGGCGATCGCGGATGTTGGTCACCGAGCCCTCGCTGTGCAGCAGCTTGAGCTTTTCCAGGTCGATGTCGGCGAACAGCAGCATCTCGGTGTTGGGCTGGGACTCACTGATGATGGCATCGTGGGGGAAGTAGAAATCACTGGGTGAAAACACCGAGGACTGGGCGTACTGGATGTCCACGTTGTCGACCCGCGGCAGGTTGCCGACGCTGCCGGAGATCGCCACGTAGCATTCGTTCTCGATGGCCCGGGCCTGGGCGCAGTGGCGCACCCGCAGGTAACCGTTCTTGGTGTCGGTCCAGAACGGCACGAACAGAATTTCCATGCCCTGCTCGCCGAGCAGCCGGCCCAGCTCCGGAAACTCCACGTCGTAGCAGATCAGAATGCCGATGCGGCCGGCGTCGGTGTCGAAGATGCGCAGATCATCGCCGCCCTGGATCGCCCAGTCCTTGCGTTCGTGGGGGGTGATGTGGATTTTCTTCTGCTGCTCCACGGAGCCGTCGCGGCGCATCAGGTAGGCCACGTTGTAGATGCGGCCGTCCTCTTCCAGCGGCATGGAGCCGCCGATGATGTTGATGTTGTAGCTCACCGCCATGTCCGCCATGGCGTCGCGGATCTCCTCGGTGAAGCTGGCCAGATAACGTACCGCCTCCACCGAGTTGAGGTCCGGCTTGAGCCCCATCAGCGGCGCGCTGAAGAACTCCGGCAGCACCGCGAAATCGGCGCGGTAATCGGACAGCGAATCGACGAAGAACTCCACCTGGCCGAGCAGGTCCTCCACCGAACGGGCCGCGCGCATGCGCCGCTGCACCACGCCCAGGCGCACCACCGAGCGGCGCGGCCAGTCGCCGTCGTCGTCGGGCTGGTAGAGGATGTTGTCCCACTCCAGCAGGGTGGCGTAGCCCCGCGAGCTTTCGTCCTCGGGCAGGTACTTGACCAGCAGGCGCTTGACGTCAAAGCCGTTGGACAACTGGAAGGTGAGAATCGGGTCGTAGATGGCCCGGGATTCCACCTCCTCGATGTACTGGGTGACGCTCATGTTGTCGGCGTAATCCTTGTAGCCGGGCAACCGGCCGCCGGCCAGGATGGCGCGCAGGTTTTCTTCCCGGCACAGTTCCTTGCGCGCCTCGTAGAGACGCCGGCCCAGCCGGTAGCCCCGGTACTCCGGATCGACGAACACGTCCAGGCCGTACAGGGCATCACCCTTGCGGCTGTGCGAGCGCACCTTGTCGTCGGTGATCAGGTCCTCGTAGCGGTGCGGGTTGGAGAAGCGGTCGTAGCTCACCTTCACGGTCAGGGCCGTGGCCACCAGATTGCCGTTGTCCTCGATGGCCAGCTGGCCCTCCGGAAACAGACGGATCAGGGTGGCGATGGTTTCCTCCGGCCAGGCACCGCCGATGTCGTGGTAGACCTGGTCCATCAGCCGCGCCAGCGCCGGGTAATCCTCCAGGGTGAGCTGACGCAAACGCAGTCGGGTACTTTCTTCGGCCATGCTTGTCTCCAATCGCAGGCTGGGTGTCAGGCGTTGAGGGGCGGAAACGGAATCACCCAGTGGCAATCCCGGTTGCGCAGGGCGTCCTCGCCGGACGCGTAGAGGGCCACGCCGTCCGGGCGCACGAACAGCACCGCGCCGGAGTTGAGGCCGATGTAGCCGGAGCTTTGCTCCGCCACGTAGCCATCCGGCTCCAGGTACAGCGGACAAAGCGCGTCCGGGATCGGCTGGTAGCCCACCAGGCCGTTGGCCAGGGGGTCCTCCACCGCGCGCCGGTCGCGGTACAGGGCCACGGCGTCGGCGCCCACCAGGAGCACCATGCCCTGGTGAAAATGCAGCAGATTGACGGACCCCCGGGCGGGTAATGACAGGACTTCCTGCCGTGCGATAATCGTATCCATTAAGACTCCGCGAACGTTCCACGGTAAACCGGAGACGGCGAACCATGCAGGAAAAGATTGTAATACTTACCGGCGCCGGAATCTCGGCGGAATCCGGCATCAACACCTTCCGCGACGCCGGCGGCCTGTGGGAAAACCACCGCATCGAGGACGTGGCCACGCCGGAGGCGTTCCAGCGTGATCCCCACGGCGTGCAGGCATTCTATAACCGCCGCCGCGAACAACTGCGCGACCCGGCGATCCGCCCCAACGCCGCCCACCAGGCCCTGGCGCGGCTGGAGCGGGAGCGGCCCGGCGAGGTGCTGGTGATCACCCAGAACGTGGACAACCTGCATGAACGGGCCGGCAGCCGCAACGTCATTCACATGCACGGCGAGCTGCTCAAGGCCCGCTGCCAAAGCACCGACACCCTGGTGCCGGTGGAGGCGGACCTGGCCGCGGATCTGGAATGCCAGGTGTGCGGCGCGGCCGGGTGCCTGCGTCCGCACGTGGTGTGGTTCGGGGAAATGCCCCTGGAGATGGACCGCATTTTCGACGCCCTGGCCGGCTGCGAACGCTTCATCAGCATCGGCACCAGCGGCAACGTCTACCCGGCGGCGGGCTTCGTGGCCGAGGCCCGCGCCCACGGCGCCCACACCGTGGAGCTCAACCTGGAGCCCTCGGAGCAGGCCACCGCCTTCGCCGAGCACCGCCACGGCCCGGCCTCCGAGCGGGTGCCGGACTACGTGGAGGAACTGCTGGCCGGCGGCTGATTACAGCACGAAGGATTTGATCAGCGTATCCAGGCGCTCGGCGTGGCGGCGCATTTCCGCCGCCGAGGCCGAGGTCTGCTGCACCATGGCCGCGTTGCGCTGGGTCATGGCGTCCATTTCCGCCACCGCCGTGTTGACCTGGCCGATGCCCCGGCTCTGTTCCCGGGCGCCGGTACTGATGTCGGCGATCAGCTCGCTCACCGGCGTCACGCTGTCGACGATTTCCTTCATGGTGGCGCCGGCCCGGCGCACCAGTTCCGAGCCCTGCCGGGTGCGGGTCACCGAGGTATCGATCAGGGCACGGATTTCGGCGGAAGCCTCGCCGCTGCGCCCGGCCAGATTGCGCACCTCCTGGGCCACCACCGCGAAGCCTCGGCCATGCTCGCCGGCCCGGGCCGCCTCAACGGAAGCGTTCAAGGCCAGGATGTTGGTCTGGAAGGCGATGCCGTCGATCAGGCCGATGATCTCGGCGATGCGCGCCGCCGATTCGTCGATGGCGGCCATGGTGGTTTCCACCTCCTGCATGGCGCGGCCGCCCTCCCCGGCGACCCGGGCGGCGCTGCCCACCATGGTGCTGGCGCGCTCGGCGGAGTCGGCGGTGTGGTCCACGGTGGCGGTGATCTCCTCCATGGACGCGGAGGTTTCCTGCAGGCTGGCCGCGGACTGCTCGGTGCGGGTGGCCAGTTCCTCGCTGCCCGAGGCGATCTCGTCGGCGGCGCCGTTCACCGAGCCGGTGGTGTCGCGCACCTCGCGCAGAGCGTCCTGCATGCGCGACACGAAGGCATTGAACTGGCGCGCCAGCTCGCCCACCTCGTCATTGCCGGTAACCGCCAGGCGGCGGGTCAGATCGCCCTTGCCCCGGGCGATGTCCTCCATGGCCCCGGCGGTGTCGCGGATCGGCTTGACCACCCGGCGGACCAGCCAGGTGGCCAGCACGCCGACGACCACCAGCAGGCCGCCGCCGGCCAGGGCGGTGACCATCAGCGAGTGGCGCTGGTCCGCCCGCGCGGCGGCTTCGATGGCGGCCATGTCCTCGTCGATGTCGGTGATGTAGACACCGGTGCCGATGACCCAGTCCCATTCCGGTACCGCGACCACATAGCCGTATTTGGTCTCCACCTCGCCGGTGCCGGGGTGCAGCCACTTGTACTGATAGGGGCCATCGCCCTGATCCTGGGCGATATGGACCATGTCGCGGACCAGGTACTGGCCGTCCGCGTCCTGCTGATCCCAGGAGTTATCGTTGGGGTTGTTGGCGTTGGCGACTTTATTGCCCTGGAAGTCATAGGCGAACAGGTAACCGTCCGCGCCGAATTTCATGCCGAGCAGCATCTCCTTGGCGCGGCGCTTCGCTTGCGCCTGGTCATCCATGCTCAGCAAGGGGCGGATCGCCGAGCGGGCCACTTCGGTGGCATTGCGCATACCCTGCTCGCGCATCCCGATCATCGCCTGACGCTGCTGCTCAAGGCTGTGATCGGTGGCGCGGGTCCGTTCCACCGCGGACCACAGCGTCAATACCAGCACCGCCACCACCATTGGCAGCAGTGAGAGCAACAGAATCTTGGCCTGCAAACGCAGACCATTAAAAGAGAAAGGTTTCATGACAGTCCTAGTGAATAAAGCAAAAAAATGCATTCACGTTATCGGCGCCATAGGCTGAAACCTTAATGGTATTCCGCTAGACTGCGGGTCTTCCGGCCATCACCACCAACAAGCAGCCAGATCATGAGTCAGATACAGGTAGACGACATCAACATCGAGTCCCAGGAGGTGCTGGTCACCCCCCGGGCCCTCAAGGAAGAATTGCCGCTGAGCGACGGCGCGCTGAACACCGTGCTGCAAGGTCGCCAGCAAATCCGCGACATCCTCGACCGCAAGGACCCGCGCCTGTTCGTGGTGATCGGCCCCTGCTCCATCCACGACCCCAAGGCGGCGCTGGAATACGCCGAGCGGCTCAAGAAACTGGCCGCCGACGTGGACGACGCCCTGTTTCTGGTGCTGCGCGTCTACTTCGAGAAGCCGCGCACCACGGTGGGCTGGAAAGGGCTCATCAACGACCCCTACATGAACGACTCCTTCAAGGTGGCGGACGGCCTGCACATCGCCCGCAAGCTGCTGCTCGACGTGGCCGAACTGGGCCTGCCGGCGGCCACCGAGGCGCTCGACCCGACCACGCCGCAGTACATCCAGGACCTGATCTCCTGGTCGGCGATCGGCGCGCGCACCACCGAATCCCAGACCCACCGGGAAATGTCCTCCGGCCTGTCCGGCCCGGTGGGCTTCAAGAACGGCACCGACGGCAGCCTGGACGTGGCGGTCAACGCCATGCTCAGCGTGCGTCACCCGCACCGTTTCCTGGGCATCGACCCGGACGGCCGCGTCGCCCTGACCACCACCAAGGGCAACCAGTACGGCCACGTGGTACTGCGCGGCGGCGGCGGCAAGCCGAACTACGATTCGGTGTCCGTGGCCCTGGCGGAAACCGCCCTGGACAAGGCCGGCGTGTCCACCAACATCATGGTCGACTGCTCCCACGCCAACTCCAACAAGGACCCCAGCCTGCAGCCCCTGGTGATGGAAAACATCGGCAACCAGATCCTGGAGGGCAACACCTCCATCGTCGGGCTGATGGTGGAATCCCACCTCAAGCAGGGCAATCAGAAGATCCCCGCCAACCTGGAGGATCTGGAGTACGGCGTGTCGGTGACCGACGGCTGCATCGGCTGGGACACCACCGAGCAAGCGGTCCGCGACCTGGCCGACAAGGTGCGCGACACCCTGCCCCGCCGCGGCCGCTGATCCTCCTCCCCCCGGTCGCGTCCCCGCTGGAGGGCACACCGCAAGCACCGCAACGAAAAAAGCCCCGGCGGGAACCGGGGCTTTTTCGGACTGGACTGAAAGCCGGTCAGACGATCAGGGCGCCAGCCCCCCAAGCAGACCGGTGAGCAAATCCGGCAGGCTGCCGCCCGCCTCCAACAAACACTCGAACGGCAGGGTCGGACTCAGACCACCGGCCCCCGCCTCCGGACACAGCTGGCTGGTGATCGGGTCGCCGCCCTCGTCACCACCGCCCAGGCCGCCGCCCAGCAGATCCTGCAACTGCTCCAGATTGCCGCCCGCCTCCACCAGGCAGTCGATGGGCGTGGTCGGGCCCACGCCGGCTTCCACCGTGGTCGGGCAGATCTGGCTCAGCCCATCGCCGAGGCCGGGGATCTCCGGCACCCCGCCGTCACCGCCCGGCGCGCCGGGCAGATTGCCCAGGGCCTCGGTGAAACAGGCCGCCGGATCCAGGGAGTCGGCGCCGGAAGCCACCGGGCACAGGGCATCGGTAAGCGGGTTGCCACCGCCCAGGCCACCCAGCAGGTCCTCCAACTGGCCAAAGTTGCCGCCGGCTTCCATCAGGCATTCCAGCGGCGTGGTCGGACCCGCCTCGCCCGCGCTGGCGTTCGGGCAAATCTGGCTTAAACCGTCGCCGAGGCCGGGAATCTCCGGCACCCCGCCGTCACCGCCCGGCGCGCCGGGCAGATTGCCCAGGGCCTCGGTGAGGCAGGCCGCCGGGTCCAGCTGATCGGCGCCGGACGCCGCCGGGCACAGGGCGTCGGTGAGCGGGTTGCTGCCGCCCAGGCCGCCCAGCAGGTCCTGCAGGCCATCCAGGTTGCCACCGGCCTCGGTGAGGCAATCCACCGGCGTGGTGGGGCCGATCTCGCCGTCGGCGGTGGCCGGGCAAATCTGGCCGAGCAGCTGGTCGGCACCGGGAATCTCCGGCGTGCCGCCGCCGTCGCCACCGGGCAGCGGCAAGGCGCCGGGCAGGCCTTCCAGGGCCTCCATGAAGCAGGCCGCCGGGTCCGGTTGGCCGCCTTCGGAGGCCGCCGGGCAGAGCTGGCCGGTGAGCGGGTTGCCGCCCTCGCCGCCCAGGGCGCTGAGCAGGTCTTCCAGGCCGCCGAAGCCGCTGCCCAGTTCGGACAGACACTCGATCGGGGTGGTCGGGCCCAACTCGCCGGCCGCCGCGCTCGGACAGATCTGCTCAAGCAACATGCCGGTGCCGGGAATCTGCGGCTCGCCGCCGCCCCCGCCGGAGGGCAGATTGGCCAGGGCTTCGCTGAAGCAGGCCGCCGGATCCAGGGAGTCGCCGCCGGACGCCACCGGGCACAGGGCGTCGGTAAGCGGGTTACCGCCACCCAGGCCGCCGAGCAGGTCGGTCAGGCCTCCCAGGTTGCCGCCGGCTTCGGTGAGGCAGTCCACCGGGGTGGTCGGGCCGATTTCGCCTTCCAGGGTGTCCGGGCAGATGGCGGACAGGGCGTCGGTGAATTCACTGGGCAGCTCCGGGGTGTCACCGCCGTCGCCACCGCCGGGCAGACCGGGCAGACCGGGCAGGCCCGGCAAATCGCCCAGGCCCGGCAGGGATGGCATGCCGCCGCCGGACAGCGCTTCCTCGAAGCACACCACCGGGTCCACCCGGCCGGTGCTGTCCTCCACCGGACACACCGCGCCGGTGACCGGATTGGGGTTGGTGATCATGTCCATGATGGTGATGTACACCCGGGTGGTCTCGCTCAGGCAGTTGATCGCCATTTCCGGGCCCATCTCGCTCTGGGACGCCTCCGGGCAGATCTGCTCGGCGCCGCCGATGGGCGAGCCGTCGCCACCGCCGCCGGGCAGACTGGGCAGGCCGTCGCCACCCAGGGAGCCGGCCACTTCGGAGAAACAGGTGGCCGGGTCGAACTCATCCGCCGCCGCTGCCTGCGGGCACAATTGATCGGTGAGCGGGTTGTCGCCGCCCACCAGTTCCTGGATATCGCCCAGGTTGGTGGCGGATTCCTGCAGACAGGCCACCGGGAAGCTGAGCGGGCCGTCGGTGATGAAGCCCTGCGGGTCGGCGAAGGCCGCTTCGAAGGCCGCCGGATCGAACAGGCCGGCGGGGTCGAAGGATTGCGCCGCCACCGGGCAGAAACGCGCCACCACGCCGTCCAGGCCGGGCACGCCGCCACCCTCGCCGTCCTCGGCTTCCCGCAAGCAGGCCGCCGGGTCCAGTTCGGCGCCGGGCGCCTGGCCGTTGGTGGTGTCCGGGCAGAACTCGTTGGTGAATTCATTGGTCTGGTCCACCACCGCCGCCATTTCCTGGGGCAGTTCGCGGGTGGACGGGGTGGGCGTGTTGGCGCCGTCGCTGCCCCCGCCACCGCCGCCACCGCCACCACAGGCGGTGAGCATCAGCGCCAACAGGCCGCCGCCGAGCAAAGGCTTGAGTTTGATATCCAAGGTCTACCCCTCCCTTTATTTTAGTGATTCTCGGTATTTCCCGACTATGGGAGGGAAGCGTTCGCGCGATGTAGACACAGGCCGTTGCGGCTGTGTAAGGAAGCGTAGCGGGGGTAATCGTACGGTTAGCGCGCGGCCCGGGCCGGACACCTTTGTTTACCGGGAGGGCGTTTTTTGGGACGTTGGTTCAAAACCCCTAGCGAGGCACCGGGGTCATGTTGTCCAGCACGCGCAGGAACACCGACGGCTCCGGCCGCACGCGGTAGTTGTCGGCCAGGTCCACATAGCGGATCTCGCCCCGGGCGTCGGTGATCAGCACCGTGGGCAACACCGTGTCCGGGCCGTAGCCGAACAGTTCCAGGCCCAGGGGGGTGCCGCCCCGGTCCAGGATGTCCAGGGCGGCGGCGGCACGCAGGTCGTCGTCCAGCCACCATTCCAGCTCCAGCCCCAGGCGCCGGGCCAGCCGCTCGGTGCGCTTGCCGGGCTGGGCGCTGATCAGCACGATGCGCGCGCCGCGCCGTTCCAGCTGGGGCCGGCGGCGGGCCAGCTCACGCACCTGGGCCATGCAGATCGGGCACCAGTTACCGCGAAAGAACAGCAACACCGCCGGCCGGCCGTGCAGATCACCGCTGCTGCGCAGCCGCCCCCGCAAGTCACGGAAACTGAGCGGCGGCAGCAGCCGCCCCGGCTGGGGGCCGCGCGCCGGGTCACGCTGCATGGGGCTGTACCAGAACAGGTAGGCGCACATCCCGAGCAGGCCCAGCGCCGTGTACAACCAGGCCAGCGGGCGCGGGTCGCCCAGGGCCAGGGTGCCGAGCAGGGTCACGGCGGCGCCCAGCCAGGCGCACAGGGTCACGGCGGGCAGATGCGGGCTGGTGCGTGCCGGGCCGCGCCCGAGCAGCCAGGCGAGCAGCGCCAGGATCGGCGCGTTGACCAGCACCACCCCCAGCCACAGCCAGTGGCCGTCGGGCCACCAGCGGCCCAGGGCGTGCAGGCAGATGAGCAGGGCGGCAACCGGGTACAAGGCGATGAACAACGCCTTCAAGCGTGTCATGAATCCCCCGTGGACGCGTTTGTTCTTTCTTCTATGGCGCCGAACCCTAAGTGGTCAGGCGGGGCCGAACAAGACACAATAGCCGGACCCCGACGACTCCACGACGAACCGCCGCCCGCGGGCGGCCCGGTAAGGAGGGTTATGAGCCTCGACTCCGCCTCATTGCGCGACCGCTGGCGCCACATTATTTTCGGCACCGACACGCCGGCCGGGCGCTATTTCGATCAGTTGCTGATCATCGCCATCATCGCCAGCGTGATCGCCGTGATGCTGGACAGCGTGCAGTCCATCCACCAGGAATACGGCGTCATTCTGTACGCGGCGGAGTGGTTCTTCACCCTGCTGTTCACCTTTGAGTACGTGATCCGCCTGTGGGTCAGCGACCGGCCCGTGCGCTACGCGCGCAGTTTTTACGGCGTGGTGGATCTGGTATCGGTGATCCCCACCTACCTGAGCCTGCTGTTCCCGGGCGCCAACTACCTGCTCACCATTCGCGCCCTGCGGGTGCTGCGGGTGTTCCGGGTGCTCAAGCTGGCGCAGCTCATGGACGAGGCCAACCAGCTCGGCAGCACCCTGGTGCGCACCCGCCGCAAGATCGGCGTGTTCATGTTCGCGGTGACCGTGGTGATCATCATCTTCGGCAGCCTGATGTACGTGGTGGAAGGGCCCGCCAACGGCTTCACCAGCATTCCGCGCAGTATCTACTGGGCCATCGTCACCATCACCACGGTGGGCTACGGCGACATTTCCCCGCAGACCCCGTTTGGCCAGGCGGTGGCCTCCATGGCGATGATCACCGGCTACGCCATCATCGCCGTGCCCACCGGCATCGTCAGCGCCGAGATGTCCAAGGCGCACATGGTGCGCCGCTACGAGCGCGAGTGCCCCGGCTGCCATCGCCACGACCACGACCCGGACGCGCGCTACTGCAAGCAGTGCGGCACCGGGCTGCCGAAACCCGGCGAGACGCCCTCTAGGCCAGAAACGCCTTGAGCTCGGGAATGCAGGAGCCGCAATTGGTGCCCGCCCGGCAACAGCGGCCCAGGGCGGCGACACTGTCGGCGCCCCCGGCCACCGCCTCGCGCAAGGTGGCCTCGCGCACCTGGTAGCAGGTGCAGATCACCGCGCCGCGATCGGCGCCCCCCTGACCGCCGTCGCCGAGCAGCAGCCGTGCCCGGCCGGCGACGTCCAGCGGCTCCCGGAAGGCCCCGGCCAGCCAGTCAACGTCCACCGCCGGTGGCGTCGGTGCCAGGGCCAGCCAGGCCACCAGCCGGCCCTCGCCGTCCAGTCCGGCACGGCGGTAGTGACCGGCGGCGGGATCATCCAGGGTCAGCCACTGCGCCGCCGCCGGCAGCCAATCCTGGAACCGCGCCGGCTCCACCGGGGCGCCCCCCGCCAGTACATAACGGTCCAGGGCCATCTCCCGGTCCAGGGGAATCCGCGCCCAATAGTCCACCGCCGGCGGCGCGCCGGCGCCCAGCATCACGCCGTGCCACGCCGGTCGCCAGGGCGCCACGGCCACCGGGGTGTGCTTGAAGGCCGGCTGGCCGGACACCGGATCGGTGTGCGCCGGCACCAGGGCATCCACCCGGGCGCGGCCACTGAAACAATCGCTCCAGTGCATGGGCATGAACAGTTGGTCCTCGCCCAGCCCCCGGTCCAGGCGCACCCGCGCCAGGGCCTCGCCGACGTCGCCGCGCACCCGCGCGAAACCGCCCTCCTCCAGCCCTTCCCGGGCGGCCCGGCGCGGATGCATGTCCACGAAGGGTTCGTCCCGGTGGCTGAACAACGCCGGTGCCCGGCCGGTGCGGGTCATGGTGTGCCACTGATCACGCAGGCGGCCGCTGTTCAGCAGCAGGGGCCGGCGGTGGTTGGTGTCCGGCGCCGGCGGCGGCGCGCAGGCGACGAACCGGGCGCGGCCGTCGGCGGTACTGAAACGGCCGTCGCCAAAGCAGCGCGCGCCACCGTCCAAAGGCCAGGCCCGTGGCGCCCAGCGTTGGTACTGGTGATCGGACAGGTCGCCGGCGGCGCTCAGGTCCAGTTGCTTGCCGAAGCGACGGGCCAGGCCGGTCATGGACGCGTATTCGCGGAAGATGTCCGCCGGGCCGGCGTAGTCGAAGGCGGCGCCGTACCCGAGCCGCTCCGCCACCCGGCACAGCGCCCACCAGTCCGGGCGCGCCTCGCCGGGCGCCGGCAGGAAGGCGGGCTGGCGACTGATGCAGCGCTCCGAGTTGGTCACGGTGCCGTCCTTCTCCCCCCAGCCCAGGGCCGGCAGGGCGATGTCGGCGCAGGCCAGGGTGTCGGTGTCGGCCATGCAGTCGGACACCACCACGGTGTCGCAGGCCTCCAGGGCGGCGCGCACCCGGTCCGCCTCCGGCATGGAATCCACCGGGTTGGTGGCGAGAATCCAGATCGCCTTGACGCGCCCGTCCGCCACCGCCTGGAACAGGTCCACCGCCATCAGCCCGGGTTCGGCGGGCAGGGCCGGGGCGTCCCAGAAATCCGCCACCGCCGCCCGGTGGGCGGCGTCCTCCAGATCCAGATGCACCGCCAGCTGGTTGGCCAGGCCGCCCACTTCCCGGCCGCCCATGGCGTTGGGCTGGCCCGTGATCGAGAAGGGCCCGGCGCCGGGCCGCCCTACCCGGCCGGTGCCCAGGTGGGCGTTGATGATGGCGTTGCCCTGGTCGGTGCCGTTGCGGGCCTGGTTGATGCCCTGGGAAAACAGGGTCACGGTGCGCGGCGTCCGCGCGAACCATTGATAGAAAGTGTCCAGGTCCGCCGCCGGCAGCCCCAGCCGCCGCGCCAGGCCCGCCAACGGTTGGTCCCCGGCGGCGTCCAGGGCGGCCTGGAAATCCCGGGTATGGGCGTCGATGTAGTCCCGGTCCAGGGCGTCGTGATCATGCAGCCAGCGCAGCAGGCCATTGAACAGGGCCACGTCCTGGCCGGGCCGGATCGCCAGATGCAGGTCCGCCAGGTCGCAGGTGGCGGTGCGGCGCGGGTCGATCACCACCACCTTCATGGCCGGCCGGCGCTTCTTGGCGGCGGCCAGCCGCTGGTACACGATGGGGTGGGCCCAGGCGGTGTTGGAGCCGGTAAGCACCACCAAGTCCGCCAGCTCCAGGTCCTGATAGCAGCCGGGCACCACGTCCTCGCCAAAGGCGCGCTTGTGGGCGGCCACCGCGCTGCTCATGCACAGCCGGGAATTGGTGTCGATGTTGGCGCCGCCCAGGAACCCCTTCATCAGCTTATTGGCGACGTAGTAGTCCTCGGTGAGCAACTGGCCGGAGACGTAGAAGGCCACCGCCTCGGGGCCGTGGTCCTCGATCACGCGGCGGAAGCGGCCGGCCACTTCGTCCAGGGCCCGGTCCCAGCTCACCCGCCGGTCGCCGATGCGCGGATGTAGCAGCCGGCCCTGTTCGCCCAGGGTGTCCAGCACGCTGCTGCCCTTGACGCACAGCCGCCCGGCGTTGGCCGGGTGATCGCCGTCGCCACGCAGACGGGCACCATCGGTGAGCATGCCGCAGCCCACCCCGCAGTAGGGGCAGGTGGTTTTCGTGATCGGTTGGGCGCCCGGATTCATGCGGCGGCCTCCTCGGCGGCGGCCGGTCGCGACGGCGCGCAGGCCGCCTCGCCGAACGGCAGCTTGAGGCGCAGGGCGGACAGGTCCCGCCCCTCCCGCCACAGGGTTTCGTAGAAGGGGCCGTCGGCCACGTCGCCGTACAGCACCAGCCCCACCAGGCGGTGGTCGCGCAGCACCAGACGCCGGTAGCCTCCCGCCGGATCGTCCAGGGTGATCACCTGATCGCCCTCGCCGCCCAGGAAATCGCCGGCGGACAGCAGATCGATGCCGCCGATCTTGAGGCGGGTGGCGGCGCCCTCGAAGTGATAGCGCTCCAGGCCCTGCTCCGCCAGGTGGCCGGCGCACACCCGCGCCTGGTGGTAGAGCGGCGCCACCAGGCCGAAGGTGCGGCCACGGTGTTCCACGCACTCCCCCACCGCGTAGACACGCGGATCGAAGGTTTGCAGGGTGTCGTCCACGCGCACCCCGTGGCGGCCCAGGGCCAGGCCGCACTGGCGCGCCAGCGCCACCCGGGGTTCGATGCCCACCGCCTGGATCACCGCGTCCGCCGGCAAGCGCCGGCCGTCGTCCAGCCGCACCGCCGTCACCGCGCCCCGGCCGTCGCTTTCCAGGGCCGCCGGCCGGTGGTTCAGCACGAAGCGCAGCCCCCGGGCCTCCAGGTCCGCGCGCAGGCGGGCGCCGGCGGAGGCATCGAGTTGCTGGTTAAGGGGATGGCCGTGGCCGTGCACCAGGGTCACCCGGTGGCCCCGGCGCAGCAACGCCTCGGCGGCTTCCAGCCCCAGGAAACCGCCGCCCACCACCACCAGGGCGCGGGGGGCGAGCCCCTGCAGCCGGCGGGTGTCCGCCAGGTCCCGGAAGCTGAGCACGCCATCCAGGTCGGCGCCGGGCAGCGCCAGCCGCCGCGGTGCCGCGCCGGTGGCCAGCACCAGGCGGTCGTAGGCGAGCCGATGCCCGGCGCCGGTGCGCACCTGGCGACGACGCCGGTCGATGGCGGTCACCGGGGTGCCGCTGATCAGGCGGATGCCGTGGCGCCGGTACCAGGCCGCCGGATGGGTGACGATGGCGTCCTCGCCGGTGGCGCCGGCCAGCAGCGGCGACAGCATGACGCGGTTGTAGCCGGCGCCGGGCTCGTCGCCCACCACGGTGATCCGGTAGCGGCGCGGTGCCCGGGCCAGCAGTTCCTCGAGCAGACGGCGGGCGGCCATGCCGTTGCCCACCACCACCAGGCGCCTGGCCGTCATGGCGAAGGCTCGACCAGAAGTTCCACCTGGCCTTGCGACACCCGCACCGGGTAAACGCTCAGTCGCACGCCCTCGTCTTCCAGGCACTGGCCGGTGTCCAGGCAGAAATGCTGTTTGTAGATTGGCGAGGCCACCACCCGCCGCCCCTGCAGCGACCCCAGCAGGCCCCGGGCCAACACATTGGCGTGGCTGAAGGGGTCGTGGTTGTCCAGGGCGAACAGGCGGTCATCCCGGGTGCGGAACAGGGCCGCCTGGCGGTGGTCCGGCAGGCGCACGCCGACGCCGGTTTCCGGCTCGATGTCGTCCAGGCGGCACACCGCCCGCCATTGCTCGTTCATCATGCGTCCTCCAGCACCGGGATGCGTTCGTGGGGATAGGCCGGGCGGCGCTGCTCGCGCTCGCGCACATAGACCAGGTCGTCGTCGCCTTCGTCGTTGACGAAGTGGCGGAAACGCTTGAGCTTTTCCGGGTCCGCCAGGGTGGCGCGCCACTCGCACTGGTAGGTTTCGACGATGTGCGCCATCTGCGCGTCCAGCTCCTCGCCCAGGCCCAGGCTGTCCTCCAGGATCACCGCCTTGAGGTAATCCAGGCCGCCTTCCAGGTTTTCCCGCCAGGCGGCGGTGCGCTGCAGGCGGTCGGCGGTGCGGATGTAGAACATCAGGAAGCGGTCGATGGCGCGGATCAGCTGGTCGTCGTCCAGGTCCGCGGCGAACAGCTCCGCGTGGCGCGGGCGCATGCCGCCGTTGCCGCACACGTACAGGTTCCAGCCCTTCTCGGTGGCGATCACGCCCACGTCCTTGCTTTGCGCCTCGGCGCATTCCCGGGTGCAGCCGCTCACCGCCATCTTGATCTTGTGCGGGCCGCGCAGCCCCCGGTAACGCTCCTCCAGGCGGATCGACATGGCCACCGAGTCCTGCACGCCATAGCGGCACCAGGTGGAGCCGACGCAGGACTTCACCGTGCGCATGGCCTTGCCATAGGCGTGGCCGGATTCGAAACCGGCGTCGATCAATTCCCGCCAGATCGCTGGCAACTGGTCCACCCGGGCGCCGAACAGGTCCACCCGCTGGCCGCCGGTAATCTTGGTATAGAGGTCGTACTTGCGCGCCACCTCACCGATCACGATCAGCTTGTCCGGGGTGATCTCGCCACCGGGCACCCGGGGCACCACGGAATAGGTGCCGTCGCGCTGCATGTTGGCCATGAAGTAGTCATTGGTGTCCTGCAGGCCGGCCAGGGCCGGGTCGAGTACGTGCTCGTTCCAGCAGGACGCCAAAATCGAGGCCACCGTGGGCTTGCAGACATCACAGCCATGGCCGCTGCCGTGGCGCGCCAACAGTTCCTCGAAGGTGCGGATGCCGTCCACCCGCACCAGGTGGTAAAGCTCCTGGCGGGAATGAGCGAAGTGTTCGCAGACGTGGTTGTTGACCGCCACGCCGCGCTTCTCCAGTTCCGTGTCCAGCACCTGCTTGACCAGAGCCGCGCACCCGCCGCAGGTGGCGGAGGCGCGGGTTTCCGCCTTGAGCTCGCCGACACTGTGGCAGCCGGCGTCGATGGCGGCGCATAGGTCGCCCTTGGAAACGTTGTTGCACGAGCAGATCTGCGCCGTGTCCGGCAGGGCATCGGCGCCCAGGGCCGGCGCCTCGCCGGCGGCCGGGGCCACCAGGGCGGCGGCGTCGCCGGGCAGATCCATATCATTGAGGCACAGCTGCAGCAGGGTGCCGTAATCGGCGGCGTCGCCCACCAGCACCGCGCCCAGCAGTTTCTTGCCACATTCGCTGACCACCGCCTTCTTGTAGACGCCGGCGGCCTGGTCCATGAACACCGTGCTGCGGGCACCGGGGGTGGCGCCGTGGGCATCGCCGATGGAGGCCACGTCCACGCCCATGAGCTTCAGCTTGGTGCTCATGTCGGCGCCCCGGAAGGCGGCTTCCCGGTCGCCGTCCAGATGGGCGGCGGCGGCCTCGGCCATCTGGTAGCCCGGCGCCACCAGGCCGAACACCCGGTTGTCCCACAGGGCCACCTCGCCGATGGCGTAGATGTCCGGGTCGCTGGTCAGGCAGTGGTCGTCGATCATCACGCCACCGCGCTCGCCCAGGCTCAGACCGCACTCCCGGGCCAGGGTGTCCTGGGGCCGAATGCCGGCGGAAAACACGATCAGGTCGGTTTCCAGGTGGCGGTCATCGCCGAAGTCCATGCGGTGGCGGTGGTCCTGGCCATCGACGATGGCCCGGGTGCCGGTGCCGGTGTGCACGGTGACGCCCAGATCCTGGATCTTGTCGCGCAGCAGGCCGCCGCCGGCGTCGTCCACCTGCACCGCCATCAGGCGCGGCGCGAACTCCACCACATGGGTTTCCAGTCCCAGATCGTGGAGCGCCTTGGCCGCCTCCAGGCCGAGCAGACCGCCGCCCACCACGGCGCCCACCCGGGCGCCCTCGCCGCCGGCGATGATGGCGTCCAGATCCTCGATGGTGCGATAGACGAAACAGTGGTCCCGGTCGTTGCCGTCGATGGGCGGCACGAACGGGTAGGAGCCGGTGGCCAGCACCAGCTTGTCGTAGTGCAGGGTTTCGCCGCTGTCGGTGCGCACGGTGCGCGCCTGGCGGTCGATGTGCTCGGCGCGGGTGCCCAGCTTCAGCTCGATGCCGTGCTCCTCCAGGAAACCATCCGGCAGCAGGGACAGGGCCGCCGCGTCCCGGTCGGCGAAGTAGCGGGTCAGCCCCACCCGGTCGTAGGCCGGGCGCGGTTCCTCGCCCAATACCGTGATCCGATAACGGCGCCCGGTGTCCCGGGCCGTCAAGGCTTCCAGAAAACGCTGGCCCACCATGCCGTGGCCAATCAGCAGAACCTTTTGCTCGTTCATGGGTTGCACCCCTGTCGCGAATCGTTCTCCGCCTTACAAGCAAGGGGCATACCAGACCCACAAACCCTTGTTTTTATTGAACTAAGGCCCTCCTTGAGCGGGCATTCAACGCGGCCGCCTGCCTCCTCGTCGGGCAAGAGTGCACAACTTGAAGGCACGTTTTCGTGCACTCCAAACGGGCACATTTTGAACCCCGATCGCGCACCGGAACCGGCCAAGGCGCCCCCGGCACGGACATTTCTTCAAGGTTTTCAAGCATCTGGCGCCATGGCACGGGCCTTGCTGCCGGTTCGCCCCAGGTATTCACACGCAGGGGAGCAACCATGAGTTCGACCGGTTTGAATCCATTGGCTTTTTCACAATCACGCATCCGGCTTTTGCATCTGTCCTGGCTGGCCTTCTTCATCACCTTCATGGTGTGGTTCGCCCACGCCCCGATGATGAGCACCATCCGCGAGGCGTTTTCGCTCACCGACGAGCAGGTCAAGGCGCTGCTGATTCTCAACGTGGCGCTGACCATCCCCGCCCGGGTGGTGATCGGTTCCCTGGTGGACCGCTTCGGCCCGCGCCGGGTGTTCGGCGTGCTGCTGATCCTGGCGGCGGTGCCGTGCTGGCTGTTCGCCTTCGCGCAAACCTACCAGCAACTGGCGATCACCCGGCTGGCGCTGGGTTTCGTGGGCGCCGGCTTCGTGGTCGGCATCCGTCTGATCGGCGAATGGTTCCCGGCCCGGGAAGTGGGCCTGGCGGAGGGCATGTACGGCGGCTGGGGCAACTTCGGTTCGGCGGCGGCGTCCATGAGCCTGCCCACGGTGGCGGTGCTGTTCGGCGGCGACGACGGCTGGCGCTGGGCCATCGCCAGCACCGGCCTGGTCGCCCTGCTCTACGGCCTGGTGTTTTTGTGGCGCGCCCGGGATACCCCCAAGGGCAGCGCCTACTTCAAGCCCAAGCGCACCGGCGCCCTGGAGGTGACCAGCCGCCGCGACCTGATTTTCTACCTGGCCATGAGCGTGCCGCTCTACGGGGCCCTGCTGGTGATCCTGTGGCGTCTCGGCCCAGGCAACCTGAACCTGTTCGGCGCCGGCGCCCAACTGGCCATGGGCACGGTGGTGCTGGCGCTGGCGCTGGCGCAACTGTGGCAGGCCTGGCGGGTGAACCGGGAGCGGCTCGCCGAGGGCGTGGCGGAACGGGACCGTTACGCCTTCAAGCAGGTGGCGATCCTGGATCTGGCCTACATGGTTACCTTCGGCTCGGAGCTAGCGGTGGTGTCCATGCTGCCGCTGTTCTTCACCGACACCTTCGGCCTGGAGCCGGTGACCGCCGGCCTGCTCGCCGCCGGATACGCGTTCATGAACCTGGTGGCGCGACCCGGCGGCGGCTGGCTGTCCGACCGCTTCGGCCGCAAGAAGGCGCTGGCGCTGCTGATCGCCGGCCTGGTGGTGGGCTACTTCGTGCTCAGCCGGGTCAACGAAGGCTGGCCGCTGGTTCTCGCCGTGCTGGCCACCATGGGCTGCTCGTTCTTCGTGCAGGCCGGGGAAGGCGCGGTGTTCGCCACCGTGCCGCTGATCAAGCGTCGCCTCACCGGCCAGATCGCCGGCATGGTGGGCGCCTACGGCAACGCCGGGGCGGTACTGTTTCTCACCGTGCTCACCTTCGTGGACGCCAGCACCTTCTTTCTGGTGATCGCCGGCGCCGCCCTGGTGACCCTGCTGGCGGTGCGCTTCCTGGAGGAACCCCACGGCCACATCGCCGAGGTGGACGACCAGGGCCGCGTGCAGCTTATCGAGGTGGGCTGATGACCGCCCTGCGCGTGCGCGCCGGCCAGGCCAGCCACGCCGGCCCCCGCCCGCACAACGCCGACGCCGTGGCCCTGCGGGTGCCCGGCGACGACCCGGCGGCGCTGCGCACCAAGGGCGTGGCGGCGGCCCTGGCGGATGGTCTGTCCAGCGCCGCCGCCGGCCGCGAGGCGGCGGAGTCCTGCGTGCTCGGCTTTCTCAACGACTACTACGCCACGCCCTCGCTGTGGAGCGTGCCACGATCCGCCCAGCGGGTGCTGGAAGCCCTCAACCGCTGGTTGTACCGCCAGACCCGGGCCGGCGACGCCCATCTGTGCACGCTCTCCGTGCTGGTGCTGCGCGGCGGCCGCGCCCATCTGTTCCAGGTGGGCGATTCGCGCATCTGGCGGCTGCGCGAGGGTCGCCTGGAATGCCTGACCCGGGACCACCAGCGGCCCCTGGGCGGCACCCGGGTGCTGACCCGGGCCATGGGCGCTGACCCGCGCCTGGAGGTGGACTACGTGAGCACCGGGCTGCTCGCCGGCGACCGCTTCCTGCTCACCAGCGACGGGCTCCACGACGCCCTCGCCACGGAGGAGCTGGCGCAGGGCATGGTTGGCCCGGAGGCCCCCGCCCTGCTGGCCGAGCGGTTGATCGAAGCGGGCCGGCGCCTGGGCGCCCGAGACAACCTGAGCTGCCAGCTGCTGTGCGTGGACAGCCCGGGGTCGGCGGACCTGAATGATCGCCGCGCCGCCCTGGACGAACGACCGCTGCCGCCACCGCTGCGCCCGGGCATGGAACTGGACGGCCTCACCGTGGAGCGGGAACTGCACGCCAGCCCGCGCAGCCAGCTTTACCGGGTGCGCGATGGCGACGGCCGGACCGGGGTGATCAAGGCGCCGTCGGTGAACCTGGAGGACGACGCCGAGGCGCTGCAGCGTTTCGCCCTGGAGGGCTGGCTGCTGGCGCGCTTGCGCGGGCCCCATTTCCCGCGCCCGCTGACGCCACCCCGGCCGCCCAGCTGCCAGTACCTCTACCTGGAGTACATCGACGGCGTGACCCTGGACCAATGGGCCCGGGAGCACCCGGACGCGCCGGTGGAGGAACGGCTGTATCTGGCCGATCAGTTGCTCAACGGGCTGCGCGCCCTGCACCGCGCCGATGTGCTCCACGACGATTTGAAGCCGGACAATCTGATGGTGGACCGCCACGGCGTGGTGAAACTGATCGACCTGGGCAACGCCCACCCCCGCGGCGGCGACCGGCCCGGTTCCACCCACCCCCAGGGCACGCGGCCCTACACGGCGCCGGAGCGGGCGCGGGGCGAGGCGCCCTCGGAACGGGCGGATCAGTTCGCGGCGGCGGCGGTGATCCATGAAATGCTCACCGGCATCCTGCCCTGGCGGGGCCATTACCGGCGCGCCGCCGGCCGGCCGCTGCCGCCCATGACCCGGCTCAATCCGTTCGTGCCCGAAGGGGTGGAGCGGGCCCTGGCCCGGGCCCTGTCGGCGCGCCCGGAGGACCGTTTCCATGACGTGGCGGAACTGCGCGCGGCGCTGCGCCGGCCGGGCCCGGTGCCCCGGGCCGCCGGCGGCGATCCGGAGGCGCGGATTCGTTTGTGGCGGGGTATCAGCGTGGTGCTGCTGGTGTTGCTGCTGACCGTGCTGGCCGTGAAGTAGGCCCTACAGGCGGCCCAGCTCGAAATCCACGCCGCCGGAGGAGACCACCAGAACGGTGGCGCCGTCGCGCTCTTCCTGGCGCGCCCAGTCCACCAGTTGGTAGAAAACATTGCGGGCGATCAGGGCTTCCAGGTTGTCGCGCACGTGCACATAGGGAGACGGCTCACCGCTGTCCGGGTCGGTCTCCACCCGCAGCGGGTGTTTTTCGCCGGCCACCACATGGCCGTCCACGTTGGTGGTGAATACCAGTTTGTCCGGGCCGTCACCGCCGACCCGCTCCACCCCGGTGGCCACGAAGGGCACGTCGTCCACCTGGATGCGCAGCTTCTCCACCGGCGTGATCAGAAAGTAGTCGTCGCCCTCGCGCAGCAGGATGGTGGAGAACAGCTTCACCATGCGATGGCGTTCGATGGGCGAGCCCTGGTAGTACCAGGTGCCGTCCCGGGCGATGCGCATGTCGATGTCGTCGTGGCGCTCCGGGTTCCATTTGTGCACCGGCGGCAGGCCCTGTTCGTCCTGCTCGGCTTTTTCCAGCAGCGCCAGTAATTCCTCGGCTTTGCTCATGGGCTCCTTCCGTTCGGATTATTTGCCGCGCTGGCCCTTGTTGCCCATGCGGATACCGATTTCCACCAGGAAGTCGAGGAAATCCGGCTTGTCGTCGATCAGTCGCTGATAGAACGGCGACTGCATCAAGGCCACGGCACCGTGGGCCAGCGCCCAGGCGGCGCAGATGTGGTACATGGGCGGCACGTCCTCCAGGGACCCTTCCTGGATACGCGCCTCGACGATGTGCGTGAGCTGGGAAAAATTGGCTTCGCGCAGACGGTGCAGCTTGTCCACCAGGTCGGGCACGGCGTGATCCTTGATCACCTTGTTCTCGAGCCGGTCGAACAGCTGGTAGCGGGCCGGGTCGCCGATGCGGAAGCGGAAGTATTCCCGGGCCAGGGCTTCCTTGTCGCTGCTGTCGGAAATGCTGTCGAAGACCTCGGCCAGATCCTCCTCGTAGCGCAGCATCAGCAGCAGGTAAATTTCGTTCTTGGTTTCGAAATGCTTGTAGATGGTGCCTTTGCCGATACCGACCCGGTCGGCGATCATTTCCACCGTGACCCGGTCTTCCCCCTGCTCCAGAAACAGCGCCAGGGCGGCGTCGAGGATTTCCTGCTCGCGTTGGCGGAATTCCCGCGCCTTGCGCGTCGCTTTTTCCAGATCACCCATCGACTTCTCCTCAATCCGCCGCCCTCGTGGCGACTGCGTTTACCCTACCACAAGCCGGGACGCTGCACGCCCCCGCCCGGCTCGCTACAATCCCCCGGAGACGGCCGCCGAGCCGCTCCCCATTCGGGCTGGATCATACTCAAGGAGCCTCCCATGGTCGATCTCAAAGCGGAATTTCCCCTGCGCGACGACGTGCTCTATCTCAACCACGCGGCGGTGGCCCCATGGCCGCGCCGTACCCGCGACGCGGTCGTCGCCTTCGCCGACCAGAACATCCATCTCGGCGCCCGGGATTATCCCCAATGGCTGGCGGTGGAAGCGCGCCTGCGCGAGCGCCTGGGCTGGTTGATCAACGCCGACCCGGCGGACGTGGCGCTGCTCAAGAACACCTCCGAGGGCCTGTCGGTGATCGCCGAGGGCTTGGACTGGCGCCCCGGCGACCGGGTGGTGATCAGCGACCAGGAATTCCCATCCAACCGGATTCCCTGGCAGGCCCTGGCGGACCGGGGCGTGGACGTAGTGGAAGTGGACGTGAGCGGCGAAGGCGCCGAGCAGCGGGTGATCGACGCCATCGGCGAAGGCACCCGGCTGGTGTCGCTGTCGTCGGTGCAGTACGGCGGCGGCATCCGTCTGGATCTGGCGCCCATCGGCCGCGCCTGCCGGGAGCGCGGCGTGCTGTTCTGCGTGGACGCCATTCAAAGTCTGGGGGCGGTGGCCTTCGACGCCGCCGCCTGCTGCGCGGATTTCGTGGTCGCCGACGGCCACAAATGGATGCTCGGGCCGGAAGGCCTGGCGCTGTTTTACGCCCGCCCGGCGGCCCGCGAACAGCTCACCGTGCACCAGTACGGCTGGCACATGATCGAGGCCGCCGGCGACTACACCCGCAAGGACTGGCGGGTGGCCGAGGGCGCCACCCGTTTCGAATGCGGCAGCCCCAACATGCTCGCCACCCATGCCCTGGACGCTTCCCTGTCGCTGTTCCAGGAACTGGGCATGGACACCGTGCAAGCGGCGCTGCGGGAACGGGTGACCTGGCTGTACGACACCCTGGCGGCGCGCGGCGCCGAGCTGCTGAGCCCGGCGGACCCGTCCCGCCGCGCCGGCATCGTCACCTTCCGCCTGAAGGACGAGGCGCCGGCGGACACCCGTGCCCGGCTGCAGGCCGGCGGCGTGGTGTGCGCGGAGCGCGGTGGCGGCGTGCGGCTGTCACCGCACTTCCATACTGACTATTCGGTCATGGAACGCGCCCTGGCGCTGCTGTAGGATCGCCCCATGAATTCCCAACGGCTTTACCAATGGTTGTGCGAGCGGCTCCAGCGGCAGCCCGACAAAGGCGAGTGGCCGCTCGGTGATCTGGAAAGCCAGCGCGCCCAGCTACAGCCCTGCGACGTGCTGCTGGTGGACGGCGACAGCCCCCTGGACCGGCGCCTGAAAGTGCTCACCGGCGCGCGCTTTTCCCGCGCCCTGCTCTACATCGGCCGTCCCCACGAGGTGGCCGACCCGGCGTTGCGCGCCCTGCTCGCCGACTACCTGCCCTGCGGCCCGGACACCCAGCTGGTGCTGGACGCCAGCCTGGAGCGCGGCCTCTGGGTGCGGGACCTGAGCAACCTGCACGGGCTGCATCTGCGCGTGTGCCGTGCCCAGAACCTGTCCCCGGAGGAGTGCCAGGACGCCCTGCGCTTCGCCATCAGCCGGCTGGGCGCCGGCACCCAGCATGGCTGGAGCACCCTGGCCCTGCTGTGGCTGCTGCCCTGGCGGGCGCTCCCCGGACGGCTGCGCCGGCGCCTGCTGAACCGCTGGGCCAACGATCTGCTGCGCGCCCTCACCGGCACCACCGCCGGCGAGGCGTTCGCCTTCATTCAGTTTCCGGTGCACCCGCTGGTCAAGCAGGCCGATGGCGACAGCGCGCGGCTGGTGCGGCTGCAACCGCGCGTGTTCCACGCCGCCGACTTCGACCATTCGCCCTACTTCGACATCATCAAGACGCCCTATCTGCTCGACGCCGTCCCCGCCGGTTTCGGCGCCGTGCCCTGGAAAGGCAACGCGGGCGCCCTCACTCCCGAGCAACGGCGCCCGCATCTGTCCGTGGTGGACTGACCGGCCGATCAACGGCGGCGCAGTGCGCCCAGCCCCGCCAGCACCACCAGCAGCCAGAGGCCTACCGGACCACCGCCGCCACCGCCACCACCACCGCCGCCGCTCTCGCGCACGGTCTCGCTGCCGGCCCGGGACGGGGTCACGAAGGAGCGGGCGTCGCCGGCCGGGAAGTCGCCGCTGGCACTGCCCGCTTCCATGAACACCCGGCCATCCCCGGAACCGTCCAGCACCAGGGTACGGGTCACGGTCTCGCCCCGGCCCAGGTCGCCCAGGTCGCAGCGCACCGGCTGGGTGGCGGTGCAACCTTCCGGCAGGCTGGTCCAGTCCCAGCCGTCCGGCACCTGGAAGCTGACCCAGGCATTGAAGGCGTCACGGTGGTCGGCACGGTTTTCCACCTCGGCGCTGATGCGTACCTTGCCGTCACGGCGCACCGCGGTGGCGGCCAGCTTCAGATCCGGCTGGTCGGAGAACACCAGATCCAGGCTTTCCTCGTTGGCGGTGTAGTAATCGTGCTCGTCGCTGATCGGCACCACCCGGGCGGAGGCCGCCCCGGTACCGGCGTCGGCGTGGGACAACCACAACCGGTGCTCATCACCGGTGGCGCCGGTGTCCAGGCTTTCAAAACCCAGGCAATCGGTGTGATCCGCGAACGCTGTGCAGTTCAGGTTGTCGGCGTACACCGTCAGCCCGCCGCCGTGGAAAATCCGCACGCCGACCCGGCGCGCCGGGTTGACCAGACTGCGGTTGCTGATGCGGGTGTCCAGGCTCAGGGACTGGCCCGGGCCGGCGTACCGGGCTTCGCCGTGGCTGGCGCTTTCCAGGTCCACCATGGCGCCGCCGGAGGTGCGCTCGATCCAGTCGAGATAGGCACTGACGCGGGTGTAGACCGCCGGCACGCCGGAGGCGCACCGGGCGGTGCCGTAGCTGGTGATGCCCGCCAGCCAGACGCCGCCATCGCGGCGGAATACCAGGGGGCCGCCGCTGTCGCCACGGCAGGTGTCCTGGTCGACCCCGCTCACCGGATTCATTTCCCCGGCGCACAGCTGGCCACTGCCCAGATTGTTCCAGTAACGGCCGCATTCGCTGGGGGTGACGTAATCCAGGGCGGCCTGTTGCAGGGTCGGCGACAGGTTGCTGTCCTCGGTCTTGCCCCAGCCCAGCGCCAGCAGCGCTTCATCCGGATTGCCCCGGCGCAGACGGTTCATTTCCGCGCTCTTGGCGAGATCCAGTGCCTGCATGGCGGAGGGCCGCTCAAGCTCCAGCAAGGCCAGATCGTTGTGATAGATGTCGTCGCGGTAGCCCCGGTGCACATGCACCGCCACCACCGCGATGCGCTCCTCGGGCTCGTCGTGGCGGTTCAGATGGCCCAGGGCAGCGAACAGGGTATCGGCCGCGAAGGTGCCGTTGTCGTCACGCACGCAATGGGCCGCGGTGAGCACCCAGCGAGGCGCCACCAGGGTGCCGCCGCAGCGGGTGGCGCCGTGGGCCGGGTGGCCCGACAGGCTGCGCTCCACCTCCACCATCCAGGACGGTGCCTGGCTCACCGGCTGGCCGCCGATGATGCGCGGCTCCACCTGATCCGCTTTGGTTGAGCCGATGAGCCCCGCAAGGAGGAGAAAGATTAAGAAGATTGAACCGCGCATTTAATTCTACCTAGAAGATATTCGTAGTGCGCGGATAGTAGGTAATGGTCTGTGAATAAACCATTAGCAAAAAAATGAAGAGCTCACCTTTTCATCGTATTTGTGATGAGATTAATGACCATTAAGTGCCATGAATCACAGAATATTACGGAAAAATATGAAACTCATCGCAGTGAAAAACGATGAAATTTGGTGAAGACTACGAAAAATGGGGGGATAAGCGAGAGAGGAAACGGACACGAAAAAGCCCCGCCGGTTCGACACCGGCGGGGCTTTTTCTTTATCGCTACTCAGCCGTAAGGCTGATTCAGGCCAGTGATTATTCGGGAATCACGCCGCAGGCCACACGGGCCCCGCCGCCACCCAGGGGCTTGGGCTGGTCGGAGTAGTTGTCACCGCCGGCATGGATCATCAGGGCGCGGCCCTTGAGGTCGTCCATCTCCGGGCGGGGCGCCAGCACCGGCAAGGTGGCCTTGCCGTCATCGTCCACGTACAGCGCCGGCAGATCGCCCAGGTGGCCGTCGCCCCAGGGCGTGCCGTGGTGGCCGGTCTCGTCCGGATCATAGTGGCCGCCGGCGGCGGCCGCGGCGGTCATCTCACCGTTTTTCTTGGCCGGCTCGCAGGAGCCGTTCTGGTGCAGATGGAAGCCGTGGATGCCTTCGTCCAGGCCTTCCAGTTGCGGGGTGAACACCAGGCCGTGGTCCGACTCAGTCACGGTGATCTGGCCGACGCGCTCGCCGACGCCGTCCTCGTCCACGGCGTGCATGGGAACGGTGATCGCGGCCTGGGTGGTGCCGGCCAGGGCGGCGGCGAACAGGCCCAGGGCAAAACGTTCGCGAATACGCATTGGTTGCTCCTTGCTGTTGAATACGTTGTCCCCGTTTGTAACGCGGCTGTCATCCCGGTGCCAGGGTGGTGGCGGCGTATGGCGCGAATTTTTGAGTTGTTTACGTTCCCGGCGCCGGCGGCGCTTGTGGCCCGCCCGAGGCCGCCCTACTCTGAGTTCACCAGGGAACGACCGCCACCCAACGCAGGAGGCTCCATGGCCAAGCGGGCCATCGGTGCGCGGCGCGCCTTGGCCGCCCCCGGGCGTGGCGGGGAGCGGCTTGCATGATGGCGCGCGCCCCGCACCGCCACACCATGATCGTCGCCCACGGCATGCCGGGGCTGCACCGTCTGCTCGATGGCGGGCGGCCGCGTCTGGCCTTGTACCTGTTCGTGGCCACGGTGCTGTTCGCCTCGATACTGCTGGCGTTCCTGCTGCACCTGCGCACCACCCCCTCGGTGTTCGCCGCCGCCTCGCAAAGTCTGCACGCGGACCTGGCCGCCGCCGGTGGCCTGGCCCTGCTCACCGCCGGGTTGATCCTGGGAGGCGCCGACCGGGCCACCCGTCGCCGGCGCCCGGTCACCGGCCGGATCGTGCTGGCACTGCTGCTGGGATTGCTGTTTCTGGCCTGCCGGGGGCTGGAGGGCTATCTGGAGTACCGCGCCGGGCTGCTGCCCCTGCCCGGGCAGCCGTTCGCCTACGAGGGCACGCAGCCACACCAGGCGCTGCTGTTCTTCCACTTCCACCATCTGCTCGCCGGGCTGCATCTGCTGTTCACGGCGGTGGCGCTGGCCGCCCTGCTGCCGGCGCTGGCCGCCAGCCGCGATGCCGACCGCGCCGCGCCACGCCTGACACTGGCGGCGGGCTACTGGGCGCCGGTGATTCTGGCCTGGGCGGCGGCCTACCCGGCCTTCTACCTGCTCGGCCGCTAGCCGACCCGGGCGTGATGCCCCGGCCCCACCGGCCAACGCGGCCGGAAACTGTCCGGGTCGGCGGCATGCCACCAGTCCCCGTAAGGCGTGGCGTCCGGCGCTTCCAGCAGGCTGTTCGGCGCCAGGAACGGATAGAGCCGGTCCAGGGTGACCAGATCGGTGGCGCCGCGCCGTTGCAGCAGATGGCGCGGCAGCAACTCGCCCGGGTGTTCCAGCCCGGCGGCGGCGATCAGTTCCGCCAGATGCTCCAGGGTGTGTCGTTGAAAATTGGCCACCCGGGGGGCCTTGTCCGCCACCACCAGCCCGCGCTGGCGGCTCGGATTCTGGGTCGCCACCCCGGTGGGGCAGCGGTCGTTGTGGCAACTCTTGGTCTGCACGCAACCCAGGCTCAGCATGAAGGCACGCGCCGCGTTGCACCAGTCCGCCCCCAGGGCCAGATTGGCGGCCAGGGTGTAGGCGCTGTAGATCTTGCCGCTGGCGGCCAGCCGCACCCGCGACCGCAGTCCGGTGCCCACCAGGGCGTTCCGCACCAGTAGCAGGCCCTCGCGCAGCGGCAGTCCGACATGGTCGGAGAATTCCTCCGGCGCCGCGCCGGTACCGCCCTCAGCGCCGTCCACCACGATGTAGTCCAGCTCAATGCCGGTCTCCAGCATCGCCTTGCACAGGGCGAACACCTCCCAGGGATGACCCACGCACAGCTTCACGCCCACCGGCTTGCCACCGGCGTCCTCGCGCAATGACGCGGCGAACTCAAGCAGTTCCCGGGGCGAGGAAAAAGCACTGTGGTACGCTGGCGAACGGCAATCTTCATGGAGTGGAATGCGGCGGGTATCGGCGATCTCCGGGGTGATCTTGGCCGCCGGCAAGACTCCGCCGTGGCCGGGCTTGGCACCCTGGCTGAGCTTGATCTCCAGCATGCGCACCTGCTCCCGGGCGGCCTGCTCGCGGAACAGGCCGCGATCGAAATGCCCTCGCTTGTCCCGGCACCCGAAGTAGCCGCTACCGATCTCCCACACCAGATCGCCACCGTGGCGCATGTGATAGGGACTGATGCCGCCCTCACCGGTGTCCTGGTAGAAGCCGCCGCGCCGGGCGCCCAGATTGAGCGCTTCCACCGCCGGCGCGCTCAGCGAGCCGAAGCTCATCGCCGACACGTTCAGCAGCGAGGCGTCGTAGGGGCGCGCGCACTGCTCGCCGCCCACCCGCACGCGGAAATCCGCGTCCGGCTTGGGGCACGGCGCCATGGAATGGGCCAGCACCTGGAATTCCGCGTCGTAGGCATCCAGGTCGCTGCCGAAGGGTTTCACGTCCACCTGGTCCTTGGCCCGCTCGTAGATCAGCGAACGCTGGTCACGGTTGTAGGGCCGCCCTTCCCGGTCGTTCTCGACGATGTACTGACGCAGGAAGGGCCGCAGAAATTCGAAGAACCAGCGAAAATGGGCCAGCAGCGGATAATTGCGCAACAGCGTGTGGCGCGGCTGGAACAAATCCCAGACCCCGCGCACGGCCAGCGCGCCGGCGCCGGCCAGGGCGGTCCAGGCCAGCCACGACCGGGGCGCCATCAGCACCGCCACGGCGGCGGCGAACGCCAGCAATAACACCAGGATCAGCGGCCCGAAACGGGCCGAGGCGGAACCACTCATAACCGGTTTCCTTCAATAGCGAGCAATAACGGGCAATGCATCAAGCAGGTTAACGCAAAGCGGCCAGCCTGTGTGCCGATGGCATGGGCGGGAAGGCGCCGGTGGATTACACTCTGCCCTCGACGAATCCGGTGGTGGAGTTTCATGGCGAGCAAAAAGTACATCAAGCTTCGCGCGCGGTGGATGCGCGACGAGGAAATCGCCTTCGGTCCCGGCAAGGCGGATCTGCTGGCGGCCATCGACCGCACCGGCTCGATCTCCGCCGCCGCCCGGGACATGGGCATGAGCTACCGGCGCGCCTGGCTGCTGGTGGACACCATGAACCGCTGCTTCCGCTCGCCACTGGTGGATTCCGCTCCCGGCGGCAAACACGGTGGCGGCGCCCGCCTCACCGACACCGGCCGCCGCGTGCGCCAGCGTTACCTGGAAATGGAAGACGCCCTGCGCGCTCTCGCCGATGAGTTCGAAAAGGACCTGAAAAAAGACCTGCGCTGAAGCCCGCCGCTGGACCCATGGTTGCCCTCGCCATTCCCTTCGCTATATCCTGCCGTGCATAACGAATAACCGAGAGCTTCCATGAAAAAACCGAACCCGTCGGCGGCGCTGTGCCTGCCGCTGGCCTTGCTTTGTTCCGCCGTTCAGGCCGATGACACGCCCTCCCGCTTCGAACTGGGCGTCCTTGAACCGGTGGTCGTCGACGGCACCCGGGCCGACTTCTCCGACGCCACCACCGAGGACACCGTGGACGCCGACGACATGGCCCGTTTCAACCGCACCGATGTGTCCCAGGCCCTGGAGCTGCTGCCCGGCGTCAACACCGTGATGATGGGCGGTCGCGGTGAGCGACTGATCAATGTGCGTGGTTTCGATTCCCGTCAGGTACCGCTGTTCATCGACGGCGTACCGGTATACGTGCCCTATGACGGCAACATCGACCTGTCGCGCCTGACCACCTACGACGTGGCCGAGATCTCGGTGAGCAAGGGTTACACCTCGTTGCTGGCCGGCCCCAACACTCTGGGCGGCGCCATCAACGTGGTAAGCCGCCGCCCCCGTCTCGGTAGCGAAGCGGAGGCCGGCTATGGCATGAGCTTCGACGATCGTTTTTCCCGCAATGCCTGGGACAGCCACGCCAACGTGGGCACCAACCAGGGGCTCTGGTACGCCCAGGTCGGCGGCTCGATCCGCGATCAGGATTATTTCCCGCTGGCCGGCGATTTCGAGCCCACCGCCGACGAAGACGGCGGCCGCCGCGAAAATTCGCAATACACGGATCGCAAACTGTCGCTGCGTCTGGGCTTCACCCCCAACGCCTCCGACGAGTACGTGTTCAGCTACTACAAGCAGGACGGCGAGAAGCAGACCCCGCCCTACGCCGGCGACGACCCCAACACCCGGGTGCGTTTCTGGCGGTGGCCCTGGTACGACAAGGAAAGTTTCTACTTCAACTCCAGGACCCGGCTGCATGAGCATCTGCAGGCCAAGGTGCGGCTCTACTACGACAGCTTCGAGAATTCGCTGCGCTCCTACGACGACGCCACCTACAGCACCATGAACCGGCCCTACGCCTTCGACAGCACCTACGACGATTACTCCTGGGGCGGCAGCGTGGAACTGGGCACCGATCTGTTCGAGCGCCACGATCCGCGCCTGGCCGCGCACTACAAGACCGATGTGCACCGGGAGGTGGGCGACGCCGGCGATCCGGAACAGCGCTTTGAAGACCGCACCGTGTCGGTGGGCCTGGAGGACCGCTATGCCGCCACCGACCGGCTGACACTGCTGGCCGGCGTCAGCTACGACCGGCTGCGCGGCGAGCAGGCGGACAATCTGGTCAACGGCGACATCCAGCCGTTCGACCTGGCGTCCACCTCCGCGGTCAATCTGCAGGCGGGCGCGCTCTACGCCTTCAATGACCGACTGAAGGGCCGCCTGATCGCCTCCAAACGCAGCCGCTACCCGACCATCAAGGACCGCTATTCCTTCCGCATGGGGTCCGCCCTGCCCAACCCGGATCTGGACGCGGAAACCAGCACCGGCGTGGAGGCCGGCCTGGCCGGCGACGCCCTGGTCGGCACCGATACCCGGCTGCATTGGGGCGCGGCGCTGTTCCGCAATGAAATCGGCGACAGCATCGAGAGCATCGCCATCGACAACAGCCTGTGCACCTCGCCACCCTGCTCGCAATTGCAAAACGTGGCGGAGTCGGTGCTGCAGGGCGCCGAGGCGGAGCTGACCCTGAACATCGGCGCCGCCTGGCAGTACCACCTGAACTACACCTACCTGGACCGGGACAACAAGTCCGACCCGGACGTGCGCGCGCTGGACACCCCGCGCCACAGCGGCTTCACCTACCTGAGTTGGTTCCTGGGCGACACCTGGACGCTCACCGCCAGCGCCCGCGCCGACAGCGGCCGCTACAACGACAGCGACGGCACCCGGCAAACCGCCGGTTTCGTCACCACCGGCCTCAAAGCCGCCTGGCGGCCGCTGCCACAATGGCGGGTGGAAGCCGGCGTGGACAACCTGGGCGACAAACTCCACGCCTACGACGAGGGCTACTACGAGCCGGGCCGCACCTACTTCACCAAGGTGCGCTGGCGTTACTGATGGCCGGCCTTCAGGAGATCGGAATGAAAGCATTGTTTGATCGCGCCGTGGCGCGGACGGTCCGGGCCGCCACCACGCTGCCCCGCTACGCGCTGGCCCTGGCGCTGCTGCCTTTGCCCGTGGCCGCCCTGGCCCAGGCGGAGAACAGTGGTTGCGACACCTACGAGGCCCCGGAGCAGGCGGTGATCGACCGGTTCGCCGCCCCGTCCCTGCCGGCCCCGGCCGGCGGGGAGGACGGCGCCCCGGCGCGCCTGGACACCGGTACCGCCTACCGGGCCACGCTGATGCCTCAGGCCCGGGTGCGGTTCGTCGCCGAGCCCGGCCGCCACACCCTGGCGGACGGCGCCTACGCCACCACGCTGGTGTTCCACACCGAACAGGCCGGGCCCTACCGCGCCTACATCGACGACGCCAGCTGGGTGGACCTGGTGGACGACAACGGCGAGCGGGTGCCCTCGGAAGACTTCGGCGGCCGTCATGACTGCCGTGCGCTGCGCAAGTTCGTGGCCTACACCCTGGAAGCCGACCATGACTATGTGCTGCAACTGAGCGGCGGCACCCGGCAACGGGTGCGGGTGCTGGTGCAACCGGACCACCGTTGATCGCGACTGAAGCGGTGCGCCGCCCGGTCGCTCCTACAGTCTCCAAGCCACGGAGCCGCGCGGGACGCGGCCCCGCTGGGGGCGCCGGCGAGCGTTTCCCAAGCCGTTAATCGTCGCCGGCGTCGGTGATATCGTCGGCGCGCTCCTCGCCGTCCTCGTCGTCCACCTTCTCCGGCAGCGCCCGGCGCGCCTTGGCGCCCAGGTCGCGCAGCTTGTGGGCCTGGCCGAGCAGGTTGCCGCGCCCCTCGGTGAGGCGCTTGTAGGCGGTTTCCCAGGACAGCTGGGCCTTGTGGATCTTGTCGCCCACATCGCCGAGGGATTCGGTGAGCCGGGTGATCTGGTCGCAGATCAGGCCGGCCCGGTTGGCGATGTCCAGGGCGTTGCGGTTCTGGTACTCGTAGCGCCAGATATTCTGGATGGTGCGCAGGGTGACCAGCAGCGTGGTCGGGCTGACCAGCACGATATTGCGCTCATAGGCTTCGGTGTAGAGCCCCGGGTCCGCTTCCATGGCGGTCATGAAGGCCCCTTCCACGGGAATGAACAGCAGCACGAAGTCGAGGCTGCGCACCCCTTCCAGGTTGCCGTAATCCTTGATGTTCAGGCCCTTGATGTGGGCGCGCAGGGATTGCAGGTGCTGGTCGCGGCTTTCCCGCCGGGTGTCGTCGTCCTCGGCACTGACCAGGCGCTCGTAGGCGACCAGCGACACCTTGGCGTCGATCACCACGTCCTTGTCTTCCGGCAGGTGGACGATGGCGTCCGGCAGCCGGCGCCCGCCGTCCTCGCTTTTCAGCGCCACCTGGGTGTCGTACTCGCGGCCCTTGGTCAGGCCGGAGCTTTCCAGCACCCGTTCCAGGATCATCTCGCCCCAGTTGCCCTGGGTTTTCACCTGGCCCTTGAGCGCCTGGGTCAGGTTGCGGGCGTCCAGGTGCATCTGCTGGTTCAGGCTTTTCAGATGCTGGAGCTGCTCGGTCATGGCCGCCTGGGCGCGGGTGTCGTCGCTGTGGATCTGATCCACCCGGCGGCGGAACTCGGCCAGCTGCTCGCGGAACGGGTTGAGCAGGGTGTCCAGGCCCTGGCGGTTCTTCTCCTCGAACTGCTTGCTGCGGTGCTCGAAGATTTTCGCCGACAGGTTCTCGAACTCCTGCTTGAGCTGCTCGCGGCTTTGCTCCAGGAACGCCAGCTTGTCCCGCTGGCCGGTGAGCCGTTCTTCCAGGCGGGCCTTGTCGGCGCGCTCCCGGGCCACCTGTTCCTGGGCGTCGCGCAGTTGCTCTTCCAGCGCCCGCAGCCGCTCGCGCTCGCGCTCGCCTTCCCGGCGCAGGGCGTCACCGTCGTGCATCGCCTGGTCCCGCTCCCGGCGCGCCCGCGTCAGCGGCGCCCGGGCCAGGATCACCGCCACCAGCGCCGTGACCGCCACCGCCAGGGCCACGGCCAGGCCCAGTTGCACCGGATCGTTCATGACGCCGCCTTGCTGAACAGGGTGTAGAAGTTATCGCGGGTAACGCGCGCCAGCTCCGCCACCGGCAGGCCCTTGAGGTCGGCCACGCATTCCGCCACCCGGGCCACGTGGCGGGGTTCGTTGGGCTTGCCACGGAACGGCACCGGCGCCAGCCAGGGGGAATCGGTCTCGATCAGCAGGCGCTCCACCGGCAGCGCCCGCACCGTGTCGCGCAGGGTCTCGGCGTTGCGGAAGGTGACGATGCCGGAAATGGAGATGTAGAAGCCCATGGCCATGGCCTGCTCGGCCATGTCGGTGTCCTCGGTGAAGCAGTGCAGCACGCCGCGCACCTCGCCGCCGCCGTGCTCGCGCAGCAGCGCCAGGGTGTCGTCCTTGGCGCCCCGGGTGTGGATCACCAGCGGCAGGCCGGTGCGCCGCGCCGCCTGGATGTGCGCCACGAAACGCTTTCGTTGCCAGTCCCGCTCTTCCTTGGCGTAGAAATAATCCAGGCCGGTCTCGCCGATCGCCACCACCCGGGGGTGATCCGCCAGGCGTACCAGTTCGTCGGCGTCCGGCTCACGGGAATCCTTGTACAGGGGATGCACGCCCACGGTGGCGTGCACGTCGTCGTGGCGTTCCGCCAGCTCACGCACGCGCGGGAAGGTTTCCAGGTCCACGCCGATGCACAGCATGTGGGAAATGCCGTCGGCGCGGGTGGCGGCCATCATGGCCTGGAAGTCGCCCTCGTAGGCGTCCAGGTTGAGCCGGTCGAGATGGCAATGGGAATCCACCAGGTCGATCGCGGTGTCGGACATAGGGCTCGGCGTCTCCGCTGCTTACTTGAACAAGCGCCCTATTCTACACGCTATCGGGGGGTTACATGGTATGGGTGGGGCGATCCGATTGCAGGGCGCCGGCCAGGTGGTTCTCGATGGTGCGGCGGGCGGTGTCGTCCTGGTCGGAGAACTGCACGCCGATGCCGGCGGTGCGATTGCCCTGGGCGCCCTGGGGAGTGATCCAGACCACCTTGCCGGCCACCGGAATCTTCTCCGGCTCGTCCATGACGTTGAGCAGCAGGAAGATTTCCTCGCCCAGCTGGTAGTCCTTGTCGGTGGGGATGAACAGGCCCCCGTTGGCGATGAAGGGCATGTAGGCGGAATACAGGGCCGCCTTGTCCTTGATGCTCAGCGACAGGATGCCGCTGCGGCCTCCGGGCATTTTCATGTCTGTCTCCCCCGTCTGGGTGCCCTCGGGCGCCCGTTTTTTGTTTCAGGCAGATTAGAAGCCGCTGGCGGAAGCGTCAACGCCCACCAGCACCAGCAGCCACTGCTCCATCAGCAGCTCCTTGTTGGGGTTGGCGCCGCCCAGCAGCTGCCGGCGCCCTTCCATGACCCGGTGGGCGGCGCGCAGCAGCCGCGCCGGCGGCACCTGGGCGGCCAGTTGGCGCAGCAGCGGCTCCACCTTGGGGTCGGTGACCGTGGCCGGGTCCGCTTCGCCGCCCTGCTCGCCCAGGGCGGCCAGCACCGAGGCGCGCGCCAGCCAGCCATAAAGCACTCCGGCCATCACCCGGGGATCGTGGGCGGCCAGGGCCTGGCCGGCCTGGGCCGGGGACGCGTGGCCCCGGGCCACCGCCAGCAGCTGGCCGGCGAGCTGTTCGCGGGCGGCGAACCAGTCCGCCTCCTGCAGGCCCAGGGCCCGCAGCGGCGCGCCCTGGGCGGCGGCCAGCAGGGCCGGCGCGTCGCGCTCGCCGACCTGGGGCGTAAGCCACTCCAGGGCCGCGTCGCGGCCGGGCAGCGGCAGATGACGTTGCTGACAGCGGCTGCGAATGGTGGGCAACAGCAGGCTCGGCTGGTCGCTGACGAGAAGCAGCACCAGGCCCCGGCCGGGCTCTTCCAGGGTCTTCAGCAAGGCGTTCTGGGCACTGCGGTTGAGCGCCTCGGCGGGGGCGATCAGCGCCACCCGGGCGCCGCCGTACTGGGCGGTGCGGCCGGCGAATTCCACCAGCCGCCGCACCTGATCGATCTTGATGCCGTTGGCGCCGGCCTCCGGCGCCAGGGTCTGGGCGTCCGGATGGGTGCCGGCGGCGCTCAGGTGGCAGCCGCCGCATTCGCCGCAGGCCAGGCCGCCACGGGGCTGCTCGCAGAGCAGCGCCTGGGCGAGCGCCTGGGCCAGGCGGAACTTGCCGATGCCGGCGGCGCCGGCGAACAGCAAGGCATGGGGCAGACGGCCCTGGCCGTGCTGGTCCAGCAGCCGCTGCATTTCGTCCCGGTGCCAGGGACAGGGCACCTGGATCGGCGCCCGGCTCTGGGATTGGCTTACCGCCACCGCAGCATCTCCTGAAGATGGGTTTCCAGTTGCGCGCGCACCGCGTCCAGGTCGGCGCCGGCGTCGATCACCCGGAAGCGCTCCGGCTCCGCCGCCGCCCGCTCAAGATAGCATTGCCGCACCCGCTCGAAGAAGGCCTGCGCTTCCCGCTCGATGCGGTCCGGGCTGGAGCGCTTGCCGGCGCGGGCCATGCCCTGGGCCACCGGCACGTCGAACAGCAGGGTGCGGTCCGGGTTGAGCCCCTCCAGCACCAGGGATTCCAGGGCCGCGATGGCGGCCCGGTCCAGGCCCCGCCCGGCGCCCTGGTAGGCCCAGGTGGCGTCCATGAAGCGGTCGCACAGCACCCAGTCGCCGCGCGCCAGGGCCGGCCGGATGCGCGCCGCCAGGTGCTGGGCGCGGGCGGCGAACACCAGCAGCAGTTCGGTGGTGTCGGCCATGGGCTCCGGGCCCGGGTCCAGCAGCACGGCGCGGATGCGCTCCGCCAGATCGGTGCCGCCCGGTTCCCGGGTCACGGTCACCGCCACCCCGGCGTCGCGCAGACGTCCGGCCAGCCACTCCAGGTTGGAGCTTTTGCCGGCGCCCTCGCCGCCTTCCAGGGTGATGAAGCGGCCGGTCACTTGGCGGGCTCCGGCCGCGAACGGTAGTCGGAGCGGCGCTGCAACTGGTACTCGCGCACCGCCCGCTGGTGTTCGGCCAGGGTCTTGGAGAATTTGTGGCTGCCGTCGCCCCGGGCCACGAAGAACAGGTCCTCGGTGGGCGCCGGGCGCACCGCGGCGAGAATCGAGTCGCGCCCGGGCATGGCGATGGGCGTGGGCGGCAACCCGCTGATGCGGTAGGTGTTGTAGGGGGTGGCGCGGCGCAGGTCGGAGCGGCGGATGTTGCCGTCGTAGTCCTCGCCCATGCCGTAGATCACCGTGGGATCGGTCTGCAGGCGCATACCCCGCCGCAGGCGGTTGATGAACACGCCGGCGATGCGGCCGCGCTCGTCGGGCACGGCGGTTTCCTTCTCGATGATCGAGGCCATGATCAGGGCCTGATAGGGCTCGTCGTAGGGCAGGTCCTCGTCCCGGGAGAGCCAGGCGTCGTCGAGAATCCGCTGCTGGCGTTCCAGGGCCCGGCGCAGCAGATCCAGGTCCGAGGTGCCACGGGTGTAGAAATAGGTTTCCGGCGCGAACCAGCCCTCGGGATGCTGTTCCGGCAGCCCCAGGCGGGCCATGATCTCGCCCTCCTCAAGACCCTTGGTTTCATGGGCCAGGCCGTCCAGGCCCTCGAGCAGGGCGCGCCATTCGCGGAAAGTCCAGCCCTCCACCAGGGTGACGCTGCGCTGCATCACCTCGCCCCGGTCGATCTTCTCCAGCAGGGTGAGCAGGGAGTCGCCGGGCACCAGCTGGTACTCGCCCACGTATAGCCGGGCGTCCAGGCCGGTGAAGGCGCTGTACAGGCGCGCGCCCCAGCGGCGCAGGCGCGCTTCGCCAGGGTCGCCCAGCAGGCCGTCGCGGCGCATGCCCGAGAGCAGGCCACTGAACGACGCGCCCCTGGGTACGTCCACCACCGCCTGGTCCTCCAGCGGCAACGGTTTGTGCAAATAGCTGCTCACCCAGAAACCGGCGACCGGAATGCCGATCACGATGAACAGCACCAGTAGCCCGAGTAATCGAATTTTTCGGCGCATTATTGAAAGAGGTGATCCAGATCCCGTTGAAATCGTCGTACCGGTTCAGGCACCGGCCAGACCCATGGCGCCAGTTTACGCACCGGCAGCACGCCCACAACACTGTTGGCGAGAAAAACCCCGTCGGCGCTTTGCAGATGTGACAGCGGCCTCATACGCACATCGATGCACCACCCCTGCCCTTCCGCCCGCTCCAGCAGCCATTGCCGGGCCACGCCGGCGACGCCGGCGCGGTCCACGGCGGGGGTCCAGAGGGTATCGCCATGCACCGCGAACAGGTTCATGGCGGTGGCCTCCACCGGCCGCTCCCATTCGTCCAGCATCAGCCCCTCGTGCCAGCCCCCACGGGCCACCTCGCGGCGCCCCAGTACCTGGGGCAAACGGTTCAGGTGCTTGCAGCCGGCCAGTGGGTCCAGGCCCAGGCGGGTGTCGCAGACGCCCAGGTCGAGTCCGTCGCGGCGGCGCGCCTCGCTCCAGACCGGCAGCGGGCCGAAACCGGCGAACAGGGTCGGCGTGGGGTGTTCCGGGGGCAGATAGCCACGGCCACCGGGGCCGCGCGTGAGGGTCAGTTTGAGCACGCCGGCCCCGGCCGCGTCGGCCAGGGCCTCGGCGCGGCACCGCTCCAGCGCGTCCGCGTCCACCGGAATGCCGAGGCGTTCGGCGCCGGCCAGCAGCCGCGCCCGGTGGCGCGGCCACAGCGGCGTGGCGCCGGCGGCGGAGACCCGCAGGGTCTCGAACAGGCCGTCGCCGTAGGCGAGGCCCCGGTCATCGCTGGCGACCGTGCCGCTCACACCTTGCGGAACAGCAGGGAACCGTTGGTGCCGCCGAACCCGAAGGAGTTGGACAGGGCCACGTCGATGGGACGGGCCTGGGCCTCGTTGGCCACCAGGTCCAGGTCGCAGCCCTCGTCCGGGCTGTCCAGGTTGATGGTGGGCGGCGCCACGGAGTCGCGCATGGCCAGCAGCGTGAAGATCGCTTCCACCGCGCCGGCGGCGCCCAGCAGGTGGCCGACCATGGACTTGGTGGAGCTCATGGCGAGCTTGTGGGCATGGTCGCCGAAGATCTTCTTCACCGCGTGGATCTCGATCAGGTCACCCACCTTGGTGGAGGTGGCGTGGGCGTTCACGTAGCCCACTTCCGAGGGATCGATGCCGGCGTCGCGGAAGGCATTGCCCATGGACAGGGCCGCCCCGGCGCCGTCCTCGGAGGGCGCGGTCATGTGGTAGGCGTCGTCGCTGAGGCCGAAACCGGCCACTTCACCGTAGATGGTGGCGCCACGGGCCTTGGCGCGTTCGTATTCCTCCAGCACCACGGCGCCGGCGCCGTCGGACAGCACGAAACCGTCGCGGTCCTTGTCCCAGGGCCGGCTGGCGCCCTGGGGATCGTCGTTGCGGGTGGAGAGCGCCCGGGCGGCGGCGAAACCGCCCATGCCCAGGGGCGTGGAGCCCTTCTCGGCGCCGCCGGCGATCATCACGTCGGCGGTGCCGAGCTGGATCTGCTGGGCGGCGAAGCCGATGTTGTGGGTGCCGGTGGTGCAGGCGGTGACGGTGGCGAAGTTGGGGCCCTTGAGGCCGTACAGAATCGCCAGGTTACCGGCGATCATGTTGATGATGGTGCTGGGCACGAAGAACGGCGACAGCTTGCGCGGGCCGGAGGCCAGCAGCTTCTCGTGGTTCTCCTCGATGTTGGTGAGACCACCGATGCCCGAGCCGATGGCGGCGCCGATGCGCTCGCCGTTTTCCTTGTCCATCTCCAGCCCGGCGTCGCGGATCGCCTGGATGGCGGCGACCATGCCGTACTGCACGAACAGGTCCATCTTGCGCGCTTCCTTGGGGGACAGGTAGTCCTCCAGCGCGAACTCCGGCACCAGGCCGGCGAATTTGGTGGCGAAGGCCTCGGTATCGAAGTGCTCGATGGGCCGGATGCCGCTGCGGCCGGCCTTGATGCCCTCCCAGGTGCTGGCCACGTCCGCCCCCAAGGGGCTCAACATGCCCAGACCTGTCACTACTACTCGACGTCGTGTCACCTGCTTTCCTCCCGCGTCAGGATTGCCGCGCGGCGACCGCCGCAATCCCCACTGTAGCACGCGCCACGGTCCCCGAAAGCCCGGGCGCGGGCCGGCGATATTCCGAAAAAAAACCGCAAGCCCGACGAGCCTGCGGTTTTTTTGACTGTCTGTTCAGTCGGCCGCGATCAGTATCAGCTGTGCACCTTGATGTAATCCACGGCAGCTTGAACGGTGCTGATCTTCTCCGCTTCTTCGTCGGGAATTTCAGTCTCGAATTCTTCTTCGAGGGCCATTACCAGCTCAACAGTGTCCAGGGAATCGGCACCCAGGTCCTCGACGAAGGAGGCTTCGGATTTGACGTCTTCCGGCTTAACGCCGAGCTGTTCGACGATGATCTTCTGGACCCGTTCTTCGATGCTGCTCATGATGTTATAACTCTCCTGTTGATGGTGTGCGAGCACCTATGAGCGGCTATTCTAGGTGAACGCCATTCGCGCTTGCAAGCCGCTCTCGCCACCCGCTTTCACGGATTAGGTTTCCAAATGTTTTGCGGGCACGATAGCGGTTTTTGCCGCCGGTGTCCCGTGCAATTCCCTGACTTCCGTCAACCGGTGAACATACCGCCATTGACGTGCACCGTGGTGCCGGTCACGTAACCGCCGCCGTCACTGGCCAGCCAGGCCACGGCGCTGGCCACTTCCGCCGGCGCGCCCAGACGGCCCAGGGGGATCTCGCCGAGCAGCGCCTCGCGCTGCGCCTCCGGCAGGGCGTCGGTCATGTCGGTCTGGATGAAGCCCGGCGCCACCGCGTTGACGGTGATGTTGCGCGAGCCCAGCTCCCGGGCCAGCGCCCGGGTGAAGCCTTCCACCCCGCCCTTGGCGGCGGCGTAGTTGGCCTGGCCGGCGTTGCCCATGGTGCCGACCACGGAGCTGATGTTGATGACCCGCCCCCAACGCGCCTTGGTCATGCCCTTCAGGCACGCCTTGGACACCCGGTAAAGCGAGTTCAGGTTGGTGTTGATCACGTCCGACCACTCGTCGGCCTTCATGCGCAGCATGATGTTGTCGCGGGTGATGCCGGCGTTGTTGACCAGCACCAGCGGCGCGCCGTGGGCCTCGTTGATGTGCTTGAGGGTGTCGGCCACGGAGGCGTCGTCGGCCACGTTCATGACCACGCCGGTGCCGCGCTCGCCCAGGTACTCGCCGATGGCGGCGGCGCCCTTCTCGCTGGTGGCGGACCCCACCACGAAGAAGCCGGCGTCCGCCAGCTGCTCGGCGATGGCGCGGCCGATGCCGCGGGTGGCGCCGGTGACCAGGGCCACCTTCTTGTCTTCGCTCATAACGCTGTCCTCGTGATTATTCGCCGCTCAGGGCCTTGTCGAAGGCGTCGCCGGTTTCCAGGGGGCGCGCCGCCAGGCCCCGGTCGATGCGCTTGGCCAGACCACTGAGCACTTTGCCGGGGCCACACTCGTACAGCGTCGCGACGCCCTCGGCGGCCAGCGCCTGCACGGTTTCCACCCAGCGCACCGGGCAGTAGAGCTGGCGCACCAGAGCTTCGCGGATGCGCGCCGGGTCGGTTTCCCGGGCCACGTCCACGTTGTTGATCACCGGCAGTTCCGGGGCATGGAAATTGGTGCTCTCCAGATGGCCGGCCAGTTGCTCCGCCGCCGGTTTCATCAGCGCGCAGTGGGACGGCACGCTCACCGGCAGGGGCATGGCCCGTTTGGCGCCGGCCTCCTTGCAGGCGGCCACGGCGCGCTCCACGGCGCTGGCCTGGCCGGCGATCACCACCTGGCCGGGGGCATTGAAGTTGACCGCCTCCACCACTTCGCCGGCGGCGGCGTCGGCGCAGGCCTGGCGCACCTGATCATCGTCCAGCCCCAGGATCGCGGCCATGCTGCCCTGGCCGTCCGGCACCGCCTGCTGCATCAACTGGCCACGGGTGCGCACCAGGCGCACGGCGTCGCCCAGGTTGAGCACGCCGGCGCAGGTCAGCGCGGTGTACTCACCCAGGCTGTGGCCGGCCAGCAGCGCCGGGCGCGGGCCGCCGGCCTGCTCCCACAGCTTCCACAGCGCCACGCCGGCGGTAAGCAGCAGGGGCTGGGTATTCTCGGTGCGGTTGAGGGCGTCCTGCGGGCCGTCCTGGGCCAGGGCCCAAAGGTCCAGGTCCAGGGCGCCGGAGGCTTCCTGAAAGGCCTGACGCACCGGGGTGCGGTCGGCGAAATCGGCCAGCATCCCGAGACCTTGGGAGCCCTGACCGGGAAAAACGAATGCGGTTTTCGACATGGGGATCCTCTATCGGTATTCGCCCGTTGCTTCGTGGCCGGCAGTATGCCCGTCCTCGCCGGACTTGTCCGGTGCCGGCCTGCAACAAAGTATGAACCGGAGCCGTTCGGGCCCGCCCCGCGATCGCGACGCCCGGCCGCTTTGTAGGAGCGACTGGGCGGCGTACCGCTTCAGTCGCGATGGCTCGCAGCCGGCAACGCCGTTTCGCGGCTGAAGCCGCTCCTACAAAGAGTCGGCCGGCGCCAGGGCGTCGCGAATCAGCGCCGGCACGTTGCGCTCGGCTTCCAGTACCGCCACTTCCAGAGCGCTGGCGAAGCCTTCCACGCTGGTGCCGCCGTGGCTTTTCACCACCACGCCATTGAGGCCCACCAGGCTGGCGCCGTTGTAGCGATCCGGGTCCATGCGTTTCTTCAGGCCGCCCAGCAGCGGCAGCGCGAACAGGCCACTGAGCTTGCGCAGCAGGGAGCGGCCGGCTTCCTCGCGGATCATGCCGCCGATCATCTTGGCCACGCCTTCCATGGTCTTGAGCGACACATTGCCAACGAAGCCGTCGCAGACCACCACGTCCACGTCGCCCAGGAAGATGCCGTTGCCTTCCACGAAGCCCACGTAATTGAGGTCGCCGGCGGCCTGCATCAGGTTGGCGGCTTCCTTGATCTGCTCGTTGCCCTTGATGTCCTCCTCACCGATGTTCAGCAGCGCCACCTTGGGGCGCTTCTGGCCGTCCACGGCGCGCACCACCGCCTGGCCCATCATGGCGAACTGCAGCAGGTGTTCCGGTTCGGAGTCCACGTTGGCGCCCAGATCGAGCATGTGGCAATGCCCGGAGGCGGTGGGGATGGCGGTGCAGATGGCGGGCCGGTCGACGCCAGGCAGGGTCTTGAGGACGAACCGGCTCACCGCCATCAGGGCACCGGTGTTGCCGGCGCTGACGGCGGCCTGGGCGTGGCCTTCCTTGACCTGGTTGATGGCCACGCGCATGGACGAATCCTTCTTCTGGCGCAGGGCCACCGCCACCGGATCGTCCATGGCGACCACTTCGGAGGCCGGCGCCACGCTCACCCGGGGGTGGCTGTCCAGGCCGTCCTTCTTGAGTTCCGGGGCGAGCGCGTCCGGCGCGCCCACCATGATCACGTTCAGATTGGCATGGCGGGCCAGCACCCGCGCCACCGCCGGCACGGTCACCGGCAGACCGTGGTCACCACCCATGGCGTCCACGGCCAAGGTCACAACCGCTGACATGGCAAGATTCCATCTGGAAGAAGCGACGGCCATGATACGGGGTCGTCATGGCCTTAACAAAACGGGAGCCTCCAGGGCTCCCGTCTCGGTTCGGTCCGAACGCCACCACGCCGGGCGGCGGCGGGACTTACTCTTCTTCGTCGTCGATCTCGTCGTTGCGGATCACCTGACGGCCTTTGTACATGCCGTCCGGAGAGATGTGGTGACGACGATGCACCTCACCGGTGTTGGCGTCCTCGGTGAGGGTGGGCGCGGACAGCGCGTCGTGGGAACGGCGCATGCCGCGCTTGGAACGGGTCTTGCGATTCTGTTGAACAGCCATTACTTGCTCCTCGGCGTGTTACTTGCGGCGGCCCTTCAGCTGGGCCAGCACGGCAAACGGATTATCCGAATTGGTTTGCGTGTCGTCCGGGTCATCCTCCGGTTCCGGCTCGGAACCGGTCGACGCCGGACGCGGGCACTCATCGTGCAGAGCCACCAGGGGCAGGGCCAGCAGCAGCTCCTCTTCGACGAGCTCCGCCAGACTCACGCGTTCCTCGGTGACCAGCAGGGGATCCAGATACGTCGGCAACGCCTTCGCCTGACCCTCGCTCCACACCAGCACCAGATCCACGTCGGCCGCGACGGGATGGTGCACCGGTTCCAGACAACGCTGGCAAACCAGTATCAGGGTGGTCTCCACACGACCTTGAACACGTCCGCGGCCGTCATCATCGCGGCCAAAGGCCAGCTTCACCCGGACCGGCTGATCCTGGCTGTCGCGATATTCCCGCAATCGGGGCAGGTCCCCGACCCGGGCTTCGCCTTCGACGACGCGTTCCTGGTCCGCGTACTTGCGCGGTTCCAGATACGGTGGCAGTTGCCCTGAAAACATAAGCGCGCAATTCTAGGCGCGCCCCCGCGTCCTGTCAAAGCCAAATTGCGACCGGGGGACACGCGTTAACTGGTTGAGAAAGCTGGATTTTTCGTGCACGGGCCGGATCGGGTCGGTACACTGCGCCGCGCCCAAGCCCCCAACAGCAAGCGAGTCAGCCATGAAGCAACGGTCTCAGCCCCTGATCCTGGCCTCTTCGTCGCCGTTCCGCCGCGAATTGCTCGGCAAGCTGGGTCTGGCGTTCGACCACCACAGCCCGGACATCGACGAAAGCGCCCGGCCCGGCGAAACGCCCACCGAACTGGTGCTGCGCCTGGCCCGCGCCAAGGCCTCCGCCCTCGCCCACCGGCACCCGGACGCCCTGATCATCGGCTCCGACCAGGTCGCCGTGATCGAGGGCGAGGTGCTCGGCAAACCCGGCGACCGGGACACCGCCGTGGCCCAGCTGCGCCGCGCCAGCGGCCGCACCGTGACCTTTCTCACCGGCCTGTGCCTGCTGAACGCGGAAACCGGCCGCCCGCAAAGCGCCTGCGAGCGCTTCACGGTGCACTTCCGGCACCTGCGCGACGCCCAGATTGAGCGCTATATCGAGGTGGAGCAACCCCTCAACTGCGCCGGCAGCTTCAAATCCGAGGGGCTGGGCATCGTGCTGTTCAAGAGTCTGGAAGGCCGCGACCCGAATGCCCTGGTGGGCCTGCCGCTGATCCTGCTCACCGACTTCCTGGCCGCCGAAGGCGTCGCCCTGCCCGCCTGACGGCGGATCGCGACTAAAGCGGCATGCCGCCCAGTCGCTCCTACGCGCCATTGATTCGCTGTAGGAGCGACTTTAGTCGCGATCAGTCGCTACCGAATGGTCGGCGCCCCGCTTTCCAACCCGAGCGCCTGGCCGAGGCCGTCACCGATGGACACGCCGAACTTCTTCATTACCTTGTCCAGCGGCGAAGCGCTCACGGTGTAGTCCACGGTGCGTTCCACGCCCACCACGTCCCGGGCCACCTGCCCCGGGCTCTTGAGGCCGTCCACCAGACCCAGCTCCAGGGCCCGCTGGCCGGTCCAGAACAGCCCGGAGAACAGCTCCGGATGGCCGTCCACCTTGAGGCGGTCGCCCCGGCCCTGCTTCACCGCGCCGATGAACTGCTGGTGAATCTCGTCGAGCATGGTCTGCACGTGCTCGCGGTCCTTGTCCTTCACCGGCGCGAACGGATCCAGCAGGTCCTTGTTCTCCCCGGCGGTGTAGACGCGGCGCTCCACGCCCAGCTTGTCGGCGGCTTCCTGGAGGCCGAAGTTGGCCATGATCACGCCGATGGAACCGACGATGCTGGCCGGGTCCGCGTAGATCTCATCCGCCGCCGAGGCGATGTAGTAGGCCCCGGAGGCGCCCATGTCGGTGATCGCCGCGTACAGCTTCTTGTCCGGATGCTCGGCGCGCAGGCGACGGATCTCGTTGTAGACGAAATTGGACTGCACCGGCGAGCCACCGGGGCTGTTGATGCGCAGCAGCACCGCCTGGGCGTTCTCCGCCTCGAAGGCCTCGCGCAGGCCGGTGCTGATCAGATCGGCGCTGGCCGGGGAGTCGGCCATGATGGCGCCGTTCAGGTCCACCATGGCCACATGGGGCTCGGCCACCGCCAGGGAATCCCCGGGCCGGTTGGCGGAGAACAGAAACAGCAGCGAGAACAGATAAATAAAGCCCAGGCTCTTGAAGAAGATCCCCCAGCGCCGGCTTTTACGCTGCTCCGCCTGGGCCTGGCCCAGCAGTTTCTCGATCAGTTTCCACTCTTTATTGTTGCCTTCCATCGTCACACTCTTCGCTCGTGTTCAAGTCGCTCGCGTTCAGGGTCCCCGGGCAGCCCCACCACGGGCAGCAGCTGCGGCAAGGCATCGATCACCGCCAGGGGTTCGAAGGTCATCAGCCGGTCCACGGGATGGGCGCCGTAACTGACGCCCACCCGGTCCACGCCGGCGGACCGGGCCATTTCCAGATCGAAGGACGTATCCCCCACCACCAGAGCCCGTTCCGGACGGACAGCCAGTTCCAGCAATAATTCCTCGACCATGGCCGGATGGGGCTTGGAACGGCTCTCGTCGGCGCAGCGGGAGGCGTGGAACCAGTGCCCCAGGCCGGCGTTGCCCCATACCCGGTCCAGCCCCTTGCGGCTCTTGCCGGTGGCCACCGCCAGCCGCAGGCCGGCGTCGCGCAGCGCCGCCAGGGTCGCCTCCGCGTGCGGATAGAGCCGGCTGGGGGTGGCTTCCGCCGCCACGAAATGGAAGGCGTAGCGGTCGCGCATGCGGCCCAGCATGGGGGCGTCGATGTCCGGATAGAGGGTACGGATCGCCTCCGGCAGCCCCAGCCCGATAATGCCACGGACGGTGTCGTCGTCCAGCACCGGCAGATCAAGATCACGGCCGGCGCTGTGCATGCATTCGACGATGCGGGCGGTGGAATCCATCACCGTGCCGTCCCAGTCGAAGATCACCAGATCATAGTTCATCGGCGTTTCCCCGCCCGCAGGCCATCCAGGATGGCCTCGAAATCCTCGTCCAGGGGCGCGGTCACGGAGATGTTCTTGCCGCTGTGCGGGTGGCGGAACGCCAGGGTGCGGGCGTGCAGGCACAGCCGGCGACGGCCCAGGTCCGCCAGTTTGCGGTCGCCCCGGTCACTGCCGTACTTGTCGTCGCCGAGCAGCGGGAAGCCGCCGAACTGGGCGTGCACGCGGATCTGGTGGGTGCGCCCGGTGCCCAGCACGGCTTCCACCAGGGCCACGTCGCCGAGCCGCTCGATCAGGGTGAAATCGGTCACCGAGGGCTTGCCCTCCCGGGACACCCGCACCACCCGCTCATTGCCCTGCATGAGCTTGAGCAGCGGCGCCTCCATGCGGCGTGTATTGCCCTTGAAGCCCTGGCAGAGCAGCCAGTAGCGCTTTTCCACCCCGCCGTTCTGCATCAGCTTCTGCAGCTTGCGCAAGAAGCCCCGGTGGCGGGCCACCATGATGCAGCCGCTGGTGTCGCGGTCGAGCCGGTGCACCAGCTCCAGCTGGGTTTCCTTGGGGTAAAGCACGCGCAGCGCCTCGATCAGCCCCAGGCTGACGCCGCTGCCGCCGTGCACCGCCAAGCCGGCGGGCTTGTTGAAGATCATCAGCCGCTCGTCCTCGTACAGCAGCGCCCGGGACAGGCGCTCGGCGAGGCCGTCGCTGACCACCGGCGGCGCCGAGGATTCGCTGGTGCGGATCGGCGGGATGCGCACCCGGTCGTCGGTGGCCAGCCGGGTGGTGGGCTTGGCGCGCTTCTTGTTCACGCGCACCTCCCCGGAACGGATGATCCGGTAGATGCGCGAACGCGGCACGCCCTTGAGGTGGACGAACAGGAAATTATCCAGGCGTTGGCCGTCACGGCCATCATCGATGGTGATGAAGGTGACGCGATCGGCGGCGGGGGTGTCTGACATGCGGCGATTCTAGCCAAGGCGCCGGGCGCGCGCCAGCGTCGGCGGGTCGGCTTAGACCGGTTCACGCTTCATTAATGTATCTGATTGATCGTATTGCAGTTTCACTGCTATTATCCGGTGTCGGCCGAGGCTGGCCAACGGCGACGCGCAGCGACCATTCGCCGTCGGTAGACACAGTACCCGCCAGCCCGCCCGACAAAAAAAGACGAACGGGCCTCCGGGCCCCGACGCTGCATGGCACCGCGGAGCGGTCACACACTCCCTCCGGCGGGCGACCGACAACCAACACCGGCGGTCTGCAGCATCCGGTCGAAGACAAAACGGCGTGCCGTCGTGGCCGCGCGTTACGCGCCCGACGACACACCGAGACGGTATACAGACGCAAAGAGTTTACCCGGTCCGGCGCCCTGGCGCGCCGGACGCAGCGTGAAGCCGATACGAGGATATCGCCTCGCGAGCGACGCCAACGGCGCAACTTCACCCAGTCCGGAGAACAAGGAAAGGTCGAGAGCAGGCACGCCATCACCGTTGATCCGGCGCTTCGCGCCACCACACGTGACGTTCATGCCTGACAGGCATTTCCCCGCCCCCGGACCCCAGGTCTGATACCGGTATTGATACCGGCCCGCTGCATGCCGCCACGAACCTTGTGGTAGCACAATGAAACGTATGTTGATCAATGCCACGCACCCCGAAGAGATTCGGGTTGCGCTGGTGGATGGCCAGAGACTCTATGATCTGGACATCGAACATCGCACCCGCGTGCAGAAAAAAGCCAATATCTACAAAGGCAAGATCACCCGCATCGAACCCTCCCTGGAAGCCGCCTTCGTGGACTTCGGCGCCGAGCGCCACGGCTTCCTCCCCCTGAAGGAAATCTCCCGCCAGTATTTCCAGAAGGATCCCAAGGACATCCAGGGTCGCATCAACATCAAGGATGTGATCAAGGAAGGCCAGGAAGTGATCATCCAGGTGGACAAGGAGGAGCGCGGCAACAAAGGCGCCGCCCTGACCACCTTCATCAGCCTGGCCGGCCGCTACCTGGTGCTGATGCCCAACAACCCCCGCGCCGGCGGCATTTCCCGCCGCATCGAGGGCGAGGAGCGCCAGCAGCTCAAGGATGCCCTGGGCAGCCTGCAGATCCCGGACGAGATGGGCGTGATCGTGCGCACCGCCGGCCTGGGCCGCTCCGCCGAGGAGCTGCAGTGGGACCTCAACTACCTGCTCAAGCTGTGGAGCTCCATCGCCGAGGCGTCCGAGACCCGCAAGGCGCCGTTCCTGATCTATCAGGAATCCAACGTCATCATCCGCGCCATCCGCGACTACCTGCGCAAGGACATCGGCGAGGTGCTGATCGACTCGCAGAAGGTCTATGACGAAGCCCAGGCCTTCGTGCAGCAGGTGATGACCGACTTCCAGCACAAGATCAAGCTGTACAACGACGACACGCCGCTGTTCTCGCGTTACCAGATCGAGTCGCAGATCGAGACCGCCTTCGAGCGTGAAGTGAAGCTGCCCTCCGGCGGCTCCATCGTCATCGACCCCACCGAGGCGCTGGTGTCCATTGACATCAACTCCTCCCGCGCCACCAAGGGCGCGGACATCGAGGAAACCGCCCTGCAGACCAACCTGGAGGCGGCGGACGAGATCGCCCGCCAGCTGCGTCTGCGCGACATCGGCGGCCTGATCGTGGTGGACTTCATCGACATGGGCCCGGCGCGCAACCAGCGCGAGGTGGAAAACCGCATGCGCGAAGCCCTGGAGGCGGACCGCGCGCGCATCCAGCTGGGCCGCATCTCCCGCTTCGGCCTGCTGGAGCTGTCCCGCCAGCGGCTGCGCCCCAGCCTCGGCGAGACCTCCAGCATCGTCTGCCCGCGCTGTGACGGCCTGGGCCATATCCGCGACGTGAAATCCCTGGCCCTGAGCATCCTCCGCCTGATCGAGGAGGAGGTGATGAAGGAGCGCACCGGCGAGATCCAGGCCCAGGTGCCGGTCGCCGTGGGCACCTTCCTGCTCAACGAGAAGCGCCAGGTACTGCGCGAGATCGAGGCCAACCACAAGGTCCGCGTGCTGGTCATCCCCAACCCCAACCTGGAAACGCCCCACTTCGAGGTGGAGCGCATCCGCGACGACCAGACCAAGGCCCTGGTGAGCCACGAGCTGGAGCTCCACGAAGGGCACAAGGACCCGGCCACGGTTTCCGCCCAGGACACCGAGATCAAGACCCAGGAGCCCGCCGTCAAGGTGGTCGCTCCGGACACCGCGCCGCCGCCGCCCAAGCCGGAGGCGGAAAAGCCCCAGGCGCCCAAGCAGCAGAATAAGCCGCAAAGCAGACAGCAGAGCAAGCCGCAGCCCGCCAAAGCGCCCGCCAAGGGCGACCAGGCACCCCTGCAGCCCGGCCTGCTGGCCCGCTTCTTCACCTGGCTGGCGGCCCTGTTCAGCGGCTCCGACGAGGAGCAGCAGGCGCGCGGCAAGCAGCGTGACGACCAGCGCGACGGCAAGACTCAGGGCCGTGGCGGCCGTGACGCCAACCGGGGCAACCGCAACGACAACCGTCGCGGCGGCCAGAACCGGGGCAAGGGCGGCAACCAGCGTGGTGACGGCCAGCGCGACCCGCGCGGCGACAACAAAGCCGACAAGGGCAACCGCGACCAGAACGGCCAGCGCGACGACAAGCGCAAGGGCGGCAAGGACGACGGCGACAGCAAGGGCGGCGACAACCGTGGTGGCCGCAATCGCAACCGTCGTGGCGGTCGTGGCGGCAACAACCGCAATAACGACAATCGTGACAACCGCGACAACAAGTCCGACAATCGTCCGGACAACAAGAGCGACGGCAAGCCCGACAATCGTCAGGACAACCGTCAAGACAGCCGTCAAGACAACCGTCAAGACAACAAGGGCGGCACCGGCAATAAAGGCGGCGACAAGCAGGACAAGGGTCCGCGCAAGGACGATGGCCCCAAGGCCCCGCGCCGCAACGAGTCCAAGGACGACCGGCCGCTGCGCGAACGCCAGCGCCCCGCCGCCAAGAGCGACGACGGCCAGGACGCTCCGGCCCAGCAACCGGCCAAGGCCCAGGACGGCGCGCCCCGGGAGGAAGCCTCCACCCTGCCCCCGCGCATGACCTCGGAGGACAATACTCCGGGCCGCGATCAGGAGCGCGGTGACAGCCGGCCGCCCAAGGCCAAGCTGGTGCCCGCCGACGAGCACGCGGCCAGCCAGGCCGCCCGAAGCGACCAGGCCGAGCAGGCCGCCGAGGCCCAGGCGCCCCAGGCCGCCGTGGAGAAAACCGCCGAGCAGCAGGCCACCGTGCCCGACGCCGACCGCGACCAGAAGCCGGCGGCCCAGGCCGCTCCGGCCGACGACCGGCCCAAGGCGGATCAGCAGCCCGCTCCGGCACCGGCCCGGGACGAGCGTCCCGCCGAGACCGTGAAGCCGGCCGCCGAGGCCGACCAGCCGAAGGCGGAGCCCGCCGCGCCCAAGCCGGCCGACAACGAGGCCGCCAAACCGACGGAGGAGGCCAAACCGGCCGCCGAGGCGCAACCGGCCACGCCGGCGGCGGATCGTGCCGACCAGGCCCGCCCCGCCGCTCCGGCACCGGCTGAGCCGGCCGCCGAGGCTCCGGTCGAGCCGGCGCCGAAGCAGGCCGAGCAGCCGGAGCCGGCCAAGCAGGCCGAACCGGCTCGGCAGCCGGCGCCGGAACAGCCGGCCCCCGCGGCCGAAGCGCCCAAGCAGCCGGAACCGGCCGCTGACGCCAAGCCGGAGGAGACCCCGGCGCCGGCGGACGCCGAGCCAAAACCGGAGGCCGCCGCCCCGGCGAAGCCCGAGGCCGGGCCGGCCGCCGAAGCGCCCCGCGCCGACGGCGACCAGGCCGCGCCGCGCCGCGCCGCCAACGACCCGCGCTCCCGCGCGCCGGGTACGCCGGCGCCGCGTCCGGCGCCCAAGCCGGAGCCCGAGAAGCCGGCACCGGCGGCCCAGGAGAGCACCTTCGAGGCGCCCTCCTTCGCCAAGCCGAAGCCGGCGGACATCCCCGCCGGCCGGGCCGGCAACGACCCGCGTCAGCGCCGTCGGCAGCAGCAGGCCGAGCAGGCGTCCGGGGACGATCAGGACGCCAACCCCGGCGCCTGATTGAGCCCGCCGTAACAAAAGAAGCCGCCTTCGGGCGGCTTTTTTTGTGCCGGCATTATGGTGGTGATCTTCCGGTCTGTGTTTTCTCCATCCGGGCCGCATCCGGGCGTGGGCCCCCTTCCGGGAACGCCGCGAGTACGTCCCTGTAGGCTCCCTTTCGAACGTCCTGTTCTCAAGGGTCCCGGAAGGGGGCCCACGCCCGGATGCTTCGAGGTAGCGTCATGCGCGGCACCGTAGTATGGCGTGGGAGGTTGCGGTAGGAGCGGCTTTAGCCGCGATGGCCCGGCGGGTCGGTTAATGCCGCGCCGGTTGATCGGGGTTAAAGCCGCGCCGGCCGCTTTCAATCAGGTCGTCCAGGGCCAGATAGAGGCACGGCACCACGAACAGGATGAGCGCGGTGGCGAACACGATGCCGAAGCCCAGGGAGACCGCCATGGGAATCAGGTAGGCCGCCTGCAGGGAGGTCTCGAAGATGATCGGCATCAGGCCGGCGAAGGTGGTCAGGGTGGTCAGAATAATCGGCCGGAAACGGCGCAGGCCCGCCTCGTACATCGCCTCGGCGGCGCTCAGCCGGTGCCGTTGGCGGTTGGCGTAGTCCACCATGATCAGGGAGTCGTTCACCACCACCCCGGCCAGGGCGATGATGCCCATGAAACTGACCAGGGACAGTTCCATGCCCAGCAGCATGTGGCCGAGCACCGCGCCCACGGCGCCGAACGGAATCGCCAGCATCACCACCAGCGGCTGCACATAGCTGCCGAAAGCCACCGCCAGCAGGGCGAAGATCACCCCCAGGGCCAGGGCGAAGCCGCCCCACAGGGCCGAGGTGGATTCGCGCATGTCCGCCTGGCCGCCCTGGAAGGTCCAGGTGAGGCCCGGGTAGTCGGCGCGCAGTTCCGGCAGGATGCGGTTGCGCACCACGTCCAGCACCTGGCTGGTAGCGCTTTTGGGCAGCACGTCGGTGCCCACGGTGATCACCCGGCGGCCGTCGCGGCGGTCGATGGAGCGGAACGACTCGCTCACCGTGACCCGCGCCACGTCCATCAGCGGCACTTCGCCGCCGTCGGGCAGTTGAACGATGAAGGTGTCCAGATAGCGCAGATCCTGGCGCTCCGCTTCCGGCAGGCGCACGCGGATCTCGTTTTCGTTGATGCCGCGCAGCTGGCGCAGGGCGATGGCGCCGTAGAAGGCGTCGCGGAGCTGCCGGCCCACCTCGGCGCCGGTGAGGCCCAGGGCGTCCGCCTGGGGCGTCAGGCTGATGTCGAACTGGGGCTTGCCGGCGGTGTAGCTGTCGTTGACGTTGCGGGTCTGGGACAGCGCCTTGAGCTCGTTGAGCAGCCGCTCGCTGGCGACGGCGAGCACGTCGATGTCGGTGTGGCTCAGGTCGACGCTGATGTCGTCCCGCCAGGAGCCGGGGCCCTGCTCCGCCTCGAAGGTGATCTGGTCGACGCCCTTGAAGTCGCCGATCTGGTCCCGCCACAGCTCGACGATCTGCTGCACGGTGAGGTCCCGCTCGTGCTCGGGCTTGAGCACCAGCTCCACGTCGATGGCCTGCTCGCCGCGCACGTTGCTCTTGATGCCGTAAGCGTTGCGGCCCAGGTCGTGTTCCTCGAACAGGCGCTCGGTTTCGCGGGTCAGGGCCAGGGCCAGCTCGGCGGCCTGGCGCGGCGTGGTGCCCACCGGCAGGCGGATGCCCGCCTCGATCTCGTCCGCCGGCGCTTCCGGCATCATGATCATGCCCATGTGGTCGCTGACCGCGTAGGCGCCCACCACCAGCATCAGGGTCATGGCGGCGCTGAGGGTCAGGTAGCGGTAGCGCAGGGCGCGGTCCAGCAGCGGCCGGTAGACCCGCTCCACCAGCACCTGAAAGCGACTGGAGAAGGCGCGCTGCACCCAGTGCAGGGCGCGCCCGTAGACGGTCACCGTGCCCCGGCCACTGTGGGCCAGGTGGGCGGGCAGGATGAACAGCGCTTCGAACAGGGAGATCGCCAGTACCACGATCACCACCGCCCCCAGGGGCCACCAGAAGTTGCCGGTGACGCCGGGCATGAACAGCAGCGGCATGAAGGCGACGATGTTGGTGAGAATGCTGAAGGTGACCGGCCCGGCGATGTCTCGGGCGCCCTGGATCGCCGCCTCCATGAAATCCATGCCCTGCTCGCGGTACTCGTAGATGTTCTCCCCCACCACGATGGCGTCGTCGACGACGATGCCGAGCACCATCAGGAAGCCGAACATGGAGATCATGTTGATGCTCACGCCCATGGCCGGCAGGAACAGCACGCCGCCCACGAAGGACACGGTCATGCCCATCATGATCCAGAACGCCAGGCGGTACTCCAGGAACAGGCTGAGCACCACCAGCACGATGACCATGGCCAGCACACCGTTCTCCAGCAGCATGGTCATGCGGTCCTCGAACTGCTCGGCGCGGTTGCTGTCGATGCGTACCCGGATGCCCTCCGGCAGGGTGGTCTCCAGCTCCGCCATCACCGATTCCGCGGCTTCGGCGATGTCCAGGGGCGACTGGTCGCCGGTGCGGAACAGCTCGATCTCCACCGACGGCTTGCCGTTGAAACGGGAATGGAAGCCGGTCTCGTCGAAGCCGTCGCGGACCGTGGCGATGTCGCCCAGGGTGACCACGGCGCCGGTGTCCGCGCGGCTCACCACGATGCCCGAGAATTCGTCCGCCCACTGCTTGCGCTCCTTGAGGCGCAGCAGGATGTCACCGTTGTCCGTGGCCAGGTTGCCGGCGGGCACGTCGCGGCTGGACTGCTCGATGATCGACGCCACCCGCTCCAGGGTGAGGCCGTACTCGCGCAGCGCGTCCTGGGAAATCTCCACGCTGGTCAGGTAATCCGGCACGTCGCTGATGTCCGCCCGGGTGATGCCCGGCTCGCTGAGCAGCCGGTTGCGTACCCGCTCGCCGAGCTGGCGCAGGGTCCAGATGTCCACGTCGCCGTAGAGCACCAGTTCCATCACGTCCGAGGTATGCGCCAGCAGCCGCACCCGGGGTTCCTCGGCCTGGTCCGGGAAGGTGCGCACCCGGTCCACCGCCTGCTCGATGTCCTGCAGCGCCTGCATGCGATTGGCGCCGGCCACCAGTTCCAGCTGGATCACGCCGCTGCCCTCGCGGGCGGTGGAGACCATCTCCTCGATGCTCTCCACGCCCTGGACCGCCTCCTCCACCGGCATCAGCACGCCCTGCTCCACCTCCTCCGGGGCGGCGCCGGGATAGGTGACCTCCACTTCCACCACGTCCAGCTGGGCTTCCGGGAAGATTTCCTTCTGCACCTGCGCCGCCATCCACAGGCCGCCGCCGAGCAGCAGGATCATCAGCAGATTGGCGGCGATGCTGTTGCGCGCCATCCACTCGATCGGGCCCACCCAGCCCTGGCGGCGCGGCGCGCTCATTCCGGCGCCTCCTCGCCGGGCTGCTCCAGGCGCAGGGCGGCGCCGTCCACCACCGTGGCCAGGTCGGTGCGCACCACCCGGTCGCCGGGTTCCAGGCCCTCGGCGATGTAGGCGTGCCCGGCGTCGCGCAGCAGCACCTTCACCGAGCGGATGTCCAGGGCGCCGTCGGTCATCACCCAGACGGTGTCGTCGCGGCGCACCAGGCCGCGCTCCAGGCGCACCACGTCGCGCAGCTCCCGGCCTTCGATCAAGGTGCGCACGAAGCCGCCCAGCATCAGCGCCGGGGTGCCCTCCGGCGCCTCCAGGGCCAGCGGATCATCCACGGTGATCAGCACCCGGGCCAGGCGGGCGGCGTCGTCCAGCTCGCCCACCAGCCGCCGTAGCCGGCCCTGGCGGTGGCGGTTCTCGCCCCAGACCGCGTCCTGGCGCAGGGTCACCGGCGCGCCGTCCTCGCCCTCGTCCTCGGCGAAGCGCAACCAGCGCAGGCGGGACAGGGGCACGCTGGCCTCCACCCAGTAGCGGTCCGTGGCCACCAGCCGCCCCAGGGCGTCGCCGGCGTTGATCTGGCTGCCCAAGGTCACCGACCGGCTCAGAATCTGGGCGTCGAAGGGCGCCGCCAGGCGGGTGCGCTGCAGATCCAGCCGCGCCCGGCGCAGCGCCGCCTCGGCGGCCTCCACCCGGGCCCGGGCCTGTTTGAGCTGCGGCTGGCGCAGCACCAGGGCCCGGTTGCCCTGGTCCAGGTCCTCGCCGAGCAGTTCGAAATCCTGCCGCGCCACGGACTGGCGGCCCTGCTCCAGCTCCAGGTCGGCGCGGGCCTGTTCCAGTTCACTGCGGCGCTGGCGCAGGGTGGTCTCGTAATCCGCCGGGTCCAGGCGCAGCAGCAGCTCGCCCTCGCCCACCCGGCCACCGGGCTCGAAGGCGTCGCTCTGCTCGATCACCCGGCCGCCGACCCGGGCACTCAGCGCCACTTCCCGGGCCGGCACCACCCGCCCCATCACCTCGATGCGCGGCCGGAACGTTCCCCCTTCGGCGGCGGTCACCTCCACCAGCATGGCGGTTTCCTTGGCCACGTCGCGGCGGGTGGCGGTGGGCTCGGTTTTGAAAATCAGCACCATCAGGGCAATGCCCGCCAGCAGGATGGCCAGGGAAATCAGCGCCGTTTTCAGGCGGCCGGCGCGGCCGCTTTCCGGGCGCGCCGCCCGGTCGTCCACCGGGTTGCTCATGCGTTCTCATCCTCTTCGGTGACCGGGAAGCCGCCGGCCAGGGCCCGGTACAGGGCGACCCGGAACGCCAGCAGTTCCTGGCGGGCGGTGATCAGGGTGCGGCGCAGTTCCTGGCGATCCTGCAGGGCGCTGAGCACTTCCAGGTAGCCCACCGCGCCATTGACGTACTGGATGCGCAGCTGCCGGTAGGCGGTGTCCGCCAGTTCCACCTGCTCGCGCAGGCTGTCCATGCGGCGCTGCTGCTGGCGCTCCTGGACCAGGGCGTCCTCCACCTCCTGGAAGGCCACCAGGGCGGCCTGGCCGTACTCGTACACGCGCTGCTCGCGCAGGGAGCGGAAGCGACGCGCCTCGGCGCGGCGCTGGCCGCCGTCCACCAGCGGCAACACCAGATTGCCGGCCAGGGTGGAGAGCCAGTCGTCGAACAGGTCGGCGCTGTCCTCGCTTTCACTGGTCAGCGAGGCGGACAGGGTCAGGCGTGGAAAGCGCTCGGCCACGGCGGCGGCCAGATCGGAGTCGGCGGCCCGCAGCTGGTACCAGGCGCTGAGCAGATCCGGGCGCCGCCGCACCAGCTCCGCCGGCAGGCCGGTGGCGGGCAGCGGCGGCAGCGCCGGCAGGGTGCCGTCGCCGGGCAGCGTCACCGCCCCCGGCGGCACGCCCAGCAACACCGCCAGCTGGTGCTCCAGCACCTGGATGCGCGCCTCCACGTTGAGCAGCTGCTCCCGGGAGGCGGCCACCAATTGGCGCTGGCGCAGCACGTCGGCGCTGGCGCTTTCACCGATGGCGAAACGGGCGCGGATCAGCGACAGCACGTCCTGGTTGGTGTCCAGCTGGGCCCGGGCGAGCTGGCGCTGGGTGCGCTGGGTAAGCAGCTGGAACCAGGTATTGGAGACCTCCGCCGCCAGGGACAGGGCGGCGGCCCGGTAGTCCGCCAGGCCGGCCCGGGCGCGCAGGGCCTCGGCGTCCGCCCGGGATCCCACCCGCCCCCACAGATCCAGCTCGTACTCGGCGGCCAGGCCGGCGCTGAACAGGTCGGTCTCGGTGTCGCCGTCGTCGCGGCGCCGGGCACCGGCGTTGGCCTCGACACTGGGAAACAGGCCGGCTTCCTGACGGTCGCGCACCGCCCGCGCCTGACGCAGCCGCTCATAGGCCACGCGCAGGTCCAGGTTGGCGCCCAGGGCCTGGTCCACCAGGGTGTTCAGGGAGTCGTCGTCGAAGGCGGTCCACCAGCGCTGGGGAGCGGGCCGCTCACCGTCCCGGGAAAACGCCTCCGGTGGCGCCACCGGCGTCGGCGGCGGGTCCGGTTGAACGGCGCAGGCGCCCAGCGCCAGGAGCGCGGACAGCAAGGCGGCGCGGGCCGCGAACCGGAAGTCGGCGGAAAAGGACATGAACCTCGAAAAACCCTGATTTCTTATGGCGGCGCGCCGGCGAGACGAAGCGCCAATAGGCTAACAGGCGCGTCCCGGCATAACCACCGACGGATAATGGGATTATTCCGGGCTCATCGCGCTCGCCGGAACACCCAGCCGAGCCCTCCATCCAGGCCGCGCCTCGTCGTGGTCCCCCTTCCGGGAACGCCGTGAACCCGTCCCTGGGGGCTCCCGGTTTGACATCCTGTCAAACAGGGTCCCGGAAGGGGGACCACGACGAGGCGCTACGAGGCAACGTCACGCACGGCTCAGGGCAGCACCACCGGTTCCTGTTCCAGTTCCACGGCGAAGCGTTCACGCACGTCGGCCTGTACCGCCGCCGCCAGGGCGCGCACGTCGGCGGCGCGGGCACCGCCGTGGTTGACCAGCACCAGGGCCTGGTCGCGGTGCATGCCCACCGGCCCCAGGCGGCGGCCCTTCCAGCCGGCCCGCTCGATCAGCCAGCCGGCGGCCAGCTTCATGCCATCGCGGTGGGGGAAGGCCACCAGCTCCGGCCAGGCGGCCTTGAGCCGGTGGTGGTGGGCAACGCTCACCACCGGGTTCTTGAAGAAGCTGCCGGCGTTGGGCAGCACCGCCGGGTCGGGCAGCTTGCTTTGCCGCTGCTCGATCACCGCCTGGCGCACCGTGGCCGGGTCCAGATTCGCCGGGTCGGCGTCGGCGAAGCGCGCCGCCAGGCCGCCGTAGTCCACCCGGCAGGGGCCGTGGCGGCGCAGGGTCAGGGTAATGCCGGTGATGATGAACTCGCCGCGCCGGCGGCTCTTGAACAGGCTGTCCCGGTAATCGAATTCGCAGTCGGCGGCGGCGAAGCGCACCGGCCGGCCGTCCGCCACCGCCAGGGTGTCCACGCTGTCCAGCACGTCCGCCAGCTCCACGCCGTAGGCGCCGATGTTCTGGAACGGCGCGGCGCCGGCGGTGCCGGGAATCAGCGACAGGTTTTCCAGGCCGCGCCAGCCGCGCGCCACGGTGTCCGCCACCAGGGTGTCCCAGACCACCCCGGCGCCCACGGTGACGCGGGCGGTGTCATCGCCCTGCTCCTGGTAATCGACGCCGCCGAGCGACGGGATCAGGGTCAGGCCGGGCAGATCACCGTCAAGCACGATGTTGCTGCCCTGCCCCAGCACGAACAGCGGCTCGCCGGCGCCCCGCGTCGCCAGCGCCTCGGCCAGGGCCGCCTCGCTGTCCGGCCGCGCCAGGCGCTCGGCCCGGGCCGGCAGCGCCAGGGTGTTGGCGCCGGACAGGTCCGCGTCCCGTTCGATCACAGCCGCTCCCGCAGACGTTCCAGCCACAGGTCGCAGGCCTTCTCCACCAGGTTGAGCACATGGTCGAAGCCGTCGTCGCCGCCGTAGTACGGGTCCGGCACCTCCCGGGGGCCGTCCTCGCCGAGCACATCCAGGAAGCGCGCCAGGACCACGCCCTCGCCGGCGCCGGCGGCGGCGCGCAGGTCTTCCAGGTCCGCCAGGTTGTTGTCGTCCATGGCCAGCACATAGTCGAAGCGCTGGAAATCGTCGCCGCTGACCTGGCGGGCGCGCAGGTCGTCCATGGCGTAGCCGCGCCCGGCGGCGGCGCTGGCGCGGCGGTCCGGCGCCTTGCCGATGTGCCAGTCACCGGTGCCGGCGCTGTCGATGCGAATGCGTTCTTGCAGGCCGGCGTCGATCACCCGCTGGCGGAACACCGCCTCGGCGGTGGGCGAGCGGCAGATGTTGCCCAGGCACACGAACAGAACGGAAACGGACATCAGGCTTCTCCCGCCAGGTGACGGCGCATGCGCGCCAGGTCGTCCTCGGTGTCGACGCCGCCGGGCACCGGCTCCCGGGCCGGTGCCACGTGGATGGCGGCGCCGTTGGCGAGGGCGCGCAGTTGCTCCAGGGATTCCAGTTGCTCCAGGGGCGCCGACGGCCAGCCCACGAAGCGGTGCAGAAAGCCCACCCGGTAGGCATAGATGCCGATGTGGCGCCACCAGCGGCCGCCGCTCAGGTCCTCCCGGTCCCGGGCGAAGCCGTCCCGGTGCCAAGGTATCGGCGCCCGGGAAAAATACAAAGCGCGGCCGTTGACGTCGAACACCACCTTGCAGACATTGCTGTTGAACAGGTCGGCGGCGTCCTCGATGGGCTCGCACAGGGTGGCCATCTGGCAGTCGCCGTGCAGGCGCAGGTTGTCGGCCACCTGGTCGATCACCGCCGGCGGGATCAGGGGTTCATCGCCCTGCACGTTGACCACGATGTCGTCGTCGTCGAGGCCCAATTGGGCGGCCACTTCCTGCAGCCGGTCGGTGCCGGAGGGATGGTCGTCCCGGGTCATCACCACCCGGGCGGCGTCGCCCACGGCATCACGCACCCGAGGGTCGTCGGTGGCCACCAGCACCTGGCCGGCGCCGCTGCGCGCGCAGCGTTCCGCCACGCGCACGATCATCGGCTTGCCGGCCAGATCCGCCAGGGGCTTGCCCGGCAGCCGCGAGGACGCGTACCGGGCCGGCACTACCACGTAAAAACTCATTGTTTCTCCTCTCCAGGACTCAGGGTCCGGTCGATCATGGCGTCCAGGGTGACCGGTGGCAGATCGGCGCGCACCGGCAGCGTCCACAGACGGGGATCGTCGAAGCCCTGGCATTTTACCGCGTCTTTTTCGGTCATGATCACCGGCCGCTGGTCGCCGAACGCCAGGTCCGACGCCTGGAAGGCGTGGTGATCGGGGAAGGCGTGGGGGGTTACCGCCAGGCCCAGCAGGTCCAGGGTGCGGAAGAAGCGCTCCGGGTTGCCAATGCCGGCCACCGCGTGCACCGCCGGATGGCGTTCCCGGAAGCGGGCCGCGTCCAGGGCTTCGCCGTCGGCCAGGCGCTGCGGGTCACCGGGCACCAGATGCATGGTCAGGGCGCCCGGCCAGCGGCCGCCGTTGGCGACCAGAAAATCCACCTGGTCGAGCCGGTCGGCGGGTTCACGCAGGGGCCCGGCGGGCAGGCAGCGGCCATTGCCGAGCCCGCGCCGGGCGTCGATCACCGCCACCTCGGCGGAGCGCGGCAAGGCATAGTGCTGCAGACCGTCGTCGCTGATCACCAGATCGGCGCCGTGGCGGCGCACCGCTTCGTCCAGAGCCCGGGCCCGGCGCGGGTCGAGCACCACCGGCACGGCGGCGCGGCGGGCGATCAGAAGGGGTTCGTCGCCGACCCGGGCCGGGTCGTCATCGGCGCGCACGGTGAGCGGATAATCGTCGCTCTCGCCACCGTAGCCCCGGGAAATCACCACCACGGTGAGGCCCCGTTCCCGGGCGCGGCGCGCCAGGGCGATCACCAAGGGGGTCTTGCCGGTGCCGCCCACGGTGACGTTGCCCACCACCAGCACCGGCACCGGCGGCACCGGGGCGGCGGCGCGGAAGCGGCGCAGCCGGCGCCGCGCCACCCGGCTCACCAGCCAGCCCAGCGGGCGCAGCGGCGCCAGCCAGGGGCTGCCGGCGTACCAGCCTTGCTCGATGCGGCGCGCCCAATCAGCCATTACCGTTGTCGGCGAAGTCCATCTTGTAGAGCTGGGTGTAAAGGCCGTTGCGAGCCAGCAGCTCCTCGTGGCTGCCCTGCTCGATCAACTGGCCCTGGTCCAGCACCAGGATGCGATCCGCTTTCTCGATGGTGGACAGGCGATGGGCGATCACCAGGGTGGTGCGCCCGGCCATCAGCCGTTCCAGGGCCTGTTGAATGTGGTGTTCGGATTCCGTGTCCAGGGCGCTGGTGGCCTCGTCCAGAATCAGGATCGGGGCGTCCTTGAGCAACGCCCGGGCGATCGCCAGACGCTGGCGCTGACCGCCGGAAAGCTGGGCGCCGTCCTGGCCCACCTCGGTGTCCAGGCCGTGATCCAGGCGCTGAATGAAGTCCCAGGCATAGGCGTTGCGCGCCGCCTCCTCGATGGCGGCGTCGTCGGCGCCGCGCATTTCCCCGTAGGCGATGTTGTTGCGCACGGTGTCGTTGAACAGCACCACCTTCTGGCTGACCATGGCGATCTGCGCGCGCAGGTCGGCGAGTTTGTAGTCCGTCAGCGCCACGCCGTCCAGGCGCACCTCGCCGGCGTCCGGGTCGAAGAAACGCGGCAGCATCGCCGAAATGGTGCTCTTGCCAGCGCCGGAACGGCCCACCAGGGCGATGGTCTCGCCGCTGTTCACGGAAAAGCTCAGGTTGCGCAGCACCGGCTGCGCCGGTTCATAACCGAAGGTGACATCGCGGAATTCGATCTCGCCGTTGGTACGGCTCAGGGTGCGCGTGCCCAGGTCCGGTTCCCCGGGCCGGTCCATCAGTTCGAACAGGGACGAGGCGCCGGTGACGCCGCGCTGGATTTTTACGTTCACGTCGGTGAGCTGCTTGAGCGGCTTCTGCACCATGCCGGCGGCGGCGATGTAGGACAGGAAGCCGCCCACGGTGAGCGCCTCGCCCATCAGCGTGATGTACAGGTAGGTCACCGCGCCGATGGCCACCGCCACGAACAGCTGCACGATCACCGTGGAAGCGATCTTGCTGGCGTTAAGCTTGGTGTTCTGCCGCGAGAAACGCCGGCTCACGGAATGGAAGCGGTCCGCCTCCAGCTTCTGGCCGCCGAAGATCTTCACCGCCTGGTTGCCCTCGATGGCCTCGCCCAGGAACTGGGTGATGTTGCCCATGGACGACTGAATACGGCGGCTGATGCGGCGAAAGCGCTTGCTGGTCAGGTTGACCACGGTGGCCACCAGCGGCGCCATCACCAGCAGGATCAGGGTCAGCTTCCAGTTCTGGTAGAGCAGGAAGGTGATCAGGCCGATCACGGTGAGGCCCTCGCGCAGGATCACGATGATGGCGTCGGTGCCGGCGCTGGTGACCTGCTGGGCGTCGAAGATGATCTTCGACATGATGCGCCCGGAGGCGTTGTTGTTGTACTCCGCCTGGGGCAGGCGCAGCACGTGGCCAAAGACATCATTGCGCAGCCGGTAGACGATTTCCTGGGCCACCCAGGTCATCGAATAGCTGCCCATGAACTGGCCCAGGCCCTGGGCCAGGGCGATGAAGAACGGGGCCACGGACACGATCACCACCCGGTGCGGTTCCGGGTTGACCACGGTCTCGCCCAGGTAGCCGGCGAGCTGGGCGGCGCCGGCCTGGGTGGCGGCGTAGATGGCGTAACCGAAAAAACTGGCGAGCAGGATCGGCCAATGGGGTTTTACGTAGGACAGCAGCCGCTTGTAGGTCTGCCAGGCATCATCGGGTAGTTGGCTCATTGCCCCTCGTCATCGGCTTCGCGCGTGGTGAGCGACAGCTTATCAAAGCCGAGCTGTCCGGCCACATCCATGACGCGCACCACCGCCTGATAGCTGGCGTTGGCGTCGGCGGTGATGATCATCGGCCGGGTGGTCTTGTCCTGACCCAGGCGCAGCAGCGCCGAGCGCAGGCCCTGCTCGCTGTTGTCGGCCAGCTTCTCGCCGTTGATCAGATACTCGCCCAGCGGCGACACCAGGATTTCCACCGCCTCGGGCACCGCCTCCGGCGGCGTGCCCTGGGCTTCCGGCAGGGTCAGCGCCAGCTGGGTCTCGCGGGTGAAGGTGGTGGACACCATGAAGAAAATCAACAGCAGGAACACCACGTCGATCAGCGGCGTCAGGTTGACGCTGATTTCCTCCTGACGCGGGCGCGGGAATTTCACGGCTTACCTCCGGCGTTGTCCTCCGGCGCCGCTTCCCGGTCGCCGTGCACCAGATCCACCAGATGCACCGCGTTCTGCTCCATGCCCACGGTGATTTCCTCCACCCGGCGCACGAAGAAGCGGTGAAAGAAGATCGCCGGGATCGCCACCACCAGGCCGGCGGCGGTGGTCAGCAGGGCCTGGGAAATGCCGCCGGCCAGTTGGGCGGCGTCGCCGGTGCCGTGGATCATGATCGCCGCGAACACGTCGATCATGCCGATCACCGTGCCCAGCAGACCGAGCAACGGCGCGATGGCGGCGATCGACCCCAGGGTGGCCAGATATTTCTCCAGGTCGTGGACCACGCCGGTGGCCTCCTCCTGGATGCTTTCCTTCATGATTTCGCGGCCGTGGCGGGCATTGGCCAGGCCGGCGGCGAGAATGCGCCCCAGCGGCGACTGCTCGCGCAGAGCGTTGAGACGCTGGGCGTTGAGCTGCCCCTTGCGCAGCCAGCCGCGCACCTGGTTGAGCGTATCCGGCGGCGACAATTTACTCGGACGCAGGGTCCAGAAGCGTTCCACCACGATGGCCAGGGCCACCACCGAACTGATCAGGATCGGGAGCATCATCCAGCCCCCGGACTGCACTAGATCCTGCACGTAAATCCCCTTTCCCAATTCACCAGGAGCGCCCGCCCACCGGCCGATGCCAGGGTCGCCCGTGATCCCGACGCCATTTTTCTACAAGCGCGGCATTATCAAGGCCCCCCAGACGAAACACAATCATGCCGGTCCGGTCGGTGCGCAGAACCGTGACACCGGCCGCTTCCAGGCCCGCGACCAGGTCCGGCGCCGGGTGCCGGAAGCGGTTGGCGTAGCCCACCGAGGCCACCGCCCAGCGCGGCGCCAGGGAAGCCACCCAGGCATCGGCGCTGGACGAGGCGCTGCCGTGGTGGGCCAGTTGCAAAACGTCCACCGGCGCCACCTTGCCCAGCAGCCGGTATTCCACCGCCTTGGTGATGTCGCCGGTGAGCAGCAGGCTGGCGCCCACCGCGTCCACCCGCAGCACGCAGCTGGCATCGTTGCCTTGCCAGTCCCGGTCCCGGGGCCAGAGCACGCGGAAATCCACGCCGTCGAAACGCCAGTGCTGACCGGCCCGGCAAGGCGCCGCGCCGGGGACGCGGTCCGGCTCTCCGGCCAGCAAGCGGCCCGGCCAGGGCAGATCCTCGAGGCCGCCGGCATGGTCGCCATCGCCGTGGCTGATCACGGTGACGTCCGGGCGCAGCCCGTGGCGGCGCAGCCAGGGCACCACCACCCGGGCCATGGCGGAGCCGCCGTTCCAGCCCGGGCCGGCGTCGTAGAGCACCAAATGGCCGGCGGTGCGCAGCGCCAGCGCCTGGCCCTGGCCCACCTCGAACACCACCAGGTCCACCCGGCCCGGCGGCGGCGCGCCCGGGTCCGGCAGCCACCAGGGCAGCAGGCACAGCAGCAACAACCGGCGCGGCCAGGGCCAGGCCGGCAGCAGCCAAAGCAGGCAGGCCACTCCCAGCAGCACCCCGCCCCACCCCGCCGCCGGTGGCAGCGGCGGCGCCGGCCAGGTCGCCAGCTGTTCCATCACCCACACCGCCGCCTCCACGCCGGTGGCCGCCACGGTCAATACCGGCCCCACATCGAGCACCGCGCCCAGCAACGCCGCCGGCACCACCAGCGCGCTGAACAGCGGCACCAGCAACAGATTGGCCAGCGGCGCCCACCAGGCCCAGCCGCCGAACAGGCCGGCGCCGGCCACCGCCATGGGCACCGGCAGGGCCAGCATCACCGGCAGTCGGCCACCGTGGATCAGCAGCAGGATCATCGCCACCGCCCCGAACGACAGCCACAGCCCGGCGGACAACGCCGCCAGCGGATCCACCAGCAGCACCGCCAACAGCGCCAGGGCCAGGGTGTGCCCCGCCGGCGGGTGCCGCCGGTGCCACTGGCACAGCGCCAGCACCGCCACCATGATAAGGGCACGCCGGGTGGGCAGGCTGAAACCGGCCAGGGCGGCGTAGCCGAGCCCGCCGGCCAGGGCCGGCGCCCAGGCCAGTTGCTGCAGGGCCAACCGCCGGGTGGCCGGCCACAGCCACCAGCACAACGGCGCCAGCAGCCAGCGACCGGCGAACCACAGCAGGCCGGTGACCAGGGTCAGGTGAAGCCCGGAAATGGCCAGCAGATGGGCGGTGCCGGTGGCCTGGAAGTGTTCGCGCAATTCCGGGCCCAGGCCGCGCCGGTCGCCGGCCACCAGGGCCGGGATCACGGCGGCGCCCAGGGGGCTGGCCGCCAGCCGCCGGCGCAGTCGGTCCGCCAGCCGCTCGCGGAAGGCGTGCAGGCCACCGGCGGCGCGCACCGGGCCGTCCACCGCCACCAGCACGCCGCGGGCGTCCAGCCGCCGGGCCAGGGCGAAACGGGCCCGGTCCGGGCCGGTCTGGTTGTGCCAGCCGTGGGGAAAATACAGCCGCACCCGGCCCTGGAAACGATCCCCGGCGCCCAGGGCCGGCATCGCCCCCCAGGCGGTGACCCGTACCCGGTGGCGGCCCGGCCAGCGGCGATCCCCGTCGCGCAGGCGCACCGCCAGGGTCAGCCGCTGGTGGGCCACCGGCTCCCCGTAGCGGGCGCGCCGGTCCCGTTCCACCAGGTCCACCACCCGGGCCTCCACCGCCAGTTCCTGGCCGTTAAGTCGCTCCGGCAGCCGCGCCGCCAGCCCCTGGTGCAGCGCCAGCGCGCCCAGGGTCCAGGCCAGTGCCACGGCGGCCACCGGGCGCCACCGGCGGGTCAGCGCCGCCAGGGCCAGCAGGCCCGCCAGCGGCCAGGGAGAATCACTCCATACCGCCGCCATCAGTGCCACGGCGGGGCCCGCGTATCGCATCCTTGCGCTTCCCTTGATGGGGCCACCCGCCATGACCGGGGAGATTCCCTAGGCGGGGGCGCTCCGGATCGGCATAATAGCGCCCGCAACGGAACCCTCGTACGGATTCCCGCCCGGGAAGCAGTCTCACATGCCGAAACGGTTATTCCGAAAATACCTGCCCTCGCCTGACCGCCTCAAAGGACACAAGTCCCTGAGCTTTCTGGGCGGCGTGTTGTCGGATCCCAACCTCTGGCACATCAATCGCCATTCCCTGGCCGGCGCCGCCTTCATCGGCGTGTTCACCGGGCTGCTGCCGATTCCTCTGCAAATGGGGCTGGCCGCCCTGCTGGCGGTGCGCTTCCACTGCAACCTGCCGCTGTCCGTGGTGCTGGTGTGGATCTCCAACCCGGTCACCTATGTGCCGATCTTCTATTTCACCTACCGGATCGGCGCCTGGATGCTGGGCATGACGCCCAGCCCGCCCCATGGCATCGACGTGGCCTGGTTCGTGGAGCAGCTGGTGCCGCTGTGGGCCGGGTCCCTGGTGTGCGCCCTGGCCGCCGGCCTCACCGCCTACCTGGCGGTGAAACTGTTCTGGCGGCTGGCGGTGGTGCGCAGCTGGAACCTGCGCGCCCGGCGGCGCCGGCGGCAGGACCGCGACGGCGCCTGAGGCGCCCCTTCCTTCGACACCCAGACTACCCCGCCACACCGCGCCGCCGCTGTCGGCGATCGCGGTGAGTTCGCGTAGGCGTGGGCTTACCCGGTGTCAGAAGGTTCGCAGAAGACCTTCGTGGAGTTCGTGGCGGGTCTGGCAACGCCCGGCGATGCGGTGATCGTGGGTGACGATCAACAGGGCGGTGCCAAGACGCTGGTTGAGATCCAGCATCAATTCCTGGACCTGGTCGGCGGTGCGCTCGTCCAGGTTGCCGGTGGGTTCGTCGGCGAGCACCAGGGCCGGGTCGGTGACCAGGGCCCGGGCGATGGCCACCCGCTGGCGTTCCCCACCGCTGAGCATGGCCGGCTTGTGAGTGGCCCGGGCCGCCAGCCCCACCTGGTCCAGCAGCCGCGCCGCCCGCTCGCGGGCCTCGGCGGGCCGCAGCCGGCGGATCAGCAGCGGCATGGCCACGTTCTCCAGGGCGGTGAATTCCGGCAGCAGGTGGTGGAACTGGTAGACGAAACCCAGGTAGTGGTTGCGGATGCGGCCCAGCCCCCGGTCGTTCAGGCCGGCCAGGGGCTGGCCGCCGATCGCCACTGAGCCTTCGCTGGGCGTGTCCAGGCCACCGAGCAGATTGAGCAGGGTGGACTTGCCGGACCCGGAGGCACCGACGATGGCGGCGGTATCGCCCCGGCGCACGGTCAGGTTCACGCCGCTCAGCACTTCCAGCTCGCCCTGCCCTTCCTGGTAGCGTTTGATCAGGCCGTCGGCGGCCAGCACGGTGTCATTCATAGCGCAGCGCCTCCGCCGGACGGACCCGGCTGGCCCGCCAGGATGGGTACAGGGTGGCGGCGAAGGTGATCACCATGGCGATGGCGACGATGATCCCCACGTCGCTCCACTCCAGTTGCGAGGGCAGATAGTTCACGAAGTAGGCGTCGAACAGCCGGGTGTTGAAGGTGCGCTCGATCCAGGTGGCCACCTCGCTGACGTTGTTGGCCAGCAGCACCCCGAGCAACGTGCCGAGAATGGTGCCGGCCAGGCCGATCACCGCGCCCTGGACCATGAAGATGCGCATGATGGTGCCCGGCGAGGCACCCAGGGTGCGCAGCACGGCGATGTTGCCGCGCTTCTCGGTGACCAGCATCACCTGGCTGGAAATGATGTTGAAGGCGGCCACCGCGACGATGAAGCTGAGCAGCAGCGTCATCATGCTCTTTTCCATCTTGATGGCCTGGAACAGGTTGCCGTGGGTACGGGTCCAGTCGGTGGTGTAGTAATCCGGGCCCAGGGCCTGCTGCAGGCGCCAGCCGATCTCCGGGGCCGCGAACAGATCGTCGAGGCGCAGATGAATGCCCTCCACGGTGCCGGGCTGGCGGTGCAGCACGGCGGCGTCCCGGGAGGACACATAGGCGTACAGGCCGTCCACCTCGGCGCGGGCGCGGAACACCCCCACCACCTCGAAACGCTTGAAGCGCGGCATCACGCCCGCCGGCGAGACACTGGCCTCGGGCAGCACCAGGGTGACCTTGTCGCCCACCTCCGCGTCCAGTTTGCGGGCCAGGCCGTAGCCGAGCACCACGCCGAAGCCGCCGTCCTGGAGGGCGTCGAATTCGCCTTCCCACATCATGTCGCCGACGATGGACACGCGGCGCTCCGCCTCCGGCTCCACGCCGTTGACCAGGGCGCCGGCCACGTTGCCCTTGTGGGTGAGCATGCCTTCCAGCTGGATGAAGGGAGCGGCGGCGGCCACGCCCGGGTAGCCGCTCACCTGATCGGCGAGCTGCCGCCAGTCCTCCACCGGCTCGCGGCCGTGCACGGACAAATGGGTGACCATCCCGAGGATGCGCGTCTGCAGCTCGCGGTCGAAACCGTTCATCACCGACAGCACGGTGATCAACACGGCGACGCCGAGCATCAACCCGAGCGCGGAGATCAGGGTGATCACGGAAATGAAGCTATTACGGGCCCGGGCGCCGGTGTAGCGCAGGCCCACGAACAGGGCAAAGGGTCGAAACATGGCGCGCATTTAAGCACTAAAAGGCCGCGGGGCGCCAGACGAAAACCGGCCCGTCACCGGGATTGGCACGGCAGGTTGTGATCGGCATCCACGACCGTCCAGCGCGGTCCTGGTTGAATTTGAATCCGCCGGCGAACACCGGCGGCGTTCGCGACAAGGGTCCAGTTGGGACCGCGCGACTTGAACAAAGGTTCAGACTGTGGATGCTATCGGGACATAAGACTCGCCGATCCACATTTGGGGGAAGGAACAACATGCACATAACCATTGCCGCGCTGGTCCTGGCGCTGACTGTCTCGCCCATGGCCGCCTGGGCCGCCGACGGGCCCGGCCGGGGCATGAGCAAGGCCCAGGTTCGCCAGCAGTTCGGCGAACCGGCCCGGGTGCAGGCCCCGGTGGGCAACCCGCCCATCGGCCGCTGGCACTACCCGGACTTCACCGTTTATTTCGAGAACGACATCGTCCTGCACAGCGTCTCCGAGGAACGCGCCGCCCGGGGCGGCGAGGATGACGGCGCCGGGGAGGCCACCACCATCCGCGAGCGTCGGGAGGGCAAATCCCTGCCCGCCGACGTGGAGAACGAGGAAGCCCAGATCGAGGTGGAATCCCGCATCGAGAACCGGGACGCGGATTCCGACGATGATCGCGACAACAAGCGCGATGACGACGGCGAGACCGACGAATCCGACGTCGCCCCGGGCACCACCGGCGTGCGTGCCGCCGGCGGCGACGAAGAACGGGAGATCGACCGGGACGACGCGGAGCGCCGCCGGGAACAGGACCAGTCCTCGGATCGCTTCCGTTTCGATCCCGCCTCCGGGCGCATCGTGATCGACGGGGAAACACCGCCGGAAGACGCCGACAAGGACGAACCGCTGAGCCGCACCGACGAGGAATAACACCGCTGCCGGCCTATTGACGCTGTGCGGCGCCGGCCACACAATCGCGCCGTTACCAATCAGCGAGCCGCCCGATGCGCCTGTTATTGCCCGAATGGCACCCCCAGTGGGGGGTGCTGCTGGCCTGGCCCGACGCCGACACCGACTGGGCCGGCCAGCTGGACGCCGCCCACGCCACCTACACCGCCCTGATCCGTGCCCTGCTCGACCATGAGCGGGTGCTGTTGCTGTGCCGCGACGACGAGCGCGCCGACCAGGCCCGCCAATGCCTGGCGGAGGCCGGCGCCGACCTGGAGCGGCTGCGCATCGAGCGGGCCGACTACGACGATACCTGGGCCCGGGACTTCGGCCCGATCAGCGTGGCCGAGGACGGCCACACCCGGTTGCTGGATTTCCGCTTCACGGGCTGGGGCCACAAGTTCCCCGCGCAACGGGACGACGCCCTCAACGCCGCCCTGCCCTGGCGGGCGCCCCGGGAGCCGGTGGACCTGGTGCTGGAAGGCGGCGCCATCGACACCGACGGCCGCGGCACCCTGCTCACCACCCGCGCCTGCCTGCGCAACCCCAACCGCAACCCGCTGCTCACCGAGGCGGAGCTGAGCGAACGGCTGCGCGCCACCCTGGGCGTGGAGCGCATCTGGTGGCTGGACCACGGCGAACTGGAAGGCGACGACACCGACGCCCACGTGGACACCCTGGCCCGCTTCGTGAACGCGGACACCCTCGCCTACGTGGGCTGCGACGACCGCCAGGACCCGCACTACGCGGACCTGGCCGAGATGGCCCGGGAACTGGAAGCCCTGGCCGCCGGGCACGACCTGAAGCTGGCGCGCCTGCCCATGGCCACGCCGCAGTACAACGCCGAGGGGGAGCGGCTGCCGGCCACCTACGCCAACTTCCTGATCACCAACCGCAAGATCCTGGTGCCGGTGTACGGCTGCGCCAGCGACGCGGCGGCCCTGGACGCCCTGGCGGAGGTGGCCGGCGATCGGACCGTGGAGGGCATCCCCTGCCGGCCGCTGATCGAACAGGGCGGCAGCCTGCACTGCGTGACCATGCAACTGCCGGAAGGCGTGCTGTAGACTGATTCACCCAACTCTGGCCCTGACTCTGGAAAGAAACACCATGCGCGTCGCCGCCATTCAGCAGCAAAACAGCGCCGACCTGGCGCGCAACCTGGACCGCTCCATGGAGAAGATCCGCGAGGCCGCCGCCGCCGGCGCCGAGCTGGTGATGCTCCAGGAGCTGCACCGCAGCCTGTATTTCTGCCAGACCGAGGACACCTCGGTGTTCGACCTGGCCGAGCCGGTCCCCGGCCCCAGCACCGACGTGCTCGGCGCCCTGGCCCGGGAGCTGAACATCGTGATCGTGGCCAGCCTGTTCGAAAAACGCGCCACCGGCCTGTACCACAACACCGCCGTGGTGCTGGAGCGCGACGGCAACCTGGCCGGCCTGTACCGCAAGATGCACATCCCGGACGATCCCGGCTTCTATGAGAAATTCTACTTCACCCCCGGCGACGCCACCTTCAACACCGGCCAGTCCGGCTTCACGCCGATCCGCACCAGCGTCGGCAAGCTGGGGCTGCTGGTGTGCTGGGATCAGTGGTACCCGGAAGCGGCGCGGCTGATGGCCCTGGCCGGCGCCGACCTGCTGCTCTACCCCACCGCCATCGGCTGGGACCAAAGCGACGACCCGGAGGAGCAGGCCCGCCAGCTGGACGCCTGGATCACCGTGCAGCGCGCCCACGCGGTGGCCAACGGCCTGCCGGTGGTGGTGGCCAACCGCACCGGCTTCGAGCCGGCCCCGGACGGCGACGGCGGCATTCAATTCTGGGGCAACAGCTTCATCTGCGGGCCCCAGGGCGAATACCTGGCCCGCGCCGGCGACGACCAGGAGCAGATCCTGATGGCGGATCTGGACCCGGACCGCTCCGAGTCCGTGCGCCGTATCTGGCCCTACCTGCGCGACCGGCGCATCGACGCCTACGAGGACCTGACCAAGCGCTTCCGGGACTAAACCCTGAGCGGCTGTAGGAGCGCCTGTAGGAGCGACTTCAGTCGCGATTACCCCGCGACGGAGCCCACCAAGATCCGGTTTCGGCAACCGCCGGGGATCGCGGCTGAAGCCGCTCCTACAAGGGGGGAGGGCTCTACTCGAACTGGTCGTTCTCGCTGGCGTAGGCCACGAACAGGCAGCCGGCGCCCACGTTGATGGCGCCGGTGGGGCTCATGGTGGAAATCAGCAGCCGCACGCCGCGCTCCTCCGCCGCCACCTTCAGTTCCGCGTATCCGGGCATGGCCGTGACCCGGCTGATGTCGCCGGCGTAACTCAGGCACACGTGCCGGGAAATCAGATGGCCGCCGCGAATGCGCCCGGCCACGTGCTCGAACAGCCGGCGCACGGATTTCTCGTAGCTGCGGTTCACCGCCGCCGGATTTTCCTCGCCGCCGTGGATGCGGATGATCGGGTGCATGGACAGCGCCGACCCGACGCTCAACGCCAGGCCGCGCATGGAATCCGAGAGCCGCTTGCGCTCGCCCTTCTTGAAGCCCCGGTCGCGCACATAGCCGAGATCCTCGGGCACCATGTAGCCGCATACATGGGGAATCATCTCGTCGATATTGAGACGGATGGCGTTGCGGTTGGCGCCGCCCCGGATCAGCTCCACCGCTTCGCAGACCAGCACCGCGGTGCCGGAGAACAGCGTCTTGCTGTCGATCACGCGCATGGAGAATGGGCCCTGCACGCCGGCGTCGGCGCGCACCTTCTGGTACTCCTTGAGGATCGAGAAGGACGCCTGGGTGGCGTTGTCGAAAATCTGGCTGCGCTTGCCGGACACGGTGATGCAGAACACCAGGTCGTAGTCGAGCACCAGCTCGTCGAGAAAAACGGCGCGAATCTGGTCCACCGAATAGGGAATGGATTCGGCGTCGCGGCCCTTGGCGTCGAGCTGGTCGCGATAGAACCGCGCGGTAACGTCCGGGTCGCGTTTATCCACCAGCACGTCTTCGCCAAGACGGATGGAAATGGGCAGGATGCGGAGATTGTGTTCGCGGAAATACTCTTCCGGCAAATCGCAGGTCGAGTCGACAACGATACCGATGCGCATGGTCGTTCCCCCAGTGTTGTGCTTGTTGTTATGGATCGGCGGCTGGCGATGAAAAGCTAGCACGGCCGTACGTCAACAACCACTCCCCGTTCCGTGGCCGTTGACCATGGTGATCGACACTAGGGGAAAAACGGTCAGCGGCAATTGGCGCCAGCTTTGCCCGGCCGGGGCGCCGGGGCAAGCGCCGGTGGCGCCGGTCAGGCCGGTTTCTTCTCGATCCAGTACAGGTAGAGCTCGCCGTCCTGGCGCCGGTCCACCAGGCGGTGGCCGAGAAACTGGCAGAACTTGGGGATGTCTCGCTCGGTGGAGGGGTCCGTGGCACGCACTTCCAGCAGCTCGCCGGGGGCCATGTCGCGCACCTTGCCGTGCAGCAGCATGACCGGCTCCGGACACAGCAGGCCGGTGGCGTCGAGGTGATGTTGGGGCTGAATGTCACTCATGGCGGGTATCGGTGTTCCCGGGGCGGTGCGTGAAAGGGCGGCCATTATAACCGCCCCGCCGAGGGCGGCGGCAAGCGCCGCCCCGGTCAGTGAGCGCGGGTGTCCACCCAGACGGTGATTTCCTCGCGGTCGTGGTAGAGATGGGCGGCCTGGATCATCGCCCCCACCTGCCGGCGCTCCAGGCCATCGCCGAGACGCTCCAGCAGCGCCCGGCTCTCCCGGTAGCGGCGCGCCATGGGCAGCTTCAGATTGAACAGCGCGGTGCGCGCCCAGCCCTGCTCCAGCCATTTCTGCATCAACGCCAGGGTGCGCGCCGGCTTGTCCACCACGTCGCAGACCACCAGATCCACCGGCCGCTCCGGGCGCCAGGTGAAGGCGTCGCCGGACACATGGCGCACCGGGTATTCATCCAGCAGGCGGGGATCGAGGCGGCCATGGTCGACGCCGGTGACCTTGATGCCCAGGCGCGCCAGCTGCCAGCTCCAGCCGCCCGGGGCGGCGCCCAGGTCCACGGCGGTGTGCAGGCCCGGCGGCTTGCCCCGGCCCAGGAAGCGCAGCATCGCCTCTTCCAGTTTCAGCGCCGAGCGGCTGGGCGCCTCCGGCGCCAGCCGCAGCCGCGTCAGCCCGCCCTCCGGCAACGGCACCGCCAGCGGGCTCACGCCGACCCGGCCGTTGCGGGAATCCTCGAAGAACAGATGCAGGCGGCGGTCGGCCCGGTCGCGCAGCAGGCCGGCCTTGCGCAGGCGCGGCTCCAGGGCCTTGCGGAAACCGCGCAGAAAACGCGCCAGCTCGCGGCTGGCATTGGTGTCGGCGTGCTCCAGGAACAGCTCCGCGAAGGGCCCCTGGCGTTCCAGCTCCGGCCACAGGGCGCCGATGCGATCCTGCTCCGGCAGGTCCTCGAACGCCGCCGTAAGCGGGTAGAAGGAGCGACCGAAGATCAGCCCGGTTTCCAGCAGGGCGTCCGGGTCCCCCTGCAGGTTGTTCCACAGTACATAGCCGCTGTCGTCGGTGGCCTGGGGGTACCCGGAGGCCCCCAGTTCGGCACAGCGGTCGGTGAGTTCCGCGGCCAGGTCCGATTCGAACCCGGGCCGGCACAGCGCCAGGAACACTTCCTCGCTGGATGACATGATGACTCCATGAAAAGGGCCCCATCGCGGCTGAAGCCGCTCCTACGAAAACGTGGGGGGCGGCTACTTAACGAACACCACGGTCTTGTTGCCGTCGACGATGATGCGGTCCTCCAGGTGCCAGCGCACCGCGCGCAGCATCACCTGGCGCTCCACGTCCTGACCCAGGCCGCGCAGCTCGGCGGCGGAATGGCGGTGGGACACGCGCTGCACGTTCTGCTCGATGATCGGCCCCTGGTCCAGGTCCTCGGTGACGTAGTGGCTGGTGGCGCCGATCAGTTTGACGCCCCGGTCCCAGGCCTGCTGGTAAGGGTTGGCGCCGACGAAGGCGGGCAGGAAGGAGTGGTGGATGTTGATGATGCGGTGCGGATGCCGGGACACGAACTCCGGGCTCAGGATCTGCATGTAGCGCGCCAGCACGATCACGTCCGCCTGGCCTTCCAGCAACTCCAGGGCGCGGGCTTCCGCCTCCGCCTTGTTGTCCTTGTTCACCGGGATGTGGTGGTAGGGAATGCCGAAGCGTTCCACCTCGTCGCGCAGATCGTCGTGGTTGCTGATCACCATGGGAATGGTGGCCGGCATGTCGCCCCGGGACACCCGCCACAGCAGGTCCATGAGCACGTGGTCGTGGCGCGACACCAGGATCGCCATGCGTTTCTTGGCGCCGGGATGGCTGATGTGCCACTGCATGCCGTAGCGCGCCGCCACCCGGTTGCGGAAATTGTTTTCCAGGGCCTCGTGGCTGCAGTCCAGGTCCGGGGTCTGGAATTCCAGACGCAGGAAGAAGGTGCCGTCCTGCTGGTCGCTGGAATGCTGGTCGAAATCGGTGATGTTGGCGCCGTGGTTGTACAGGAACGTGGATACGGCACTGATGATGCCCGGCTGGTCCGGGCAGGTCACGAGCAGGCGCGCGGTGGCGTCGTCAGCGGCGGTCATTGAGGTCTCCGTGGAAATCGCCGAAATGTTGCCGCCGGTAGGCGGACGGGGTCTGGTTGGTCCATTTCTTGAACGCCCGGTGGAAGGAACTGGCCTCGCTGAAACCCATCAGCAGGGCGATCTCGTCGATGCTCAGTTCCGGCTTGGACAGGTAGTACACCGAGGCGTCCTTGCGGATCGAATCCTTGATCTCCTGGTAACTGGTATTGCCCTCCTTGAGCCGGCGCCGCAGGGTCTGCGGGGTCATGTCCAGCTTCTCGCAGATTTCGCCGAAATCCGGAAAGTGGTTGCCGTACTCATTGGAAATGATGGCGCGAATCTGCGCCGGCAGGCCCACGTTGTGCACCGTGCCGTCGAACAACTGCGCCAGGGAATCGCGCAGGAACTTGGACAACGACAGCTCGTTCTGCACCAGGGGCAGGTCCAGGTAGTGGGCCGGGAACAGCACCTGGTTGCACTCGCTGTCGTAGTGGGTGGGACAATCGAACATGAAGCGGTATTCGTCGTCCTCGCGCAGCGGTTCGTAGTCCAGATAAACCGCCTCCGGTTCCACCGGCTTGCCCACCAGCCAGCTCATGAAGCGCAGCGACAAAAACAGCATCGCCTCGATGATGACGTCGCGGAAATCCAGGCGCGGATCGACCCGGGTGATCAGGCGGGCGGTGTCGCCGTCGCGCACCAGCTCGCTGTCCATGCTGAGGTTGAACAGCTGGTAGAAACGGATGCCCCGGTCCACCGCCGACTCCAGATTGGGGCAGTTGATCACCGCGTGGGCCATCATCGAAAAGGTGCCCGGCTTGGACTTGCGGCCCTGGCCGAAACCCAGGAACTCGTCCTGGGTCTGCTGCATGACACGCAGCATCAGCTTGATGAAGGTGTCGCGCTCGATGCGCGCCTCAGGATCCTCCAGCACCCGGCGCTCGATGCCGCAGTCGTCGAGCAAGGCGGGAATGCTCACGCCGCCACGGGCGGCGCCCTGCAGCACCTTCACCACGCGGCGCACATTGATGGTTCTTTTCTGAATCATTGACCGTCCTGAAGCGTCGTCGTCCCCGGGGGAACCCAGCCCGAAGCGGGCAAGCGCCCCATGATAATGAAACTGGCGCCGAATGGCATGGCCGACCGGGCGGTTTGACCCGCCGTTGATGGCCGGTGGCTACACTGGAGGGAGGCTTTTTCGCCAGCCACGACGCTTCACCCGCCACGAAAAGGACGTCCCATGCCCCGCCCACGCCTGATTCTGATTCTCGGCGACCAGCTCAGCACCGACCTGGCCAGCCTGGCCGAAGGCAACCCGGCCCGCGATCGCGTGGTCATGGCCGAGGTGCGCGAGGAAGCCGGCTACGTGCCCCACCACCGCAAGAAGCTGGCGTTCCTGTTCAGCGCCATGCGCCATTTCGCCGCGCGCCTGCGCCGCCAGGGCTGGCGCGTGGATTACTACTCCCTGGACCAGGGCCTGGAGGATCTGTGCGAAGCGGTGCTGGCCAGCGCCCGGGAGCTGGACGCCGGCGAATTGCTGGTCACCGAGCCCGGCGAGTACCGCCTGCGCGAGGCCATGAAACGGCGCTGGCCGCAACGGCTGAGCCTGTCGGTGCGGCTGCTCGAGGACCGCCGTTTCCTGTGCACCGCCGAGGCGTTCCGGGGCTGGGCCGCGGGCCGTAAGCAGTTGCGCATGGAGTTCTTCTACCGGGAAATGCGCCGCCACACCGGCCTGTTGATGGAACCGGACGGTGAACCGGTGGGCGGCCGCTGGAACTTCGACGCCGACAACCGCAAGCGCTACGACGGCGGCCGCCCCCTGCCGGGCCCGCTGCGTTTCGAGCCGGACGCCACCACCCGCCGGGTCATCGAGCAGGTAGCGGAAACCTGGCCGGACCGGTTCGGCGATCTGGAGCCGTTCTGGTTCGCGGTCACCGAAAGCCAGGCCCGGGACGCCCTTGAGCATTTCCTGGACCACGCCTTGCCCGGCTTCGGCGATTACCAGGACGCCATGACCCGGGAGGACGATTTCCTGTTCCACGGCGTGCTCAGCCAGTACCTGAACGCCGGCCTGCTGAACCCGCTGGCGGTGTGCGAGGCCGCCGAGCAGCGCTATTACCAGGGCCGCGCGCCGCTCAACGCCGTGGAGGGGTTCATCCGCCAGATTCTCGGCTGGCGGGAGTACGTGCGTGGCATCTACTGGTTGCTGATGCCCGACTACAAGGAGGAGAACCGGCTCCACAGCCACGCCGACCTGCCCTGGTTCTACTGGAGCGGCGAGACCAGAATGCGTTGCGTGGCGGAGGCGGTGCGCGCCACCCGGGAACACGCTTACGCCCACCATATCCAGCGGCTGATGGTCACCGGCAATCTGGTGCTGCTGCTGGGGGTGGAGGTGAAACAAATCCACGAGTGGTATCTGGCGGTGTACGCGGATGCCTACGAATGGGTGGAGCTGCCCAATACCCTGGGCATGGTGATGCACGCCGATGGCGGCTATCTGGGTTCCAAGCCCTATGCGGCCAGTGGCAAGTACATCCAGCGCATGTCCGATTACTGCGGCGACTGCCGGTACAAGGTGAGCAGCGCCGAGGAGGACAACAGCTGCCCGTTCAACAGCCTGTACTGGCACTTCATTCAGCGCCATCGGGGGCGGTTCGAGAAGCATCCGCGCATGGGCATGGTCTACAAGGCCTGGGAGCGCATGGAGCCGGCCAAGCGCCGGGCCATCCTCCAGCGCGCCGAGGCGCTGCTCGACGACGTCGAAAACCTGTAGTTCCGCCCACGCTTTGGTGGGGTTCTCCATTCGGGCCGCGTCTCGGTGCTGTAGGAACGCCGCGCGGCCGCTCCTACGGCGGCGACCGGCAATCCAGGGTGGGGCTGATCCAGGCGCGCTCAAGGGCCGAGGCAAGACGTTCGTTGCCCCAGAACAGCTCGCCGTCCACCACGAAGGACGGCGCGCCGAAGATGTCCAGTTCCCGGGCCCGGTGCACGTCGGCGCGCAGGCGCCGGCCGCCGTCCTCGGCCCGGGCCCGCTCCAGGGCGCTGTCGTCCAGGCCGGCGGCGCGCAGGCAGGCGGACACCACCGAGGGGGTGGCCGGGTCGCGGCGCTCGGCGAAGCCGGCCCGGAATACCGCCCGGCAGTAGACCGGCAGGCGCTCGTCCGGCTCGATCCAGGTGGCGGTCTTGGTGGCCAGGGCGCTGTTGAACGGGAACCGGGTGGGCCGCCGCCAGGGCACCCCGAGCCGGCGCGTCTCGCGCTGCAGATCCCGCCACAGATAGCGCCCCTTGGCGGGGAACAGGTTGAACGGCGAGTCGGCCCAGCCCTGTTCCTGGAAAATCGGGCCCAGCACGAAGGGTTTCCAGCGCACCGCCACGCCGGCTTCGCCGGCGGCGGACTCGATGGTTTCCGCCGCCAGGTAGGCGTACGGACTGGCGAAATCGAACCAGAATTCCAACTCGCTCATGCCGGTGTCCCCATGATTCCCCGAAGGCGGCAGTTTAGGCGCAAAGCCGGCGCCGCTTCACCCTCCGGTTGCTCATTTCGCGCCCTCCGACCCTCTCCGTAGTAGCGGCTTCACTCGCGATTGTTCCGAGGTGCTCCGCCCAGCCTCCTACCGCTCAACCGACGGAGCAGCCCCATATGGCCATATGCACCCGCGCCGCCCAAGGAGGCACCGAACCCTGCCCTGGATCAAGGTGCCGGGTCGCGATGCCGCTAGAATGCGCGACAAGCATGGCTTAGGGGAAGGAAGCGAAATGGACGCGGATGTGATCATCGTGGGCGCCGGGCCCGCCGGTCTGAGCCTGGCCCGGGTGCTCGGCGACGCCGGCCTCCAGGTACGCGTGCTGGAGAAGCAGCCGCGCGCGGCCCTGGCGGAGCCAGCCTTCGACGGCCGCGAAATCGCCCTCACCCACACCTCCCGCCGCCACCTGATCGACTGGGGCATCTGGGACCATCTGCCCGCCGACGGCATTTCCGATCTGCGCCATGCGCGGGTGTTCGACGACGGCCTGCGCCGGCACAGCCTGGACATCGAGGCGCGCCTGGGCGACCGCGATCAGCTCGGCTGGCTGGTCCCCAACCAGGACCTGCGCCGGGCGGCCTGGCTGGCGGTCGAGGGGCACCCGGGGATCACCGTGGAGACCGGCCTCGAAGTGAGCGACCCGCGCGTGGAACGGGACGCGGCCAGCGTCGCGCTCCAGGATGGCCGGCGGCCACGGGCCCGTCTGCTGGTGGCCGCGGACAGCCGCTTCTCCGCCACCCGCCGGGCTCTGGGCATCCCGGCCCGGGTGTGCGACTACGGCAAGAGCATGATGGTGTTCCGGGTGCGCCACGAGCGGCCCCACCATCATCAGGCCTGGGAGTGGTTCGGCCACGGCCAGACCCGCGCCCTGCTGCCGCTCAACGGCGACCGGGCTTCGGTGGTGCTGACCCTGCCGGCCACCGAAATGGAACGCCTGCTGGCCCTGGACGACGACGCCTTCGACCAGGACATCACCCGGCGCTACCAGGGCCGCCTGGGGGCCATGACGCGCATCAGCGAGCGCCACGTCTACCCCCTGGTGGGGGTCTACGCCAGCCGTTTTCACGGCCCGCGCTTCGCCCTGGTGGGCGACGCCGCCGTGGGCATGCACCCGGTCACCGCCCACGGCTTCAACCTGGGCCTGAGCAGCGTGGCGCACCTGGCCGCCCGGCTCGCCCCGGCCCACCGGGCGGGCCGCGATCCGGGGGCCGCCGACCTGCTGGAAAGCTACCACCGCGCCCACCGGCGCGGCAGCCTGCCGCTGTTCAACGCCACCCACCTGGTGGTGTCGCTGTACACCGACGACCGGGCACCGGCCCGGCTGTTGCGCGGCGCCGCCCTGAAAGCCGCCAACACCCTGACCCCGTTCAAACGGCTGATCGCCCGCCAGGTCACCGGCTGACCCCTGGCGATCCGCGCCGGGGCGGCCTACCATGCGCGACCATGACGCCCACCGCGTCCCGGCCGCATGATTGAAGTGGTAGCGATGTCCCGTTTTTCTTCCTGGCGCCACGCGCTCTCCCTGACCACCCCGGTGATGCTCGGCTACGTGCCCCTGGGCATCGCCTTCGGCGTGCTCTGCGTGCAAATGGGCCACGCCTGGTGGCTGGCGCCGCTGATGTCCGTGGCGATCTACTCCGGCGCCAGCCAGTTCCTGTTGTTGAGCCTGCTGGCGGCGGGCGCCTCGCTGACCGAGATCGGCGTGGCCATCTTTCTGCTCAGCGCCCGACACCTGTTCTATGGCCTTTCCCTGGTGGGCCGGTTCCGGGGCAGCGGCGCGCGCAAACCCTATCTGGTGTATGCGCTCACCGATGAAACCTACTCGCTGCTCAGCTCCCGGGAGGAAACCCGCGACCCGGCGGTGGCCTTCCGTATCAGCCTGCTCAACCAGGGCTGGTGGCTGCTGGGCTCGCTGCTCGGTGCCCTGGCCGGCAGCCTGCTGTCGTTCGACAGCACCGGCATGGAGTTCGCCCTCACCGCCCTGTTCATCGTACTCACCCTGGAATTGATGGCCACGGTCAAACGCATGGCGCCGTTCGCCATCGGCCTGGCCTGCGGGCTCGGCGCCCTGCTTCTGCTGCCCCAGCGGCACATGCTTCTGGCCGCCATCGGCGCCGCCTGCCTGGTGCTGCTGCTGGATTACCGCCGCCGCGCGCCACGCCCCGTGGAGCAGCGGCCATGAGCACCGACACGGTTTTGCTCGCGGTGGCGATCGCCGCCTTGGCGAGTCTCGCCTCCCGGGCCCTGCCATTCCTGGCCCTGTCCCGGCACCACGACCATCCGTTGCTGGCCTGGCTGGGCCGCTACCTGCCCACCGCCATCATGGTGATTCTGGTGGTCTATTCCCTGGCCGACCTGCGCCCGCTCAAACTCCACGACCCCAAGGGCACGCCCCTGCTGCTAGCCTGCGCGCTGGTGGTGATCCTGCACCTGTGGCGGCGCAACGTGCTGATCTCCATCGTGGTGGGTACCGGCGCCTACATGGCCATGGTGCAGTACGGCGCCTGACCGCGCTTGTGCCCCGGCGGCCCCATCCTTATAGTTGATAACCATTCTCAACAACACCGATGATCCGGAGCCCACCCATGACGGCGATGCCCGCCCCTCGACGCTTCACCCTGTCCGACTATCAGCGTTTCGGTGAACGCCACGGCTTCGAATACCTTTGGCACGACCTGCAGGGCGACGACGACCCGTGCCTGGCGGAAGGCGTCATGGAGGAAGTGCCGGTGGCCGGCGGCCTGACCCTGGTGCTCTCCGACGTGCTCAATCATCGCCGCTACGGCGCCCGCTCCATGATGGCGCCGGGTTTCACCTCGATCCTGCTGCTTGAAGGCCACGCCGAGGCGCGGCTGGGTGGCCGCGCCAAGCGGCTCACCCTCAATGACAACGACGCCATCACCGTCAGCCACGACGACACCCAGGCCATGAGCGGCGAGCACCAGGCCGGTCTGCGTCTGCGCAGCGTGTCGCTGCTGGCCCGGGAATCCACGCTCAGCCACCAGGCGGCGCCGGCGCCCCTGCGCCAGCGCCTGGCCCACAAGGGCTTCAGCCTGAACGGCTGGCGCGCCGACGCCCACCTTCGATCGCTGGCGGAAAGCCTGTTCCAGCCCCGCTGGGACGGCGCGCTCGGACGCCTCTGGCGGGAAGGCGTGGCCCTGCAAATGCTGGCCCAGGCCCTGTCCGTGGGCGACCATGACACGCCACCGCCGGCACGGCTGAGCGAGCGCGACCGGCGCGCCCTGGCCCGTGTCCGGGAAGCGCTGCACCAGCAGCCGGAGCACGACCACACCCTGGATGCCCTGGCCCGGCTGGCCTGCATGAGCAGCAGCACCCTGCGCCGCAAGTTCCGGCGCGCCTATGGGCAGAGCGTGTTCGACTACCTGCGCGACCGGCGCCTGGAGCGGGCCAGCCACGGCCTGCGCCGGGAAGGCTGGAGCGTGGAACAGGCGGCGGAGCGCACCGGCTACCGCCACGCCAACAATTTCGCCGCCGCCTTCAAGCGGCGTTTCGGCACGGTGCCCAGCCGCTGGCGCTAGGGCCTGGGCCTGTTCACAGGCCCTAAAACGCGCGCCGCGCAGCGATTAGCGAACACCGGCCAGCGGCGCCGGCGATGCCCGAGGGCGACAATACGGGGCCATTTTCAGCCTGGACCAACGCCCATGAGCCCCGCCTCCCCCGCACCGGCTTTCCGCCTTTCTCCCCTGCTCGGCGCCTACCTGTGCTGCACCATGGCGATGATGGCCTTCGTCGCCCTGATCGGACCGATCGCCCGCCAACTGGGCCTGCCGGCCTGGCAGGCGGGCACCGTGGTGTCCGTGGCCGGAGTACTGTGGATGCTGCTGTCACGGCCCTGGGGCGCCTTGAGTGACCGGCGCGGACGGCGACCGGTGCTGCTCTCCGGTCTGGCCGGGTTCACCCTCGCCTATTGGGGGCTGTGCGCCTTCCTGATCGCCTGCCTGCAAGGGGGCGTCGCGCCGCTGTGGGTGTTCGCCGGGCTGTTGCTGACCCGTGGCCTGGCCGGTGCCTTCTTCGCCGCCGTGCCCACCACCGGCCAGGCCCTGGTGGCGGATCATTTTCCAGTGGGCCGGCGCACCGGCGCCATGGCCTCGCTGGGCGCCGCCAACGCCGTGGGCGTGGTGCTGGGGCCGGCGCTGGCCGCCCTGCTGGCCCGCCAGGGGCTGTGGCTGCCGCTGCTGGCCACCACCGTGCTGCCGGTGCTGGCGTTGGCGCTGGTCTGGCGTCTGCCGCGCGGCGGGCCGGCACGCACCGGTGACGCCGCCCCCATCCTGCCCCTTACCGACCGCCGCCTGCGCCGGCCCATGATGGTGGCGTTCCTGGCCATGGGCGCGGTATCGGTGGCGCAAATCACCGTGGGCTTCTTCGCCATCGACCGGCTGCAGCTGTCGCCAGAGGCGGCGGCCCGGGCGGCGGGCCTGGCGCTCACCGTGGTGGGCGTGGCGCTGATCCTGGCGCAGTTGCTGGTGCGACGGCTGGGCTGGCCGCCGGCACCGCTGATCCGCGCCGGCCTGCTGGTGGCCGCCGCCGGCTTCGCCCTGGTGGCCCTGAGCCACGACCGGGCCACCCTGATGGCCGGCTTCTTCGTGGCCGGCGCCGGCATGGGCTGGGTCTTCCCGGCCTTCGCGGCGCTGGCGGCGAACGCCGTGGGCCCCTCGGAACAGGGCGCCGCCGCCGGCTCCGTGGGTGCCGCCCAGGGCCTCGGTATCGTGCTCGGCCCGCTGGCCGGCAGCTTGTTCTATGAGATCGCGCCGGGGGTCCCCTACGCGGTGGCGGCCACCGCCCTGGTGATCACGGCGCTGTGGCCGACCCCGGCGCGCACGGCGCAAGCCGCCTGAACCGGGAAGGGAGCGCGCGGCCCCCGGTGCGGCGTTATACCGCATCCGCCGGCGGGCCGATCCTGCTAGAGTCTCGCGGGTTTTTGGACCGCGAGAGACCCGCCCATGAAAGCACCCCATCGCCGCGCCGGCGCCCTGTTGCTCCTGGCCCCGGCCGCCACCCTGCACGCCGCCGAACCGGCCGGCGACGCCACCACCGACCACCTTCTGGCACCGGTGGTGATTACCTCGGTGGCGCCGTCGTCCCCGCTCACCCTGGAAACCGACCCGGGCGAGCCGCGCCAGCCGGTGCCGGCCAGCGACGCCGCCGACTATCTGAAGACCATCCCCGGTTTCTCGGCGGTGCGCAGCGGTGGCAGCAACGGCGACCCGGTACTGCGCGGCCAGTTCGGCTCGCGGTTGAACCTGCTGGTGGACGGCGGCGAGATGATCGGTGCCTGCCCCAACCGCATGGACGCCCCCAGCTCCTACATCGCCCCGGAAACCTATGACCGGCTCACCGTGATCAAGGGCCCGCAAAGCGTGCAGTGGGGGCCCACCGGCTCCGCCGGCACGGTGCTGTTCGAACGGGAGCCGCTGTATTTCGACGCCGCCCACCGGGAACTCAACACCGCCTTCCTGGCCGGTTCCCACGGTCGCCGGGACCAGGTGCTGGACGCGACCCTGGGGGCACGGCCCGGTTATCTGCGTTTCAGCGGCAACCACGGCGAGGCGGACGACTACCGTGACGGCAACGGCGACCGGGTGCCATCAAGCTGGGAGAAATGGAACGCCGACGTCAGCGCCGGCTGGACGCCCACCCCGGACGCCCTGATCGAACTGCGCGCCGGGCGCGGCGACGGCGAAGCCCGCTACGCCGGGCGCGGCATGGACGGCAGCCAGTTCGACCGGGAGAGCCTGGGCCTGCGCTGGCGCTTCGGCGCCCTCGGCGAGGTGCTGGAACGCATCGAGGGTCAGGTCTACTACAACTACGCCGACCATGTGATGGACAACTACAGCCTGCGCACGCCCTCCGGCACCGGCATGATGGCCGGCCCCATGGCCGCCAACGTGGACCGGCGCACCCTGGGCGCCCGGCTCAAGGGCACCTGGCTGTGGCAAGGCACCGAGCTGGTCGCCGGAGTGGACGCCCAGACCAGCACCCACCGGGAACGCAGCGCCATGGGCGTGGATGCCTACCACGCCGAGCCCTGGACCAAGGACGCCGAGTTCCAGCGCCATGGCGCCTTCGCCGAGTTGACCCGGCATCTGAACGGCCCGGCGCGACTGATCGCCGGCGCCCGCCTGGACCACCACACGGTGGAGGACCACCGCGCCACCCTGGGCGGCGGCATGGGCATGCCAATGGCCAACCCCACCGCCGGCGACGAACGCCGGGACACCCTGCCCTCCGGCTTCCTGCGCTACGAGCGCGACCTGCCGGCCCGGGGCGCCACCCTCTACGCCGGCCTGGGCCACGCCCAGCGCTTCCCGGACTACTGGGAGCTGTTCTCCCCGGACGCCGGCCCGGCGGCCAGCGCCAACGCCTTCGACGGCGTCGAGCCGGAGAAGACCACCCAGCTCGACCTGGGCGCCCAGTACCGGAGCGACGCCCTGGACGCCTGGGTGTCCGCCTATGTGGGGCGCATCGAGGACTACATTCTGTTCCGCTACCAGGACGGCATGATGGGCGCCACCAGTCAGGCGGACAATGTGGACGCGCGCATCATGGGTGGTGAGCTGGGCGCCACCTGGCGCTTCGCCGACCATTGGAGCGCCGACGCCAGCCTGGCCTATGCCCGTGGCGACAACCGGGACGACGGCGAACCGCTGCCGCAGATCCCACCGCTGGAAAGCCGTCTGGGGCTGAACTACCAGCGCGGCGACTGGAGCGCCGCCGCCCTGGCCCGGCTGGTGGACGGCCAGCACCGCGTCGACGCCGGCAACGGCACCGTGGTGGGCCGGGACCTGGGCGACAGCGGCGGCTTCGCCACCCTGGCCCTGAACGGCGCCTGGCGCGTGAACCGCAGCCTGCGGCTGAGCGCCGGCGTCGACAACCTGTTCGACCGCGCCTACGCCGAGCACCTGAACCTGGCCGGCAACGCCGGCTTCGGCTTCCCCGGCGACGAGCGCATCAACGAACCGGGCCGCACCGTCTGGGCGCGGGCCGACCTGACCTTCTAGGGCCGCCCGTTGTCCCGGTCCGGCGCGCCGCTGACCCGTTCGGTGAGTGTCTGCACCAGCACGTAGAGGCCGGGAATCAGGACGACCCCCACCAGCGTGGCCGCCAGCATGCCACCGAACACGGTGGTGCCCAGGGCGCGGCGGGCACCGGAGCCCGCCCCGGTGGCGAACACCAGCGGCAGGATGCCGAGGATGAACGACAGGGCCGTCATCATCACCGCCCGGAAACGCTGTTCGGCGGCGATGCGGGCGGCCGCCTGGATCGTTTGGCCGGCCTCCTCCCGTTGCACGCGGGCGAACTCCACGATCAGGATGGCGTTCTTGGCGGCCAGGCCGATCAACAGCACCATGCCGATCTGCGCGTACAGGGAATTGGCCTGGCCCGATACCCACAGGGCGAGCGCCGCACCGGCCACCGCCACGGCCAGGGACAGCAGGATGCTCACCGGCAGGGTCCAGCTCTCGTACTGGGCCACCAGAAACAGGTAGGCGAACACCAACGCCAGGGCGAACACCAGCAGCGCCGAGCCGGCGGTCTGCTTTTCCTGGAACGACAGGCCGGACCACTCGAAGCCGTAACCGGCCGGCAGTTCCTCGGCGGCCAGCCGCTCCACCGCCTCCAGGGCGTCGCCGGAGCTCACTCCGGGCGCCGCGGCGCCGTTCACCGGCGCCGCCACATAGCGGTTGTAGCTGGACAGCGCATAGGGCGCCAGCACGGTGCGCACACTGGCCAGTACCCGCAGCGGCACCATTTCCCCGTTGTCATTGCGCACCCGCACCGCCAGCACGTTTTCCGGGTAGGCGCGGAAGGCGGAATCCGCCTGCACGCTGACCTGGAAGATGCGCCCCTCGCGGGTAAAGTCGTTGACGTAGCGGCTGCCGAACACCGCTCCCAGGGTGGAGTAGATGCGCGTCACCGGGACGCCCATGGCCAGCGCCCGGTCCCGGTCCACGTCCAGATAAAGCTGCGGGACGTCGGCGCTGAAGGCGGTGGTGGCGCCGGCCACCTCCGGCAAGCCGTTAACCCCGGCGAGGAAGGCCCGCGTCACCTGGGCCAGCTCTTCCGGGGGCTGCCCCTGCAGGGCCTGCAAACGCAGGTCGAAACCGCCCACGGCGCCCACGCCGGGGATCGGCGGTGGCGCGAACACGGAAATAATGGCGCCGGGCAAAGCGCCCAGTTCCCCCTGGATGCGGGACTGCAGGGCGGCCAGGCGCAGGGACCGCTGCTCCCGTTCGCTCCACGGGTCCAGGGTCACCAGCATGAAGCCACCATTGGGACTGGAGGCGCTCTGCAACAGGCTGAAACCGGCCACCGAAATCACGTTTTCCACCCCCGGTGTCGCCAGCAAGCGCTCCTCCACGTTACCGATCAACGCCGTGGTGCGTTGCAGGGAGGCGCCGTCGGGCAGGCGGACATCGACGAACAGCGCGCCCTGGTCCTCGTCCGGCAGGAAACTGGAAGGCAGTGCCGAGAACGCCAGCAGCGCCAGCGCCACCGCCAGGCCGATGCCGAGAACCGTGGCCCACCAGTAACGCACCAGACGCCCCACCAGCCGCGCGTAGCCGCCGCGCACCCGGTCCAGGTTGTCCGAAAACAGACGCAGCGGCCCGCGGGCCGGGCGCGGCGGCCGCAGCAGGGTGGCGCACAGGGCCGGGCTGAGGGTCAGGGCCAGCACCGAGGACAGCACCATGCTCGACGACAGCGTCACCGCGAACTGCCGGTACAGCTGGCCGTTGATGCCTGGAATGAAGGCGGTGGGCACGAACACCGCCAGCAGCACCAGGGTGGTGGAGATCACCGGGCCGGTGACCTGCCCCATGGCCTTCCAGGTGGCCTCCGGCGCCGCCAGCCCTTCTTCCTCCATGATCCGCTGCACGTTCTCCAGCACCAGGATGGTGTCGTCCACCAGCACGCCGATGGCGAGGATCATCGCCAGCAGCGTCACGGTGTTGGCGGAGTAACCCGCCGCCAGCAGCACCGCGAAACTGGCGATCAACGACACCGGCACGGTCAGCGACGGGATCAACGTGGAGCGCCAATCGCGCAGGAACACGAACACCACCGCCACCACGATCAGGAAGGTGACGATGAAGGTAATGATGATCTCGCGGATGGTGACGTCCACGAAACGGGTGGCGTCATAGACGGTGCGGTACTCGAAATCGTCCGGGAAGGTGGCGGACAGCCGCTCCAGTTCCGCGCGCACCCCCGCCGCCGTGTCCACGGCGTTGGAGCCGGGCGCCTGGTTGATGCTGAGCATGGCGGTCTGCTGGCCGTTGAGCAGCGCGCTGGCGCTGTAGCTCTGGGCGCCGAGCTCCACCCGGCCCACGTCGCGCAGTCGCACGATACCGCCCTCTGGGTCGGCGCGGATCACGATGTCCTCGAACTGTTCCGGGTCGGACAGGCTGCCCTGGGCGGTCAGCGCGTACTCCAGCGCCGTGCCCTCCGGCGCCGGCGCGCCGCCCACCTGGCCCAGGGACGCCTGCACGTTCTGAGCGCGGATCGCCGCCGTCACGTCCTCCGGGGTCAGCGACAACGCCGCCAGCCGCCCGGGGTCGATCCAGATCCGCATGGCGTATTTGGAGGTGCCCACCACCGACGCCTCCCCCACCCCCGGCACCCGGGAAATCACATCGACGATGTTGTTGGAGGCGTAGTTGGACAAAGCCAGCGCATCCATGCCGCCGTTGGGCGACACGAAGCCCACCACCATCATGAAGTCCGGGGAGCTGGTGTTGACGGTCACGCCCTGCTCGGTGACGGAGGACGGCAATCGGGTCAGCGCCGGCTGCAGCCGGTTCTGCACGTTGATGCGCGCCAGGTCCGGATCGGTGCCCACGGCGAAAGTCACCGACAGGGAATACAGGCCGGCGTTGGACGCGTTGGACGACATGTACAGCATGCCCTCCACGCCGTTGACCGCGTCCTCGATGGGGCCACCCACCGCCTCCGAGATCACCTGGGCGCTGGCGCCCGGATACACCGCCGCCACCCGCACCGTGGGCGGCGATATCTGCGGATACTGGGTCACCGGTATGGCGCTCAGCGCCAGCGCGCCGGCCAGGAACATAACGATGGCCACCACCAGTGCGACCCGGGGGCGGCGGATGAACACACCGGAAATCATGGCTGCTCCGGCGTCGCGTCACCGGCCCCGCTTGCGGTGACCGGCACGCCGTCGGCGAGGCGCTGGGTGCCCTGCACCACCACCCGCTCGCCGGCGCGCAGGCCGTCGCGCACGAACCAGCCCAGGTCATGGCGCTCGCCGGTCTGGAGGCGCCGCAGGCGGGCCATGCCGTCGCCATCCACCACGAACACGTATTCCCCTTCCCGGTCGCGCAGAATCGCCGACTGCGGCACCACCGGCGCCGAGTCCGCCTGGGCGGCGCCGATCAGCAGGGTCACGTACTGGCCGGGGACAAGCAGGCCGTCCGGGTTGTCGAAGCGGGCCAGGAAGCCGAGCAGGCCGGTGCCCGGATTGATCTCGTTGCCCACCACGGCCAGTTCGCCGCGCTCCGGATAGAGGCTGTCATTGGGCAACCGCAGGCGCATGGACACCGAGGCCGGGTCCAGGTCGTCCAGGGCCCCGTAGCGCTGCCGCAGCGACACCACCTGGCCCTCGGGCAGATCGAACGCCACATAGACCGGGTCGGTCCGCACCACCCGGGCCAGCGGCCCGGAACCGGGCCCGGCCAGATTGCCCCGGGTCAGCGCCGGCGCGCTCACCTGGCCGGTGATCGGCGACGGCAGGCGGGTGTCGGCCAGATCCAGCCGCGCGGCGCGCACCTGGGCCTGGGCGGTTTCCACTTCCGCCTCGGCCACCCGCAGGGTCGCCTGCGCCTCATCCAGGGACGCCCGGGACACGGTGCCACGCCGCGCCAGGGTAGCGATGCGCTCGTGGCTCTGGCGGGCGTTGTCGCGGCTGGCGCGGGCCCGGGCCAACCCGGCCTCGGCGGCGGCCAGGGCCGCCTCGTAGCGGCGCCGGTCCAGGGCGAACAGCAGATCACCCTCTTCCACCCGTTCGCCGCCGGTGAAGTTCACCTGATCGATCACGCCCTCCACCCGGGCGCGCACGTCCACCGCCTCGATAGCGCGCACCCGGGCGACGAATTCCGTGCTCCGATCACGGGGTTGCTCGGTCACCTCGGCGGTGACCACCGGTACCGCCGGGGCGCGTTCCCCCTCCGCTCCGACGCCCACGCCGCTGGCCAGCAGCGCCGCCATCAACCCGAACAGGCGCCATATTCCGCTTACCTGACTCATTCCAACTAACCCCTTAACACCTTCAACCTCCGGCTTCCCGCGATGCCGCCGGACCAACCGGCCGGATAGTAGCGCAGCCCCCCGGTTAAGCCCAGGCGACCGACCGCGATCCGCGCACGGGTCGGCACTAGGGCAGCGCGCCCTCCACATGCAGCACCGGCCCGTCCGGGTGCGTCAGCCAGCGGCTGCGCAGGCCGTAGACGGCGGCCAGGCGTTCCGGGGTCAGCACCCGGGCGGGGACGTCATCGGCCAGCAGGCGGCCCTGGTCGAGCATCAGCACCCGGGAGGCGAAGGCGTTGGCCAGGTTGAGATCGTGGCAGACCAGCACGATCAGGTAGTCGCCCTGCTCCGCCAGCGCCGCCAGTTCCTCCAGCACCCGATACTGCCGGGCCGGGTCCAGCGCCGAGGTGCTTTCGTCCAGCAGCAACAGGCGCGGCCCGGGGCTGTCCCACACCTGGGCCAGTACCCGGGCCAGTTGCACCCGCTGCTGTTCGCCACCGGACAGGGACGGCCAGGCCCGGGCGCGCAGCGCCGCTACCCCGAAGCGGGCCAGCAGCTCCCCCACCAACGGGTCGGCGGCGTTGCCGTGGCGGCGGCCCGGCAACCCCAGGGCCACCACTTCATCGGCGCGCACCGGGAAACCCACCGGGGTCTGCTGCATCATCACCGAGCGCCGGCGGGCCAGTTCCGCCACCGGCCAGTCCGGCAGCGGCCTGCCGTGCAGGGTCACGGCGCCGGCGTCCGGGGTAAGATCACCGGCCAGGGCCCGCATCAGGGTGGATTTGCCGGCGCCATTGGGGCCCAGCAGCGCCAGCCGCTCGCCGGCGCGGGCCTGGAAGCTCACCTCGGACAGCAGGGCGCGGTCGCCGGCGCGCACGGTTACGCCGGCCACGTTCAGCAGCGCGTCATTCATCGCTCAGACTCCGTTGCGGCGCAGCAGCAGCACCAGGAAGAAAGGCCCGCCCAGCAGCGCCATCACCAGGCCGATGGGCAGCTCCGCCGGCGCCACCAGGGTGCGCGCCAGGGTATCGGCGAACACCGTCAGCACCGCGCCCAGGGCGGCGGCGCCGGGGATCAGCCAGCGGTGATCGACGCCGATCAGCAACCGCACCAGGTGCGGCGCCACCAGGCCCACGAAACTGATCTGGCCGGCGGCGGCCACCGCCGCGCCCACCGACACCGCCCCCAGCACCATCACCGCGCGCTTGGCCCTGGGCACCGCGAAGCCCAGGTGCAACGCCGCCTGCTCGCCCAGCATCAGGCCGTTCAGCGGCCGGGCCAGCAGCGGCATCAGCACGATGCCCGCCAGCAGCCAGGGCGCCACCAGGGCGACATCGGACCAGCGGCTGTGGGCCAGGCTGCCCATGGCCCAGAACGTCAGGGTGCGCAGTTCGTTGTCGTCGGCCAGGAAGGTGAGCACGCCGGTGAGCGCCATGGCGATGGCGCCGATGGCGATGCCCGCCAGCAGCAGCAGGGCCACCCGGGTTTCCCCACCCCGAGAGGCGATGCGCCACATCAGGAAGGTGGTCACCAGCGCACCGGCGAAGGCGGCCAGCGGAATCGCCTGGTGGCCCAGGGCGCCACCGCCGAGCACGATCACCGCCACCGCCCCCAGGGCGGCGCCGGCGGAGATGCCGATCAGCCCCGGGTCGGCCAGCGGGTTGCGGAACAGCCCCTGCAGGGCGGCGCCGGTGGAGGCCAGCGCCGCGCCCACCAGGGCGGCCATGAGGATGCGCGGCAGGCGCAGGTCGCGCACCACTAGGTAGCCGGGCGCGTCCTGGCCTTCCCACAGCCCCCGCCACAGCGTCGCCGGCGCCACGGAAAGCGGTCCGGCCAGGGCGGCGATCACCATGCCCAGGCCGAGCAGCGCCGTCAGCGCGGCGAGGGTGGGCGCCACCGGCCAGCGCCGGGGCTCAGCGGCCCTCACCGGTGGCCACCTCAAGCACCTCTTCCATGGCGTCCGGCAGGCGCGGGCCGAAACCCAGCAGGCGCATGCCATCGGCCACCAGCACCCGGCCATGGGCACCGGCATCCGTGCTTTCCAGCAAGGGCAACTGTTCCGGCTGGAAGCTGCCGGGGCGGGTCTCGGCGATGATGATCAACTGCGGGTCCGCGGCCAGCACCGCTTCCGCGTTGAGTGGCTTGTAGCCCTCCCCTTCCGCCACATTAGGCAGACCCAGGGCATCCAGCAGGGCCTGGCCCTGGGTGCCCTTGCCCGCCACCTGCACGCCGTGGCGGCCAGCGGACAACACCAGCAGGGTGCGCGGCGGGTCCGCCAGCGGCAGCCTTTTATCGAGGGTCGCGAAGCGCTCGCGCAGCTCGGCGTTCAGTTGCTCGCCCCGCTCTTGCAGATCCAGTGCCTGCGCCACCTGCTCGACCCGGGCCAACAGCCCGGTCGGGCTCCACTCCGGATCGATCACGCGTACTTCCGTGGCCTGCTTCAACTGAACCACCGCCGGCGGCGGGCCGGCCTCACCGGACAGCAGCACCAGGTCCGGCTTCAGGGCCAGGGTGCCCTCCACCGGCAGCGCCCGCACATAGCCCAGCTTGGGCAGTTGCCGCGCCGCCGCCGGGTAATTGCTGGTGGAGTCCACCGCCACCAGCCGCTCGTCGGCATCCAGCGCGTAGACGATCTCAGTCAATTCACCGCCAGCCACCACCAGACGCTGCTGGGCCTGGCCGGCCACCGCCATGCACAGTGCCAGCAGCCCGATCAGAACTCGCATGCCATCCCTCATGCCATTACCGCTTCCACGGATTCCCGCACGAACGCGAACGCGGCCCGGGCGCCGCGCACCGCCTGGTCCTGCTGCGCATCGTTCAGGCCGAGTTCGTCCAGCTGGGCCTTGAAGCGCTTCCAATGCAGGCCGCGGCCATCCGGATGGCCGGCCAGGTGCCGGGCGCCGAAATCGGCGCTCAGGTCCAGCTCCTTCTGCGCGCGCTTGAACAGAAAGGCGGCGCCCAGATTGGAGCCCTCGTTGGTGTACAGCCAGCCGATCACGGCCTGGCCGCCGCCGATGGCCGCCGCCCGGCCGGCGGCGCGGTCCGCCGCGATGTCGGCCTCGGCGATACCCAGGTCGCGGCAGTCCGCCTCGATCAGATCCACCCGGCTGCGCTCCAGCAGACCGGGAAACCGGCCCTGCAGGTCGTCGCGCTCATAGAGCGGCGCGGTGGCGGTCTGAAAGCGCAGCTGCACACGCAGGAAACGGGCGTAGTGGTCCCGATCCAGGAACGGCGACAGCGCGCTGATGCGGCTGTCCAGCGCGTCGTGGATGGCGTGGGTTTCCTGTTTCAGGCGGGCGGACAGCGTGCGGTCCGCTTGGGCGGGGTCGGCAAGCGTGGTCATCAGCGTTCCTCGTGGTCGTCAAACAGGGGCGGGCCATTCAGGCCCCTTCCCCCTACAACGAACGAGAACGGACTTTTTCCCAGAAAACTTGCCTACGCCATGAACCAGTAACGCGGACGTCGCCCCGGCTCAGAAGAAGCCAGCGCTGGCGGCGCCGGGCTGTTCCAGGGCGTCGGCGATCTGGTGCAGGGCCTGGGCCAGATCCTGGCGGCTGGCCGGGCCGCCCAGGCACAGCCGCACCGCTTCCGGCGGTTTGCCGTTGACGGCGAAGGCGTCGCTCACCACCACGTTGATGTTCTGGGCACGCAAGCGGGCGGCGAACGCCACCCGGCTCCAGGCCTCCGGCATCTTCAGCCAGACATGGAACGCCTCCGGGTGGGAGCGGTAATCGGCGCCGGCGAGGATGTCGGTGACCAGCGCCTGGCGGGCCTGGGATTCCTGGCGGGTGAGCGACAGGGCCAGGTCGGCGGTGCCGTCCTGCACCCAGCAGGAGGCCAACGCCGTGGTGATCGGCGAGGCCATCACGGTGGTGGCGCGCAGGGTCACGGTGAGACGGGAGCGCACCCGGGCGGACGGCAGCGCCAGGTAGGCCACGCGCAGCCCCGCCCCCAGGGACTTGCTGAAACCGCACAAGTAATAGGTCAGTTCCGGCGCCAGGCTGGCCAGGGCCGGGGGCCGGTGACCGGGCAGCAGGCCATAGGCGTCGTCCTCGATGATCGGCAGGTTGTGCTTGCGGGCCACCTGGACCACCCGGTGGCGCCGTTCCTCGCTGAGCGTCACCACCGCCGGGTTGAGCAGCACCGGATTGCAGTACAGCGCCTTGGGGTGATGCTCGGCGCACAGCCGCGCCAGGGCGTCCGGATCGAAGCCGTCGTCGTCCAGGGGCAGGCCCACCAGGCGTATGCCGAGCTGGCCGGCGATGGCGCGCAGGCCGGGATAGGTGAGGGACTCGCACAGCACCACGTCGCCGGGCCGCGCCAGGCTGCCGAGCACCGCCAGCAGCGCGCTCTGCACCCCGGGGCAGACCAGCACCCGGTCCTCGCTGACGCGCAGGGGCCGGCGTTGCAGCCAGGCCACCGCCGCGTCCCGGTCCTCGGCGGACCCGCCGAACTCCTGGTAACGCATCAGCGGCTGCAGATCCGGCCCAAGGGCTCGCAGGCCCGCTTCCATGCGCTCTCGCAGCAGCGGGTCGCGAGGCTCCGGCGGCAGATTCATGGTCATGTCCACGGCGCGGGCGGCGCTGGCGCTGCGCCGGCTGGGCCGGCCCGGCTGGCACACGAAGGAGCCCTGCCCGACCCGGGAATAGATCAGCCCGCGCCGCTGGGCCTCGTTGTAGGCCCGGGACACGGTGGCGTAGTTGAGCTTGAGGGCGCTGGCCAGGTCGCGCAGTGGCGGCAAGCGCTCGCCCACGGTCAACCGCCCGGCGAGGATGTCATCGCCGATGGCGTCGGCGATACGAAGATAGACCGGCTTGTTGTTCGTTTTGAGTTCCGGTTTCCAGCCGTCACCGGCGCTGTTCATGGCCGCCCTCCCCGTCGTTTTCGCACTATCGATGGTCATTGCCTGCACCAGGGTTGTTCACCCCACACCGGCCAGCAGCGGCGGCCGGGGACGCTTTGATTGGTCACCGCTTTCCGCGCCGCCGACGCACCCGGGCCAAACGCCGCCCATTGGGCCACAACGGCCATGACCAATCAATCAATTTACAGGTTGATTGGCATCTTGATTGCAGTTGTTTGGGTGCCCGCATGGGCGACACAACGACATACGCAGAGGGAGGCGGCTATGCCCACCGTAGAAAAAGCAGCGCATCAGAAAGGCGATTTCTTCGTCGACTACGAAGAGAAAGTGTTCGAGGACGTCAAGGCGGAAGCCGGCGAAAAGGCCCTGGTGACGTTCCACACCGTGGCGTTCGAGGGCTCCATCGGCCTGGTCAACATGCTGCAGGCCACCCGCCTGCTGCGCAAAGGGTTCGACACCTCGGTGCTGCTGTACGGCCCCGGCGTCACCCTGGGCCTGCAGCGGGGTTTCCCGACCCTGGGCGACGAGGCTTTCCCGGGCCACCTGGCGGTCAACAACCAGCTCACCAAGTTCATGGGCGAAGGCGGCAAGGTGTACGCCTGCCGGTTCGCGCTGCAGGCGCTTTACGGCCACGGCGAACCGTCATTGATTGAGGGCATAACACCAATCAATCCCCTGGACGTGCTGGACCTGGTGCTGCTCCACCGCCGGGACAATGCCTTCATCCTCGACACCTGGACCCTGTAGGGAGGGCGCCATGAGCGAGGCAAGGACGGTACGGGCGGCGGCGGCGCAGATCGCGCCGGACCTGGACAGCGCCGGCGGCACCCTGGACAAGGTGTGCGCCTGGATCGACGACGCCGCCGCCCGGGGCATCGAGTTGCTGGTGTTCCCGGAAACCCTGGTGCCCTACTACCCCTACTTCTCGTTCGTGCGCGCCCCGGCGTTCTCCGGCCCGGACCATCTCGCCCTGTATCAGCGGGCGGTGACGGTGCCGGGCCCGGAGATCGACCGGGTCGCCGAGCGCGCCCGCCGCCACGGCATGGTGGTGGTGCTGGGCGTCAACGAGCGCGACCGGGGCACGCTGTACAACACCCAGGTGGTGCTGGACGCCGACGGCCGCCTGTTGCTCAAGCGCCGCAAGATCACGCCCACCTACCACGAGCGCATGATCTGGGGCCAGGGCGACGGCAGCGGCCTGCAAGTGGTGGACAGCGCCGTGGGCCGGATCGGCGCCCTGGCCTGCTGGGAGCACTACAACCCGCTGGCCCGCTATGCGCTGATGACCCAGCACGAGGAAATCCACTGCGCCCAGTTCCCCGGTTCCATGGTCGGCCAGGTGTTCGCCGACCAGATCCAGGCCGCCATGCGCCACCACGCCGCCGAGTCCGGCTGCTTCGTGGTCAACGCCACCGGCTGGCTGGAGGACCACCAGATCAGCGCCATCACCGACGACCCGGCCCAACAAAAGGCCCTGCGCGGCGGTTGCATGACGATGATCGTGTCACCGGAAGGCAAGGTGCTGGGCGAACCGGTCACCGAGGGCGAGGGGCTGTGCGTGGCGGACCTGGACCTGGCCCTGATTCTCAAACGCAAGCGGATGATGGATTCCGTCGGGCACTACGCCCGCCCGGAACTGCTGAGCCTGCTGATCGACCGGCGGCCGGCGGCCACTTTCCATGACCGGCACCCCATTCACGGCCCGGACGGCGACGCCGCCGAGGCCCTTTCCCGGAGCAACGACGATGAGCAGCAAGCCTGGCCGCTTCAACCAACGGCTCATCAATGAGCTGCAAACCCACGGCGTGCGGCTGAGCGACCCGGCCGCCGGTGCCCCCAGCCGCCGTGGCGGCGCCGGGCCCTCCGACCACAAGGCGGTGGAAATCGGCGGCAAGGTGGTGATGATTCCGGTGCACACCGCCGGCGCCGGCGCGTCCCCCTATGAGCTGGACGGCGAACGGGTCACCCGGGGTGGCGAGGAGATCGCGCGCATGGCCTTCACCGACCGGCCGCGCTTCTACGACCTGAGCACCGCCGACGGCGTGCCCTATTCCCACATCGCCACCCTGCACGGCCGGGACGTCCTGGCCACCACGGTGTTGCAGACCTGCATCCGCTACAACAACCGCAAGGTGTCCTGCCAGTTCTGCGCCATCGGCCAGTCCCTGGACGAGGGCCGCACCATCGCCCACAAGACGCCGGCGCAACTGGCCGAAGTGGCGAAGGCGGCGGTGGAACTGGACGGCGTCAAGCACATGGTGATGACCACCGGCACCCCCAATCTGCAGGACCGCGGCGCCCGGGTGCTGTGCGACAGCGCCCGCGCCGTGGGCGCCGCCGTGGATCTGCCGATCCAGGGCCAGTGCGAGCCGCCGGACGACCGCGCCTGGTTCCGGCGGCTGCGCGACAGCGGCATCGAAAGCCTGGGCATGCATCTGGAAATCGCCACCCCGGCCCTGCGCGAACGGATCATGCCCAGCAAGGCGTCGATCAGCGTGGACCAGTACCTGGAAGCGTTCGCCGACGCCGTGGACGTGTTCGGGCGTGGCCAGGTGAGCACCTACCTGCTGGCCGGCCTGGGCGACACCGTGGCGGACACCCTGGCGCTGTGCGAGCGGCTGGTGGCGCTGGGCGTGTACCCGTTCGTGGTGCCCTTCGTGCCGATTTCCGGCACCCCGCTGGAACGGCACCCCTCGCCCTCGGCGGCGCACATGCGCCGCATTCTGGAACCCCTCGGCGCGCTGCTGCGCGACGGCGGGCTGCGCTCGGCGGACATCAAGGCCGGCTGCGGCCGCTGCGGCGCCTGCTCGTCGCTGTCCGCCTTCGAGGACGTGGAGCAAGCCTCATGATCCTGGAGCCGGTGACCCCGTTCCGCAGCCGCGAGTACGCGGTGAAGCTGACCTCCGAGGCCTGGGAATACCAGGCCGCCCGTGACCTGCGTCGCCGGGTGTTCTGCCACGAGCAGGGCCTGTTCGACGGCGACGACGGCGATGCTCTGGATCGCCGCGCGCTGACCATCGTGGCGCTGGCCTACGTGGCCGGCGGCCCGGACGAGGTGGTGGGCACGGTGCGCATCCACAGCGACCGGCCGGGCATCTGGTACGGCTCGCGGCTGGCGGTGGCGCGCGGCTACCGGCGCGACGCCCACCTGGGCAGCGCCCTGATCCGCCTGGCGGTGGGCAGCGCCCGGGCGCGCGGTGGCGAGGCGTTCTTCGCCCAGGTGCAGGCCGCCAACGAGGCGCTGTTCCGCGCCCTGCACTGGGACAGCCTTCGGCCCCTGGCCCTGCACGGTCGCGATCACGTGCTGATGCGCGCGCGCCTGTCCCACTATCCGCCGCTGCCGGACGGCCGGCTGCCGCTGCTGGCCACCGGCCGGCGGGCTTCATGAGGGCGCCGTCATGACCCTCGAGGCACTGATGGACGCCCTGCGCGCCGCGCCGGCGTTCGGCCACAAGGGCGACATCCGCCCGGTGATGGACGGCCTGGCCGGCCTCGACAGCGGCCACCTGCCCCTGGGCGACGATGCCGCCGCCCTGGCGGACGGCGACGGCTTTCTGCTGATGGCCATGGAGGGCTTCGTCAACGAGTTCGTGGCCGCCGAGCCGTTCTTCGCCGGCTACTGTGGCGTGATGGTGAACGTCAGCGACATCGCCGCCATGGGCGGGCGCGCCCTGGCGGTCACCGATGCCCTGTGGAGCCGGGGCGACGATCAGAGCGCGGCGATTCTGGCGGGCCTGCGCGAGGCGGCGGGCAAATACGGCGTGCCCCTGGTGGGTGGCCACAGCAACGCCCACTGCGACCGGCCGCAACTGTCGGTGGCGATCCTGGGCCGGGCCGGGACCCTGCTCACCAGTTTCGATGCCCGCCCCGGCGACACCCTGATGGTGGCCTGCGACCTGCGCGGCCGTTTCCGCGCCGTGGGCGACAACTGGGACGCCAGCAGCGACGCTCCCGGAGCGCGCCTGCGCGGCGACCTGGCGATCCTGCCCGGCCTGGCGGAGGACGGCCTGTGCCGGGCCGGCAAGGACATTTCCATGGCCGGGCCGGTGGGCACCGCCCTGATGCTGCTGGAAGCCTCCGGCGTGGGCGCGGTGCTCGATCTGGATGCCCTGCCCCGGCCACCCGGCGTGCCACTGGAACGCTGGCTGCGTGCCTTCCCCAGCTACGGCTTCGTGCTGTCGGTGGCGCCGGACCGCGCCGCCGAGGTGACACGCCGCTTCCGCGCCCGCGACCTGGCGGTGGCCGAGGTGGGCCGGGTCACCGCCGGCGACCGGCTGGAACTGACCCTGGACGGCCGCCGCGCGCCTTTCTGGGATCACCGCATCACGCCTTACATCGGCCGCCCCTTTTCCGCTTCTTCCCCACCCCGCCATCAAGGAGGTCACCATGCCTGAAGTGCATTTCGACGTGCGCTGGCCGGACCGCAGCGAACAAAGCTGCTACTCGCCGTCCACGGTCATTCACGATTTTCTGCGCGCCGGCGAAAGCTACCCGTTGGCCGAGTTCCTGGCCCTGAGCCGGGACGCCCTGACCCTGGCCGGCGACCGTGTGGAGCAAAAGTACGGCTTCCGCTGCACCAGCGCCGACAGCCAGCTGCTGGCCCTGGAAACCCGGGGCCGGCAATTCGCCGACCGACCGGATGCCCGCGTCACCGTGACCCGGGTGGGCACCGCCACGCCGGCGCCGTCCTCCACCTTCAACGAGGAAACCCCATGACCTTCGCCAAACGTCATTACCCGGTAATCGTGGTGGGCGGCGGCCAGGCCGGCCTGTCCACCAGTTACCTGCTCCAGCAACGGCACATCGAGCACCTGGTGCTGGAAAAGGAAGAGGCCTTCCACGCCTGGAAAAACCAGCGCTGGGACAGCTTCTGCCTGGTCACGCCGAACTGGCAGTGCCAGTTGCCGGACCATCCCTATGACGGCGACGATCCCCACGGCTTCATGGTCAAGGAGGAAATCGTCGCCTGGATGGAGCGTTTCCGCGCCTCCTTCGAGCCGCCCTTGATCGAGGGCATCACCGTCCAGGCGGTGCGCGCCCTGCCGGTGGGCGGCTACCGCCTGGACACCGATCGCGGCCCGCTCACCGCCGACCAGGTGGTGATGGCGGTGAGCAGCTATCACCGCCCCAAGGTGCCGGACTACGCCCGGCGGCTGCCGCCCGCTATCGAGCAGGTGGACGCCTCCGCCTACCGCAACCCGGCGGCCCTGCCGGAGGGCGCGGTGCTGGTGGTGGGCACCGGCCAGTCCGGCTGCCAGATCGCCGAGGACCTGCACCTGGCCGGCCGCCGGGTGCATCTGGCGGTGGGCCCGGCGCCCCGGGTGTCGCGCTTTTATCGCGGCCGCGACGTGGTGGACTGGCTGGACGACATGGGCCACTACCGGATTCCGGTGCAGGAACACCTCACCGAGGAACAGGTGCGCGCCAAGGCCAACCACTATGTCACCGGCCGCGACGGCGGCCGCGACATCGACCTGCGCCGCTTCGCCCTGGAGGGCATGCGCCTGCACGGCCGGCTGGAGAACATTGCATCCGGGCACGCCCGCTTCGGCGATGACCTGACCAACAACCTGGACCAGGCCGACGCCACCAACGCCCGCATCAAGAAAAGCATCGACGACCATATCGCCCGCCAGGGCATCGAGGCGCCGGCGGAGGCCCCCTATGAGCCGGTGTGGGAACCGCCCCGGGACGCGGAGCGGGAACTGGATCTGGAAGCGGAAGGCATCGCCGCCGTGATCTGGTGCATCGGCTACGCGCCGGACTTCTCCTGGATCGACGCCCCGGCGTTCGACGCCAGCGGCTATCCGAAGCACCGGCGCGGCGTCACCGCCAGCCCGGGGCTGTATTTCCTGGGCCTGCCGTGGCTGCACACCTGGGGCTCCGGGCGCATCTACGCCATCGCCGAGGACGCCGAGCATCTGGTGGATCACATCGAGACGGCACAGCTGCCCCTGCGCGAGCAATACCTGGCCGGCATCGCCTGAGAAAGAGCGCGCGCCTTCGCGGGAAACAAGGCCGCCCCCTCCATCAGGACCGCGTGTCGTCGTGGTCCCCCTTCCGGGAACGCCGTGAACCCGTCCCTGGGGGCTCCCGGTTTGACATCCTGTCAAACAGGGTCCCGGAAGGGGGACCACGACGACACGCTACGAGGTAGCATCCCGCGCGGCTCCGTAGGTCGGTCTATTGCTGTAGGAGCGGCTTTAGCCGCGATGAAGATGGCAACAAAAAAGTTCATCGCGCTTTGACGGGAAGTCTCGTTCCAGCCGGGGCGCGATGACCCCAAAAAAAGCCCCGCCTTGCGGCGGGGCTCCGGGGTCGCGGGAAGCGGCTTTTTTGTTATTTGAAGATCTCGCCTTTTTCCGCTTTTTCCACCAGCAGCTTCGGCGGCGTGAAGCGCTCGCCGTAGGTGTTGGCCAATTCCTGGGCACGGGCCACGAAGCCGCGCAGGCCACCTTCGTACTGGTTCATGTACTGCACCACGCCGCCGGTCCAGGCCGGGAAACCGATGCCGAAGATGGAGCCGATGTTGGTGTCGCCCACCGAATCGATCACGCCTTCCTCGAAGCACTTCACGGTTTCGATGGCCTCGGCGAACATCATGCGCTCCTGCATGTCCTGGAACGGGATCGGGTCCTTGGCCGGGAATTGCTCTTTCAGGCCCGGCCACAGGTGCGCCTTGCCGCCTTCCGGGTACTCGTAGAAGCCCTTGCCGTCCAGCTTGCCGGGGCGATCCAGGTCGTTGACCATTTTCTCCATCACCGCCAGGGCCGGATGACGCTGGGGCTGGGTGCCTTCCTTCTCGGCGGCTTCCTTGTATTCGCCGGCGATCTTCAGGGACAGCTTCATGTTGATCTCGTCGATCAGCTTGAGCGCGCCCACCGGATAGCCGGCCTGGGTGGCGGCCTGCTCGATGGAGTTGGCGTTCTGCCCTTCACCGACCATGGCGATGGCCTCGTTGATGAAGGTGCCGATCACGCGGCTGGTGAAGAAGCCCCGGGAATCGTGTACCACGATGGGGGTTTTCTTGATTTGCAGGGTGTAGTCGAACACCTTGGCGAGCACTTCGTCGCTGGTGTTCTTGCCGCGGATGATTTCCACCAGCGGCATCTTGTCCACCGGGCTGAAGAAGTGGATGCCGATGAAGTTGTCCTGCTTTTTCACGCCCTCGGCGAGGCCGGTGATCGGCAGCGTGGAGGTGTTGGAGCCGAGCACCGCGTCCGGCTTGACCACGTCCTCGATTTCCTGGAACACCTTGTGCTTGAGTTCGGTGTTCTCGAACACCGCCTCGATCACGAAGTCCACGCCTTCCAGATCCTTGGCGTCGGCGGCCGGGGTGATGCGCGCGAGAATTTCTTCTTTTTTCTCCTTGCTCATCTTGCCCTTGGACACTTCCTTGTCGAGCAGCTTCTCGGAGTAACCCTTGCCACGCTCGGCGTTCTCCATGGAAACGTCCTTCAGCACCACCTGGGCGCCGGAGCGGGCGGTGACGTAGGCGATGCCCGCGCCCATCATGCCAGCGCCCAGCACCGCCACTTTTTCCGCCTTGTACTTGGGCACGTCCTGGGGACGGCTGGCGCCGGCGTTGATCGCCTGCAGGTTGAAGAAGAAGGCGTTGATCATGTTCTTCGCCACCTGGCCACGGGCCAGTTCCACGAAGTAACGGCCTTCGATGGTGAGGGCGTCGTCGAAGCCCACCTGGGCGCCTTCCACGGCGGCGGCCATGATGTTGCGCGGCGCCGGGTAGTTGGCGCCCTTGAGCTGCTTGCGCAGGTTGGCCGGGAACGCCGGCAGGTTCTGGGCGAACGCCGGAGTGCTGGGGGTGCCGCCGGGGATCTTGAAGCCTTTTTCGTCCCAGGGCTGCTTGGCCTTGGGATTGGCTTTGATCCACTCGCGGGCCTTGGCCAGCATGTCGTCCTCGCTGTCGGCCACCTCATCGATGATGCCCAGGGATTTGGCCTTGGCCACCTTGAGCCGCTGGCCCTGCATCAGCACCTGCATCAGGGCGTCCTGGATGCCCAGCATGCGCACGCTGCGCACCACGCCACCGGCGCCGGGCAGCAGGCCAAGGGTCACTTCCGGAAAGCCGAACTGGGCCTTGGGGTTGTCCAGGGCCACGCGGTGATGGCAGGCCAACGCGATTTCCAGGCCCCCGCCCAGGGCGGTGCCGTTGAGCGCCGCCACCACCGGTTTGCCCAGGGTTTCCAGGCGGCGCAGCTGCGCCTTGCCGGCTTCCACGCCCTTGGCGAATTGCGGCGCGTTTTCCTTGGTCACCTTGGCCAGATCACGCAGGTCGCCGCCGGCGAAGAAGGTGCTCTTGGCGGAGGTGATGATCACCCCGGCGATGTCGTCCTTCTCTTTTTCCAGGCGGGTCACGGTTTCTTCCATGGAGCGCATGTAGCGCTCGTTCATGGTGTTCGCGGATTGCTGGGGATCGTCCAGGATCAGGGTAACGATGTTGTCCGCGTCCTGTTCCCAGCGGATAGTCGATTCACTCATGGTCATTCTCTCTCCGTTGGGTCCTTACAGACGCTCGATGATGGTGGCGATGCCCATGCCGCCGCCCACGCACAGGGTGCACAGCGCGTATTTCTTGTCGCGGCGCTCCAGTTCATCCAGCGCGGTGCCCAGGATCATGGCGCCGGTGGCGCCCAGCGGGTGGCCCATGGCGATGGCGCCACCGTTGACGTTGACCTTGTCGTGGTCGAGGCCCATGTCCTTCATGAAACGCATGGCCACGGAGGCGAACGCCTCGTTGATTTCCACCAGGTCCATCTGATCCACGGTCATGCCGGCTTTCTTGAGCACCTTGCGGCAGGCCGGCGCCGGGCCGGTGAGCATGATGGTGGCGTCGGCGCCGCTGATGGCGGTGGCGACGATGCGGCCGCGCGGCTTCATGCCGTAGTCCTTGCCCACCTGCTCGTTGCCCAGCACCACCAGGGCGGCGCCGTCGACGATGCCGGAGGAGTTGCCGCCGGTGTGCACGTGGTCGATTTTTTCCACGGAGTGGTACTTCTGCAGGGCCACGGCGTCGAAGCCGCCCATTTCGCCCATCACCGCGAAGGAAGGATTCAGTTCACCGAGCTTGTCGGCGGTGGTGCCGGGGCGCACGTGCTCGTCCTGTTCCAGCACCGCCATGCCGTTGCGGTCCTTGACCGGCACCACGGAACGCTGGAAATAGCCTTTTTCCCAGGCGTTGGCGGCGCGCGCCTGGGACTCGGCGGCGAACTCGTCCACGTCGCGGCGGGAGAAGCCCTCGATGGTGGCGATCAGATCGGCGCCGATGCCCTGGGGCACGAAGCCGGTCTCGTAGTTGGTGATCGGGTCCATGGCCCAGGCACCGCCGTCGGAGCCCATGGGAATGCGGCTCATGGCTTCCACGCCGCCGGCCAGGATCAGGTCGTCCCAGCCGGACGCCACTTTCTGGGCGCCGGTATTGACCGCTTCCAGGCCGGAGGCACAGAACCGGTTGAGCTGATAGCCGGCCACGGTGTCCGGCAGGCCGGCGGCCAGGGCGGCGGTCTTGGCGATGCAGGCACCCTGGTCGCCCACCGGCGTGACCACGCCGAGCAGCACGTCGTCGATGCGGTTCACGTCCATGTCGGGGAAGCGCTCGCGCACTTCGTCGATCAGGCCCACCACCAGGTCCAGCGGCTTGACGGTGTGCAGGGAGCCGTCTCTCTTGCCGCGCCCCCGCGGGGTACGGATAGCGTCGTAAATATAGGCTTCGGTCATGTAACCTTTCCTCTCGCCTTGGGCAGTAACCGGCGCGGCGCGGGCGGGGCCCGGGCACCGGCGTCGATGAAAAGCAGGCGGCCAGAGTGCCCCAGGGCCGGGGCGGCGACAATGACGGGAGTGCTCAGGCCGGCTGAGCGGAACGGCCAGCGCATCGCGGATCGCGGCTGAAGCCGCTCCTACGGGTTCCATGCGCGCTGTAGGAGCGGCTTCAGCCGCGATCCCCCCGGCGCAACGGCCATTGCAAGCCGGCCAAGGCGGCCTCAGGGTATCCCGCAAACCGTAACAGGAGACCCCCATGCATTCCCTGGACGTGGCCCGTTCCCTGGCCTCCACCCTGGCCCAGCAGGGCCGTGGCATCGCCACCCGAGGCGCCGCCCGCCAGCCGGCGGAGCCGCTGGAACTCTACGATATGGAAGGTTGCCCGTTCTGCCGCCTGGTGCGCGAGGCCCTCACCGACGTGGATCTGGACGTGCTCACCTACCCCTGCCCCAAGGGTGGCGACCGCTACCGGCCGCTGGTGGAAAAACTGGGTGGCAAGCAGCTGTTTCCCTATCTGATGGACCCCAACACCGGCGTGGCGATGTACGAATCCGCCGACATCATCGACTACCTGTATCGGGAATACGGCGGCCGGACGGCGCCGGGCGGCTGGCGGCTGCGGGCACGCACCGCCGCTTCCCTGGCGGCCTCCGTGCCGCGCGCCGGCCACGGCCTGCGCGCCCGCGACGCGGCGGTGCCGGAGCAGCCGCTGATCCTCTACTCCTTCGAGGGCAGCCCGTTCGCGCGTCTGGTGCGCGAGCGCCTGTGCGAAATGCAGATTCCCTACCTGGTGCGCCAGTGTGGCCGCGACCAGTGGCAGGACTGGGTGCTGCCGCCGGTGCGCAACGCCCTGGAAATGCAATACCTGCCCACCCAGCGCCACCGCCAGGAACTGATGGCCCGGGCCGGCCGGGTGGCGGTGCCCTATCTGATCGACCCGAACAACGGCGAGGAGCTGTTCGAGTCGGAACGCATTCTCGACTACCTGGACCAGCACTACGGCCGCTGAAAAAGCGTTTTTTTGTTGGGCGGGTGCCTTCTCCGTGTCGGAATTCGGTGCTATATAGGGGTGGGAATCATCCCACCCTAACCCAGCTTTAAGAGTAGTGAACGATGAGTCGTCGCCACTTTGATGACTACGACGCCCGCGAGTGGGAAGAAGAGCACAAACGGGTCGTCAGCAAGGAACGCCGTAAACGGGACGCCAAGAAACAGCGCCACCAGGTCGACGACGCGGACGACGCCCCCATGGGCCGAGCCCGCGCCCAGCGCCAGCCGCACTGACCCCTCCCCCGGCCGGGTCCGTCGACGGGGCAGTTCACTGCTCCGTGGGGCGGCTTTTGCCGCTGTTTTCGCAAGCCCTTTCACGCCGCCTTCCATGGCATTGCGGTTTAAGTGCCTCTAGTATGAAGGGTTCCTTGAGGGCATGTAGGAGGCGACGAGCCATGGGCGACTATGACGACGACCTGTTCCAACGCGAAATGACCGGCGTGGCGCCCCTCAAGGAAGACGACCGCGTGCACCCGGAGCGGCGCCGCGAGCCGACCCTGGCCCAGCGCCTGCGGCGCGCGTCCGCCACCGCCCGGCCCAACCGGGACCCCAACCCCCTTTCCCTGCCCGAGCGCGTGCCCCAGGCCGATCCCTATGACATCGTCGGCCTCAAGAAGAACGGCGTGCAGGAAGGCGTGTTCCGCAAGCTGCGGCTCGGCAAGTACGAACCCCAGGCGCGGCTGGACCTGCACCGGGTGCGGCTGGCGGACGCCCGCGATCAGGTCTACCTGTTCATCCGCGAGGCCCAGCAGAGCGGTCTGCGCACGGTGCTGATCAACCATGGCAAGGGCCAGCACAGCGAGCGCCCCGCCCTGCTGAAAAGCTATGTGCTGCACTGGCTGGAGGAATTCGATCAGGTGCTGGCCTTCCACAGCGCGCCGGCCAACCAGGGCGGCGCCGGCGTCACCCTGGTGCTGCTGCGCAAGACCGACGTGGCCAGCCAGAAGAACCGGGAGTTCTTCTACGAGCGCAGCCGCGCCCAGCGGTAAGCAATCGTCGCGACGCCCTCTAACGCTTGACCCGGTTAATGCCGTTGATCGCCGCCACCCGATAGGCCTCGGCCATGGTCGGGTAATTGAAGGTGGTGTCGATGAAATAGTTGATGGTGTTATTGGGCGCCGGCTGGCGCATCACCGCCTGCCCCACGTGCACGATCTCCATGGCCTGGTAACCGAAGCAGTGAATGCCCAGCACCGCCAGGGTATCGCGGTGAAACAGGATCTTGAGCATGCCCACCCGCTCCCCGGTGATCTGCGCCCGGGCCAGGCTCTTGAAGAATGCCTGGCCCACTTCGTAGGGCACCTTGGCCTCGGTGAGCTCCTGCTCGGTGCGGCCCACGGAACTGATGCCGGGGATGGTGTAGATGCCGGTGGGCACGTCGGTGACCTGCTTCACCGGGCCGCCGTCGACGATGCCGGCGGCGCAGAAACGGCCCTGGTCGTAGGAGGCGCTGGCCAGGGACGGCCAGCCCACCACGTCGCCCACCGCGTAAACGCCTTCCACGGCGGTCTGGTAACGCTCGTCCACGGCCAGCTGGCCCCGGCCGTTGGCTTCCAGGCCGATGTTCTCCAGGCCGATGTCCTGGGTGTTGCCGGAACGGCCGTTGCTCCACAGCAGGGCATCGGCGCGCAGCCGCTTGCCGGATTCCAGCTCCAGGGTGACACCGTCGTCATCGGCCACCACCCGGCTGTAATGCTCGCTGTGGCGGATGGTGGCGCCCTGCTCGCGCAGGTGGTAGCTGAGCGCGTCGGAGATTTCCGTGTCCAGGAAATCCAGCAGATGCTCGCGGCTGTTGACCAGGTCCACGCGCATGCCCAGGCCGGTGAACAGGCAGGCGTACTCGCAACCGATGACGCCGGCGCCATAAAGGATGATGTGGCGCGGCGTGTGATCCATGCGCAGGATGGAGTCGGAGTCGTACACCCGGGGGTGGTCGAAATCCACGTCCTCGGGATGATACGGCCGCGAACCGGTGGCGATCAGGATATTGCGGGTGTGCAGCAGCCACTGGCGGCCGGCGTCATCGTCCACGCGCACCTGGTCCGGGGCCTGGATCACGCCCCGGCCGGCGAACACCTTGACCCGGTTGCGGATGTAGAAATCCCCGCGCACCTGGACCTGGGCGTCCACCACCTCCCCGGAACGTTTGATCAGATCCTGCCAGCGCACCTGGCGGGGGTTGATCAGGCCGCGCAGCAGCGGGTTGCGCTGCGAGCGGATCACCTGGCGCACCTGGTGACGCAGCGCCTTGGAGGGAATGGTGCCCCAGTGGGTACAGTTGCCGCCGATCTGGTCACCGCGGTCGATCACCGCCACCCGCAGGCCGCCCTTGGCCGCCTGCATGGCCGCCGCTTCCCCGCCGGGGCCGCTGCCCAGCACCACCAGATCCCATCCGGAGCTGATATCCATAGACGCTGCTCGCCTCCCTTGTTGCTGAATCGATACTGTGAAAGATTGGGGGAAAACCGCAAGGAGCCAAGTCATGGAACCGGATCCCTACGACAGCCCCCGCCCGGGCTCGAAACTGGGCCGCGCCGCCAAGGGTGGCGGTCGCTGGCTGCGCCGTCACCCGCTCGGGGCGCTGCAGATTCTGCTACTGATTCTGGTGCTGGTGGTGATCGCCCAGAATCTGGAACCCACCTCCATCGACCTGCTGTTCTGGACCGTGGCGGCGCTGCCCAAGCTGGTACTGATGCTGCTGAGCATGGTGGTGGGCGCGCTGGTCTGGGAGGGCCTGCGCCGGCGCTGGCTGAAACCCGGGCGGCGCCATGGCGCCACCCCGAAGGACACTGGCGCTACCAGCCAAACACGTCCTTGACGAACGGAATGGTGGGCGCCCGCTGCCGGGCCAGGGCGGTGCGGTCCAGGGTGGCCAGCCGCTCCAGCAGCAGCGCCGGCGAGCGCTCGCTACGCATCACCATGAAACGGGCCACCTCCGGGCCCAGCTTCAGGCCCCGCTCCCGGGCACGCTCGGCGAGCAGGGCCGCCAGATCCTCCTCCTCCATGCGCTGAAGCCGGAACACCGGCCCCGCCGCCAGGCGCGTGGCCAGGTCCGGCAGCAACCAGCCCAGCGCCCCCGGCGCCGCCGTGGCGCTGAACAGCAAAGTGCCGCCGCGCGCCATCATGCGGTTGTAGAGATGGAACAGGGCTTCTTCCCAGGCCGCCTCGCCGGCGAAGCGGTCCACGTCGTCCACCGCCAGCAGGTCGAACTGCTCCATGGATTCCAGCACGTCCGGCACCAGCGGCAGCAGCTCGCCGGCGGGCAGCAGGCAGGCATGACGGCCCAGCTCCTGGGCCCGGCGCACGGCGCCTTCCAGCAAATGGCTGCGGCCCTGGCCGGCGGCGCCCCAGATGAACGCCTGGCGCTCTTCGCCCTCGGCGGCGGCGCGCACCGTGGCCAGGGCGGCACCGTTGGGGCCGGCGTGGAAGTTGTCCAGCGCGTGGCCCTCGCGCAGTTCCAGGGCCAGGGGCAGTTGGCTCATCGCAGGCAGTAGGTCAGCGGCGGCGCGGAGGGATCGCCGCAGTCGCGCAGGGCGTCCAGGCTGCTCACCAGGCGCGCGAGTTCGGCGCGGCCACCGGAAAACGCCATTTCAAACTGCACCCGGTCGTCGCTGGCCACCCGCAACGCCACGTCGCGCACCGGGCCCAGGCCGGCCAGTTGCGTCCGCAGACGGTGCCAGGCGCTCAAGGTAGTCACGCCACGCACCGTGATCACCCGGTCGTCGCGCAGCAGGATGTCGCCACCGGCCGGGTTGTCGCCGCCGATCACCGGCGGCGGCGCGGGACCGTCGCCGGCCGGCGGCGCGTCGCGGTCCGCGCCGGCATTGTCATTACCGCCCACCGCGTAGCGCTCGGCCATCTGATCGGACAAGGCGGCGATGAAGGCGTCCAGGGCGGCGTCGGTGCCCTCGGCCCGGGCGCGCTCGCCGGCCACCGCCTCGCCGCCGTCCAGCAGGCGCCAGTTCAGGGTGGTGGCGGCGCCGTCGTAGAGCACGCCGGTGGCCACCCAGTCGGTGTCGTAGCGGCGCGAGGCCTGCAGCAGCGGGCCGTCGAATTGGCCGCGCACATCGGCCACGGTGACGGTGTCCCGGTCGCGCTGGTCCCACTCCGGCAGCACCAGGGTCACGCCACGCCGGGCGGCCACGTCGGCCAGGCGCTCGGCCAGCGGGTCCCCGGCGGTGACCAGATCGCCACGGCCGGTGCCCTCGGTGACCAGCCACACCAGCACCGGCGGCTGGCTGCCGCCCCACACCGGCGCGCCCCGGTCGGCCAGATAGTGGGTCAGGGCCCGGTCGTCGAACACCGCGCTCAGGCGCAACGGCTCGCCGGGCTGGTAGGAATAGCGGGACAACCAGCGCTGGGGCGCGTCCAGGGCCTCGGCCACGCCGGGCAGGTCCGCCACCCGGTCGCGGCCGGTGAGCCGCGTGATGACGGTTTCCAGCCCCTGGCGCAGGGCCGCCTGGCGGGCCTCGTCGCCGCGCGGCTGCTCTCCGCTCAGGGGCACGGACACCTGGCCGGCCTCCGACGCCCAGGCCGGCGTCGCCGCCAGCAGCACCATCACCAGACTCAACAACAAGCGATACATCGATACGTCCAAAACCGGGTTTGTGAGCGCGCGCCATTATCCCTGATATGACCGCCTCTGGCGAACCGGATTCCCGGGACCGGATAAATTGCCCCGGGCCGGCTCCGCCCATCGCATTTAGCCCGAACAGGCCCTAGAATACGCAGCCTTCAAGACCCCCAGGAGCCCCTTGCCATGAGCGAACAGAAACGGCCGTTGACCTACCGCGACGCCGGTGTCGACATCGATGCCGGCAACGAGTTGGTGAAACGCATCGCCCCGGTGGCCAAACGCACCCGCCGTCCGGAAGTGCTCGGCGGCCTGGGCGGGTTCGGCGCCCTCTGTGCCCTGCCCGAGGGCTACAAGAACCCGGTGCTGGTGGCCGGCACCGACGGCGTCGGCACCAAACTGCGCCTGGCCCTGGAAAACGACCGCCACGACAACGTGGGCATCGACCTGGTGGCCATGTGCGTCAACGATCTGGTGGTGGGCGGCGCCGAGCCCCTGTTCTTCCTGGACTACTACGCCACCGGCAAGCTGGACGTGGACACCGCCACCCGGGTGGTGAGCGGCATCGCCGAGGGGTGTGAACAGGCCGGCTGCGCGCTGATCGGCGGCGAGACCGCGGAGATGCCCGGCATGTACCAGGGCGAGGACTACGACCTGGCGGGCTTCTGCGTGGGCGTGGTGGAACGGGACGGCGTGCTGGACGGCGCCGCCGTGGAAGCCGGCGACAAGGTGATCGGCCTGGCTTCTTCCGGCCCCCACTCCAACGGCTATTCCCTGATCCGCCGCATCCTGGAACAGGCGGACAGCACCGAAATCGACGGCCGGCCGGTGATCGACCTGCTGCTGGAGCCGACCCGCATCTACGTGAAGCCCCTGCTGGAGCTGATCAAGCAGGTGCCGGTGCACGCCCTGGCCCACATCACCGGCGGCGGCCTCACCGAGAACCTGCCCCGGGTGCTGCCCAACGGCACCCGCGCGGTGATCGACACCGCCGCCTGGCAATGGCCGCCGGTGTTCCAGTGGCTGCAGGAACAGGGCCAGGTGCCGGTGCCGGAGATGTACCGCACCTTCAACTGCGGCGTTGGCATGGCCGTGGTGGTGCCCGCCGACGCCGTGGATCAGACCCTGGCGCTGCTCGCCGCCGCCGGCGAATCCGCCTTCCTGATCGGCGAGATCCGCGCCAGCGACGACGAGGAGCCGGAGGTGCTGCTGGAAGGCGTGGCGCCGTGACCCACCGGCTCGCGGTGCTGATCAGCGGCGCCGGCACCAACCTGCAAGCCATTCTCGATGCCATCGCCGCCGGCGACCTGCCGGCCCGGGTCACCCTGGTGCTCAGCAACCGCGCCGGAGCACCCGGCCTGGCCCGGGCGGAACGGGCCGGCCTAAGCACGGCGGTGATCAACCACCGTGACTACGACGGCCGCGAGGCCTTCGACCGGGCCATGATCGAACGCATCGACGCCGCCGGCGCCGACACCGTGGTGCTGGCCGGCTTCATGCGCATTCTTTCGCCCCTGTTCGTGGGCCATTACCAGGGCCGGCTGCTCAATATCCACCCTTCCCTGCTGCCCAAATACCCGGGGCTGGATACCCATGCCCGGGCCCTGGCCGCCGGCGACGCCGAACACGGCTGCTCGCTGCACTTCGTCACCGACGAACTGGACGGCGGCCCCCTGATCGCCCGGGCCGCCGTGCCGGTGAACGAGAACGATAGCGTGGAAAGCCTGTCAAAACGGGTTCAGACACAGGAACACAGCCTGTACCCTCGGGTTCTCCGTTGGCGCGCCGAGGGGCGCCTGCATCTTACCGACCAGGGAGTGGAACTGGATGGCGAAACCCTGCCCGCCTCGGGCCTTTCACTGGGCACTCCGGCTTAGCGGCCTGCTCGCCGCCCTGACGCTGGGCGCCACGGCCATGGCGGCGGACCCGCCGGTGGCCGCTTTCCAGAGCGAATACCGACTCAAGGCCGCCGGCTTCCCGTTCTCCGTGGGCGCCACCCGCTCACTGGCCCCCGCCGCCGGCGGCGGCTGGAAAATGGAAGTGAAAGCCAAGAACTTCATCGGCGAAATCCGCGAAACCTCGGTCTTCCAGTGGGACGGCTGCGTGCCGGTGACCCGCTACTACGGCTACCGCCGCGCCGGCCTGGGCCGGGTGAAGACCGCCGAACTGCGCATCGACCCGGCCAGCCACCAGGCCACCAGCGAACGCAGCGACCATGAGCCGCGCACCTACGACGCCGGCCCCGGCGCCACCGACGAGATCGCTTTGCCCCTGGCGCTGCAGTGCATGCTGTCCCGGGGCGAGGACGCGCTGACCCTGCGGGTGGCGGACGAACGGGAAGTGGAGACCCACCGCTACCGGGTGGAAGGCCGCGAGACCCTGGAGGTCGCCGACCGCGAGGTGAAGACCATCAAGGTGCGCCGCGTGCGCGAGCGCGACAACGGACGCGAAACCTTCCTGTGGTTCGCCCCGGAGCATGACCACGCCCTGGTGCAGCTGGTGCAGCGCAACAATGACGGACGCCATGTTCTGCGCCTGGAGACCTTTCCGTAATGCGAGCGCCCTTGATCCTGGCGGCGCTGCTCTGGCTGGCGCCGCTGATCGCCGGCGCCGCCCCCCTGGCACCGTTCTCCGCCGAGTACCGCATCTACGTCAACAAGATCCCCACCCCCATCAAGGCCACCCTGATCCTGGAGCCGGTGGCCGGCGACGACCGCTACCACATGCTGTTCGAGGCCCATTCCTGGCTGCTCAACAACCGCGAGGAAAGCTGGTTCCGCTGGAACCGCTGCGCGCCACGCACGATCCGCTACGAGCATGAGTTCAACGGCTTCGGCAAGCACCGCTACTACCACACGGATTTCGACTGGGACAAACCCGGCGTGACCACCGAATCCGAGGATGGCGTGGAGGCCTTCGCCATTCCCGAGGACGCCCTGGACGAATTGAGCATGCTGCTGCGGGCACGCTGCGTGTTCGCCGGCGGCGACAAGGAATACGACGCCACCAGCGTGTACGGCGACGACCTGCGCCACCATCATTTCGTGGTGGTGGACCGGGAAACCATCGACACCCCCATGGGCGAACTGGACACCCTGGTGGTGGAGAAGAAGCGGGACAAGGACGAGGACGAAAAGCGCCGCACCCTGTTCTGGGTGGCGCCCAAGGTGGGCTACATGGTGGTGAAGGCCCGCCACATCGAAAGCGCCCTGCTCCATGGCGAGCTGATCATGCGCGAGTACAACGGGCCCTTGCCGGAATAAGACGGGTGCGGGATGCGGACGCGGAGGGGTTGCTCCGGCCCTGGTTATCGCGGCTGAAGCCGCTCCTACACGGGCTCCGTAGGAGCGGCTTCAGCCGCGATGGGTTTCAGGCGCGCGGCAGGGTGACGCCCTTCTGCCCCTGATACTTGCCGCCGCGATCCTTGTAGGAGGTCTCGCAGATTTCGTCGGATTCCAGGAACAGCATTTGCGCCACGCCCTCGTTGGCGTAGATGCGCGCCGGCAGGTTAGTGGTGTTGGAGAATTCCAAGGTGACGTGGCCTTCCCACTCCGGCTCCAGCGGCGTCACATTGACGATGATGCCGCAGCGCGCGTAGGTGGACTTGCCCAGGCAGATGGTGAGCACGTTACGGGGAATGCGGAAGTATTCCACGGTGCGCGCCAGGGCGAAGGAGTTGGGCGGGATGGTGCAGTAGTCGCCCTTGATGTCCACGAAGCTCTTCTCGTCGAAATGCTTGGGGTCCACGGTGGCCGAGTGGATGTTGGTGAACACCTTGAATTCGTCGGCGCAGCGCACGTCGTAGCCGTAGCTGGATACCCCGTAGGAAATCAGCTTGTCGCCGTTCTGGTCGGCGCGGATCTGACCGTCCTGGAACGGCTCGATCATGCCGTGCTCCAGGGCCATGCGTTTGATCCAGCGGTCGGCTTTGATGCTCATGGGAATCCTTACATGTCGGTGTCGACGGAATCGGGCAATGGTACCCTGCTCAATGCTGGGTCACCACCTTGGGAAACGGGCGGCGGCCGGCGCGAGTCAGCGACAGCCGCGCCGCCATGCGCCGGGCGGTGTCCCGGTAAATACGCGCCTCGGCGCTGTCCGGCTCCGCCACCACCGTGGGCGTGCCGCCGTCGGCCTGCTCGCGGATGCGCAGCGACAGCGGCAGCGACCCCAGCACCGGGGCGTCGTACTCGCGGCTCATGCGCTCGGCGCCGCCCTGGCCGAAGATGTGCTCCTCGTGGCCGCAGTTCGAGCAGATGTGCACCGCCATGTTCTCCACCACGCCGAGCACGCCCACGTCCACCTTGCGGAACATTTCCACGCCCTTGATGGCGTCCAGCAGGGCGATGTCCTGGGGCGTGGTCACCACCACCGCGCCGGCCACCGGAATTTTCTGCGCCAGGGTCAGCTGAATGTCGCCGGTGCCCGGCGGCAGATCGACGATCAGATAGTCCAGATCGTGCCAGGCGGTCTGCTGCATCATCTGGGTGAGCGCGCCGCTGGCCTTGGGCCCGCGCCACACCACCGGGGTCTGCTCGGTGACCAGGTACCCCATGGACATGGTCTGCAGGCCGTGGGCGGGCACCGGAATGAAGGTGTTGCCGTCGCGGACCTCCGGCCGGGTGCCCTTGGGCAGACCCAGCATCACCGGCTGGCTGGGGCCGAAGATGTCCGCGTCCAGCAGGCCCACCCGGGCGCCCTCGGCGTGCAACGCCAGGGCCAGATTCACCGCCGTGGTGGATTTGCCCACGCCGCCCTTGCCGGAGGCCACCGCGATCACGTTGGCCACCTGCAACATGGCCGGCATGTCGTGTTGCGCGCGGTGCGGGCTGATGTGCACGCCGAGATCCAGGTCCAGGTCGCGACCGTCCAGCAACGGCGTCACCCTTTCCTCGATGGCCGCGCGCAGCGCCGGCAGCCGCGACTGGCAGGGATAACCCAGGCGCACCACCAGGCGCAGCGTCGTGTCGCTCTCGACGATTTCCTTCACCGCACCCGCGGAAACCAGGTCCACGCCCAGATCCTCGGGGATCAAATCCGCCAGGGACTGTCTAACCGCCTGTTCGATTCGCATTTCAGGACCTCCTGCATCCGGGGAGGGAATGATAAAGTTGCAGGCTGGACTGGACCAGCCCTCGACCAAGGAGATCACCATGGTAAAACCCGCACCGCTGTTCGCCGGCCTGTTGGCCGCCCTGCTGCTTACCGCCTGCGGCGCCCCCGCCACCCCGGAGCAACGGGACACCGTCAACGTATCCGGCGAGGGCAGCGTCAAGGCGCGCCCGGATCTGTTCTCGCTGACCGCCGTGGCCCGCGAACGGGGTGACGACATCGCCGCCATGAAGAGCACCGTGGACGATCAGGTCCAGGCCATGCTGGACCTGGCCGACGATCTGGACATCCCGGAGAAGAGCGTCACCGCCAGTGACATCCAGATCAGCCCGGAATGGCAGTACCAGCCAGAGCGCAAACTGATCGGCCACCAGGTCAGCCGCGAGGTCACCTTCAAGGTGTCCGGCGTGGAGCGCTACGCGGAGCTGGCCGACGGCCTGGCCGGGCTGGGCCTCAAGGAACTGCGCCCCGCCGGCAGCGAAATCAGCAACGCCGACGAGCTCGCCCACCAGGCCCTGGAAAACGCCGTGAAGGATGCCCGCGACAAGGCGGAAATCCTGGCCCGCGCCGCCGGCCGTGAACTGGGCGAGGCAATGCAGATCAACGCCCAGGGCTACCGCATGCCCCAGCCGGTGATGATGCGCGCCGCCAGCACCAAGGAAGACAGCGCCCAGAGCTACCGCCCCGGCGAACAGGACGTTACCGCCACCGTGCAGATCACCTTCGAACTGGACTGACCGCCGGCATGGATCCGCTGGGTTTCATCTCGGTGGCGGCGCTGCGCCAGTATCTGGCCAGCGCCCGGGTCCGGCGCGTGGACGTGGACCAGGCCCTGGCCGCCGCCGGCATCGATGCCGGCGAGCTCTCCGACCCGGAGGCGCGCATCCGCGGGGCCCGCTTCGAGCGCCTGCTCAACGAGCTGGTGCGCCGCGGCGACGATCCGCTGTTCGGGCTGCACACCAGCGAACACGTGCAGCCCGGCTCCTACAACGTGATGGGCTACATCGCCATGAGCGCCGGCACCGTGGGCGAGGCACTGTCCAAGGTGTCCCGCTACGAGAAGCTGGTCGGCGACATGGGCACCACCGAAACCCGCCTGCACGATGAACACTCGGAAATCCTCTGGCACTGCCGTTACCCCCGCCAGCCGGCCCGCCGGCACCTGATCGAGAACGTGTTCGGCTCCTGGCTGCACTACACCCGCTGGCTCACCGGCGACCTGAAGCTGGCCCCCGGCGAGGTGTGGTTCGAGCATCCCGGGCCCCGCTTCCTGCACCAGCAGCGCGAGTACGAACGGGTGTTCCGCTGTCCGGTGCGCTTCAGCCGCCCCTACTCGGCGCTGATCGGCCCGCGCCGGCTGCTGGACTACCCCCTGCGCCAGCCCGATCCCACGCTGCTTTCCACCCTGGAGGCTCACGCCGCGCGCCAGTTGGAAGCCCTGGGCATCGCCACCAGCCTGGGCCAGCGCGTGCGCCAGTGCCTGGAGGAGGCCCTGGGTGGTGGGCGCCTGCCGGACCGCGACCAGGTGGCCCGTGCCCTGCGCCTGAATACCCGCACCCTGCACCGCCGGCTGGCCGCCGAGGGCACCGGCTGGCAGCGCATCCTCGACGACGTGCGCCTGGAGCGCGCCAAGCAACATCTGCGCGACAGCGACTGCCCCCAGGGCGAGATCGCCGAGGACCTGGGCTACGCCGACATCCGCTGCTTTCAACGCAGCTTCAAACGGCGCACCGGCCAGACGCCGGGCCAATGGCGCCGCGCCCCGCGGGACGCCGGTTGACCGTATCGCCGGGTTTCCCGGTTTCCCTTTTTTGACATCGCTCGATGTCAATATTAATGTTTTGTCGGACAATCCAAGCCCAACAGCCGCGTCGCCCGCCGCTAGACTGGCCCGCAAACACAACAAAAGTGCCAGGGAGAATCGCCAATGAAACGCACGCTCAAGCAGCTTGAGCGCGCCATCGAGCACGCCAGCACCCATCAGGAATGGCTGGAGGCCAGCCGCGAGCACGACCGGCTGTCCGGCGCCGACGATTGGAAGGAAATCGACCGTTCTCCGCACTACGATTACGAACTGATCCGCAACCGGCTCTGGCAGATCCGCCAGGCCCGGGAACGCGGCGACGTCAACAAACTGGTCTTCCACCTCCACGAAGGCCTGCACGGCAACCTGGGCAACATCTCCAACCCGGCCCTCTACGGCCACACCCGGGTGGGCACCAAGCAACTCATCGAACGCTATCTGGACGAGGTCTGCACCGCGCTGGAGTACGTCTGCGACGGCGACTTCAAGAATTTCGGTCTGAAGCAGAAGCTGGATTTCTTTGAAACCACCGGGGCCGCCTTCGGGCAAAGCTGCCTGATGCTCTCCGGCGGCGCCGCCCTGGGCCTGTTCCACGTGGGCGTGGTGAAAACGCTCTGGGAGCACGGCCTGCTGCCCTCTGTGATCTCCGGCTCCAGCGCCGGCAGCATCGTCGCCGCCGTGGTCGGCACCCACAACGACAACGAACTGGCCGCCAAACTGGAGCCGGAGAATCTGTACCTGGAAGCGTTCAAGGCGATCGGCTGGAAAGGCGTGCTGCGCGGCACCCCGGTGCTCGACGGCGACCATCTGGAGGCCTGCCTGGAAGAGAACATCCAGGATCTGACCTTCGAGGAGGCGTACCGCAAGACCGGCCGCGAGATCAACATCACGGTCAGCCCCTATGACCGCAACCAGCACGCCCGCCTGCTCAACTGGCGCACCTCGCCCAACGTGTTGATCCGCAAGGCGGCCCTGGCCAGCTGCGCGATTCCCGGCATCTACCCGCCGGTGACCCTGTGGGCCAAGAGCCTGGACGGCGAGCGGGTGCCCTACATCCCCGGCCGCAAGTTCGTGGACGGCTCGATCCAGGACGACCTGCCGATCCGCCGCCTGTCGCGGCTGTTCGGCGTCAACCATTCCATCGTCAGCCAGACCAACCCCCACGTGGTGCCCTTCCTGCCGCGCAGCGAAAGCACCAACTCCAGCCTCAGCACCCTGGGCGACTGGGCGATCCGCAATGTGTCCATGAACCTGCACTACGCCCTGGAGCTGGTGCGCCGCCGGGTGCACTCCAACGACCTGGGGCTGATCGTCGACAAGGCCCAGACCGTGGTGAAGCAGCGCTACATCGGCGACATCAACCTGATCCCGCCGCGCCAACCGCTCAATGCCCTGCGCGTGCTCAGCAACCCGTCCCTGGACGACGTGCGCGCCTTCGTCCGCGCCGGCGAGAAAACCACCTGGCCCAAGCTGTGGATGATCGGCAACACCACCCGCATCAGCCGCACCTTCCGCGCCTGCCGCGAGCGCCTGGACCGCCTCGAGGAACGCACCCTCAACCGTCTGCAGATGGTGGCCACGGTATAAGCCCGCGCCGGGTACCCCCCGGCGCTATTTGCTTAGCGCGATTCCTTCTTTGCCGCCCCCTTTAAAGGTGGCGCGCAAGCCTCTATGTTTGGGACATTCGTATTCAACGGATTCGCGATTCCACTGACCAGGAGGCACGACATGGCACTGCAACTCGGCGATACCGCCCCGGATTTCAAACAGGACTCCACCGACGGCCCCATTTCCTTCCACGACTGGGCCGGCGACAGCTGGGTGGTGCTGTTCTCCCACCCCAAGGATTTCACCCCGGTGTGCACCACCGAACTGGGTGAAGTGGCGCGTCTGAAACCGGAATTCGACAAACGCAACGTCAAGACCATCGGCCTGTCCGTGGACCCGCTGGACGATCACAACGCCTGGTGCGGCGACATCGAGGAAACCCAGGGCTCCGCCCTCAACTTCCCGCTGCTCGCCGACGCCGACCGCACCGTGTCCAATCTGTACGGCATGATCCACCCCAATGCCGACAACACCCTCACCGTGCGCAGCGTGTTCGTGATCGACCCCAACAAGAAGATCCGTCTGACCATCACCTACCCGGCCAGCACCGGCCGCAACTTCGACGAGATCCTGCGGGTCATCGACAGCCTGCAGCTCACCGATGGCTACAAGGTGGCCACTCCGGTGAACTGGAACGAAGGCGACGACGTGATCATCGTCCCGTCCCTGAACAACGACGAAGCCGCCAAGCTGTTCCCGGAAGGCTGGGACGAGAAGAAACCCTACCTGCGCATGGTCAAGCAGCCCAAGCGCGGCTAAAGGCCTTATCGCGGCTAAAGCCGCTCCTACCGCGACAAACCCTCGCCGTGGGAGCGGCTTCAGCCGCGAAACGGTCGCCGTGTAGGGCCAAGCGTCGAAACAGGAGCTTCTCCCACCCCCTGGACAGCGGCCCGGTTTCCCGGTGTAATAGCCGCCCATCGCGGGTGTAGCTCAATGGTAGAGCAGAAGCTTCCCAAGCTTACGACGAGGGTTCGATTCCCTTCACCCGCTCCAGAATTTTCCCTTCCTTATCAACGGGTTATAACCCTTCACCACCCTTCGGCGTCGAAGAAGTGACGAAAGAGAGCGGATTCAAGGCAATCGCCTCACGCACTAGCGTAATCACCACCCGGGGCTTCGGACCCTTATTGCGTGATATACGCCACTGGCGTACCATTCTCCCATGATCTTTATCGAGACCCCGGTATTCACCAAGCGCCTGCGTGATCTGCTTGATGACGAGAGTTACGCCGCCTTCCAGCAGGATCTCGCCGACAGCCCCAAAATGGGTGACGTGATCCAGGGAACCGGCGGACTCCGCAAGGTACGGGTCGCCACCAGTGGACGCGGGAAACGGGGCGGCGCACGGGTTATCTACTATCATTTCGTGTCGGCTTCACAGATCGCGTTACTGCTGATCTATCCGAAAAACGAAAAAGATGATCTGAGCGCGGCCGAGCGCAAGGCGCTCAAACACATTATCGAGCAATGGAGGTAATCACTATGGGCAAAATCTTTGATGACCTCATGGAAAGCGTGCAGCAGATGGATGAAATCCACCGTGGTGAGCGTCAGCCTTCACGGGAGTTCACCGTGGATGCAATGCAGGTGAAGGCTATCCGCCAGACAACCGGTCTCAGCCAGGCCAAGTTTGCCAAAGTGATCGACGTGCAACTTGCCACGCTCCGTAACTGGGAGCAGGGACGACGTGAACCAACGGGACCCGCCAAGGCACTGCTGCGGGCGATTCACAAGGACCCCCAGCATGTTATCCAGGCATTGGCTGATTGATCGTTGCCTACCAACCTCCGTTTGGAGCGGCAGATTCCCTTCACCCGCTCCAAATCGAAAAGGGCCGCGCAATGCGGCCCTTTTTCGTTTGGCGCCGGCGGGAGAGCACGAACCGGGGTTTTCGCCTACGAAACCCGACGAAAAGCACCATCCGGCTTGGGATTTCGCTTACACGACTTTCAGCGCCATGCCGATAGCCGGCACCGCGCCGGCGGCCGAGACTGCCTGTTCAGGATTTGAACACGAACAGGGAGGCAGGAAGCATGTCCCGACCGATTGTGTATTTCGTGGTCACCGTGATCGTGGTGTTTCTCACCGTGGCGGCCACCGTGGGCCACGGCAAAACCACCCCGGCGCTGATGCTGGCCAATGTCTACCAGGACGACGTGGACCTGACCGATTACTGGGTCAGCGAAAAGTTCGACGGCGTGCGCGCCTACTGGGACGGTGAGCGGCTGGTGAGCCGCAACGGCAACGTGATCCGCACCCCGCCCGGCTTCACCGAGGGCTTCCCGGACCAACCCCTGGACGGTGAACTGTGGCGCGGACGCGGCACCTTCGCCCGCTTGATGGGCGCGCTGCGCCGCACCGAGCCCCAGCCCGAGCAGTGGGAGAACATCTATTACATGGTGTTCGATCTGCCCCGCGCCGAGGGTCCCTTCGACCGCCGGCTGCGCGCACTGCGTGCCCTTCTGAAGGCCCATCCGGCGCCCCACCTGAAGCCGGTGCCCCAGCAACGGGTGGCGACCCGGTCGCAACTGATGGCCCGGCTGGACCAGGTGGTGGCCGCCGGCGGCGAGGGGCTGATGCTGCATCGCGGCAGCGCCCCCTACCGGGGCTACCGCTCCGACGACCTGCTCAAACTGAAGCCCTACCGGGACGCCGAGGGGCGGGTGGTGGCGCACCTGCCCGGCGAGGGCCGGCTGGAGGGAATGATGGGCGCCCTGCTGGTGGAAACTCCGGCCGGGCAGCATTTCCGGCTGGGCACCGGCTTCAGTGACGCGGAGCGGGAGAACCCACCGCCGATCGGCAGCATCGTCACCTACCAATTCCACGGCCACACCAAGAACGGCCTGCCCCGCTTCGCCAGCTATCTGCGCACGCGCAGCCGGGGGCCGGGTTATGTGCGCTGAGCGCCCCTCAGCGTACCGCCCGGTAAACCCGGAAGCGGTTGGTCTCGCGCATCACCTGAACGTGCTTGAAGGCACCGTCCAGCCATTGCACATAGGGCAGCTCCCGGTTGGCCACCATCCACAGCACGCCATCGCCCTCCAGGTGGTCCGGGGCCTCCTCGATCAGCCGACGGGTGATGGCGGTGGTGCGTTCGCGGCCATCGTGGAACGGCGGGTTGGTGATCACCGCCTGGTAACGGCCGGCGACGCCATCGTAAAGATCGCCCCCCACCACCTTGCCCTGCAAATGATTGCGCTCCAGGGTGGCGGTGGTGGCGGCCACCGCGGTGGCGCTCACGTCCGTGGCGGTCACGTGGCAGCCGCCATGGGCCAGGGTGGCGCTCAAGGCGCCGCCCCCGCAGCCCATGTCCAGCACCTTGCCCCGGGGCAGCCCGTCGTCCAGCGCATCCAGCAGCAAGGCCGTGCCCTCGTCCAGGCGTCCGTGGCTGAATACCCCCGGATAACTGACCACCCGCAGGTCGCGGACCTCGATCCAGGACGCCACGTCCTCCAGGGTCAGCGCCGGCCCGGGCCGTAGCAGGGCGCGATAGAGTTTGCAGTGGCGGGCGCTGTCCACCAGCGTCACCTCGTCGGCGAACCGGGACAGGCGCGTCACGCCGCCACGGATGCCGCCCTTGGCCGGGCCCACCAGCCACAGCTCCAGGGGCGCGTCCACGGCACCGGCCAGGGCACGCAGCAGCAACTCCAGACGCTCGGCGGCCTTGGGCAGCGGCAGGATCACCAGGTCCACGTCGTCCGGCAGCGTGGGCAGAGGTGCCCACTGATGAGCACCCACGGTGTAGTCGTCGGCGTGCACATAGAGTTGCTCGGCGGGCAGCGCCGCCAAAGCCGGATCGTTCGCTTCCACCACCAGGGCGCGCCGTCCGGCGAGCAGTTGCTCCTGCCGCCGAAGCAATTGCGTGCTGTTTTCCATGCCTCTTCCCGCCATGAATGAAGGCGGCAGTATAAAGGAAGCGGCGCGGCCAGACCCAGGCGCGCGGCGCCGGCCGCCAAGTTTTACATAAACACGACGCGGGCCCGCCCGCTCCTGGCTAGAATAGGGCGAACAGATGCAGTCGTGGAGGCAAGGATGTTCCGTTCCGCAGTTCTGGCCGCGCTCGCCCTGATCGTCGCCATGCCGGCCCAGGCCGCCGATACCCCCTTCCAGGAAGCGTTGCACGCCGCCCGCAACGATGACTGGGAAACCCTCAGCCGCACCCAGGCCCGCCTCGGTGACGCGCACCCGTTGCAGGCCTACCTGGATTTTCACCGGCTGCGCGCCGCCCTGCCCGATCTCAACCCCCAGCGGGTCCAGGACTACGCCGAGCGCTACCCGGATTCCCCGCTGCCCAACGACATCCGCCAGCTGGCCCTGGTGGCCTACGCCCGGGATCAACGCTGGGACGCCGCCCGCGCCGTCTACGACAGCGCCCCCCGTTCCACGGAGCTGCGCTGTCTGTACTGGCATGCCCAATGGCAAGCCGGCAACCAGGAAGCCCTGAACCAGGCCCGCGAACTGTGGCTATCCGGCAACTCCCGCCCCTCCGCCTGCGATCCGATCTTCAACGCCGCCCGCCAGCGCGGGCAAATCGGCGACCAGGAAATCTGGGAGCGCATGGACCTGGCCTTCTACGAACGCAGCCCGGGCCTGATGCGCTACCTGCGTCCGATGCTCGACGACAGCGCCTACGCCACCGCCGCCGACTTGCTGCTGGACCTCTACGGCGACCCGGAAACCCTCACCGACCTGCCCAAGGACCTGCCGGACGATCAACGCCAGGTGCTGCTCGCCGCCGGTTTCCGCCGCCTCGCCTACACCGACACCGAAACCGCCCGGGAATGGTTCGAGGACAAACGCGGCGATCTGGGCTTCACCGACGCCGCCCTGGTGGAACGCGCCGGCCAGCGCATCGCCTGGTACTCCACCATCCGTGGCGTGGAAGACAACCGCGACTGGCTGGACCAATGGCTGCGCGAACACGGCGGCAACGACCTGCTGGACCAGCGCGCCCGCCGCGCCGTCATTGAACGGAACTGGGACGAGCTTCCGGACTGGATCGCGCGCCTGCCGCAAAGCGAGCGCGACGACAGCCGCTGGCTGTACTGGCTGGGCCGCGCCGCCGAGGAAAACGGCGATGACGGCAAAGCCAAGAGCCTGTGGCAACAGGCCGCCGGGCAACGCAACTTCTACGGTTTCCTGGCCGCCGACCGCCTCGGCGAACCCTACCGCTTCGGCAACGCCGTCCCCACCGGCGACCGCGCCCTGCCGGACCTGCCCGCCCTGGCCCGCGTCAAACTGCTGCGCGAACAGGACGAACCCGGCCTCGCCTGGAGCGAATGGAACTGGCTGATGTGGCACAGCGACGAACGCCGCCAACGGGAGCTCGCCCAATACGCCGTGGACGCCGGCTGGTACGACCTGGCGGTGCAAGCCTCGATCCAGGCCCGCGCCTGGGACGTGCTCGCCTGGCGCTTCCCCGCCGCCCACCGCGAACGCTTCCAGGAAGCCGCCCGCCGCAACGACCTGGACCCCTGGCTGCCCATGGCCGTGGCGCGCCGGGAAAGCGCCTTCTACCCCAACGCCCGCTCCCCGGTGGGCGCCCTGGGCCTGATGCAGCTGATGCCCGGCACCGCCCGCAAGGTCTCCCGGGAAGCCGGCCAGGCCGTGCCCGGCGAACAGCAGATCCTGGAGCCCAACACCAACATCGCCCTGGGCAGCCGCTACCTCGCCGACCTGCTCAAACAGTTCAACGGCAACCGCATCCTGGCCCTGGCCGCCTACAACGCCGGCCCCAACCGGGTGGAACGGTGGCTCGCCGAGGAAGAAGACGACGCCGTGCCCGCGGACGTCTGGATCGAGTCCATCCCCTTCCGGGAAACCCGCGCCTACGTCCAGGCCGTGCTCACCTACCGGGTCCTGTTCCAGGGCCTCCATGGCGACACCGAAGAGCGCACCGCCCTGCTCCTGCTCCCCCGGGAACGCGGCACGCCCTACTCCGTGGCCATGATCGAGGACTAAGACTTAAGGGACATAAAAGGCCGGGTCGCGATCAAAACCGCGACCCGGCTTTTTTTGTGATTAACTCCGACCGAACCGCGCAACTGCCAGCCCCCAATACCGCCTCTAAAGCCCCTCCGATAAAGCGCGTATTGGCGCGCTAGCGACCGGATACCACTCCGCGTTTATCTATATGGCCAATTCTGATCCAAGCAACACCCAGTCAAAAAACCCAAAACCAAAACAGCAAAAAAGAAAACTCTAACTTTAATCAAGATTTCAAAATAATGAATTTTATCCCCAGGCACCAACCGCCTAACATCAGAAGTAGAAAAAAGCGGCGAACTCCTAAAAAAATAGAAGAAATTCCTATCCTCCTCAGGCGTCGGTTCTTTAAAGTAAAGATAAAGAAAAACCCAAACAATGCATGTAGCAAAAAACCCCCAAAACCCAACAAGCAAAAGCACAGATCACCCCACCCAACAAATAAACACAGAACGGATTCGAATTTCCATACAGTCTTTGGATGATCATATGAAGAGGCATCATTAATACGACCTTCGTTCGCCTATCCTCTCATGGCAACCATTCATAAAACAGGACATGTTTCAAAAGTTACAGCAGCTCTTTCATCAAAACTCAAATAACAATAAACCAGAAAGTTACCTGCCGGCCGAGCATTAAACTTCACCTTTCATCATTTTCCATCCACTCAGGCCTCGACACCAATCTATTTATATTAATTACGCTTATCCTTTTCATAATAATACCTCGACAACACCCAGGCACCAGCCCCAAAAAAACCACCACCCAATATAGATTTTTTTTGCGCAAGACAAAATTTCATAAGCAAAGTCAAATCGCCACCCCCTTCCTTCAAAAAAGTGATAAATATAAACCCCAAACCTAGCCAGAAAAATCGAAATGAAAACAATAAAGAAACCGGAAAGAACCAAAACAAAAAACTCCTTAAAGCCAGGACACTTAGTTTCATCTTTCATTTTTATTTACTCCTTCCTGAACCACCGAACTGACACTCTCGCTCGTCATCGCACCAGCCCCAGCGCCGGCACCCAGCATTGCCGGCGTCGCGTCCGTTCCTTTCAGTTGACTACTAAGATAAGCCCCACCAACCGAGACGCCCTCCGTCGTAAAGAAACCTCGCCCTGGGCAGCCGCTACCTCGCCGACCTGCTCAAACAGTTCAACGGCAACCGCATCCTGGCCCTGGCCGCCTACAACGCCGGCCCCAACCGGGTGGAACGGTGGCTCGCCGAGGAAGAAGACGACGCCGTGCCCGTGGACGTCTGGATCGAGTCCATCCCCTTCCGGGAAACCCGCGCCTACGTCCAGGCCGTGCTCACCTACCGCGTCCTGTTCCAGGGCCTCCACGGCGACACCGAAGAGCGCACCGCCCTGCTCCTGCTCCCCCGGGAACGCGGCACGCCCTACTCCGTGGCCATGATCGAGGATTAAGAGTTAAGGGACATGAAAGGCCGGGCTGCGATCAAAACCGCGACCCGGCCTTTTTCTAGCTAGCGACGCCCAACCTGGTACTCCGCCAGCTGCCCGCCGATCTGCTCGGCACACTGCTCCGCCACATGACTCAGGGTCCGGGTCAGGATGCCGTCCCGATTCTCCTCGAAGTCCGAATAAGCCGCTGTCCACTCGGAACCTTTCTCCGGACGAACCGCGCAACTACCGGTCCCCAGCACCGCCTCGGACGCCGCGTCGATAAAACGCGCATTGGCCCGGTAAGTGATCGAATAGGTGCCCCAGGCCGACTTGTAATAGATCAACTGCCAGACACTGGTCCGCACGTCCACCACCACATCCGCGTCGCCGCTCGCCGCCACGATCTCGGCGGCGTCCGCCCCCTCAACCACACCACCCGGCGGCAACGCCTCGCCGCCAAAAATAGTCGCCAGCTGGCCCGCCAGACTGCGGGACACGGAGGAAGCCGGGTCCGCCACATCGTGGCTCTCGATGATCTTCTTGCCGGCGGCGTTCATCGCCAGGCCACCCAGGAACCCGAACTGCGCCTTGGTCGGCGTGATCGCCGACATCACCGGCATCGGATGTTCGGTGGCGGCCACCTTATCAATCCCCCTGCCCTCCAAGGCCTTCACATCCAGCGCCACCGGCTTCACCGTGGCGCAACCTCCCAGAACCAACATCGCGGCAAGCGAAAACATCCTTTTCATCTACACTCTCCAATAATCATTAAAATTTAAAAAAACAACCAAAAGAACAATACGCCAAAAAACACGCAGACCTGCGCCCTTCTTATTTTTTCAAAAATTGGAAGAAATTCGTCCGGCACTTTTCCATATATATGCTTATTTGAAAACGGATGCACAATTGAAAACAAATCCTTAAATTCGCCAACCCCCTCAAACCTAAACCTCACATAGAGGACCACAAACACGACCTCCAGAAGAATAAATAAAAGGACCATCACCTCAGCCAACATAATACTCCTGATCAATCCATTAAATCCAAAGCGACCATTTCAGCTTCATATTTCCAATTAAAAAGCTGCAATCTTTTTCTCTACTGAGAGCGGACTTAGCATCTTCAGCTAAAAATCCTCCTCCCGATCGCCGGGACATAAAAATAAACGCCGCAAACCGGACTTACTCAGAACATCAATGAGATCTTGGTTACTCCTATCACCACCACGACACAACCAATCTTTTCCAAAACGATGAAAATGGAGTCACCTTACAGAGAAGCAGCGGACCTCCCGACCTATCGAAAAAGCACCTTCTGAATCTTCCCCTCCAGTCGATCCTGGCCAGCACCAGACTCAAAACCCCATGATTCACCGATGGAAGCATGAAACGACTTCCCAACTAAATCAGCGGCGTGGTTGGACATTGATAATCCCTCTTCTCCTGGGTCTGTTGTGGCGCTGCCTCCCAGAACCAACATCGCGGCAAGCGGGAAGACAATACGCCCCCTTCATTAGAAAACTGAACACACCCCCAAATACGCCCCTTATTTTTTTTGCTTACCCAATGTTTTCTTTAGCGAGCGCTCTGACAAAACGGCTATCCAGTAAGGAACAAGAGAAAGCAAAAACAAAAAACCAAAAACCTCCAAAGAGCTAACTTTTTCCCCATCGCGATAAGAAACAACACCCCCTTCCACAATAACAGGCAGAAGGTTATATAAATGAATAGCAACAGCCATGCTGACATACATACAAGCACGATCGGAGACAAAAACTCTGCGCCTCCTCAGAACCAAAAAAATCGAAAGACCCGCGACAAAGAAAAGCACAAAAAGAATCTTAAAGGCAGAAATTTGATCAGTCATCACCCACCTTCTGCGTATAAAAATGAAAAGCATCTTTCAACATAGCACCTGCCTCCTGGCTAGCTTTATATGGCGCAAACACAGGGTGACTGGGTAATCCATCAGGCACATACGCAGGAGGCCCCGGAGTCCCACCGTAAAAGCCATCGACAAATCCGGCCATACCAGTTCCAAAGACATAATACTCCGATAATAATCCAGACCCATAAACCATATCAGTCAAGACAATGTTGGCCCTCAATGCCCCTACCGCCATGCCTTCCTCCGCCGCAGCCGCATTTACAATCAACCTGGCGCCCAGCGCGCGAGAACCGGTTGCAGCAGTTTGAGCCCCAACCCCACCCCAGAAGGGCGCTTGTACAGTAGCCGCGCTACCGATACTGGCGGCGACAGGTGTCAATACTGCTCCGCCGAGGACGGTCGCTCCCTGAGAGAACATCTCGTTTGATGCATCCAGCCGCGCATCCCCAATGACATCGAGGTAATTCCCGGCGCCAATATCGGATTCCATGTTCTTTAGAATCGGTGCGGGATAGCCAAACATTTGTTCGCCATAGGCCCCGTCTTCGATATCATGGAGATGCGTCGCGTTAACGTAGCTATCGCCGTATTGCTCCTCTGTCGCTTCGAAGAGCGCTGTTACTTCACCGTCGTCATGGACGATGGTTCCTGATTGGCTTGCCAGGGTCGAGAGGAAATCACCGGCGGCTTGTTGATCATAGCCACGCAGGATGGCCAGATCACGCTGACCGCTATCTCCCGCATAGGCGCCATCCACTTGACTCTGGGCTTGATAAAGCAGCTCTTTCAACGCCAGCTCATCGGATATGCCCCGTTCGTCGGCGTAGTCCTGGTAGTGATCCGCAATGAGCTTGAGTTCGGCCTTGTGTAGCTGCCGATTGTAGGTGTCCGCCTGTTTAGCGATCCAGGCACCGGTCTCCACGTCCCCTCCAGTCGAGACCGCGCCCAACAGACCCGCCAACTGCGCGCCGGCGGTTCGCACCGTATTGTTACCACCTGAAAGGTTGCCGAAAGCCCCAGATAGCAACTGGTTGGAACCCGCGCCAGCCGCACCGGTGATGAAGTCCCCCTGGGTCAGCTCCGTGACCGCACCGCCGGTGAAGGCGTGCAAACCGGTCCTGCCAAACCCACCTTCAACGAACAGGTCAAATCCCGCGGTGTGGCCACCTGACCCAGCGGTTTCCGCCAAATAATCGGCGAAAGAGCCCGCCTGATTGAACGCCAACGCGGAAAGCACGTTATTGCCCTGGCTTTCCAGATTGCCGATCAGGTGATCCTGGAAGCTGCCGCCCTGGATGGCGGCGGTGGCGCCGGCGTTGATCAGGCCCTGGCCGGCGCTGTGCGCGGCGAAGCCCAGGGCGCCCTGGGCGGTGCCCAGGTCGAAGCCGCGGGTGATGGAGTTGATCGGGTCGCTTTGGATGCCGGCGGCTTTACCGAACTCCATGTTGTCGAAGGCCGGGTCCAGCAGGCCCGAAGTGAGGCCGGCGGTGACGCCGCCGACGGCCAGGCCGCGCAGGGTGTCGCCGCTGCCCAGGGTGTCCAGGGTGGCGCCCAGGTCACCGCCGTTGTTGATGGTGCTGACGGCGGCGGTACTGGCCGCGCTGGTCACCACGGCGGAGGTGGCCGAGCTGATGGCGGTGGCCGTGGCGCCGGTGGTGCCCCCGGCCACGGCGCCGCCCGCTGCCGCGCCTGCGCCGGCGGTCATTGCGGTGACCACGATGGTCACCGCCAGGGCGGTGGCGGGGCCCATGCCCTGGCTGCTGTATTCCCAGCTGTCGTGGAGTTCGCGGACCTGGCGCCAATCCACGTCGCCGCGTTGGTAGGCGTCCTTCATCCAGGCCAGGTCCGGGTTTTCGGCGGCCATGCCGTCGATCATTTGCTCGACGGTTTGCTGGTCCACTTGTTTGACGTCGATGTGGAGGCCTTCGGCGGCGTCGATGGCCAGGTTGCCGGCGGCGACGATTTCGGTTTGGCGGAGGGTTTCGTCGGTGAAGCCTTCGCCTTCCATCTTCTGCCAGGCCAGGTCGCCCTGGCTTTTTTCGTGGCTTTCCTGGACCAGGTCCTTCACCGATTCGAAGGTGATGTGGCCGCCGCTTTTCAGGGTGGTGTCACCGCCGCTTTCCAGGCGGGCGGCCTGGTAGAGCTGGTCACCGCCGCTGGTCAGGGTGAGGTCGCCGCCGGCGGTGGCGGTGCTGGTGACGTTGTCCACGTGGGTGACTTCGTCCCGCTTGAAGCTGTGCGCGCCGTAGTCGCCGTCTTTCTCGCTCATGGAGAAGTGGTAGTCGCGGTCCTGGGTGGCCAGGAAGGCGATGCTGCCGCCGGCGGCGAGGCCCATGTCGTCGCCGCTGCTCAGGTCGCTGCCGGCCACCAGCAGGTCGCGGCCGGCGTCGATGCGCAGATCGTCGCCGGCGCTGACGCTGGCTTTGCGTTGGCGGACAGTGTCGTGGGTGTATTGTTTTTCTTCGTGGCTGGTTTCGCGGTGGTAGTTTTCGTAGTCGCGGTTGGCGGCGGACTGGATGATGACGTCGCCGCCGGCGGCCAGGCTGGCGCTGCCGCCGGCGCTGACGTCGGAGGCGGTGACACCGATGTTGCCGCCAGCGCTGATCAGCAGGTCGCCGGTGGCGTCCACCTGGCTGGCGATCTGCTCGATGGTCTGGGTCTGGTAGCGGCCGCCGTTGGCGCGGCCGTCGAAGCCCCGTTCCAGGGTCTGGCTTTCGATGCGCACGTCACCGCCGGCGTTGAGGCCCACGGCGTCGCCCTGGACGCGGCTGCCGGTGACGACGATGTCGCGGCCGGCGTCCAGGGAAACGGTGTCGGCGGCCTGGATCAGGCCGGCGTCACCGTGGTCGGTGCGGCGATGGGTGCCGTGGTCCCACTCGGTGACTACTTGCTCGGTCCAGGACTCATTGACGATGTCGCCCTGACTGCGGATCGAGACCTGGCCGGCGCGGACGGTACCGCTCTGGTTCTTGACGTCGCCGAGGGAATCGATGGCCAGGCCGGTGCCCGCTTGCAAGGTACCTTCCAGGTTCACCACGCCTTTGTTGCCGGCCTGTACATTGAGGCCGTTGGCGGCGGCGATGATGCCGCTGTTGCCGAGGCCGCCGGCGCGCACGTTGATGGTGTCACCGGCGATCACCGCGCCTTCGGCGGTGAGCCGGCTGCTGCCCGGGGCCAGGTAGAGCACCGGCACCAGCACGGCGTGGCCGTCCACCTGGCGCTCTTCCATCCACACCAGATCCTGGCGCAGGTTGCCCACCTGTTCGGCGGTGAGCGCCACGCCCATGGACAGCTCCAGCCGTTGCGCTTCGGAGAGGGCGTTGTCCATCAGGCGCTGGTATTGCTGCTGGTCGGATTGGACGTCGGCGTCCAGGAAGCGGCGACCGGTGGCGGCGAGGATGGCGTCGCGGACCAGTTGGGTTTCGTAGTAGCTGTCACCGAGGCGGCGCAGTTGCCGGTCCGGGTCGGTGTTCAGGCGGTCGAGCAGGTAGTCCGAGCCGAGGAAGCCATCCAGGGAAGCGAACAGCGGGTTGGTTTCGATCAGATAGGGGTGGTCGGCGTCGTCCACCACGGTGTAGAGGCTGCTGCGGTTGTCGAGGATGTCGCGCAGGCCGGCGTTGAGGGTGTCGATGACCCGGCTGTCGTCGCTGAGATCCCAGGACACCGGCCCGGGCGAGTCGCCGCCCTCTTCCCCGCCACCGCCGGCGCTGCCGCCGCCGTCCTCGTCCTGATAATCGCCGTCGTCGAAGACCACTTCCTGGTCGAAGCGCTCCTCGGTGTAGTTGCCCGCCTCTTCCTGAAAATCCAGGGTCACGTTGCCGCCGGCGGAGATCACACTGGCCACCTGTTCGCCCAGATCGACGCTGATAGGCTGCGTATCCGTTCTCACCATGCCCGCGCCCGGGTTGGGCGCATCACCAGCATTGTGCCAATCGCGGCGGCCAGTGCTCAGGGAGGCATGACGTTTCAACTCCACCGCCTTGTTAATGAGACGGCCGCCCTCAAGGTGAAGATCGCCGGCGGCGGCGAGGGTGCTGTATTCATTGCGCAGCACGTCCGCGTTGATGGTCAGATTACCGGCGGAGGAGAGGACTGATTGTACGTCCTCGGAGGACGGATCGATGACGTCGTCGTAGGCCTGGGAGCCAAAGCGGAAGTAATGAATCGAGCCGTTGTCACAGGCTTCATTTCCCGTTCGCCAGTCATTCCGGGTAGCCCCACAGGTGAAGTTACGCAGGTAGAGGCCTCCGCCATCCTCATCCAGTTTGGCCCGGGTATGGGCCAGGAAACGCTGGTATTTTAGCGGCGCCCGCTCCTTGAGAAGCTGAGTAACCCGGACAACTAGATAGAAGGTTTCAGCCAGCGGATTTCGAATCTTGTTTGTGTCGGTTCCCCCGAAGGCCTCCCCGCCTCCGTCAAAAATCTCATGCCATACCCCTTCTATTTCCACTTCCCAGGAGGGACCACGCAAAGTTTCTTGAATATACTGGATGTCATCATCGGAAAGCAGGCCGCTCATCTCGTCGTTGATATAATCCGTATATTCCTCAACCCAGTAATCCACCCAGCGGAAACGCTGCGCGCCATTAGTGGCGAAGCGAACCAGCGACGACTCCAGATCCGGGTCATAAATAAAGGCCAAATCGTCTTCGCTGAAGGTGATGTCATCGATGACAAGCCCGACCTGCATCATTTCCATCAGCTGGGCGATGGTCAGGGGGTCGCTTTTGCCCAGCGTCACTTCCCGGCTGTTGTCCAGGGAGTGGGTGAAAATCGCCAGGTCACCGGCGTTGGTGGTAATGGTGCCGGAATGGTTGATGACCTCGCCGGTCTTGCCCTGCTCCTGGTCGGCGGCGATCAGCAGGTTGCCGTTGGCGACGATGTCGGCGCGGTCGTTGGTGACGCGCTCCGAGGCGAGCAGCGCCATGGCGCCGCCGCTGCCGATCAGGGCGCCGTCGCGGTTGATCAGTCGCTCGCCCTGGAACAGCACATCGCCGGCGGCGCCCAGGGTGCCGTCCTGGCCGCTGGCCTGGGCGGCGCGTTCGTTGAGCAGTTCGTCGACCTGGAGCGCCAGGTTGCCGGCGGCGAACACCAGCCCGTGGTTGGTCAGGCGCTCGCCGGTGACGACGGCGTTGCCGCCGCTGCGCAGGATGGCACCGGCGCGGTTGTCGATTTCATCGGCGGCCAGTGACAGGCCCTGGGCGCCGGCCACGGTACCTTCATTGCGTAGCGACGCCACGTTCTCGGTGAGGGTCAGCACGCCGCCGGCTTCCAGGGTCGAGGTATTGGTGATGGCGGCCTGTTCCAGAGTCAGGTCTCCGGCCACGCTGATCAGGCCGGCGTCATTGTTAAGCTCGCCGCCGCTGAGAGTGCCGTTACCGCCGGCCATCATCTGCCCGCGTTGGGTGAGCGCACCGTCGGTATGGACCGCCAGGTCGCCGTTGGTGAGCAGCTCGCCGTCGTTGTCCAGGCCGCCCGCGTTCACAGCCAGATTGCCTTCGCTCTGCACGGCGCCGGTATTGGCGAGCGCGTCCTCGGTGTCGATGGCCAGGTCACCCACCGCCAGCACCTGGCCGCTGTTGTCCAGGGAGCCGGCCTCAATCCCGGCGTCGCCCAGGCTCTGCAGCGCGCCCTGGTTGATGAGCGCATCGTCCACGGAGACCGCCAGTTGCTCCTCCGCCACCAGGGTGCCCTGGTTGTCCAGTTCGCCGGCGTCCACGGTGAGCGTGGAGCCGGCGGTCACCAGGGCGCGGTTGTCGAGGCGGTCGGCCACGTTCAGGGTGACGTCGCCGGCGGACTGGATGCGCCCTTGCCGGTGTTCCAGGTTGGTGGCGGTGACCGTGGTTTGTTCGCCACCGTGGGCCAGGCCCTGGTTGGTGACGGTGTCGGCGCTCACCGCCAGGGTCCCGTTGGCGATGGTTTCGGACCCGTCGTCCAGGGTCAGTTCGGTGGCGTCCAGCCGGGCGCCACCGCCGGCGGTAACCGAGCCGGCCTGGCGCAGGGCGCCGTCCGCGCTCAGCGCCACGTCGCCGTTGGCGGAGACGGTGCCGCTGTTGTCCAGGGTGCCGCCGCGCACGTCGGCCTGCCCGTCGGCGAGAATTTGCCCGCCGTTGTCCAGGTGGCCCTCGGCGCCCACGGTCACCTCGGCGCCGGCCAGTTCCCCTTGGTTATCGACCGTGCCCGCGTCCAGGGTCAGGTCTTCCACGCCCAGCCAGCGCGCGTCCTGATCCAGGCGCACGCTGCCCAGCGCCATCTTCAGATGGTTGGCGGAGGTGGTGCCGGCCACGGCGTGGTAGGCCTCCGCCTGCACGTCGATGCGGTCGCCGGCCACCAGATTGCCTTCGGCGGTGACGTCGTTGGCGGCGAGCTGGATCGAGTCGGACGCGCTGATTTCCTTGAAACGCAGCTGACCGTTGGCGCTCAGGGTAACGTCGCCATTCTGGGCCGCCACCGGCGCGTCCAGGCGAACCCCCACGCCCTTGTCGTTGCCGATCAGGCGGATGCGGTTGGCGTACATGCCGCCCAGGGCGGCGGAATCGATGGCGAACTCCGGCCCGTCGCCGTCGTCCTCATGGGCTTGGGTGGCGAGGCTTTCCCGGTCCACTTGCTGGCGACCGGCCACCACGTTGAGCCGGTCGGCGTTGATCTCGCCGCTGATCGACACCGAGCGCGCGATCAGGTCGAAACGGTCCACGTTGGTGGTGGTGGCGCCGTCCTCGCCGATGCGCACCTGGCCACCTTGCACGTCGAAGGCGCGCAGGGCGCCGTCCTCGTCCATGATGGCGCGGCCGGTGGTGAGGGTGGCATGGTCGGTGTTGATGAAGCCGCAGCCCTGGCAGGAAATGCCATTGGGGTTGGCCACCACGATGTCCGCCTTGGCGCCGCCCACTTCGAGATAGCCGTGCAACGCCGAGGGGTTGGCGCCGATCACCTCGTTAAGGATCACCTTGGCGCTGCCGTTGCGCAGATTGGGGTTGGCCTCGATGTAACCGGCCAGCTCAGTGCGGCTGAGCTGGCGCCCGTTGTTGAGGATCAGCCCGCGCTCGTCGACGTTGAAATCCTGGTAGAAGTTTTGCGAGACACCGGCGCCGTTGGGGTTCCGGATATTGACCACCGGCACGCCGTTGCCGGCCCGGTCGGTGGCGCCCCGGGTGGGCGTGACACCGTCGGCGGCCGCCAGCAGCGGCTGCCAGATGAGCAGTAGCGACAGGCCGTAAACCAGGCCGCGCCGCGCCCTTCCGTGGGCGTTAGAATTGGACGTACAGGCTCGCCAGGACTGTGTATTCATGATCCGTCATCTCCGTTGAATGCTGCTCCATGGGCCAGGTGATCTGGGTGGTCAACTGAATGTCGCGGTAGCCGAGGCCGAGCCCGGCGGTGGCCGAGGCCAGGCGGGTAAAGTCGTCCTCGTTGCCGTTGTCGGGCACCACGCCCAGGTCGTAGGCGACGAACGGCTTGAGGCTTACCGGGCCGGTGATCGGCGGGTAGAAATCGAATTGCAGGCTGCCGGCGGTGGCGCTGTTGCCGCTCACCGAAAGGCTGTCGTAGCCGCGCACGGCGGCGCTGGAGGCCAGGGACAAGCGTTCCGAGGGGAACAGTTCGTGGCGGCTGTACTGGCTGTTCAGCCGCAACTGCAGGGCACCGTAAAGCGGCTGGATGAAACGGGTGGCGGACAGAAACAGTTGGTAGCGGTCATGCACCGCGTCGGCCACTTCAGCGCCGTCCGGCAGCCGGGTGGCCGGGCCGGCGGTCCAGGCCCGTTCGGCGGTGAGGTTGCCGGCCAGTTGCACCCGGCCAAGCCGGGACTTGCCGCTCAGACGCAGGCCGCCGGTGCGCAGTTGATAGCTGCTCACCTGGATGGTGGTCTCCTCGATGCGGTTGTCCACGTCGGTGTAAGCGCCGAGCAACGCCAGGGACAACCGCGTGCGCTGGGAGCGGTGCAGCAGCCGGGTGAGCTCGAAGCGGGAAATTTCCGTGAGACCGGAGGAATCGAAGCGCTGGAAAATGCCCGCCACCTCGTTCTGGTAGGCCTGGCGGCTGTAGCCCACGGCCAGATTCCAGTAGCCCAGGCTGATGTCGTAGTCCAGGCTGGCGCCCCAGGCGCGGTCGGAGAACTCCTGATCCAGGTCGCCGTTGACGCCCAATGACAAGCGATCGGTGACGCCGAAAGGGCTGCCCCAGTCCAGGTTGAGCTGGCCGGTGCCGTGGGTGACGTCGCCGTAGTGTTTTTCGTTGAGAATCAGGCTGCCCTGGTAGCGTCGCGGCCAATTGGCGTGGCCGACGATCACGGTGCCGCCCTGCGCCTGGCCCGGCGCCAGATCCATCTCCGCGTCCAGGTGCGGCAGCCGGGCCAGGGTTTCCACGGTGTGTTCCAGGGCGCGCAGATTGAGCAGGTCGCCGTCGCGCAACGGCAGGGCCCATTCCAGTACCCGGTCCGGCAGGCCCTCGCCGCGCCAGCCTTCCACCCTGCCCGGCACCACCCGCAGCGTCAGTTCGCCGTCGCCGATGTCCTGCTCCGGCAGCAGCACCCGGCTGGTGACGTAGCCACGATCGATCAGCAGGTTGCTCAACGCCGCCTGCAGGGCGCGGATGTCATCCAGGCTCAGGCATTGCCCGCGCAGTGGCGCCAGCGGCGCGCTCAGCCAGTGGCCGAAGGGCACCGGCTCCTGGCCCGGCGTGGTCAGCGTGATTCGCTCCACGGTGAAACAGCCGCCGGCGCCGGTGTCCTCCGGCTCGGGCACCCGGGCGCCGGGCGTATCGCCGGGCACGCGCATCTCGTCCAGGCGCTGCTCCTGGCGCTGCCGGTCCTGTTCCTGAAGACGGTCGTACATGCGCTGCTGGGGATCCGGCGCCGCCCAGGCGGTGGCGGCGAACACGGTACCCGCGAGCACGAGAAGAGAGAGTCTGATCGGTCTTTCCCCCAAGCCATCCATGACGTGGCCCCGACCCCGCCGGCCCCCACCGGCTTGCCACGACGTCGCGCTATCCAGGCGCGCCGTCGGGGTCAGGCGTTATTATGAGGCTGAGTATAGGAAAGAGAGCCGACACCTTCACCGCCGAAAACGACGGCGAGCGGCACTTTATGCAAAAAACTTGACCTTATTCACAAAACCACCCCCCTCCCGCCACGGGGCCGGGACCGCCCCGCTCAGGAGTGCGATTCGTGATGATGGCCCCGGTGCGCCAGAGTCCGTTTGCGTGCGTCGGATTTCAGGAACCACTGCTCTCCGGCGGCGAGCAGGATCATGGTGACCAGCGCCACCCCGATCACGAACGGGTCGGACGCCAGCTTGGTGATCACGAAGCCGCCCAGCGCCAGCAGATCAAGGATGATCGCGGTCACAGGTACCCAGCGCCGGGCGCCGATATCGTCCAGCAGGTAGCGCAGCACGCCCCAGTGAATGGCGATGTCCATGATCAGGTAGAAGATGATGCCCAGCGCCGCGATGCGCGACAGATCAAAGAAGGCGGTAAGGATCAGGCCCAGAACCACGGTGTAGACCAGGGTGTGTTTCTGGATGGTGCCGGGCATGCCGAAATGGCTGTGCGGCACCAGCTTCATTTCCGTGAGCATGGCCAGCATCCGCGAGACCGCGAAAATGCTGGCAAGGATGCCGCCCGCCGTGGCCAGCATTGCGATGGCGACGGTGAACCAGACGCCGTACTCACCCAGCGCGGGTCGGGCGGCGGCGGCGAGGGAGTAGTCACGGGTAGCGACAATCTCGCTCAACGATAGATTGCTCGCCACGGCAAACCCCACCAGCGTGTAGATCACGATGCAGGCGGCGATGGAAATGACGATGGCACGGCCCACGTTACGGTGCGGGTCGATCACCTCGGAACCGCTGTTGGTGATGGTGGTAAAGCCCTTGAAGGCGAGAATCCCCAGAGCGGTGGCGCCAAGAAAACCGCCGATGCCGGCGCTTTCCCCCACGCGATTGAAGTCCACCGCCACGCTGTCCGCCAGCCATATGCCGACCAGGCCGAACATCAGAATCCCGCCGATTTTCAAAACGCCAATGAAACCCGCCACGCCCTGGATCAGGCGGTTACCGAGCAAGTTGATGATGAAGGCGGTGAGAATCAGCGCCACGCCCAGGGTGGGCACCATGCGCCCGGATTCATCGCCGCCAAACAGCTGCATGGTGTAGGCGCCGAAGGTACGTGCCAGGAAGCTCTGCGCGATGACCATGGAAAAGTACATCAGCAAGGCGTTGAACGCCGTGGGCAGCCGGTCGCCGTAGGCCTTGTGCAAGTACATGCCAATGCCGCCGGCGGACGGATAGGCGTTGGAAATCTTGACGTAGGAGTAGGCGCTGAACGACACGATCACCGCCGCCGCCAGGAACGCCAGGGGAAACAAGGCACCGGTCATCTGGGCCATCTGTCCGGTGAGCGCGAAAATGCCGGCGCCGATCATCACCCCGGTGCCCAGCATGACCGTGCCCGCCAGGGTCAGGCTGCCTTCGGCGTATTTCGTGGTGCGGTCCTGATCCGCCATGAAGTGCCCCCTTGAAGCATGTGAAGCGTGCGAGGAAAGAGGCAAAAAATAGCATTTTCGCCGGGTTTGTTCAGCCGGCGTCGGTGGCCACGCGGTACAGCAGGGTGTCCTCGTAGCCACTGGTGATCGGCCACAGGCCGCACAGCGCCCGGTCCAGCTCCGGGTCGCCGGTGTCCACCACCAGGGGGCGACCTTGCAGGGTGCCGAGTTTGGTGCGGCTGGCCAGGATCTGGATGTTGGCCTTGCCGAGCCGGCGGATCACCGCCGGGCTGAACTGCTGGTTGCCACGCCCGAACAGGTGGCCCTGGCCGCCGATCACGGTAAGCAGGGCTCGGGCCGGTTGATCGCCGATGATGTCGAGGATTTGTTCGGCGCCCACGTCGGCGGCCACCACTTCCTGGTCGCGGATGATGTCCACGCCCAGCAGGGTGTTCGGCAGGCCGAGCTGTTCCATCACCGTGGCCACGGTGGAGCCGGAGCCCACCAGGTACCAGGTATCCGGTTCCAGGTTGTCGATCACCGAGGCGGCGATTTCGGTGACCACCAGATCCTCCACCTCTCGGCCGCCGCATTTCACCTGTTGCAGGTAGCGGCCTTCGGCGGGCACTTTCAATTCGCCGTAGTGGCGGGCGCGGACCTCACCGTGGCGAAAGGCATCCTCGTCAATGTCGCGGACCTCGGCGTCGTGCAGCGCCACCAGGCCACCGTGGACCAGGTCGGCCAGCAGCCGGCCGGCGGCGTCCGGGTTGATGGCATAGACCGCCGAATGCATCTTGCAGCCGGCGGGCACGCCCAGCACCGGGATGGCGTCGCCCACCGCGTCCACCAGGTCCCGGGCGGTGCCGTCGCCGCCGGCGAACAGCAGCAGTTGAGCGCCGGCGTCCAGCAGCGCGCGGGCCGCCTCGCGGCTGTGTTCGGGGCCGCTGGGGGATGGCGAGGCGCCGATCACTTCCGCCGCCAGGCCCGCTTCCCGGCAACTGTGCTCGCCCATGTCGCCACCCCAGGTGAGCACGCGCAGGTGGCCGGCGTCACCGGCCACCGCCTGCAGGGCGCGGGTCATGCGCGCCACCGCCATGGGCGTGGCGCCGCGCCGCAGGGCTTCCTCGCGGGTGGCTTCGCCGTCGCTGCCCTTGAGGCCCACGGCGCCGCCGATGCCGGCGAACGGGTTCACCAGAACACCAAGAATCAGAGCATTGCGCGACTCTGTCATAAAACGATCACACCTTTTTTCAACAATGACCGCGTCGGGGAAAACAGCGGAGAACCATCATGAACCGTCTTCAATATTCACAGGCCTCCAGCCGCCGGGAATTCAACGGCGCCGCCCTGGTCGACGAGCAGGGCCGGGAAATTCCCATCACCGAGGCGATGATCCTGCGCGCCTGCCGCGAGCTGGAGCAAGCCTGGCACTACCCTACTCCGGCGCGAAAAGCCGGCTGACCAGGGGTTTGAACGGCGCCGCCACGTCGCCCCGGTGGCGCCAGTAAAGCAGCTCATGCCGGGGCGGGTAGTTCTTGCGCAGGGTGTCGAAGGCGACGCCCGGGTCCGGCGCGCGCACCGCTTCACGCAGGCGTGCGTCGTCCTCGTGGAGCCGGTAGGCCCGGCGCAGCAAGGCCAGCAGGTCCGCTTCGTCGTGGACCGGCGCGTCCAGCTCCGCGTCCTCCGTTGGTGGCACCATCTCCGGCGCGCTCTCCCCGCGCCAGCGGCACCAGGCCTGGTGCAGCATGGCGGTGCCCCGCCATTTGCCTTCCACGCTGTAGCCCGCCACATGGGGTGAGCCGAGAAACACCCGGTCGAGCAGCGCCGGGTCCGGGCGCGGTTCATTTTCCCACACATCCAGCAGCGCCAGCGGCGCGTCTTCCTGTTCCAGGCGCGCGGCCAGAGCCCGGTTGTCGATCACCGGCCCCCGGCAGGTGCTGATCAGGGTCTGCTCCGGGCCCAGCCGGGCCAGGCGTTCGGCGTCGAGCAGATGGTGGGTGGCGTCGTCGCCGTCCCGGGTCAGCGGTACGTGCAGGCTGATCAGGTCCGCTTCCAGGGCGGCGTCGAGGGGGTCCAGGGGCACCGGGGCGCGGGCGCCGGCCCGGGCCAGGGGCGGGTCGCAGCCGATCACGGTGACGCCCAGGGCATTGAGCCAGTCCGCCAGGCGGCCGCCCACATTGCCCAGGCCGACGATGCCGACCCGGCTTTCGCGCAGGGAGCGGCCTTGCTTGTGGCAGGCCAGCAGCAGGGCCTGGAGCACGTATTCGACCACGGCGCGGGCGTTGCAGCCGGGGGCGTGGGCGAAGGCGATGCCCAGGTCGTCCAGGGCCTGGCGGTCTATGTGGTCGGTGCCGATGGTGGCGGAGCCGACGAAGCGCACCGGGGTGCCTTCCAGCAGGGCGCGGTCGACACGGGTGACGGAGCGGACCAGCAGGACCTCGGTGTCCTTCAGTTGGTCGCGGGTCAGGGTGCGGCCGTTGACGCGGGTGACCTGGCCCTGGGATTCGAAGGGGGTCAGGGCGGGCATGTTTTCGTCGGCGACGATGCGCATTGAGTCAGGACTCTCTGTTGGAGGTTACCGCCTAGCGGGGACGCTCACACCCTGCCCCGTTATTCACGGAGGAGGGAGAGGGCGGTGTCTTCGGTGGTTTGGGTGTAGGGGCCGCCGAAGAGGTTGTGGTGGTCAAGGAGCCTCTGAATACCGCCTTGCGTACTCAGGCTTACAGGCCGGCTCACAATCAAGGCGCCCTTTTGAAGGCAGGCTGGTTGCCTGTCGAAAAAGGGGAACGATGAGTGTGGGCCAGCCTGTAAGCCCCGCAGGGCGCGGCCTGAAGTGTACAGCCGCCGCGCCTTGCCTCTTGGAAAGGGCACCACCCTGTCCGTCGAGACAAGACACGACGGCTGTACACTTCAGGCCACGCTGAGTACGTAAGGCGGTATTCAGAGGCTCCTTAAGCAGATGATACAGGTTGTAAAGGCGGGTGCGGTGCTGAAAGTCGCGGTCGTGGGGATCCTGGCCGTAGGCGTGGTAGAGAGCGTCGGGGACGGCGCCGAACAGGCCGAGCATGGCCAGGTCGGTTTCGCCGTGGCCGTAATGGACCGCCGGGTCGTAAATCACCGGGGTGCCGTCGGCCAGGGCGGCCAGGTTGCCTTGCCAGAGGTCGCCGTGGACCAGGGCCGGGCGGATGTCCAGGCCGGCGAGCCAGTTCGGGACGCGGGCCATGACCGCTTCCACCGCCTGGACGGCGCGGGGCGGCAGGCCCCGGTCGCGGGCCTGGCGCAGTTGCGGGGCCAGGCGGCGTTCGACGAAGAAGTCCGCCCAGTGGTCGGTGGGGGTGTTGTCCTGGCGGTTGGCGCCGATCCAGTTGTCGCGGTGGTGGCCGAAGCGCTCGGCGGTGGTGTCGTGGAGCCGGCGCAGGTGGGCGCCCAGGGTTTCCCATTGGCGACCGCCCAGGGGGCGGGTGTCCAGCCATTCCAGGATCAGTGCCTGGCCGCCGGCCAGGGGACCGCGGTGGACCACCGCCGGCACGCGGATCGCCGGCGCCAGGTGGCGCAGCCCGTCCGCCTCCGCGTCCAGGGCGTCGCCGTCGGGGAGCCATTTGAGAAAGTAGCGCCGGTCACCGGCTTCCACCCGCCCGGTGACGCCGGTGGCGCCGCCGCCGGCGGCGTGCACCCGGCAGTGGCCGGCGGGGTGGGACCAGAGCGCGTCCAGTTCCTGTTCAGCACGTCGTGGGTCGAGCATGGCCACAGGGTACGCGCGCCGGTGGGCACCGTGCCAGCGGCATCGCTCACACGCCGCCCAGCGCCCGGCGACGGTATTCCCCCGGGGCGCAGCCCTTCCAGCGCTTGAAGGCGTGGTAGAAGTTGGCGGTGTCGGAAAAGCCCAGATAGAGGGCCAGATCCTGCATGTCGCAACCGGGCTCGCGCAGGCGGCGGCAGGCGTATTCCATGCGCACCTGGTCGCGCAGGCGGGCGAATTGCACGCCTTCGTCGCGCAGCCGCCGCTGCAGGGTGCGGGCGGTCATGTTGAGGTCCGCGGCCACCCGCTCCACGGTGAGCCCGCCCTGCCCCAGGCCACCGCGCAAGCGGTCGAGCACCTGGCCGGCGACGCCGCCGGCCCGGGACAGATCCAGCAGCAGCCGGCCGGCGGCGCCCTCCAGACGGGCGCGCCGGTGGGCGTTGGCGCCGGGCAGGGTCTGGCCGAGCAGCGCCGGGGAGAACTCGATGGCGTTGTTCGGTGCCGCGAAGCGCAGCGGGCATTGAAAGAAGGCGTCGTACTCGTCGCGCTGGTCCGGCGCCGGGCGGCGGAACAGCACCCGGTGCACCGGCATGCGCCCGCCCAGCAGCGAGCGCCCCACCGCCACCAGGCTGGCCAGCACCAGATCGTCGTGGGCCGGGTCCCGGGCGAAGCTCAGGCCCTCGCCGCCGGTGATCGCCAGGGTGCAGTGGTGCTCGCCACGCTCAAGCCGGAACGCCAGGTACGGCACCACCAGGTCCTTGTAGCGAAACAGCAGCGCCAGCGCCTGCTCCAGGGTGGTGGCGGCGGCCATCAGCCGGCCGAGCAGCTGCAGGCGGCGGTAGTCATGGCGGCGGCCGGCGCGCAATCCGAACAGGGGGTCGCCGGCGTCGCGGAAGACGGTGCCCAACAGCCGGTCGAGCTGATCCAGGGTCAGGTAGCGGTCGGCGCCGGGGTCCACGCCGGCGCGCTCGAACAGGGTCGCCGCGTCGAGCCGGCCACGCAGGGCGATCTCCAGCAGGCCCGGCAGGACCGACGCGGGCAGGTGCGTTCCCACCATCACGTTTCCTCGTTGATTATTATTCTTCCATGCCGTCGCGGACGGACCTTCATGGAACGATGACCAGGCCGCGCTCGCATTGACCGAAGGTTCCCCGGGGCGGTCCCGCCGGTCAAGGGCGGCGCCACCGTTTAGGTGGTGAGTGCCGGGAATGATGGGTACTCTTGGGGCCTCCGGAGAACGAGGACGTTATGCTGAAACGCTACTTCATCGACGAAGTGACCGACACCCGCGCCTCACCCCGCCAGGCCTTTTCCCTGTTCAGCCAGGTCGACGGCTGGGCCGACTGGTGTTCGGTGGTGCGCCACGCACGGCTGTTCGGCGGCCAGTGGCGGCGCGGCGCCAACCTGCTGTTCGTGGCCGACCTGCCGCGCCTGCCGCCGGCGCCGGTGGTGGTGCGCGTGCACGAGTACCGGGAAAACGAATGCATCGCCTGGGGGCTGGACCTGCCCATGGCGCGTCTGATCCACCGTTTCACCTTCATCGACGACGGCGACGGCGGCTGCCGGGTGCATCAGGAAGAGTGGTCCGAAGGGCTGCTGACCCTGCTCACCCTGCCCGCCGGGCGCCTCATTCACCGCTTCGATCAGCGTTTCGCCGCGGAATTCGCGGCCATGTTCTAAGGCCCGACCATGATGTCTCGACTGTTCCGCGTCTATTGCGCGGTGGTGCTGCGCAACCCGATTTTGTGGCTGCTGGTGGTGGCCCTGGTGTGCGGCGTGGCCGCCTGGCAGGCCCGCGATTTCAAGCTGGACGCCTCCGCCGAGTCCCTGACCCTGGAGAACGATCAGGCGCTGGAGTACTACCGCAAGATCGCCAAGCAGTATGGCGGCAGCGATTTCCTGGTGGTCACCTACACGCCCCGGGAAGGCGAACTGTTCAGCCGCGACACCCTGAAGAACCTGCAAAGCCTGCAGGGCGAGCTCAAGGGCCTGGACCGGGTCGCTTCGGTGTACAGCCTGCTGGACGTGCCGCTGCTGTTCAGCCCCAAGGTTGAATTCACCGATCTGTCCGACGGCTACCGCACGGTGCTCGACGACGGCGTGGACCTGGGCCTGGCCAAACAGGAGTTCACCGACACCAATCCGCTCTACGAGGATCTGCTGGTCAGCGACGACGGCCTCACCACCGCCATGCTGGTGACCTTCGAGCGCGATGAGCGTTACTTCGAGCTGCTCAACCGGCGCAACGCCTTGCGCGATCAGGAACGCCAGGACGCCCTGAGCGAATCCGAGGCGGCGGAACTGGAACGGGTGGACGCCGAATTCAGCGACTACAACAGCGCGGTGCAGGCGCGCACCGCCGAGGAGATCGAGGACATCCGCGGCATCATGGACGGTTACCGGGACCAGGCGCGCCTGGTGCTGGGCGGCGTGCCGATGATCGCCTCGGACATGATCCGCTTCATCCGCTCGGACCTGGAAATCTTCGGCCTGGGCGTGGTGGCGTTCCTGATCCTCACCCTGTTCCTGATTTTCCGGCGTCCGCGCTGGGTGGTGGTGCCGCTGCTGTGCTGCGGCGTCACCGTGCTCACCGTCACTGGCTGGCTGGGCTTCATGGACTGGAAGGTGACGGTGATCAGCAGCAACTATTTGTCGTTGCTTTTGATCATCACCATGTCCATCACCATCCATCTGACGGTGCGCTACCGGGAACTGCACGAGGAAAACCCGGACGCTACCCAGGGCTGGCTGCTGCGGGAAACCGCCGCCCACATGATGCGCCCCAGCGTCTACATGATCCTGACCACCATGGTGGGCTTCTCGTCCCTGGTGATCAGCGACATCCGCCCGGTGATCGACTTCGGCTGGATGATGACCCTGGGCCTGGGCGTGGCCCTGGTGACCTGCTTCCTGGTGTTCCCCAGCCTGCTGGGCCGGCTGGCGCCGGGCCAACCGCGCCAGGGCCGTGATCTGACGCGCCGGGTGACGCTGACCTTCGCCGGCTTCACCGAGCGCCATCGGGTGACCCTGCTGGTGGTGACCCTGGCGGGCCTGGCGGCGGCGCTGTGGGGCATGACCCGCCTGACGGTGGAAAACCGCTTCATCGATTACTTCCAGGAAGACACGGAGATCTACCAGGGCATGCTGCAGATCGACCGGAAGCTGGGCGGCACCACGCCCCTGGACATCGTCATCGACGCCCCGCCCCGGGAAAGCAAATCCACCGGCGCCACCGCGCCCGCCGAGGACGCGGACGGCTTCGACGCCGTCCAGGACGACCCGTTCGCCGGCGGCGCCGCCTCCCGTGAGGCATCCGGCGGCCAGTCCGCCGGCGACGATGGCTTCGGCGCGGTCCAGCAAGACCCGTTCGCCGCGGGCGGTAATGGCGGCGGCGACGACTTCGGCGGCGGCCAGGACCCGTTCGCCAGCGACGCGCCGGGCCCGACGGCGGACCAGGGGCCGGATCTGCAAGGCGCCTACTGGTACACGCCGCAACGGCTGGAACAAATCATCAGGATCGAGGATTACCTGCAGTCGCTGCCGGAAACCGGCAAGGTGCTGTCCATCGCCACCACCTACAAGGTGGCCAAGAAGATCAACGACGGCCCGCTCAGCTATGTGCAGCTGATGCTGCTGGCCAGCTTCATTCCCGATGATCTGCGCGGCCAGCTGGTGAGCCCCTATCTGTCCGACGACGGCCGGCAGATCCGCATCAGCATCCGGGTGGTGGATTCCTACCCGGGGCTGAACCGGGACGACCTGCTCAAGAAGATCAACGACGATCTGGTCAGCCAGTTCGATCTGCAACCCGAGCAGGTGCATTTGACCGGCGCCATGGTGCTCTACAACAACATGCTGCAGAGCCTGTTCGATTCGCAGATCAAGACCCTGGGCTATGTGTTCACGGCGATCCTGATCATGCTGCTGTTGCTGTTCCGGTCCCTGCCGGTGGCGCTGATCAGCATGGTGCCGAGCCTGGTGAGCGCGGCCACGGTGCTGGGGCTGATGGGCTGGATCGGGCTGCCGCTGGATCTGATGACCATCACCATCACGGCGATCACCATCGGCATCGCGGTGGACGACACCATTCACTATGTGCACCGCTTCCACGAGGAGTGGCCGGCGGACCGGGATTACGCGGCGGCCATGCGCCGCTGCCACGGCTCCATCGGCAAGGCGATGTACTACACCTCCCTGGTGATCATCGCCGGCTTCTCGATTCTGGCGTTTTCCAACTTCAACCCGACGGTGTACTTCGGGCTGCTGACCAGTCTGGCCATGCTGGTGGCGTTGCTGAGCAACCTGACGTTGCTGCCAGCGTTGCTGATCACGGTGCGGCCGAAGCTGCGCGCCGGCCAGACGGGTTGATGTTAGCTGGGCCGCCCCGGGGTGTGTCTCCCCTCCCGGGAACGTCGTGAATACATCCCTGTAGACTCCCGGTTTGACATCCTGTCAAACAGGGTCCCGGGAGGGGAGACACACCCCGGGGCTACGGGGAGACCGTCAACCGGCGCGGTCTTCTCGGTTGGAGGAGTCCGGGTCGACGGGGACGTGGGGAGAGTTGGGCACCGGATCGTGGTGGATGATCACCTCGGCGGCGGGATAGTGCTGGAGGATGTCGGCGCGGATGCGCTCGCCCAGTTCGTGGGCGTCCTTGAGCGGCAGGGTTTCGTCCATATCCACATGCAGCTGGATGAACTGGGTGCGCCCGGACTGGCGGGATCGCAGGTCGTGGAAGCCCAGGGCCTGGTCATGCTCGCCGACCACGGTGCCGATTACGTCGCGCACCTCGCCGGGCAGCTCCCGGTCCAGCAGCAGCTGCACCGATTCCCAGCCGATCTTCCAGGCCGACCAGAGAATGTAGAGGGCGATCACCAGCCCCACCAGGCCGTCGGCGGCGTCGAAGCCCAGGCCGCTGATCACCAGCGCCAGGATGATGCCGGCGTTAACCGCCAGATCCGAGAGATAGTGCAGCGAGTCCGCGTCGATGGCGGTGGAGCCGGTGCGCCGCACCACGTATTTCTGCACCACCAGCAGCAGCGCGGTGAGCGCGATGGAAAACACCATCACGCCGACCCCCAGGCCGGTGGCTTCGATGGGCTCCGGATTGAGCAGCTTGAACACCGCTTCCTGGAGCAGATAGAGCGCCGAGCCGGCGATCAGCACGGACTGGCCAAGGCCGGCCAGGGCCTCCGCCTTGCCGTGGCCGAAGCGGTGTTCGTCGTCCGCCGGCACCAGGGAATAGCGGATGGCGGCGAAGTTCACCAGGGACGCCAGTGAATCCATGATCGAGTCGATCAGCGATGCCAGCAGGCTCACCGAACCGGTCATGGTCCAGGCCACGCTTTTCACCGCGATCAGGATCAGGGCGGTGGCCACCGAGGCGCTGGCGGCCAGGGTCAGCAGCCGGCGGGCCTGATGATCGTCGAGGGTGTCGGGCATGGATCAGGATTTCCTTGGCAACAGAGTGAGCGGGTCCACCGGCTGGCCGTCCTTGCGGATCTCGAAATGCAGCTGGGTGTTCAGGGTGCCGCTGGCGCCCATGGTGGCGATTTCCTCGCCGGCGTCCACCGCGTCGCCCTCCTTCACCAGCAGCTTCTTGTTGTGGGCGTAGGCGCTCAGCCAGCGGTCGTTGTGCTTGATGATCAGCAGGTTGCCGTAGCCGGTGAGGCCGCTGCCCCGGTACACCACCCGGCCGCCGGCGGCGGCCCGCACCGGGCTGCCTTCGCGACCACCGATGGCGATGCCACGGCGGCCGCCGGCGGCGGTGGAATAACGCTCCAGCAGCTTACCGTCCGCCGGCCATTGCCAGGGCACCGGGCCGGTACTGGCCGGGCTGCTGCTCTTGGGCGGCGGCGGGGTCGGGCTGCTGGCGGCGGAGGAGGACGAGGACGAAGACCGGGACGAGGAAGACGACGCCCCCGAGGAGGACGAGGACGCGGTGCGCCGCTCCGGCGTGGTCTCCCGCGCCGAGGCGCCGCCGAAGGAGATCACCTGGCCGGGATAAATGGTATAGGGCGCGCCGATGCCGTTGGTGCGCGCCAGGGCGCGGTAATCCCAACCGTAGCGCCAGGCGATGGAATACAGGGTCTCGCCGCGTTGCACCCGGTGGCTGCCGGAGGTGACCTTGGTGCCCTGTTCCTGGCGCTGGTAGATGTCCACCACCGGCGGCGGGTTCCGTACCGCGCAGCCGCACAGGATCATCGACACCAGTATGGGAAGCCAAACACGCAAAAGGTTACTCGTCCGTTGCCGTCGCTTCATTATGCACGGGCGCGGCGAAGGAAAGTAGCCAGACCAGGGCCAGCCCCACCGCCATCATCAGCAGCGCCAGGCCCAGCTGGCTGCCGCCGTCCACGGCGCGGGCGTAGTCCGCCGGCCACAGCCAGCGCTCGCTGACGCCCTGGTCCAGGGGCAGCCGCCAGGGCCACAGCTTGACCAGGGAGCCGGCCATGAAGCCGCCCAGCAGCGCCATGACGGTGTCGTGGTAACGGTGCAGCAGCCATTTGAGCAAGCGCACGAAGGCCAGCAGACCGCCGGCGCAGCCGGCCATGAAACTGATCAGCAGGGGCCAGTCGCCCCGCTCCACCGCCGCCAGCACGGACGGATAAAGCCCCAGTAATAAAAGGATAAAACTGCCGGAGATGCCGGGCAGGATCATGGCGCAGATGGCCACGGCACCGCCCAGGAAGAACACCAGCGGCGACACGCCCAGGGCGGTGAGCCCCGGCGCCAGGGCGATGGCCACCGCCGACCCGGTGCCGGCGGCGAACGCCAGCCACTGGGGCGGCCCGCGCTGGCGCAGCGGCGCCAGCACCAGCGCGATGCTGGCCAGGATCAGCCCGCAGAAGAATGCCCACACCGGCACCGGATGGTGTTCCAACAGCCAGGTGAGCAGCCGCGCCAGCAGCGCGATGCTGGTGAGAATCCCCGCCAGCAAAGTGAAAAGGAAGGTAAAATTGCCGGCCCGCCAGAATGCCACGAACCCCTCGCGGCGCCAGACACCCAGCAAACGGGGGCCGATGCCGCCCAGGGTGTCGATCAATTCCTCGTAGATGCCGGTGATCAGCGCCAGGGTGCCGCCGGACACGCCGGGCACCACGTCCGCCGCGCCCATGGCCAGGCCACGCAGGTAGACGCCCGGACGCCAGGCGGGCCGCGTCATTGCACGCCCCGCTGGAAGGGCACGAAGCGCACCGCGTCCAGTGTGCGGGTGCGGATCTCGTCCCCCTGGCGGTCCACCACGGTGAGGTGCTGGGTGCGGTCGCCCACCGGCATCACCAGACGGCCGCCGTCGGCGAGCTGGTCGAGCAGCTCCTGGGGGATATCCGGGCGCGCGCAGGCCACCAGGATGCCGTTGAAGGGGCCGGCGGCCTTCCAGCCGAAGCCGCCGTCGGCGTGCTTGAGCTGGACCCGCGCCAAGCCCAAGCTGATCAGCCGCTGGCGCGCCTGTTCCTGCAGCGGACGGATGCGTTCCACCGAGTACACCTGCTGACACAGGCCGGCCAGCACCGCAGTCTGATAGCCGCAACCGGTGCCGATCTCCAGCACCTTGTCGGGAACGCCGTCGCTGATCAGCAGCTCGGTCATGCGCGCCACCACCCAGGGCTGGGAGATGGTCTGGCCATGGCCGATGGGCAAGGCGGTGTCGTCGTAGGCCTGGTGGGCCAGGGCCTCGTCGATGAACATATGCCGGGGGGTGGTGCGGATCACCTCCAGCACCCGTTCATCCTCGATGCCGGCTTCCCGCAGGCGGTTGATGAGCCGCTCCCGGGTTCGCGCCGATGTCATGCCGATGCCACGCAATTCCGTATCCATGTCCGTTGGTGGATCCCCCATCCAGTTCCCGTGCGATTCCGGCCCCCGCCGGCGTTCTCTTCGTTGGTTCGGTATTCAGGGTGCCCGGGTGGTCAATACTTCCGCCAGCACGGCGGTGGCGAAGGCCCCGGTGGGCAGCCGGAAGGCCAGTTCCAGGGTATCGCCGGCGCACTGCCACTCGAGGGCGGTCACCGGCAACCGGGTGGCGCGACGCTCGGCGTCCAGGCCCAGTTCCGCCAGGGCCTCCACCAGGGGGGCGTGCCCGGCCAGAACGGCCTCTTCCAGTTGCCGGCAAGCGCCCGATGATGCCATGCCCGTGCGTCCCGGCAAAGGGGCGGTGGGATGCACGGTGCCGGCGCGCACCCGCTCGCCGGCGTCGCGGTCGTCGTCGGCGACGAACAGGCCACGGCTGCCGTCCGGCTGCAGCAGGTCGCCGTCCAGCACCCGGTGCCAGACGTCCCGGCGCACCCGTTCGGCGAGCACCGCGTTGAACAGACCCGAGCGCACCCCGGACAACCAAAAATTACGCAGCGGCCGCTTGCGCGGCGCCTCGCCGCCCAGCAGCCAGGCGCGGCCCCGGGTCCAGTTGGCGCCGTCGCGGCCGAAGCGCTGCTCGCCGAAGTAGTTGGGTACCCCTTCGGCGGCGATCCGTTCCAGCCGCGACGTCAGCGCGTCCGGATCCGCCGCCAGTTCCCGCAATCTCAGGCGGAAGGCATTGCCCCGGTGAGTGCCGCGATTGAGCTTGCGCCGGTGGCGCGCGGCGCGCAGCGGGCGCAGCCCCGCCGGCCAGTGGAAGTCCGGGTCCGGCTTGCCGGGCAGGTGCAGGCTGAACCACTGGCGGGTCACCGCGCGGCGGTCCTTGAGGCCGCTGTAACCCACCGAGAGGCGGTGCAGCCCGGCGGCCTTGGCCAGCCACAGGGCCACGTCCTCGGTGTTCCAGTCGGTCTTCTCGATCTCCAGCCAAAGGTGCTCGCCCTCCCCTTCCGGCTCCACCGTCATGATCTCGTCGACCTGGAAATCCGCCGGCTCGGCGCGCAGCACCGCCTCCCCCACCGGCCCGCCGTGGGCATGGGGGGTGGCCGGCGGCCGCTCGCCGGGGTCGTTCAGAGCATCGCTCGGCGCCTCGCTCACGGGCGCCGCTCCAGCAGCGCCGAGGCCTGCACGGCGATGCCCTCGCCCCGGCCGGTGAAGCCCAGTCGCTCGGTGGTGGTGGCCTTCACCGACACCCGGTCCAGGGCGCAGTCCAGCAGACCGGCGATGCGCTCGCGCATGGCGGCGATGTGCGGCGCCAGCTTGGGCGCTTGGCAGATCACCGTCAGATCCACGTTGCCCACCCGCCAGCCGGCGCCGGTGATGTCCGCCATCACCCGGGTCAGCAGCCGGCCGGAATCGGCGCCCTTCCATTGCGGGTCGTTGTCCGGGAAATAGTGGCCGATGTCGCCCAGGGCCAGGGCGCCCAACAAGGCGTCGGTGAGGGCGTGCAGGGCCACGTCGCCATCGGAATGGGCCTTAAGGCCACGCTCATGGGCGATGCGCACGCCACCCAGCATCACATGGTCGCCGTCCTCGGCGAAGGCGTGCACGTCGAAACCGTTGCCAATACGAATGGCAGCCGGGTTTACCATGCCAGCCCCTCCTCTTCCTGGGTGCCCAGATAGAACCGCGCCAGGGCCAGGTCCTCGGGCAGGGTGATTTTGATGTTGTCGGCGCGGCCTTCCACCAGCGCCGGGTGCCGGCCGGTGGCTTCCAGGGCGGACGCCTCGTCGGTGATCGCGTCCAGGTCGCCGCCCAGGGCGTCGTGCAGGGCGCGGGCCGCGAACAGCTGCGGCGTCAGCGCCCGCCAGATGTGGCGGCGGTCCAGGGTGGCGGCGATGCGGTCGTCGCCGTCGGCGCGCTTGATGGTGTCGGTGACCCGGCGCGCCAGGATGGCGCCGTCCTCGCCGCAGCCGTCCACCAGGGCCTGGATGTCGGACAGGCGCACCAGGGGCCGCGCCATGTCGTGGACCATGACCCAGGCGTCCGGGTCCCGGGCCAGCACCGCCGCCACCCCGGCGCGCACCGAGGCGGCGCGGCTGGCGCCGCCGGTGACGGTTTGCACGCGGCGGTGGCGGGCCACGTCCAGCTCCGGCCACCAGGGGTCACCGGCGGCCACCGCCACCACCACCCGGCGTAGCGGCGCGAACGCCAGCAGCCGGGTCAGGGTGTGCTCGGCCACGGTGCGGCCTTCCAGGGTCAGGTATTGCTTGGGCAGGGCGGCGCCCATGCGCGCGCCGACGCCGGCGGCGGGCACCACCGCGTAAAGGGGCCGTGGTTTACTGGGAGTCACTGGCGGGTTCCACGATCAGAAAAAAGGTTTCGCCGTCGCGGATCATGCCCAGATCCTTGCGGGCGATTTCCTCCACCGCCTCGGTGCCTTCCTTCAGGTCGCGCACGTCGGCGGCCATCAGACGGTTGCGCTCGGCCAGCTCGGCATTCTGCTCGCTCAACGACGCCACCTGCTTTTCCAGGGTGGCGACGTGGCGCAGGCTGCCTTCGCCGAACCAGAGGCGCCCCTGCAGGCCCAGCAGCAGCAGGGCCAGCACGGCCAGTATCACCTGACGGACCGGGGACAGCTTCATCCGCCCTCCCCGGTCCGCGGCCGGCCCGTCACCGTGGGGCTAGCCCAGGAACCGGAATTCTTTACGGCCGTTGTAAGCGGCACGCCCCAGTTCCTCCTCGATGCGGATCAGGCGGTTGTACTTGGCCACCCGGTCGGAGCGGCACAGGGAACCGGTCTTGATCTGGCCGGCGGCGGTGGCCACCGCCAGGTCGGCGATGGTGGTGTCGGCGGTCTCGCCGCTGCGGTGGGAAATCACCGCGGTGTAGCCGGCGTCCTTGGCCATCTTGATGGCGTCCAGGGTCTCGGACAGGGAGCCGATCTGGTTGAACTTGATGAGGATGGAGTTGGCGATGTGCTCGTCGATGCCGCGCTTGAGGATCTTGGTGTTGGTGACGAACAGGTCGTCGCCCACCAGCTGGACCTTGTCACCGAGCTTCTCGGTGAGGGTTTTCCAGCCGTCCCAGTCGGACTCGTCCATGCCGTCCTCGATGGAAATGATCGGGTAACGGTCGCACAGCTCGGCCAGATAGTCGGCGAAGCCGGCGGCGTCCATGCTGCGGTTCTCGCCGGCCAGCACGTACTGGCCGTCCTTGTAGAACTCGCTGGAGGCGCAGTCCAGGGCCAGGGTGATGTCCTCGCCGGCCTTGTAGCCCGCCTTGTCGATGGCTTCCATGATCGCTTCCAGGGCCGCCTCGTTGCTAGGCAGGTCCGGGGCGAAGCCGCCCTCGTCACCGACGGCGGTGTTCAGGCCGCGGGCCTTGAGCACGCCCTTCAGGGCGTGGAACACCTCGGCGCCGTAGCGGATCGCCTCGGCCACGGTGGGAGCGCCCACCGGCTGGATCATGAATTCCTGGATGTCCACGTTGTTATCGGCGTGCTCGCCGCCGTTGATGATGTTCATCATCGGCACCGGCAGGGAGTACTCGTTGTCGTCGTCCTGCAGGTCGGAGATGTATTCGTAGAGCGGCTTTTCCTGGGCCTGGGCTTCCGCCTTGGCCGCCGCCAGGGACACCGCCAGGATGGCGTTGGCGCCCAGGTTGCCCTTGTTGTCGGTGCCGTCGGCGTCGATCATCGCCTGGTCCAGCGCCCGCTGGTCGGCGGCGTCGCGGCCCACCAGCAGCTCGCGGATTTCGGAATTGACGTTGCCCACGGCGCGGGTGACGCCCTTGCCCAGGTAGCGGGCCTTGTCGCCGTCACGCAGCTCCAGCGCTTCCCGGGAGCCGGTGGAGGCACCGCTGGGCGCGCAGGCGCTGGCGGTATGGCCGGATTCCAGGGTCACATCGGCTTCGATGGTGGGGTTGCCGCGGGAATCGAGAATCTCGCGGGCCTTGACGTCAACAATCTTGGACATGGGAGACGGTCTCCAGAAACGGGGTCGATAATCAGTGGTTGTCGAAGGCGGGCAGCGCCTTCACGGTATTATCCAGGGTCCGCATCTGCTCCAGGAATGGCTGCAGGCGGTCCAGGCGCAGGGCGCAGGGGCCATCGCACTTGGCGTTGTCCGGGTCCGGATGGGCTTCCAGGAACAGGCCGGCGATGCCCTGGCTGATGCCGGCGCGGGCCAGCTCGCCCACCTGCTGGCGGCGGCCGCCGGCGGAATCGGCGCGCCCGCCGGGCATCTGCAGGGCGTGGGTCACGTCGAAGAACAGCGGGTAGCCGAACTGCTTCATGATGCCGAAGCCGAGCATGTCCACCACCAGGTTGTTGTAGCCGAAGCAGGAACCGCGCTCACAGAGAATCAGCTTGTCGTTCCCGGCTTCCTCGCACTTGTGCAGGATGTGCTTCATTTCCTGGGGGGCGACGAACTGGGGCTTCTTGATGTTGATGATGGCGCCGGTTCTGGCCATCGCCACCACCAGGTCGGTCTGCCGCGCCAGGAAGGCGGGCAGCTGGATGATGTCCGCCACCTCGGCCACCGGCGCCGCCTGGTAGGGCTCGTGCACGTCGGTGATGATCGGGCAGTCGTAGGTGTCCTTGATCTCCTGGAAGATCTTCAGGCCCTCGTCCAGGCCCGGCCCGCGAAACGAGTGCAGCGACGAACGGTTGGCCTTGTCGAAGCTGGCCTTGAACACCCAGGGGATGTCCAGGGCGGTGGTGGCTTCGGCGTAGGCCTCCGCCACGCGCATGGCCAGGTCCCGGGATTCCAGCACGTTCATGCCGCCGAACAGGGCCATGGGCTGGTCGTTGCCGAAGCTCAGATCGCCGAGCCGCAGGGTGATGGGGTCCGTCATCGTCGCTGTCCTTACTCGTTGCCGGCGGCCTGGTGAGCCGCCAGGGCCGCTTCCACGTAGCCCTTGAACAGGCCGTGGCCGTCACGGGGCGTGGAGGTGAATTCCGGGTGGAACTGGCAGGCCACGAACCACGGATGGTCGGCTACCTCGATCACTTCCACCAACTCGCCGTCCTGGGAGCGGCCGGCGATGCGCAGGCCCGCTTCTTCCAGCTGCGGCAGGAAATTGTTGTTCACCTCGTAGCGGTGACGGTGGCGCTCGATGATATGGGTCTGCCCATAGCAGTGCGCCGCCAGGGTGTTCTCGGCGAGCACGCACTCCTGGCCGCCCAGGCGCATGGTACCACCCAGGTCGGACTCTTCCGAGCGCAGCTCCTTGGCGCCGTCCTCCCGGGTCCATTCGGTGATCAGCGCCACCACCGGGCTGGCGGTGCCGGGCTTGAGCTCCGTGGAGTGGGCGTCGGTGATGCCGGCCACGTCCCGGGCGTACTCGATCACCGCCAGTTGCATGCCCAGGCAGATGCCCAGGTACGGCACCTTGTTCTCGCGGGCGTAGCGGATCGCCGCGATCTTGCCCTCGGTGCCCCGGTCGCCGAAGCCGCCGGGCACCAGGATGGCGTCCACCTTGGCCAGCTCGCCGGTGCCGTCACGCTCGATGTCCTCGGCGTCGATGTAGCGGATGTTGATGCGCGCCCGGGTGGCGATGCCGGCGTGCATCAGCGCCTCGTTGAGGGACTTGTAGGCGTCCGCCAGGTCGATGTACTTGCCCACCATGCCGATGGTGACCTCGTGCTCCGGATTGAGCTGGGCTTCCACCACCCGGTCCCATTCACTCAGGTCCGGCGCCGGCAGGTCGAGCTGGAATTTCTCCACCACGAACTGATCCATGCCCTGCTCGTGGAGCACGCGCGGCACCTGGTAGATGGTCTGGCAGTCCGGCGCGGTGACCACCGCCCGGGCCTCCACGTTGGTGAACAGGGCGATCTTCTCGCGGGCGCCCTGGGGAATCGGGTGATCGGCGCGGCACACCAGCATGTCCGGCTGCAGGCCGATGGAGCGCAGCTCCTTCACCGAGTGCTGGGTGGGCTTGGTCTTGATCTCGCCGGCGGAGGCGATGAACGGCACCAGGGTCAGGTGCACCAGCAGCGAGCGGCTGGAGCCCAGCTCCACGCGCATTTGCCGCACCGCTTCCAGGAACGGCAGGGATTCGATGTCGCCGGCGGTGCCGCCGATCTCGACGATCGCCACGTCGGCGTCGCCGGCGCCCTCCTGGATCTTGAGCTTGATCTCGTCGGTGATGTGCGGAATCACCTGCACGGTGGCGCCCAGGTACTCACCCCGGCGCTCCTTGTCGAGCACGTCCTGGTAGACGCGGCCGGTGGTGAAGCTGTTGCGGCGGCTCAGCCGGGTACGAATGAAGCGCTCGTAATGGCCCAGGTCCAGATCGGTCTCGGCGCCATCCTCGGTGACGAACACCTCGCCGTGCTGGTACGGGCTCATGGTGCCCGGATCCACGTTGATGTAGGGATCCATTTTGATCAGCGTGACCCTGAGGCCACGGGCTTCCAGCAAGGAAGCGAGGGACGCCGAGGTAATGCCCTTGCCCAGGGACGACACCACCCCACCGGTGACGAAAATAAAACGTGCCATGCACCCACCAGATATGTCATGGATTGAACGCGCTCACCGCGCGGCCCGAACACACTCGCGATCCAAAAAAATACCCTTGCCCGCCGGAGTGGGCAAAGGTTCTCTGTTCTGGACACGTTGAAACGGGCTATCGACGGCTGGAAACCCCGCGATATCAGGGGTTTGCGCGACGTCAGGATGGGAAGAAATAGTAACAGAAGGGCCCCGGCCAGGGAACCGGAATGATGGTCTTGAGGTGTAAAAGGTGCGCCGAAGCGAGGGAGGATGGCGTGGTGCGGTGCTCCGCTTCAGTCGCGATCAGAGACCAACCGCAGGCACCAGGCCTCCAACACCTGCTCCCGCCAGACGTCGTCCACCCCCACGCCGGGCACGCAGCGCAGGGTGTCGCCCTCGTAGACCAGCGGCCACTGCGCGCGCCGCCAGGGTGGCACGCCGGCGGCGCGCCACAGTTCCGAGACCCGCTGGTGGCAGCCGTTGCGGAGCAGCCGTTCACCGCCGCTGGCGGGCACCAGGCGCAGGGCGCCGGCATCCCGGGGCCGCCGGACCAGCGGCGCGCCGGGGCCGCTTAAGGGGGCCGCCGGGGACCCGGCGTCCGGGCCCGGCGTCAGGCACCAGGCGCCTACCGCCACCGGCGCCCTCCCCGGCGGCCAGGCGAGCTCCTCCGCCAATGGCGCCAGGCCATCGCGGCCCAGCAGATACAGCTGGCCGGCGAAGCGGCGCAGTTGCCAGCCGCCCCACTCCACCCGGGCGGCGCGGTCCGCCGGCGCCGCCAACAGCGCCTCGATCTGCGCCAGCAACGCCTGGCTGGGCGCGCCGGCGCCGGCCTCCAACAGCCACCAGCGCAGCAGGTTGCGGCGCCGGGGGCCACTGAGTTCCAGCGCCGTCAGGGGCAGCCGGTCCGGCGCCGCGCCCAGGGCGGCGGCGTCCTCGGCGGCGCGCTCATCGAGCAGGCCGGCGGCCTCCGCCTGATGATCGGCGGCCCGGGCCAGGGTCGCCAGGGCGCCCGGCCAGCGGGCCACGAGCGCCGGCAGCACGGTGCCGCGCAGGTAGTTGCGATCCAGGCTCCGGTCCGCGTTGCTGGGATCCTCCAGCCAGGGCCAGCCGCCCTGCTCCGCCAGCGCCCGGAGCCGCGCCCGGGGCACCGCCAGCAGCGGCCGCCACAGGGGCGTGTCCCGCCAGTGGCCCCATTCACGGATCGCCGCCAGGCCGGCCACGCCGGCGCCACGCAGCAACCGCAGCAGCAGGGTCTCGGCCTGGTCATCCCGGTGGTGGGCGGTGATCAGGGTGGCGGCCCCGGCGCGGGCGGCCAGGGCCCGGTAGCGGGCGTGCCGGGCGCCGGCTTCCAGGCCGGCGGCCCGGTCCACGGTCACGGTTTCGTTCACGAACGCCAGGCCCAGGCCCCGGGTCACCGCCCGGCAGTGGGCCGCCCAGGCGGCGCTGTCCGGGTGCAGCCCGTGGTCCACGTGCATGACGGTAAGGCGCCCGCCAAGGCCGGCGCGCGCCAGAAGATGAAGCAGGACGGTGGAATCCAGCCCGCCGCTGAACGCCAGCCACAGGGGCCCGGGCGGGGCCCGCCGGGCCAGGTCGGCGCTCAGTTCGTCCAGGGAAGGAGCGGAGCGGGACGCCATGGCCGCGCCCCGGTCAGTCGTCGGCGGGTTCGGTGGCCACGTTGCCGTAGCTCATCAGCCGCTGGTAGCGGCGCTCCACCAGTTCCTCCACCGGCAGCTCGCCGAGGGCGGCGAGCCGCTCGGCCAGGGCCCGGCGGATGCTGTCGGCGGCCTGGTCGTAATCCCGGTGGGCGCCGCCCAGGGGCTCCTTGATCACCTGGTCGACGATGCCCAGCTCGTGCAGCCGGCCGGCGCCCACGCCCATGGCCTCGGCGGCCTCCGGGGCCTTGTCGGCGCTGCGCCACAGGATCGAGGCGCAGCCTTCCGGGGAGATCACCGAGTAGGTGGAATATTCCAGCATCTGCAGATGGTCGCAGACGCCGATGGCCAGGGCACCGCCGGAGCCGCCCTCGCCGATCACGGTGGCCACGATCGGCACCTTGAGCTGGGACATGACCCGCAGGTTGCGGGCAATGGCCTCGGACTGGCCGCGCTCTTCCGCGTCGATGCCCGGGAAAGCACCGGGGGTATCGATGAAGGTGAGGATCGGCATCTTGAAGCGTTCCGCCATTTCCATCAGGCGCAGGGCCTTGCGGTAACCCTCCGGCTTGGGCATGCCGAAGTTGCGGCGCACCTTGTCCTTCACCTCGCGGCCCTTCTGGTGGCCGATCACCATCACCGGCCGGTCGTCCAGGCGGGTGACGCCGCCGACGATGGCGGGATCGTCGGCGAAGGAACGATCACCGTGCAGCTCATCGAACTCGCCGAACAGGCGCTGCACATAGTCCAGCGTGTAGGGACGCTTGGGGTGGCGCGCCAACTGCGAGATCTGCCAGGCGGTCAGGTTGCCGAAGATGTTCTCGGTGAGGGCGATGCTTTTTTCCTGCAGCTTGGCGATCTCCTCGGAGATGTTGACCTCGCTGCCACTGCCCACCAACCGGAGTTCCTCGATTTTCGCTTCCAGATCGGCGATGGGTTGTTCAAATTCGAGGAAATTCGGATTCATGTGCTACCCCTTTCTACGGTGCCGGTAAGTGTAGCCGCAAGGGCCGGACAGCGTCGAGGGACCGGTTTCCCTCTTAGGTTGCAAGTTGTTACCGGATCAATATTCCAAGGTCACGGCCTTGTCGCCATAACGCCCGCGCAGGTCATCCACCAGGGACTCGTGGGGAATCACCCGCCAGTCGTCGCCCAGGAACAGGGCCGCGTCCGCTTCCCGGTGGCGCAGATCCAGCAGCACCGCCAGGCCGCCGCCCTGGCCGTTGGCCCGGTACGGCGCCAGGGTCCGGTCCAGGATGTCCGGCAGGTTGTCCTCCACGGGCACCTTGACGCGCAGCCGCCGGCCGAAGGTCTCCCGGGCCTGGCGCATGTCCATGACCTCGTCGGCCACCAGGTTGAAGCCACCGGTGTAATCATCCATGCGCACGCCGCCGCGCACCACCAGCAGGGCGTCCTTCTGCACCCGCTCGCCGTACTGGGCGAAGGTCTTGCCGAACACCGACACCTCCACCCGGCCGGTCTTGTCGTCCAGGGTGACGAACGCCATGCGCTCGCCGCTGCGCTTGCTGCGCGTGATGCGCAACGCCACCACCAGGCCGGCGACGGTGGCGGCCTCGCCCTTGCCGGTGGGCTGCAGGGCATTGAGGCGGCTGGTGACGAACTGGCGCACCTCGGTTTCGAACTGGTCGATGGGGTGGCCGGTAAGAAACAGCCCCAGGGTGTCGCGCTCGCCGTTGAGGCGGATATCGTCGTTCCAGTCCCGGGCCGGTTTCCAGGCCACGGCGGTGCTCGGCGCATGGTCGTCGCCCCCACCACCGAACAGATCCATCATGCCGGCTTCCTGGTTGCGGGCGTCCTGCTCGGCGGCGGCGATGGCGTCCGGCAGCGTGGCCAGGAGCACGGCGCGGTCGCTGAAGTGGCCGTCGGGGCCCAGCTTGTCCAGGGCGCCGGCGCGCACCAGGGCTTCCAGGGAGCGCTTGTTGATCTTCTTCAGATCGATGCGGCGGCAGAAATCGAACAGGTCCTCGAACGCCTGCTCTTCTCCCCGGGCGCTGACGATGGCGTCGATGGGGCCCTCGCCGAGGCCCTTGATGGCGCCCAGGCCGTAGACGATGTCGCCGTCCGGGTTCACCGTGAAGCGGTAGCCGCAGGAGTTCACGTCCGGCGGCAACACGCGCAGGCCCATGCTCTTGGCCTCGTCGATGAAGGTCACCACCTTGTCGGTGTTCTGCATATCCGCGGAGATCACCGCGGCCATGAATTCCGCCGGGTAATGGGCCTTGAGCCAGGCGGTCTGGTAGGCGACCAGGGCGTAGGCGGCGGAGTGCGATTTGTTGAAGCCGTAGCCGGCGAATTTTTCCACCAGGTCGAAGATCTTCATCGCCAGATCCGGGTCGATGCCCTTGTCCTTGGCGCCGGACTGGAATATCTCGCGCTGCTTGGCCATCTCCTCGGGCTTCTTCTTGCCCATGGCGCGGCGCAGCATGTCCGCGCCGCCCAGGGTGTAGCCGGCCAGCACCTGGGCGATCTGCATCACCTGCTCCTGGTACAGGATCACGCCGTAGGTGGGCTTGAGGATCGGCTCCAGCCATTCGTGCTGGTATTGCGGATCCGGGTAGGACACCGGCTCGCGGCCGTGCTTCCGGTTGATGAAGTTGTCCACCATGCCCGATTCCAGCGGGCCCGGCCGGTACAGCGCCACCAATGCGATGATGTCCTCGAAGACGTCGGGCTTGAGCTTCTTGATCAGCTCCTTCATGCCCTGGCTTTCCAGCTGGAACACGGCGGTGGTGTCGCCCTTCTTGAGCAGGTCGAAGCTGGGCTTGTCGTCCAGGGGGATGCGCTCGATTTCCAGCGGCCCCTCGCCGCCCCGTTCGCGGCGCACGTTGGCGGCCTTCACCGCCCAGTCGATGATGGTCAGCGTTTTCAGGCCCAGGAAGTCGAACTTCACCAGGCCGGCGGCTTCCACGTCGTCCTTGTCGTACTGGGTGACCAGGTTGTCGCCGTTCTCATCACAGTGCAGCGGCGCGAAATCGGTGAGCTTGCCCGGGGCGATCACCACGCCGCCGGCGTGCTTGCCCACGTTGCGGGTCAGGCCCTCGAGCTTGAAGCCCATCTCCATGATCTCGTTGACCGCTTCCTTGTCCGGGTTGCCGTCGTCCTCGAGAAATTCGCGCAGGTTGTCTTCCTGCTCCAGGGCCTTGGCCAGGGTCATGCCCGGGGTGCCCGGGATCATTTTGGAGAGGCGGTCGGCCATGCCGTAGGGCTTGCCCTGCACCCGCGCCACGTCGCGCACCACCGCCTTGGCGGCCATGGTGCCGAAGGTGATGATCTGGCTCACCGCGTCGCGGCCGTATTTGTCGGCCACGTAGTTGATCACCCGGTCGCGCTTCTCCATGCAGAAGTCCACGTCGAAGTCGGGCATGGATACCCGTTCCGGGTTGAGGAAGCGTTCGAACAGCAGGTCGTATTCAATCGGGTCCAGGTCGGTGATGCCCAGGGCGTAGGCCACCAGGGAGCCGGCGCCGGAGCCCCGGCCCGGGCCCACCGGCACCTGGTTGTCCTTGGCCCACTGGATGAAGTCCGCCACGATCAGGAAGTAGCCGGGGAAACCCATCTGGTTGATGATCCCCAACTCCATTTTCAGGCGCTCGTAGTAGACGCCCCGGCGTTCCTCGTAGTCCGCCGCCGCCGGGTCGAGGATGCGGCCCAGGCGGGTTTCCAGCCCCTCCTCCGAGACCTGCTCCAGGTATCGGTCGATGGTCAGTCCCTCGGGGATCGGGAATTCCGGCAGGAAGTTCTCGCCCAAGCGGATGTCCAGGGTGCAGCGGCGGGCGATCTCGACGCTGTTTTCCAGGGCCTCGGGCAGGTCGGAGAACAGCTCCGCCATTTCCTCGGCGCTCTTCAGGTACTGCTCCTCGGAGTACTTGCGCGGCCGGCGCGGGTCGTCCAGGGCGTTGCCGTCGTGGATGCAGACGCGGGCCTCGTGGGCCTCGAAGTCCTCGCGGCGCACGAAGCGCACGTCGTTGGTGGCCACCACCGGCAGCCCCAGGTCGGCGGCCAGGGCGACGCTGGCGTGCAGGCAGTCCTCGTCCCCGGGGCGTTCGGTGCGCTGCACTTCCAGGTAAAAGCGGTCGCCGAACACGTCCTGGTATTCGCGGGCGCGCTGGCGGGCGGCGTCGGTCTTGCCGGACAGCAACAACCGGCCCACGTCGCCGACCCGGGCGCCGGACAGCAGGATCAGACCTTCGTTGAGCTCCATCAGCCATTCGCGCCGGATCATGGCCCGGTCGCGGTGCTGGTTGTGCTGCCAGGCGCGGCTGATCAGCAGGGTCAGATTGAGATAGCCGGTTTCGTTCTGTACCAGGCAGCACAGGTAGTGGGGCTCGTCCTCCGGGTCGTCGGCCTGCAGCCACAGGTCAGCGCCCATGATCGGCTTGAGGCCGGCGCCCATGGCGCCGGAGTAGAACTTGATCAGCGCGAACAGGTTGTTCTCGTCGGTGACCGCCACCGCCGGCATGCGCTGGTCGACGCTGGCCTTGATCAGTTCCTTGACGCGGGCCACGCCGTCCACCAGGGAATAGTCGGTGTGCACGCGCAAATGGACGAAACGGGGTTCAGTCACGGCCGGACTCCTGTGATTCAAGGCCTTGTGATTCGAAGAATACCGCCACCGGGGCGAAGGACCGGCGGTGCTCGGCGAGGGGCCCGTGCTCGCGCAGCGCGGACAGATGGGCCGCCGTCGGGTAGCCCTTGTGGCGGTCGAAGCCGTACAGCGGGTAGCGCCGGTGCAGGGCCACCATTTCCGCGTCGCGGGCCACCTTGGCGAGGATCGAGGCGGCGGCGATCGCCGGCACCCGGCCGTCGCCCTTGACCACCGGTTCGGCGGGACAGGCGAACACCGGGCTCCGATTACCGTCCACCAGCACCGCGTCCACGTCAATAGCCAGGGCTTCCACCGCCCGCACCATGGCCAGATGGGTGGCGTGGTAGATGTTCAAACGGTCGATCTCGTCGGGCTCGGCGCGGCCCAGGGCCCAGCCCAGGGCGCGCTCGCGGATGGCCGTGGCGAGTCGTTCCCGGCGCGCCGGGGTGAGCTTCTTGGAATCCGCCAGGCCGTCGATGGGCCGGGCCGGGTCCAGCACCACGGCGGCGGTGACCACGGCGCCCACCAGGGGGCCGCGCCCCACTTCGTCGACGCCGGCCAGCCGCATGCCGGCGCGCCAGGCGAAGGCGCTGGGGTAAAACGGCTCCGGCAGGTCGTACTCGGCGAAGGGCCCGGTCATCGGCCGCCCTCCCCGATCACCTCGGCCACCGCCTCGGCGGCCTTCTCGCTGGCGCCACCGCGCAGTTGTTCGTGGACGCGGGTGAAGTCGTCCTTGAGGCGGGCGACGCCGTCCGGGTCGTCCAGCCAGCCGGCCACGGCGTCCGCCAGGGCCTCGCCGCTAAGGGCCTTCTGCACCAGCTCCGGCACCAGGGGCTTGCGGCACAGCAAATTGGGCAACGCCACATAGTCGCTTTTCACCAGCCGCGACAGGATGGCGTGGCTGATCGCCCCCAGCCGATAGCCCACCACCATGGGCTTCTTGAGCAGCAGCCCTTCCAGGGTGGCGGTGCCGGAGGCCATCATCACCACGTCGGCGGCGGCCATCACGGCGCGGCCCTGGCCATCCACCACCGTTACCGGCAGCGGGGTATCGGCCAGGGCGGCGTCGATCTGGGCCCGGCGGGCGGCGTTGGCGGCGGGGATCACGAAGCGCAGATCCGGGTAACGGTGGTGCAGGCGCGTCATGGCGTCGGTGAAATCGGGCATCAGTTGCCCCACTTCACCGCCCCGGCTGCCGGGCAGCACCGCCAGGACCCGGCCCTCGCCGTCCAGGCCCAGGCCGGCCCGGGCGCCGGCGGTGTCCACGGTGAGCTCGATCATGTCCGCCAGCGGGTGACCGACGAAGGTCACCGGCACCTGGTGCTCCTCGTAGAAGCGCGCCTCGAACGGAAACAGGGTGAGCATGCGATCCACGTCCCGGCGAATGCCCTTCACCCGGCCCTGGCGCCAGGCCCACACCGAGGGGCTCACGTAGTGCACCGTCTTGAGGCCGGCGGCGTGGGCGCGCTTGGCCACGCCCAGGGTGAAGTCCGGGGAATCGATGGTGATCACCACCGCCGGGCGGCGCGCCAGCAGATCGTCCACCAGTTGCCGGCGCAGGCGGAACAGCTCCGGCAGATGGCCGATCACCTCGGTGAGGCCCATCACGGAGAGCTTTTCCATGGGAAACAGGCTGTGCTGACCGGCGGCGGCCATGCGCTCGCCGCCCACGCCGATAAAGCGCGCGTCCGGCCAGCGCCGGCGCAGCGCCTCGATCAGGCCGGCGCCGAGCAAATCGCCGGAGGTTTCTCCGGCGATCAGCGCGATCAGGGGGGCGTCGGTGGCATCCATGGCGGATACCGTCAACGGGTGATGCCGCGTTCCGAGGCGCGCAGGGAATCCAGGAACAGCGCCAGCGGCGGGCAACCGTCCTGCTGCGGTTCCAGTTCGGCGAGGGCCTGCTCCAGGGTCAGGCCACGCCGGAACACGGTCTTGTAGGCACGCCGCAGGGTGGCGATCACGTCCGCGTCCCAGCCGCGCCGGCGCATGCCCTCGAAGTTCATGCTGCGCGCCGCCGCCGGGTTGCCGCCCACCATCACGAAGGCGGGAATGTCCTTGAGCACCAGGCTGCAGCCGGCGGTCATGGCGTAGGAGCCGATGCGGCAGAACTGGTGAATGCCGGTCATGCCGCCCAGGATCACGCCGTCGCCGATCTTCACGTGGCCGGCGATGCCGGTGGTGTTGGCGAAGATGTTGTCGTTGCCGATGCGGCAGTCATGGGCCACGTGCACGGTGGCCATGAGCAGGTTGTTGTTGCCCAGGCTGGTGATGCCCTCGTCCTGGACGGTGCCACGGTGCAGGGTGCAATGCTCGCGGATCACGTTGTTGTCGCCGATTTCCAGCCGGGTGGGTTCGCCCCGGTACTTCTTGTCCTGGCACTGCTCGCCCACGGACGCGAACTGAAAGATGCGGTTGTTCTCACCGATGTGGGTGGGGCCCTGGATCACCACGTGCGGCCCGATCACGGTGCCGGCGCCGATGGTGACGTGGGCGCCGATCACGGAGTACGGGCCGACTTCCACGTCGCCGGCCAGTTCCGCCTTGGGGTCGATGATGGCTGTGGGATGAATCATGGTCGAGGAGGGTCCACCCTGGCGTTGCGAAATGGTAAGGAAAGGCGACGAGTATACCCCGGAGCCGCCGCTGCTCGCGACGGCTCCGGAAACGTTTCAGACGCGCTGTTCGGCCACCAGCAGGTCACAGGCCGCCACCAGCTTGCCGTCCACCTCGGCGCGGCAGGAGAACTTGGCGATGTTGCGGCGCAGGGTGAGCCAGTCGGCGTTCAGCGAAAGGCGGTCGCCGGGCACCACCTGACGCTTGAAGCGCGCCTTGTCGGTGCCCACCAGCAGGTAGATGAAGCCGTCCGCCGGGCGCTTGTTCTCGGTGACGAAACCGAGGATGCCGGCGGCCTGGGCCAGCGCCTCGATGATCAGCACGCCGGGCATGATCGGCTCCTGGGGAAAATGCCCGTTGAAAAACGGCTCGTTGATGGAGACGTTCTTGTAGGCCTCGATGCGCTTGCCGGGCTCCACGGAAACCACGCGGTCCACCAGCAAAAAGGGATAGCGGTGAGGCAGGTATTCCCTCACCTCATGGATGTCCATCATGAGCATTATCCAAACAGATGTGAGGCGTGCGCCGGGGGCTAGTCCCCGGCGCCGCGCTCGAGTTTACGCACCCGGCGATGGAGTTCGTCCAGGTGCCGAAAACGGGCCACGTTACGACGGTAGCGGTCCTGCTTGTCCACCGGCAGCGCGGAACCATAGGTGCCGGGCTCGGTGATCGAGCGGGACACCAGCGACATGCCCAGTACCTGGACCCGGTCGCAGATCTCCAGATGGCCGGAGATGCCCACCGCGCCGCCGATCATGCACTGGGAGCCGATGCGCGAACTGCCGGCGATGCCCACCTTGCCGGCGATGGCGGTAAAATCGCCGATCACCACGTTGTGGGCCACCTGGATCTGGTTGTCCAGGATCACGCCGTTGCCGATCACGGTGTCATCGATGGCACCCCGGTCGATGGTGGTACCGGCGCCGATTTCCACGTCCGCGCCGATGCGCACGCCGCCCACCTGGGCGATCTTGGTCCAGCCGCCGGGGCCGGGCGCGAAGCCGAAGCCGTCGGCGCCCACCACGCAATGGGCGTGTATGATAGTGCGCGGGCCGATGGTCACACCATGGTAAATTGTAACATTTGGCCAGATATGACAGCCATCACCCAGCTCGGTGCGGGCGCCGATCACCGTGTTGGCGCCGACCACCACGCCCTCCCCGAGCACCACGTCCGCCTCGATCACCACGTTGGGACCGATGCTGGCCGAGGCCGGCACCTTGGCGGACGGCGCCACCAGGGCCGCCGGATGGACGCCGGCGTCCGGCGCCGGCGCGGTGTCGAACACATGGCTGACGCGGGCGTAGGCCATGTAGGGGTCGTCCACCACCAGCGCCGCCGTGGGACAATGCTCGACCTGATCGGCGCGCAGCAGCACGGCGCCGGCGCCGGTGGTTTCCAGTTGCCCGCGGTAGCGCGGGTTGGCCAGGAAGCTGAGCCGGTCACCGCCGGCGGAGGCCAGGGTTCCCAGCCCGGCCACTTCCCGGTCCGCCGGGCCGTGCAGCTCGGCGTCCAGATAGTCGGCGAGGTAAGCCAGAGTCACCGACATCGGCTTACTTCATCGCGTTGAGCTGTTTGGTGACCGCCTCGGTGATGTCCATGTCGGATTGCACGTACACCACCGCCTGGGCGTTGACCACCAGGTTCAGGTTTTCCCGCTCGGACACGGTTTCCACCGCCTGCTTGAGCTTGGGCTCCATCACCTCGAGGATCTCCTGCTGACCCTTGCTCATCTTGCGCTGGGCGGACTTACGCAGGTTCTGCAGCTCGATCATTTTCTGCTGACCCTGGGTCTGCAGATCCTGGCGCTGGTCCTCGCTCATGGTCATGCCTTCTTTCTCCAGGCGGCCACGCAGCTTTTCCACCTCGCCGCCGAGGCGGTCGAGCCGGGACTGTTCGTCCTGCAGGGACGATTCCAGCTTCTCGAAACGGTCCTGGAATTCCTCGGCCTGCTGCAGGGCGCCAATGGGATCGACCACGCCGATGCGCTGCTCGGCGGCGGCCAGGGCGGGCAGGATAAGGAAAGCGGCAAGCAGAATTTTTTTCATGATTAACTCCTAGAAAGTTTGGCCCAGGGAGAACTGGAACACTTCCGTGTCGTCGCCGGATTCATCGTTGATCGGCGTGGCCAGGTTGAAGCTGAGCGGGCCGATGGCGGTCAGCCAGCTCAAGCCGATGCCCACGGAGGTGCGCAGTTCGGTGGCGTCGAAATCGTCGCCGATATCGGTGCGCTGGGTTTCGAACACATTGCCCGCGTCGGCGAACAGGAAGGTCCGCACGCTGCGCGAGTCGGCCGCGAACGGCGTCGGGAAGATCAGCTCCAGGCTCGCTTCGGTGAGCAGGTTACCACCAATCGGGTCCGGATCGGGATCGTTGATGTTGCGCTGATCATAGTAAAGCGCCTCGGAGCGCGGCCCCAGAGAACGCGATTCGAAGCCCCGTACCGAGCCGATACCGCCGGCGTAGTAGGCCTCGAAGAACGGCAGCACCTCGTCGTCGCCGTAGCCATCCCCGTAGCCGACGTTGGCGCGGGTGCGCACCGTCCAGTTGCCGGCGATGGGGAAGTACTTCTCCCCTTCCCAGCTCACTTTGTAGAACAGGTAATCGGAGCCGGGCACCGCGGTTTCCAGCTCGAAGGTGCTGGCCCAGCCCCGGTCCGGCAGGATGCCGCGGTTGAGGGTGCTGGTGCGCAGCGAGGCGTTGAACTTGAACTCGTTGAACTTCTCGCCTTCCTGCTCGATGAAGTCGTCGATGGCCACGGCGATGTAGTCGCCGCGCTGCACCTTGGTCTGCTCGACGCCGCCGCCGAAGTTCAGGCGGGTGTATTCGGAGATCGGGTAGCCGAAGGTCACCGAGCCGCCGGCGCGGTCCGCCGCGTAGGAGGAAATGCGCGTCTCGTCGAAGTCGATCTTCGAGTAGAACAGGCTGAAGCCCCGGCTCACCCCGTCCAGGGTGTAGTAGGGGTTGTAGTGCGAGAAGCTGTAGGAGTCGCGGATGTCACTGCGGCTCAGGGAGAACGACACCCGGTTGCCGGTGCCGCGGAAGTTGTTCTGGCTGATGTTGGCGCCGAAGATCACGCCGGAGGCGTCGGAGTAGCCCACGTTGGCGCCGATGGAACCGGACGGCTGCTCTTCCACGTCGTAGTTCACGTCCACCAGGTCCTCGGAACCGGGAACCCGCTCGGTGTCCGCCTGCACGGTGCTGAAGTAACCGAGCCTCTGCAGACGGTCCCGGGACAGATCGATCAGCGAGGTGTTGGCCGGGGCGTCCTCGAACTGGCGCAGCTCGCGGCGCAGCACTTCATCGGAGGTCTTGGCGTTGCCGCTGAAGCCGATGCGGCGCACATAGACGCGCCGGCCCGGGTCCACGTAGAAGGTCACGTCCACGGTGTTGCCGTCGCCGGTCTCCTGCTCCACGCCGCGCACCTCGGCGAAGGTGTAGCCCTCGTTGCCCAGGCGGCGCTTGATCAGGTCGCTGGTGTAGGTGACCAACTGCTGGCTGAACACCTGGCCTTTCTGGATCACCACCAGCGGCCTGAGCTCTTCCTCGCTGACCACCAGATTGCCGGAGAGCTGCACGTCGTTGACGCGGAACTGCTCGCCCTCGGCCACGTTCACGGTGATCAGCACGCGCTCGCGGTCCGGGGTCACGGACACCTGGGTGGATTCGATGGAGAAGTTGATGTAGCCCCGGTCCAGGTAGTAGGAACGCAGGCGTTCCAGGTCACCGGCCAGGCGCTGGCGGGAATACTTGTCGTCGCCCTTGATGAACGACCAGAAGTGGGACGGGCTCAGCTCGAAGTCCTCGAGCAGTTCCTCATCGCTGAACAGGGAGTTGCCGACGATGTTGATGTCGCTGATGCGCGCCGCCTTGCCCTCGTAGATGTTGATCTTCAACTCCACGCGGTTACGCGGCAGCGGCACCACCTCGGTTTCGATGTCGGCGCCGTAGCGGCCCTGGGCGATGTACTGACGCTCCAGCTCGCCGGAGATCGACTCCAGGGTGGAACGCTGGAACACCTCGCCCTCCGCCAGGCCCGCCTGGGTGAGGCCCTTGCGCAGGTCCTCTTCCTGGATCGACTTGTTCCCGTCCAGCTCGATGCGGGCGATGCTGGGGCGCTCGGCCACCACCACCACCAGGTCGTCGCCGTCGCGGCCGAGCTGCACGTTCTCGTAGTTGCCGGTGGCGAACAGCCGCTTGACCGCCTCGCTCACGTCTTCCCGGTCGATGGTGTCGCCGGGCTGGATCGGCAGGGCCGCGTAGACCCGCTCCACCGGCAAGCGCTGCAGGCCCTCGACGCGGATGTCATGGACCTTGTACGGCAACAACCCGGCGGACGTCTGCGCCTGGGCCGGGAAGAAAATGCAGAAAGAAACGATGACGAGCGTGGCGCCAAGCAGGCGTCTTAAAGCGTTGTTTGCGGCGAAATTCATGAAAACTGTCGCACCAGGTCGTTATAGATGGCCAACAACATGAAACTGACCACCAGCGTCAGCCCCACGCCCTGAGCGGTCATCAAGAACCGCTCCGGCAGGCTGCGCCCGCGAATCATTTCAATGATGCCGAAGAGAATCCAGCCACCGTCCAGCATGGGCACGGGCAGCAAATTGATCACCCCGAGGGTGATGCTCAGATAGGCCAGCAGCATCAGAAAGCTGGCGAAACCCACGGCGGCGCTTTCTCCGGCCACCTGGGCAATGGTCACCGGGCCGCCGAGGCTGTCCAGCGGCAAATGACCGGTGAATAACTTGACCACGCTGGCCCAGATCACGTTCACCTGCTGGGCGAAACGATCACCGGCGGCGCCCACCGCGGCCACGGGATTGTAGGTGTGCTCCACCAGGCCGCCGGGTGCCACGCCCAGCTGGCCCACGGTGCGGCCCTGGTACTCCACCGGCTGGGGATACAGCGTCAGGTCCACCTCGCGGCCGTCACGCAGCACCGTGGCCGGCAGCGCCTCGCCGGCGCTGGCCTGGAGAAGATCCCGCCACGGCGCCCAGCCGGCGACCGGCTCGCCGGCGGTGGTCAGCACCTGGTCGCCGACGCGGATATCGGAACGGGTGGCGCCGCTGTCCTCGGCGACGCGGCCCACCAGCACCGCCTGGCGCAGCCCCAGGGCGGCGAACGGCGATTGTTCCGGGTCCGCGGACCAGGCGCCCATGTCCAGCTCACGCACCTGGGTGCCGCCGCCGGCCTCGCGGACCCGCACCGGCACCGGCGCCTCCTCGCCCAGGTGCAGCACCAAGGCGCTGATCACGTCCTGCCAGCCCTCCACCTCGCGACCGTCCACCGCCAGCCAGCGGTCACCGGCCTGGAAGCCGGCCTCCGCCGCCGGCGATTCCGGCGCCGGAGCGCCCACCACCGCGAGACTGTCGCGCTGGCCCACGGCCATCATCAGCAGCCAGTAGATCAGGAAGGCGAGAATGAAGTTGAACACCGGGCCGGCGGCGTACACCACCACCCGCTGCCAGGCCGGCTTGCCGGAGAACTCCTCGTCCTCGCGGGCATCCTCGGGCAGCTCGTCGTCGCGGCGGTCCAGCGGCTTGACGAAGCCGCCCAGGGGAATGGCGCTGACCACCCAGTCGGTGCCCTTCTTGTCGGTGAAACGGGCCAGACGGGGGCCGAAGCCCACGGAGAAGGTGAGCACGCGCACGCCGAAGGCGCGCATGGCCAGAAAGTGGCCCCACTCATGGAATGCCACGATGACCACGATGGTGACGACAAAGGCCAGCAGCGTCAGCATGCCCTCTCCTTGATCAGGCGCCGGGCCAGCGCCCGCGCCTCGCTATCCACATTCATCACCGCGTCCACGTCGGCGCAGGCCGGCGCCGGCAGTCGCGACAGGGTTTCCGCCACCACCGCGCCGATGCCGTTGAAGCCCAGCCGGCGGTCCAGAAACGCGGCCACCGCCTCCTCGTTGGCGGCGTTCAGCACCGCGGTGGCGGCGCCGCCGGTTTCCATCGCCTGGCGGGCCAGTCCCAAGCACGGAAAGGCGGCGTCGTCCGGGGCCTGGAAATCCAGCCCGGCCAGGGCCGCGAAATCCAGCCCCGGGGCACCGGATTCGATGCGCTCCGGCCAGGACAGGGCGCAGGCGATCGGCGTGCGCATGTCCGGCGTGCCCATCTGCGCCAGTACCGAGCCGTCCAGGTACTCGACCATGGAATGCACCACGCTCTGCGGGTGAATCACCACGTCGATGCGCGCCGGCGGCACGTCGAACAGCCAGCACGCCTCGATGAACTCCAGCCCCTTGTTCATCAGGGTGGCGGAGTCCACGGAAATCTTCGGCCCCATGTCCCAGTTGGGATGGCGCACCGCCTGTTCCGGGGTCACCGGTTCCAGACGCGCCCGGTCCCAGCCCAGGAAGGGCCCGCCGGAGGCGGTCAGCAACAGACGCCGCACCCCCGGCCCCACGCCCTCGCGGGGCAGGCACTGGAAGATGGCGTTGTGCTCCGAGTCCACCGGCAATAGGGTGGCCCCGTGGCGCTTCACGGCGTCCATGAACAGGGCGCCGGTGACCACCAGGGTCTCCTTGTTGGCGAGCAGGATCTTCTTGCCCGCCTCCACCGCCGCCAGGGTCGGGCGCACGCCGGCGGCGCCGACGATGGCGGCCACCACGGTGTCCGCCTCGTCCAGGGCCGCCACCCGGGCCACGCCCTCGTGGCCGGCCAGGACCTCGGTGTCAGACCCGGCCTCCCGGAGATGGTTCCGGAGCGCCTCGGCGCCGGCCTGGTCGGCCAGGGCCGCGTAGCGCGGGCGCCAGGCCAGGCAGTGCTCGGCCAGTTCCCGCCAGCGGTGGCCGGCGGTGAGGCCGACTACCCGGTAGCGTTCCGGATGGCGGGACAGCACATCCAGGGTCTGGCGGCCGATGCTGCCGGTGGCGCCGAGAATGGTAACCGCTTCGGTGGGTGGCGTCTCCCCGCTCAAGGATGACCTCCAGGCAGCGCGAACCAGGTGAGGCCGGCCAGCGCCACCGGCAGCGCCGCGGTGACGCTGTCGATGCGGTCCAGCATGCCGCCGTGGCCCGGCAGCACGGTGCCGCTGTCCTTGATGCCGCGCTCGCGCTTGACCATGCTCTCGAACAAATCACCCAGCACCGAGGCCAGGACCGTCATCAGGGCCACCACCATCAGCGCCGGCAGGGACGCATCCAGCCAGCCGGTGTAGAACACCGCCGCCACCACCGCCAGGGCCAGCAACGCGCCGCCGATCAGGCCTTCCACGGTCTTGCCCGGGCTCACCAGCGGCGCCAGCTTGTGGCGCCCCAGGGCCCGCCCGGCGAAATAGGCGCCGGTGTCCGCCGCCCACACCCACACCAGGATGAACAATAATGCCCAGGGGCCGGCCAAGCCCAGGGCGCCGTGGTCCTGCAGCTCCACCACCGCCATCCAGGACGGCACCAGCAGCAGCCAGCCCACCGGCGCCATCAGCGCCGGGCGGAACCAGTAGCGGGCATTGCCCGGGTAGCCCAGCACCGCCACCAGGGCCAGCAGCCACCACAGCGGCAGCACGGTGAGCACCCAGGCCGGGCGCAGGCTCTCGGCGGCCACCATCAGGGCGGCCAGGAGCACGCACCAGAGCAGGCGCAGGGCCAGGGACCAGCGGCCGATCATCGCCGACCACTCCCAGCCACCGACCAGGAAAAAGGCCCCCGCCACCAGTGCGAAGGGCGTCCGCCCCAGTCCGAAGACCGCCCCCAGAACCACGGGCAGCAGGACCAGGGCGGTGATCACCCTGAGTTTCAGCATTCTTGTTCTCCGTCGGGCGCGTCCACCTGCTCCCCGGAACGACCGAAACGGCGCTGACGGCCGGCGTAGTCCTCCAGGGCGGCATCCAGGGCGTCGCCGTCGAAATCCGGCCACAGCGCCGGCGTGAAGTACAGTTCCGCGTAGGCCGCCTGCCAAAGCAAAAAGTTGCTCAGGCGGCGCTCGCCGCCGGTGCGGATCAGCAGATCCAGCGGCGGCAGGTCGGCGGTGGACACCCGGGCGTCCAGGGCGGCGGCGTCGATGTCCGCCGGGTCCAGCTTGCCGTCGCGCACGTCCCGGGCCAGCACGGCGGCGGCCTGGGCCAGATCCCACTGGCCGCCGTAGTTGACCGCCACCACCAGGGTCATGCGGTCATTGCCGGCGGTGCGCGCCTCGGCCTCGGCCATGCCGGCGCGCAGCGGCTCCGCGAAGGCATCGCGGTCGCCGATGAAACGCAGCCGCACGCCGTTGCCGTGCAGCTCGTCGACGCGCTCGCCCAGGGCGTTCACGAACAGCCCCATGAGGTGGTTCACCTCATCCTCGGGGCGGCGCCAGTTTTCGGAACTGAAAGCGAACAGGGTCACCACTTCCACGCCGTGGCGGGCGGCCCGGCGAATCACCTTCTGCACGGTGCGTTCGCCGGCGCGATGCCCGTCCGCGCCGGGCAGGCCGCGGCGGCGCGCCCAGCGGTTGTTGCCGTCCATGATGATCGCCAGATGCCGGGGCATGGCGCCCCGGTGACTGTCGATGTCCGGCGCGGAAGAGTCGGGTGTCTTATCGTCCATAAAAAAAGATCGGGCTGCCGCAAGCGGCATCCCGATATCACCGTTCAGTGTATTCGGACAACGGCCGGAGCGGGCGCTGCGCCCTGCCCGCTTATACCGTCATCAACTCCTCTTCCTTCACTTTCAGCATGCGGTCCACTTCAGCCACCATCTTGTCGGTGAGCTGCTGGATCTGTTCCTCGCCGTGCCGGGCCTCGTCCTCGGAGATTTCCTTCTCCTTGAGCAGGTCCTTGAAGTCACCGTTGGCGTCGCGGCGGATGTTGCGGATCGCCACCTTGGCGTTCTCGCCCTCGGCGCGCACGTGCTTCACCAGGCCCTTGCGGGTTTCCTCGGTGAGCGGCGGCAGCGGCAGGCGAATCACGGTGCCGGCGGTGGAGGGATTGAGCCCCAGATCGGAGGTCATGATCGCCTTTTCCACATCCGGAACCAGGGATTTGTCGAACGGCGACACGATCAGGGTGCGGCCCTCTTCCACGGAGATATTGGCCACCTGATTGAGCGGCGTATCGGACCCGTAGTAGCTCACGTGAATTCCGTCCAGCAGGCTCGGGTGGGCCCGCCCGGTACGGGTTTTCTTGAGCGCCGAGTCGAGCGACTCCAGGCTCTTCTTCATGCGTGACTGGGCGTCTTTCTGAATGTCCTCGATCACCTTTCTTCCTCGCTGGCTGCTTCCACCAGGGTGCCCTCGCTGCTGCCCAGCATCAGGCTCAGCAGAGCGCCCTGTTTGTTCATGTTGAACACGCGCAACGGCATGTCGTGGTCACGGCACAGACAGATCGCGGTCAGGTCCATGACGCCGAGCTTGCGGTCGATGACCTCGTCGTAGGTCAACCGATCGTATTTCTCGGCCTGCGGATTGGTCACCGGATCGTCATTGTAGACGCCGTCCACCTTGGTGGCCTTAAGAACCACGTCGGCGCTGATCTCGATCCCGCGCAGGCAGGCCGCGGAATCCGTGGTGAAGAACGGATTGCCGGTGCCGGCGCAGAAAATCACCACTTCGCCGTTCTTGAGATGCCGGTTGGCGTTGCGGTGGTCATAATGCTCCACGATACCGCTCATGGGAATGGCCGACATGAGACGGGTGCGGATATTGGAGCGTTCCAGGGCATCGCGCATGGCCAGGCCGTTCATCACGGTGGCCAGCATGCCCATGTGGTCACCGGCCACCCGGTCCAGGCCGGCGGTCTGCAGGGCGGCGCCGCGGAACAGGTTGCCGCCGCCGATCACCAGGCCCACCTGCACGCCGATACCCACCAGCTGACCAATTTCCAGTGACAGGGTGTCCAGCACCCGGGGGTCGATGCCGAACCCCTCCTCGCCCGCCAGCGCCTCACCGCTCAGCTTCAGCAGAATACGGTTGTAGCGCGGCGAGCGCTCCTTGTTCTTGGCCATCTCTTGATCTCCGCCACTCATGAATACCCGCCGTTTTTCCGACCGCCGGCATGCCGCCGGCGGTTAATGAAACCATTTGGGGACGGTCAAGCCAAGGCATCGCGCCGATTTGGCCCGTTCCCCCGCCCGGTATGCCGCCCGGCCGCCCTTACAGCGGTCCCGACCGGCCGAAAAAAACGCCTTGCTGGGCAGGCCAACAAGGCGTTCTTGCGCAGCAGCGCGACAAAGCCAAGCCCAGCGGGCTACTGCTTCGCCTGTGCCATCACTTCCGCGGCGAAGTCCACTTCTTCCTTCTCGATGCCCTCGCCGACCACCAGGCGCTCGAAGGCCACCACTTCGGCGCCGGCGTCCTGCACCAGCTTGCCCACGGTGGTGTTGGGGTCCTTCACGAACGGCTGATCGTTCAGGCTGACTTCCTTGAGGAACTTGTTGATGCGGCCGCCGAGCATTTTCTCGACGATTTCCGCCGGCTTGCCTTCCATGTCCGGCTGGGCACGGATGATTTCACGCTCTTTCTCGAGCACGTCCTCGGGCACCTGGTCGGACTTGACCACCATCGGCGCCACGGCCGCCACGTGCATGGACACGTCCTTGGCCAGCTCGGCGTCGCCGCCGGACAGGGCCACCAGCACGCCGATCTTGCCACCGTGCACGTAGGAACCGACGCGGCCATCGGCCACGTTCAGACGCACCGCGCGGCGCACCTGGATGTTCTCACCGATTTTCTGCACCAGCGCCTGGCGGGCCTCTTCCACGGAGGCGCCGTCCTCGAGCTTGAGCTCGGCGATCTTGGCGGCGTCCACTTCGTCCGCGTCCAGGGCGGCACCGGCCACCTTGTTGGCGAAGCCCAGGAAGTTCTCGTCACGGGCCACGAAGTCGGTTTCGGAGTTGATTTCCACCATCAGCGCGCGGCTGTTGTCGTCGGAGGACGCCACCACCACGGCACCTTCGGCGGCGGTGCGGCCGGCTTTCTTGGCGGCTTTCGCCTGGCCGGACTTACGCAGGTCGTCAATGGCTTTCTCGATGTCGCCATCCGCTTCCACCAGCGCTTTTTTGCACTCCATCATGCCGAGCCCGGTGCGCTCGCGCAGCTCTTTCACCATTGCAGCAGTTACAGCAGCCATGCTTAACCTCTTGAAACTTTGAATTCGGGAATGCGTTCGGGGCGGGCCCGGCCCGCCCCGGCGTGATCAGCCTTCGGCTTGCTCGCTGGCGGCTTCGCCTTCGGCGCCTTCCACCTCGACGAACTCGCTGTCGCCACCGCCCTGGGTCTGGGCGTATTCACGGCCTTCCAGAATCGTATCGGCGGCCGCCTTCACGTACAGCTGGATGGCACGAATGGCGTCGTCGTTGCCCGGGATCACGTAGTCGATGTCGTCCGGGTTGGAGTTGGTGTCCACCACGGCCACCACCGGGATACCCAGCTTGCGGGCTTCCTGGACAGCGATGTCCTCGTGGTCCACGTCCACCACGAACAGAGCGTCGGGCAGGCCGCCCATTTCCTTGATACCGCCGATGGAGCGTTCCAGCTTGTCCATCTCGCGCTGGCGCATCAGGTGCTCTTTCTTGGTCAGCTTGTTCAGGGTGCCGTCCTGCTCCTGGGCTTCCAGATCACGCAGACGCTTGATGGACTGGCGAATGGTCTTCCAGTTGGTGAGCATGCCGCCCAGCCAGCGGTGATCCACGTAGGGCATGCCGCAGCGCTTGGCTTCCTCGCGGATCGCCTTCTGCGCGGCGCGCTTGGTGCCGACGAACAGGATCTTGTTGTTGCTGGCCGCCAGCTTGTTCAGGAACGACAGGGCGTCGGTGAACAGCGGCAGGGTGGTTTCCAGATTGATGATGTGGATCTTGTTCCGGGCGCCGAAGATGTAGGGTTTCATCTTCGGGTTCCAGTAACGGGTTTGGTGGCCGAAGTGCACGCCGGCCTTCAGCATATCGCGCATGTTGACGCTCATGATTTCTCTCCTGGGTTAGGCCTCCACGCTCCCGCATGACCCAACCCTTCTTCCTGGGAAGAAAAGGCACCCGGAGCCATGTGACGGAGCGTGTGTGTGATTTCCCTTCGCCGATCCCCAGCGGGTACAATGGCGCACCGCTTCACGGGGCCTGCCCACCGGGGAGCGACGAAAGCGCGCGCTTTATACCACAGCCGCCTGTCACGGGCAACGAGAAAGCGGTATACAGTCCCCGGCCGACACCCGCTTTCTGGCCACCCAAGCCACTGAAAACGCTGGAGTTTCCCTGATCAACATGAATGTCACGATTAAAACCCCGGAAGACATCGCCAAGATGCGTGAAGCCGGCCGCCTGGCGGCGGAGGTGTTGGAAATGATCGGCGAGCACGTGCGGCCCGGGGTCACCACCGAGGAACTGGACCGGCTCTGCCACGACCACATCGTCAACGAGCAGGACGCGATTCCCGCCTGCCTGGGCTACCGGGGCTTCCCCAAGTCCGTGTGCACCTCCGTGAACCATGTGATCTGCCACGGTATTCCCAGCGACAAGAAGGCCCTCAAGAAGGGCGACATCATCAATATCGACGTCACCGTCATCAAGGACGGCTGGCACGGCGATACCAGCAAGATGTTCTACGTGGGCGAGCCCTCGGTGCTGGCGCGGCGCCTGGTGGAGACCACCCGGGAATGCATGCTCACCGGCATCCGCATGGTCAAGCCCGGCGTGCGCCTGGGCGACATCGGCCACGCCATCCAGAAACACGCCGAGGCGGAGCGCTTCTCCGTGGTGCGCGAGTACTGCGGCCACGGCATCGGCCAGGTGTTCCACGAGGAGCCCCAGGTGCTCCATTACGGCAAGCCCGGCACCGGCCTGGAACTCCAGGAAGGCATGGTGTTCACCATCGAGCCGATGATCAACGCCGGCAAGGCCGCCAACAAGGTGCTGCCCGACGGCTGGACCGTGGTCACCAAGGACCGCAAGCTGTCCGCCCAGTGGGAGCACACCCTGGCGGTCACCGCCGATGGCTACGAGGTGCTCACCGCCCGCCAGGAAGAAACCGACCTTTACTGATAAGGACGCGACGCCGCCACCATGGATTTGACGCCCCAGGATTTGACGCCCCCGCTCAGCCCCGAACAGCTGCTCGCCGCCCTGCGCGACAGCGACCAGCCCGGCCAGCGCGCCCGCGACTTCCTGGAGGAGGGCCAGGCGCGCCTGGACCAGGCCTTCGACCGGGTGCCCATCGAGGCCCTGGTGCATGGCCGCGCCGATCTGGTGGACCGGGTGCTGGTGGCGGCCTGGTCCCTGTTCGGCCTGGATGACTTCGCGGACGTGGCCCTGGTGGCGGTGGGCGGCTACGGCCGCGGCGAGCTGCACCCGCACTCCGACGTGGACCTGATGGTGCTGTTCCGCGACACCCCGGCCCAGGACGCCTGCTCCGCCCTGGAAGGCTTCGTCGCCTTTCTGTGGGACATCGGCCTGGAAATCGGCCACAGCGTGCGCACCCTGGACGAATGCGAGAACCTGGCCGGCCAGGACATCACCGTGGCCACCAACATCATGGAAGCGCGCACCCTGGCCGGCGACGACCGGGTCCGCGAGGACCTGGCGGTGCGCACCGGCCCGGACCGCATGTGGCCCACGGACCGTTTCTTCGCCGCCAAGTGGGAAGAACAGACCGCCCGCCACCGCAAGTTCAACGACACCGAATACAATCTCGAACCGGACATCAAGAACGCCCCCGGCGGCCTGCGCGACGTGCAGATGATCGCCTGGGTGGCCAAGCGCCACTTCGGCGGCGACAGCCTGGAGGCGCTGGTGGAAGCCGGCTTCATCACCCGCGTCGAGTTCGACGCCGTGACCCGCTGCCTGGACTATCTGTGGCGGGTACGCTGGCAGCTCCATTCGCTCACCGGCCGCAACGAGAACCGGCTGCTGTTCGATCATCAGCGGCAACTGGCGGAGCGCCTCGGCCACCGGGATTCCAACGCCAACCTGGCGGTGGAACTGTTCATGAAGGAGTTCTACCGGGCGGCGCTGGCCCTGTCGGTACTCAACGACATGCTGCTGCAGCTGTTCGACGAGGCGATCCTGCGCGCCGGCGAGCCGGAACAGGTGCGTCCGCTCAACCGCCGCTTCCAGGTGCGCAATAACTACCTGGAAATGGGCGCCCCGGACACCTTCCGCGAGCACCCCTCGGCGCTGCTGGAAGCCTTCGTGCTGATGGCCCAGAACCCGGATCTGAAGGGCATCCGCGCCGCCACCGTGCGCGAGCTGATCCACTGCCGGCGGCTGATCGACGACGACTTCCGCAACGACCCGGCCAACACCGGCCTGTTCATGCAGCTGCTGCGCAGCCCGCACGCGCTGTTCACCCAGCTGCGCCGCATGAAGCGCTACGGCATCCTCGGCAAGTACCTGCCCGAGTTCGGCCGCATCATCGGCATGATGCAGTACGACCTGTTCCATATTTACACCGTGGACGCGCACACCCTGCTGGTGCTCAAGAACATGCGCCGGCTGCGCTACGAAAACATGCGCGATGAGTTTCCGGTGGCCTGCGAGGTGTACTACCGCCTGCCCAAGCCGGAGCTGCTGTACGTGGCCGGCCTCTACCACGACATCGCCAAGGGCCGCGGCGGCGACCACTCCGAGCTGGGCGCCGACGACGCCATCGCCTTCTGCCAGCGCCACGGCCTGACCAACTGGGACGCCAAGCTGTGCGCCTGGCTGGTGCGCAACCACCTGACCATGAGCGTCACCGCCCAGCGCAAGGACATCTCCGACCCGGACGTGGTGCATGAATTCGCCCGCACCGTGGGCGACCTGGTGCACCTGGACTACCTCTACGTGCTCACTGTGGCGGACATCAACGCCACCAACCCGGCGCTGTGGAACTCCTGGCGCGCCTCCCTGCTGCGCCAGCTGTACATGGAAACCAAGCGCGCCCTGCGCCGCGGGCTCAACAACCCCCAGGACAAGCAGGACTGGATCGACGAGACCCGGGACGAGGCCCTCAAGCTGCTCGCCGAGCGCGACCACGACGTGAAAGCCATCGAAGCCCTGTGGGCCAACATCGGCGACGAGTACTTCCTGCGCGAAACCCCCTGGGACATCGCCTGGCACACCGAGGCGCTGCTGGAGCGCACCAACGACCAGGACCCGCTGGTGCTGATCCGCGAATCGGAAACCAGCCCGGGCAACCTGGAAGGCGGCTCGCAGATCTTCATTTACACGCCGGACACCCGCAATCTGTTCGCCGCCACCGTGAACGCCATCGACAGCCTCGGCCTGACCATCATGGACGCGCGCATTATCACCAGCGCCGACGGCTTCAGCCTGGACACCTACATCGTGCTCGACGAGAACGGCACGCCGATCGGCGACGACTGGCCGCGCATCGAACACATCCGCAAGACCCTCACCGAGACCCTCAAGGAGCCGGAGCACTTCGGCAACACGGTGAGCCGGCGCATGCCCCGGCGCAACAAGCACTTCGACGTGCCCACCCAGGTCACCATCAGCAACGACATCGTCAACGACCGCACCGTGGTGGACGTGCAGACCCTGGACCGCCCCGGCCTGCTGGCGCACATCGGCCGCATCTTCGTGCAATTCGAGCTGCTGGTGCAGAACGCCCGCATCGCCACCCTGGGCGAGAAAGCCGAGGACGTGTTCTTCATCACCGACCTGGACGGCCAGCCGGTGTCCGACCCGGAACTGTGCGAGCGCCTGCGCGACACCCTGGTCCGCGAGCTGGACGACCGCAGCAAGAACGACACCCTGTCCGTCACCATTTAGGCCCTGACAAGGAACACCATGAACCCCGATCTGGAACGGCTGCACCCGTATCCGTTTGAAAAACTCGGCGCCCTGTTCGCCGGCGTCACGCCGGCGGACAAACCGCCCATCGCCCTGTCCATCGGCGAGCCGCAGCACCCCTCGCCGGCGTTCGTGCAGCAGGCCCTGCGCGACAATACCGCCCTGCTCGCCAAATACCCGGCCACCGCCGGCCTGCCGGAGCTGCGCCAGGCCATCGCCGGCTGGCTGACCCGGCGCTTCAAGCTGGAGAGCGTGGACGCCGACCACCAGGTACTGCCGGTGAACGGCACCCGGGAGGCCCTGTTCGCCTTCGCCCAGGCCCTGCTCGACCGCAGCCGCGACCCGCTGGTGCTGATGCCCAACCCCTTCTACCAGATCTACGAAGGGGCCGCTCTGCTCGGTGGCGGCGAGCCGGTCTATCTGCCCTGCACCCAGGCCAGCGGCCTGCAGCCGGACTTCGACGCCGTGGACGAGGACGTCTGGCGGCGCACCCAACTGCTGTTCATCTGCACGCCGGGCAACCCCACCGGCGCCGTGCTCACCAAGGCGCAGCTCAAGGCGCTGATCCAGCTCGCCGACAAATACGACTTCGTGATCGCCTCCGACGAGTGCTACTCCGAAATCTACCGGGACCAGGCGCCACCGGGGCTGCTGCAGGCCTGCGCCGAACTGGGCCGCCACGACTACCGCCGCTGCGTGGTGTTCCACTCGCTGTCCAAGCGCTCCAACCTGCCCGGGCTGCGCTCCGGCTTCGTCGCCGGCGACGCCGACATCCTGGCGCGCTTCCTGCGCTACCGCACCTACCACGGCTGCGCCATGCCCGTGCACCACCAGCTGGCCAGCGTCGCCGCCTGGAACGACGAAGCCCACGTTCAGGACAACCGCGATTTCTACAACGCCAAGTTCGACGCGGTGCTGGACATTCTCGGCGAGCCACTTAAGGTATCCGCCCCGGACGCGGGCTTCTATCTGTGGCCCAAGACGCCGGTGGACGACGAAACCTTCGCCCGCCGGCTCAAGGCCGAGGAAAACGTCACCGTGCTGCCCGGCCGCTATCTGTCGCGCGCCGTGGACGGTCGCAACCCGGGCAAGAACCGGGTGCGCCTGGCCCTGGTGGCGGAACTGGACCAATGCATCGAGGGCGCGCGCCGCATCCGCGCCCTGATTGAAAGGTTGTAACCATGGCGACCACCATCTACGGCATCAAGAACTGCGATACCATGAAGAAGGCCATGAAGTGGCTGGACGAACAGGGCGTGGATTATCATTTCCACGACTATCGCAAGGACGGCGTGCCCGAGGACCATCTGCGTCAATGGATGGCGGAACTGGGCTGGGACACGGTGATCAACCGGCGCGGCACCACCTGGCGCAAGCTCGACCCCGAGGTGCGCGAGAACATGGACACCGACAGCGCCGCCGAACAGGCCCTGGCCAACCCGTCGCTGATCAAGCGACCGATCCTGCAAACCGAAAAACATCTGCGCGCCGGCTTCAACGCCGACGAGTGGAAGGCACTGATTCAGGGAGAATGACATGAGCACGATTTTCGCGATGGCCCTGGGTTGCGGCAGCAAAAACCGCGACGAGAACTGGCTGGAAGTGTTTTACCCGGACCCCTACCTCAAACCGGACCCGAAACTGGTGGAGGTGGTCCGCGAGGAAGTGGGCTACGAAGGCGGCAACGCGGCCCTGGAGCTCACCCACCGGCAGATCCAGCACCTCGCCCGGGAATGGCGCGAGGCCGGCTTCGAGCACGAAGCCAGCTACGCCGTGGCGTTCCAGGAAAGCGACCGCCCGGTGGTGCTCACCATCCTGGAAACCGACGCCGAGCCCGCCTCCACCCCGGAGGCCTACCTCAAGCTGCACCTGCTCTCCCACCGTCTGGTCAAACCCCACGGCGTGGTGCTCAGCGGCATCTTCCCGCTGCTGCCCAACGTGGCCTGGACCAACGAAGGCGCCATCGACCTGAACGAACTGCCCGAGCGGCAGCTGCTGGCGCGCCTCAACGGCGGCCTGCTGGAAGTGAACAGCGTCGACAAGTTCCCCAAGATGACCGACTACGTGGTGCCCGCCGGCGTGCGCATCGCCGACACCGCGCGCATCCGCCTGGGCGCCTACGTGGGTGAAGGCACCACCGTCATGCACGAAGGCTTCATCAACTTCAATGCCGGCACCGAAGGCCCGGGCATGATCGAGGGCCGCATCTCCGCCGGCGTGTTCGTGGGCAAGGGCTCCGACCTGGGCGGCAGCTCCTCCACCATGGGCACCCTGTCCGGCGGCGGCAACATCATCATCTCCCTGGGCGAGAACTGCCTGCTCGGCGCCAACGCCGGCACCGGCATTCCGCTCGGCGACCGCTGCACCATCGAAGCCGGCCTCTACATCACCGCCGGCACCAAGGTGGAAGTGCTCGACGAGGACGGCAAGGTGGCCGACACCGTCAAGGCCCGCGACCTGGCCGGCCAGTCCGACCTGCTGTTCCGCCGCAACTCGGTGAACGGCGCCGTGCAGTGCCAGACCAACAAGAGCGCCATCGCCCTCAACGAAGAGCTGCACAAGCACAACTGATGAGCAAAACGCTGGATTACGCCAAGGAACTGATCCGCCGCCCCTCGGTCACCCCCGAGGACGAAGGCTGTCAGGACTGGATGATGGAAAAACTGGAAGCCCTGGGTTTCCGGTGCGAGACGCTGTGGTTCGAGGAAGTGCGTAATCTCTGGGCCCGGCGCGGCGACGCCGGCCCGCTGTTCGTGTTCGCCGGCCACACCGACGTGGTGCCCACCGGTGACACCAGCGCCTGGCGCTTCGCCCCCTTCCAGCCCACCGAGCACGACGGCCTGCTCTACGGCCGCGGCGCCGCCGACATGAAAGGCTCCATCGCCGCCATGCTGGTGGCGGTGGAGGAGTTCGTGGCGGCCCATCCGGACCACGCCGGCAGCATCGGCTTCCTGATCACCGCCGACGAGGAAGGCCCCTCGGTGAACGGCACCGTCAAGGTGGTGGAAACCCTGCAGGCGCGGGACGAAGCCATCGACTACTGCCTGGTGGGCGAGCCCTCCTCCACCGACACCGTGGGCGACGTGATCAAGAACGGCCGGCGCGGCTCCCTGGGCGCCGTGCTCACCGTGAAAGGCGTGCAGGGCCACGTAGCCTACCCGCACCTGGCCCGCAACCCGGTGCACGACGCCGCCCCCGCCCTGGCGGAGCTGGCCGCCACCGAGTGGGACCAGGGCAACGACTTCTTCCCGGCCACCAGTTTCCAGATCTCCAACCTCAACGCCGGCACCGGCGCCACCAACGTGATCCCCGGCACCTGCGAAGTGGTGTTCAACTTCCGCTTCTCCACGGAGCTCACCGAGGACGAACTGCGCCGGCGCACCGAGGCGATCCTGGACAAGCACGGCCTGGATTACGAAATCCAGTGGAAGCTCTCCGGCCAGCCCTTCCTCACCGACCGGGGCGCCCTGGTGGACGCCACCGTGGCGGCGATCCGCGACGGCCTGGGCCGGGACACCGAACTGTCCACCGCCGGCGGCACCAGCGACGGCCGCTTCATCGCCCCCACCGGCGCCCAGGTGGTGGAGCTGGGGCCGGTCAACGCCACCATCCACAAAGTGGACGAGCACACCGACATCGCCGAACTGGACGCTCTCACCAACGTCTACCGGCGCGTCCTCGAGAACCTGCTCACCTGACGACGATCGCGGCTGAAGCGCAGTGCCGCCCAGTCGCGATACCCTCTACCGGCACCTCATCCTTTACCGCGCCCCGGCGTCTCCCGCATCCCCAGCACAAACAGATAAATCAGCCCCACGATCGGAATAAACGCCGCCACGAACCCGGCCACGGTGGGCACCAAAGGCTTCATCCCCTTGTGCCGTGCGATCAAAAAACTCAACAGGGTGCACACCAGAATCCAGGTCCCGGCCAGCGGCGCCCACTGAACGTAGTTGTACTCTTCAACCATCGGCTTCGTCGTCCTCTTCCTTCGATGCCGCGAGTATCGCAAGCCCGCGCACCCCGCGCCAGCCGCCCCCGGCGCCTTTGACGCCGGCGCCGCCGCCCGCCGCCGGCTCGCCATTCCAGAGCGCCCGGCGTTATGCTCTGCTGGCGCCTTTGCCGCCCTCCGCCAACGGGAGTGTTCCATGACCGCCGAACAGACCCTCACCGACTACAACCCGGCCACCGGTGCCGCCGTGGCCGAACTCAACCACACCGACCTGGCCACTCTGCCCGCCCGCCTCGCCAAGGCCCGCGCCGCCCAACGCCGCTGGGCCGCCAAGAGCTTCAAGGAACGGGCCCGCCACCTGCGCCTGATGCGCGACTACATCGTCGACCGCGCCGACGACCTGGCCACCATCGTCAGCGACAGCAACGGCAAAACCCGGGTCGACGCCCTGGCCACGGAAGTACTGCCCTGCGCCCTCGCCTGCAACTGGTACGGCAAACACGCCGGCAAGGTGCTGGCCCGCCAACGGCGCCCCGGCGGCCACCTGCTGTTCGCCAACAAAAGCACCACGGTGGAACACCTGCCCCTGGGCGTGGTGGGCATCATCAGCCCCTGGAACTACCCGCTCTCCATCCCCTTCGGCGAAATCGTCATGGGCCTGATGGCCGGCAACGCCGTGCTGCTCAAGGTGGCCGCCGCCACCCCCGCCGTGGGCCGCGCCATCGAACGCATCGTCGACGCCGGCGAGCTGCCCGAGGGCCTGTTCCAGCACATCGTCGGCTCCGGCTCGCAAGTGGCCACCGCCTTCTTCGAGAACGGCATCGACAAGCTGTTCTTCACCGGCAGCGTGCCCGCCGGCAAAACCCTCATGGCCCAGGCCGCGCAAACCCTCACCCCGGTGTCCCTGGAACTGGGCGGCAACGATCCCATGATCGTGCTCGCCGACGCCGACCTGGAGCGCGCCACCAACGGCGCCGCCTGGGCCGGCTACCAGAACGCCGGGCAAAGCTGCGGCGGCGTGGAACGCATCTACGTGGAAGACAGCGCCTACGACGACTTCGTCGCCCTGCTCGCCAAGAAAACCCGCGCCCTGCGCCACGGCCCCGGCCAGCGCGACGGCGTCACCGTGGACATCGGCAGCCTCACCACCGAAGGCCAGCTGCGCACCGTGCAACAACACCTGGAAGACGCCCTCGCCAAGGGCGCGCGCATCGAAGCCCAATCGCAACCGGTGGGCGACGTGGAACACGGCTACTTCTTCCCCGCCACCCTGCTCACCGGCGTCAACGACACCATGCTCACCGTGTGCGAGGAAACCTTCGGCCCCATCGTCGCCGTGGAAAGGGTCACCGACGCGGAACAGGCCATCGCCCGCGCCAACGCCTCCAACCTGGCGCTCACCTCCTCGATCTGGACCCGCGACACCCGCAAAGGCCGCGCCCTCGCCGCCCGCCTGGAAACCGGCGTCACCACCCTCAACGACCACCTCTACACCCACGGCCTCTCCGAAGCCCCCTGGGGCGGCTGGAAGGAATCCGGCATCGGCCGCACCCACGGCCCGGAAGGCCTGCTGGAAATGACCAACGCCAAGGTCATCAACTGGGACCGGCTCCCCGCCAAACGCAACCTCTGGTGGTACCCCTTCGACCAGGCCACCTACCGGGGCCTGCTCAACGCCCTGCACTTCGCCTTCCCCCGCGGCCCCCTGAAATGGCTCGGCGCCAGCCTCAAGCTGACGCCCTTCCTGCTCCGCAAGATGTTCAGCAAATGGAAGGTGGATTAGGGTCCCGCCAGCCTGAACGAGCCCGCCCCTACCGATCCCAAACCAGAATCAGCAGGCCGCTGCCGGTGATCAGGCCGATGCCGAGCCAGGTCCAGGGGTCGGGGAAGTCGCCGAAGATGAGCCAGCCGATGAGGACCGCGGAGACCATTTCCATGTAGCTCACCGGGGCGAGAATGGGGGCGGCGGCGTATTCGAAGGCACGGATGATGAGGAAGTGGGCGCAGGCGCCAATGGCGCCCATGAGCAGCATCAGGGCCCAGCCGGCGGGGTCCGGGGCGCGCCAGGTGGCGGGGACGATCAGGCTGAGCACGGCGAGGCCGAACACGGCGGTGTAGAACAGGGTTACCGAGGGGCGGCCGCTGCCGGCGAGGCGGCGGGTGGTGAGTTGGTAGAAGGCGTAGCTGAGGCCGGCGCCGAGGGCCAGCAGGCTGGCCCAGTGGAAGGCGCCGACGCCGGGGCGGATCACCACCAGGGTGCCGGCGAAGCCGATCGCCACGGCGACCCAGCGGCGCGGGCCGGCGCTTTCGCCGAGGATCAGCGGCGCCAGGGCGGTGCTGGCGAGGGGGCCGATGAAGACCAGGGCCAGGGCGTTGGCCATGGGCAGGTACGCCAGGGCGCCAAAGTAGCCCAGGGTGGTGAGCAGCAGGCAGGCGCTGCGCAGGGTTTGCATGCCCAGGTGGCGGGGGATCAGGTCCCGGGGGCGCAGGCGCCAGAGCAGCAGCGCGCCGAGCAGCAGGAAGTGGAACAGGTAGCGGGCCCAGGTGACCTGGACCACGTGGTACTGCTCGCTGAGGGACTTGGCCAGGCCATCCATGAGCGGCAGGGTCATGACGCCAGCGGCCATCAGGGCGATGCCCAGCCAGGGCCTGGGCGGGCGGCGGGCGAGCGCCGTGGCGGGCAGACCCGGCGGCGCCGAAGGCGCAGTGGTCGACGCCGGTGGCGGGGAGGTCGGCGGCCGCGTCCGATAATTCAAAGCGCCGCCAGCCACTCCCGGGTGGGGGCGTACCACCAGGAGCTGGTCACCGGGTGGGTGAAGTCCAGCATGCGGTCGCGGACGCCGTCCTCGGTGAGGCCGTACATGCGCCGCAGCAGGTAATCGAAGCGGTCCAGTTCGCAGCTGAAGGCGAGGAAATACAGGCCGTGCTCGGTGGTGGAGCCGTAGGGCACGGAGCGGCGCCAGATTTTCTGCGGCACGCCGTCGCGGTCCACGTCGGTGCGGCCCACGTGGGCGTTGTCCGGCATGCGTTCGTCGTCGAATTCCACGGCGTCGGCCTTGGTGCGGCCGAACACGTTTTCCTGGTCGGCCACCGGCATTTCGTGGAAAGCCTCCAGGCCGGCGTGCACCCATTTCTGGCTGAGCACCCAGCTGCCGCCGGCGGCGGGATGGGGGTCGGGGATGATGGCGGCCTGGCGGGCGGCCTCCCCTTCCGGGTTGCCGATGCCATCGACGAAGCCGCTCAGGTCGCGCAGGTCGTGGTAGACGAAGGCTTCCACCTCCAGTTGCAGGGCCAGTTCATCGCGCAGTTGGCGGTGCACCGCCAGGCCGGTGTCGAACAGGTCGCTGCGGTTGTCCGCCTGCACCCAGACGAACAGGTCGCCCTGGGTGGCGGGCACCTGGCCCTCCAGGTAGAAGGCGGGGAAATCAAAGTCCGAGGACAGGCGCGACCAGAGCCCGGGGCCGAAGGCCACCAGCACCGGCGTGCGCTCGCCGGCCAGGGCCAGGGCCTGGCGCAGGGCCCGGCGGATGCGATTCTTGTCGTGGCCGCCGCCGAGGGCGTACTCGAGAAACAAATGCTGGGTGTAGCTGCGGTCGAAAATCCCCGCCTGATGCTCTGACACCTGGCTTCCCCCTTGTTCTGTATTGAATCGTTGAGGCCGGAATTCTAGACCGGGCTCCGGCGCCGTGCCAGCCGCGCGCCAGTACGACATACGGTGGTGCGCGAGACCGCCCTCCTTAGGTAGAATCGGCGGTCCATTCGCCACGATTTTGGCCCCTATGACGCCCTGGTTAGGACTGGACCGACTCTTCTTCCTGCTGATCCGCGCGTTCATGCGCCTGTGCACCCGGATCCGGGCACTGCCCGGCGACCCGGAGGAACTGCAGCTGGATCCCAACAAACCCGTGGTGTACGTGCTGCGCGACCGTTCCGTGGCGGACGCCGCGGTGGCGGACCAGGCGGCCCGGCGGCTGGGCCTGAGCGCGCCCAAGGCGTCGCTGACGCTGGGCAAGCAGCATCTGTCGCGCAGCTATTTCCACGTTTACAAGCGCGAGATGTCGGTGGCGCGACAGCGCCGGGCGATCACCCCGGCGCGGCTTCAGCGGCTGGTGGCCGGGCTCAAGCAGAATCCGGATCTGGACGTGCAGCTGGTGCCGGTGTCGGTGTTCTGGGGCCGCCAGCCGGAGAAGGAAAGCTCCCTGTGGCGGATCATCTTCTCCAACAACTGGTCGCCGCCGGGCCTGATCAAGAAATTCCTGATCATCCTGACCCAGGGCCGCGACCTGTACGTGCAGTTCAGTTCGCCGGTGTCCCTGCGCCAGGTGATGGAGCAGTGCCGCTCCGACGACCAGGTGGTGCGCAAGACCTCGCGCATTCTGCGCGTGCATTTCCGCCGCCAGCAGGAAGCGGCCATCGGCCCGGACCTGTCCCACCGCCGCACCCTGAGCTACGCCATCATGGAGGCACCGTCGGTGCGCGAGGCGATCGCCGAGGCCGCCGCCGAGAACAACGAGAGCGAGGACAAGGTGATGGCCCGCGCCCGGGGCTATGCCCTGGAGATCGCCGCGGACTATTCGCACACCGTGATCCGTTCCCTGGAGCTGTTCCTGAACTGGCTGTGGAACCGGCTTTACGACGGCATCCGCCTGTACAACCTGGATCACCTGACCCAGGTGGCCCGGGACCACGAAGTGATCTACGTGCCCTGCCACCGCAGCCACATCGATTATCTGCTGCTCAGTTTCGTGGTCTACCGCAACGGCCTGGTGCCGCCGCACATCGCCGCCGGCATCAACCTGAACCTGCCGGTGGTGGGCACCATCCTGCGCCGGGGCGGCGCCTTCTTCATGCGCCGCAGCTTCCGCGACAACCCGCTCTACGCGGCGGTGTTCTACGAATACCTGCACAGCATCACCACCCGGGGCTTCTCCATCGAGTACTTCGTGGAAGGGGGCCGCAGCCGCTCCGGGCGCATGTTGCAGCCGCGCACCGGCATGCTGGCGATGACCGTGCGCAGTTTCCTGCGCGACGCGCGCAAGCCGATCGCCTTCGTGCCGGTGTACATCGGCTACGAGAAGGTGATCGAGGCGGGCACCTACATGGGCGAGCTGGGCGGCGGCAAGAAGAAGAAGGAATCGATCTTCCGTCTGGTCAAATCCCTGAAGGTGCTGCGCAGCCACTTCGGCCAGGTGCACGTGAACTTCGGCGAACCGATCAAGCTGGTGGACTACCTGGACGATCACCGGGAGGGCTGGCGCAACGAGGAGCTGGCCATCAACGACACGCCGGACTGGTTCAAGCACACCGTGAACGACCTGGGCCGCGACGTGGTCACCGGCATCAACGCCGCCGCCGTGGCCAACCCGGTGAACCTGATCAGCCTGGCGTTGCTGGCCACGCCCAAGCACACCATGGACCTGCAGCAGCTGCGCCAGCAGCTGCAGCTCTACATCACCCTGCTCGGCGAGGCGCCCTACAGCGACACCGCCCGGCTGGCGGAGACCGACGCCGAGACCATCATTGAATACGGGCTGGAGCACGAGTTCCTGATCCGCGTGGCCCACCCGCTGGGCGACGTGGTCACCACCGACCCCAAGACCGCCCTGCAGATGGCCTATGTGCGCAACAACAGCCTGCACCTGTTCATCCTGCCCGGGCTGATCTGCTCGCTGTTCCTCAACGCCCGCAGCATCAGCCTGGACGTGCTGCAGAGCATGATCGCCCTGCTCTACCCGTTCTTCCGCAACGAGTACTTCCTGCACTGGCGCGAGGACCAGGACCTGACCGCGGCGGTGGAGCGCATCGCCACGGTGCTGGAGGAACACGGCCTGGTGAACCGGGAAGGCGACTGCCTGCACGGCGCCGCCATCCACACCCACGCCTCGGACATGCTCGCCCATCTGGGGCAGACGGTAATGCCCTCCCTGGAGCGCTACTACCTGACCATCCGCCTGCTGGTGCAGTACGGCGACGGCCGGCTCACCGCCGACCAGCTCGGCGACCTGGCCCACCACACCGCCCAGCGGCTGTCGCTGCTCTACGAGTTCAATTCACCGGAGTTCTTCGACAAGGTGGTGCTGCGCAACTTCATTCGCCAGCTGCTGGACACCGAGCTGGTGTGGCTGGACGACGACGACCAGCTGCACTTCGGCGACAACCTGCGCGCCCTGGACGACGAGGCGCGGCGCATTCTCAGCCCGGACATCAGCCAGGCGATCCAGCGCGTCACCCGGGTGCCACAGCTGGAGGAAGCCCTGGCCCGCACCGCCGAAGAGGAACAATCCGCGGACGCCAACCCGGCGAAAGGCACTGAGGCGGGCAAATAGGCCGCCGCGCCTTAGTGAACAGTTAACAGTGAATAGTTAATAGCTAACTTCAAAACACCGTTGCAGAAACGCAGGGCGGGCGCTGCGGGTTCGCAAGGCCTGCCGGTCCGCGGTCAGTGCCGCCGGGCGGATCGCGACTGAAGCGGAATGCCGCCCAGTCGCTCCTACCGCAAATGAGCAGCGCCGGGGTTGGATGGAGGCGGTAGGAGCGACTTCAGTCGCGATCGGCCTCTACGGCGACAACGGCATATAAACATCGAAGCGTACGGTCTTGCCCTCGTGGCCGTGGTGCGGCGCCACGCCGGCCAGGGGCGGTGCCTTGCGGGGGCGCTTCACCACCACCCGGCGGGCGTCCTGGGCCCGAGCCAGGGCCAGCAGCGCCGCCTCTTCCTCCGCGTCCGGATAAGCGCACAGCGTCTGCAGCCACTGCAGGTCCTGCTTCACGGCGGCGCTCTTGGCCCGCGTCGGGAACATGGGATCCAGATACACCGCGTGCCAGGGCCCGGCGGGTAAGGCCGCCTGGCTGGCCTCGCCGGCGGGCAGCAGGGTCAGGCGCGCCGCCAGGTCGGTGCCGGCGGCCCGGGCCAGGCCGTCCGCCAGCAGCGCGTGCAGCACCGGCTGGCGCTCCATCAGGGTCACCGCAAAGCCGGCGGCGGCCATCAGGGCGGCGTCGCGGCCCAGGCCGGCGGTCAGATCCAGCACCCGGTCAATACCGTCCCGGGGCTTGCCCAGGGCCTTGATCAGGCGCTCGTGGCGGGCGCGCTCGGCGGCCAGCCGGTAGCCCTGGCGGCCGCCGAGAAAATCCACTTTCAGGGGCGTGGCCCGGGCCGCCGGGTCCCACAGGGACAAGGCGCCGTCCTCGCCGGCGGGGCCCAGCACCAGGGCGAAGCCCCGCTCCCGGGCCTCGTCCGCCGTGGCCACCGGTTCGCCGCCGGCCACCGCCGGGGCGCCGGGCAGGCAACCCACCGCCACGCTCATACGAACCAGATAAACAGAATGGCGCCCAGCAGCAGGCGGTAGACCATGAACGGCAGCATGCCGAGCCGGTCCAGCAGGCGCAGGAAGAACACGATGGTCAGGTAGGCGGTGATCGCGCTCGCCGCCACGCCCAGGGCCATGTGGGCCCAATCCACCGCCTGCTGGCTGTCGATCAGGTCCTTGGTCTTGAGCAGGCCGGCGCCCAGGATCACCGGCACCGACATCAGGAACGAAAAGCGCGCCGCGTCCTCGCGGCGGAAGCCCAGCGCCAGGGCCGCGGTGATGGTGATGCCGCTGCGCGAGGTGCCGGGAATCAGCGCCACCGCCTGGGCCAGGCCGATCAGCAGGGCGCTGCCCACGCCCACCTGGTCCACGCCCCGGCGGCGGGCGCCGAGCACGTCCGCCAGCCACAGGGCGACGCCGAACACCACCGTGGTGGTGGCGATCACCGCCGCCGAGCGCAGCTCGTTCTCGATCAGATCCTTGAGCAGGAAGCCCGCCGCCACCGCCGGAATGGTGGCCAGCACCACCAGCAGGCCCAGGCGCAGGTCCGGGTTCATGCGCCGTTCCACCAGGCCCTGGCCGGCGCCCCGGGTCATGCCCCACAGATCCCGGCGGTAGTAGACCACCACCGCCAGCAGGGTGCCCAGATGCACCGCCACGTCGAACGCCAGGCCCTGGTCCGGCCAGCCCAGCACCTGGGACGGCAGAATCAGATGGGCGGAGCTGGAGATCGGCAGGAATTCCGTCAGTCCCTGAATCAGCGCCAGGATCAGCGCCTGAATATTGTCCATTCCATGAAGTCCTTATTCGTGGGCGGTGACCTGATAGCCGCTGAGGAATTCCGGCGGCATGCGGCGCGGCTTGCCGGAATCCAGGGCCACGCACACCCACTTGGTGCGCCCGCGCAGCAGGGTCAGGCCGTCGCGTTCGCGCACGATCTGGTAGCGGCGGGTGATGGTGATGCGCTGGTCATTCTCCACGATCCAGGTGCCCACCCGCAGGGTCTCGCCCTCGTAGGCCGGGGCCAGGTAATCCACCTCCGTGTGGCGGGCCACCATGCAGCGGTTGAGGCGCTGGTATTCGTCCCAGCCCAGCCCCAGCACCTGGGTGTGCTGCCAGGCGATCCTTTCCATGTAGCGCAGGTACTCGGTGTTGTTGACGTGGCCCAGCACGTCGATGGATTCCGGCGCCACCACCACTTCCAGTTCGTGGACGTCCGGCAGGTCCCATTCGATCATTTCGTTTCTCCTTGGCGTGGCGCGATCGCGGCTGAAGCCGCTCCTACAAGGTGCCCGTAGGAGCGGCTTCAGCCGCGATCCGGCGCCGAAATCATCCTAC